>NZ_JBSWTP010000005.1:0-79778 GCF_056158605.1 Salipiger sp. ABN3_019
ATCCTGCGGTCCACACATTCAGCACGCCAGAACTCCGGCAGCCCAAGCCTCCAGCGATCAACATCCCCACGGCTCCGGCACTCAAGCTCTCATCATCTCAATGAGTTAAAAACTCAATATTTCAATATCTGCAGCATTCCGCCGATCCAGCAGTCCAGAAATCGTGCAGTCATTCATTCCTGCTCTCCTGCTCTCCTGCGTTCCAGCGACCCAGCACCCGCCGAGATTTTTTGGCCTGGTCATTGAGCGCGGAGCGCACATGGGGCTGGGGGCCAAAAATCGCACATTGGCCCTCTCCGTCTGGCGTGGGGCGCAGGCGCCCCACGCCAGACACATCGGGACGGGTGTGATCCGCGGACGGCCCCGGCGGCAGCTCTCGCAGGAGCGAGATTGCCTCCTCCTGGCCTGCGGATCACCGCGCCCTGCCTGAGTAACCACGAGGGGTCACCGGGCGCGATACGGAGACCATGAAGGCTGACCGGTTTCCGCAAGCGGAAATCCCCCGAAGGGGCGAAAACCGGCCTTCATGGTCGGTTGGCTGGAACGGTATTGTGTTGTACACCTATAGAGCGTGTTTGAATTTTGATTGCTGCTTGAGGTTGCGATATGCCCCGCGGGCCCCGTCTCACCCACAAGGATATTGCCGAGATCAATCGCCTCCTGGGCGAGGGACTGCCTGATGCCGAGATCGCCCGGCGCAGCGGACGGTCGCGGCAGACGGTGGCGCGGGTCCGAAACCAGGCGGTTTCCTCGCACACGACGACCGAAGGCGCGGTGATCGGCACCCGGGTCAGTGTCGAGGAATACGCGGCCTTCAAGGCGCTGATGGAGGCCGAGGGGCTGACGCCGTCGGACGGCATTCGGCGCCTCATGCGGCTGGCCGTCGGGGCACTTGATTTGCGGGTCGAGGAGATCGAGGCGCTGGCGCAGAGCCGGCGCGAGCTCGTGGCGGTGGGGCGCAATCTCAACCAGATGACCCAGCTTGCGAACTCCGGGCGGCTCAAGTGGAACGTCCGGGACGGCAAGACTGTGGCGCAGCTTGACGCGCGGGTGGGGGAGCTCACCGAGGCGCTGACCAATTTCATCAACGTCGCGCGCCGCCGGACCCTGGCGGATGTGGCCTTCCCGGAGGTGGATCAATGAGGGCGGGGTCGCTGTCGCTCGAGGAGGCGGTTCTTGGCTATCCGCTCGAGGACCTTGCGCGCCGCAGCCGGAGCGGGGGAAGCGGGACGCGCGTTCCGGGCGCGGGGCATGGCAGCGTGCAGGCCCGGTCCTTCCGCGCCTTTGCCGGCAATGCGCAGCGCTCGCCGCAATCGGTGGTGAAGCGGATCCGGGCTGGGGGGTGTCATTCCAAGGAAGAGCTGACCCGCCAGCTCAACTACATCACCCGGGAGGACGCGGCACATGCCACCTGGACGAACTTCGCCGGAGTGGACCGCGACCTGCGACCCAACACGCTGACGCGGGCGGTCGAGGACTGGTCTTCGTCCTGGCGCGGCGCGCCCCGGCGCGGGCACACCGACCACATCATCCTGAGCTTTCCCAAGGGGACGGGCATCGAGGCGGCCGAGGCGGTGGCGCGGGAGTGGGGTCAGGCGATCTTTGCCAGCGGTGACTACGGCGATCAGTGGCGCTACGTCGCCGCGGTGCACCGCGACCCAGATCACATCCATGCGCATTTTGTCGTCGACAAGGTCGGCTGCGACTGGGGCAACTTCCTGTCGATCAGCATGAAGTCGGAGCTGAACTACGACGTGATGCGCGAGTGCCATGCCGAGCTCTCGCGGGCGCATGGCATCGACATGGTGGCCTCCAATCGCCTGTCGCGCGGGATCATCGAGAACCCGCCGCGCGAGACCGAGTATCGCGCGGCGCATGACAAGACCGGCCGGGGGGACCTGGTTCCGCCGCCGCCGATGTCGGACGCGGAGAGGGCGCACCGCCGTGCGGTGGTGCAGGACTTTGCGCGGCAATATTCCAGTCTTGGTTTGCTCGCCTCGCTGTCCGGTCCCGGAAACGCGTTCATGGAAAAGCTGTCGCAGGCGTTCTTCACGTCAGCGCAAACCCTAGACGAAGGAGGCTCTCTCATGCCCGAGGCAGACACCCTGATGCCACCGCAAACCCACGCCGCCACGCAGGACCAGGGCTTTGATCCCGTCGCAACCATGACGCAGGCCCGCGAGCAGTTGCTGGCCGAGGCGCGGGAGACCTGGGAGAGCATTCAGGCCATGGAGGCCGGGCCAGAGCGGGTGCGGATGGAGGCGGAGTTCTCCCGCACCAGCACCGAACTTATGGCAGCGACCCAGGCCGATCCCTTCTTCAAGGGCCATGCGATGGTGGCTGAGGCGCGCGACGATGTCTTTGCGCATCTGACGCCTGCGTCGCTGCAGCACGTACGGGACGGGCTCGCGGCGGAGGATCCCCGCGTTGCGCAGATCGACAGCACGCTGGATGACATGCGCGATGCGCTGGTCGCCGCGTTTGCGCAGGATGCGGATCTTATGGCGCAGCTTGGCACGACGCCGGAGGAGTTGGCGGAATACGCGGCGCAGGGGGACCACTCTTTGGCGCAGGCAGCGCTGTGGCGCGGCCGGGCGAAAAGCTTGGGCGAGGAGGCCTCCGCGCGGCTGGCCGCGGTCTTGGAAGAGGGGCATCGGATCATCGACGGCGTAGCGGTGCCGCGGGACCTTGTCGAGCAGTTGGCGCTCGACCAGTTGCTGACTGTGGACAAGCACCACCAGCTTGCCGACGTGCCGGCCATCGAGAGCCTCGTTGATCGGATGGCGGATACGCTCTCAGACGCGGAGCTCGCACAGATCCTCGAGGGCGACAGCACCCCGCTGCAGGACGAGATCCGCGATCCCGCGGTTCGGGCGGCGGTCGCGGCCGAGCTGAAGAACGAAGCCGACCTCGTGGTGGGGCAGGGGGCCCGCGAGCGAGAGACCGTGGAGGCTTACCAGGCCATGGCGGGAGAGCGGCAGGCCGAGCTCGCGGCTGAGCATGCCGCTGAGCGTGGCCTGGATATTGAGGACGGGCACGAACTCTAAGCAGACGGGAGGATCCCTGACGATGATTCAGAACCTCGACACGGCCTTACCGCGCTTATGAAGAAGCGCGGAGAGCCTCCGAGAACCCGCTAGTGATCGCCCAGAATAGCTCTCGCTGCCGCATGTGCGAAGTCGATGGAATGACCAAGGTTTTCGAGCTCCAGTGCGCTCAGTCTGAGGACTTCTAGATCTTCAGCACGCAATGTGTAGCCCGCACCGGCACTCGCCAGCTCGCGTAAAGCAGCCATCAGTTCCACACGTGGCCTGCTTTTACGCCGCCCCGTGGCTGGTTTTTGCTCCGCCATTGACAGGGTAACGCGCACCACCATGGACAGTAATAAATCATAATATTGATTATCGGATTATTGATTGTAAGCGCGGTGGATTCACAAACGAAGTGCAAATTCTGTATCAAAACAGAAGTTTGCATGGAGGATGTGGAATGGGTCGTTGTTACCTTCAGCTGAGTTTCGAGGAGCGGATCAAGATTGCCAAGTGGCGTGAGGCCAAGATGTCGATCCCCGAGATCGCGGATCGCCTGAGCCGCGCCCCCTCGACCATCTACCGCGATCTGAAGCGCAATCACTTCGACGGCGGCGACCTGCCCGAGCTCGCGGGATACTACGCGCTGAATGCCCAGACCATGAGCGAGAAGCGCCGCGCCCTTCACCGCAAGATGATTCAGCACCCGCAGCTCAAAGCTGCCATCGAGCATGGGCTCAAGGCTGGCTGGTCGCCGGAGCAGATCGCCGGCCGGATGCGTCTCGAGCAGCATGGTGTCCGTGTGAGCCACGAGACGATCTATCGCTACGCCTATTCGAAGGAAGGTCGCGCCGAGCAGTTCTACCGGCACCTACCCGAGCATCGCCGACGCCGCAGACCTCGTGGATACCGCCGGTACCAGCGCAGCCACATCTCGGACGCGCAAAGCCTTTCAAACAGGCGGGATTGCGTCGCCGAGCGCGTTGAGTTTGGGCACTGGGGGTGCGACTTGGTGATGTTCCGCAAGGAGCACGGCAAGATCAACGTGACCTCCCTGGTGGAGCGTGTCAGCCGCTACACCGTCGTGCTGCGCAACGAGGACCGACGATCGAAGCCGATCATGGAATCCCTCATCCAGGGGCTCTCCGCCCTGCCCGCCGAAGCGCACGTCCCCGACCTCCAGAACCTCGATCTCTTTTGCCATGGCGCCTTCCTGTCCGCCCTGCAGGGCATGGCGCGCGGGACAAGCGTGCTCGGGCCTGGAGCGCCACGGCGGCCTCCTTCCCGTCGTCCCGGAGCCTAGACCTATGGGACGTCAGGCATAGGCGTACCGGCGCAACTCTTCCGGCCTTATCAAGGTGATGCTGCCGTAGCTCACCTCGATCCAGCCCTTCTGCTCTAAAGATTTCAGCACCGTGTTCGCCGTGTGCCTCGAGGTGTTCGCCATTTCGCTGAGTTCGGCCTGTGTCAGGCGGCATCTATCCCCTCCCCTGAGGCCGCCGGGCTTGATCTCGAACAACCTCAGCAGGACGGCCGCGATCCGGCACTCCGTCTTCCGGATCAGCAAGTCCGAGACGACACGAGTCATGATCAACTGGTTGTACTCGGAGAGGGACATCAGCTCCCGCTCGGCACCCGGAAAGCTGTGGGCTATCTGGTTGAGCGCGGCGGGCGGCAGGTAGAGGATGACCGACGGCTCCATTGCCTTGAAGCTGAGGTATCTTGGCTTTCCGGATGTGATGGGGCCCTGTCCGAACCACGCGCCTTCCCGGAAGATATGCCCCAACACGATGCCTGCAGCGTCACTGGCCGCATAGGTGCCAAAGCTCCCTTCAATGACCCCGTAAATCCCCCCGGCTTCATCGCCGACGTGATGCGGATAGTCGCCAGAAGAATAGCGCCTCAGGACAACATGGCTGCTCACCTCCCGCCGGAACGTTGCGCTTCGTTCTCCGAGCCATCCGAGATTGGCCACCTCCCAATGCCACTCGGTCACCGAGTTCTGACCCATCAAAAGCTCCAACTTTTTACTCAGGATTGTCAGCTTTTGAACTTTTCCCTTCAAGGAAGGCAATATGAGACGGGCCGGGACGCGATCATTTATCGCCGGTATGAGTTGAGATTTTGTGTTCCCCACAGGGGGCCAGGAGCGTAGCTAGCCTGGTCCCATTTCACTCACCCTCAGCGCGTCCACGTCAGCGGCGGTAGGAGGGACGACCGGCGGTTGGCCAAATGGAGACCTTAAGATCATGCCACGTGTGGAACTGATGGCGGCTTTACGCGAGCTGGCGAATGCCGATGCGGGCTACACATTGCGGGCTGAAGATCTAGAAGTCCTCAGACTGAGCGCAATGGAGATCGAAAACCTCGGTCATTCCATCGACTTCGCACATGCGGCAGCGAGAGCTATTCTGGGCGATCACTAGCGGGTTTTCGGAGGCTCGCCGCGCTTTCTGATGAGCGCGGTAAGGGCGGAGGCCGGTGAAGGTGCTCTCCTCCAGCCGGTGTATCGTAGGGTGATCCGCTGCTGATCGCCAAGTATCAGCGCCGCTTCCCGAAGTTCGATACTAAGATCATCTCCATGTATGCGCGCGGAATGACGACCCGAGAAATCCAAGGACACATCGAGGAAATCTACGGTATCGAAGCCTCGCCGAGATCTTCGATGCCAAGTGCTTGGATATCCGACATAGAATAGGAAATCAGAATTTGCGCTTCGGCGTGAGTTCACAGCCGCACCTCAGGCCCAGCTCGGAACCCAAACTTGGTTTTGCGACCCCTCCTCGCCCTGGCAGAAAGGCACAGTCAAAGCTGCCAGGGTGAGCACGCGGCGAAGAAGTTGAGACGCTCCCTGCAGAAGAGAAGCCGCACCAGAGTAACGAGGCAGTCCTGGCGACTTCCACTCTCAGCCGCGCGCTCGCGGCAGCGTACCCACGAAATTCGGCAACAAACAACCTCCGTTCCCGGGTCTTTCGCATGGGAAATCGACATGTAGTCGACCTTCGACACCTGTCACACGTGGATACTGATCCACGAGGGCGGCTTCGTGAACCTCCCCGACGAGCCGGCGGCGCGACCAGGCGGCGCGCAAGTTGATCAGACGAGCCTCCAGATCGCCAAGCGCTACGAGGTGCATGCGAACCGGCACAGAGCCCAGAAGGCGCAAGATCTCATTGACGACATGCAGACCAGGTTCAGGCGCTTCTGATATCTACGCGGCGTCGTTTCCGGCAGCGACGCGAGTTTCGAGGATCAGGGTGTGAGCACCACCTTCGGCCAGCCCCTTCAGGCCGGGATCATTGACGACATGATCCTGGCCTAAGGCGCCGTGCGGTCATCTGAAACAGAGGCCGAAATCACAAAGGCCCCAGGTCATCCCGGGGCCTTCCTGTCTTGCCTATTGTCCGAAGCGCTATTTCGCCTGAGGCGCGGCCTCCTCAGCCCTGGAAACCGGCCCGGCCGATGGCCTCATAGGCGACAAACCCCGCCGCCTTCGCGTCCTCGGGGGCGTAGATGTTGCGCAGGTCGGCGAGCCGTGCGGTAGTCATGCCCCCGGCCAGGCGCTTCAGATCCAGCGCACGGAACTCGTTCCACTCGGTCAAGATGACCAGAAGATCGGCGCCCGATACTGCTGCGTAGGGGTCTTCTTCCCAGGTCACACCCGGCAGCAGCGCCTCGCCCTCGCGCTTGCCCTGCGGGTCGACCACCGAGACCGAGGCCCCGCCGCCGACCAGAGACGGCACGATGGTCAGCGCCGGCGCGTCGCGCATGTCGTCGGTGTTGGGCTTGAAGGTGACGCCCAGCACCGCGACCTTCTTGCCGTTGAACGAGCCGTCGCAGAGGTCGAGCAGCTTGTCGGTCATCCGCCGCTTGGTGTCCTCGTTGACCTTGATCACCGTCTCGACGATGGAGATCGGCGAGGCATGCTCCTGCCCGATGCGGGCCAGCGCCTTGGTGTCTTTCGGGAAGCACGAGCCACCGTAGCCCGGCCCGGCGTGCAGGAACTTGTTGCCGATGCGCCCATCGAGCCCCATGCCCTTGGACACGCTTTTCACGTCCGCGCCGACCTTCTCGCAGAGCGCGGCGATCTCGTTGATGAAGGTGATCTTCGTCGCGAGGAAGGCGTTGGCGGCGTATTTGATCATCTCGGCGGACTCCAGATCGGTGGTGACGATCGGGAAGTCGCGCAGATAGAGCGGGCGGTAGATGTCTTCCATGACCTTCGCCGCGCGGTCGGTCTCGACGCCGACGACCACCCGGTCGGGCTTCATGAAATCGTCGATCGCCGCGCCTTCACGCAGGAACTCGGGGTTGGAGGCGACGTCGAACTCGAGGTCCGGATTCGCGGCGGCGACCACCTCCTGCACCTTGCGGTTTGTCCCCACGGGGACGGTCGATTTGGTGACCACGACGATGTAATGATCGGCGGTCTTGGCGATCTCTTCGGCGGCGGCCATGACGTAGCTGAGGTCGGCGTGACCATCGCCGCGACGGGTCGGCGTGCCGACGGCGATGAACACCGCCTCGGCACCGTCGATGGCCGATTTGAGGTCGAGGGTGAACGACAGCCGCCCCGCCTCGACGTTCTTGGCCATCAGCGTGTCGAGCCCCGGCTCGTAGATCGGCACCTCACCGCGCTCCAGCATCTCGATCTTGCGCGGGTCCTTGTCCACACAAACCACCTCGTGGCCGAAGTCGGAAAAACAGACGCCAGACACAAGCCCCACGTAGCCGGTGCCGATAATCGCAATTTTCATAAGGGTCGTCCCCACAAGTTCTTTCCCGCAGGTTATGGGTCGTGAGACCCTCTATTTGCAAGGGGAACTCAGGCGCTTTCTAGGAGGAGTTCTGCTCACGGAAGCGGCGCTTTGCCCACGGAATGGGTGGCCCAAAGGGTTCTTCTCTTTTTCCTGTCACCTTTCCTCTGTAGACAGTCTGCGAGAACGCGAAAAAACAAAAAGTTAATAGAAATGCTGGAAATTGAAGAAACCGCCCTGCCCGGTGTTCTGGTCCTGAGCCCGCGGCGCTTCGGTGACAACCGCGGGTTCTTTTCCGAAAGCTGGAACAAGGAGCGGATGGCGCAGCACGGGCTCGACTATGATTTCGTTCAGGACAACCATTCGCTGTCGGCCAAAGTGGGCACCGTGCGCGGGCTGCACTTTCAGGCGCCGCCGCATGCGCAGGCCAAGCTGGTGCGCTGCGGCAAGGGGCGGCTCTTCGATGTGGCCGTCGACATCCGCAAAGGCTCGCCCACCTACGGGCAGTGGGTCGGCGAGGAGCTGAGCTTCGAGAACGGCCGTCAGCTGATGATCCCGACCGGCTTTCTGCACGGCTTTGCCACGCTCGAGCCGGACACCGAGATCATTTACAAATGCACCGATTACTACGCGCCCGAGTGCGACGGTGCGGTGCGCTTCGACGATCCCGAGATCGGCATTGATTGGGGCGTGGACCTTTCGGACGCTGTGCTGTCGGAGAAGGACGCCGCCGCGCCCTTCCTGAAGGATTTCGACAGCCCGTTCACCTTTGAAGGATAAGACCCAGATGAAACTCCTGATCACCGGCGGCGCCGGCTTCATCGGATCGGCCGTGGTGCGGCTGGCGGTGGCGCGCGGCCATGAGGTGGTGAACCTCGACGCGCTGACCTATGCCGCCTGTCTCGACAATGTCGCCGAAGCCGCAGACAGCCCAGCTTACACCTTCGAGCAGGCCGACATCCGCGACCGCGCGGCGCTCGACCGGGTGTTTGCGGCGCATAAGCCCGACGCGGTGATGCATCTCGCCGCCGAAAGCCATGTGGACCGCTCGATCGACGGGCCGGGCGATTTCATCGAGACCAATATCACCGGCACCTACAATATGCTCGAAGCCGCGCGGGCCTATTGGACCCAGCAGGGCAAGCCCGAGAGCTTTCGCTTCCACCATATCTCCACCGATGAGGTCTTCGGCTCGCTGCCCGCCGATCCGGAGGTCCAGTTCACCGAAGACACGCCCTATGATCCGCGCTCGCCCTATTCGGCCTCCAAGGCCAGCTCGGACCATCTGGTGCGCGCCTGGCACGAGACCTACGGGCTGCCTGTCGTTCTGACCAACTGCAGCAACAACTACGGGCCCTATCACTTCCCCGAAAAGCTGATCCCGGTGGTGATCCTCAACGCGCTCGCGGGCAAGCCGCTGCCGATCTACGGCACGGGCGAGAACATCCGCGACTGGCTCTACGTCGAGGACCACGCCGACGCGCTTTTGCTGGTGGTGGAGAAGGGCGAACTCGGGCGCAGCTACAACATCGGCGGCGAGAACGAGCGCAGCAACCTCGATCTGGTGAAGACGCTCTGCGCCATCCTCGATAGCAAACGCCCGAAGGACAGCGGCTCCTACGCCGATCAGATCACCTTCGTCACCGACCGTCCGGGCCATGATGCACGCTACGCGATCGACCCGAGCCGCATCCGGGACGAGCTCGGCTGGCGCCCCTCGGTGACCGTCGAGGAAGGGCTTGAGAAGACCGTGGAGTGGTATCTGAACAACGAGGCCTGGTGGCGCCCGCTGCAGGCGCGCAAGGGCGTCGGGCAGCGGCTGGGGAAAGGACACTGACGTGCCGATCATCCGCATCGGATCAAAATTGTGCTTTTTTGCCCATGTGCCGAAGTGCGCCGGCTCCTCGATCGAAGACTATCTAGAGGAACGGTTTGGACCATTAGCTTTTCTGGACCGGAAATACCGGCAGATCCCCAAGCGCTTCCGCTGGATCAACAGTTCCCCTCAGCACATCCCGGCTGACGCTCAGGCCAGGCTGTTCCCGGAGGATTTCTTCGACGCCAGCTTTGCCGTTGTAAGACATCCGTATGACCGCCTGATGAGCGCCTTTCGCGTTCAGCGCGACGGATTAGGACGCATCCCCCCCGAGACCAGTCTGACGAGCTGGATTATGGGCCTGCCGAAGCTCCTGCGAACAGAGCCCTTCGCCTTTGATGGCCATTTCCGCCCGATGCATGATATTGTTCCCACCAACTGTCGAGTCTTCCGCCTCGAAGACGGACTGAATCATCTGGTCGACTGGCTGGACAGTCTTTCCGGCGACACGCGGGGGCCGCGTGATATCGGGCAAAGCAACAGCGGCACTGAGATCCTCACCGAGCGAAACAGCGCAGCTGAGCCTTTGAAAATGACCCGCCCGGATCGAGTCCGCATAGCCCGCATCTACAGTGCAGATTTTGATCGGTTCCGGTACGAACCTTACGGGATCGCCCCGAGAACGGAGTAGGACGTGACGCTGCAAACTCTCGGAAAGACCGGCCCGGGCGCAACGAAAGCTCGGCGGCGTGTTCGCAAACCGTCTCTGTCATGCGGCTCCGGGGCAGACCTTTCGGGAGCCACGCCCCAGGCGAGGCTTGTGGTCCGCCCGCCTGATGTTACGGAGCCCTGCACCGATGCGGGAAGAACCGGACAATGACCGGCCTGCTGCGCTACGCCCGCTCCGAGGATGTGACCTTGTCGCAGAACAAAGCGCATGGCTTCGCAGCCCATTACGCATTGGTGCATTACCGCTCCGGCGCGGTCTACAGCTTCATCCCGAAGAACGCCTGCTCGACGCTGCGCTATTCGATGGCGCTGGCCAACAACTGTATCGCAAGCCCCGGGGACTGGACCTGGATCCACCTCAACAACGGCACTTTCGCCGCCAGCCTGCCCGAGCTGGTGCGCGCGCCGTTCAGCTTTACCGTGCTGCGCTGCCCGCATGCCCGTCTGGCCAGCGTGTTTCTCGACAAGATCGTCGACAAGACCCCCGAGCTTTGGCAGCTCTACCGGCTGACCCGCGACGGGTTCGACCCTGACGCGCTGACCTTCCGCGATTTCGTCACCCTGCTCGGCGAAGAGGATCTGCTAAAGGCCAACATCCACTGGCGCCCGCAGCAAGACTTTCTGGTCTACGAACACTACAGCCATGTCTTCGCGCTAGAGCGGTTCCACGAGGCTGCCCCGATCCTGCGACAGGCGATCGGCTTTACCGTGCAAGACGCCCGCAGCCTCACCGGCCATGGCACCGACCGGGTCGAGATGATCCCCGAGGGCGCTTTTTCCGACACCCCTATCGCCGAGCTGGCCCAAATGAAACGCGGCGGCAAGCTGCCGGCGCATGGCCAGCTCTACGACCCGGTGCTGGCGCGCCGGGTGGCAGACCTCTACACCCGCGATATGACCCTCTATGCCGCGCATCTCGATGCGCGGCTGCTTTCCTTCCCAGACTTTCTCCCGACTGAGGTACATTTTAACGATGACCAAGCGTAAAGGCATCATCCTCGCCGGCGGCTCCGGCACGCGGCTCTATCCGATCACCATCGGCGTTTCGAAACAGCTGCTGCCGGTCTACGACAAGCCGATGATCTATTATCCGCTCTCGGCGCTGATGCTGGCCGGGATCCGCGAGATCTGCCTGATCACCACGCCGCAGGACCAAGAGCAGTTCAAGCGCACGCTGGGCGATGGCAGCCAATGGGGCATCTCGCTCACCTATGTGGTGCAACCGAGCCCCGACGGGCTGGCGCAGGCCTTCATCCTCGCCGAAGACTTCCTTGATGGCGCGCCCTCGGCGCTGGTGCTGGGCGACAACATCTTCTACGGCCACGGGCTGCCCGAGATGATGGCCGAGGCCGATGCGCGTGAGACCGGCGGCACGGTCTTTGGCTACCGGGTCGCCGACCCCGAACGCTACGGCGTGGTGGATTTCGACGACGACGGCCGCGCCACCTCGATCATCGAGAAACCCGAGGTGCCACCCTCGAACTATGCGGTCACCGGGCTCTACTTCCTCGACGGCACCGCGCCCGAGCGCGCCAAGCAGGTGCAGCCCTCTCCGCGCGGCGAACTGGAAATCACAACGCTGCTGGAGATGTATCTGCACGAGGGCGCGCTCGACGTGAAGCGTATGGGCCGCGGCTATGCTTGGCTCGACACCGGCACGCATGGCTCGCTGCTGGACGCCGGAAACTTCGTGCGCACGCTGGAGAAGCGCCAAGGCCAGCAGGCGGGCTGCCCCGAGGAGATCGCCTTCGACCAAGGCTGGATCGACCGCGAGCAACTGGCGGCGCGCGCTGAGAAATTCCGCAAGAACGACTACGGGCGCTACCTGATGGGGCTGCTGCGGAGTTAACCCTGCCCCCCGGATCACCCGATATACTATCAAGGTCACATCGCAAGTGCTCTATGCTTCAAAGGTTTCAACAATGAAAATCGGGACGGCCGTCGGCCGACTACAAGAAAAACTCGTTCGTCGAAAGGCTGGCAGTTTTTACGGCAACATTGATCTCTTCAATGAGACCGTTCTGGCGGGATGGCTCAAGCGCAGAACCGACGATAGCCCCCAGTCCATTGATATCTACCTGAACGGCACCCTCATCGCGTCAGGCCTTCCCGCCGACCTCGAGCGCCCCGACGTCCGCGAGGCCGGGTTCGGTAACGGTTTCTATGGGTTCCATATTGCCCTGAACGATCTGACTGGCCCCCTGCACGGGAGCATCGAGATCTCTGTCCATCCGGCGGGCGGCGACACCCCGCTGTTCAGCCAGATCCAGACCTTTGCCTCCGCGCCGGAGCAGCCAGCCGCCGTCCCCGCCGCGCAGCAGGAGAAGCCCGCTCCGGCGCATACCTCTGCACCAAAGCCTGCTTACAAGCTCGCGTTCGAGAAGCTCTCGCAGCGCCACCTCCAGGGCTGGGCGGTCGATCACGGCAAGACCGATCGTATCTTTGACGTACAGGTTCTGATCGACGGCGTGCCCTATTGCACCCTGCGCAACAACATTCACCGGAACGACCTTCTGCGCGCCGGTGTCTCCAAGGGGACAGGCGGCTTCGGAACCTCCTTCAACCTCGAACAGCTCGAGCCCGGCGAACACACCGTCACCGTCCAACTTCCGGACGGCACCTCAATGACCGAAACCGTTCAATGCGGCCGCCCGCAAAAGAACAGCAAAGAGATCATCACCGTCACCGGCAAGGACTGCCCGCAGACAGTGAATGCGTGGCTGTCGAGCGCGCCCTTCCCGCTCGCAGTGGTTATTCCCGTCTACAATGCCGCGGAGGATCTCGAGATCTGCATCGAGCGCCTGGCCGCTTACACGCCGGAATGGGTCGACATCCTGTTCGTGAACGACGCCTCTCCGGATCCTGCGATTGCGGAAATCTTGTCGCGGACCGCCGCCCATGCGAACATGCGCGTCCTGCATAACGACGAGAACATGGGCTTCACTCGGACGGTCAACCGGGGCCTGAGCGAAACTGGGCGCGCCGATGTCATCATCCTCAATTCGGATGCACGGGTGACGCCGCGCTGGGTCGCGGGCCTGCGCGCAGCCGTCGTTTCGCGACCCCGGGTCGCCACTGTCACTGCAATGTCGGATCGTGCCGGAGCCTTTTCGGCACCGACGATCGGCAACGACAACGAGTTGCCCGTCGGCGTCGATGAGATCACCTATGCCCGCGCTTTCCGCCGGCGCAGCCTGGGGTTGTATCCCTCGGTTCCGACCGGGAACGGCTTTTGCATGTATATCACCCGCGCCTGCATGGACGACCTCGGCCTGCTCGATGCCGAGGCATTCCCGCGCGGCTACGGCGAGGAAAACGATTTCTGCATGCGCGCGGGACGTGCCGGCTGGCACAACCTGATCGACGACCGCACCTATGTGTTCCACGACCGGTCCAAGAGCTTCGGCGACACCAAGACCGACCTGATGCGGCAGGGACGCGAAGTCGTCGATGCGCGCTATCCTGAATACAAAAAACTGACTGCCGTCTACAAGGAAGACCCGGATATCCTGATGGCACGCAATCGCGCCACATTGGCGCTGCGCGATTGTACCATGCCGGAAATGAGTCAAACGCGGGTGCTCTTTGTAGTTTCCACCAAGACCGGCGGCACGCCTCAGACTAACCGCGATCTGATGAACGCCTTGGACGATGCGGTCGATGGCTGGCTGCTACGCTGCAACTCGCATATCTTAGAACTCAGTCGACTGGTCGAGGGCAGGATGGTCACGCTACGGCAGCACAGGCTGACGGAGCCGGTCGATCCAATCTCGCACGGGTCCACAGAGTATGATGCCGTCGTGACGAACTGGCTGATCGCGCTCGATCCGGACATTCTCCACATGCGTCACCTAGGTTGGCATGGGCTGTCGTTGCCACAGATCGCGCGCGAACTCGATATCCGGACAATATTCTCCTTCCATGATTTCTATGCTCTCTGCCCAACCGTCAAACTGATCGACGCCGAGCAGAAATTTTGCGGCGGCACCTGCACCGCCGGCGAAGGCGACTGCAAGGCGGAACTCTGGCCAACAAACAGCCTGCCGCGGCTGCGGGACGGGTGGGTCCATACATGGCGACAACGTTTTTCTGAGGCGCTGAGCCAGTGCGATGGCTTCATTACCACCTCCGAAAGTGCCCGGACGCGGATCTTGTCGCATCTTCCCGGAGTATCCGCAGAGCGGTTTTCGGTCATTCCGCACGGCCGTGACTTCCCGGATTTCGGCACGGTCCGTAGCACCCCTGAGGGTGATCAGAAGATCCGCATCCTGATGCCCGGCAACATCGACGAAGCCAAGGGGCTGCGGGTTATCCAGGACCTAGTCCAGCAAGACAGAATCCAAGCGCCTAGAATTCCACATTCTCGGCAAAATATACGCCCAGAATTACGAACCCCATCCGCAGATCATCCTGCATGGCTCCTACACGCGGGAAGAGTTCAAAGAAAAAGCCGCACAGATCAAACCTCACCTGGGGGGCATCTTTTCGATCTGGGATGAAACCTACTGTCACACACTGACAGAACTTTGGTCGATCGGACTGCCCGCCCTGGTCTTCGATTATCCCACCGTCGCCACGCGAGTCCGTAAAAGCGGTGCCGGCTGGGTTCTAGATCACTCCGATATCCCGGTACTTTACGAGCGTATCCTGGAGCTTGCACTCGACGACGAGGAAATGCAGGAGCGAGTTGCCGCCGTTAACGCGTGGCAGCGCGGCTATGGACGGGGTAACACCACGCGCCTGATGGGCGCCAAATACCTGAATGTCTATCGCAAGATCATGACGCCCCGGACCCGCGACATGGCCAGGATTGGTGTTGTATGCCCGCAGAACGCGGACCTACGCGACGCCAACGCTTCGACACAGATCCGTATTTGGGCCCGGACGCATAATTCCGTGGACCGCGACGTCTGCTATATCCGCCTGAGCCCCGCATCGCTTCTCGCGCTTGTCCGACGTGGAGATCTTGACGGCGCCATCCTGCAACGGACCGCCATTCCCCGTCCGATGATCGATCCGCTTCGCGCGGCCTTCGCAGAGAGCAACATCCCTTTCGCGCTGGATCTGGACGACGACCTGCTAGATGTCCCCCAGGACAAGGACCCAGAGCAAACCTATGCCGACTATGCGCCGTTCCTGCATCGCTTAATTAGAGATGCTGCTATGATCACCGTCTCGACGCAGCCGTTGCTCGAAAAGATGCGCGACATCAACCACAACGTCGCGCTGCTTCCCAATCTCCTGAGCGACCGGCTCTGGGGATCAACACCCCCGCCCCCGTCTCTCGGCGACACCGTGCGTGCGCTCTACATGGGCAGCCCCACCCATGGCGACGACCTCAAGCTCCTGATGCCCGCCCTTGAGGAGATCCACGCTAGGCATCCCGAGTTCCGTCTGACGCTGATCGGGATTTCAAATAGCTTCGACACGCCCCTTCCCAGCTATGTGGAGACCCTCGAAATTCCGAACGGCATGAAGAGCTACCGCAACTTCGTGCCATGGCTGCGCGAACAGTCCGCCCGGTTCCATTTCGCCGTCGCGCCGCTGCGAGACACGTCGTTCAACGCGAGTAAATCCTCCCTGAAGGGTCTTGAATACGCGGGGCTCGGGCTGCCGACTCTGGCCTCCGAAACAGATGTCTACCGGCCTCTCGCGCAAAATGCGCCGCATATTGAGACGGTGGCGAACGAGACCGGGGCATGGGTGGAAGCGCTGAGTGCGCGCATAACCGCCGGGGCCGCGAACCGGGCGGATGGTGCCGAACTGCGGGCGTGGGTGGAGAAGCACGGGCTCATGGGCGATAGCCTGCACGCCTATGACGAACTCATCCGCCGCATGACCGCATCGTCAGACAATCGCAAGGAGCGCCGGACACCTACAGAGCCAACAGAAGGCCATCCGCGACACTCTGGCAGCAGTTACGTCGGCAATCATCTCCGTACAGCCCCCCGGATGGGATAGACAAGATCAACCGACAGCAAGACATCCCCGTCCCGGCCCCCCAAGATATCCGGGGGCCGGGACGGGGATGTCGTCTCCGGGGCGAAGGAAACGCGATCTTCCCCCGGGGCCAGAGTAGCTGAAAGCGGGATGAACCCACCGGGCCAGACGATCTGCGCCCCTCCCAGAGTGCGGATAGCTGTCATGTCAGACACCCTGTCGGACATGCCTGGATAGGGCAGGCCATGAAGGTACAATCCAGCCATATCCGCTCTGGGAGGAAGCGGGATGTCGCACACCACCCTGACATGAGAGCCCTCTAAGAAGAACAGGCCCCGTGAGGCTATATCCCGATCTTCTGCCTCCTTTTCGGCAAAGGACAGGACGGCCCTCCAAGGCATCGGCCCCGATAAGCTACCGCCGGAGACAAGCGGAGGGGCGCTTCCCGAGATCGGCTTGCGGGCATCATAGGCGTTGCACCCGCTCAGATGGCACTCCTCTCCGAGGACATGGTACGCACCGAGTGTCTCGGTGACGACCTCGACCCGGTCGTCCTGTGTCAGCGGCTCATGAAACGTCACGCTTTTTACCGCTTCCGCATCGCCCTCACCCTCCGCAAGGTAATGCTCCGGACTGCGCAGAATAGACCCATTGCGGTAGACCTTCAGCCCATCGGCCCTGTGAGGCCGCTGCAGCTCGAGACGTCCGTTCGCAGCGGCAAGGTTCTCACGTTTCGCTGAGAAGGAATCCTTGGCCCCCAAAATGGTGCCGTTCGTCAGCGTGACCCTGGAGCTTTTCAGGAAGACGCCTTCGTCCCAGCACCCTTCGGCGGAAAACCCGGTCAGGGACGCCCCTTCGGACGTGTCGCCGGCCCCGCTCGCGGCGTCCCCAAAAGAAAAGGCGCGCCGACAGTTCCTGACCGAAACATTGCTGGCGTTTGTCCCCCGGCTCGACAGAAGGACCAGTCCCATGCTGCCTTCTATCGAGGGATCTCCGGAATCGATAGTGATGTTGGAGATGTTCGAAAAACTGGAGGGGGGCCGATATTCATCGTCCTCTTCGGACACCACCGAAGATGAGATCCTGATGCCGACATTACCCTGTCCGGGCTTGGCGAAATCCCTGACGACGACATTCGTCATGACCACACCGCCGCGACAATCCACCCCGGCGCTCCCGGTTATTCCGCTTCTCTGCCCATGCCGTTCAACGAGGAAGTTGGATATGAACGCCTGAGGCTGCCGGCTTCCGACAAGGCCGCGGTTCTTGTTATCCAAACCATCCGCGCCGCAATCGTGGAGATAGAGGTCGTGTAAACGCAGATTTTCGACCAGTCCGAATTGCGTGGCAATGCAATAGGACCCCACATGGGAGACCTCGAGCCAGCCGAATTCGACAGTCCCAAGGCGCTTGTCAGGGCTCGATATCGCCAGGGCAATCCCATGCCCGGTACCTTTCTCCTTCCAGCCACCGGAGACCTTACCCCACTGCGCCGGCTGACCGGTAACGCCCGAGCCCGTTTCTGCGTCGAGCACCAGGATAACCGTCAGGCCAGGATCGTCGGACAGAAGTCCGCCGCCATTGCGGAACGAGATGCTGACCCTGTCACGCAACACCAAGCACACGCGGCCTTTAGTCCGGTGCGTGCTGCGCATGTCCCCGGTCAGATATGCCTCGTCGGTGCGGGTCCCTGAGACTCGGGCGATACCGCTATCTAATGTTATCACGCCCCCGCCCGCTTCATGTGCCGCATCGATTGCAGCCTGTATCGCGACCGTATCGTCGTCGACCCCGTTGACCCGCGCACCGAAATGCCGCGCGGACCAGTCACCGGACGGCAGGAAGCCCGGCATATCCGGAATCGGCGACGCGTCATGCAGAGCGTGGGTTTGGGGAATCTTGAACCAGGACAGGCCGGGAACCCCAACTTCCGCGCCATCGGCAAGCTGGTCCCGCAGCTGTGAAATGTTCGCCAGCAGCTCCGTCCGGCTGGCATATCGGACCGGCAGAAGTTTTTGCGGATCACCCAAGCCGCTGGTAGGAGAGAGCGTGGAGCAGGCCGCAAGAACTCCGATATTTCGCACGACATCTCTTCGGTGCATGGCATTTCCTCTAGGCTTGGCATCGGGCCGTTTAGCACGGCAGGCGCGCGCCTCGGGCACGCCATACAGTTGTGCGCACCCGAGGCGCGCGCCGCAAGCTTCTGAATGCCGGCATTCCTTTTCTGGCCGAGCGCTGCTCAGATGCACGATTTAGGGCAATTTGCCACCGTCCTAAGCCCACCTGATATCGGCCCAGTTTGGTTGACAACTCCTGTGCGTCGTGGGAGACCGGATAAGTTAACAGACTGCACGACCGCGTAGGTCTACACATCCGGGACAGGGCCATACGCGCTCGGACCTTCGCGAGACATCCGAGGGAACTGCGTCCGAAGCTTTCGCTCTCGATGCGTAAGAAGGAAAGAAACGTGCCCGGACGAAAGCCGAACTTTCTCATCATCGGAGCGCAGAAAGCGGGATCAACTTGGATTTACGATGTGCTGCGCAAACACCGTAAGGTCTTTCTTCCGAAGCGCGTTGAACTTCTGTTCTTCAATCGACTGGACTGCGAAACTCCCGAGAACGTCGCGGAATACCTGAGGCGTTTTGAGAAGGCGGGTCCGCAACACAAGTGGATCGGCGAAAAGACCCCCGGCTATTTCTGGTCTTCCGAAGCCCATGCCCTGCCGCGGCAGCCCCCACCCATGCACAATCCTCATATTCCCGAAAGCGTCCAGCGCGTTCTCGGGCCGGATGTGTCGATCATCCTGTCGCTGCGCCACCCGGTCCGCCGCGCGATCTCTGCCTATGGGCACCATGGCAGCCGGAATCGCATCCGACCCGATGTCCACCTCGACGAGGTAGCAAAGCAACTCGGGATTCTCGATATCGGTTTTTACGATCGCCATCTCGATGCGTGGGAGCAGGTCTTCGGGATGGATCAGATAGAGACCCTGATTTTCGAAAGCGACATCGCACGGAGCCCGGACACGGGCATCCAGAGGCTGTGCAGCTTCCTCGATATCGAAACCGAGGGCTTCACCGATGTGTCCTTCGAGCCTTCGAACAAGGGGCGTCCGACAACCATCGCCGAGGACGTCATCGAAACCGGCATTTCCGGCCTTCAGCCGATCCGACCGGAAGACGTGGACTTCCTCCTCCAAGCCTACGAACCGACAATCAAGAATCTGCAGGCACGTTTCGGCGGCCGGCTCGACATCTGGCAAGAGGAAACCGAGCGGCTGCGCGAGTTTGCGGCACGCAGGCCAGCCGTGCGCCACCGGAACATTCCCCGTCCGCTGCCGAAACGCAGGGACATCTCGATAAAGGTTTCCGAACTGGACCATGCAAAGGCCGTCAGCCACGGCTGGGATTGCAACCCGCAGACTCTCCAGTCTTTCGGCGCAGCCATGACCGTCGAGCCCCCGGCTCGGACATCCCGCACGACCTTCCGCGGAAAATGCTCTATTGGCGCTTTCTCCTACACGACGGATGGCGCGATCTACGTCACCGAGATCGGTCGTTATTGCTCTTTCGCCCGCAGCCTGAACATCGGCCAGACCGATCACCCGTTCAGCTTCCTCTCCACCAGCCCGGCGCATTTCCAGGGAAACTTCAAGATCTCGACGGGTGCCGACTACCCTTACAAAGACCTCTACGATGCGGATGCTCCATCTCCCGCCATCGCGAAGGCAGCAACGGATGCCACCCGCCGGAGCACCAAGATCGGAAATGACGTGTGGATCGGCCATGGCGCCATCGTGATTGCTGGCGTGACGATCGGCGACGGCGCTGTCGTCGGTGCCGGCGCCGTGGTGACCAAGGATGTCGCGCCCTATGCCATCGTCGCCGGTGTTCCCGCCCGCGAGATCCGCAAGCGGTTTCCCAATGCGATCATCCAGCGTCTGCTGAATTGCGCCTGGTGGGATTATGCGCCATGGCAGATGCGCCATATCGATTTTTCGGACATCGAGTCCGCGGTCACCGAGGTTGAGAAGATGCGTGCAGAGGGAATCCAGCCCTACCGTCCGGATGTGATCGTAACGGCCCCGGCAGTCCCTGCACCGGCGCAACGGGCCGAAGCGGTCCCCCTTGCCGGAGCGAAATAACACAGAAAGTACCGCAACACGGCACACGCGACAGGCATGCAGCGTCTTATCGCAGCCCGTGTCCGAAAGCGCCCAAATGATCGGAACTTGGGATCAAGAGAAGTGACAACACCCCCCAAGGCAGACAAAGTCTGCTACGACTACTGCCGCATGACACAAGACTTGGGACATATTCGTTGATGTGGCTCACCAACTTCCGACAGAGGCTTTCTTCATGACCACCTTCCTCGAGACGACCGTCTCTTCCTTCAATTCCGCGCAGCCGCCCACCGTCATCGTCCTCGGCCCGCCTCGCTCGGGAACCTCCATGATCTCCGGCATCCTGCGCCTGCTTGGAATTTATATGGGGGAGTGCAATCCCAAGAACAACGAGGACCAGCGGTTCAACAAGACCAACGACCCCGCAGACATCGAAGCGTTGATTTCCCAGAACAATGCTTCCCACGCGATCTGGGGCTGGAAGCATCCCTCCACGCACATCTACTACGACTCCATCGCAGGCAGCGTGCGGAATCCCTTCTTCATCGCGAGTTTCCGCAATGTTCTGGATGCCGCGGCAAGCAAGCTGAAGCACACCGGAAGCGGCGATCCGCTTGATCTGATCCGGCCCTACGCCTCGCATTACGTGAAGATTTCCAGCCTGATCGCCCAAAGCGGGCGCCCCTGCATCTATGTGAACTACGACAAGGCGGCCGCCGATCCGGTTCCCTTGGCGGAACATCTGGCGCAGCGACTGCTCGGACGCAGCCTCGAGGACAGCGAACGTGAAAAGATCACCGAGTACTGTACGCCGGGTTCCTACAAGTCGATCGACAAGCTGCTCGGCTGAGCCCCAGCCCGCCGCTGGCCGGCAGGCCTGTCGCGTCCCGATCAGCGTATATTCAGGGCCCCGCCTTTGGGGCCCTTTTCCTGCCTTCGGGCCCGGCCAGGCCCGATACCCCTGCGATGCTCCCGCGCCGCCCCCGCCGCAAGCGGGGTAAAGCAGGACGATGCGGCCCGATCCCGCCTGAGAGCCACACGCTTTGCAGCAGCGGGTACTTCAGCGGACCTGGCAGCGCTTCCCGTATTGCCTGCCCACCCCGGCGTTACGCCTCGAGCACGAAGCGCGCGCTCCACCAGAGGTCCAGGATCCGCGCGATCCCGTAACGATCAGCGAGCGCATGGTATACGTCGCGATAATACAGCGCGATCTCGCCTGCGATATCGTCAGGGATATGCGACGTCTTAGGCGAGACATTGACCTGCTTTTCGAGATCGGCATCGATCCGGGGAATGCCCGCGAAATCGCACAGCCTGTCGATCACATCCTGCCGGAACAAGGTCTCGTAGAATTCCAAGAAAATGTCCTCGGCCTCGAAAACCTCGTACAGCCGGTCCAAGGTCTGACCATAGTCGCCCCGTATCACGTAATTGGCTTGGTCATACGTTTGCCGCAGCTGCTCGAATTCATCCGTCTCAAAGACATGGTCGGGGTTTTTCAAAGCCGTCTGCCGGCGGCTCATGCGCAAGGCGCTCCAGGAGCGCTCGACCGGATCGCGCATCAGGAAAACCACCTTCGGATGCAAACCCTGCGCCGTGATCCCATCGCGCATGCGAGCCAGGGTCTCGACGCTCAGGCCGCTGTAGGAGGGGGTGAAATCCCCAGTCAGGGCGATCCCGTCTCGCCGCACGAGGCTTGCGAAATAAGGGTAATAGGTCTCGGGACGGGTCAGGAAATCGAAGCGATGAGCCAGCTTACTGCCTGGAACCGGCGTCTCGCCCTTCCGCTTGAGCGCACGCACCTGGCGCAACGTGCGGTCCCTGAAGCGGCTGCATTCCGGCAGGGTGAGCGCATCATGGATATGGTATTCCTTGGCAAATCCCATATCCGCATACGGTGAGCCCGAAATCACGTCGTGCAGCCAGCTGGTGCCGCATTTCTGCCCGCCTACCCCGAGCAGGAATATCTTCTTCTGCATGCGCCCTTACTCTTACTCTGCTGCCTTCGAAATCTGCCGCCGTGCCCGGCACCAATAGCTCCGTTACCGTTTACCGCCTCCCAAAACGGAGTCAATCAAACTGCCCCGGTCGGGTGGCTTACCGTTGCGCGGCGACCAGCCCGGCGTGCAGTCAGAGGTCATAATACATCCGGTCCGGACCCAGCACCTGCGCCAGATAGGCGCCCTCGGGGTCGGGGATGTAGTCTACCTCGGCGCGGTCGTGTCCCGGCGCCAGACCGGGACGGCCAGCGCCGCCCTTCAGCCCCAGATGCAGCGCCGGGTGGGTCTGGATCAGATATTTCCGCCCCTCGAACCCATGCCACCAATGGCGGTCGATGAGGCCGTGGTCGCGGATCTCGGCGGTCTGCGAGCGGCAGACCTGTGCCAGCCCATCCCAGGCCGGGCCGCGGCGAAAGGCACTCTGGGCAAAGGCGGTATGCCCCGGCGGGTGGCCGTGTTTCCACGCCCGCCCCTGCAGGTGGTAATAGCGGATCAGGTTGAGCCCCACGAGATCGAAACTGTCCAGCCACGGCAGCAGGAACTCGGCATAGAGCGGCGAATACCAATCGTCATCCTCAAAGATCAGCGCCTTGTCGGCGCTGATCTGCCCGAGCCCGGCCAGCACGTTGCACGACAGCGTGTGGCGCGGGTCGTCCGCGCTGCGCGGGCGGTGCAGGTAGCGCGCCCAGTCCGGCAGATCGAGCTGCGCGGTCAGCGGCACATGGCCGTCGTCCACCACGATCCACTCCCGCGGCAGAAGGCTCTGCGTGGCGACCATCCGCAGGCATTGCGCAAAGGCTTCGGGGCGGTCGCCGGTCGGGGTGAGGATGGCATAATCGCCGCGCGGCGCGGCTGCCAGCGCCGCGGCACTGACGCGGCGGCTCTCACCCAGTCCCGGCGCCTCGCCGGCGGCCATCGCCGCCACCGCCGGGCCGATCCACTGCGTGCCCATACCGCCCAGCATCTCGGTCATCGGCACATTGTGGCGCGGCGCCTCGGGCGGCAGCCCGGCCAGTACCTCGACCGGCGCGCCCGGATCGATGCAGGAGGCCAGCGCCACCTGACCGCCCATCGCATGCGCCAAGATCCCCGGCAGCCGCTCGCCCGCATGCGCCAGCTGGCCATCGCGGCGCACCGCCATGCCCGGCGCGAAATCACCGGCGCGCAGGCAGCCCAGCAGCCGCTCGACCAGCTCGGCGCGCAGCCAGCAAAAAGTGCCGCCGAAAAACCCCCAATCGGCCTGCAGCACCTCGGCGGGCACATCGGCCTTGTCCAGCAGCGGCGCCAGCTGCGGCGCATTGTCCAGCAGGTAGCTCGGCCCGTGCAGGAACAGCTCACGCGCGCCGCCGAGCAGCACCTCGGGCCGGTTGCGGAACGCCGCCTCGAATTGCGCCACCCGCGCCGCGGTGCCCACCGTGCCCTGCAGCAGCGCGCCGCGCCACAGCCCCGGTAGCTTGTCGCCCATCTTCGTATGCAGCTTGCAGTAAAACCGGTAACGGCCCCGCTCGATGCGCTCCAGCACCTGCAGGAACGCCCCCACGTCCTGCCCGAGGTTGTCCACCGCCACCGCCACCGCGCCCGGAAAGGCTTCGGCGATCCGCGCCGCATCGTGCAGATCCGAGCCGCGCGGGTAGCTGACGTAGCGATCGACGCTGCCCGGGAAAGCCGCCAGCGCCCGGCGCAGCTCGTCGAAGGCCTCGGGGTGATAGGCATGGACGATCACCGCGTAATCGCCGGTGCCCCCCGGAGCCGCGATCTTGCCCAGCGGCGGCTGCACCGCGCGCCCCTCGGCGCGGCCATAATCCTCATAGTGCAGCAGCGGGTTGACCGCCGCCGCCGCGACATCGGGGTTGGCCGCCAGATAGCCGCGGGTGCTGAACTCGGGCCCCGGATCCGCGCCCGCCGCCGCACCCTGCGCCAGATAGTGCCGGGCCGCGCCGCGCGCCGAGACGCCGGGGGTGTGGGCGCAATACCACGCGGGGTCGAAATACCGGCTCTTGCTCAGGCGCCGCGCTGCCAGCAGTCTCTTCAACGATCGTTCCGCCTATCTGTCACTTTGTCTTGCTCTCTGCCCGCCGCCCGTTCTGCCGGCCCGAGCCGCTCCGCGCCAGTTCACGCCTGCCTCGGCTAGGTAGCGGCTTTCCCGCCTCCGGCGCAAACGCTTTGCCGCCAAAGCCCCAGCCGCCCGCCAGCTTGCCGCGCGCCGCGCAGTCTGCAAGAACTGTCAAAGCTTTCCAAGACGCAGGCACCATGCCCGACACGACGTTCCCGCCCGCCCCCGCCGTCCGCCTGCTGCTGCACGGCAGCGAGGACACCACCCTCGGCGGGCCCAGCGTGCGGGTGCCGCGCAGCGCCGAGGCCCTGCGCCAGATCGGCCAGCCCGCGCAGGCCAGCAGCTTTCGCGGCGCGGCAGAGATCGCCGAGGACATGGTGCATCTGTTCAACGTCTGGCCGCCCGAAAGCGCACTTGAGGCGCTGCGCGCGCTCAAGGCAGCGGGCAAGCGGGTGGTGTTCTCGCCGATCTACCTCGATTTTTCCCAGATGCCGCTGTGGGAGCCGCTGCAACAGCCCGGCCTTGCCGCGTCCGACCGCGCGGCGCTGCGCCGCCAGCTGCGCCAACGCGGCGCCCACCACGAGATCCTGCCCGGCTTTCACGCGATGATCCGCGAGATGCTGGCACTGGCCGACCATGTGATCCTGCTCAGCGAGACCGAGCGCAGCGCTCTGGCGCAGATCGGCGCGGCGCCGCCGCCGGAGCGCACCAGCCTGGTGCATAACCCGGTCGATGCCGCGCTCTGGCAGGAGGCCGACCCGGCGCTGTTCCGCGCTGCGCATCTGCCCGCCGGGGCGGGCGATTATCTGGCCTGCATCGGGCGGGTCGAGCCGCGCAAGAACCAGCTGACCCTGGCGCGGGCGCTGCACGGGCTGCCGCTGCATCTGGCGCTGATCGGCCATGCCGCCGATGCCTCCTATGCCGAGCGCATCCGCGCCGAGCTCGGGCCGCGGCTGATCCGCCCGGGACGGCTGGAGCCGGGCGGCGAGATGCTGCGCTCGGCGCTGGCCGGGGCGCGCGCCTTCGTGCTGCCAAGCTGGGCCGAGGGTGCCTCGCTCGCGGCGCTCGAGGCGGCGGCTGCCGGGGTGCCGCTGGTGCTTTCCGACAGCTCGTCCGAGCGTGAGTATTTCGGCGATCTCGCGCGCTATTGCGATCCCGGCGATCCCGCCAGCCTGCGCGCGGCAATCACCGCGACTTTGGCCGACCGCGACGCCGCCGCGCGGGCTGCAGAATTGCGCGCCCATGTCGCCCGCAGGCTCGACTGGCACAGCTATGCCGCCGCCACCGCCAAAGCCTACCGACAGGCAGCCAGTCAGGCCTCCCTTCAGGCCGCCAGCCCCACCGAACCGGGCCAAAATCCCGAGGCCCCGCTGGCCGGCGAGATCCTCCCGGCGGGGCAGGCAGGCGCCCGCCCCGAGCCCGCACACACTCCCGCGCTGCGCTTCGGCACCGGCTGGCTGCCACCGGAAGAAGACCACCGCCGCATCGCCGGCGGCGGGCCCGCCGAGATCCGCCTGCGCGCCAACCGCGCGCTGCGCCCCGGTCAGGCGCAGCTGCTGCTGCACCTGCGCCTGCGCGCCATTGCGCCTGCGCAAGAGCCCGAACATCCGGCCAAAGATCCGGCCACAGAGCCGGCCGAAGCGCAGGTGGCGAACCTGCGCGTCAGCTGCGCAGGGGCAACGCTCTATGACGCGCCGGTCAGTGCGGCCAGCCTTGGGAGCAGCCTGCCGCGCGATCTGCTGCTGCGGGTGCCCGCCAGCGCCCTCGACGCGGCGGGCGATCTGCCGCTGGTGATCGCGCTGAACGGCAGCCCCGGCTTCGGGCTCGGGCTCGATTTCGCGCGGCTGCTCGACACCGAGCTTGGCAACCCGCTCTACGGGCTGCACGCGCCGCAGCACTGGGGCGACGGGCAGCAGCCGCAGGAGGTGGATTTCGCCCGCCCCGCGCATCGCGCCGCCCTCGCGCCGGACCTGCGGGCGTTTCCGGCCTGGGGCCTCGGCAGCCGCGCCGAGCGGCTGGTGCTGTTCCTGCCGCTGCTGCCCGGTGCCCCGGCGCAGAGCCTGCAGCTGAGCCTGCGCCCGGTGGCCCGCGACGGCGCCCCCAGCGGCGCTCGCATCTTCTGCAACGCCCGGCTGCTGGCCACGCTGCAATGGCACGACAGCACCCCGGTCGAGATCACCCTGCCGCTGCGCGCCAGCGATCTTCAGGCCGGACCGGCGGCACTGATCCTCGAGCCGCTGTCGCAGGCCAGCCCGGCGGATCTGGGGCTTGGGCCAGAGCGCGGTCTGGCTGGGCTCGGCCTGCTCGACCTCAGCCTCACCCCCGACCTGACCTCCCGCCAGCCCCCCAGCCAGACCCCCAGCCGGTAAGCCCCATGCATCTGCCCCCCGACAGCCTCTTCGAACAGCCACAGGACGGTGCCGAGATCCACACCGGCATCCGGCTTGGCCGCGGCTGGCATCTCGAAAGCCTCCCCGATGACACGGGCGATGACCCACGCGCCGACACAGACGATGACACGGGCGCTGCGGCAGCTGCCCCGGCATGGCCGCTGTGGAGCCGCAGCCCGCGCGCCACGCTGCATGTCTCGGCGGTGCATTTCCCCGAGCCGGTGCCGCTGCGGCTGAGCCTGCAGGCCTGCGCCGCAAGCCCCGGCCACCCGGTGACGCTGTCGATCTCCAGCCCCGGCCACCCGCCGCTGACCCGGCAGATCACCGGCCCCACCGTGCTGCGCATCGCCACGCCGCAGCACCCCGCCGGGGCGGCCAGCAGCAGCATCACCTTCGAGCTGGGCGATTTTGCCAGCCCGCTGCTGCTTGGGCGCGGAACAGACCCGCGGCAGCTGGGGCTGGGGCTGACCGGGCTGGTGCCGCGCTGGCCGCTGCGTGCCCGGCTGCGGGCCCGTCTGCACGCGCTGCGCGCCGCACGCCGCGGCTGATCCTCCCAGGCTGATCCCGCTTCCGCGCGCGCGGCACCGCGCGGGGACCGTAGCAGGGGCCGTAAGCGTGTCTTGCATGTAGCACCCGGCGCCCGCCGCTGCGCGTTTGGCCTGTGTTTGCCCTGTGTTCGGCCTGTACGCTTGATCCCCCTCGGGCAGGCCTCTATCAAATCGCAGGCCCGGCTCGGCACCGGGGAGAGAAGGCGGCGTACCCCGCCCGGACCACGGCATTTCCAGAGGCAGGACCTTATGACCACAGCATTCATCACCGGCATCACCGGCCAGGACGGCGCCTATCTTGCCAAGCTGCTGCTCGAGAAGGGCTATGAGGTGCATGGCGGCGTGCGGCGCATCTCGCATTCCGAGACGGTGCGGCTGCAGACGCTGGGCATCGCCGATCAGGTCACCCTGCATGAGTTCGACCTGACCGAGCAGAACAACATCTTCCGCACCATCCGCGCCGTGGCGATGGATGAGTTCTACAATCTCGCGGCGCAGAGCTTCGTCGGCGCCTCTTGGGATCTGCCGATCTACACCTCCGACGCCGACGCCATGGGCGTGGTGCGCATCCTCGACACGCTGCGCAGCCTGCGCCCCGAGACGCGCTTCTATCAGGCCTCGACCTCCGAGATGTTCGGTCTGGTGCAGGAGGTGCCGCAGCGCGAGACCACGCCGCTCTATCCGCGCTCGCCCTATGGGGTGGCCAAGGTCTACGGCCATTTCATCACCAAGAACTACCGCGAGAGCTTTGGCCTGCACGCCAGTTCGGGGATCCTGTTCAACCATGAAAGCCCGCTGCGCGGGAAGGAATTCGTCACCCGCAAGATCACCCTTGGCCTCGCGGCGCTGGCGCGCGGCGGCGCGGCACCGGTGGAGCTGGGCAATATGGACGCCCGGCGCGACTGGGGCTTTGCCGGCGATTACGTCGAGGGCATGTGGCGCATGCTGCAGCAGGACGTGGCCGATGACTACGTTCTGGCCACCGGGGTGACCACCACCATCCGCGACTTCTTCACCTATGCCGCCGAAGAGCTGGGCATGGATCTGGCCTGGGAGGGCACGGGCGAGGATGAGACCGCCACCGACCGCAAGAGCGGCAAGCTGGTGATGAAGGTGAACCCCAAATTCTACCGCCCGGCCGAGGTCGATCTGCTGATCGGCGATGCCTCCAAGGCGCGCGAGACGCTGGGCTGGGAGGCCAAGACCGACGTGCGCGCGCTTGCCGCGATGATGGCGAAATCCGACTACGACGCGCTCGCCTGAGCCGCGCCGGAAAGCAGACGCCAGACCATGCGCCCCCGAGACCTCCCGCTGATCGCCAAGCTGCGCGCCACCGCCCGCCGGATGCTGAAAGGCCCGCCGCCGCCGCCCGATGCCCATCAGTATCACGGTGCCTTCCGCGGCAGCGTCGATCCGCTGTCAGAGACCGGCGTGGTGCGCGGCTGGGTGATCCGCCGCGACAGCCAGAAGGGCCGGGTGCCGGTGGCGATCTATGCCGGTGCGCGGCTGCTTGATGCGCGCATCGCCGACGAGATCCGCGAGGATGTGCGCATCGCCACCGGCGGCACCGCCACCTGCGGCTTCCAGTTCGGCCTGTCGGACAGCCAGCGCCAGCAGATCGCCGCCGCTGGCGGTGATTTACGGGTGCGCACCGAGGGGCCGGACGGGGTCGAACTGGCGCGGCTGCATCTGCCGAGCGCCGAGGTCGATCCCGGCCCCGGTGCCGATATGATGACGCGCTGCCGCGCGGCGCTGCAGCACGAGATCGCGGCGCTGCAGGCGCTGCTCGACGACACGCCGCTGCCCGCCGCCAGCGGTGCCGAGCCCCAGCCCGAGCCCCTGCCCAAGCCCGAACCCGAACTGCGCCGCCACGCCCTGCTGTTCGACACCGCGCCGCTGATCCCCGAGGTCCCGGCGAGCGGCCAGCCGGCCTATCTCGACTACATGCGCTTTCGCTACCGGCTCGACGGCGCCTATCCGATGCAGCCCGGCGACGACAGCCAAGAGCAGTTTCTCTACTGGTATCTCACCGCCTACCGCAGCCAAGAGCACCGCCGCACCCCACTCGCCGCGGCGCAGATCGCCCATCTCAACGCGCCGATCACCATGGGCGGGCAGAGCCACAGCCTGAGCCGTGCCATGTGGTGGCGGCTGATGGGCCGCCCCGACCTGCTGGGGCGGCTCGATCTCAACGACCGCGACGCCTATCTCGACCTGCTGTTCTGGTGGGCGCATCAGGATGTGGCGGCGCTCTATTTCGAGGACTGCCTGGTCCCCGAGCACATGGCGCAGGCGCTGCGCGACCTGCCCGGGCAGGCGGCCAAAGAAAACGCCGAAGAAGACACCGGACAAAACTCGGGACAAAACACGGGGGCCTTCCCCGCCAGCCAGTTCGTCCGCCGCTTCCATGCCGAGAACCCGAAGCTGCATTTCCTCGATCTCGCCCGCGCCGAGCACCGCCGGACGCTGGCGTTGGTGCTGCTGCTGCAGGCGGCGCAGCGCCCCGACCTCTTGCGCTACATGCCGCAGGCGCAGATCGACGCGCTGCTTGCCCCGGACCCCGCCACGACCACCGGCGCTTCGGCTTTTGAGACCTTCGTCGCCGCGCTGACCGGCGCGGGCACCTCTGCCGCCCAAGTCCCGGCCCTGCCCCGCGCGCGCTATGCCGCGGCGCTGCGCCAGCGCTATTTCGATCTCGACAGCCGCAGCTTTCGCAACTTCGACCGCGCCGGCAACCGGCTCGAGGCCGCCGCCATGGCGCTGCCCGCCCCCGACCGCGAGGAGGTGGACGTGCAGCTCATCGGCCCGCTGGCCAAGACCTCCGGCCTCGGTCAGGCGACCCGGCTCTCGGCCAGCATCCTGCGCCAGACCGGGCTCAGGGTGCGCGGCGTCGATTTCGACCTCGACAACCCGGCCCCCGAGGGGTTCTCGTCAGAGACGCTGATCGAGGACTACGGCCCGGCAAAGATCAACCTCATCCACCTCAACGCGGAATCCACGCCGCTGGCCTTCGCCTATCAGCCCGACGTGTTCTCCAACGCCTATAACATCGGCTATTTCTATTGGGAGCTCGACCGCCCGGCCTATTGCCATTACCTCGGCATGGAGCTGCTCGACGAGATCTGGGTGTCCAGCGCCTATGGGCTGCACGCCTATAAGCCCGACGCCAAGGGCACCCCGGTGGTCAATGTCGGTATGTGCTACGAGGAACACCCCGACATCACCCGCGCCGCGGCGCGCGACTTCGTCAACGCGCGCTTTGGCTTCGATGACAGCCATTACGTCTGCCTGTTCGTCTTCGACAGCTATTCCTTCGTGCAGCGCAAGAACCCGGTGGCGGTGCTCGAGGCCTTCCAGCAGGCCTTTGAGGGGATGCCCGACGCGCGGCTGGTGGTGAAGACGCAGAACCGCGAGGATGTGTTCGACCCGATGCAGGCCGGGCTCTGGGCGCGGGTCGACGAGCTGATGCAGAACGATCCGCGCATCGTGGTGCTGAACGAGACGCTGAGCTATCGCGACCTGCTGCAACTCAAGGCCGGCGCGGATTGCTATATCTCGCTGCATAAGTCCGAGGGCTGGGGCTTTGGCATGATCGAGGCGATGGCGCTGAAGGTGCCGGTGGTCTGCACCGCCTATTCCGGCAATATGGAGTTCTGCTCGGAGGCCACCGCCTGGCTGGTGGACTATGAGGAGACCGAGCTGCGCCAGGGCGATTACATCTTCGTGCGCCCCGGCTCGCTCTGGGCCGAGCCCTCGGTTTCCGATGCCGCGCGCCAGCTGCGCGCCGCCTATGACGACCCGGAGGCGCGCGCCGCCAAGGTCGAAGCGGCCTACTCCCATATCCGGGAAAATTTCTCGACCGCGCCGATCGCCCGCCGCTACGGCGAACGGCTGCGGCAGATCCTCGCCGATCTGCCCGAGCGCCGCTAGACCCAGCGCCCGACCGCCAGCACCGCGCAGCCGACGGCGGCGCGGGTGCCGCCCAGATCCCAGGCTGAGATCTCGGCGCTGCCCGCCGCCACCGCACCGACCGACAGCAGCTGCGCCCCGCCCGAGGTGCAACTGCCGGTCACCACCGGGGCGGCGGCGAAATCCGCCGGGTAGCTCCAGCTCACCGCCGCGGCGGCGCTGCTGGTCAGCGCGTGCCAGCAGATCTGCGTGCCACCCGCCAGCCGCAGGTAGCCCCCCTGCGCCCCCAGCCCCTGTTCGAGCAGCGCGCCGGTGCTCTCTCCCGCCACTTGCGCCACCGTGCCGAGCACGCCCGCGCCGCCAAGCGCGCCGTCGATCCGCGCGCCCTGCGGCAGATGCGCCGCGCCGCTGGCGCCCTCGACGCGCAACGCGGTCAGCCAGTCCGCGCCATCCGCCGAGACCTTCAGCGAAAATGCATCCTCGCCAGCGCAGCCCATCTCGGCCCTCCCCGACCAGCCGGTCTGGAACAGCAGGCTGCCGGTGTCGCCCGCCGCCGCCTTGTTGATCTTCAGCTGATGTCCGGCACCTTCGTGGCTGAGCAGGCTGGCTGGCGAAGCCACCGCCAGCCGGTTGGTCGCATCGGGCGCGGCATTGATCCCCAGCATCCCGGTCTGGCCCTGCGCCGGCAGCGGCATGTCCTGCCATCCGCCGCCCTGCCAGACCAGTTCGGCACCCTCGTCGCGCACGAAGGCGCGCCAGCCGGCCCCCGGCGCAAACACCCGCCATGACGCCCCCTCCCAGAGCGCCAGCGCCCCGGCCTCTTGCCCCGCCCATGCGCCGCTGGCGCCTGCGGGCAGGATATAGCGCGCGCCGGGGACAGGATCGGCGGGCGGCGCGGTCAGCGCGCGGCTCTGCACCACCAGTTGCACCAGCGCGTCGAGCAGGCTCAGCGCCTCATTGTGGGTGACATGTTTCTGCGCCTGCGCCGGTGCCAGATAGGGCAGCGACAAATTGGCCGATAGCTCGGACATGAACGGGTTCTCCCTGCGCCGTGGTGCATCGCGGATGCATGGCGCAGAGACTGGCGCGCCCGGGTTAACCGAACGCCCCGGGACCGCGCGCCCGGATCTCTCCGGGCGCAACGGCGGCGGTCCGCCGCGGGAGTCCCCGCCACAGACCCTGTTTCAGGCTCTGTGGACGCCCCGCCTCAGGCCAGTTCCAGCCGCGCCCCGGTCAGCAGGTCGAGATCGGTATCGATCAGCGTCAGCGCGGCATCGCCCCGCGCCAGCACCAGATCCTCGCCCACCCGCTCGAAGGCGGCGCGCGCCTCGGCGGCGCTGGCAAAGCCGAACCCCTCGAGCCGCAGCGTGTCCCAGGGTTCGAAATCGGCCACCGTGGCGCTGCCCCCGGCGGCGGCGTCGAACACGAAGACATCCGCATGCAGCCCACCGACCAGCAGGTTGTCGCCCGCGCCGCCATCGAGCACATCGTCGGGACCCTGCGCCCGCATCCACGCCTCGAAATCGGCGGCGGTGGCGGCGATGAACTCGGCGCTCTGGGCAAAGCCGGTGACCACCTCGGCGCGGCTCATGCCGCCCTCGAGACGGGCGCTCCAATTCTCCAGCCCGCGCGCGTCGGGGGCGCGATCCAGCACGTTGTTATAGAGCAGCGTGACAAAGCCCTCGCTGTCCAGCGCGCCATAGGTGCGCTCGAACTCGGCGCTCTGCACAAAGCCGCGCACCACCTCGACATAGTCGGTGCCCCCGGCCAGCCGCGCACTCCAGTTTTCGAAACCACCGGCATCGGGCGCGCGGTCCAGCGTCGCCTGATAGAGCCGGAACACATTGTCGCCCCAGCCCGGCGCCGTCTCTTCGGACATGCGGGCCGCGCCATAGGCCTCGGCGCCGATCGCCGTCTTGGCGACAAACTCGGCGCTCTGCGAGAAGCCGGTGACCACCTCGGCGCGGCTCATACCGCCCTCGAGCCGGGCACTCCAATTCGCCAGCCCCTGCGCGTCGGGCGCACGCTCCAGCACGTTGTTGTAGAGCAGCGTGACGAAAGCGGCGGTGTCGAGCGCGCCATAGGTGGCCTGAAACTCCTGCGAGCCGGTGAAGCCATCGGCCACCTGCGTCAGCGTCCAAGTGCCGCTGTCGAGCCGGTCGGCCCAGTTGCCATACCCCTCCATGTTGGGCTTGCGGTCCAGCGTCGCCTGATAGAGCCGGTACACCGCGCCGCCCGCCGCCGGAGCGTCGATGCGCTGCTCGCCATAAATCCGGTCATTGCCATCCGCGCCATAAAGCGTGTCGGACCCGCCGCCGCCGATCAGCACCTGATCGAGCCCATCGCTGCCGACCAGCATCTCATCCTCGGCGGTGCCGCGCAGCACCGTGCCCGGCAGATCCTCGGTCACCGCATCTTCGGCCAGCGCGTCGAGCTTGAGGTTGGCGCTGCCCATGCGCACCGTGTGGCGCACCACACCGTCGATGCCGGTGCCGCTGAAGCTGACCTCATAGACCCCCTCGGGCAGCGCCAACTGATAGCCGCCCGTCCCCCAGCTGGTGGTGGTGTAGCGCCCGGCGCTGCCAACGGCGGTGACGGTGATGCCGCCCAGCCCCTCGCCGATGTCATAGAAATCATCGCCATCGGAATCGTCGATCACCACGCCCAGCAGCTGCGCCTGATAGGTCGAGCGGGTGCCGAAATCCTGCGTCACCAGAAACGGCCCGACGCTCTTGCCCGCTGGCGCGGCCAGCACGCCGATGCCGATCTCGGTGACCGTGGACGACAGGATGGCGTTCCGGTGGCCCGCCGGGTCCTGAATGCCGCCGGGAGCGTCGCCCCAATCGATATAAAAGGCGGCATGGCCGTGCAGCGCGTCCTCGGCATAGGCAAAGACGTTCTCGTTCAGCCGCGACCATTGCTCATAGCCGGCATCCACCGTGCGGTCGCTGAGCTTGTCCTCGCCGGGCATCTGGTGGCCCTGCGCATCGGCATCGATCATCGCCTGCGTGTGGGTCTCGGCGGCGGCGGCCAGCGCGCTGTTCCACGCCAGCGGCGCCACCGGGTCATAGCTGGCCAGCTGCTGGCGGAACAGCGTCACATCGACGTCGAAATAGCGCAGCGCGGTGGCGATATCGTCCTGTATCGCACCACCGATCAGCGCGTCGGCTTCGGCCTGCGGATCGAGCCGGGCGCGGTTGATATATTCCAGCATCTGCTGTTCGAAGGCGGTCGGGGTCTGGCTTGTCATGTCGTCCTGTCGTCGTCTTCGGGGTCAGTAATGTCGTCTGGTCTTCTGAGAGGTCTTTCCGGTCTTCGGTCTTCAGGTCTTCGGGTCTGGGCTCGTTCGTTCTGGGCCGAGCCACTCTGCGGCAGCGAGGCGGAAAAATTCGTCGCAAGCATGGCAAAAGCCTGCCGCCGCGGCTCAGAACACGAACATGTCATCATGAATATCCAATGGCCCCGCGCCATGCAGAACAACGCGGCTGCCCTGATCGGAAAACACCATGGCGTTGCCCTGCTGCACCAGATGCGCGCGCAGATCCGCCGCCGTCTCATAGCCAAAACCCTCGAAGGCCAGCACGTCCCAGCGTTCGAGATCCGCCACCTCGTGCCAGCCGCGATCGCTGGCGCGGAACACGAAACGGTCGGCGTACATCCCGCCGACCAGCGCATTGCGCCCGCCGCCGCCGTCCAGCACATCCTCGATGCCGCGCCCGCGCATAAAGGCCAGCAGATCCGGCGCGCTGGCGGCGATGAACTCGGCGCTCTGGGCAAAGCCCTGCACCACCTGCACGCGGCTCATGCCGCCTTCGAGACGGGCGGTCCAATTCGCCAGCCCCGCCGCCTCGCCCTCGCGCCCCAGCACATTGCGATAGAGCTGCGCCACAAATCCCGCGTCGTCGAGCGCGCCATAGGTCTGGCGGAACTCGGCGCTGGCGGTGAAGCCGCGCGTCACCTCAAGGTAGGGCAGCCTAGCGGCAAGCCTTGCGCTCCAGTTCTCCAGCCCCGGCGCATCGGGGGCGCGGTCCAGCACCGCGCGGTAGAGCCGGAACACATCGTCCAGTTTGTCCTGCTGCTGCGCGCCTTGGGCAAAGCCCGCCGCCCCGGCGGCGCTGGCGGCGGTGAACTCGGCGCTGTCGGAAAACCCCAGCACCACGCGCTCGCGGCTCATGCCCCCCTCGAGCCGTGCGGTCCAGTTTGCCAGCCCCGGCGCATCCGGCGCCCGATCCAGCACATTGTGATAGAGCTGCGTGACGAACTCCGCGTCGCTGAGCGCGCCATAGCGCTCGCGAAACTCCTGCGAGCGGGTGAACCCGGCAACCACCGAGAGCAGATCCTGCGCCCCCGACAGCAGCCGCCCGCTCCAGTTCAGCAGGCCCGGCATGTCCGGCGCACGGTCGAGCGTGGCGCGATAGAGCCGGTAGACCTGCGCCGCCACCGGATCGAACCCCGGATCGAAGCTTGGATCGGGCGCAACGGCGGTCAGCAGATCATCCCCCGCCCCGCCCTGCCACAGCGCGCCGAAGGGCGCGGCGCGGCGCGGGTCTGGAGGATCTGGCGGTGCCGGTTCAGGGTCTTCGGCGGGCGTCTGCGGCTCGCCCTCGGAGCCGTCCGTCGGTGACGGGTCAGGCGTTGGATCTGGCGTTGGCTCCGGTGACGGCTCTGCTGGTGGATCCGGGGGTGGATCGGGCAGCGGGCTGCTGTCGATATGCCATAGGTCGCGCAGCCCCGAGAGGCTGAAATCCTCCGGCCCCAGCGGCGTTCCATCGGCACTGTCGATGCGCGTCGACTCGCCCAGCAGGTCGATCCGCACCCCCTGCGCGCTGGCATGGAACTGCAGCGCCGCCAGCGTGTAGACCCGGCCCAGATCCGACAGATCGATGCGGTCCACCCCCGGCTCGAAATCGGTGATCCGGTCGCTCTGCCCGTCGGCGGTCAGCACAAAGACATCCGCCCCCGGCCCGCCGCTCAGCCGGTCCTGCCCCGGCCCGTCGATCAGCACATCGTCGCCAGCGCCGCCCGACAGGCTGTCGTCGCCCGCCCCGCCGTGGATCTGATCGTCCGCCGCGCCACCAGCAAAGCGGTCGGCCCCGGCACTCAGCTGCCGCGTGACACCGACCGCGCCAAGGTCACTGCGCAGATGCGACAGCCCGTCGCCCAGCGGGTCCTCGGGCACGCCGCCCGCGACATAGATGTCGAGCCCCGTGGCATCCGCCGCCAGCGCCAGCGCCGCGGGGTTGCTCAGCGCCATCCCGGTGTCAGTCCCCAGCGTCGCCAGATGCAGCAGCCGCCCGCCGGGCAGCAGGGTCATCAGGCTCAGCCCGTCATCGCTGCCCGCCGCCGCCACATAGCTGCGGCCCTGCCAGGCCAGCACCGAAAGCGCGGTGACCCCGGCAAAGCGGGTCTGCAGATCGTCGCCCACCAGATCGACCACGCGCATCGCGCCCCCCGGTGCCAGCGCCACCACCGCGATCATCCCCGAGCCAGCCCCAAGCAGCGCGTAGTGCCGCCCGGCGACCTCGGCCAGCGCCAGATGCATCGGCGCATCGAGATAGAGCCCGTCGGCGACACCGATCTGGCGTAGGTCCGACAGCTGGCCCTCCTCCGAGATTGCCCAGGAATAGACACTGTTTTGCGCAGGCGACAGCGCCAGAACGCGGCGCATAGCGGGCAGGTCCACCACCGCTAGATCCGACAGATCGAGCGCCGCAAGATCGCCGGTCTCCGCCGCGCCGCCCAGCTGCGCCACCGCCCCCAGCTGCAGCTGCCCCGTCCCGTTCTGACCAGTCCCGTTCTGCCCCGTCCCGTTCTGACCAGTTGGCGCGCTGCGCCAGACCTCAAGGCCGCCCCCTGCCCCACCGCTCCTGCGCGCGGCGGTGAGCAGCAGATCGTCCACCGGCTGCGCCGCGGTCAGCGCCCGCGCCAGACCGTCGTCATAGCGCAGCAGCCGCCGCGCATCAGGAGCACCGCCGGAGCTGGGCAGCCAGGCCTCGATCACCGCCCCCAACCGGCCCGGGGCCAGCAACAGGCTCTCGCCGCCGATCTCGGCGCGCAGCAGGCTACGTGGCGCGTCATGGCCGGTGCCGCCATAGGACGCGGCGCCGAGCGGCGTCAGCCCGGCGGCCCAGCCCAGCACACCGCCCCCGGCGCCGCTGGCACTGTAGAGCCGCAGCGCGCCGCTTCCGCCGTCGCCGCTAGCTTCAGCGCCCTCATTTTCAGCGCTGTCATCAGACCAGAGCAGCAGCGCGCTCAGCGCCACCATATGCGCAGCCCGATCCGGCGCCATCTGCGCCGCCTGTACCGTGCTAAGGTGGCGCAGCTGCACCATGCCGCCCTCCTGTGCCGCTCAGAGACCTCCCGCACCTCCGCACCCATCCCACCCCAGCTGTGGCAGAGAGGGTCTCGCGCTCCGGTAAACCGCAGGCCGCAGTCTGCGGGGAAAACGCTGCTGCTTTGTCACGTATTCGTCTCGAACTGCCCTCGCAGGCCCGGCAGCGGCACCCCGGCTGTTGCGCTGCCCGCGCCGCTCCGGCATGGCTAGGGCAGTTCCGCAGGCCCGCAGAGAGACCCTATATGAGCGCCGAGCCGTCCCTGTCGCAGCCCACACGGGTCACCATTGCGCTGGCCACCTGCAACGGCGCGGCCCATCTGCAGGAGCAACTCAACAGCTATCTCGCGCAGAACCACGAGGCCTGGGATCTCTGGGTCAGCGACGATGGCTCCAGCGATGGCACGCTGGAGATCCTGCGCGCCTTTCAGATCGCCGAAAGTCCCCGCCGCGAGGTGCGCATCGTGCAGGGCCCGCAGCGCGGCCATGCCGCCAATTTCCTGTCGCTGCTGTGCCACCCCGAGCTGCCCGCCGGACCGGTGGCGCTGTCGGATCAGGACGACGTCTGGCTGCCCGGAAAGCTGCGGCTGGCGCTCTCAGCGCTGAAAGACGCCGGACCGGTGGCGCTCTGGGGCGCGCAAAGCTACCACACCGATGTGGCGCTGCGGGTCATCGGCCGCTCGCGTCAGCCGCGCCGCGCGCCGTGTTTCCGCAACGCACTGACCCAGAATGTGATCAGCGGCCACAGCGCCACGCTCAGCGCCGGAGCGCTGGATCTGGTGCGCCGCGCCGGGGTGCCGAGCGGCATCCCGCATCACGACTGGTGGCTCTATCAGCTGGTCAGCGGCGCGGGCGGCGCGGTGGTGGTCGATCCGGCGCTGCTGATCTACTACCGCCAGCACCACGCCAATGCGGTCGGCGCGCATCAGGGGCTGGCCCCCAAGCTGCGCCGCGCCCGCATGGTGCTGGGCCGCACCTATGCGCGCTGGCTGGGAGGCAATCTTGCGGCGCTGGACAGGGTGTCAGAGTTGCTGACGCCGGAGAACCGCGCGCTGGTCGCCGAACTGCGCGCCGCCGGGCCGCACCCCGGACCGGCTCGGCTGCTGACCTTCCGGCGACTGGGCCTACACCGGCAGACCCGGCTGACCACCGCCAGCCTCTATCTCGCCGCGGCGCTGGGGCGGGTCTGACCCGGGCTTTCAGTGTTCCTAGAATACGCTCGCCGAAAGCACGTGGCCTCGGCGAAACAAACTCTACATAAGGGTTTTTTGATCCCACTCAGCCCATGCGCTTCATGTTCTGCTCGTGCTCGCGGATGCCGCGGTCAACGTCGTCATGGAAGGTCAGGTGGCCGTCCTCGAGGATCACCACCGCATCGCAGAGCTGGCGGATCTGCCCCATCGAGTGGCTGACCACCACCGAGCCCGCATCGCGCATGCGCTGCTTGAACAGCGCGTCGCTGCGCGACCGGAACGAGGCGTCGCCGACCGCGGTGATCTCATCGACCAGATAGGTGTCGAAGGCGATGCCCATGGAAGTGCCGAAGGCCAGCCGCGAGCGCATGCCCGAGGAATAGGTCTTCAGCGGCAGGTGGAAATGCACCCCAAGCCCGGCGAAATCCTCGACGAAGGCAATGAGCTCATCGGTATCCACCCCATAGATGCGGCCAATGAAGCGGCAGTTCTGCGCGCCGCTGAGTTCGGCATGGAACGAGCCGGCAAAGCCCACTGGCCAGGAGATCGAGCCGGTTGAGGTGATCTTGCCCGAGGTCACCGGCTCGGTGCCGGCGATCATTTTCAGCAGCGTCGACTTGCCAGCGCCATTGCGCCCCAAGAGCCCCACCGAGCAGCCGGAGGGGAAGGTCATCGACACGTCCTGCATGACGGTCTTGCGCTTGCCGTCCATCACGAAGGTCTTGGTGACATTCTCGAAACGGATCATCCCACCGCCCCTTACCGGCGGTCCTTGACCGAATAGAGCACCAGCACCACGGTCGCCCAGAGCAGGAAGAGGAACAGCGCGGTCATCAGCAGCAGGATGCCGCGCTTGGGATATTCCGCGGTCTCCGCCGCGGTCGGCTGCATATAGGCGGCAAGATAGCGGCTCTTGCGCTTGGCGTCGGCACGGGCTGCATCATAGGCGGCCAGCGCCGAGACATAGGATTGCTCGGCGAACTCACGGTCCACCGCCAGCCGCTCATAATCGCCGACCAGATCGGCAAAGGCCTGCCCACCCGGCCCGGTGCCGCCGTCGAACCCAAGCTTCTGGCGTTCGGCGGCGATGCGGGCGCGGATCACCTCAAGCCGGCGCTCGCCCTGCGCGACGCGCGGGTCATTGGCCTGCGAGGTCTCGCGCAGCAGGTCAAGCTCGATGATTTGCTCGGCCTCCTGACCCTGCAACGTGCTGAGCAGCCCGGCCTGGCTCTGCAGATCGAGCTGCGGGTCAACCAGCTGGTTCTCGTTGCGGAATTGGGTGATCGTCTCGCGCGCCTCTTTGAGCCGCTCCACTGCCTCGTCAAGCTCGTCACGGGCATAGCTGATGGCATCCTCGCGGGCCACGGCGCTCAACTCGTTGATCACATCCGCGCTTTCGGCAAGCAGCGCCTGCGCCACCTGCGTCGCATCCTCGGGCCGAAAGGCGCGTACTTCGATCTCGATCAGCCCCGAGCTGTAGGAAATACGAACCATATTTTCCCAGTAGCCCAGCAACTCCTCGATCGAGGCGTCCTCTTCGAGCGCGAACACCGGATCCCAGTCGGGCCGAGTCCAGATTGTGTGCAGGTCAAGCTGATCGTCGATATCCGAGACCAGCTTCTGGCTCTGAATGAACTCATAGAGGATGTCGGTGTCCGACGAGCTTGAGCTCGACAGGTTGGTAAGCCCGCCCAGCAGATCTACCGCCGAAGCGGAATCCTCTTGCCGCACGGTGAACCCCACCCGCGAGACATATTGATCCTCAGCCACCAGCCACAGGTAGAGCGCGGCGACGATGCTCGGCAGGATCACGCAGCCAATGAAGCTCAGCAGCATCAGCCGGTGCCGCGGGCGTGTCTTGGCCGCACCCGCTGGCGGGCGCGATGTGTCGGGTCGTGCGCCGCCTGCTGGCGGCAGACCAGGCTGGCCAGCACTGGGCTTTGGCGGCGCCGGTTTCTGTTCTGCCGCTTTTTTCCGCCCTGGCTTCTGAACCGCCGTTTTTTCTCTCGCGGCTGGCTTTGCGGCAGGTTTCCGCTTTGCGGCGGCTGGATGGGGCGCTGCCTGTAGGGAGGTCTTCTGGGTGGGGCCGGACGCGACGGCGGGAGTTTCGGGGGCGTTCGTGCCCGGCTGCGGCTGGCCGTGTTCGGTGCCGGCGGGCGTGTCCTTGGCGGGTTGTGTCAAACGGTCCCCATTGGAATGTCAATTGCCAGAGTACGATGCTAATACACCGGGCAAGAACAAGATACCAGATTCCAGAGGCCCCGGCATGAGCTCGTCCCATTTTGCCCCGCCCGCCCAACCGACTGCCTCGAGCAAGCGCTCCTTCCCTGGCGCCCGCGCCATCGCGGCGCTAATCCTCCGCGAGATGGCCACCAGCTACGGTCGCTCTCCGGGGGGCTACGTCTGGGCCATTCTAGAGCCAGTGGGCGGCATCGTCATGCTGTCGCTGGCCTTCTCCGCAGTGATGCGGACCCCTGCGCTCGGCATCAGCTTCCCGATGTTCTACGCCACCGGCATGCTGCCGTTTCTGCTCTACGTCAACCTGCAGGGCAAAATCTCCAGCGCACTGAACTTCTCCAAGGCACTGCTGGCCTATCCCACGGTGACCTTCGTCGACGCCATCCTCGCGCGCTTCATCCTCGAGGTGATGACCAAGCTGCTGGTCAGTTACATCATCTTCGGGGGCGTCATGCTGCTCTACGAAACGCGGGTCACGCTGGATTTCCCGAAGATCCTCGAAAGCTTCGCGCTGGCGGCCTTCCTAGGCCTCGGCCTCGGCACGCTGATGTGCTATGTCTTCACCCGCTTCCCGCTGTTTCAGAAGGCCTGGGGCATCGTGACAAAACCGCTGTTCCTTATCTCCTGCATCTTCTTTCTGTACCAGAACATGCCCGAACCCTATCAGAGTTATCTTTGGTACAATCCGCTGGTGCATATCGTCGGGCTGATGCGGGCTGGGTTTTACCCGAGCTATGACGCTTCCTATGTATCGCAGGTCTATGTGCTCAGCATCAGCGGCATTTCCTTCGTCCTCGGCCTGCTACTGCTCAAGCGCTATCATGCAGAGATCCTGAACCGTTAAGCCCCACCCAAAACCTTCCGCACCTCTTCGAGAAAGCGCGCCTCAAACGCGGCATTGCGTGCATCACGCTGCTGCGCCAGGCGTGGCGGGCCGGGCTGCCACCCTGACGCCGCCAGACCGGCCCGATGCAAAATCTGACCGACAGCCTCGGGCTTCCGCGTATCCTGTTCGTAGGTGACTGCAAAACGCGGGAAACCATGCGTCCGGCATATGAGGTCGATCAGCAGGTTCGCCTTCTGGAAACTCTCAATCGAACGCAGAATCTCGTCCGGATCGAAGACGGGCTCCACCTCGGATTCGTCCTGCCGACTGGACCACTGCCCGGTCTGCAATGCGATGGAATAGGACACCGCCTGCGCCAGAAGATCGTCGCGCTGGACGTGCAAAACAGTCACCGAGGGAAACATCGCCGGTATGTTAAGGCGCACCAACATCGCCAGTTGATCCCAGGACGCTTTGAGCATCAGGCTTTGCTCGGGCCCGCAGTGGGACGTGTGAAGATGTCGCAGATAGTCGGGAAAACGCTTGAACCCGTGCTGCGCCTGCATGGTCTCAAGAACGCCGCCGTTGAGATATTCCCCGCCGCCATTCGCCTTGCCCGCCTGACGGATATAATCCACCAGAAGGTTCGAGCCAGAGCGGTTGGTGAAGCCGACGATCACCAGAGGCGTGTCGAACGCCGGGCCGCTGGCGCGGTAGCTCGCCTCTGTTCCATAGAGGTCACGCAACCGGCGCTCGTGCCCGCCCGGACGAGACAGGATCTGCAAAGTCGTCGGCGCGACATTGCCCCTATTGAGCCGTCTTTTCAGGAAATTCTTCACCCCGTCTTTCCCTGTATCTTTCCCTGTATGCTGTGTTCCGTCTCACGCAGGTCTCCCGCCGCTTGCAGCGCCGCCAGCAGCGGTGCCGTCAGGCCCGCCCCGCTCTCCGGCAGGGGCAGCACCGCCCCCGGCGCGCCCTGCGCCACGGCGCGGGCCACCGCCTCGCCCTGCGCGCCAATGTCAAAGCTCACCACCGGCAGACCCGTCGCCAGCATCTCATGGGTGGTGAAGGAGAAGGTCTCGGGCCAGATCGAGGGCATGAACCAGCTCGATATGCCGTAGCGCGCCACCAGCCCCGGCAAGTCGCGCAACTCGTAGCTGCCATGCACCAGGCTCGGCGGGGCGAGCTTGTAGCTCGGGTCGATGTGGCCCAGCACCACCAGCCGGGCGGCGCCCGAGCGGGCCAGATCGCGGCTCAGGTCCTGCAGCAGCGCCGCGCCCTTCTGCACCCCGATATTGCCCAGCACCCCGATCACCGGCACGCCGCCCTCACCCTTGCCCGGCGCGATGCGCGGCGGTGTGGCAGGCAGCTGGTGTGGGCGCACCTCGATGCGGGGGGCGGCCTGCGGGTAGGCCTGCGCCACGATATCACGGCTGGAGCCGGAGAAGACCACCACACGCTCGGCGACCGCCATCAGTCGGCCCCAAGCCGCCTGCCAGTCGCGCAGCGAGGCCATGACGCCGCCCGGGCGCTCGTAGACATGCGCCGGGTCGTCCTCCAGCGGCCCGCCCGCCAGTGGCACGCCGCGGTAGACGCCATCGGCGCCGAGCAGCGTATAAGAGGGGCTGATGGGGAAGAAATCATGCATGAGGATCTCGACCGGATGCGCGCCCTGCCCGTCTGGCTTTGCCGCCAGCGCAAGCAGCCGGTCCGGCAGTTCCGAGGCATCACGCTCATGCACGCCGCAGGAATAGACGACGCGCCGCTCGGGCAGCAGTGCCACCAGCCGCGCGACCAGATCCCAATCGTTGGTGAGTCCTTGGGTCATGCCGGTGGGGCCGTAAAGCTCGAGCTTCCAGCGGTGCCCCTGCCCGACCCGCAGCACCAGCGCCGACTGGCCCGCCTTGGTCTCGGCGGCGATACGGTCCTGCAGGTAGTTCTCCGCGCCGCCCCCCAGCGCATGCGCAAGGTAGACCGGCACCGCGCCGGTCTGCCGCCGCGCCGCCAGCACCAGCCCCAGTGCCAGCCGCGGTGTGTTGAGCGGATCACGGCGGATGAACTCCTGCACCTCGGCGTCATAGCCCGGGTAGCGCCCCGAGAGCACCCGCAGATTGCGCTCGAGCAGGCGCTGCTTGTCGGCGCTGCCGAAGGACTGGCCGCCGCGGTGCTCGACAAAAAGATTGGGCGCGCAGACATGCCGTCCGCCCATGGCCACCGCCTTGCGGCACCAGTCGTTCTCTTCGCCATAGCCGCGGCCAAAGATCGGGTCGAACTGTGGGATACGGGTAAGGAACTCCGGCGCCAGCGCCATGCAGAAGCCGACGCCGGTGGGCGCCTCGGCCAGCCCCGCCACAGGATCGAACCCCGCCGCCGCCTCGTCGAGCGCGTCGACATCGCCGGGCGCCAGATCGTTGCGCTGGCAGATCACCGGCACGGTGAAGATCTCGGCGTCATTGGACATCGGCGTGACCGAGGCCACATCGGGCTCGGTCAGCGGCGCCAGCAGCCGCGGCAGCCAGCCCGCGGGCACCATCGCGTCGGAATTGACCAGCACCACCGGGTCTTGGGGCCAGTGCTGTAGCGCCTCGGCAAAGCCGCGATTGACCGTGCCGATGAAGCCGAGGTTTTCGTCGTTCTCCAGCAGGGTGACCTGCGGATGCGCCGCGGCCCAATCGCGCAGGAAGGGGCGGACCTGCGGATCGGGTGAGGCATCGTCGATCAGCAGCAGCCGCCAACCGCCGCCGGAATGCCGGGCGATGCGGTCCAGCGCCTCGGGCAGCAGATGGAAGGCATTGTAGACCGGCAGGATCAGCGTCGCGGCACGTTCCGGCGCGGCGGCGGGCGGCCCCTCGGGCAGCAGCGCAGGCAGCATCTCGGCGGCATCCGAGCGCGGCACCAGCCCCAGCCGTTCCTTCACCACCTCGCGCGCCCCCAGATCGCCCTGACGCTTCCAGCGGTGGATCACCGGGGCCAGCTGCGCCAGCGTGGTGACGAAACGCAGCGCCATCGGCGCCCGCGCCCGCAGCAGTGCCTCATGCGAGAAGCCGGGCAGGGTCTGACGCAGCGGCTCCTGCCCCTCGCCGCGTTCGGCAACCAGGGTGATCGGACCGGTCTCGCAGGGGATATCCAGCGCAAAGCCGCGCCGCGCGCTGCCTGCCTGCACTAGATCGGGCACCACCCAGGCGCGGGTGCTGTTGACCGCCAGCCCGATGCGCGCCGCCTCGGCCCAGCCTTCCACATGGATGCGGTGGCGGCGCAGGGCGATGCGGGTGATCTCGCCATAGGACGCGCCGGTCTCGTCGCGCAAAACTGCGCCGGGACGATCCAGCTCGATGTTCATCTCCGCGTAGCGCAGGAAGATGCGATAAACCCGGGCGAGCAGCAAAAATCGTCTCCTTGAAACCGTTGCTACGGCTTAGGCGGCAGGGCAGGGCAGCGCAAGCATGCAGGACCGCACCCCGCGCGCCCGGTGTTCACAGGCCACAGCGCCGCCGCCTGCGAAATTGTTTCGCAGCGAAACATTTCCTGCCCCAGAGCCAAACACAGGCCTTATCCCTCCATCCGCGCCGAAAGCCAGGCAGCGAGATCGGCGCCCAGCTCGGCATCCGCCGCAGGCCCCGAGATCTCGAGCCGCGCGCCACGACGGCGCAGGGTGAGCCCGGGCCATTGCGCGAGGGTCTCGGGCGGTTCTTTCGGCTCTACAGCCGGGGTTTGGCTCTCGATCTGCGGCGCGGAAGCGGGGACCTCCTCCGCGCGGCCCGCCGCCATACAGCGGGTGATGATCTCGCGCTCGGCCCCGGCATCGGCGGGGGCTTCGACCTTCAGCGCGGCAGAGATCTCCTGCGCCAGCCGCGGGCGGTCGCGCAGCTGCTGCGCCAGATCGAGCCCGGCGCGTTCGCTCAGCGCCTCGGGGAAGCGCAGCGCGCTGTCGAGCACCCTGACGATGCCAATGAAGGAATTGATCTTCGAGCGCCGCGCCCGCGGCACCGAGGCAAAGAGCGTCGCCAGCGCATCCTTCTCGCTGTTGAAGATGCCGCGCTCGGCGGCCTTCACCACGATGCGGGCGCGTTCGTAATGGCTGAGGTTGGCGCGGATCTCATTCTCTTCGATCATCGCGAGGTAGGCCGCATGGCCATCCTCGGGCCGGCGCAGCAGCGCCAGCACCGTGCCAAAACGCGCATCTCCGGTCTCCTGGCGGAGGGCCGCCAAAGCGCGGCAGCGGCGCCAACCCGACAGCAGCCCATAGCCAGCGCGGCCGGGCAGGGCGACCACCTCGATCGGGGTCTGCTGTCCGCGCGCGCGCAGGCTGTCGCGCAGCGCCTGCGCCTCCTCCGGATCCTCGGCCATGCGGTCGCGCACCAGATGGTTCAGCTCGACCTGCTCCAGCGGCAGCTCCAGCACCAGCTTGCCGTCGCGCCGCGCCGCCGCCCAGCGGTCTGACAACTCCTCGAGCGCGGCGCTGGCCGCTGCACCCGCCGCCACATCGGAGATCGGCGCGGCCCGCCGCGAGGGGGCGGTGAACATGGATTTCGTTTCCAATCCCGCCGGGCCGGTCTCGGCTCCGAGCGGGGTGGGCTCGACCGGGGTCAGTCTCTTGCGCTTGGCCATCCGTCTGCTCCTGTCAGGAAAAGGTCCGGCCCAGAGCCGACCCGAACATGGTTAAGACGGGGTGACCCCGCCGCCCAAAAAATTGTTTCGCAGCGAAACAGAGTCTCATTCGGCGGCCCGCAGAGCCTGTTCGTCGCGCCGCCAGCTGCCCAGAAGCAGCTGCTTCAGAGCCGCATAGGTGGCGTCGAAAGTCTCGCGGCCACGGGCGTAGGTCTCGCGGTTGAAGTCGCGGTAATCGGCCTCGTAGATGCCGCGCACCTGCTCGCCGGCCTGGCCGATGAGCGCGGTGTAATCCTGCCGGTGCGGCGAGAGCACCGGCCCGAGATAGGCCTGCATCAGCGCCGCCAGTTCCGCCTGCTGGGTGCCGTCGTAGCGGGTGATCACCGCGCGCACCGCGTCCCATTGGAAGTTCAGCCCCTCACGCCCCAGCGCCCGGGCGGCCATGTTCTCGGCCTCCTCGATCGACGAGAAGGTCGAATGCAGCATGTCAAAGAACCGGCCGGTGGAGTCGAACTCGAGGAAGGAGGCACCGAGCGGCACCAGCAGGATGTCGGCGGCGGCCAGCCCGTTGATCGTCAGGTAGCCGAGGGCAGGGGGGGTATCGAGGAAGATCACGTCATATTCGTCGAGCAGCCCGTCGGCCTCGAGGCTCTCGGTGAGCGCGTCCCAGAGCTTCCAGCCGCGCGCCTGCATGCGCCAGACGGGGATCTGGAACTCGGCCCAATAGAGGTTGAGCTGCGCGCCGATGAGATCGATGTTCGGCCAATGGGTGGTCTGCACCAGATCCTGCGCCTTCGCCTCCAGCGCGCCCGAGAGCGTTTCGTCGAGCGGCACCGGCGGGTCGCCCCGGTCCATCCGACGCTGGTTCTCCGATTGCAGGTGACGACCGTAGTGACGCGCCAGCAGCGGGAAGACCGTCTGCCATTCATCCTCGACCTTGCCGCCAAAGATCGAGGTCATCGAGCCCTGGCTGTCGAGGTCGATCACCAGCACCTTGTAGCCGTCGAGCGCGGCGCTCATCGCCAGATGCGCGCAGGTCGAGGTCTTGCCGACGCCGCCCTTGAAGTTCGCCACGGCGACCATCTTGGCGGGCAGCCCCTCGGGGCGCCACGGCAGATAGTTCTTGGTCTTCGAGCCACCGGCGGCGAAATGCGCGCGCAGCCGCAGCACCTCCTCGAAGGTGAACCACTTGGCGCCGCCCTCGGTCTCGGACCGGCCCTGCGGCAGCTCGGGGTTCTGCTTCAGCACCCGCCGGAAATGGCCGACCGCGACGGGGATCAGGTAACGGGTGATCTCCCATGTGGAGAACAGCCGCAGGCTGCGCCCGCCGTTCTCTTCGAGGCCGCGCCCGGCGAGATCGCTGCGCCCGGCCTCGCAGGCCTGCGCGATGGCCGCGAACTCCGCGGTCTCGAAGGGCCCGCCAAGCGCGCTCAGCGCGGCGTCGGGATCGATGTTGAAATAGGGGGGCAGCTCGGTTTTCGTCTCCGCCTTCATGTCCCTGCGCGACCTTCCATGTTCGTCGTTTTCATCAGGATACTCAAAAACGACGAACATGGAAGCAAAAGCTGCACGCGTGCGATATTTCTAAGCAGATTCGGGAGGTTGCCTATTGGTCAGAGAGGCTGAAATCGGCGCAGCTCTGCCAATGGTTCTGTTATTTTTTGTTAGTTTATTCGTTACGGTCTGGGAAGGCTTACCGCAAATATCTGATTATCATGTGGAATTTGCCACAGCATCTGGGCTTGGCGACTCTGATCCCACGTTTAGGCGACTCTGATCCCACGCCAAAGCAACTCCGATCCCCCGATCTTGGGCTGGACGGGGAGGGCGGAGAAACCTAGGCTGGGCGTCACTGAAACCCCGATAACCAGCGGGCGCAGATCCGCAGTATTTTCCCGGTGCTGGGGGCCGGGGCAGGGCAGGTGCGACACGACGATGGCTTCAGCGAAACAGACCTCCGGCGTGCCGGCGACCGACGGGCCGGGCGGGGCCGATTTCTTCGTGTGCGATCTCTTCGACGCCGCGCCGAAGGATGATCTGGGCACCATGGAGCATCCGATTTTTTCGCTCTCCACCCGGCCTGACCGGCGGGTGCTGAGCTACGCGCATAATGGCATCACGCTCGAGGTCACGCCCTCGGTCAAGGGCCGGGCGACGATCCACGACAAGGACATCTTGATCTATTGCGTCAGCCAGCTGATGGCGGCGCTGAACGCCGGGCGCGAGGTGTCGCGCACGCTGCAGCTCAAGGCGCATGATCTGATGGTGGCCACCAACCGCGACACCTCGGGCGATGGCTACGCCCGGCTCAAGGAGGCCTTCGAGCGGCTCGCTGGCACCCGCATCACCACCAATATGGAGACCGGGGGCATCGAGACCACCCGCGGCTTCGGGCTGATCGACAGCTGGGAGATCCTGCGCCGCTCGCGCGGAGGGCGGATGATCTCGGTGACGGTGACGCTCTCGGAATGGCTGTTCCGCGCGGTGCTGGCGAAATCGGTGCTGACCCTCAGCCGCGACTACTTCCGCCTGCGCAAGCCGCTCGAGCGTCGCCTCTACGAGCTGGCGCGCAAACATTGCGGGCGGCAGCGCAGCTGGCAGGTCTCGGTGGGCACGCTGCACAAAAAGGCCGGCTCCACCGCGCCGCTGCGGGTGTTCCGCGCCGCGCTGCGCAAGATCATCGCCGAGGGCAATCTGCCCGACTACCTGCTGCGCGAGGCTCCGGGCGATATGATCGTGGTCGAGCGTCAGCGCGCGCCGCGCAGCGCCGTCGGTCCGCATCTGTCGGACGAGGCGCTCGACGCCGCCCGCGCCCTGCGACCGGGCGCTGACGTCCACGCGCTCGCGGCGCGCTGGCGCAGCTGGTGGGACGAGACCGGCCGTCCGCGCCTCGGCAATGCCGACGCCGCCTTCCTCGGCTGGGTCAAGGCGCAGGAGCGCGGCTGATGCGGCGCGCGCTTGTTTCGCTGCGAAACAAATGGCACGGCAGAAGCTCGCCGCAGCCGGTTTCGCAGGCCCACCCCCAGTCCGCCGCAGTTTCCGCCGCAGTTCCGGAGAGATCGCCCGTGCGCGTTGCCCTGTTTCATTTCCCCAAGACCGGCGGCACCTCGCTGCACCGGTTCCTGGCGCCGCTGTTTGACGCCGCAGAGATCTGCCCCGAGCGCATCCGCAATTTTGATCGCTTCACGCCAGAGCAGCTGGCGGGCTATTCCTATTTCTCGGCGCATATGGATTTCGCCCGGCTGCAGCTGATCCCCGGCCCGCTTTATACCATCACCGTGCTGCGCGAGCCCAAGGCGCGGGTGCTGTCGCTGTATCATTTCTGGCGCGCGCATTCGTGGCAGATCATCGAGGCGCGCAATCTGAAAGGACCGCGGCTGGCCAAGGAGAAGGGGCTGCTGGCGTTCCTGCGCCACCGCGCCGACGGGCTGCCGCTCGACACTGATAATTTCTATGCCCGCAGCCTGCTCGGGCGGCACTGGAGCGGCCCGCGCGGCGAGCTGGTGCTGAGCGACGAAGAGGCGCTGCGGGTGTCGATGCGCAACCTGCTGACCATCGACACCATCGGCTTTACCGAGGATATGCCGGGGCTGTTCGCTCAGGTGACCCGCAGGCTTGGCGTGGCGATGCCCGAGCAGATGCCCTGGGCGCTGTCGTCGCAGGGCTGGTCCGACAACCCCGATCTCGAGCCGGTGGAGCGCGAAGAGATCACCCCGGAGATCGATGCTGAGCTGGATCGGCTCACCCGGCTCGACCGGGTGATCTACGAGAACGCCCGGCGCATGTTCCCCGGCTGACCGGCAGAGAGGCGCAGGGCATGAGCAAAGTGCTGGTGGTCTCCAATTGTGCCACGCCGGGTCTGGTGGTCGGGCTGCGGCTGCTTTGTCCGGAGCTGGAGGTCGAGGGCTATGAGATCGCCGAGGCCCGCGCCGACCCTGCCCGGCTGCGGCAGGACGCGGCACGCAGCGACCAGCTGGTGCTGCTGCCGGGGGTGGCCGAGCTGCTCGGGCCGCGGCTCGCGGCGCGCAAGCCCATCGTCACCGTGCCGACCTTCTTCTTCTCGGGCTACCATCCCGACACGGTCTATCTCGAAGATGCCGCCGGGCAGCAGATCCGGAGCGGCTATGGGGCCTATCACTCGCTGATCGGCTTTGCCGCCTGGCAGGCCGGCCTGTCCGAGGCGGAGACGCTGCGGCTCTACCGCGGCCCAGTCTATCAGGAACTGGGCTATTTCGACGAATGGGACCGGCAGAAGGCGCTGCTGCTGTCGCGCTTCGCCGAGCAGGGGATCGATCTGGCCGGGCCGTTTCTCGGCTGGCTGCGCGGCGGCTGCTTTATGTATACGATCAACCACCCGCAGGCGCGCTGCCTGCTCGATCTGGCGCGGCTGGTGGCGCGGCAGTTGGGGGCCGAGCCGCTGGCCTATGACATCGTGCCGCGCGATATGCTGGCGCAAGGCGCGGTGTTTCCCTGCTACCCGGAGATCGCCGAAGCCTGCGGCACCCGCGGCAGCCTGCTGTTCAAGATGAGCGGCAAGGACCGGCTGCTGGACCTGCCGCAGTTCCTCCGCCAGAGTTTCGAGGTCTATGCGGCGCATGAGGCAGCGGGGCTGCGCCCGGCCGCGGCCTTCAGCGCCAAGCTGACGCGGTTCCAAGAGCGGGCTCTGGGCCGCTTCGGGGCCTGAGGGAGAGACCAATGAGCAACCCCTATCGCGATGTGCCGGATCACCAGCTGTGGCGGCGGGCGGTGTCGCGGGTCGAGCCGCATCGGATCGACCCGGTGGTGGCACCGAGCTTCCGCATCACCCCGCAGATGAAGCTGGCCACCGCTGGCAGCTGTTTCGCCCAGCATATCTCGCGGCGGATCTCCGAGCTTGGGTTTCGGTATTTCGTGCCCGAGGATGGCGCTGACCTGCCGGAGCCAGAGCGGGCGGCGCGGCAGTTTGGGGTGTTCTCGGCGCGCTTCGGCAATCTCTACACGGTGCAGCAGCTTGGCCAGATCTTCGACGAGGCCGTCGAGGGCCGGGCGTTGGCCGAGCCCGCCTGGCAGCGGCCCGACGGGCGCTATGTCGATCCCTACCGGCCGCAGGTCGAGCCTACGGGCTATGACAGCCCCGATGCGGTGGCGGCGGCGCGGCGCGATCATCTGGCGGCGGTGCGCGAGATGTTCCTTGGCGCCGATGTCTTCGTCTTCACCCTCGGGCTGACCGAGGCCTGGCGGGTGCGCGGCGATGGCAGCGTGCTGCCGCTGGCGCCGGGGGTGGTGGCTGGCAGCTTCGATCCGGCGCGGCACGAATTCCACAATTTCAGCGTGGCCGAGACCAGCGCCGCGCTGAGCGACGTGCTGACCCGGCTGCGCGCGGTGAACCCCGGCGTGCGGGTGCTGCTGACCGTCTCGCCGGTGCCGCTCATCGCCACCTATGAGCCGCGCCATGTGCTGACCTCGACCTGCTACAGCAAGGCGGTGCTGCGGGTGGCGGCGCAGGAGGCCTGCGATCGCTTCGAGTTCGTCGATTACTTCCCGTCGTTCGAGATCATCACCGCCAGCGCCACCGGCGGGCTCTATTACGAGGCCGACCAGCGCGAGGTGAACCGGCTGGGGGTCGCACATGCCATGCGTTGCTTTGTGGCGGCCTATACCGAGGGCGGCGCGACAGAGGTGCCCTCGGGGCCGGAAGGACTGCCTACGCTGACCGAGGCCGAGCGCCGCGCCGACGCCAGCGCCGCCGCCATCATCTGCGACGAGGAGGCGATCGCCGAGGGGATCGAGATGGGGATCGGCACGGAGATCGACACGGGGCAGACCCGCGAGCCCCCCGGGTCCCCTGCCGCGCCGCGGCAGAGGGGGGAGGGCAGGTTAGCGGCGCTCCGGGCGCTGTTCGGGCGCGGCGCCTCTCGGCGATGATCGCGCCGCCGCTGCAGGACGGTCGGTCCGGTCAGGGGCGGCGGCTGCCTGCCCAGACTTTCGCAGCGATCTGCGACGGGATACAGAAAGCGAAACATGATCTTGGGCGTTCTCGATGCCGAAACAGGATCCTGACCTATTGGAGACGATCGTGGTGAAGAGTGTAGACGGGTCTCGGATCGAGCGCCTCGAGAAGCTGGCCTCCTCCATTCTCGAAGATCCGGCCGCGATATCCGCAATATCCTTGGGTAAGAAAGACACCCTCGGCCTTGCCAATCTGCTTTGGGAAAACGCGCGCTACAGCGAGGCCGAGCGCCTTCTTGCCGCAGCCTGCGAGACGCACAGGGATTTCGCCGAGGCGCGCAGCCTCTATGACCGTATTCGCGCCGATAGGGCGGCGCTCTTCAAGCTGGACGCCACGCCTTGTTCCACGCGGCGGGTTCATCTCGATACGCCAGACCTTGGGCCGTTTAAAAAGCCGACCCTGGCAAATCTCCGGATCAAAGGTTGGGTGCGCCGCACCGAAGCTGAGGCCTGTCTGGTGATTGAGGAGGCGGGCAAACCAAGTCGGATTATCCCGCTGAATTTGAATCGACCCGATGTTGTTGCGCACTACAAGAAACAAGGGCTCCAAGATCAGCAGACAGCCTGCGGGTTTGTCTTCGAGGCCGATGTTACGCGTGGGCTGACGATCGCACTGCGCGCTGGCGGCCGCGATGAGCCGCTGCTCGAGATCGCACCGGTGCAGCTTCAGCAAGTTCTCGCAGGCAAGGATAACTGGCTGTTTTTGTGCGGGGATTTTAACAAGTCCGAAGATCTGTTCACCGGCCGCAATCCTGTTACAAAGCGCGACGCAGCAGATTGGGCGCGGTTCGCGAAAGAGGCCACCAAGGCCGTTGACAAGGCCGGTGCGAAATTCTGCATGGTGATTGCGCCCTCGAAAGAGGATGTATTTCCCGAGCTTCACCCCTTTGTGCCCGCCTCGGTCTCTCTTCTGGAGACGGTGAAATCTGCCATGATTTTCGCCGGTGAGCAGGCTGGTGAACAACCGGGCGGGGGGGTCGTCTGCCCGATCTCGCGGCTGCGCGAGGCGCGGGCCAACTACATCAAGACCGACACCCACTGGAGCGATCGGGGGGCTTGGGTCTGCGTGCAGGACATTCTCGAGCGGTTCGATCTGGACTTCATGGAAGGGTTTTCGCCGAAATTTCGCAACTTGGAGGTTGTCGGGGATCTGGGATCGAAAATGCATCCCCCGCACAGGAGTGTGAAAAAAGACTGGGTGCGGCAGGGGCAGCACGTCTCGATGGTCTTTGACAATGGGGTCAACGGGTCAGGGCATATCCAGATCTTCGAAAATGGCGCGCCGTTGCGGCCGGAAAAAATCCTGCTGTTTGGCGGCAGTTCCGGCGAGGCTCTGTCCAAGGTGATGTCGGACATTTTCGCGAAGGTCGTGCGGATCAATTCGCCGTCCACGATGCCCATCATGGATGTGGTGCGGGCCGAACGCCCGGACATCGTTATCTGCCAGACCAACGCAAGATTTCTGAAACGGCCCGCGAAAGTTGTCGATAGCACGTTCAATTCCGCGTTGGTGAAGCTCACCGAAGACCAGGTTCCGGACGATTGGGTCATGCCGCTCTACGGCTCGGCAGGGCCGCTGGCCTTGGCGGCGCGGCGGAACTGGGGGCGGCTGAAACTCCTGCTCGCACGGCTCTGGCACTATCGCGGGTAGAGGGGCGCGCGACAGGCTGAACGAAAGCGGCGCGCCCGGTCTGCTTCCCGGCATGGCTGCGGATGACGCCTTCGTGAGACAGGCGAACGTCAATCCCACCTAAGAGACTGCCGGTCATACCCGAAAAGAGCACGGCAGGAGGTCCCGCCGTGCTCGCATTGTCTCTTAGATCAGGATCATCTCGTCGGTGAGATTGTCCAGCGTCTGATCCTGCAGGGTGACCGTCACGTCCTGATCCATGAAGACCAGATCGTCGCCCTCCTGCATCATCTTCGCCATGGCGTCGTCGGCGCTGGCGTAGCCGAAAGCGCTGAAATCGAGCATATCCCAGCTCTCAAGATCAACCACATGGTGACTGCTGCCGGCGTCGGTGGAGAAGACAAAGCGGTCTGACAGCAGGCCGCCCGAAAGCATGTTGTCGCCGCCGTTGCCCATCAGCACATCGTCGGGACCCTGCGCCATGATCCACTCCTCGATGTCATCTGCCATCGAAGCACGGAACTCGGCGCTTTCGGAGAAGCCGATCAACACTTCGGAGCGGCTCATCAGGCCGGTGTCGAGGCGCTCGGTCCAATTCTCCAGCCCTTTCGCGTCGGCGTCACGGCCCAGCACGTTGTTATACAGCGCCTGAACATAGTCGCCGTTGGCGAAATCTCCGTAGTCGGCAGCGAATTCAGCGCTGCCGGTGAAGCCCGCGGCCACTTGCTTCAGCGTGAAACTCTCGGTGACCAGCCGTTCCGTCCAGTTGTAGAAACCGCCCGCGTCGGGCGCGCGGTCAAAGGCGGCCTGGTAGAGGCGGATAACCTGACCGGAGGCCATCTCGGCCGAGCCGGGCGACATGAAGTCGCCGTAGATCATGTCATTGCCGCCGCCGCCGCCGATATTGTCCGCGCCCTCGTTGCCGTAGAGCGTGTCATCGCCGCCAGCACCGCGCAGGATGTCATTGCCCATGCCGCCCGAGGCCCAGTCGGACATCATGCCGGTGGAGGCATTCTCCAGCCCCTGATCGCCATCGGCCCAGCTGCCGGTGTGGATCTCATCATTGCCCGCGCCGCCGTAGATCGTATCGGCGCCATCGGCCTCGGGGTCGAAGGTCAGCCCAAGCGCCTCCGAGACGCGGCTGTCGTCATCGCCGGTGATGATGTCGTCGCCGTCACGGCCATGGATCATATCGTCGCCCGCGCCGCCCGCGAGCCCATTGTCGTAATCGGCAAGGCTCAGGCTGCCCGCAGCGCCATCGTCGGCGGCATCGGCTTGGTTGTCATCATCGATCCCGGCATCGACGAGGTCGTCATCGCCGCCGCCGGAGAGCACATCGCGCCCGGTGCCGCCTATGACCGTGTCATTGTCGGCACCGCCATTGAGGCTGTCATCGCCGCCCTTGCCGTTGATGACATCGTCACCGGCGCCAGCGTCATACATGTCATCGCCATCGGTCAGCGTGGTGCTGGTGGAGGCGGTGGCGCGCTGCTGCGCAAGCAGGGCCAGGGCCTCGTCCAGGCTGGCGCTCTCGATGTCGCCGGCGGCGGCGGGCAGGATGCCGGTATAGCCGTTCGTCCCGCCGTCCACTTCGCCGCCGGTGCCCTCGCCGATGCCGTCAGGCACATCGACGCCATGCAGCACGATCTCGCGCAGGGTCAGCGGCATGATGTCTTCGGCGGTGTAATCGGTCATCGACACCGGGCTGAAGAAATTCTCATCGTCGGTCAGATCGTAGCTCTGCACGAAGGACAGCAGGCCGGTCGCATCGGCCATCGGCATAGCACCGCCCGAGATCAGCGGCAGCAGCACGTCGCCATATTGCCCCAGCCCCTCGAGCACCTCGACCATGCCGTCGCGATCTGCGTCATCGGCCAGCGTCGGGGCGGTGGAGTTGAGCGGGTTGCCGTCCTCGTCGAAGAGGCCGTGTATGTGCTGCGCGTGGGTCTGCGACGGGGTCAGCCCGGTGCCGGTGATCGCCACGTTGAGATAGGACGAGCCGTCCTCCTCGGTTTCCACCGCGAGGATCGCGGTTGCGTTCACGCCAGAGCTGTTCAGCGCATTAAAATCGACGGTCCAATAGGCGTCCGCACGGGACAGAAATGTCTCGAAGGACGTGTAGGACGAAGCCAGATGGGCCATGTGTGATCTCCTCTGTCATCACTGGTCACATGGCGAAGTCACGGCGGCAGAACCGGAGAGTTTCAAACCGACTGGCCCTGATGGGCCAAGCGGGTCTTCACGTTTGCGTGCTTTGGGGTGGGTTTGCCGTTCGGCTGGAAGGCGTTAGCGGCTCCGGAGCGCGGCGCGTGGATGGCGCTGAGGTCTCCGCAGAGGTCAGCCCAGCACCGCGCGGCGCAATGCGTCCAGACCCGTCGCCATCAGCTCTTCGGCCCCGGCGCTGTCCGAGGCTTCGACGTAGAGCCGCAGTTCCGGCGCGTTGCCCGAGGGGCGCACATGGACGATGCGGCCATCGCTGAGCGTCATGCGCACACCGTCGGTGAGATCGCAGGCGGCCTCCTCGGCGCTGAGCTGCGACAGGAACTCCGCCCGCGCGCCCGCGTCCTCGCGCAGCTTCGCCACGAAGGGCTGCGAGGCCTCCTGCGGCACCTCCTGCAGCCGGTCGGCCATGGTGACCACCGGCGGCTCGGCGGCGACGCGGGCCGAGAGCGGGCCCTCCCCGGCGGCGATCAGCACCGTGATCAGCGGCAGCATGCAATCGCGGGTGGGCAGCGGCGCCAATGTGCCGTCGGGGCCGGCGGCTTCGAAGCCCAGCAGAAAGCCGCCGTTCGCCTCATAGCCGACGACCTTGCCGCCGAGCTCTTCCATACCCGCGATGACGAAGGGCGAGCCGATGCGGGTGGTCAGCACCTTGCCAAAGCCCTTGCGGGTGACGCCGGAGTTCGAGGAGATCGGGGTGACCACCGCCTCCGCCCCCAGCGCCTCGGCGGTGATCTGGCCCATGATGTCGCCGGGCACGATTGTGCCGGTCTCATCGGCCAGCAGCGGCCGGTCGCTGTCGCCATCGGTCGACACCAGCGCGTCGAGCCCATGCTCGGCGACCCAGGCCTTGATCTGCGCGCGGGTCTCGAGGGCCACCGCCTCGGTGTCGACCGGGATGAATTGCTCCGACCGGCCCAGTTCCAGCACCTCGGCGCCGAGGCCTTCGAGCATCGCCCGCAGATCGTCGCGGCCGACGGCGGAATGGGCATAAAGGCCGATGCGCTTGCCCGCCAGCGCCGTGCTCCCCAGCGTGCCGGTGTAGCGCGCGACGAAACGGGCGGCGGCCTGCGGGTCCTGCGCCAGCGTGCCTTCCGCGCTGCCCGCCGGGCGCCCGAGCGCCGCCGAGATCGCCGCCTCGTCGGCCTTGGTGATCTCACCCGAGCGGGTGTAGAACTTCAGCCCGTTGCGGTCGGCGGGGATGTGGCTGCCGGTGACCATGATCGCCCCGGCGCCCACTTCCTGCGCGGCCAGTGCCAGCGCCGGGGTTGGCAGCGCGCCGCAATCGATCACCCGCAGCCCTTCGGCGCGGGCGGCAGAGATGATGTCACCGGCGATGCGCGGGCTGGAGGGGCGCAGGTCCTGCCCGACGCAGAGCGTGCCGCCGTGATCGCAGGCGCTGGCAAAGGCGCGCACATGGTCCGCCACCAGCTCGGGCGTCAGTTCCACCACAAGGCCGCGCAGGCCGCTGGTTCCAAATTTGGGTGCCATCAGCGGAGATCCTTTCCCGGGCGGCTCACTCAGCCCTTGGCACCCTGACCGCGGGCGTAAACGTCCTCGTAGCGCACGATGTCATCCTCGCCGACATAGGATCCGGTCTGCACCTCGATCAGCACCATCGGCATCTTGCCGGGGTTCTCCATCCGATGCACCGCCCCGAGGGGCACGTAAATGCTCTCGTTTTCGGTGACCAGCTTCACCTCGCCGTCGACGGTGACCCGCGCCGTGCCCTCGACCACGATCCAATGTTCCGAACGATGTACATGGCTTTGCAGCGACAGCGCCGCGCCGGGGTGGACATGGATGCGCTTGACCTGAAAACGGCTGCCCACCGCGAGGCTTTCGAACCAGCCCCAGGGCCGGTGGTCCATCGGAAACTCGCTGGCCTGTTTCGCACCCTTGGCCTTCAGCGCCGCGACGGCTTTCTTCACGTCCTGCGCGCGGTCCTTGCTGGCCACCAGCACGGCGTCGTTCATTGCCACGGCGATGATGTCGCTGAGGCCGATGCCGACCAGTTCCAGAGTCTCGGATTCCGAGCGCAGGATCGAGTTTTCGCAATCGATCGCCGTCGCCCCGGCGGAGGTGGCGACGCCCGCGTCGTCTTGGTCCATCTCGTGCCAGATGGCGTCCCAGCCGCCGAGATCGGACCAGCCGCCGTCAAAGGGCACCACCTCGAGGTCGGGGGATTTCTCCATCACCGCGTAATCGATCGAAATGTCCTCGGCCTCGGCCCAGGGGCCCGGGGCCAGCCGCAGAAACCCGAGGTCCACCTCGGCACCCGCCACCGCTGCGCGCACCGGTGCCAGAAGCTGCGGCGCATGCGCCTCGAAGGCGGCAAGAATGTCTTTCACCCGGAACAGGAAGATCCCGGCGTTCCACAGGAAGTTGCCCTGCGCCAGCATCGCTGCGGCGGTGGCGGCGTCGGGCTTTTCAACGAAGCGCCGCAGCGGCACGGTGCCGCTTTGGGTGCTGTTTTCCGGGGTGTTTTCTGTGGTGTCGAGTTCGAGATAGCCAAAGCCGGTCTCGGGGCGGTCGGGCTGGATGCCGAAGAGCACCAGCTTGCCGCGCTCCAGCGCTGGCAGCCCGCGCGCCAGCGCCGCATGGAAGGCGGCGGTATCGGGCATGCGGTGATCGGCCGGGGCGACGAGCATCGCTGCCTCGGGGTCTTTCTCGTGCAGATGCAGCGCCGCGGCAAGCACCGCGGGCGCGGTGTTGCGGCCCTCGGGTTCGATCAGGATGGCGCCGGGGTCGAGGCCGATCTGCGCCAGCTGCTCGGTCACCAGAAAGCGGAAATCCGAGTTGGTCACCACCACCGGCCGGGCGAAGCCAGAGGCACCGGCCAGCCGCGCCGCGGTCTGCTGGAACAGACTGTCGGGGTCGATGAGCCGGGCGAACTGCTTGGGAAAGCTTTGCCGCGACAGCGGCCAGAGCCGCGTTCCCGACCCGCCGCAGAGAATGACAGGGGTAAGTGTGCGCACCGATTATCCTTTTCACCCGGACCTGCCGGCCGGCAGGCTCTCCCGCCATAGAAGGCCTGTTTGCGCCGCGGTGCAACACCCGCCGCGCCTTGCCGCCCCTGTGTGCCGCCCCGCGCCGGGCTCGGCAAGGGGGCAAGGGGGGCAAGGGGGGCAGGGGGCTCGGCGAGACGAGTTGTGCTGGTGCGCCAAAAGCAAAACGGGCCACGCATCTGCGCGGCCCGTTTCAAATCGTTTGGGAAAATTTCCCGCTTACGGGATCAGCCGGGCGATGATCGCGTCGGCGGCTTCCTCGGCGGTCATCTCGGTGGTGTCGATGCGCATCTCGGGGGATTCCGGGTGCTCATAGGGGCTGTCGATGCCGGTGAAGTTCTTCAGCTGGCCCGAGCGTGCCTTGGCATAAAGACCCTTCACGTCGCGGCTCTCGGCCACTTCGAGCGGCGTGTCGACAAACACCTCGACGAATTCACCCGGCTGCATCATGCCGCGCACCATGTCGCGCTCCGAGCGGAACGGCGAGATGAAGGCGGTGATCACAATGAGACCGGCATCGGTCATCAGCTTGGCGACCTCGCCGACGCGGCGGATGTTCTCGACGCGGTCGGCCTCGGTGAAGCCCAGATCCTTGTTCAGCCCGTGCCGCACGTTGTCGCCATCCAGAAGGAAGGTGTGGCGGTTCATCCGCGCCAGCTTCTTCTCGACGATATTGGCGATCGTGGATTTGCCCGAGCCCGAGAGGCCGGTGAGCCAGAGCACGGCGGGCTTCTGGTGCTTCATTGAGGCGTGGTGATCGCGGCCGATGTCGGTGGCCTGCCAATGCACGTTCTGCGCCCGGCGCAGGGCAAAGTTCAGCATGCCCGCGGCGACCGTGTGATTGGTGATCTTGTCGATTAGGATGAAGCCGCCCAGATCGCGGTTCTCGGCATAGGGCGCGAAGGGGATCTCGCGGTCGGTGGTGATGTTCGCCACGCCGATGGCGTTGAGATCGAGCGTCTTGCTGGCCAGATGCTCCTGGGTGTTGACGTTGACCTCGTACTTGGGCTCGGCGACGGTGGCCGAAACGGTCTGCGTGCCGATCTTCAGCCAATAGGCGCGGCCGGGCAGCAGCTCGTGCTCGTCCATCCACACCAGCGTGCTTTCGAACTGGTCGGCGACCTCGAGCGGCGCCTGCGCCGCCACGATCACCTGCCCGCGCGAGCAGTCGATCTCATCGGCCAGCGTCAGCGTCACCGACTCGCCGGCCACCGCCAGCTCGCGGTCGCCCTCAAGCGAGACGATGCGCGCGATGGTCGAGGTCTTGCCCGAGGGCAGCACCCGCACCGGATCGCCGGGGCGCACCTGACCCGAGGCGATGAGCCCGGCGAAGCCGCGGAAATCGAGGTTGGGGCGGTTCACCCATTGCACCGGCATGCGGAACGGGCCGGTCTGCTCGCGGCTGTCCTCGACCTCGACCTCTTCCAGCAGCGGCAGCAGGGCGGGGCCCTCGTACCACGGGGTGTTCTCGCTCGGGCCGGTGATATTGTCGCCCTTGAAGCCCGAGATCGGGATCGGGGTGAACGCCTCGATGCCGATGCTCTCGGCGAAGGCGCGGTAATCGGCGACGATCTTGTCGAAGGTCTCTTGGTCGTAGCCCACCAGATCCATCTTGTTCACTGCCAGCACCACGTGGCGGATGCCCAGCATGTTGACGATATAGCTGTGGCGGCGGGTCTGGGTCAGCACGCCCTTGCGCGCGTCGATGAGGATCACCGCGAGATCGGCGGTGGAGGCGCCGGTCACCATGTTGCGGGTGTATTGCTCGTGGCCGGGGGTGTCGGCGACGATGAACTTGCGCTTTTCGGTGGCGAAGAAGCGGTAGGCGACGTCGATGGTGATGCCCTGCTCGCGCTCGGCGGCAAGCCCGTCGACGAGCAGCGCGAAGTCGATCTCTTCGCCTTGGGTGCCCGAACGCTTGGAATCGGATTCCAGCGCGGCGAGCTGATCTTCGAAGATCATCTTGCTGTCGTAGAGCAGACGGCCGATCAGCGTCGACTTGCCGTCATCCACCGAGCCGCAGGTGATGAAGCGCAGCATGGTCTTGTGCTGATGCGCCTCGAGATAGGCGTCGATGTCCTCGGCGATCAGCGCGTCGGTCTTGTAGATAGGGTCCTGGGTGGTCATGGCGTGTACCTGAAAATGAGGGGCTGGAAGGGAGGCTGGCGCGGCGTTTCAGGCGCGCTCAGAAATAGCCTTCCTGCTTCTTCTTCTCCATCGAGGCGGCCTGATCGTGGTCGATGGCGCGGCCCTGGCGTTCCGAGGTGGTGGTCAGCAGCATCTCCTGGATGACCTCCGGCAGCGTCTGCGCCTCGCTCTCCACCGCGCCGGTCAGCGGGTAGCAGCCCAGCGTGCGGAAGCGCACCGAGCGCATCACCGGCTCTTCGCCGTCCTTGAGCGGGAAGCGGTCGTCGTCGACCATCAGGATCAGCCCGTCGCGTTCCACCGTCGGGCGCGGCGCCGAGAAATACAGCGGTACGATCTCGATGCCCTCGAGATGGATGTACTGCCAGATGTCGAGCTCGGTCCAGTTGGAGATCGGGAACACCCGTACGCTCTCGCCCTTGGCCTTGCGCGCGTTGTAAAGCCGCCAGAGCTCGGGGCGCTGGTTCTTCGGATCCCAGCGGTGGTTGGCCGAGCGGAAGGAGAACACCCGCTCCTTGGCGCGGGATTTCTCTTCGTCGCGGCGGGCGCCGCCGAAGGCCACGTCGAAGCCGAACTTGTCGAGCGCCTGCTTGAGGCCTTCGGTCTTCCACATGTCGGTGTGCAGCGCGCCATGGTCGAACGGGTTGATGCCGCGCTCTTTCGCCTCGGGGTTCTGATGGACCAGCAGCTGCATGCCTGCGTCCTTGGCCGCCTTGTCGCGCAGCTTGTACATGTCCTGGAACTTCCAGGTGGTGTCGACGTGCATCAGCGGGAAGGGCGGCGGCGAGGGGTAGAAGGCCTTTTTCGCCAGATGCAGCATGACGGCGCTGTCCTTGCCGACGCTGTAGAGCATGACCGGGTTCTCGGCCTCGGCGACGACCTCGCGCAGGATGTGAATGCTTTCCGCTTCCAGACGCTGCAGGTGGGTGAGGGTTTTACTGTCCATCGGGGGTCTCTGTCAGAACTCAATTGACCCCGAGAGCTAGCCTTGCGGTTTGCGCCGATAACCCCCCATATGGGGGGTAGTTGCGCAGAAAAGCGGGAAAGCGCTGCAATGTCTGATGAAACGGCCCTGCTGCGGGCGATGTTTGCCGCCTCTTTGGGCAGCGCGCCCGGGGGCGGCGGCACCTCAGAGGAGGATCTCTCCGGCGATCTCTGGCCGGATTTCCTCGGCCTGCTGGCGCAGATCACCCAGGCGGGCAGCGCCGAGCTGCGGCTGCAGGGGGTGCCGGGGGCGGGCGCCGCCCGCTGCTGGCGGGTCGGGGCAGGGGGCCCGGGGCCGGGCGAGGACACGCTGGAGCGCATGCGCACCGGGCGGGTCTACTCGCAGGTCGATCTGCCGCTGCCGCCGGGCGCGCCCGCGCAGGCCGCTCCGCTCCGGGCGCTGCGGCTGCGGCTCGACGAGGGCGGGCTGGCGCTGCTGAGCCTGCAGCGCACGGGCGAGGATTTTCGCGCCACGGACGGGCTGCATCTGTCGGCGCTCACGCCGCATCTGGGCCCGGCGCTGAGCGGCTGGCGGCAGCTTGTGCGCGAGCGCGCCCATGCCGCGCTCGACCGGCAGATCGGCGCCGCGCTCGGCGCGGGCTGGATCATTTTCACCGCCTCGGGGCAGGTCAGCGCCATGGCGGCGGGGCTGGCGGAGCAGCTGCGCGACGCGGCGGGGATCGGGCTGCGCGCCGACGGGCGGCTGGCGCTGCCTGGCCCGGTGGCGCAGGCGCTGCGGCAGGCGCTGGCGGCTGCGGCGCAGGGCGGCGCGCAACGGATGACACTGAGCGCCGCGCCCCGGCTGGATCTGGCGTTGACCCGAGAGGTGCTCGCAGGCAGCCCGCAACTGGTCGGGCGGCTGCGCCGGGACCTCTCGGCGCGGGACCTGCCGCCGGAACGGCTGGCGGCCGCCTTCGGCCTGTCGCGCAGCGAGGCGCGGCTGACCGCCTGCCTCTGCGACGGGCTGAGCCTCACCGAGGCGGCGCGGGACCTTAGCTGGACGCTGGAGACCGCGCGCAGCACCTCCAAGCAGGTCTACGCCCGCATGGGGGTCTCAGGCCAGACCGGGGTGGTCCGGCGGGTGCTGGAAAGCGCGGTTTGGTTGGGGTGAGGCCGGGCATTGGCCGGGGAAGGGGCGGTTAGCCTGTGGTGCGGCGGTTGAGGTGCAGATCGAGATCGTCGAACAGCCCCGGCTGGTCGATCGCCGCGGCGAACTGCGGCAGGATCGTGCCCTGCTCCGCCAGCGCGGCATCGTAATCGATCTCCCGCAGCGGGCCGATCGCGCGCCAGAAGGCGCGCAGCGCCTCGCGGTCATAATACCATTCGCCGTCGGTGCTGGCGGCGTCGGGTAGCGCCTTTTGCAGATCCCACATGTCGTTCTTGCTCAGCTGGTCGCGGCGCGAGGCGCGCCAGTCGGCATCGTTGCGCAGCACGAGGATCGGCACGATGCGGGTGAATTTCTGGCCCAGCGTCGACAGCAGCGTCTCCGCCTCCGCCGCCTCGCGCAGCAGGCAGAACTCTTCGCTGCTGACGATCATGTCGGCGCCGCCGAGCTGCCAATGTGCGGCATTTAATTCTTGGTGCAGTGCTGTGGGGTCGGCGGGTTGCACCTTCTTCTTGACCCGCGGCGTGGTCTGCAGTCCGGCGCGGATGAAGAGATTGGCCAGCCCCCAGGCGTTATCCTGCGGGTAGCGCCGCAGACCGGCCTCGCGCAGCGCCGTCTCGCGCAGCCGCAGCGCGCGCTGGATCGACGTGGTGCCGGTTTTATGGGTGCCCACATGCAGCCAGAGCGTGCCGCCTTGCGGCGCGGTGGCGGGTGAGCTTGCAGAGGAGCCGGCGGCAGCGCGCGGCGCGAGGTCAGGGCTGGGCATGAGAACTTAGTACGACGCCAATCTTCACGGTGAGAGACGCTTATCTAGAGGCAAAACGCGGGCTCGAAAAGAGGCCGCCGCGGGTATTCGATTTGCTGCGGGATTTTCTGCTTATTTGCTGCGCGCGGTCGGACCAGTGAATTACTCCAGAGAAATGTCGCATAGGCGACATTTCGTGTGCGCTGCTGGAGCGATGAATCGTAAGGCAAATAGAAAAGCGAACTCGGGATGCCCCGAAGGGTCAAATGTGGCAATTTTGCGGCAGAAAGATCCGCGTTCTGGGGCGGTTTCCACTGTTGCGCATGGGAATACAAACGCTGGTTGTGCGGGTGCGATCACATACCAAACCTGGAATGCAAAAAGTGATATTTCGCCGGACACTGATTGTTGACGGAGTTGTTAACGAACGTTAATCAAAGCTGGGGATCGCAGTGTGTGATCGAGTAAAGTGTTAAATAGTAAGGGGCGAGACCTCAGGCTCAGGGGACGGGCCGAGGAAAAAATCTCATAAAATCCAGTAAACGAAATGCCGTCCGGCGTGTCCGGAGGCATGTGCTTTCGCGCGCATTGATGTTTGTGCGGAGACAGTCGACGTGTGCCGGATTGCCAAGAATTGAACAAAATTTCCCGGGGTTCGCGCGGTGTCCAGCGGCCCTGCTCTATACCTGTGGAGAGTAAAAATGTCGAATTTCGCGCGCAATAAAACCCAGATCGTTTTTATCGATGGGGCGGCTCCCGATCTCGATATCTTTTCGATGGCTTTGAAATCGAAATGCGAGGTTATTCGAATTGACGAAGCCTCGGACCCTCTGCAGACGATGGCCGATGCGCTGAGCGCGCGCGGCCCGGTGGATACGGTCCACGTCATCACTCACGGTACCCCCGGTGCGCTGGTCTTCGGCGGCCGAGTTTTCGACGTTGCGGTTCTTGATCACTACGCCGACACGCTGGCCGCGCTTGGGGAAGCGCTCGGCGGCGGCGACATCCTGCTTTACGGCTGCCGCACCGGTGCCGGCGAGACCGGCGGCGCCTTCGTGGCGCGCTTTGCCGAACTGACCGGCTCTGTAGTGGCCGCCGCCGAAGGTCCGGTGGGCGCGGCGGCGCTTGGCGGTTCGTGGGACCTGTCGGTGACCTCGGGCGCGCTGCGCTCGGCCGCGCTGGAAGTGCCCGAGTTCGAGGGCGTGCTGGCCAGCGGTATCCTGCAGAACCGCTACGTGCGTTTCGGCTATTCCGACGACGGCACGCTGGGCTATGGCGGCAACACCACCCCGGGCATCTTCTATGATCCCGATGGCACCGGCAATTTCGTCTCGACCGCGGACTGGCTGACTCCGGGCACGGCCTATGAGGGTTTCAGCCTGAGCGCCAACGGTAGCCTCTATACCGAGCTGAACTCGTCCTCTAACGGCGCAGCGACTGCGGGCACCGTGCTGGTTTCGACGGATTTGACCACCGAGGATGGCAACACCTGGGGCTCGGTCACCTATAGCAGCACCTTCGGCGGTCTGATCGTCGAGCAGACCTACACGCTGGCCGGCCCCGATGCCCAGGTCATCACCATGTCGGTGACGGTGAGCAACCCCACCGACAGCACCGTCTACGACGTGAGCTATGCGCGCTTTATCGATCCCGATGTCGATGCCCAGACCTCGACCTTCGCCACCGAGAACACCCGCGGTGCCGAAGGCATCGATGGCGAAGACATCGTGCTGGCGACCGGCCCGAACAGCGGCCGCGTGCTGGGCCTCTACTCGGACAGCAGCTTTGAGCATAACACGGCCGTCTCGGGGGGCTGGAGCTACGACCCGGCCACCTACCTGGCCGGTGTAGATGAAGACGGCAGCTACGACAGCGATTCCGTTATCGGCATGGGCTTCGATCTCGGCGATTTCGCCGCCGGTGAATCCAAGACCTTCTCCTTCGCCTATGTGTTCTCGGCGAGCAGCGCCGATCTGGCGGAGACGGTCGAAGAGGTGCCGACGTCCAACGTCGTACCGACGCTGACCGACATCGCCGTGGTCGACAGCACGATCGAGGACACGCAGGTCGAGATCACCTATGCCGATCTGGCCGCGCAGGCCGATGAGGCGGATTCCGACGGCACCGTGGTCGCCTTCACGGTCACTGCGGTGACCAGCGGCACGCTGCTGATCGGCACCAGCCTCGAGACCGCCACCGCCTGGGCGGTCGGCTCCAACGACCGGCTGACCGACACGCTCAATGCCTATTGGACGCCGGGGGCCGACGAGAACGGCACGCTGGATGCGTTCAGCGTCGTCGCCGTCGATGACGAAGGCGCCACCTCGAGCACCGCGCAATCGGTGCAGATCGATGTGACCGCGGTCAACGACCGTATCGTGCTGGCGGCCTCCAGCGTCGACATGCCCAGCGTGCAGGAAGATTCCACCGCGCACACCGGCGCCACCGTTGAGGCGCTGCTTGCGCCGATCAGCTCGGACGCCGACGCCGAAGACGGGCTTGCCGGCATCGCCATCACCGCCGACGCCACCGATGGTGAAGGCAGCTGGCAGTACAGCACCGACGGTGGCAGCACCTGGCTCGACCTGCCGGCCGTTTCCACCGATGCGGCGCTGACCCTTGCCGCCGATGCCCGCCTGCGCTTTGTGCCGTCGGAGGATTACAACGGCGACGTGCCGGCGCTGACCGTCTATGCGCTCGATGGCAGCTATGACGGTGGCTACACCGATGGTGCCGCCACGGCCTTTACCGATGCCACGGCACCCGCCGCCGATGGCCCGTTCAGCGAAACCACCGTCAGCATCGCGGGCGAGATCGCCGCGGTGAACGACGCGCCGGTCTTCACCTCGACCCTCACCCCGGTGTCGCTCACCGAGACCGCCGCCACCGACAGCGCGCTCGCGGACCTCGGCGTCACCGGCAGCCTGACCCAGAGCCTCACCGCCAGCGACGTCGACAGCGAAGACCTGTCCTTCTCGATCCGCGGTGGCACGCTGACCGACGGTGTCTGGACGCTGGAAGGCCGCTACGGCGTGCTGACCCTCGACACCGAGACCAACGCCTGGACCTACACCCCCAGCCACTGGGAGGCGATCAACGCGCTGGTCGAAGGCCAGACCGCCAACGACATCTTCGTGCTGCGCGTCTCCGACGAGCAGGGCGCATCCAGCGTGCAGCAGCTCAGCATCGCATTGACCGGCACCAACGACACCCCGGTGGTCGCCAGCGAGATCGGCGACCAGCACTTCGAAGGCGCCGGAAGCTTCATCTACCAGATTCCCGCCGGGACGGTGACCGATGCCGAAGGCACCGGGCTGACCTACACCGCAACCCTTGAGGGCGGTGCCGATCTTCCCGACTGGCTGAGCTTCGACGAGGCGAGCCGCACCTTCACCGGCACCCCGACGGCGGAGTGGGACGACGCGCCGCTCAACATCGAAGTCACGGCCACCGACGCCGAAGGCCTTGCGGTGTCGCAGACCTTTACCCTCACCCTGTCGGGCACCGGCAACCAGGCACCGGTGGTCGTGACACCGCTGGGCTGGACCGCGGTCGACGCCCCCTCGGAAGTGACCAGCGTCACCTTCTCGGGCATGCTCGGCGGCCAGACCATCGTCTTCGACGGCGATGAGGTCACGCTGGGCGAGAACGCCAGCGGTGCCGATGTCGCAAGTGCGGCGGGCACCGCCATCGGCGGAGATGGCGCGTCGAGCTACGATGTCACCGCCACCGTGGGCAGCAGCCTCACCCTGACCGCCAAGGCCGAGGGCGCGCGCAGCGACTTCACCGACGGCGATGAGATCGAGATCGACGGCGGCTCCTACACCGTCAGCATCGACACCGCCGGCGTGACCGAGACCGATGAGACCGCCGCAGTGCAGTTCCAGGCCGTGGAGGGGGTCGACAGCATCACCTTCGATGGTGTGGAGATCGACGTCACCGGGCTCGACGCGGATGGCATCGCCGCCGCCGTGGCCGCGGCGATCAACGGCACCGGCGCGTGGGACGCCGTGGTCGACAGCACCTATAGCGACACCGTAAACCTGACCGCCCGGACCGGCGGCGACCAGACCAATGTCACCACTGCCGACTTCGAGGTTACCGCCAGCACCATCGCGTCCGGCGTGTCGGTCGACACCGACGGCAATGCCGAGGTGCTCTCGACGGTGGTGTTCGACGTCACCAACACACAAGCCGGGACCGCCGGCACGCTGACCTTCGAAAGCTCCGAGAATGGCGCGATCAACATCGACGTCTCGGCAGCCACCAACGGCAGCACCCTTGCCAGCATTCTCAACGGTGACAGCAGCTTCAGCGATGCAGGCTTCACCGCTGCATGGGCCGACGACGCGCTGACCATCACCGCCACGGCAGGCGATGACATCTCCGCCCCGGCACTGCTCGACGAAGGCACCGAGGCGGTGGAGCTGGGCTCCCCGGGCACCCCGGTGGCGCACAGCGAGACGCTGCCGACCCTCACCTTCGACGTGACCGGTCAGGCCGCTGGCGATGTGGCAGAGTTCACCCTCACCTCGGATGCCGGGACGCTGACGCTCAGCGGCTTGCCCGCCGCCGCCGACTGGGCATCTTTCGAAGCGACGCTCAACACCACCGACGAGTTCACCGACGCAGGTTACTCGGCCACGTATAGCGACGGGACTCTGGTGATCACCGGCAACGCCGATGAGACCTTCACCAGCGGCGCGCTCAACGACAGCGGCAGCGGCGCGCTCGTCAGCAGCTCGGACACGACCGCCTATTCCGAGTCCGCGAGCTACGTTAACATCACCATCCTCGACGACGAGACGGCCGATGCCGCCGCAACGCTGACCCTGACGCTGAACGCGGGCGATCCGATTGTGATCGACGTGTCGGCGGCCACCGATCGCGCCAGCCTCGCCGAAGAGGTCGATGCGGTCGACGGCGTCAGCGCGGTCTTCTTCGGTGGCGCACTTCAGGTCCGGATCGACAGCGACGTCGAGGGCGATCCGTCGATCAGCGACGCCGCGCTGGAGACCGCCGAAGTGGCCCCGGCCGCGATCGACGACACCCCCACGCTGACCGGCTACACCGCAGCGGCCCCCGAGGTCGTCACGGTGACCTTCACCGCCGCCCTTGGCACCACGCAGATCGATTTCGACGGCACCACGGTCACGCTCGACGGGGACGAGAGCGCCGCCGAGGTGGCGACCGCCTTCGCCGGCGAAAGCTTCAGCAACTGGACCGTGGTCGACAACGGCGGTGGCAGCGTCACGCTGACTGCCGCGAGCACCGGCGACCAGACCGATCTCACCACCGCCGATTTCACCAATGTCACCTCGCTGGCGGCTGACGTGGCCGTCACCGACGGCATCGACGGCGTGGCGCAGGTCGTCACCCTCGACTTCAGCGGCGCGCATGGCGGCGCCAGCTTCACCATCGACGGCACCGAGATCACCGCCGGTGACGCGGTGACCGCCGCCGAGATCGCCGCCGGGCTCGCCAGCGGCAGCTTCGATGGCTACGACGTGGTGTCGAACGAGGATGGCACGCTGGTGCTGCGTGCAAAGGACGGTGGCGAACAGACCGACCTCACGGAAGCGGCCTTTGAAATCCGCTCCGGCGACGATGTGGTGGCGCAGGATGTGGTCGATGACATCACCGTCGACACCCAGGGCGCGGGCTGGAGCTATGAGATCCCCGCCGGCACCTTCAGCGATCCCGATGGCGATCCGCTGACCTATACCGCCTATGTGGTGACGACCGACGCGGAAACCGGTGAGCAAAGCTACACCGCGATCGACGCAGGCAGCGATCCGGCGCTCTCCTTCGATGCCGACACGCTGACCCTGTCGGGCAATGGCACCGTACCGGCCAACACGGTGATCGAGATCCGGGCCGAGGATGCGGTCTCCGGTGGCACTGCCAGCAGCCAGTTTCAGCTGGTGGTCTATAACGACAGCGCCGAAGACAGCCTTGTCGCGAGCGTGGTTCCCGCCGCGGTCGATTTCTCCGACGGTGCTGGCCTCGGCAGCTACACGCTGTCCGCCGATGCCTTCGACTATATGTCGGACAGCGATGGCGGCCTGACCTACAGCGCGACGCTGGAAGGCGGTGCCGATCTGCCGGAGTGGCTGAGCTTCGACACCACCACCGCCACCTTCACCGGCAACCCGCCGGCGGGCACCGGCAATGTGTCGGTCACCGTCACTGCCACCGACGGCGAGAGCAATGCCTCGGTCACCCTCGAGCTGACGGTTGCCGGCGAGCCCAACGATCCGCTGACGCTGGTCTCCGGCGGTCTGGCCGACGTCGACGCCTCGGCGGTCGGCGAAGGCGGCGTGGTCTCGATCGACTTCGCCAAGCCGTTCACCGATCCCGACGGGCAGGCCGATGGCACCGCGACGCTGGATACGATCACCTACGTTGGGCTGGTGCAGACCGCCGACGGTCTGGTCGATGCCGCCGAAGTCGGTCTGAGCCTGTCGCTCAACCCCGAGGACAGCGATCGTCTGATCCTCTCGGGCACCCTTGTGGGCGAGTTCGCCAGCCTCGACATCGTCATCCGCGGCACCGATGATGCCGACAACAGCGCCGAGACCAGCTTCACCCTCTCGGTGAACGATGTGGATGCCAGCGACGAGAACATCTCGGCGTGGAGCGCCAACGCCGGCGGCAGCGTCAGCATCTCGGGCACTCCCGAAGAGGACGCGGAGCTGACCGCCAGCCTGCCGACCGATGCCGATGGCGTGGCCGCCGAGGATGTCACCTACCAGTGGCAGGTGCAGATCGACGGGGAGTGGACCGACATCGTCGGCGCCACCGACGCCAGCTTCACCCCGGGCGATGCCGAAGCCGGGCGCGACGTGCGCGTGCAGGCCTTCTACACCGATGCCGGCGGCGCCGCCGAAACTCCGGTTTCGGACGCGGTGACCGTGGCCAACGTCAATGACGCAGGCGCGGTGAGCATCACCTCCGCCGGTGTGACGGTGGGCTCTGTCTGGACCTCGACGCTGACCGACGGCGACGGGCTGATCGATGCTGCCCCGAGCTACCAGTGGCAGCGCGCCGACAGCGCCGAGGGCACCTACAGCGATATCGACGGCGCCACCTACGGCACCTACATGCTGACCGAGGCCGACAGCGGCATGTTCCTGCGCCTTGTGGCCAGCTACATCGACGATCAGGGCACCGAAGAAACCGTGACCTCGACCCCGCGCGAGGTCGATCTCTCGGCCACCGCCCCGGTTGCGGCAGATGACAGCGCCTCGATCACCGAGGCCTCGGGCACGGAGAACGCCACCCCTGGCACCGCGATGCCGCTGACCGGCGATCTGCTGACCAACGACAGCGACGCCAATGACGACGCGCTGAGCGTGACCTCGCTGCGCGCCGGAGACCGCGAAGGCACTGGCCGCCCGGCGGCGCAAAGCGACGGCAACCTGGTGATCACCGGCGTCTACGGCACGCTGACCGTCAACATGGCGACCGGCGCCTACAGCTACGAGCTCGATCAGGACAACGTCTCGGTGCAGGCGCTGAACGACAACTCGACGCCGCTGGTCGAGGTGTTCAACTACACCGTCTCGGATGTGACCTCGCTGAGCGACACTGCCGTGCTGAGCATCGAGATCAACGGCGCCAACGACCTGCCGATCCTGTCGGGCATCGTCACCACCGCTTCGGTGACCGAGGACAGCGCCACCCGGCTCGACCTGCTCGACAGCATCGAGCTAGGCGATCCCGACAGCACCGCGGTGAGCTTCACCCTCACCGTTGACAGCGGTACGCTGTCGATCAGCGGTGTCCCGGCGCAGGTGCTGGCCGATGCCGGCATCACCGTCACCGGCAACCACACCGGCGAGATCACCCTCTCGGGTGTCAGCGCCGCATCGCTGCAGGGCTGGCTGCTGGACAACGGCGTCTATTACACCACCGAGCCGAACGAGACCGGCACGGCGGCGACGCTGAGCTATAGCCTGGCGGACGAAGACGGCAGCACGCTGGCCTCCACGACCACCACGCTGGAGACCACGGCGACCAATGACGCGCCGATCGTCGACGCCAGCGGCGTGACCTTCATGCAGGGCGTTGACGAAGCGCCGGCGCTGACGGTGATCAGCTTCCGTCCGACCGGCACCGCACAGACGCTGGAGTTCGATGGCGTCAGCATCGAGATCGCCGCTGGCAGCACCGCTGCCGAGATCGCAACGCTGTTCGCCGCGCAGAGCTTCGACACTTGGACCGTCGTAGACAGCCAGGGGGAGTATCTGCTCCTGGAAGCGCTTGAGGGCGGCGAGACCCCGGCGCTCACCGCCGGTGACTTCCTCGATGGCGAGGGCGCGGAATCGGCGCTGGTGCTGACCGGCGCGGGCAACGATCACGACGTGCGCTTCTCGGCGCGCGGCGAGGCGGTGCTCATCGCTCCGAACCTGATGCTCGGCGATCTTGACGGCACCGAGCTTGCCTCGGCCACCGTGGAACTGTCCGAAGGCGTGTTCGACAACCAGTTCGGCACCAACTTCGAGACGCTGTCGCTCAGCGAGGCGGCACAGGCAGCTGCCACCGAAGCGGGGCTGACGGTGGAGATCACCACCGATGCCAACGGCTCGGTGGTCAGCATCACCGGCACCGCGTCGCATTCCGTCTACGAGACGGTGCTGCGCGGCATCACCTACGACAACAGCAACCCCAACGCCTATGTCGGCACCCGCGAGGCGGTGATCACCGTCACCGATGCCGAGGGTCAGACCTCCAACGCCGCGTCGGTGACGCTGACCGAGGACAATGACGACATCGCCGTCGGCCAGCGCATCTTCATCGATGGTGTCGACACCGGCGCCACGGTGGCCAGCGTCGAAGATGGCCGTCACTTCACCGCCAGCACGCCGCTCGACGGTGTCACCGAAGGCGCGGCGCTGAGCTTCTACAGCGGCGAGACCGAAGTGACCTCGGCCAGCGCGGTCGCCGGTCATTCGGCCACGGTCTCCATCGATGTGGTCTGGGCCCCCTATGTCGACCTCAACGGCGCGACCGAGGGCACCGACCATGTGATCAGCTACATCGAGCAGTCGCCTTCGGTGGCCATCGCCACTTCGGACGCGCTGATCCTCGATCAGGACGGGCTCACCCAGACCCTGACCGTCACCCTGCAGGACACGCCGGACAATGACGGCGAGACCATGCTGGAGTATCTCACGGTCTCCTCCACGGTCATTTCCTGGCTGGTCGCACGTGGCATCACCGTCACGGCCACCGATGGCATCGACGATGCGGGTGGGATCTCGCAGGCCACCTATGTGACCTTCGAAGCCGCCGACGGGGCCTCCTCGACCAGCTTCCAGGTGGCGCTGCGCGGCGTGCGCTACGTCAACAACGACGATGATCCCGACACTTCGGACCGCAGCGTGACGGTCGAGACCGTCGACACCGACGGCAACATCGGCCTCAGCGCCGAGACCACCATCACCCCGGTGGCGGTCAACGACGCGCCGGTCGGCATCGACAGCACGATCACCGGCACCGAAGACAGCGCCTACACCTTCGAGGTGGCCGACTTCGGCTTCAGCGATCCGCTCGACGGCGGTGCCGACGATCTGGCGGCTGTGGTGATCAGCACCCTGCCGGCAAGCGGCACGCTGCTGCTCGACGGCGAGGAAATCGAGGCGGGCACTTCGGTGAGCGTTGCGCAGATCACCGCTGGTCTGCTCAGCTACGCCCCGGCGCAGGACGCCAACGGCGAGGCGGCGGCGAGCTTCACCTTCCAGGTGCAGGATGACGGCGGCACCGCCAACGGCGGCGTCGATCTCGACGCCACCCCGGCGACGCTGACCATCGATCTCGACCCGCGCAACGACGCGCCGGTGGTGACCGATGGGGCCATCGACGCGACCTCGATCACCGAGGATGCCACCGAGAACGCCGGCCAGACCGTGGCGGCGCTGCTCTCCGATGCCACCATCAGCGATGTCGACACCGGCGATCACAGCGCCGACAATGGCACGCTGTCGGGCATGGCGGTCTATGGCGCCGGCTTCGACGGTGCCGGCGACGGCGCGTGGGAGTACAGCACCGACGGCGGCGACAGCTGGAGCACGATCACCCTCGCAGAGGGCGAGGTGCTGCTGCTGACCTCCGACGACATGCTGCGCTTCGTGCCCGACGAGATGAACGGCACCACCGCGACGCTCGACTATTACGCCTGGGATCAGGCGACCGGAGAAAGCGGCGATGTGGTTGCGGCAATCGCCGGCAGCGACAACGCCGAGAGCCGTGGCGGCGAGACCGCCTTCTCGGCAGCGGCGGGTCAGATCACGCTGGAGGTCTCGGACGTCAACGACGCTCCGGTGGTCACCAGCGCCACCCCGGCGCAGACCATTGCCGAGGACGGCACGCTGACCATCGCCGGCCTGTCGCTGGATGATGTCGACGTCTCCGAGCGCAACACCGACACCGCCGCCGCGGCGGTGCTGACGCTGACCGTCTCGGTGAGCGATGGCACGCTGGCCTTTGCCGACACCGAGGGGCTGACCTTCGATGACGGCACTAATGGCGAGAGCGCGTCGCTGACCGTCTCGGGCACGCTGGCCGATCTCAATGCGGCGCTGACCGAACTGGCCTACAGCCCGGATGCCGACTTCCACGGCACCGACACGCTGTCTGTGTCGGTCTCCGACAACGGCCTCGAAGGCGAAGGCACGGCAATGATCGGCACCGGGTCGGTGGCGCTCACCGTGACCCCGGCCAACGATGCGCCGGTGCTCAGCGAGGGCGACGTCGAAGCCACCTCGATCACCGAGGATGACACCGCCAACGCGGGCCAGACCGTGGGCGCGCTGCTCTCCGACGCCACCGTGACCGATGTCGACACCGGCGATCATGCCGCCAACAACGGCACGCTGTCGGGCATGGCGGTCTATGGCACCGGCTTTGACGGCAACGGCTCGGGCGACTGGCAGTACAGCCTCGACGAGGGCGACAGCTGGACCACCATCAGCCTCGATGAGGGTGAGGTGCTGCTGCTGGCCTCGGAGGCTCTGCTGCGGGTGCTGCCGGACGAAGAGAACGGCACCACCGCAACGCTCGACTATTACGCCTGGGATCAGGCGACCGGCACCAACGGCACGATCGTCGCGGATATTGCCGGCGCCGACAACGCCGAGAACCGTGGCGGCGAGAGCGCCTTCTCGACGGCCTCGGGTCAGGTCACGCTGGAGGTTTCGGACGTCAACGACGCTCCGGTGGTCGCGGTCAATGGCACGGGCACCTTCTACGCCCGTGGCGAGGCGGCGGCGCTCTTCAGCGAGGCTGGCGTGAGCCTCAGCGATGTCGACACCGGTGACACCATCGAAGGTGCCACGGTGGTTCTCAACGCCCTCACCACGCTGGATAACGCCTTCGGCACGATCTACGAGACCATCACCTCGACCGATGGCGCGAGCTTCACCGCCTCGAGCGGCACTGAGCTGACCATCACCGGCACGGGCACCGAAGATGATCCGCTGACCATCTCGGGCACCGGCAGCCAGGCCGACTACGAAGAAGCGCTGGAAAGCCTGCGCTACGAGAACACCAACCCCAACGCCTTTGCCGGCGTGCGGGCGGTGACCGTGCAGGTCTCGGATGGGGCCGAGGCATCCTCGGCACCGGTGGTCTTCGACTTCGCGGTGGAATGGTCGACGGTCATCGATCTCAACGGCAACGCCGAGGGTCGCGACTATCAGGTCAGCTACATCGAGAACGCGGCGGGCATCGCCATCGCGACCTCGGATGCCGAGCTGATCGACCAGGAAGGCAACACCGATCAGGTGGTGCTGACCCTGACCGACGCGGTCAACGGCAGCGACGAGTATCTGTCGATCACCCTGGCACAGGTCGCGACCTTCGCGGCGCTGGGGATCACGGTGAGCGGCAACAACAGCCAGGAGCTGACGCTCACCGCGTCGGCAGGCGGGCTTGACCCGACCTACTTCCAGCTGGCGGTGCGCTCGGTGCGCTATACCAACGACTCCGACGCGCCGACCGACGCGGCCCGCCACGTCGAGATCACCGCGACCGACAGCGACGGCAACCCCGGCGTTTCGGCCACCACGACGATCAACGTGCAGCCGGTCAACGACGCGCCGGTCTCCGATCTGGCCATCGTCAACACCGCCGAAGGGCGTGACACCACCGACCTGCAGATCGGCGACACGCTGATCGTCGCAGGAACGACCCTGAGCGACGCCGACGGGATGCCGGACGCGCCGACCTCGATCGAGTGGCTGCGCGACGGTGAGGTGGTGCAGACCGTCACCGGTGAGGAAAGCGCCGTCTATGTGCTCGACCGCGACGATGTCGGTCATCAGATCAGCTTCCGGATCGTCTACACCGATCTTGGCGGCACCGAAGAGGAGATCGTGACCGCATCCACCGCGGAGGTGATCAACGTCAACGAAGCTCCGGTGGCCGATGATCCGGCGCCCAGCGACAGCACGCAGGACGATGAGACCGATGCGGTCACCTTCGATCTGCTGAGTGCGGTCAGCGACATCGACGCCGATTACGATCTCGACACGCTGTCGATCACCGCGCTCACCTTCACGGTGAACGGCACGGCGACCGGCAACGAGGGCAGCGATCTGCCCGAGGGCGTGAGCCTCTCGGACGGCACGCTGAGCGTCGATCCGCTGGCCTATTCGGATCTGCTGGAAGGCGAGCAGGCGGTCATCGTGGCGAGCTATACCGTCACCGATACCGGCGGCCTGTCGGTCGTGCAGACCTACACGCTGACCATCGACGGCACCTTCGAGGCGCCCGAGATCATCGGCACCGAGGCTGGCGAACTGCTTGCGGCCACGGCGGGCGGTAATGTCGTCCGGGCTCTGGGTGGTGACGACACGCTGGTCAGCGGCGCGGGCGATGACTTCCTCATCGGTGGGGAAGGGGTCGATACCGCGGACTACGAAGGCGCGACGGATGGTGTCAGCGTCAACCTCAATGCCACCGGACAGCAGGACACCGGCCATGGCAGCGACTATCTGACCGGGATCGAGAACGTTTCGGGCAGCACCGGCGACGACCAGCTGGTCGGTGACGATCTCGACAACGTGCTGCGTGGCCGCGCCGGCACCGACCAGCTGATTGGCGGCCTTGGGGCGGACAGCCTCTATGGCAACCAAGGCAGCGACATGCTCGCCGGTGGCGAAGGCGATGACTGGCTGCATGGCGGTCAGGGCAACGACCAGGTCTTCGGCGGTGAGGGTGACGACACGCTGGCTGGCGGTCTCGGCGATGACCTCGTCGATGGGGGCGAAGGCTTCGACGTGCTCGACCTCTTCACCGCCAAAGACGGCATCACCATCGATCTGTCGGTTTCCGGCCCGCAATTTGTCAGCGCCAGCGAAGGCACCGACATCTACATGAACATCGAAGGTGTTCTGGGCGGGGCGTTCGACGACACGCTCACTGGGAGTGCCGCAGCCAACCTGCTGGATGGCGGGCTGGGTGCCGACACGCTGATGGGCGGCAGTGGCGACGACACGGTTCTGGGCGGCCTCGGGGCGGACAGCCTCTATGGCAACCAGGGCGACGATACGCTCGACGGCGGGACCGGCGACGACTGGCTGCACGGCGGTCAGGGCGCTGATCTGGTGCTCGGCGGGACCGGTGGCGACACGCTGGCTGGCGGTCTCGGCGATGACACTGTCGATGGGGGCGAAGGCTTCGATACGCTCGACTTCTTCACCGCCAAAGACGGTATCACCGTTGATCTGTCGAACACCGAGGCACAGCTGATCAGCGCCAGCGAAGGCACCGATGTCTACACCAACATCGAAGCCGTGCTGGGTGGGGCGTTCGACGACGCGCTCACCGGCAATACCGCAGCCAACCTGCTGGATGGTGGGCTGGGTGCCGACACGCTGATGGGCGGCAGCGGCAACGACACCGTTCTGGGCGGCCTCGGGGCGGACAGCCTCTACGGTAACGAGGGTGACGATACGCTCGACGGCGGGACCGGCGACGACTGGCTGCACGGCGGTCAGGGGGCTGACCTGGTGCTCGGCGGGATCGGTGGCGACACGCTGGCCGGTGGTCACGGCGATGACACCGTCGATGGAGGCGAAGGCTTCGACCAGCTCGACTTCTTCACCGCTGACGACGGCGTCACCGTCGATCTGTCGAACACCGAGGCACAGCTGGTCAGCGCCAGCGAAGGCACCGATGTCTACACGAACATCGAAGGTGTTCTGGGCGGGGCGTTCGACGACACGCTCACCGGCAATGCCGTAGCCAACCTGCTGGATGGCGGGCTGGGTGCCGACACGCTGATGGGCGGCAGTGGCGACGACACGGTTCTGGGCGGCCTCGGGGCGGACAGCCTCTATGGCAACCAGGGCGACGATACGCTCGACGGCGGGACCGGCGACGACTGGCTGCACGGCGGTCAGGGGGCTGATCTGGTGCTCGGCGGGACCGGTGGCGACACGCTGGCCGGCGGTCTCGGCGATGACACTGTCGATGGGGGCGAAGGCTTCGATACGCTCGACTTCTTCACCGCCAAAGACGGCATCACCGTGGACCTGTCGATCACCGAGGCACAGCTGGTCAGCGCCGGCGAAGGCACCGATGTCTACTCGAACATCGAAGCCGTGCTGGGCGGGGCGTTCGATGACCGGCTGCTTGGCAACTCCGAGGCCAACCTGCTTGACGGCGGGCTGGGCGACGACACGCTGATCGGCCGCGAAGGGGACGACGCGCTCTACGGCGGCGCAGGCGACGACGTGCTCTACGGCGGGCTTGGGGCGGATGTCCTGAGCGGCGGCGCAGGGGCGGATACTTTCGCCTTCGTCACGCCGGAAGAAGGCGGCGATACCATCCTCGACTTCGACGCCTCGGAGGATGTGTTCCGCCTGAGCTTGGTCAACTTCTCGGGGATCAACCCGGTCGATCCGCTGGTGGGGGATCAGCTGCTGTGGGATGCCGAATCCAGCACGCTGTCCTATGATGCCGATGGTAACGGCAGCGAGGACGCACAGCTCCTGGTAACACTGCTGGGCGACGAGGAGATCACGCTGACCATGGACAACTTCCTGTTCGTCTGAGCCAGCGGCCACATACACATATAACAAGGGGGGCAGTTTCTGCCCCCCTTGTTGCATCTGCGGGAGGCGGATTTCGAGCGGCGCGGTCTCTGACCGGGCTACTTGAAGCGCATCTCCCATTACCTACGACGGTAGGGGCGCCGCGCGACGGGACGCGGGCCTCCGAGAACCCGTGGGGACGTGGTTCCGGCGATGCCGTGGGTCTAACTGTTGCCGCACCTGCATAGCGAGCATGCAAGTGAGATGGGCACGCCGGAATTACATCGAACGCGCATCAGGGACGGACGGCAACCTCACCTCCTGAAACCCGCTTTGGCGGACCAAGGCGTGTGGCCGAAAACGCTTGACGAGACGGCCCCGTTACCGAAATCGGAGCCAGTTTTCCACGCCTGTTCACA
>NZ_JBSWTP010000006.1:0-298023 GCF_056158605.1 Salipiger sp. ABN3_019
GCACCGAGCCCAAAGCGGACCCATACAGCCCCCGGTCCAGATCAGCGGCGGACCAAGAGACCTTAGCTGACGCTTTCAGCATGCAACGGCTCGATCCCGCAGCGCAGGACCGAGCCGTCTTGTCGTCAGTCAGCTTCGGCAGCGGCGGTGTCTTCTTCGCCGAGATGCGTATTGAAGAATGGAACGATCTTCTCCAGCGCCAAGCCGACCGGCTCTTCCCGGTCGTAGAGGTCGTAGTGGGACCAATCCTGCAGTTCGACCAGTTGCCGGTCCTTTGATGCCATCGCGCGGCCGTAGATTTCCATGCCGTCCCGATAGGCCCCAAAGGCGCCGACCTTCTGGCCGATGACCACCATCATCGGCTGGGTCAACAGCGTCTCGGCGAAGGCAAAAGCATCCCATGACAGGGTCTTCTGGGCATGGCTGAAGACCATGCGTGTCGCGCCCCCAGTCGCCTGACCGCGCGGGGTCTTGTAGTAGTCCGTCGCCTCGAAAACGTCGCGCTCCGTCATCCCCGCCTCGCGGGCCGCATCAAGGCTGGCAGGCAGCAGTTCATTGACTTGCAGCTCTGCGCCGCGCGCCTCGGCGCTGCGCTGTGCGGCCATGGCGGTCAGCGCGCCGACCGGATCGAAGCCGCTGAACCCCTCTCGGAAGAGGCGACCGAGGTTCACCGGGGTGATCCCGACCACCGCCTTGATCCGTTTCTCGGTCAACGCGGCATTCAACGCGTAGCCGCCACCACCGCAGACGCCGATGACCCCGATCCGATCCGCATCGACGAAAGGCAGCGTCACCGCGTGGTCGATCACATGGCTGACGTCCTCAACTCGCTGGCTCGGGCTCTCGGTCCAGCGGGGGCTGCCACCGGACGCGCCCTGATAGCTCGCGTCGAAGGCAATGACGACGTAGCCCTGCTCGGCGAGCGCCTTGCCGTAGACGCTGCCCGAGGTCTGCTCCTTGCAGCTTCCGAAAGGGTGGATGCTGACGATCGTCGGGTAGCGCTTGGCCGCGTCGAAGGCGGGCGGCAGGAGAATGTCCGCCGCGATGTGCCAGGCCATGTCGGGGTTCTGAAATGTCACGCTTTCCATGGTTTGAACTCCTTGGGTGTTAAATTGGCAGAGGCTGCCCCGCCCGCGATCCGGGCGGGGCACGCATCGTCCGCGCCGGGTCAGGCGCCGAGCTTTTCCTGGAAGAAGGGTGCCAGCACGCTGACCGCCTCATCGACGAATGTCGCGCCGTCGTAGAGGTCCATGTGGTTGGCGCCGTCGACGACGTGGAACGTCTTGTCGCCGCTTGCGGCACGGGCATAGAGGTCGTCGCTCATCCATTTGCTGCCCGCGACACTGCCCGCCACGATCTGCAGGGGCTGGGTCAGGAAGGCCTCGGCGAAGTTGTAGGCGTCGTAGCTGATCAGCTGGGTCAGGCTGCGGGCCAGCCCGTAGCCCGGGGCGGTGGCGCATTGCGCGCGCTGGGTGTGGTAATACTCCCAGGCCTGGCGAAGCTCCTCGTTGGGGGCATCTTCTTCCTTCAGCGGCGCCATCGGGATCTGCGCCAGATCGCCGCCGGTGGCGAGCGCCTGTGCATCCGCAGTGCGGGCGGCGGCGCCAGCTTCGAGGAAGGGCAGCGCGTCGGCATCGGCCACGTCGTTGTCCCAGCCATTGCGGAACATCGCGCCGATGTTGACCGCGCTGACCGTGCCGACGGCCTTGATCCGGTGATCGTTGATGGCCGCGTTGGCGGTGTAGCCGGCACCCGCGCAGATCCCCATGGCACCGATCCGGTCGGTGTCGACGTAGTCGAGCGTGGTCAGATGGTCGATGACCGCACTGACATCCTCGGTGCGGATGTAGGGGTTCTCGAGCTGGCGCAGGCTGCCGCCGGACTCGCCCTGGTAGGAGGCGTCATAGGCGATGGTCACGAAGCCCTGCTTGGCCAGTTCCGCGGCATAGGTGCCGGCGGTCTGTTCCTTCACGCCGCCGCCGGGGTGCGAGACGACGATGGTCGGGTATTTGGCGCCCTCTTCGAAGCCCTCGGGCAGGTTGATGACGGCCGACATCTCGACGTTCGGGTTGTTGGTGTTGGCGAAGGTGATCTTGGTCATGGTCGTCTCCTTATGGGTGGGATCGAACCGATCCGTTGGTGATGGAGCCAATATGACGCTTGAGCCGCTCAGTGATTAGACGGTAAGTTCTTCATAGACCTATAAGTGGGATGATAAATGCGGCGCGAGGATATCGCCGATCTGACGGCCTTTGTGACGGTGGCCGAAGAGGGCAGCTTCACCAAGGCCGCAACCCGGCTGGGCATATCTCAGTCCGCGCTGAGCCAGATCGTGCGGCGGCTCGAGGATCGCCTCGGGCTGCGCCTGCTGGCACGCACGACGCGCAGCGTTGCCCCCACGCCCGCAGGCGACAGGCTGGTCCGCCGCCTTGGTCCGCTGCTGCGCGAGATCGACAGCGATCTCGCCGAGCTGAGCGAATTCCAGGACACGCCGACAGGCAATATCCGCATCACCTCGGTCGAACATGCGGCTAAGACCATCCTCATTCCAGCACTGGCCGAGGTGCTCCCCGACTATCCCGACGTGAACGTCGAGGTCATCGTCGATTACGGGCTCGTCGATGTCGTGGCCGACAGGTTCGATGCTGGCGTGCGGCTCGGCGAGCAGGTGGCGAAGGACATGATCTCGGTGCGTATCAGCCCGGACATCCCGATGGCGATCATCGGCGCTCCCGCCTACCTCGCGCAGCATCCCGTGCCGAAAACCCCCGAGGACCTCGTCGAGCACCGGGCGATCAATCTGCGACTGCCGTCATCCGAGACGATCAACGCCTGGCGGCTGGCAAAGAACGGCGCGGCAAAGCGGGTCCGGGTCGAGGGCGCGCTCAGTTTCAACACCGTCGAACTGATCCGGAAAAGCGCTCTTCTGGGGCAAGGTCTGGCCTATCTCCCGCGAGACCAAGTCGAAGACGATCTGGCACGGGGGGCGCTGAGCCAGGTGCTGGTGGACTGGACGCCGCCGCTGCCGGGCTATCACCTCTACTACCCGAACCGGCGGCACAGTTCACCGGCGTTCCGGCTTGTCGTCGACGCGTTGAAGGCTCGGCTTCGCCGTCTCTCCTGACTTGCCGCTGGCCACCTTGCGACTGTCGAAGACATGGCCGCAGGCGGGGCAGCAGCACTCCCCGCGCGGCACCTGCCGCAGACGGACCTCGGAAAGGATGGCATGGGCGATGTCGCGGCTGATGCCGAGCTCGCGTCGCAGCCGCTCGATCTGGCGGCCCTCCTCGAGATCGATCTTGCCGTCCTCCAGCGCCAGCCGAAACTCGTTGCGCAGATGGTCGCGGCGGCGGTGCAGGTGATCGGCAAGACCGCTGGCGATGATACCGGCGGGCAGTGCCGCCATGCCGACGCCGAGCACGGTGATGAACCCGCCGAAGACCTTGCCCAGAGGCGTGATCGGCGTCACGTCGCCGTAGCCCACCGTGGTCAGCGTCACCAGCGCCCACCACATGGCGGCGGGGATCGAGCCGAACTCCGAAGGCTGCGCCTCGTGCTCGACGAGATAGGCGCCGGTCGCTGCGAAGACGAGCAGGATCGTCAGGATCGAGAAGGCCGCCACCAAAGCACCCGCTTCCTCGCGGATCACCGAGATCAGCACCGAAAGCGCCGGGGAATAGCGCGTCAGCTTGTAGATGCGGAAGAGCCGCAGGATGCGCAGCATCTGCAGGTTCGAAGTGAAAAGGAGCCCGATGAAGAACGGCAGCACCGCGCCGAGATCGATCAGCGCCATCGGGCTGCGCATGTAGTGCAGCCGGGCGCGCCACGGCGGCAACTTGGGCTCACGCTCGGCGCTGGCCCAGACCCGCAGCATGTACTCGACCGAGAAGATCGCGACCGAGATCGTGTCGAAGGCCCGGAAGCTGGCATGATGCGTGGCGTAGATGCGCGGCACGGTCTCCAGCGCCACGGCAATCACGTTGGCGATGATCAGCAGGATGAGCGCGACGTCGAGCACCCGCGCCAGCTTCGGCCCGGTCCCGGGGTGTTCAAGCAGCAGGTAGGCCCGCCGCCGGAGGCTTTCCTTGCCGGCGCTCACGATGCCGGGGTAGCGCGCAGGTCACGGACTGCGCGGTAGAGCGGCACGCCGATCTGCGAAAAGAGCGCGATGCCCCAGCCGAGGTTGCCGATGATCGCGGGCACGTAGGAGTGGATGAAGAACATGAAGATCGCCATGGCCACCCCGAAGAGCCGCAGGCCGCCGGTATGGTAGCGCCGGGTCTCGTCGCGGCCCTCGACCAGCAGTTGCAGCACCCAGAGCGCCGCCAGAAACACCGCGAGCCCGATCGTGCCAAGCGCCCCGTAGCCCGGCGGATAGGGCTCGAGAAAGCCGACGTAGACCTCGCCTGCAAGCGCCACGCCGATGGTCACCGCCGCCCAGAGGATGGCGATATGGGCAAACCAGTAGCATAGCATCAGCGGCACCTTGCGTGTCTTCAGCTTGGCCATGCCCGCGCTGTCAAAGTAGATCCACGCCAAGGCAAAGAGCGACAGCCCCCCCATGGCGATGTTGAAAAACGTGCCGGGATAGGCCTCGTCGATGCCCTTGTCCGCGAGCGTGACGCAAAGCTTGAAGAAGCCCTCGCCAAGCAGGATCAGCATCAGCAGACCGAAGCGTTCCGACAGGTGGCCAAGCCGCGGCAGGAAGCGCTCGAAGCGCAGCGTGCCGATGCCCGGCAGCAGGTACATCAGCTGGATCATCACGATCCCCGCGCCGAACACCCAGTAGGCAAGCGGCCGCGGGAGGACGGCCGAGACCGCGAAGACCGCAGCAAGGATGAAGAAGTTCCGCCCCATCTCGGAGGCCAGCGAGGTGCTCTCGGCGCCGAGATGCCGCGCCCGCCAGTAGAGCCATGCGGTGAGCGCCCGGTTCAGCGCGTAGCCGAGCGCGAAGAACGGCCAGCCTCCGTGGGTGATCTCGGGGATCGCCGCGGCGATGAACATCATGGTGACGATCTGCACCGCCATGGCCACGCGGTGCGGGATGTCGGTCGAGATGTAGAGCGAGTTGTAGACCGAGTTGTCGGCCCAGGCGAAGAAGATCGCGATGAAGAGGAAGCTGTAGGTCCAGAACCCGGCCCAGTCGAGGTGATGCGACAGGTAGTTCCCGAGCAGGAAAATCGTCACCACATGCACGAGGTCGTAGAAGAGCTCGACCCAATGCACGTGGTTGCTTGCGCCCCCCTCGACATCCAGATGGTGCCGTGGGCGGGTCCAGATCGGAAAGTCCTTGAGCGGCATGTCTTCTCCCTCGCGAAGCGATGTCTGCCCTATAGGGGTAGAGAAGGAACGGCAGGTCGCAAAACTCTTTTTGGATTGAGGAAGGTGCTAAGCCCGGGCTGACGGCCTGATCCTGACAGCATCGGCGTGACTGCGGATGGGCAATGGCAGCTTTGTCCGCTTCGCTCCCGTTCAGGCAGCATGCGGCGAAGGTCGGCAGCAAGCCCAGATTTGCCATCCGTGGACGGGACTGCGAGGGCCCGAGAACAAGAGAAGTTTCATCTTCGGCTCCGCGCTTCCGCCCTGTGAAGGTCATTGCCTGCTGGTGGAACGGAGCATCTCTGCCCCGCTCCCAACAAATCCCGTCCGCCCTTGATCAGGCAGGCCGAGCCACCTTCATGCCGCCATGGAGCATTTCGCTGGGTAGATTGAAGATGAAATACGGATTGAGGGACGGCAGCACGCTTGCGGCGTCGAGGCGCGCGCGATGATCCTCCGTCATTTCCAGCGACAGAGCGGCGAGGTTGCCTTTAAGTTGCTCCGGTCGGCTCGCTCCCAGAAGAAGCGAGGTCACGCCGCGTTGGCCCAGCACCCAGGCCAGGGCAACCTGCACCATCGGCACCTCGAGCTCGGCGGCGATGTCGCGAACGGCGTCCACGATGTCAAAGTTCCGCTCGGTGAACAGCATCCCACCATAGGGGTTGGCCCCGTTCAGACGTTCCCGCGGTTGATCCTCGGCGGTGTCGGCTGCATTGGGCACCGTGGCGCCAAGGGATGCGGCGCCGAGCTTTTCCCGACCGTACTTCCCGGTCAGCAACCCGCCGCCCAGAGGGCTCCACGGCATCATACCAAGGTCGAATTCGCGGGCCATGGGCATCAGGTCCAGCTCGACCCCACGCTCCACCAGAGACCAGGCGTATTGCAGGCCGATTGGCCCCGGCAGGCCGTGCGCCGCGGCCAGGGTTGCAATCTTGGCCACATACCAGGACGGCGCGTTCGAGAAGCCGTAGTAGAGGATCTCGCCCCGCGCGACGGCATCGGCGAGCGTGCGCAGCACTTCCTCGGCAGGGGTCAGCTGATCCCAGACATGGACCCAGAGCAGGTCAATTCGGTCCACACCCAGCCGCTTCAGCGACCCCTCGATGCCAAGGCGGATGTTATAGGCGCCATTACCTGCGTGCATCGGCGTGCCTTCGGACCGCGAAAAGCCCGCCTTGGTCGAGATCACCAGCCGGTCGCGCATGCCGCTTTCCTTCAGGAAACGGCCCAGCATCCTCTCGCTTTCTCCACCGCTGTACACATCGGCGGTGTCGATCAGGTTGCCGCCAGCTTCGACATAGGTGTCAAAGATCGCGCGGGCGGTCTGCGCGTCGCTCCCCCACCGACCTGCGCCGAAGGTCATGGTGCCAAGTGCAAGCGGACTGACGATGAGGCCGGAACGGCCAAAGGGTCTGTATTCGGTCATGTGCATGGTGTTCTCCTTTGTCCCCCCAAAGGTAAGAGGCTGCATCGTCGCGGATTAGATGGTACCTGTGCCATGAGCCTGTGAGGACAATTCAGCAATGGCACGAATGCCACTCAATGATCTGGCCGCCTTCGCCGCGGTGGCCCGCACGCGCAGCTTCACCGCCGCGGCGGCAGAACTGGGCGTATCCCCCTCTGCCCTCAGCCATGCGATGCGGGGTCTGGAAGAACGCCTCGGCGTCCGTCTTCTGGCGCGCTCGACACGCTCCGTTGCTCCGACAGAGGCGGGAGCGTCCCTTCTGGATCGCCTCGGCCCGGCCTTGGCAGAGATCGACGCCGGCTTGGTGGAGCTTTCCGCCTTTCGTGACGAGCCCGAGGGGATCGTCCGGATCACCACCTTTCACTGGATCGCGCAGACCTTTCTGGCGCGGCGATTGCCTGCGTTTCTGGCGGCGCATCCCGGCATCACCGTGCAGGTCACGGTGGACGACAAGCTGCAGGACATCGTCGCGGATGGCTTCGACGCGGGGCTGCGGTTTGGCGATGACATCGAAAAAGACATGATCGTTGTGCGCGTCGGCCCGCCGCTGCGGCATCTCGTCGTGGCAACGCCAGACTATTGGGCGCGCCATGGCCGCCCGGCGCAGCCACGCGACTTGAGTGAGCATCCTTGCGTTGCTTACCACAAGCTGAGCAGCGGGGGCATCGCTCCCTGGGAGTTCGAGAAGGACGGGCGCGAGCTGCGGCAAAGGGTGGAGGGGCCGCTGATCTGCAATTCCTCGGATCTTGCGCTGTCGCTGGTTCGGCAAGGTGGCTGCGTCAGTCTCCACATGGAGGAAGACGTGGCCGCGGACCTTCGCACGGGCCGTCTGGAAGCAGTGCTGGAGGATTGGACGCCGCCCTTTGACGGCGTTCATCTTTACCACCCCAGCCGCCGACAAAGCCCGCGCGCACTGCGCGCCCTGATTGATTTCCTGAAAGGGTAGCGAGGCTGGGCCCGTCCGGGCTCTGCCGATTGGAGACCCGCCTACAGCAAGGCTGGCTGTCCGGATCACAGCACGCAATCGGCCGGGTAAAGGTCCGCAAGGTCACATCGGCAGTGCCGCCGCTGCTAACAACTTCATTGTCACGCTTCATTTGCACCGACTGGTCGAAGAATGACAGAAATGTCCCGCACTACCGACGCTCCTGACCGCCACAGCGAAGGTCCGCGTCGAGTTAGGCCCCGCAGTCAGAGGCAATGCTTCTGACGACAAGGGCAGAGCTAAGTGGTGCCGCTCACACGCGGGAAGACCGTCACCCGAAGGGACGAGACTTACCCGCTGCATCAACCATGTCGGCGCGACGCGGCCGGGCTCGTAGAGACCGGACGCATCGCACTCGGCCGGCAGGGAGATCTGAGGACAATGCTCGGGGAGCGCGCCGGCAACGCCGGGGCGTTCCTAGGGCCCGATCCTGGGTGCCCCCGGTCGGGAGTTGCCCAGGCCTCCGATCCGCGTGACAAAGAATTGCCGACGGGCCACACTTTCTCTAGCTCTATACGCATGACGCCCGGCTCCGAAAACGTGACCTGCCTTGCCGCCTATCGCGCGGAGAGGCTCCGTGCGCAAATTCGGCACTGTCTCTGGGAACTCAGGCAGCGCAACGGGTCCCGGTCCCGTCCTGAGATGAAGTCACTCGAGAACGAGCTGAGCATCATGTGCCTCCATCTCGCCAAGCTCAATGAGGCCCAGGAAACCCGGTAGTCGAGCCATACGCGCGGGCCAAACCCGCACCCTCTGCGCTGTGTCGATCTGCCATCACCACACTCGGCAAAGCGTGAAAGACTCCCCTTTCGCCGACATCGCAAAGCACAAGCACCGCGCAATATTGCACAACACAGCAAAATTCAGCATATAATTGCAAATTGTGGAAACAACCCGCAGGCTGGCACATGGCCCTCACCCTTCCCGACGCGCGGCAAGACGCACTCCGCGCGCGTCTGACACGCGGCCAGACGCTCGAGCTTTCCGCGCTTTCTCAGGAATTTGCGGTTTCGATCGACACCGTGCGTCGTGACCTGAAGACGCTCGAGGCAGAAGGTGTCGCGCGCTGCGTGCGCGGCGGGGCAATGCCCGTGAGCCGCCCTTCCGGCACCGCGCTGCAGCGCATGGCATTGGCCGAGCCAGGCCACGACGCTCTGGCATCAAGAGCTCTGCCGCTAATCGAAGATGGCATGGTTCTGCTGCTCGACGGCGGGGCAACGGTTCACGCGCTGGCGCAACTCCTGCCAAGCCTCCCGAACAGCCTTGTGGTTACCCCGGCTCCGGCGGTGGCGCTGGCCTGCCTTGCGGCGGGCATTGACACGCAGCTTGTCGGGGGACGCTTGTCGCCGAGCGGTGCAATTTCCGTCGGCCATGGCGCTGTCGCGGCGCTTTCCGACGTCGCGGCGGACATCGCTTTTCTCGGCGCCTGCAGTCTCGATCCGGCCTTTGGCCTAGGCGCCGATGATCTGGGTGAGGCCGAGGTGAAGCGCGCCATGGCCGCGGCAAGCCACCGGTCCATTGCCTTGGCCGGCGCGGAAAAACTGGGGCGGCGCAGCCGTCACCGCGTTCTCAACTGCCAGGACCTCGACATGCTGATCACGGATGCCAGCCCGGAAAGCGTCACCCTATATAAAGAGCAAGGGGTCGAAATCTGTCATGCCTGAACTCAGAACTCCCTGGCGGGCGGTAGCCGCCGCGTTTGCCTTGAATGGCGTTCTGCTCGGATGCTGGGCCTCGCGCATTCCCGCCTTCGTCGACCGGCTTGGCCTCGACGAGCGTACGCTCGGCAGCCTCCTTCTGGTCATGGGGGCCGGGGCTCTGACCTCGTTTCCGCTGGCCGGGCGGCTCTCCGATCGGTTCGGTGCGGTCCGGCTGACGCGCTGGATCGCGCTGGCCTACCTCGGGTCGGTGATCGTCCTGGGGATATCGCAGTCGCTGGTCGTGCTTGCCGCTGCGCTCTTCTTCTTCGGAATGTGCCACGGCTCGATGGATGTGGCGATGAACAGCTGGGCCAGCGAGGTCGAGCGCCACATGAAGCGCTCGGTCATGTCGTCCTTCCATGCCATGTGGAGTCTCGGCGCGGGGCTCGGCGCGGCCGGTGGCTATTTGGCGACCCTCGCGGGCGCCTCGACCGGGGTGCATTTTGTGCTGGCCGCGGTGCTCTCTGCGGTGCTCTTCGGGCCGTTCCTGCGCCTGCCATGGCAATCCCAGATGCGTCTGGCACAGGCGGGCGAGCCTCGCGCGCCGATCTTCGCGGTGCCGCGCGGATCACTGCTCCTGGTGGCGGTCATGGCTCTGGCGGCGGGCTTGGGCGAAGGCGCGGCGGTAGATTGGAGCGCGGTCTTCCTGACCGACACGCTGGGCACGCCGGAGGCGCAGGCGACATTCGGCTACGCGGCGTTTTCCATCACGATGGTCATCATGCGGTTGACCATCGGCACCCTCATCACCCGCTTCGGCGCAATAACGGTCGCGCGTGGCAGCGGGCTGCTTGCCGCGGCGGGCTACGCGATCTGCGCCGGCACCGACGCGCTGCCGATCGCTCTCGCTGGATTCATCTTGATGGGCATGGGTTATGCTGCGGTGATCCCCATGGCCTTTTCCCGCGCTGCCAATGACCCCGTGGTGCCCGCCGGGCAGGCCATCGCCTCGGTCGCAACGCTGGGCTATGGCGCCATGCTCTTCGGACCGCCGCTGATCGGTTTCATCGCGCATGCGACCTCGCTGAGGGTACCCTTCGCCATGGTCGGCGGCGCAGCGCTTCTGATCGCGATCTGCGCTGGAGCGCTCGGCACGACCCGGAACTCCCCGGATGCTTTGCCTGGAGAAGGTGGCCGGGCCTGAAGAGGTTTGCGGCCGTACTGCTCGGCTCGCGCAAACATTGCCCGATAGGGTCCGCGGAAATCTCAATGAGGGACGCTGAATCCGGAACTCTGTCGCTGCAAGGCCAAGTCCGGCCGACAAGAATGCGAGCTCGGCGCAATTTGGAGCGTCTCGCCAACCTCAATGGCACGCAAACGGCAAGACGTCGGGCAAAAGGGTGCCAGGTCGCGCTTCTGAACCGACGGCGGTCTCCACGCGCCGCCGCTGTCAAACCGGTGTAGAGGCCGTACCGACTGGCTTTGAGCTTGCCGCTTCGGGATACTGCGCCTTCGCCGCTTCCGACACGGCCGCGGTGGCATCGTCAGTCGCCTCCGCCGTCAACTCGCTCATCGCCGTCCCGCAGCCCTTCATGACCTCGGCAAGTGCAGCGGCCACGTCCTGAGCGAGCTGGGCCTGTGCCTGCGAGAACTCCCCAAGCGCGGGACCATATTCAGACCGTTCCCGGACTTCGGACAAAGTCCTTAGATTACCCAACGCTTTCTTGGTCGACGATGCGAAAACATCCGTCGACAGAGATGCGGCTTCCAGAGCGATGCTCGCGAACTTCCCTTGGAATTCCGAAAAAGCGGCGAAGCTGGACGTAACAGCTGCCGCGTCATAGGGCACCGACATGCTGTATGGAGCCTTTCCGAAGGCCGCTTGGGTTCCCATGCTGATCTCCTCGAATGCAGGGTAAGTGAATGGCAAAAAGTGTGTTCGCTGCGCTGCAGCATAACAAGAGATTCCTTAGACGGTGTTCAAATGTCAGGGCTGAGTGGTGAAGTGGTCCCTGAAAATCGGACACTTTGCTAAGCTTGAGCGCCGGCGGCGTGGTCGAGGATCAGGCTGGTCATCAGTTCGGTCAGCGTTACCCGCGCCTCCTCCGGCAACGTCTGCCAGTGCGGCGCCGGGACCAGATCGGCGTCGCTGGGGCGAGTGAACAACTCGAGCTGTTGTGGTGCTGGTCGGCATGGCATCGGCATCTCCTGGAATCGCCTGTTGGGAGCTCGATGTTGCGCTCGAATCTGGCATTTGCGATGCGCCATCACGAACGCCGGCCGCATCGTGCAGCAATGCCGCCATAGCTCGCAAAGCCGCCACTGAGGCAACCGGCGTCACCGCGACTTGCCAGCACTGGCAGGCCGCCCGATCGAACATCCAGACGGGAACCTCCAGCCGTCGATCCGACGAGATACCGCTCAGGCTACAGCGAAACGCAGCCCAGCCCGCCTTCGCGATCACGTCGTGTACGTGAACAACTCGCTCCGTCCAGGGGTGCCAAAGGTAGAGCACCTCGCGCTCCTCGGTCCCGTGGGTGTTCTGTGATTGAGTTGTACAACACCGAGCGCCCGCATTCGGCACTCGGCGGCAGAACACCGGTCGAGGCCCATCAGGGCCCTGACCTACAGGCGGCAGCATGATCACCAGGCAAGCTTAGCAGCGCCGCAAACCTGTCCGGGAAATGGGGGCCACCTCATGGCGAGTAGTCGCCGGTAAGCATCTCCTGGCGCTGCGGCAATCGCGCAGGCCGCGAATGGAGACGCCCGGAAATTGAGCACTGCAGCTTGGGCCTTTGCACGCAAAGAACATCGAGGCTCCCATCCACCTAGTTGCCCACCGCAAATGTGGATAACTCCGCGCACCGGCCGGTTTCACGCAGTGACGCAATGGCGGCCACTTGATGCGCAACGCTCAGGGTCGCCCTCTCAACTCTTCAGCGCGATGCGCGCCAGATCGGCGCGCTCGAGCTGGCCAAGAAGCCGCTGCCGCAGCGCGGCTACGCCATCCTCCCGCAGGTCATCGTTGAAATCACCGCGTCTAGGCACGAGCACCGAAACCGAAATGCCTGCGTCCCTGGCCCGAGCGCTCAGCTTGTCCGCTGCGGCCTGCCCGGCATCGTCGAGATCTCGCGCAATGTAGAGCTGGCGGATCCCTTCGGGCAGGTCGACGGCGCCGAGGTGCGCAGCAGAAAGCGCAGCCCAGACCGGAAGACCCGGGAGGGCTTCGCGGAGCGAGAGCATGGTCTCAAGACCTTCACCGATCGCAAGGCACTCGCCCGGGGCGTCGATCTTCACGGCGTTGCCCAGAAGTTCCCCCATGGCCCGGCGTTGCACCTCGACCGGCGCCTTGTCCGACCCATCCTCTGCCAGCCAGGTGCGATGTACGCCGCGAAGGCGCCCTGCCCTGTCGGTCACCGCCGCGATCAGCGCGGGACGCGGCTTGGACGCGGTCTCGTCATGGTCTCGATGCCAGCAGCGGGGATGAAAGCGCAGCGCCGATGCGGAGGCCGCGCGGGTGATACAACGGCTCTGGAGGTAGGTTTCTGCGAGACTCCCGGGAAGTGGTATCGTCCCCTCATAGAGACGCTTTGCGGATGTCCGTTTGCCAGATGGGCTCTTGCGCGTTCGAGGCGTGCTCGGATGCGCCGCCGGCATGGGGCGCCCGAGATGTGCACGGACCTCCGCCAGCAAATCGGGGAACCGGGCGATCCCGGTCCGCGCCTTGATGATGTCGAGCAGGTCGCCGTATTCGCCCGTCGCACCATCGGTCCAGCGGCCGCGTGCGCCCTTGCCTTCATCAGGGCCGGTAAGGCGCACGTAGAGCGAGCGCCCGGGCGTGTTCTGCAGGTCGCCAACCAGCCAGTACCCGCCTTCGCGCCGCCCGGCGGAGAGATAGTGCCGGCACACGCTTTCGGCATTCTGTGCCAGCTCGCGCAGCAGCTCCTGAGTTTCGGTATTCATAGCAAAATCAACCTTTGCGTGTAGGTATTCCCCGAGCGATCTGGATATGCAAGCCTCTGAGGGAACGCGAAAATCTGGCGCCGCGGAAATCCGCTGACCCCTACTGCCTCAGCGCCAAGCAGACGCCGTGGTCGACACGTGTGTGGGGCCATGCGAGATCGCGGCGGCGTTCGACGACTTGTTCGCGTTGAAGGTTTCAGGTAGGTCTGCCTCAGCCCTATCGGGGCTGAGGCGAAGGGCTCAGACGGCCCCGTGCTGGATCAGGAAGCGGCGTCCGATGCCAAAGCGATCGCCCTTCCTGAGAAGCGCCCAGGCCTCGACCAAGAGACGCCCCTTCATTTCAGAACCCATGATCAATACTCGCTCGGAAAGAGCAGGGTCAGCACGCGGCGCGTTTGCGCATCGTCCAATGGATCTTCGGCGCCATAGGCGTAGTCCGCATCGAAGATATCAATCTTCCACCAGACCACCTTGCCCGCGATAGTGACCGCGCCGAAGGTGTGATCCCCATAGGGGTCATTGTCCTCGGTGAACTCCGCAAACGCTGCCACCGCGATCTGGGCACGGGTCACGAAGTCCAGACCTTCTTCGGCGACACCACGGGTGCAAACAACCCGCCCCTGATAGACCGGATGGCCTCCCCGGATCATCGCGGCGCGGAATGCGTCATTTGCCGCCGCAACCTGCCGGGCGATCACCTCGGGATCGTTGCCAGCTTGCTCTAGGGGTACACTGTGCTCTTCAGCCATATCGGCCTCCTATCTTCTGAGGCGGTTCGGGCTTGGTGCCTGCGTCCCGCCGATGGGCTCGGCCTCGCCACTCTGATTTGGCGAAAACCATGTTTTCGGCGGAACAGAGTGGGGTGGGCGAAGCCCGGCCCACGGGCCTGAGCCGGACAGTCAAAGGATCGCAGACGGGGATGGTGCGGCCCGCAGGCCGAAGGCCGAGGACACGGTCCCCGGCGGAGACGACGCGCAGCGCGCGGCGCTTGTCTTTTGACTTTCCGGGGCAGGTCTGTTGGCGGACATGAACTGAAACATGCCATGGCTGGGGTGAGCGGGCGCAGCCCGTCGATCCCCTGCCCTGACTTTCGAGATCATGCGAGACGCGCGCCCCGCGCGGCTCTCAACTCAGATCCCCTCGGGACCGATGGGCGCCGCCCTTTCCATCAGTCGTTGGAAATCTTCCGGGCGATACTTCGCAAGCGCAGCACCAGAACCATGGACCTGAAAACCGTGGTCCTCCGGTCCGCGACCTTCCCCGGGATCTCCAAAAGGCATGCCGCGCTCGGGCTTGGTCGCGCCGAGCGCTCGCAACTCAGCGGTTTGCCAACACCGCCGAGCAAGCAGAACATTGGGGGCGAAAAAGCCCACATAGATGCGAACTATTATGATCTATTATGAAAGAGAGTTCGCCATGTCTCGACTGACCATCTCGATGCCCGCCCAGATGAATGAGTGGGTAGATGCCCAGATCAGCACCGGCCGCTATGGCAACGTCAGCGAGTATTTCCGCGATCTCGTTCGCCGCGACCAGGAACGCAGGGAAGCCGCGATTAACGAGTTCCGCGCGCTGCTCGATCGTGCAGAAGAAAGCGGCGTGAGTGACCGCTCCGTCGCGGAAGTCCTCGAAGCTGCACGACAAGAAGCCCGCCCAAAAGGCCTCCTGCGTGGCGACACCTGAACTATCAAGGTCGGCAGAGCGGGACCTTATTGATATCTATCTCTATGGGGTCGAACACTTCGGCGCTGCTCAAGCTGAACGCTACGCAAAGAGCCTCGCCGCGAAAATCGCGACTGCGGCGGACAATCCGCGTATCGGTGCAGACTACAGCCATGTACGCCGCGGGCTGCGCCGCTACGAGAACGTATCCCATGCTATATACGACCAACCGACGTCGGACGGCATATTCGTCCTGCGCATCCTCCATGGCCGCATGGATCCCGCCCGCCATTTGGCTTGACCAAGGTACCGCCGGTGCTTGATCGTCGTAACGCTCGACGCGTACTGGGCCCGTTAACCCCGACGTCGGCGATGTGTGCCGAAGTTCATTCGTCCGCCCCCTGCCCCTCAACTGGCAGGATCAGTTGCCCTGTGTCGATCATCGGCGCGTCAGAGGCGATGAAACCGCCCAGCCCTGCGACTGCATCCTTGGAATCCCGGCTACTTGGATACCTTCGCAAAGCATCGTGCAGATCGTAGGCAGCCGCGCGGGCGTCTTCGTGCACGTCAGCCGTGACTTGGTTCCAGCAGTTGAGAAACTCTTCGACCTCACGGAAATACATCTCAAATTCGGCATATATTTCATTGCCGGAGTATCCGGCGTCTTGGAGGTAGCTCGCTTCAGGCTTCACCGGCTCGATGCAGGTCTCGGCCTGCACAGCAAGTGGTGACAAGAGCACCAAGGGCAGGGCCAAATGGACGGGACGCGGCACGACTTCGCTCCTTCTGTAGTCACGGCGCTCGGTCACGCCGATCAACTCTTCAAACCAATTCGGCGCGGAATGCCTCATCCGCCGCCACTGCACCTTCCAAGCGGCACTCTCCGGCGACACTTGCGTTCGGTCCGGGCTTCGCTCGAACGTCTCGCCGATAGACTGAGCCTTGACCACCCCGTGGCCCCGAAACGAAGGCATTCCGCCAAACAAAGCCAGGATCACGATGCCCTGCGCGCCTACAGCGTCACATCTGGTGCCTAGCCGCCTGCGGCTCAAGCGACTGGTGCGCGACAGAGTCCGCTCTCCCCAGGGCGAAGGACGCACCGCTGGTAAACAATCGCGGTAAAGCCGCAAACATCTAAGAAAATCAGAATTTTACATGTGACGCTGATTGGCGTCTTTTCGCCAATTCCCTCAGCTCGAGGTTCAACTCAAAGATGATTTTTCCTAGAGATTACCCGTTCGCGCCGAAACCGGAAAACGAAAGCAGCCCGGGAACCACGTTGCAAACTGAATGCCTCGCGATCCCGTTTTGCGACGCACCACCAGCCATCCGCGTGCCCTTCGCGGTAGCCGAGGCGATGAGCCTATCCTGCCATGGTTTTCCTCCATGCGCGCGATCAGAAGAACCGGAAATAAAGGAGCAGATTATGGCTCAATTCTCAGGCCTCCCTAAAAGGCGCGTTGCACAAATCTTACTTGGAAATGCTGTCCGCAAGTTCCTCGAGATGGGGGGTCGACTAGAGTATGACCCTCGAATGGAGGCCAAGACAAAGAGGACTCTGTGGTATGTGATCGGAGTTACCGGTGACGGCAAGACTGAACTGCCCGTGTACACGGTCGCTGGACAGCCCAAATGCTTCCGCACTGCCGACGCGATGATCCGTTACCATTGTGAGATGTGCCCAGACGACCGAGAGTTGACGATCCGCCTGCCCAAGATGGCTTAGTCCAACAGTAGGATGGTCTCACCGTAGGCCATCCTGCGCCACGCGGGCGGGCTAGCCAAATGTTCGTGTGGCGGAGGAGCGCGCGAAGGGCGAGCGCACGGAAGCACCAACAGGCCGGCACCCTTCCCGTTTGCGGCCATTCACACAGAATTGAAAAAGGACTGTCGGGGCGCTCTAGTGATGCGAGTTTACGTCACTTGCATGGCTGTGGATAACAGCTGTCGGCGTCGCCTGCAGGGCAGGAAAAGATAGTTAACCCACTGATTAACAATATACAATCATCATATTACTGCCAAGTCGACTTATCGCTGCACCTCCGCCCCCAACAGAAAATGGTGGAAATTCAGTGAGAAGGTGATAAGCAGGTCTCAATGATATAAGAACGTCGAGGGCAGCATGAGCGGTATTCGAGGCTCGCAGAGGCTGGAGAACTACGCTTCCAAGCTCATCAAGAGCTTGCAAGACCACACGGCCGAAATCTTCCCACCGGATGCGCAGAAGACGCTCCGTTCCTACTCAATGAAGGAAGTGGGCGACCTCATCGGCGTCAATCCCAACACATTCCGGCACTACATCAAGACCTATGCCGACCAAATGCCCACCGGCAAGCTGGTCAACGGCAATCGCCGGTATTTCACCGCCGAGGAAATGCAGGAGATCCGCGAGTTCCTATGGAAAGAAGGCCGGATCGGCATCAAGGAATATCGTCGCCGCCAACCGGGCGAGGAGATGAAGGCAATCACGGTCTTCAACTTGAAGGGCGGGGTCAGCAAGACAAGTTCGACGGTCCACCTCGCGGAAATCCTTGCTCTCCGGGGGTATCGGGTGCTTGCGGTCGACCTCGACGCTCAGGCCTCTCTGACGAACCTGTTCGGCCTCACCCCCGAGGCCATGCCGGACATGCCGAGTTCCTATAACGTCATCAGCTACAAGAACCCTTTGCCAGTGCGCGATGTGATCCGGAAGACTTACTTCCCGGGCATAGACATCATCCCGGCGTCTATGGACATCATCGAGTTCGAGTATGAGACTGCTCTCTCCTTCCGCGATGGCGGCACCAGTTCTCCGTTCCACAGCAGGATGGCGGAGGGGCTCAGCCAGGTGCCCGATGACTATGACATTGTCCTCTTCGACACCCCGCCGCAGCTTTCATTCGCGGTGATCTCTGCCCTCTTCGCGTCGAGTGGGATGATCATTCCGCTCACCGCGTCGATGCTGGACGTGATGTCGCTATCGACCTTTATGACGATGGCGGCCGAGCTCATGGCCGTCGTCGAGGAGCAGGATCAAGATAAGACCTACGATTTCATCAGGTTCATGATCACCAGATATGAGACCGGTGACCAGCCTCAGCTGCAGGTGGCCTCTTTCATGCGCACCGTCCTTGGCGATGCGGTCATGAACAACGAATTCCTCAAATCCACTGCGATCGGCGATGCCGCGAACACCAAACAGCCACTATTTGAGGTCGAGCCGCGAGACATCACCAAATCGACTTACGACCGGGTCATGGCCTCAATCTCTGGCATGGCTGACGAGGTCGAAGCAGACTTGCGCAAAGCATGGGGACGAACCTGATGGTACGCAAAAACGTCTTTTCGAGCACACTTCGTGAGGCCATGTCCGGCTCCAAACAAGAGCAGCAGGAACCGCACGCAGACGAAACTATTTCGGAGCCCCCTGCCCCGCCAGCCGCCTCGGCTTCTCAGCAGCATCAGAAGCCCGCAGCAGCGAGCACGCCAGGCAAGCGGAGCAATCCCAACGTAGAGATCTTCAGGAAGTCATTCCAAGAACAGATGCTGCGTACAATGCAGGATGTTGATCCGGATCGGGTGGACAGCTCACGTTTCCAGGACCGGCTCGATGTTTCTGAAGAACTCGAAGGACTTAAGGACTCGATCCGCGAAAACGGGCAGCAGGTGCCTGTCCTGTTGCGTCGGGTGGCGGGGGACCGATTCGAAGTGGTCTATGGGCGGCGGCGTATCATGGCTTGCCGCCAGCTCGGTATTGATGTTCGCGCAATGGTTGTGGACATCAGTGATGAAGACGCGCTGATCGCACAAGGACTTGAGAACGCGGCGCGCCTCGAAAACAGCTATATCGAGAAGGCTCTCTTCGTGGCCCAAGTCACGGAAGCGGGTTACAGCCTCTCCACGATACAGAAGGCGCTCGACATCGATAAAACGCAGGCGTCGAAAATGCGCGGTGTCATCCGCGATGTCCCACGCGAGGTCATTGCCGCGATCGGGGCGGCACATGGCGCAGGTCGACGGCCGTGGGAAGAGTTACGCAACGCGCTCTCGGGCGATGACGCTCCGGGTCAAGCCCGTCTCCTCAAGATGATTGACGAGGAGTTGCCAAGCCACGAGCGACTGAAAAAGCTACTAGTTTTGCTACGGCAAGCACGACGTACCGAACACGCGGCGCTTGCCCCAGATGTGAAGATCGGCAACGGAGATTTCAAGCTCGATCGAACTCCGCGCTCACTTACCGTCAAGGCGCATCGCAACGCGCCAGAGGCTTTCCTACAGCATCTCGAAGAAAACCTCGAAAGAATATATCAGGAGTGGCAAAATGATAACGCCTAACTCATTGATTGTAAACGGATTTGGACTGCATTCAGGGCTTCCTTTCCGACTTGGAAAGGACTTGGCGGCAGTTGTCCGAAAGGCAAATCTTGCATTGCATTGGCGATTGCCCACCGGGCAATAGCAGCTTTCGGAGAAGAAGAGCGCCCGGCCAGGCACCGGGTTGAGGTAAACGAGCAGAAAAAGGAGCAGACCCCAGCAAAAGAAAACCCCCCAAAGACAGTGTCTTCAGAGGGCTTCTGTTCTGTGTAGCAACTAACAGATACCCGAAATCAGATTCACTGACAACACCGATTTCGGTGAACGGGTAGCTTTTGCCGTCTGAAATGGCATGAAATCCATAAAATCCGCGGCATTCAATGCCGGGGCGCGGGAGAACTGCGTCCAAAGCATGGGACCGGTTTTCCGCCCGATCCGGCGCTGGTCCCTCTTCGACCTAGTAAAGGCCTCCGCAGAAGCGCTTGCGCTCAATCCAGGCGACCTAACAGCTCTGCGAGCAATGCTAACCTTCCTTCCCTTGAAGGACGGCAACGGCACAGAAGTGCCCGCTACGCATGAAATGCTACTCATCTGCTATGCATCGAACGCCTCCATTTGCGAACGGACTGAAGGCATGGATGAAAGCAACCTAAGGCGACACATTCGCAAACTGGTAGACCGCGGACTCGTCCGCCGGAAAGATAGCGCGACCGGCAAGCGTTTCCCCCTCAAGAGTGCCGGCGTCGTAGTCGACGCCTTCGGAATCGATCTTCGACCTTTGTTCCAAGCTGCTGAGCACTTGCAGGGCATAGCCACCAAAATTAGAGAGGAAGAGCAGTTGCGACGGAACTTGCGCAGCGAAGCCTTTTCCTTGCGCCGTCGCGTTCTGGATTTGAAGACGCCTTTCGACGCTTCCACACAGAGCTTCCTCAATGGCCTCACCAACTTTCTTCGTCGGAAGAGCACAACTGTTCCTCAGATCGCAGCAGCCCGAGATCGACTGATCAACCTGCTTAAGGCACCCTGCCCCTCACGGCCGGATCATCCCACCTCGAAGACATGCGGCCCGCACGCGGGCAACACTAAACCGGTTGTCGAACACCTCAACAACACAGAATGTTCAGGAGTCCTGCCTCGAAAGGATGACACAGAAACCGGTGATTTGCCCGCCAGCGACGGACGATTTACCCGCCAAGTAGAGTCACATACTTTGAGAAAAAAACTTACACAGCTACGAAAGGCGAAGAACTCGCCTGCCGTAACCTACGCCGACTTGCTGAGAAGAAATCCTCATGCCGCAAGCTTCCTTCCCGAGGTGGAACCAAGTGACCTAGGCTTGGTCGAAGCTCTCTATCGATTAGGGGTAAGCCTTGGCATAAGGAACGCGCCATACACGGTAATTCTCCAACGCCTAGGTCTGCACAAACTCGTCGATATTTTCGACCAGATGGTCACTCGGGTAGAGACAATCAGCAATCCCCAGCGCTACTTTGAAGTGGCTGTCGCGCAGAGTATGCCTACGGACTATTCTTGATTTAACTCTGACCCGTGCCTGTCGGGGAAGCCATGGAGAGAACTGACGCAACCCTAAGTGTCCGTCTCGCTGAGTGTCCCGAAAGCCGTTCGGACGCAAAGCAACCCTTCGGCTTCAGTAGGACCGGACGAGTTGCGCTGATCGAGCGATTATGTCGCCCTAACGCTGTGTGCCAATGTCAGAAGACTGACTTTCAGCATGCTGTATCCACGTTTCACAGACACTTGGTTGTGGACTGTTTTGCGTGGCTGAGAGTGCCATCTGCCACTTCAGGAAAAGTTCTACACGCCTTTAGAGCCACGCCGGCCATTGGTCTTAACGGTAGGAGACTGGCTTAGGTGCGCCCATCTGAGTTCGGGGATATCGTAGCTATTGCCCACTGGGCAATAGGCAATAAAAGCGAGGAACTGTAGGGCGGCCGACTGAGGAAACTTCCTGTCGGATAGCACTCTCAGACAGGAGGTTTCGGTTGCCGATCAGCCAAACAGTCTTGGTTCTCACTGAACTCCAAACCCGACGTTTGAATCAGATGACGCTCTCGTTAAGAGCCTGCTGGCGCTCAGTAAGAACACGAAGAAGCCCTATTGCCCGGTGGGCAATAGCTTGAAGGATCAAGAAGCTTGGCTTTGATATGTTTTGGCCCTTTCGAAGCCCCCTACCGTTGATTGAGAACGGCGGCGGCATGTTGAACTCCGTCCGAAGGAAGCCCAACCAAATCGCAGGCTCAGGATCTACTTCGGGGAACCCCTTGGATACGACGTCGATTTTGCACCCGCTGGGGGCGTCATACGTGTGTGCCTGAACCAATCCAGAGAAGCTCAATTACTGCAGCTCGGTGCCAATCTCAGAACTCGTGAGGTGTGCGTTAACGTCGCAAAATGCCACCTGCTGTGACAGGTCGGAGCCATCTCGAAAATATGAATTCAACCAAAAAGCGCTGTAAGCCTGAAGTTAGCCTTTGCCCGGTGGGCAATAGCACCCGGCACTCCGACTAGCGCCGTTTTTTGGCCTTAGCTGGCTGCGTGTTGGTTTAACCAAGAATGGTACGCAGCACCGTGCTTCGAGATCGAGTTACATCCAAGCTATTTCTCCAAGAGCTCTTGGTACTTCCTAATCGATAGATTCCCAGTTCGGATACCAAAGTCTTGTGCTCCGAAGCCACCAGCGAGAACAGTGGGCACGAAAGACAATAGATTCAAAGCGCGCCCCGCGCGCCGTGAAAAAAGTTGCGGTCAGGTCTAGGCTGATTGCAGAGGGCCACAACTCCGTCACTCCTGCGTTCTCTGCGGACATGCGATCTCTTCCAAAGCTCTGACCAGGTCCAGGTCTCCACGGCGGAAATCTCGCAGCATTCCTTCGAGAGCCCCCGCAGGACACGTATCAGCTCGCGCGCGCTCAGAATGCTTTGCATCGACGATGAGCACAGAGATTGCAGCACTCGCTGACCCCATCGCACCGCGGAGTTTCCTCCACATGGCGGGATGCGCACCCATCTCCGGGAGCCTGTTCTGAGCCGAGACGACGAAATCGTAGAACACAAGCTGCCGCTGTCCGTAGCGGCGCATATCCAGGTGAAGCTGCATTTCCTGCGAGCATAGCGCGTATAGGCGTTCCGGCCCTAGTGATGCAAGAAGCACCGCCTGACCTTCTCCTGTCTGCCCGCGGCTCAACAGCTCTCCTTTAGCCCCGGCCTCCTTCGGAGGTTTGTCCTGATCGCTGTAGCTCCGATCCTCCAGCTCAATATCATCAGAATGCCGAGCGTCATCCACCGCTTTTGCCGAAACTCGACCAGCGCCTTGAGTAGGATCTTGGGTCATATCTTGTATCAAGGGGCGCTCGTTTTCGCAGGTCCGACCGCTTGATTTTCGCGCCTCACTCAGAGTGGCTGCGATCTTTCGGCACAGAGCGGCAGCTTCCGCTTCATGCAGAGTCAACTCTTCCAGCGACATGCGATGCAACTTGGCGGCCGAAGGCCACGCATCGAGCTCAGCATGAAGGGCCGCGGTGATCTCGTCACCTCGGGTCCTGTCAGCAAGTTCCGCTAAGAGCATCAGCGCGCGCCGCTTGTGGGCGCTGCGCAGACCGCGGAGTTGCCCGTGGGCCCTGCGCGTCTTCTCGAGTGCCTCTCGTAGGCCAAGGAACTCTTGCACGCGGGCGATACCGCGGCCGAAGAAGACACCGCAGCCAGCGAACCCGGATCGCGCACCGTTCGCCATGGTCCGCTTCTCGATGAGGCCAGCGCGCTCCAGGATTTGCTCATGTGCACGGATGCGGCAGGGGGAGACTCCGCGCTTTCGCGCGAGCTCGGTCTGACTGAGGTAGCAGCACGGCTCCTCTGCGCCGGTCTTGAAGGATCGCGGGCGCGCGGCTCCGATCATCGCGCGGAAGGTCATCATGGCGGCAGCCCCAATGCCGACGGCACTGGCGATGGCATCGACGAGGTTGACGAAACCATCGCGCTCCATGCCACTGGGAAGTGTGGGGAAGGGGCCATGTTGTCGGCCATGGCTCCATTGTTGCATCACTGTCATTCTGCTCGGTCCTTCTTCTTGAGAACGCGAGGCGGCGTGCAGACAAACCTCTCCCGATCGCACAGATGCGGTTTGGGGTTGTCCGTCATGTCAGGAAGCTGCTAGACCGTGAACATGTCAGTGTTCTTTTCAGGGTTTGCAGACCCTGAAGCTCTTGAGCTTCCCCGTGTAAGGCTGCCGCCTTCGCGGGGTTTGCTTTTTTAGAGGGGGCTGATCCTTTCGGGAGATGTCAGTAGTTCACCTGCTCGAACCCATAGGTTCCGCTATGGTCTCGCCAGTCGACGAACACCGCGCGGGCATGGACGGTTGGACAATCCTCACCCCAACCATCAAGTCCTTCGAATGCGTTCGGCAGGTCGTCGACGCTGCTGTCTGACCAATCAAACGCGCCCTGGACCCCATAGGTCCCGATCTGAACGTTCTGAGTGCGCCGGCAATGGCTCTCTTCGCTGCCGATCTCTCGTTGTCTGGCGAAAGCGACATGATAGACTCGGATCGAGCGGACAAAGTCAAACTCCGGGCCGCTGATATCGACATCGGCAGCAAGGGATTGATTGCCGTCCTGCGCCGCCAACGTGAGCGCGGTCATCGGGTCGGTGGACATGGCCCCGAGCGTCTGGCGCAGAACCGAGGGCAGAACCGCCGTGCCAGGTTCGTGGACGTCTGGCGCACTTCGCGCCGCGATTGGCACGAGAGGGGGTAGGGGAGTTTGGTCGCGATCTCTGTCGTAGCTGGCGCCGAGCGGGCAGTTCCAGATTTGAAGGGGCGGCTCGATCGGCGATGGGGTGATGCGCTCAAAGAAGGTCTCGCGAGCTTCGGCGCACTCCGCGGTGGACGGCCAACCGCCTGCGAGACAAATCAGGATCGCGCAATCAACCTGGTAGGCCTGCGCCGTGCGCGGGGCTCCCACTGCCAACTCGGAGGCCAGGATGGCCACACCGGCGATTTTCCGCGCATGCCGGATTCTTAACTTAGCCACGTCAACTGACCTCCATCTTCCGTAGGGTCCGGGCTCCCGCACGCTTCGTGTTGACGTTAGGGAGCCCGCTATGAAATTAAGGCGAACAAACACGGGACATGCAGCCTCAGGTTGCGCCTTGGGCGGGTAGATTTCAGCAAACGCCGATTTTGTCAAATTCGCGTTTCAAGCTTTTTCGAAAATGGCATGAAAGGCGATTTTGAAAATAGGCCTTTCTCGTTGTGGCTGGGTGTGTTTCAACGTTACCCATCACCTGGCCAGAAAATCCCGACGACAGGTGTCCCCGAATGAAAAAACAACGCCCGATTACAAGCGATGCAGTACAAGGCTTCCTTCAGGATGGTGGCAAAATTGAATACCGCCCGATCGAGGCTTCCAGAGGATGGCACTGGGAGCTTTGGGCGATCCGCCCTGACGGGTCGGAAACCGTCGTCATCTCATCCAAGACCGGAGATGACCGCGTCTTCAAATCCGCGGACGCGCTGGTCAACTTCCATCTTCGGACGTTCCCCGGCTCCGAAGGTGTCTGGGTTCCGATCCCGAAAGGCGCCGAAAGCCAAGACGCCAAATGACCGGCTGGGCGCATCCCGCGCCCAAATCCGCCTGCCTTTTTCTGGCGCGCGTCTCTCTCTGACCCTCTCAGCATTCCTTGCGGGCTTGCCCGGGATCGCAGACGCGGAGCCGATGAATGCCGCTGCGTTCCGCGCCCTGGCTGAGAACTGCGCGCCAGGCGTTTCACCGAGCGTGATGGAAAAGCTCGTCGCCGCCGAGAGTGGCTTTGAGCCATACGCAATCGGCGTGAATGGCCAAGGACAGCGATCTTACACGGCGCAAAGCGCCGAGGAGGCTGCGCAACTTGCGCAGCGCCTGATCTCCGAGGGCGCCTCCATCGACATGGGGCTCGGGCAGATCAACAGCGCCAATCTCGAGTGGCTTGGTCTGACGCCCGTCACCGTCTTCGACGCCTGTCGCAACCTCGACGCTGCGCAGACTGTGCTGCGCGAGGGTTACGTCCGCGCGCGTGAGCGCGGCGCGGAGAAGGGCACAGCCTTGAGACAGGCCCTGTCATCTTACAACACCGGATCGCCGACGCGCGGATTTGCGAATGGCTATGTGGACCGCGTCCTCGGGGGAGGGCAGGGGGCCGTCCCCGTAGCTGCCGCGGCACGTCAGGCGGCGCCCCGCGGGCAGGCCGATCCGCCGGAGGGCTGGGATGTGTTCGCCACATCAAGCGGCTCCGGAGCCCACGTCTTCCAGTAGAAGGATTTCACCTTGAAACGTTTCCTGCAACGTCACCGGTCCGCCGGTGCGCCGATCTCTCTCGCCCTGATCCTGGCCCTTGTCGCGCAGCCCGCAGCGGCCGCCGGGTTCACCGATTTCCTGAACAATATTCTCGACGAGTTCGAGAGCGCCAAGCAGCCAATCGCGCTCATCGCGATCATGTTCATCGGCGCGGGCTGGCTTTTCAATTTCGTGGACCTGCGCCGCGCGGCCTGGGCCGTCGGCGGGGTCGTGATGATCTTCGCGGCCTCCGAAGTTCTGACGATGATCACCGCGTAGGGCGGGGCAGGGGGCTTTGATGACCAGGGAAAAGCTCAACGAGGATACGTTGTTCCTGGCGCTGACGCGTCCGGCAATGGTCTTCGGCATTCCGATCGAGGCTTTCGCGATCTCCTGCGGGCTTGGCGGCCTTGCGATGATCGTGGCGGACTCGATTGCTTATCTGTCCTTGGCACTCCCGCTTCTCGCGCTCGCGCGGCTGGTCGTCGAGCGTGACGCCAACGCCTTCCAGATCTTCTTTCGGTGGCTGGATACCAATGCCCGCTGCCGGAACCGCAGCTTCTGGGGCGGATCGTCCTCCTCGCCGCTGCAGTTGCGTCGGCGGCACCTGCTCGAGGAAATCGATTGATGGGCTTTGCGCGCAAGATCAGAACCGAGAGCACCGCCGAGCGCTACCTGCCGTGTCTGCGTCATGCGGATGAGCATGCGATCATCACGCGCATTCGCGGTGCGTTTCAGATGATGAAGCTTGAGGGGGCGTCCTTTCGAACGGCGGACACGCGCCACATCAATGTCCTGCATGACACTCTGAGCCATGCGCTGCGCAGCATCGCAGGCCTTGGGGTGATGGTCTATGTCCATGTGATCCGCAGCCGCGACGAGGGCTCTCCGGCGGGCGTGTTCACCTCCGATCTTGCCAGCTGGATCGACGGCGCCTACCGCGCCCGGCTCGAGCAGAAGCGCCTATACCGGAACGACATCTATCTCACGCTCTACATGCAGCCGCGGAACCTCCCGAGCGAGCACCTCGTCCGCGGGATGCGGCGGGCCCGCTCGCGCCAGATCGAGGTGGATCAGGCGCTATTGGACGAGCTCGATGACAAGGCGGCCCAACTTGCTGGGAGCCTCAGCCGGTTCCGGCCGCGTCGGTTGTCGGTTGTTCGCAACGACCGAGATGTTCTGATTTCTGAGCCTGCAAGCGTCCTGAAGCAGGTGATTTCCGGACGAAGTGCTGAAGTCCCGCTGGTTCAGGGTACGCTCGGCGGAGCGATTTATACCGATCGGGTGATCTTTGGCCGCGAGGCTTGTGAGATCCGCCATGCCGATGCCAGCACCTACGGGGCCATGTTCGGGCTCAAGGAATATCCTGCCTGGACCCGGCCCGACATGCTGGATGGCCTGTTGACCGCGCCGTTCGAGTTCATCCTGACCCAGTCGTTCCGCTGCGCGGGCAAGACCGACGCTCTGCGCCAGATGTCGCTGAAGGAAGGACGGCTACGCAACGCCAATGACCCGGCGCTGTCGCAGGCGGACGGGCTGCGGGCGGCACGCGACGAGCTGATGTCCGGGACCTTCGTCATGGGCGAGCACAATCTCTCGCTGCTCGTGCTGAGCGAGGATCCGGTGGCGTTGAAAGCCCGCGCCGCGGATGCCGTCACACTGTTGTCGGAAGCGGGCGCGGTTGTCGCGCGCGAGGACCTGGGCCTCGAGCCGCAGTTCTGGGCACAGCTGCCGGGCAACCACGCCCATCGCGCCCGCTCAGCGCTGGTGACCAGCCGCAACTTCACCGCTCTGGCCCCGCTGCACAACTATCCGACTGGACACCGCGCCGGAAACGAATGGGGCGCGGCCGTTGCGAAGCTCCAGTCGAGCGCGGGGACGCCGTTTTACTTCAATTTCCACGTCGGCGATCTTGGCCACACGTTCATCTGCGGTCCCTCCGGCTCGGGCAAGACTGTTGTGCAGACCTTCCTGCTCTCGCAGCTCGAGAAGTTTGGCGTGAAGCGCGTGCTTTTCGACAAGGATCATGGTGCCGAAATTTTCGTGCGGGCCTCGGGCGGCACCTACCTCGATTTCCAGCCAGGTCGGCCCACGGGGTGTGCACCGTTCATGGCGCTCAAGCTTGATGCCGCTGGCCAAGCCTTCCTTGTGGATCTCGTAAAGTCCATGCTGGGCGCGGATCGCGGCAGTTTCTCGGCCAGCGATGTCCGCCGCATTGAGCAAGCCGTAGCGGGGCTTGCCAATCTTCCGCGCGCCGAGCGCAGCCTATCGGCGCTGCGCGAGCTGCTCGGGTTCGGCGGCGGGGCAGAGGACATTGGCGCGCGGCTCGACCGCTGGACGCGCGAGGGCCGGCTGGGCTGGGTCTTCGACAATGCCGCCGATGAGCTGTCGCTCGATGCCGATCTCGTCGCCTTCGACATTACCGCTTTTCTCGACGATCCGGAAATTCGCAATCCGATCATGATGTATCTGATGCGGCGAGTGGAGCAGCTGATCACCGGCCAGAGGATCGCGATCTTCATCGACGAGTTCTGGAAGGCGCTGTCGGACCCGTATTTTTCCGATTTCGTGAAGAACAAGCTCAAGGTGATCCGCAAGCAGAACGGCATCATCGTCGCGGGCACGCAGTCGGCCTCCGATGTCATTGCAAGCCCGATCGCGCGCACCATCATCGAGCAATGCGCCAGCCAGATTTACTTTGGGACGGACCGCCCCAGCCGAAAGGACCTGGTGGACGAGTTCGGTCTTTCCGAACGTGAGTTCGAGATCGTGCAGAGCGAACTGCCCATGGGGCATTTCCTCATCAAGCAGGCCCAGAATTCGGTGGTCTGCGATCTCGACCTCTCCGGTCTCGACGAGGTGCTGACCGTTCTGTCGGGGCGCACCGCGACCAACGCTCTCATGCATGAGCTGCGGCAGCAGTACCCCGAGACTCGGGACTGGCTCCCACGGCTCCTCGCGACACGAAAGGACCTGGCATGAAACGGCACGCATTTCCCGCCGCGACCCTGCTCGCCTTGCTCGCCCAGCCGGTGCAGGCGCAGGGCGTTCCGGTGATCGACACCACCGCGCTGGCCAATGCCAAGGCAGAATTTGCCCAGCAGATCGCGCAGATGGTGCGGGAGCTCGAGCAGGCTCAGGCCCTTTACGCGTCGATCAACGGCATGACCGACATGGACTCGGTGGTGAATGCGCTCAACTCGCCGGAGGTGCGAGAACTGCTCGGGCCTGAAGCCATGCAGATCGCCCGGGACTTCGATGTGACAATCGACGATCTCGGTGATCTGGCCAGCACTGCCCAGGACGCGGCGGATTTCGCCTCTCTTGGCGGCACAGACATCGACGCCGAGGATTTCTACCGCAGCGAGCTCGATCGGATAACCAACCGCTCGGCGCGAGACACCGCCATCGGCGAGCGGATCGTGACCCTCTCGGACGACCGGCTCGAGGAACTCGATCAGCTCCGCGACAAGATCGGCAATGTCTCGACGCAGCGGGAGATGGATGCGCTCTCCGCCCGGATCGCGGTGGAGCAAGCCATGCTGCAGAACGACACCAACCGCATTCAGGGCCTTGCCATGCTGCAGGATGCGCAGACCCGCGTCGAAGACCAGCGCCAAGCGGAAATTGCTGCTCAACGCCGCGCTCGTGAAAGCGCTGGCTACGAGCGCATCTATGGCTCTGACGAATTCTAAGAAGGAGAACCTACCATGAAACTCGCCACTTCGATGCTGGTGACGCTGATCGCGGGCGCCGCGCTGACTGGATGCAAGGAAGAAGAAAACCAGACCGTAGAGTACTTCTCTGCTGACCCCGCCGCGCGCGCCGAGATGCTCGAGTCCTGCGAGGTTTCTGATCGTGCCACCGAGGATGCCAACTGCGTCAATGCGGACGAAGCGGAGCGCGCAGCGCAGCGCGATCAAGACAGCGAGGGCTTCAGCAATGTGTTCGGTGAGCCCTCGTTCGATTGACGTAAGCCCGCGTGGGAAGGGACTGCGGACATGCTGCAAGCTTTGTATGACAACTTCGTCGAGAGCCTGACGGCGAAGATGACGGATATCAGCGCGACGATGTCGGCAGAGTTGACGGCACCGCTGACCGCGGCGATGACCATTTACCTTATCCTCTACGGCTGGGCGATCATCCGCGGCTCTGTTCAGGAGCCGTTGCTCGACTTCACCCTGCGGGGCGTCAAGCTCGCCATCATCTGGACCCTTGTTTCTAGCGCCGGCGACTACAGCGCCTGGGTAGGGGACACGATCCTGAACGATATCCCGGACTTTGTTGAACTGCTCGCCGGGGGATCAACAAATTTGCCCTCTGATGCCGTCATGGCAATGGCAGGCCAGATCAGTGTGAAAGTTCAAGAACAGTACGGCTCGGGTTTGGCCGGCACGATGTACGGGTATGCCCTTTCGGTGGTCTTGATCCTTATCGCGGTGCCCTTCGCGGCCCTTGCCTTCGTTTCGAGCCTGCTTGTGCACTTCGGTCTCACGCTATTGGCTGCAATCGGTCCGCTCTTCGTCGCGTTCGCACTCTTCGAGGTGACGCGTGGCTGGTTTTTCGCCTGGCTTGGGCAAGCCATGAACTTCTCGATCCTGAAGCTTCTGGTAATCGTGCTAATGATGACCGTCACGGCGTTCATCGGTGACGTCTATGCCAGTTTCAACATCGAAGAGGCCGCGGCTTCGATCTCGGCTTTTCTGGTCGCGATGGCCTGCGGGACGATCTTTTTCTTCCTGCTGCCGTCCATCGCTTCGGCGCTGAGTGCCGGCACATCGGCTTCGACCGGCGCGGCGCAGCGCATGGTCGAGCGCAAGCTGTTTGGCACGTCCCCGCGTGCCCACGGCCCCAGTAGCGCGAGTGGCTCGGCAACGCGCACAGATTGAGGCCGACAAATCGGCCTCACCAACCTGCAAACCTCCAAGGTATAGAGATGAAATTTTCTGTCCTGCTCATGGCTGTTCTCGGCCTGACAGCCTGCGCGACAACCTCTCCGCTGCCGGATGTCGCGGGCACTCAGGTGCGCCCGCTAAACCCGACCAAATGGAACTACCGGGACGCGGTGCTGCAAAAGCAGAAGGAAATCGGCGTGTCGCCCCGGATCGCAGATACTCGGGGAGGCGCGGAGACATGAAACCCGCAGAGGACAAGGAATTTGCCGCCTATCTGAAAGAGGCGCGCAGCTTCGACTATGATCTGCGCCTGGCCGCCGAAAGGTCCAAGCGCACCGCCTGGATCATTGCAGGTGTCGCAAGCCTTCTCGCTGTGACCAGCGTTGCGGCGGTGGGGGTCATGGCACCGCTCAAGGAGGTCGTGCCCTTCGTGATCCGCGTCGACACCGCCAGCGGCGTTCCGGAAGTCATGACCAGCCTCGGTGATGGCGCCACAAGCTACGAGGAAACCGTCACCCGCTATTTCCTGGCGCGCTATGTCCGGGAACGCGAGGGCTACAGCTTTGCCGAGCGCGAAGCGATCTACCGGGAGGTGACGCTGCTCTCGGCCTCCGAGGAGCAGGCACGCTTCTCGGATGCCTTCAACGGCTCGAACCCCAACAGCCCGCAGTATATCTATGGCACCGACATCCGTGCAGAGATCAAGATAAGATCGATCTCCTTTCTGGGCGACGAACTCGCGCAGGTCCGTTTCTACAAGACCGCGATCAATGAGCGCGAGAACCTCCGGACCCAAACGCTCTGGGTTGCGACGATCGAATTTGGCTTCGACGGCAAGGCCGAGATCAGTGCCGAGGATAGGACCATCAACCCTCTCGGGTTTCTTGTGGAAAGCTATCGGGCGGATCCGGAGGTGCCGCAATGAGGTTTCGGGCCGCTCTTCTTGCTTGCGCGGTGCTGACGGCAGCAACGCCAGCACTCTCACTCGACGTGCCGCGTCCCTCGCGATCGGACACGCGGGTCCGGTCAGTCAGCTATAACGAATGGGACGTCGTGCGTGTGGTTGGCACAATTCGGACCACCGTGCAGGTTGTCTTCGCCCAGACCGAAGAGATCATCGATGTTGGAAGCGGCGATACGGTTTCCTGGGAAATCGTGCCGCGGGGCAACATCCTCTATCTGAAAGCGCGAGAGGCAAACCCGCCGACCAACCTGCAGATCGCCACGATGCGCGCCGACGGGACGACCCGGACCTACTCCTTCGAGCTCATCGTGCGCGAGGGGGCGATCACCAACACGTCCAAGGATGTCTATTTCCAGATCCGCTTTGCCTATCCGACCGACGAGGCCAACCGGCGGCGCGAGGCTGCTGCCACCCAGAAGGCCCGAGCCCAGGAACAGGCGGCCAAGGCTCGGCTGGCGGAGTCGGTGGCCACGTCGGGCTCAAAGAACTGGCGCTACCTCGCGGCCGGCAACCGCGATCTGCAGCCGACCCAAGCCTATGACAATGGCGAAATGACCGTGCTGACCTTCGCGCGCCGGACCCGCATGCCAGCCGTGTTCATCGTCGGCAGCGCGGGCACCGAGCGCCTGGCCAACACCACCGTGCGGAAAAACCAGGTCATCGTGCACGACGTCGCTCCGGAGCTGCGCCTGTGTCTCGGGGGAGAGGTGACCGCGCTTTACAACATGGGGCAGGGCTATGCGGTCGGCGGTGATGCGGGCACTGGCACCACCAGCCCCTCCGTTCGCCGCGAAATCATCGGAGAGTGAGCATGGCCGAGACCGAAAATTCGGATGAAACGCTGGAGGTCGCAGAGGCCACCCTTCCGGGCGAGCGGGGCATCTCGTCGTTCGCAGGGGCAAAATCCGCAGGGCTGACCGAGAAGAACAAGAAGCTTCTGGTCGCGACGGGCATCGTGTTCCTCGGGGCAATGGCCTTCCTGCAATGGCCGAGGGACGCCGAGCCTGCCCCGGAAGAGGAGAGGGAGCGTAGGGCCAGCACGATCCGCACCGCGGAAGATTTCCTACCCGCGGAACTTCCGGGGCAGGACGAGACGACATCCGCGCCTGAGCCTGATGAGGAGCCCGCGGCAGCAGAGGATCCCGAGGCGCTCGGACCCATTGAACGCGCGCGTCAGGAAGAGCAGCAGAGCCAGTCATCAGAACCCAGCGAAGCCGAGCAGCTCTTTGAGGCCTCGAAGCGCGCCCCGCTCATGGTGCATGCGGGCACAAGGACCTCAGCTGTGGGAGGCATTGCGCAAGGCGCAGCGTCCGCAGAAGGCGCGGCACCAACGTTCTTCGGCGGGGGAACTGCCGAAGGTGCCGGACGCGAACTCTCAGGGCTGGCCGCGGAACTGGTTACCGGCACGCGCGGGGCCGAGCAGGCTCGAGTGCTGGCCCATCCGAACCTGACGGTCACCCAAGGCACCGTCATCCCCTGCGCGCTCGACACGGCGATGGATTCCACCGCGCCCGGTATGGTGCGCTGCACCGTCACGGATGATGTCTATGCCACCACCGGCGCTGTCATCCTTCTCGACCGCGGCACAAAGATCGTTGGCGAGTACCGGGGCGGTCTGCAACGTGGGCAGAAGCGACTCTTCGTTCTGTGGACCCGGGCCGAGACGCCGGCCGGGGTCATCGTGAACCTGGGCTCGCCCGGCACCGACGCGCTGGGACGCACTGGTTTTGAAGGCGACATCGACACCCAGTTCTGGACGCGCTTCGGCGGCACGATGATGCTGTCGATCATAGATGACGCGCTGATCCTCGCGACCCGCTCGGGCACGGATGACGAGAGCAGCTATGAGAACACGCGCGACGCAGCGCGCAGCCTTGCGGAGACCGAGCTCGAGAGCACGATCGATGTGCCGGTCATCCTGCGCAAGAACCAGGGTGAAGAGGTCTCGGTCATGGTGGCCCGCGATCTTGATTTCTCCAGCGTGTACCGGCTGCGATGATGCAGGTGCGTGACACGGGTCTTGCAGAGCCGAGAGCTGCCAGCAGGGACGTGCCCTCGGCTCTTGCCTCCCACCTGGCACCGCTTGCGCCTTGGCTCGGGCGGAGCGACGTGCTCGAGATCTGCATCAACCGTCCCGGAGAGGTGTTCGTCGAAGACGCCTCCGGAACCTGGGAGCAAGTCTCCGCCCCGGCGTTCACATATTCCTTTTTGCAGGGTCTCGTCGCCACCGTCGGGAGCTGGACGCGCCAGCAGGTCAATGATCAGACCCCGCTCCTGTCTGGCGCCCTGCCGGGCGGCGAGCGGATTCAGATCGTCCTGCCGCCCGCGGTGCCCGACGGCACGATCAGCATAACAATCCGGAAGCCGGCCCAGAAGAGCTACACGCTCGACGATCTGATGGCCCAGGGCATGTTCGAGGCTATCAAAAGCTGTTCGACGGACGGCGGGTTGAGTGCGGAGGACGAGCGCCTTATTTCACAGCACCGCGACGGCAGCTGGCCGGCGTTCCTGACCTCGGCCGTGCGGGCGAAGAAGAACATCCTCGTCTCTGGCGCCACCGGCTCGGGCAAGACCACGTTTTCCAAAGCGTTGCTCCCACTCATCCCGGCGCACGAGCGGCTGATCACGATCGAAGACACGCTCGAGTTCGACCTGCCGCATCTGAACGTGGTGCGGCTGATCTACTCCAAGGGGGAGCAGGGCCCGGCGCGCATCACCGCCCGCGATCTTCTGGAAAGCGCCCTGCGCATGCGCCCGGACCGGATCTTCCTACAGGAGCTGCGGGATGCCGCGGCCTTTTACTACCTACGGAACGTCAACACCGGCCACGGCGGATCGATCACGACGATCCACGCAAACTCTCCCGCGCTCGCCTTCGAGCAGATGGCACTTCTGGTCAAGGAAAGCGACGCCGGCCGGGATCTCAGTCGCCGCGAAATCAAGGAGATGCTGATCCACATGGTCGATGTCGTCGTGCAGCTCAAACGCACCGAGGTGGGGCGCCGCGTCACCGAGATCCACTTCGATCCTGCTCGGAAATTGGGAGGCGGGGCATGATTGTTCAGAACTGGCATCGGCTCGGCACGCCGGCGCGTGCCGCCGCAATCACCGCCGCCGCCGGCATTGGCGTGGTGGGCGGGCTCATGACCTCGGCCTACGCCCTGCAGTGGGGCCTCAACGTTCCGGTGCATCTGCCCCGCGACTTGCTCCTCTGGCCGCGCGCGGCGCTCGCCGGATACACCGATCCCGAGACCCTGAAGTGGGTCAAGCTTGCCGGCTATGCCGGGCTTCTACCTGCTGCTGTCCTGGGAGCGGCTATCCTCAAGGCTAAGCCCAAGCCGAATGTCCACGGGAGGGCCGAGTTTGCCCGCGAGCGCGACATCCGGGGCGCGGGCATGCGCTCGAGCGCCGGTCTGATCGCGGGCTTCACCTCGGCGCGCCCCCACAAGACTTACGGCAAGCCCGTGGACAGATGGGGCAGGGCGGTCGAGCACGGCGGGAAGCTCAAGATCCACAAGGCGGGGCACCTCAACGCCCACAACCTGCTGCTGTATGGCGGGGATGAGCACGTGCTCCTCTATGCTCCGACCCGCTCGGGGAAGGGTGTCGGTGTGGTCATTCCGAACCTGCTGAACTGGCCAGGCTCCGCTGTCATTCTCGACATCAAGAAGGAGAACTGGGCACTGACCGCCGGTTTCCGTAAGTCGGGAGGGCAGGAAGTCTTCCTCTTCGATCCGCTAGAGCCTTCCGGCAAGACACACCGCTGGAATCCGCTGGCAACCGTACGTCGGGGCACGGAGTTCCAGATTGAAGACCTGCAGCGCCTGGCCGATCTCTTCATCCCGGTGGCGTCCAAGGACCCGTTTTTCGACCGGGCGGCGCAGACCGCCTTTGTCGGCGTCGGTGGCTATCTCGCCGAAGCCCCCGAGCAGCCATTCACGCTTGGGGAGATTTACCGGCAGCTTACGCTGACCCCGTCGTTTGCAAAGACGTTCCGCAACCGCATCGAGGACCGCGCGAAATCTGAACGGCCGCTCTCGGTGCAGACTGTCTCGACGCTGAACGACTTCCTGTCGAAGAGCGAGAATACCTTCGAGAGCGTCAAGTCGACCATCACCGCCAATCTCGGGCTCTTCGCGAACCCCATGCTGGACCGGGCGACCGCGGCGTCGGACTTTGATTTTGCCGACCTGCGGCGCAAGCCGATGTCCATCTATGTCGGCATCTCGCCGAACAACCTTGGCCGCCTCGCGCCGCTGATGAATTTCTTCTTCCAGTCCTGTGTCGATGCGAACATGCAGGAACTTCCCGAGCAAAATCCGGCGCTGCGGCACAAGGTGCTCCTTTGCATGGACGAGTTCGCTTCGGTGGGCGAGCTGCCCGCCTTCAAGCGCGGCATTGGTTATTTTGCCGGCTATGGTCTCAAGGTGCTGACCATCGTGCAGACCCCGGCGCAGCTTGCCGATATCTACGGTCGCGACGGCGCCGATGCCTACATGGACAACTCTGGCGTCAGCATTGTCTTCACGCCCAAGGGGCTGACAGAGGCGAAGAACCTCTCCGAGCGGCTCGGCACTCTGGGTGTCGAGGTGGAGAGCGAGAGCAAGTCCAAATACCTGGCCAATCGCCAGGGCACGACCGTCAGCCAGAGCGAGCAGCGGCGGTCTCTCATGTTGCCGCAGGAACTGCTGCAGATGGACCAGAGCGAGGCCCTGGTGCTGGTCGGTGGCCACCCGCCGATCAAGGCAAAGAAGATCCGCTATTATGCGGAAGCTGCTTTGCTCAAGCGCACGAAGATGCCGGCGCCGCATGTTCCGTCCATTGCTGGCAGCACGCTCGAGCGCGAGCTCGCCTTGGTCAAGGCGCAGAACGCCATGCTGATCGCGCGCCAGGCGGAGATGCAGGAAAAGGTCGATCACATCCTCAGCCTGCAGGCCGCTCATGCGGAGAACATCGCCAACGGCGAACCCGCGGAAGTGCCGATGTCCGACGCGGAGATCGCTGATCCGAGCACGATTTCCTACGAGCGGCTGAGCCTGACGGGACATCAGCAACAGGCAAAGATTGCAGAGCTCAACACCGCCGGAACGATCGGAACGAAAGAAGGCGCCATCGAACTGCTCGAGGCCTTTGGATGCGGCGACATCGCGAACCAGCAGGGCGACGAAAGGGATGACCATGGCTGAGAAACAGAACGAGGTGGGGTTCACCCTTTCCTACGCCGGCAATGACACCGTGGCGCGGTTTGCCACGGCAGCGGAGGCGGGACGGGCATTCTCCGATGCGGATGCGGGACAGCAGCCGCGGGTCATCGAGGCAGTGGGGCAGGGCGTACGCACACTGGCCTCGACCGTTACCATCGGGACAGACGTGCAGAAATCGGTGCCGGCGCTGAAGAGCTTGCCCGAGGTTTCGACGAAGGAGATCGGTTCCAAATCCCGTGAAGGGTTTGGGGAGACCGACCTCGACTTCTGGACCGCGTATCATGAGCGCGTTGCGGAGCAGAAGCGCGAGAACACCGTGAAATTCCGGGCGGCCGAGGTCGCCGCAACAGCGCGGGAGGACCAGGGCGTGGGGGCGATCGCGCCGGACGAGGCCACGAAAGCCCGGGCGGGGGAGGATCGGTTCTCCCTTCCAGCCAGCTACCATGACCGTTTCCTGGTGACGAAGGCCGCGCATCAGCAGGAACTCTATCGATCCTACGAAGACGCCCGCCCGGCAATCAGCGACACGGGCGACCGGCTCAGTACCCGCAACGCAGATCGCGGCACCGCGATGGACATGATCGAGCTCGCGGCGCACCGCGGCTGGCAGAACCTCACAGCCCGGGGTCCGGAAGAGTTTCGCCGCGAGATGTGGATCGAGGGCACGGCGCAGGGCCTGAAGGTCCAGGGTTATCGACCGTCCGAGAAGGATCGCGAAGAAGCCAGTCGTCGGGGGCAGATGCTCGGCGAGCGCGTGCTCGAACGCACGGATGGTGAGCAGATCGAGCGCGGCGGCAGTACAGCAGGGTCGTTGCGATCTGACGGGCCGGCGAAGGACGGAAACGTGGTGCGGATGCCGCGCGCCAACTTCGCCGAGGGGATCACCGGCACGATCACCGAAATCGGCTCTGCACCCTACCGCAATCGCGAAGGCGCCGATCCCGTGCCATTCATCGAACTCACGCGCGAGGGCGGAAAAGCAGAGCGTCTCTGGAGCGTGACTCTGCCGGACGCTGTCGAGAAACATGACCTCAAGACTGGGGATCAGGTGACGCTGTATTCGCCGGGGGTAGAGCCGGTGACCTACAAGACCGTCGACAAGAAGACTGGCCAACAGGTCGAAAGACAGGGGCATCGGCGTCTTTGGGATGCGCGGGATATTGAGCGAGCGGCAGAGATCAATCGGGGCGAGCCGAGTGTCGTTGAGGCGCAGCCACAGGAAAAGTCGGCAAATTCAGCAGAGGAGGGAAGTGGAGTGTCCGACAAAACACGGGAGCAGGAAATGTCTTCAGAACGTCTCGAGGATCGCATCAAGCACTACGAGCCCGGCGATCAGGCTGTCAAAGGCCCTGCCAGCGTGCTGGCGCATATGGACGCGCGGATGCGGGCCGGCGGGGTGTCGGAAAAGGATCGCGAGGCGGCGCGAGAGAATGTCGCCAAGCTCCTGTCGCAGGGGCTGCAGGCTGGCAAGTCGGTGCGGGTTCAGAGCTTGGCGAATGTTTCCAGGGAGCAGGAGAGGACGGCGCAGATTACCGGGCAGGTGGCTGAGAAAGATCGGGGGCGTGGGGTGCAGAAGGGAAAGGAGCGGTGAATGCCGCGCGTGCCGTGGTGGGTTGCGGGATTTCTGAATTGGGTCCTGTCCGCATGCTCTTGGGAGTTGCGGCCTTGGTCTGGCTGGAACTCCAAATCTCGATGCGTTCGGCACTATGCCATTGACGGCGCTTTGGTCCGCGGACCCTAGCTCCACCTGAGGTAGATCTCGCGCCCGTGACGTGCGGCATCAGGCTTCAAAGAGGCGGGGGAAAAGCATCTCGTGCGTCTGACTGGGGAAGCGCAGTTGCAGGGGCGCGCGGGGCGTGGTGGATCCCAGCACCCCATCATCGGTGAGTTCCTTGATAACGGCGCGTGCGGTGCGCGGGGCCACGCCCAGGATGGCCGCTGCATGGCCGCGGTCAACTTCGCCCCGAACGAGGACTACCCGCAACAGATCGGACGCGCCGGCACGGAAGTCGCGGCTTGTCGCATAGCGCGCGAGACGCTTGCCCATCCCGTCAAATCCCAGAAGCTCGTCCATGAACTCTACCTGGTCGAGACAAACCTTCAGGAACCAGTCGGTATAGGTGGTTAGTGCCGCCAGGGAGAGATTGCCACGCCCGTCGCGATCGCCCTGCCGAACCCGGTCGGCCAGATGCATCATTGACTTGTACTCGTCGCGCCCGGGTAGACCTCCCTCCAGTCCGCGGGCGAGCCCCCGGGAGACCGACCAGAGGCCGCTGGCACCGATCCCGGCATGATGGGCCAGAGCATGGCTCATGAGCCGACTGACGCGGCCGTTGCCATCGTAGAACGGATGGATGAAGTTGAGCCGGTGGTGGGCCGTGGCCACCGCGAGGATCCGGGCCGTCTGCCCGTGCAGCCAGTCAAGCCGGAAGCGCGCATGGAAGTGATCCATGAAGGCCGGCACCTTGTCATGGGGCGGAGGTACATGCTCGCCGATCTCCACGTCCCCGTCACGCCATTCTCCCGGCACCATGACCACCGGGTGCGCGCCTTCCCGGATCGTCAGGGCGGAGGCGTCGAGGTCCCGGTAAAATTCAGCGTGAAGCCAGCGGATGAAGTCGGGTCCGGTCGGATCCTCGAGCGTGCCGGCTGCGGCCTTCGCATCGATCTGCGCCTGGATGCAGACGTGGGCGGCGCTTTCCTGTTGCAGGGCGCGGCGCTTCGGGTCGGCATCAAAAGTGCCTGACAAGGCGCGCTCAATCTCCCGGGGCCGGGTGTTGTTGCCCTCGATCCGGTTCGAGTAGTAGCTGTTCATCACCCGGATCATTGAGGCAACCTCGGCCAAGGTCTCGGCGGGCAAGTTTCGACCCAGCTTTGTGGCAGCCGTCGCTAAAGCCAGGGCGGAGTCCGCCAGCTTGATCGGCAGATCCTCGATCCGGGCGGGCTCGATTCGCGTTGGGGCGATGATCATCTCGGCCACTCCGGAACTCCATTTCGTGCCACTAAGTTGCTTGTCTAAGTATCTGCAGTATGGAGGCTTATTCAAGTTTATTGCAATTTTATGCCACTAGGGCACGCCACTATTTCCTGCCACTCCGCCCGACCGCTAGAAGTCCCGATGAGGCTTCCCGAGCCGGTGAAGGAGATAAACTACGGCCAGACAGTGCTTTTGCGGCGGGGCCGCGTCCGTGTGGAGGCATGCTAGGTATTGCTCATGGCTTGGAAGCCAGCCGCGGTCACCTTATTTGCAAACAGGGCGGGCAGGGGGCTTGGCCCGATGAGAGGACAAAATGCAGCGCGGCGCGATCCAGCCTTCGGAGCCCAAGGACTACTTTTCTGCAGCGCGGGCACGCGTCGATAATTATGCCAAATCGACCTTCTCCCTCGCGGGCTCGGCCCGGCTGCATCGCAGGGCCCTGGGTTTGGATGTCCTCTGTGCTCCGCTCAACGTGGTCTTGGCGCCCCTTCATGCGCTCCTGCGCCTCATTTCACTCTTGCTGCGCGCGGTGCGCCTGAGACGCGCTGCAGCCCTTTTGAGGCGCGTCCATCTGATCCTGCCCACGCGCACGGCTCGCACGGTGGAGGAGGGGCTTCTCGAGCATGTATTTGCCCTGCCGGACGGTCCGGGACGCTCTATCGCCGATCGCTTCGCCGAGGCTCCTCCTCTTCGAGATGACACTTCCCTCAGCGAAGATGAAACGCGCAGGCGGGCGGAGCCGGCCGCAGCGACTATCAAGACCTAAACCGGCACCCGGTCGGCCGTGGCCGAAATGACCACGGCGCTGCTGACAATCTGCTTCGGGGCCTGGCTGTTCCTTCGCCTGACGCCGGGCATGCTGTCTCTAGCGCCTGCGCTGGCCGATAGCTATGCCATGGACGCCGCGATCGGGAACTTCCCACTCGGGCGTGGGCTGGGCGGCCTCTGGTATGGCGCATTGCCTGTCGGCGCTTCGCCTCTGGCCATTGTCACGGTCGCCCTGATGCTGATCGTATCGGCGGCCGTCCTAACGGCCTTTGCGGGCATCCTTGCCGATCCCGTCCAGACCCGGCTCGGTGTTCACCAGGCACGTCTGCGTCGGTTGGTCACCGCGGTGGAGCGGGATATGTCGGGGTCGGACTCGGTGACCTTCGCGGCGCGCGAACACCTCTATGCGCGGGTCTTCGACATCGCCGATATCGCCGGCGGACTGTTCAGGCACTTCCGCTGAGGTCAGCCTGGATCAGCCCTGAACACGCGTCATCGCCCAAGCACCAAAAGTACCAGGTGTCCGGCATGGGCCCACTCCTCGTTGGAGCGAGCGGTAGCTTTGCGTGGCCTTTTCCTTCCGAGCATCTTCTGGACGATCTCGCAGTCTTTAGACCCAATGCCGTTAGCCTTCCCCTGCCCAGTTGGGGTACCCCGCTTGGTCGCGAACTCATTCCTAGAGCTGATGATCGCGGAATGGGCTGACTGGGCACGGCAGACCTCGTTACATATTTCGACGTTATCCGCAGCACAGCGATAGAGCGGGCACATTCTAAACTCCATTGCGACAATTCCCTATCTTGCTGGACAGGAAGGAGGACGGATGATGGCGGACACAGAGTCAGTCCTTCGTGGCCGGCGCAGTATCGAAGAGATGCTGAACGCAAAGCTGCCAGTCAGTAGGATTGCCGCTGAACTCGGCCGTCACAGGTCCAGCGTCTACCGAGAGATCAAGCGTAATGGTTTTGTCGCTGACGAGCTCCCGGAGCTGAACGGCTACTATGGTGTCGTGGCGCACAAATCGGCGACTGAGCGTCGTGCAGGGCGACGCAAGCTCAACTGGCTTCCTGCCTTGCGCGAAGCCGTAATCGACCGTTGAAGGAAGGTTGGTCTCTGGACCAAGCAGCATTGGGCTCTGCCTGTGCTGCGTGTTTTTTTAACCACGGCCTCGGCCGCGGTTGCGACCGCTTGCGATCCCCGGACGCCCCAGCGCGAGCCCGGGCCCGGCTTTGCTTTCGGCAGCCGGCGGCCTCGAAAGAAAACCCCAGGAAACATGGACCTTTCGCTGCTGATTTTCCGGCGAGGTGGAACACCTGTTGACAGCGCGCCGCCTTGCCGTTCTTTTGTAGGACAAATAAGGAGGAGAGTCGGATGCGGGTCACTGCTGCCATCCATCGCGCGTTTGAAATCGCACAGATTGACGACAGGCTGTATGCCGCGTTCATCGAACACATGGGCCGGGCCATCTATTCCGGCATCTACGAGCCGGGGCACCCACAGGCGGACGAGCATGGCTTCCGCCGGGACGTGGCGCAGATGGTGCGGGACCTGAAAATCCCCGCCATTCGCTACCCGGGCGGCAACTTCGTTTCGGCCTACAACTGGGAGGACGGGATCGGGCCGAAGGAGGATCGTCCGGTGCGGCTCGACCTTGCGTGGCGCAGCAAGGAAAGCAATCAGGTCGGGATCAATGAATTCGCGATCTGGGCCGAAGATCTTGGCATCGACATGATGCTGGCGGTCAATCTCGGCTCGCGCGGGATCTCGGACGCGCGCAACTTCATGGAATACGTCAACCACCCGTCCGGTACGCATTGGTCCGATCTGCGCCGCAGCCACGGCGTGGAACAGCCCTACAACGTGAAAATGTGGTGCCTTGGCAACGAGATGGACGGCCCTTGGCAGATCGGCCACAAGGAAGCCAAGGAATACGGCCGCCTTGCCGACGAGACCGCCAAGGCGTTGCGCCAGCTCACTCCCGGTGCCGAAATGATCGTTTGCGGTTCGTCCAACGACGAGATGCCGACCTATCCCGACTGGGAGCGCGGCGTGCTCGAAGAATGTTACGAGAACGTCGACTACATCTCGCTGCACAAGTATTTTGGCAACTCCAGCAACGACACGCTGAACTTCTTCGGCAAGGTCGAGGAGACGGGCCGCTATATCCAGTCCATCGCTGGGGTGATCGACTTCGTTAAGGCCAAGAAGCGCGCCAAGAACGACGTCTACATCTGCTTCGACGAGTGGAACGTCTGGTACCACAAGCGTCAGCAGGATTCTGAGAACTGGAAAAGCTGGGACTGGCCGGAAGCGCCGGAACTGCTGGAAGAGGATTACAATTTCGAGGACGCGCTGTTCGTCGCCTGCCTGCTCAACGAGTTCATCCGACGCTCGGACCGGGTGAAGATCGCCTGTATCGCGCAACTGGTCAATGTCATCGCGCCGATCCGCGCCGACAAAGGCGGCAAGGCTTGGCGGCAGTCGATCTACTGGCCCTACCAGCTTGCCTCGCTTTACGGGCGCGGTACCGCGCTGCGGGTCTCGGTGGACGCGCCGACCTATGACTGCGCGGTGGCCGACGATGTGCCGTATCTCGACGTGGCGGCGACCCATGACCCGGCGGGCGGCACCGTCACTTTGTTCATCGTCAACCGGCACCTGACCGAAACCGCCGATCTGCGGCTGGCGCTGACCGGCTTCGAGGGCGCGTCGGTGCTGGATCATCAGGTGATGGCGGGCCACGATCTGCGCGCGACGAACGGGCCAGACAGCGAGGCCATCGCCCCGGCGCAGGGCAGTGGCGTTGCAGTCGAGGACAGCACGCTTGGCGGCTCGCTCGCGCCGCTGTCCTACCATGTCGTCCGGCTTAAGGTGTAAGCCATGTCGGGCGTGAAGCTAACAGGCGTGAAGAAATCCTTCGGGGCGCATGATGTCATCAAAGACGTGTCGCTGCAGGTTCCGAAGGGGGAGTTCGGGGTCTTCGTCGGCCCCTCGGGCTGCGGCAAATCCACTTTGCTGCGGATGATTGCCGGGCTGGAGGAAAGCAGCGGCGGCACCATCGAGATCGGCGGGCGCGACGTGAGTCATGTGGAGCCCGCCAAGCGCGGCGTCGCCATGGTGTTTCAAAGCTACGCGCTCTACCCGCACCTGTCGGTGGCCGAAAACATGGGCTTCTCGCTGCGTCTTGCCCGTGCGCCGCGCCACGAGCGCGAGGAAAAGGTGCGCGAGGCGGCGCGGATCCTGCAACTGACGGATCATCTCGACAAGAAACCTTCGGCGCTCTCGGGCGGGCAGCGTCAGCGCGTCGCCATCGGCCGCGCTATAGTGCGCGAGCCCGAGGTGTTCCTGTTCGATGAGCCGCTGTCGAACCTCGACGCCGAGCTGCGGGTGCAGATGCGGCTCGAGCTGACGCGGCTGCACCGGCAGATCGGCGCGACGATGATATATGTCACCCATGATCAGGTCGAGGCGATGACTCTGGCCGACGACATCTTCGTGCTGAAGGGCGGCCACGTGATGCAGGCCGGGCGGCCGCTGCATCTCTATGACGACCCCGACAACCGCTTCGTCGCCGGGTTCATCGGCTCTCCGGCGATGAATTTTGTCGACGCCGTGGTCACCGGCAGCGACACCGGCTCTATCACGGCGCAGGCCGAAGAGGGCGTGCTGCGCGCGGCGCTGCAAGGGCCGAAACCAGCCGAGGGCAGCCGCGTTGTGCTGGGCGTTCGGCCCGAGCATCTCGCCCCGACTGAGACTGGCGGCTTGCCGGTGACGGTGGAGGTGGCCGAGGAGCTAGGCGGCAATTCCTATCTGCACACGCGCTCTGCGACGGGCGCGGACATCGTATTCGAACGGCGCGGGAGCCGCGACCGACTGGAAGGTCAGCGGCTCAATATCGGGGCGGAGCCGGACAAGGTTTTTGCCTTCACGCCCGAGGGGCAGAGGCTTCGATAGGGTCTGCTGGAGGGCGGACCCAAACAGGACGAGGCGCCTTTCGCCTCACGGTCAAGGAGGAGGACCGAATGAAACTGAAGACATTGGCACAGGTCTCTGCAATCGCGGCGCTTGCCGGTATCGGCATGCCCGCCTTCGCGCAGCAGACCGTCACGTGGTGGGATTTCTTTGCGGGCGGCGACGGCGTGCGCATGAAAGCGCTGATCGAGGAGTTCAACGAGGAACACCCCGACGTGCAGATCGAGGGCACCACGCTGGAATGGGGCGTGCCCTTCTACACCAAGGTGCGCACGTCCGCCGCCGTGGGCCGCGGCCCGGACCTGATGACCTATCACCTCTCGCGCATGCCGCTCGGTCTCAGCGAAGGGGTCCTTACCCCGATCACCGATGCCGATCTCGAGGCGGCGGGCCTCAGCGAAAGCGATTTCTTCGCCAGCTCGCTCGACGCGGCCAAGGGGCCTGATGGCACACTTTACGCAGTGCCCTTCGATATCCACTCCATCGTGCTCTACTACAACAAGTCGTACCTTGAGGGGACGCGCTTTCTCGACGAGGAAGGCCAGTTGACCGGCATCGAGAGCCTCGCCGATTTCGAGGAAGCGATGCAGGTCGCCGCCGACAATGGCTCGGAAAGCCCGGTCACCTATGCCACCGGCGACGACGGCGGCACCTACCGCGTGTTCTACACGCTGCTTTCGCAGCTGGGCGGTACGCTGATCTCGGACAACGGCGAAGTGCTGCCCGGCGACAGCGCCGAGAAGGCCGTGCAGGCGGTCGAGATCATGACCAACTGGCACGAGCGGGGCTGGCAGCCCGAGCAGGCGCTTTACGAGGCTTCGGTGGCGCTCTTCACAGCAGGCAAGTCGGCGTTCCAGCTGAACGGCGTTTGGGAAGTGCCGACGATGAAAGACCTCGAAGCCAGCGGTGACCTCGGCTTCGAATGGGGGGCGGTGGAGATCCCCAAATTGATGGACACCCAGACCACCTGGGCGGACAGCCATGCCTGGGCGATCCCGGTGCAGGGCGACGAGGAGATGGCTCCCGAGAAGCGCGAGGCGGTCATGCAGGTGATCGGCTGGATGGAAAAACACGCCATCCAATGGGCCGATGCGGGTCACATCCCGGCTTACAAGCCGGTGGCCGAGAGCGATGAGTTCAAGACCATGGAGCCGAACGCGACCTACTCGTCGCTGGCCGATGGTGCGACCTATGATCCGCGCAGCGAAGTCGCCGGCGTGGCCTCGCCCGCTTATGACGCCGCCGTCAACATCATCTCGCCCGCCATGCACGGCTACCTGTCGCCCGAAGACGCGGTCGAGCAGGTCAAGTCCGAGCTGGAAAGCCGGATGAACTGAGGCGCCCCCTGCGCCATGGCCCCCGCGCGCGCATCGGCACGGGGGCTGAATACCCCTCTGGGAGGAGAATTGATAACATGGCCATGATCCGGAACCGGTCACGGCACAGGCTGGTGGCATATTCGCTGATTCTGCCCTTCGTGGCGATTTTCGCGCTGGTCTTCGCCTATCCGGTGATCGAGGTGGTCCGCATGAGCTTCACCGACGCCCCGCTGATCGGCGGCGGCGAATGGGTGGGCCTCGACAACTACGCGCGGCTGCTGTCCGACAAGCCTTTCTACAAGTCGCTGGTCAACAACGGCTACTTCGTGCTGCTGACGGTGATCCCGACGACGGTGATCGCCCTGATCATCGCGCTGGCAGTGAACCGGCTGTCGGGGCGCATGCAGGCGCTGGCGCTGGTGATGTTTTTCATGCCCTATGTGCTACCGGTCTCGGTCGTCACGCAGATCTGGGCTTGGATGCTCGACTTTCAGTTCGGCATCCTGCAGCCGGTCATCGAGTTTTTCACCGGCAAGCCCGTACCCGTCTTCAAAAACCCCTTCTGGGTGATGCCCGCGGTAGCGGTGGTGACGATCTGGTGGACCAACGGCTTCAACGTGCTGCTGTTTCTCGCCGGTCTGCGCAACATTCCCGGGGAGCTTTACGAGGCGGCCAAGCTCGACGGCGCGACGCGCAAGCAACTGTTCTTCAAGGTGACATGGCCGTTGCTCTGGCCAGTGACCGCGCTGGTGCTGACCCTGCAATTGATCCTGCAGCTGAAGATTTTCGACCAGATTTATCTTCTGTCCGAAGGCGGGCCGTTCAACTCCAGCTACGTGCTGCTGCTGATGGTCTACCGCGAGGCCTTCCAGCTGAACAATGGCGGCTACGCGGCGGCCATCTCGCTTGTGCTGTTCTTGATCATCGTGGTGATCTCGGTACTGCAATTCCAGATCCTGCGCATCGGGGGGAAGGACAAATGACCCGGCAGAGACGTTTCGAAAACCTCGCCCTCACGGGAACGACACTGGTCGCCGGGCTGATCTGGATCTTCCCGCTCTACTGGGCCTTCGTCACCTCGATCCGCTCGGAGAACCGGGTGGTGTCGGACTCGGCGGGGTTCTTCCCGGATGAGTTCAATCTGTCGTCCTACGTGGATGCGCTGTTCAATACCTCGCTGGTCGATTGGTACATCAACTCCATCGGCACCTCTGTGATCATCACCGCGGTGGTGCTGCTCACCGGCATGATGTGCGCCTATGCGCTCAGCCAGATGCAGTTCGCCGGTCGCCGCCTGCTCTACGGCGTCGTTTTGGCCAGCTTCATGGTTCCGGCGCAGGCGCTGGTGGTGCCGCAGTTCGTGCTGATGAACGATCTCGACCTGATCAACCGCTGGGGCGGGATCATCCTGCCGCAGCTGGTCGTGCCGGTGGTGATCATTGTCTACAAGCAATTCTTCGACGCGGTGCCCAAGGAGATGAAAGAGGCAGTGGTGCTCGACGGAGGCGGCGACTACACGCTGCTCTTCAAGGTCTACCTGCCGCTCAACTGGGGCATCACCACGGCGCTCGGCATCATCACCTTCATCATGAGCTGGAACGCCTTCCTTTGGCCGTTCCTCGTCATCACCACCGAGGACATGATGACCATTCCTGTCGGAATTACGCAGGTCAACGACGCCTTCGGCGTGGCCTACGCGCGGATCATGTCGGTGGCGCTGCTGGCGGCCGCGCCGGTGGTCATCGCCTATCTGATCTTCCAGAAACGCGTGACCGAAGCCGTGATGATCTCGTCCGGCGTGAAGGGCTGAAGCATTCCGTATCCTCCCGGGTGCCGCGGTTCCCGGACTGTGCCCCGCCGCTTGTCGGTGGGGGCATTTTTTCCGCTGGATGCGGATATTGAGACGCGGGCATTTTGTGAAAGCGCAGGTGCACGGAGGCCTGCACAGTGGGGGACCCGTGGGGCAGTTCAGATCTTCAACGTTGGCAGCCCGAGATCGAAGACCGTTGTCCCCTTGGAATCGAGCAGCGCCGTGTCCACCAGTTCGGTCATCAGGCGGCGAGCGCCCACCGGGTCGCGGTTCTCGATCCTTTCAAACACGGCCGCATGTTCCTCGACCGGGTTGCGGGTGTGCGGATTGGACATGTCGCGGTACCGAAACGCGGTGGTATGCGCGACGGCAGCGGTGATCCCTGCCGCCAAAGACAGAAGAACCGGATTGTGAGAGCTGATCAGGATGGCGCGGTGAAAACTGGCGTCGGCATTGTGCCAGCTGTCCTCGGTCATGTCGCAATATCGCATGGCATGCAGCGCGTCGCGGAAGAGCTTAAGGTCTTCCTCGCTGCGGCGCTTTGCGGCGAAGGCGGCGGCGGGCGGCTCAATCATCGCCCGCATCTCGTAGAGCGCACGGATATACCAATCGGGCGGCGTGCCGCTCTCGAAGCTCCAGCGCACAACGTCGGGATCGAGGAGCGACCATTGCTCGTGCGGGGTGACCCGGGTTCCGCTGCGGGTGCGCGTCACCAACATGCCTTTGCCCGCCAAGCGCCGCAGTGCTTCGCGGTAGGCGCCACGCGAGATACCGGTCTGGGCCAGAAAATCCATCTCTTTCGGGATCGGCTCGCCCGCGGCGACGACACCGCTGACGATCTGGCGCCCGAGCCAATCGGCAATGGACTCGTTCTTGCGCTTTTCCGGCGCAGCGAGCGTGTCAAAGGCGACCTCAGCGGTGTTTGATTTGTCCGACATATAGAGACATTAGCCTGCGCCAACGCGGTGTCAATTGGCGTAGAGCCAATGCGGTAAAAAGTATAAAGAAAATTATATGTGTTTTGACAAGCAGGGTCAGAATGAGCGCCAGGACCCTCCAGATAGATTATGCCCTATCGTGGGCGCGTATCTTAAGTAAAGTTTAAAAGCGGGGAAACTCTGAAACCGCAGTAACGCGAAACGTGCGTAGTTCATCGGTTCTGAGATCAAACGTACCTAGAACTTATTTTGGCCTTATCCGAACCAACTCGGCACATTCTAGCACGGTCGCGTCTGTCAAAGTGTTCAGATCAGGTGCTTTTGGGGGCCGGCGCAGGGCTGCTTTGCCAAGCGCCCTTAATGTAGTTGCCAACCGCATGCAGAGAATGGATAAATTAGCGCTTGCAATATGTTACTCACGCGCCCGGAGCCCAGGCGGGTTCAGTGCACGCCGTCGGCTGAGAGTTTCGCTAAGGCGACGAGCCGTCCACCGAGGAATGGACGGGCTACGACCAGCTGCCATGCGGGGTTGAGGTGATTTATCGCGCGACCACAGCCACTACGGCCCGAAGCCCCAGAGGGTCGGCATTCGGATAGATTTGGGAACGGTCGCGTTCCGCGCATTCTATCCAGGCGGAGACCATGCAGGAAGGGCCAAGCGCCGCCGTCGCAGTCGGCTCAGGTTGCAGGCTGGCGGAGCTTCCTTTTGGCCAGTCCTTCGGCGTTGAGTGCAACAGGTTCCTGGCCTGACTTCAGTGCCAGTCCGGCGCTTCGACGAGGATTTTGACGTGCGATTTCTCGGCGACCAATGCCTCGAACCCTTCACTGACGATCTCGCCTATGCAAATTCGCTTGGTCACCAGCTTGTCGGCGCTGAAATAGCCCTGTGTCATCAGCTCCATCACCGCGGGATAGACGTTGCGATAGGCGATGGTGCCCTGCAGCTGCCGTTCCTTCAGCACCGCCGTGTTGGGATGGAACGACGCCTCGCCCTCCCAGATCGACACGATCAACGTCTGACCCTCGTGCTGCGTCGCGTCGATGTATTGCGGCAGGACTTGCGGCACGCCGGTGACCTCAAAGGCGACGTGCACGCCGCCGGTCGCCGCCCGGATCGCCGCGACGGCGTCTTCGGACATCGGGTCGATCGCACTGGTCGCGCCAAGCTCCAGCGCCTTCTGCCGACGCACCTCGGAGGGTTCCACCACGTGAATCTGCGAGGCCCCGGCAACGCGCAGCGCCTCGACCACCAGCAGCCCGATCGGCCCGGCGCCAAATACTGCTGCCATGTCACCCGCCTTGATCTTCGACAGGCGCACCGCGTGCAGCGCCACGGCGGCGGGCTCAACCAGCGCGCCCTGCTCCATTGACAGCGCGTCGGGCATCTTGTGCACCATGCGCGCCGGGACAACCGAATGGGCGGCGAACCCGCCATGCCCACCGGAGAGGCCGACGAAGCCCAACTGGTCGCAAAGGTTGTACTTCCCCTCTAGGCACGCCGGGCAGCTACCACAGGCAAAGATCGGCTCGATGGCGACACGATCACCCGGAGCCAGCCCGGTCACACCATCGCCCAGTTCGGTCACCACGCCGCAATATTCGTGGCCCATGGTGATCGGCGCCTGATCGTGGCTGAGCGGATGGTCCTCGCCCACTGGCACGAAGATCGGACCGGCGAGGTACTCGTGCAGGTCGCTGCCGCAGATGCCGGTCCAGGCGACCTTGACCTTCACCTCGCCGGAGCCGGGGGCGGGCTCGGCCACATCCTCGACGCGGATATCCTTCACGCCGTACCAACGTGCTGCTTTCATGTGTCTTTCTCCAAGTCTTGAAAAGAGTATGCGCCCGGCCCGGGAGGGAGCCGGGCGCGAAATGCATCACGCCAGGTGATGCACTTCCTGCAGGCCGTAGACGGGGGTGTCCAAGCCCTCCATCCGGGCCTTCAGCTGCAGCGCGAGATAGAGTGAGTAGTGCCGAGACTGATGCAGGTTGCCGCCGTGGAACCACAGGTTCTGCTGCTGCGTCGGCTTCCACATGTTGCGCTGCTCGCCTTCCCAGGGGCCGGGATCCTTGGTGGTGTCCGACCCTAGACCCCAGACCTTGCCCACCTTGTCGGCGACCTCCTGGCTGATGAGGTCCGCCGCCCAACCGTTCATCGAGCCGTACCCTGTGGCCATGACCACGAGATCGGCCTCAAGTCGCGTGCCGTCGGCCAGCACCACCGCCGTTTCGTCGAAGTGATCGACCTGGCCCTTCACCAGCTTCACCTCGCCGTCGATGATCAACTGGCTGGCGCCGACGTCGATGTAGTAACCCGAGCCACGGCGCAGGTACTTCATGAACAGCCCCGAGCCGTCGTCGCCCCAGTCGAGATCGAACCCCGCCTTTTCCAGCCCGGCGTAGAACTCGGCGTCCCGTTCGCGCATCTGGTCGTAGAGCGGGATCTGGAACTCGTGCATGATCTTGTAGGGCAGCGAGGCAAAGATCATGTCGGCCTTCTCGGTGGTCACGCCGTTCGCCAGTGCCTCCTCTGAGTAGAGCGCGCCGAGTCCGATCTCCATCAGCGTGTCCGAGCGCACGATATGCGTCGACGAGCGCTGCACCATCGTCACATCGGCATCCGCTTCCCAGAGCGCCGCGCAGATGTCATGGGCCGAGTTGTTCGATCCGACCACGACCACCTTCTTGCCGCTCCAGGCATCCGGACCGTCGTGCTGCGAAGAGTGCTGGATGGTGCCTTTGAAGCTGTCCATACCGGGGAACTGAGGCAGGTTCGGCTTGCCCGACATGCCGGTCGCGAGCACCAGCTGGGTCGGCTTCAGCACCAGCTTCTCGCCGTCGCGGTTCACCTCCACGCTCCAGGTGCCCGAGGCCTCGTCGAAGCTTGCCTTCTCGACCGTGGTACGCGTCCAGTAGGGGATCTCCATGACCTTGGTGTACATCTCCAGCCAGTCGCCGACCTTGTCTTTGGGCGTGAACACCGGCCAGTTGTCGGGGAACTTGATGTAGGGCAGGTGGTCGTACCAGATCGGATCGTGCAGGCAGAGCGACTTGTACCGGCTGCGCCACTGGTCGCCGGGACGGTCGTGCTTGTCGAGCACGATGGTCGGCACGCCGAGCTGCCGCAACCGCGCGCCGAGCGCGATGCCGCCCTGACCGCCGCCGACGATCACCGTATAGGGCTGTGTGTCATAGCCGAGCGAGGCTTCCTCTGCCTCGCGGCGCTCCTTCCAGCTGCTGCGGTTCTTCTGCGCGCCATGCTCGGCGCCCATCGGGCGGCGCGTGCCGCGGTTCTCCTCGAAGCCCTTGAGTTCCTGCAGCGCGGTGAGAAACGTCCAGATCCGGTCATCCTTCAATCGCATCAGGCCCCAGCCGCGTCCGGCGGCCGTCTCGAAGGTGATCCACGCGGTGATCACGCCGCCGTCCTCGGAAGGCACCTCGCCCGGCTGAATTTGGAAATTGCCGGGACGGGTCTGCGTGAGCTGCTCGCCAAGCATGTCGGCGACCCCCGCAGGGCCCTCGACCGTCTTGAGGTTCCAGCTGACCGAGATCAGATCGCGCCAATAGCTGTCGGTGGCAAACAGGGCCGCTGCGGCGGCGACGTCGCCTTCCTCCAGGGCGGCGTTGAGCCGGTCGAGCACCTCCTGCGTGCGGCTCACGGTGGTTGAATCGAGCATCGCGTCTCCTCCTCTGCGCGTTGTTCTGCGAGGAGTATCGCGGGAGGCTGGCGCGGCGTTCTACGGCAGGTTGCCTCGGACTGTGCGAAAAATGGGCGCCGCGCTGCGGCATGTTGCGTGCGCAACGGCGCGCAACAGCTCAGCTTGGGGGCTGCAGGCCGGCTTTGCGCAGGCGCCGCAGGACCGTAGAGCGATTGACGCCGAGGCGGCGCGCGGCGCGGGCCATGTTCCAGCCGCAGGCCTCCATCACCTGCTCAAGCTGCTCCTCGGCATCCGGCGGTTCGGGCAGGCTGTCGACCGGCGCAGGCAGGTCGGGCAGGTCGATCACCCGTCCGTCACAGAGCGCAATGGCCACGTCGAGCACCTGTTCCAGTTCGCGCAGGTTTCCGGGCCACGAGCGGCCGAGCAGCGCCGCACGGGCCGAGGGCGCCAGCCGCATGTCCTCGGGGGCGCGCCGATGCAGGACCCGGTCGAGCAGCCAGCCGAGATCGCGGCGCTGGCGCAGCGACGGCAGCCGGAGGGTCGCGCCGGCCAGCCGGTGGAACAGCGGGCCGGGCAATGCCAGGGCGGCGGGGTCGGCGCAGGTTGTCACGATCGGGCGCAGGCAAGGACCACCATCCAGAACGGCGGTCAGCGTCGGTGCCGTGTCGGCGGGCAAGTCCTCGATGCGGCGCAGCACGAGGGTAGTGGGGCCGGTCAGTGTTGCGGTGGCCTCTCGCAGAACGTCGGGCGACAGCCCGGCGCAGTCGAGAGACAGGAAGCCATTGGCGGTGCCGACCATGTGGATCGCATGGGCCAGCTTGGTCTTGCCGGTCCCGGTGGCACCGGTGATCAGCAAGGGCACCGAGGTGCGGGCCAGCTTTGCCGCCTGCGCCAGCAGTTGCGCCATCGCCGGGTCTTCTCCGGCAAGTCCCGCGAGAGGGCCGCCGCGGCGGCTGCTGCGCGGTGCGGTGCGCGGCGCCTGCGGCGCGATGGCATGGCCGAAGAGCGCGCCGCCGTCACGCATCTCGATGATCCGCTCTTCTGTGGGACGGTCGCGCATCAGGTCGGGCAGATCGTCGACGCTCAGCCCCAGCACCTCGTCGACGCGCCGCCCGATCACTTCGCCGCCGTCTGGGAACAGGCGCCGGGCGGCCCGAGTGTAACCGAGTACGCGACCGCCGCCATCAAGGCGAACGGCAGACTCGGGATCGACGTCGAGGAATTCCGGGCTGGCCGACAGGCGCAGCACCCAATCGCGGCGACTTTCGGCCATCAGGTTCGCCATCTCCACGCGCCGCGCGGCATTGGTCACGAGGCTCATGGCAAGGTTCTGGCTGCGCTTGGGGGTCGGCGAGCGCAGCAAGGAGATGTCAAGCACCGCTGCAAGCCCGCCGAGACTGTCGAAGATCGGCGCGGCGGTGCAGCTGAGCGTGGTATGCGCATTGCCGAAATGGTCGTCCTGATGCACCGTCACCGGTTCTTGCGTGACGATGCAGGCGCCGACGCCGCAGGTGCCGGCAAGGTTTTCGGACCAGTTTGAGCCAAGGTAGAGCCCGGCTGCCCGCAGATCGTCGACGAAGAGATCATCGCCGAAGAAGTCGACGCAGACGCCCTTGCCATCGGTGAGCAGCAGCACGTAGTTCTGCCCCGCGACCTGCCGGAACAGGCTCTGCAGGCTGGACCGCGCGGCACCGATCATCCATTCCGCCTGCTTGCGATGGTCGCGAAGCTCGCTCTCGGTCACGATGTAAGCGGGATCGCGGCGCATGGGGTCCATGCCGTAAAGCTCGACGCATCTCCGCCAAGAGGCCGAAACGAACCCGTCTCGGCCGGTCTGAGAGCCTCCCAAGACCTGCTCGATCTCCTCGACGTGTCGCCGTTCGCTCATGATGCCACCCTCTTGGCGACAGATGCTAACACGAGCGCAGCCTGTCGAAGTACAGACTTTCGTGGATGCCACCGAGCGCTGTCCTGCCGCAAAGCACCTCAGGCACCTTTGTGTCAGGGGATAGAGCATCCTTGACAACGACAATCCTGTATAACAGGTTTGTCGCACATCATGGGCGCTTGCCGCCCTGTGCCGGATCAAGGAGGAGGAGCTGGCATGACCTACGACACCCGCCGCAGATGGGCGGCGCTGGCCGGGCAGGGGGAATCTGTTCTCGTCACGCTATTCGGCCTACTGATCCTGACTTTCGTGATCGGGCGCATCATGCCCACCGACCCGGTCCGCGCCATCGTCGGGGAGGACGCGACGCGCGAAGTCTACGAGACGGTGTACCGCCAACTTGGCCTCGACCGGCCGATGTGGGAGCAGTTCTTCGTCTACCTGCGCGATGTGGCAACATTTGATTTTGGGACCTCGATCCGCACCGGCCAGCCGGTTCTTCAGGACATCCTCCACGTGCTGCCCGCGACCATCGAGCTCGCGACCTTCGCCATCCTTTTCGGGGCTGGTGTCGGCATCCCGCTCGGTGTGCTCGCGGCGGTGAAGAAGGACCGCTGGCAAGACCAGTTGATCCGCGTGTTCAGCTTGATGGGCCACTCGATGCCGATATTCTGGACCGGGATGATCGCGCTACTGATCTTCTACGCGGGCCTTGGCTGGGTCGGCGGTTCGGGCCGGATGAGCCAATTCTACATCGGCATGGTGCCCGAGACGACCAACTTCCTGCTGATCGACAGCATCATGGCAGGGGAGTGGGACGTCTTCCGCTCGGCGCTCAACCACATTGTGTTGCCGGCCTCGCTGCTCGGCTATTCGTCCTCAGCGTATATCACCCGGATGACCCGCAGCTTCATGCTCGACCAGCTTGGACAGGAATATGTGACCACCGCGCGGGTCAAGGGCCTCAGCCGCCGCCAGACCGTCTGGCGTCATGCCTTTGGCAACATCCGCGTGCAGCTAGTGACCATCGTGGCGCTCGCCTACGGCGCGTTGCTCGAGGGCGCTGTGCTCATTGAGACGGTCTTCGCTTGGCCCGGTTTTGGCCAATACCTGACCTCTAACCTGCTGATCGGCGACATGAACGCGGTGATGACCTGCGTGCTGATCGTCGGCGTGATTTTCATCGCGCTGAACATCCTGTCCGACCTGCTGTACCGCATCTTCGACCCGAGGACCCGATGACCATGTCCGAGACCACTCCCGCGGCCGAGATCCGCCGCCGGATGCCGCAATCGCTGATCGCCGCCGGGAACATCCTGCGCTTCCTTGCCAAGACCCCGACTTCGGCCTTCGGCCTGCTGGTGCTGGCGGCGCTGATCCTCACCGCGCTGTTTGCGCCACTCATCGCGACGCATGATCCCTACATGCAGGACCTTACGAACACGCTGGCACCCCCGGGCGGCGGGCACTTCTTCGGCACCGATGAGCTCGGACGGGACATCTTTTCGCGCCTCGTGCACGGCTCGCGCATCACGCTGACGATCATCTTTCTCGTGACCATCGTGGTCGGCCCGCTGGGGCTGTTGGTGGGCACGGTGGCGGGCTACTTCGGCGGCAAGACCGACGTGGTGCTGATGCGGGTGACCGACATCTTCCTGTCGTTCCCCTCGCTGATCCTGTCACTGGCCTTCGTCGCGGCGCTGGGGCCGAGCCTCAACAATGCGATCATCGCCATCTCGCTCACCGCCTGGCCGCCTATCGCGCGGCTGGCGCGGGCCGAGACTATGACTTTCCGCAGCGCCGACTATATCGCAGCGGCACGGCTGCAGGGCGCGAGCCCGGCGCGAATCATCTGGAAGAGCATCGTGCCCATGTGCCTGCCCTCGGTACTCATCCGCCTGACTTTGAACATGGCTACGGTGATCCTCACGGCGGCGGGGCTGGGTTTTCTCGGGCTCGGGGCACAGCCGCCGATGCCGGAATGGGGCGCGATGATCGCCACAGGGCGGCGCTACATGATCGACAGCTGGTGGCTTGTGACCTTCCCCGGCCTCGGGATCCTGTCGGTTAGTCTGGCGTTCAACCTGCTGGGCGACGGGCTGCGCGACGCACTTGACCCGAAACAGATGATGAAGAGGTGAGAGCCATGACCAGTGATCCCATCCTCGATATTCGCAATCTGTCGCTGCGCTATCCTGGTGCCGACGAGCCAGCGGTCCGCGGCGTCAGCTTCACCCTCGGGCGCGAGCGGCTCGGCATCGTCGGCGAGAGCGGCTCGGGCAAGTCCACCGTCGGCCGCGCGATCATGCAGCTACTGCCCGATGCAAAGATGCGCGCCGACGCCATGCGCTTCGAAGAGGTCGACATACTGAACGCCTCGGAGGCGCAGATGCTGAAGCTGCGCGGCGCGCGGATGTCGATGATCCTTCAGGATCCCAAGTATTCGCTGAACCCGATCCGCCGCTGCGGTGACCAGGTGGCCGAGGCCTACCGCACCCATGTGCGCTGCTCGAAGGCGGCGGCGCGCGAAAAGGCGGTGGCAATGCTGGCGGCGGTGCAGATCCGCGATCCCGAGCGGGTCTACGAGCTCTACCCGCATGAAGTCTCGGGCGGAATGGGTCAGCGCATCATGATCGCCATGATGCTGCTTACCGATCCCGATCTGGTGATCGCCGACGAGCCGACCTCGGCACTCGACGTCACGGTGCGGCTGCAGGTGCTGAAGATCCTCGACGATCTGGTAAAGGAGCGCGGCATCGGGCTGATCATGATCAGCCACGATCTCAACCTCGTGCGCAACTTCTGCGATCGGGTGCTGATCATGTATGCGGGCCGGGTGGTCGAGACGCTGGACGCGCGCGATCTCGACCGTGCGACGCATCCTTACACGCGTGGGCTTCTGGCCGCGCAGCCGCGCATCGGCGGCGCGCGCGCGCCCCTGCCGGTGCTGCAGCGCGACCCGAGTTGGACCATGGAGGCCCCCGCATGAAACCGCTGAGCATTGAGAAAATGTCGATCCGCTTCGGCGCGGTAACAATTCTGCCCGAGGTGAGCTTCGAGGTGGCACCTGGGGAATGCTTCGGGCTCGTTGGCGAGAGCGGCTCTGGCAAGTCGACGGTGCTGCGCTGCGCATCGATGTTGCTGGGTAACTGGCACGGCGATGCCAAGGTCGGCAGCCGATCGGTGCGCGAGATGGACCTGATGGAGCGGTGCCGCACTCTGCAGATGGTGTTCCAGGACCCCTACGGTTCGCTCCACCCGCGCCATTCGGTGCGCACCACGCTGTCGGAACCGCTGAAGATCCACCGGCTCGGCGATACCGAGCGCCGGCTCGCGCAGGCAATGCGAGACGTTGGCCTGCCGGTGGAGTTCCTCGATCGCTACCCGCACCAGCTGTCGGGCGGGCAACGCCAGCGCGTTGCGATCGCCCGTGCGCTGATCCTCGAGCCCGAAGTCCTGCTGCTCGACGAGCCGACCTCGGCGCTCGATGTCTCGGTGCAGGCAGAAATCCTCAATCTTTTGGTTCGGCTCCGCGAGGAGAAGGGATTCACCTACGTCATGGTCAGCCACGATCTCGCGGTGATCGACCACATGTGCGACCGCTTTGCGGTGATGAAGGCCGGGGACATCGTCGAGGTGCTGCCGCGCGAGGCGATCCTCGACGGATCGGCCCGGCACCCCTACGCGCAGGAGCTGATTGCAGCCAGCCTTGCCTACGAGGGCGCGGCGTAGGGCATCTTTAACGACAGTACGACACCCCCTCCCTGCCGCATGGCAGGGAGGGGTTTTTCGTTGGGGCAACGGCAGTTCCTTGTCGGTTCCGATGACCAGTCCAGGCCGAATGGGCGAGGGAGCTTAGGCAAGGGCACTGATCCGCCCGGAACAAAGGCGAAGCCTGCTGGCCAGCCAACAGCCGACACACAAAAAGGGCGCATCCCGTGGGATGCGCCCTCTGCGTCTCCTATGGTTTGCCGCTTAGCGCGACTTCACCACGTCTTCGAAGCGCGACACCCAAGGGTCGATGATCACCCCCGATACGTCGTCCTGAAAGGCTGCGGTGACCACCCGTTCCGAGAACGGCTGGATCGAGGTCACCTTATCGTCGATCATCTGCTGGATCTGCTCGTACTGGGCGATCTGCGCGTCGGCGTCACGCTCCACCAGTGCGCTCTCGATCAGCCCGTTCAACTCGGTGTCCTGATAAGAGGTGCGCCAGCTCTGGTAGTTGGTCAGCCCCGCCTCGTCGCTGTTGTCTGGGTTGTAGACCAGCGCGCGCAGGTTGCTGTCGGGGTGCGGCTGCTGGCCGCCGCCGCCGCGCCCGACCAAGAGCTCGAACTGCCGCTCGCGCATGGCGCCATAAATCTGCCCGCCATCGCCGGTGATGATCTCGGCATTGATCCCGGCCTGTGCCAGCGTGCCCTGAATGGCAGTGGCGCTGTCGAGGAACTGCTGGGTCGAAATCACCCGCAGAGTGGTGTCGAACCCGTCGGGGAAGCCCGCTTCGGCGAGCAATGCCTTGGCCTTTTCGATGTCGAGCGCGTAGCCCGGATCGGACAGGGCTGAGAAGGCGCTGCTGTTGATCACTCGCTGGCGCTCGACACCGAAATAGGGCATGATCGCGCCGTTGATGCCTTTGTAGTCAATGAGGTAGCGCAGCGCCTCGCGTACCTTGGGGTTGGCGAACTTCTCGTCGGCGGTCGAGGCGGCAAGGTAGTAGAAGCCGGCGCTCGGCACGGTCTCGACGGTGATCTTCTCGTCCTTTTCCAGCGCGCGCAGGTCGGGCGCGGCAAGGCTGAAGCCCACATCGATGTCGCCCTGCTGCAGGCCGAGCCGCTGGCTCTGGCTTTCTGGCAGGTGGCGCATCAATACGCGCTTCATCGCGGGTGCGTCACCCCAGAAGTCGTCGTTCCGCGTGAGGATCACGTATTCATTGGCACGCCACTGGCCGAGGGTGAAAGCCCCCGAGCCTGCCGAATTGTTGGTCAGCCAGGCCTGTCCCTGATCGTTGCCCGCATGTTCCTCGACCAGCTTGCTGTCGAGGATCGAGCCGACGCCCGCCTGCGAGATATACATCAGGATCATCTTGGGATCGCCCGCCTCCGGCATCACCATCCGGAACGTGTGATCGTCGATCACCTGAAACTGCTCATCCACCCCATCGGCGGTGAAGCCGCGCGAGTTGAGGCCCGAGGATTGCGACTGGCCAAGGGTCATCACCCGGTCAAAGCTGTACTTCACATCTGCTGCCGTCACCGGGTTGCCAGAAGCGAAGGTGGCATCGGAGCGCAGGTGGAAGGTGATGCTGAGGTTGTCCTCGCCGATCTCCCAGCTCTCCGCGAGACGCGGCATCAGCGCCTTGGTCTCGGGGTCGAGCTCGACCAGCGCGTCGTAGACGTTGTTGAGCACCTGCACCGCCTCACCGCCGGTGATCGCGGCGGGATCCATCGTGAGCACGTTGGTCATGGTGAAAGCGACGATCAGCTGGTCGTCGGGGGTTTCGGCCAGCACTGGGCTGGCCCCCGCCAGCAGCGCCGAGAGCGCCACGCCCGTCAGGAAATGTCTCATAGGTTCTCCTCCCAAAGCTCTAGAGACCCGCGCCGGTTCAGCAGACGCGGTTGTTTTCGATGAGGTCAAAGTTGATGTCCTCGCCCAGACCGGGACGGTCAGGGACATGGACGTAGCCGTCGCGGTCCATCGGGTCGGACAGTGTGTTGAGGTAGTCGAGCCCGTCGTCGTATTCGAGGAATGGGTGCAGAAGGCCACGCTCGTACCATTTGCAGTTCCTCGTCGCGGCGACGACGTGCAGATTCATCGCGGTATTACCATGCACCTCGCATTCCATGCCGAAGGCCTCGGCCAGATGCATTGTCTTCAGCGCCGGGGTGATGCCGCCGACATCGTTGACCCCGGTGCGCAGGATGTCGCAGGCACCAGAGGCGATCCATTCGGCGCGGTGCCAGTGCTTGCCCGCCGCGCTTTCCGGACCGACCACGGGAATGTCGAGGTTGTCGGCCAGCCAGCGGTAGGAAGACATGGACTGTTCGTCCATCGGCTCCTCAATCCACGCAAAATCCAGCTTCTCCAGCCCCCGGCCCAGTTCCAGCGCCTCGGTACGCTTGTACCAGTGGAAGGCGTCGATCATCAGCGCGATGTCGGGGCCGACCGCCTCGCGCACTGCGGCGCAGGCCTTGAGGTCCATCTTCACATCCGGCGCCCAGCTTACGGGGGGCATCCATGTATGCAGCTTGATGCCCTTGTAGCCGCGCGCCACTAACGTCTCGGCGAAACGGCCGTAGTCCTCGGGCGTGGCGAGCCCACCCTCGATCTCATCGCCGCACATGATCGAGCCATATGCCAGTACCTTGTCGCGGTAGCCGCCGATCAGCTTGTATACCGGCTGATTCAGCGTGCGACCCGCCAGATCCCAGAGCGCGCAGTCGATCACCGCCAAAGTCCGGTCGGTAAGCTGTGCCGCCGAGCCGCGCTGCCAGTGTGCCAGATCCTGCCACAGCCGCTCGCGGTCACGGTGGTCCTGCCCGATCAGCACCTTCTTGATGTACTTGTCGATAACATGCGGGCGCGCCACCTCGGGCGGGCAGAAGGAATGGCCCTCGATTCCGTCCTCGCTGCGGATGGTGACGATGGCCTGCTGCACCTCGTGCTCGGGGCCGGGATGGGCGTGGCCCGCGCTGTCGGAATGACGGCGGGTCTTGTGCCGGAAAACGCGCACGGACACGTCGGTGATGATCACGGGTGGTCTCCTCCTCTCCGCAGGCAGGGGCGCCCTGCGGCAACCTGTATAACAGGAACGTATGATATGTATCTTCGGCAGGTCAACGGTTTTTCCGGGATGTTTCGCGACAAGGCGGCTGATCTTGCCGTAATAAAGCTGATTTTTCTGGCGTCCCGATCCCCGGTTCGGCTAGACTTCCTGTTGTACAGAAATACGCAGGCGCGAACCTATGACCGACATGAATGCTCTTCTCTCGCCCACCGGGCAGGCCGCTGAGCCGTCGCCCGCGCGCACCCGTGCTGAGCTGATCGCCGCCGGGCTGCGGCGCGAGATTGAGGCTGGGCGCTTTCGTCCCGGCGACCGCCTGCCCAGCGAATCCGAGCTCACGCGCATCCACTCTGTCAGCCGTACCGTCGTACGCGAGGCGCTTGGCCTGCTGCGGTCCGAGGGGCTGGTGGAAGCGCGCAAGGGTTCTGGGGTTTTCGCGCTCGATCCGGCGCAGGCGCGGCGGGCGCAGCCGTTCGCCGATCTCGACATGGAGCGGCTCTCGGGGGTGATCGAGCTGTTCGAACTGCGATCGGCCTTCGAGATCCGCGCCGCAGGCCTCGCTGCCGCCCGGCGCTCGGCGCAGCAGATCGAGGCAATCCTCGCGGCCAATGCCGCCGTCTCGAAAGCCTTCGAGGAAGGCGGCAACACCCGCGAAGCAGACTTTGCCTTCCATTACGCCATCGCGCAGGCGACACAGAACAAGCGGTTTCCCGAGTTCCTTGCTCTGATCCGCCCCGGCATCGTGCCCCGGGTCGAACTGGAGGCCGGCAAGAGCGGTACGCCGCGTGCCTACAAGCCGAACCCAGATCTTGTGCAGGAGCACGCGCGTATCGTCGATGCGATCATCGACGGCGCGCCCGAGGCGGCGGAAGCAGCGATGAAGGCGCACCTCGAGGGCAGCCTCGCGCGCTATCGCGGCCTCTTGCGGGGCGCTGATGGCTGATTGTTTGGTTTGCGGCTGGATCAGTTGGACCTACCGGCGGGCGTTCTCCTTAGCAAATCTATCGGCCGGCCAACCGACGCGGATAGTAACTTAATTCGACTTCCTACGCGACCGATCGGCGGAGGTTGGCGGTCGTCTTTGGTCAAGTTTCCAGAGCTGTGTCTAGAGAGCTCGACGCCTTGTCGGCCCAGAGCTGCAGGATCCGCGCGGCCTCAGCATCTTGGTGCCGGGCGCTGACCATCGTCCGCTCCGGCGCGGGCAGCCCGCACTGCGCCAGCATGTTGTCGACATCGATGGGAAACCGCGCGCTTTCCGGCAGCTCCCCGAGCGCCGCGCCCGCCTGTGCCATGTCCGCCGCGTAGTAGAGTTCCGATACCCCGGCGATCAGCATCGCGGCGACGCAGAGCGGGCAGGGCTCGCAACTGGAGTAGAGCGCCGCACCGCGAAGATCGACGGTGCCGAGATTGCGGCAGGCATCGCGGATCGCCTCGGTCTCGCCATGCGAGGTCGGATCGTGGTTGAGCACCGAGCGATTTATGCCCTCGCCGACGATTTCCCCATCGCGGATCACCACTGCGCCGAAGGGTTCCGTGCCCGGTGTGGTCAGCGCTTGCGCCGAGATCTCGATGGCACGGCGGAGGAAACGGTCTTCATACATCGGCGCTCTCCTCGGCGGCGAAACAGGCAACGCGGCGTTGATGGACATGTACCTCGCGCTGCGGGCGTTCGCGCTTGCAGCGATCGAAGGCAATCGGGCAGCGCGGATGGAAGCTGCATCCGGGGGGCGGCGACACCGGCGAGGGCACCTCGCCGCCCATCGGCACGCGGTCGCGCTTCGGGGCTTCGAGGTCGGGGATCGTATCGAGCAGCATGCGCGTATAGGGATGCAGCGGGCGGGCAAAGAGATCGGCGGTCGGCTGGATCTCGACGATCCGCCCGAGATACATCACGGCGATCACATCCGCCATGTGCCGTACCACCGACAGATCGTGACTGATGAAGAGGTATGTGAGCCCCATTTCTTTCTGCAGACGCTTCATCAGGTTGAGCACCTGCGCCTGCACCGACACGTCGAGCGCCGACGTCGGTTCATCGCAGACGAGGAACTCGGGCTTGCCTGCCAGCGCGCGGGCGATTGAGATACGCTGGCGCTGGCCTCCCGAGAATTCGTGGGGGAACTTGGCCGCATCGGCGGGGGCGAGGCCAACGGTGCGCAGCAGCTCATCAACGCGCGCCATGACCTGCGGCTCGGGCGTCTCGGGGCGCAGCGGTTCGGCGATGATCCGGCCGACCCGCCAGCGCGGGTTGAGCGAGGCATAGGGGTCCTGGAAGATCATCTGCATCTTGTCGGGATCGCCGTTGAAGCGGATCGCGCCGCCGGAGGGCGCGTGCAGCCCGGTGACCAGCTTGGCGATGGTCGACTTGCCGCAGCCGGATTCGCCAACCAGCGCCAGGGTCTGGCCAGGCTGAATATCGAAATCCACCCCGTCGACAGCGCGCAGAGTGCGCCGCGGCTTGCCTTCGAGCAGGCGGTTGAGCCAGGGGGCGGAAACGTTGAACCGGCGCTCCAGCGCGTCGACTTCGAGGATCGGTCGGGTCATGCGGTTTCTCCGGTCAGGGCGAGCCAGCAGGCGGCGCCGGTGGTTTCAAGCCGCGGCGTGTCGCGGCGGCAGCGCGGTCCGGCATGGGCACAGCGCGGGTTGAAAGCGCAGCCCTGCGGGATGCTGTCGAGCCGCGGCATCGCGCCCGGGATCATCTGCAGCTCGTCCATGTCCTTGCGCAGGCTGGGGATCGAGCCCATCAGCCCCTCGGTATAGGGGTGACGGGGACGGCGCACCACGTCCTCGACCGCGCCGAGCTCGGCCAGCCGCCCGGCGTACATCACCGCGACCCGGTCGGCGGTTTCGGCGATCACCCCCATGTCATGTGTCACCAGCATGACCGCCGTTCCGCGCTCGCGACAGAGCCGCTTGAGCAGCGCGGTGATCTGCGCCTGGATCGACACGTCGAGCGCGGTAGTCGGCTCGTCGGCGATGATAAGTTCGGGCTCGGCACAGAGCGCCAGCGCGATCACGATGCGCTGCCGCATGCCGCCCGAGAACTGGTGCGGGTAGTTGTCGATGCGCTCCTCGACCGCCGGAATGCCGACCTCGCGCATAAGCTCGAGCGCGCGGGCGCGGGCGGCACTCTTGCTCAGCTCGGTGTGCAGGCGAATGGTCTCGACGAGCTGATCGCCGACCCTGAACAGCGGGTTGAGCGAGGTCAGCGGGTCCTGGAAGATCGCGCCGATGCGACGGCCGCGCACCTTCTGCATCTCGCTCTCGGTCAGCGTGTCGATGCGGGTGCCCGAAAGGCGGATCTCGCCGGCGGCGATGCGGCCCGGCGGCTCGAGCAGGCCGAGGATCGCCATGCCGGTCATCGACTTGCCGGCACCGGACTCGCCGACGACGCCAAGGATCTCGCCGCGTCCGATGGTCAGTGAGATATCATCCACGGCGGTGAGCACGCCGCGACGGGTGGGAAACTCGACGCGCAATCCGCGCACGTCCAGAACAGGGTCGGTCATCGCTCGCTCCTTGGGTAGCTGGGGCGGAAGATCTCGATCACCGGCGGATGGCCGGCGGTGCGGTCGGGGTACTTGGCGATCAGCCCGTTGAACTGCGCCTGCGCGCGGGCCATGTCGGCGGTCTCGTCGCAACCGGGGATCTTGCGGTCGTTCATCACGCGGCGCCCGTCGATCCAGACATCGCGCACGTCACGCCCCGAGGCCGCGGTCATCAGGCTCTGTACCGGGTCGGGGGTCTGCAGCGTGCGGCCGAAGTCGATCACCGTGATGTCGGCGCAGGCTCCGGGCGCGAGCAGGCCGAGGTCGGTCCGGCCAAGCGCGCGCGCGCCACCCAGCGTGGCCGCGTCGAACATTTCCTCGCTGCGCAGCGCGTCGGCGCCGGCAACTCGCGCGGCCATCATGCCGATCTGCATGTTGAGGATCATGTCCGGCGGCCAGGTGTCGGTGCCGAGCCCGATGTTGATGCCACGCGCCCGGCAGGCCGGGAAGGAGCGCAGCAGGCCACCGTGTCTCACAGAAACCAGCGGGCAATGGACCAGTGTCGCGCCGCGCTCGGCGATCAGTGCGAAGTCGCGCTCCGAGGCATGGGTTCCATGCGGCAGCAGCCAGTTGCTTCCCAGCGCGCCGATCCGGTCGAGCCAGTCGATCGGCGTGGTGCCATGCTGCTCCTGCACCAGCCGCAGCTCGGTGGGCGACTGGCAGCAATGCTGACGCACCGGCGCACCCATCTCTGCCGCAAGCGCCTGTGTGCGGCGCAAGAGCTCTGCGGTACAGGTCTCGATCCGGTCCGGGGCGAACATCGCGCGGATCCGGCCGCCTGCGGTGCCGCCGATGCGCGCGGCAAAGGCTGCAGCGTGCTCCAGCCCCTGCAGTCCGCGCGGTTCGTCGTAGATGGCGCGGATCGTGCCCGCCTCGTCGGTGACCTGCCCGCCGGTGCGATAGGCGGGGCCGAGGTAGACGCGCAGCCCCAGCTCCTCGGCGGCCTGTGCGGCGGCGTCGAACTCGGCCACGGTCTCGCCCCAGGCGCGGTAGAACAGCGACGCGATGGGCAGGGCGGTGGTGATGCCGTTGCGGATAAGCTGCGCGAAGGCAAAGCGCTTCTGGAAGGCTAGCTCTTCGGGCGAATACATCTCGTAGGGGCCGCGCGCGACGTAGCTCTCGGGCCAGACCCGTCCCGTCTTCCACGCCGGTCCATTGTCATAGCCAAGGATGGTCGTATCGAGGTCCGACAGCGCGTCGAGGTCGATGAACCCGGGCGAGATCACCGCCTCCCCGTAGTCCACGCGCTGCGCGACGTCACCGTCGAAGCCGCGCCCCACATGCAACACGCGGGAGCCCTCGATCACCACCACCCCGTTCTCGTGCACGACATGGCGGCCGTCCTCGTGGCCGATGACCCAGCGGGCCGAGAGCAGGGTGCGGCTCATGGCGCGTCGATCACGGCTTTGCCGCCCCGCGCGACGACCATGCCGCGTTTGAGCACCAGCGCCCGGGGCGCGCGCAGCGCGACCGCCTCTGCCAGCGTCTCGCCCTCGACCAGCACGGCATCGGCCTGATCGCCGAGTTCCAGTCCGTAGCCCTCGACCTCCATGATCGCGGCGCCGCCATGGGTGCAGATGTCCAGAGCCAGTTCGACCTCGTCGTCGCGCCTCAGGTTGTTGCGCAGCCCGACGAACATCGCCCGTTCCAGCATGTCGGCGTTCCCATAGGGTCCCCAGGTGTCGCGGATGCCGTCCGAACCCGCGCCGGTGAGGATGCCCGCCGCCTTCAGCTCCTTGACCAGCGGCACCGGCGCCGAGGCCGGGGCGGTGGTTATGATGTAGATGCGCTCTTCGGCGAGCTGCTCGTGCAGCAATGCGACATAGGCACGGTCACTCATGCCGAGGCAGAAGGCGTGGCTGACGGTGACCTTGCCCTGCATCCCGTGGGCTCGGGTCCGGCCGATGATCTCTTCCATCGAGAACCCGCCCATCAGGTTACGCTCATGCAGGTGGATGTCGATCGGCTTGCCATGCTTTTCGGCGAGCCGGAACACCGCATCGAGATGCCCCTTGGGGTCGCGCTCGATGCCGCAGGGGTCGATGCCGCCGACAACGTCGGCGCCGAGCGCCAGCGCCTCATCCATCAATTCGACCGTGCCGGGTCGCGGCATCATCGAAGACTGCGGGAAGGCGACGATCTCGATATCTACGTAGCCCGCCAGTTTCTCGCGCGTGGCCATGACTCCCTCGATGCCGCGCAGCCCGTGGTGGGTGTCGACATCGACGTGGCTGCGAATGTGGGTGGTGCCATGGCTGATCGACAGGATCGCCTGCCGCTCGCTCTGCACCTGCGGGTCGAGCCCGAGCGAGACCTTCACCTCGCGTTCGTTGTCGATCTTGTCGATCAGCCGCGGGCCGACCTCGTTGCGGTACCACGGCAGGCCGAGCAGCGACTTGTCGAGATGGGTGTGTGCCTCGACCAGCCCGGGGATTAGGATGCGACCGCCGCAGTCGATGACCTGGGCACCCTCGGGCGCGGCGGCGGCAAAGCGGCCGTCCACGATGTGCAGGTCGGTGGCAGCAGCGCCCATCGGGCGCACGTTCTTGAGGGTCTTTGCAGTCATGGTCATCTCAGTTTCGGGTTGAGCGCATCGCGCAGCCAGTCGCCGATCATGTTGACCGACAGGACGATCAGGCACAGCTGGATCGCGGGAAACACGACGATCCACCACAGGCCGGAGAAGAGGTACTGGTTGCCCACGCGGATCAGCGTGCCGAGGCTGGGCTGGTCCGGCGGCATGCCGACGCCGAGGAAGGACAGCGTCGCCTCGGAGAGGATCGCGAGGCCGAAGTTCAGCGTCGCTGCGACGAGGATCGGGGTCAGGCAGTTGGGCAGGATGTGGTGCAGCATGATCCGCCAGGCCTTCACCCGGATCAGCCGCGCCGCGCTGACGTAATCCTTCTTGCGCTCGACCATCGCCGAGGCGCGCACGGTGCGGGCGTATTGCACCCAGGACGGCACAGCGATGGCGAGGATCAGGATCGGCGCGGCCAGCACATCCTTGAGGTGCGTCGGCAGCGCGGCGGTGGCAACGGCAGTGATGAGGATGGCGATCAGGATGAAGGGCATAGACAGCAGCACGTCGCCGATCCGCATGAGCACGTTGTCAATCCAGCCGCCGAAGTAACCTGCGATGAGCCCCAGAGAGAGCCCGACCGCCAGCGCCACCATCACCGAGGCAAAGCCGATGACGAGGCTGATCCGCGAGCCGTAGAGGATCGCCGAGAGGATGTCGCGGCCCTGCGTGTCGGTGCCCAGAATGTAGGGCCATTGCCCCTGCGCGTTCCAGATCGGCGGAATCTCGGCGTTCCACAGTTCGAGCGCGGCGAGGTCGTAAGGGTCCTGCGGCGTGATGAGGGGTGCCAGCAGGGCGCTCAGCGCCACGAGCGCCAGCAGGCAGGCCGCGAAGATCGCGCTGGGATGACTGCGGAAGGAATACCACAGGTCGCTCTCGCGCAGCGCGGCAAGGCGCGTCCGGCGGGGCAGGGCGGTCTCTGCGGGGGGCTTCGGAGTGTCGGTCATGGGGGAGATGTCAGCCATTGGCCCCTCCGGCTTTGGCGGCATCGTCGCGCAGCCGGGGATCGACCCAGGCGTAGGTCACGTCGACCAGCGTATTGAGCAGCACGAAGATGAAGGAAACGAGCATCAGGTAGGCGGCCATCACCGGGATATCGACGAAGGTCACCGCCTGGATGAAGAGCAGCCCCATGCCGGGCCATTGGAACACCGTTTCGGTGACCAGCGCGAAGGCGATGAGGTTGCCGATTTGCATGCCGGTGAGGGTGATCACCGGCATCAGGCAGTTGCGCAGCGCGTGCACCCAGTGCACCCGTGCCTTCGGCACGCCGCGCGCGCGGGCGAATTTCACGTAGTCGCTGCGCAGGGTCTCAAGCATCTCGGCCCGCACCAGCCGCATCACCAGGGTGATCAGGAAGGTCGAGAGCGACAGCGCGGGCAACACCAGCGCCGCGCGGCCCGAGGAAGTGAGCAGCCCGGTCGACCACCAGCCGATGTCCACCGTCTCGCCGCGCCCGAAGGCGGGCAGCCAGCCGAGACTGACCGAGAAGCCGAGGATCAGCAGGATGCCGACCACGAAGCTCGGTAGCGAGACGCCGACGATCGAACCCAGCTGCAGCGCGTTCGCCAGCCGCGAGTTGCGGTGCACGGCGGTGATCACCCCGAGCGGGATGCCGACCACGAGCGAGATCGCCGTGGCCACCAGCACCAGCTCGAACGTCGCCGGGAACCGCTCGCCGATCAGCACCATCACGTCCTGTTGGTTGCGGTAGGAGATGCCGAAATCGCCCTGCGCGGCGTTGGTGACGAAGCGCGTGTACTGGGTGACGAAACCGTCGTTGAGACCCAGTCGCTCGCGCAGCTCGGCGCGGTCGGCCTGCGTCGCCTGCTCGTTGACCATCATCTCGACGGGATCGCCGAAGAAGCGGAATATCACGAAGGCCAGAAGCGCTACGGCGAGCATCACGAAGGCCGCGTTGGCCGTGCGCTTGATGAGAAAGGCGAGCATGGCTCACTCCTGTCTTGCGGGAGGGACGGACCCACCGGCTGTCATCATGTCTCGAGGGGTTAGGACGCGGGGGCAGGTGCCCCCGCGCGCCTGTCTCAGCTGCCCTGGCCGACTTGCGCAAACCACAGGCGCGGCTTGTTGTCGGGGAAGAGCGGCATCTCGCTGACATCGTCGGTCACCGCCCAGGCCATGGGCTGCTGGTGCAGCGGGATCATGATCATCTCGTCCTTGACGAACTGCAGGGCCTCGGTCTCGAGCGACAGGCGGGTGTCGGTGTCGAGCTCGCTGCCCGCCGCGTCGATCAGCGCGTCCAGCTCGGGATAGGACCAGCCACCCCAGTTGAAGACGCCCGAATTGCCCTCTTTGCTGTGGAAGATCTGCAGCAGCGGCGAGTAGGCGTCGAGCATTGGCAGCGTTGCCCAGCCCAGCGTGTAGATGTCGGTCTGGCCGTTGGTCCGCTTCGGCGTCTGCACCGCGCGCGGCGCCACGTCGAGCTTGGGGGCAAGCCCGATGCGCGACCACATGGAGGCGATGGCCTGACAGAACTGCTCCTCGTTCACCAGCCCATCGGCGAGGCAGTTGAACTCGAACTGCAGGCCCTCGGGCACGCCGGCCTCGGCCAGGAGCGCCTTGGCTGCATCAGGATCGTATCCAAGAGTTGTATCCAGTTCTTCCGAATATCCAGGGATCGGCGGTGCCACGGTCGCACCGGCGGTGCGGGATTTGCCGCGCATCACCCGGCTCTGGATCAGGTCGAGATCGATCGCCTTGTAGAGCGCCTCGCGCACGGATTTTTCTTTGAAGGGGTTGGGCTCGCCCGACACCAACGTGTCGCGGAAAGGGAAGCCGATCATCACGGTGCGCAGGTCCACGCCCTCGAGAACGTCGACGTCGGGCGCGGCGGCGAGGCGGGGAAGATCCTGCACCGGCGCGTCATTGGTGAAGTTGATCTCGCCGGAGAGCAGCGCCGCGACGCGGGTCGCCGCCGAGGTCACCGGGGTCAGCTCGATGCGGTCGAGATTGTGTTGCGGCTCATCCCACCAGTCGGCGTTCGCGACGAAGACGGTCTTGGCGTCGGGCTGACGGCTTTCGGCTTTGAACGGGCCGGTGCCATTGGCGTTGTAGGTGGCATAGCCCTCGGTGCCCGATCCGATGTCGGTGGGCAGCAGGGAATCGTGCTCGACCATCCACTCCTTGTCGAAAATATGAATGTTTGTCAGGTCGTTGAGCAGAAGCGGGTAGGTGCCGTTGAGCGTGATGTCGACGGTAAGATCATCGACCACCTTCGACGAGACATAGGCCGGGAGGTTGCCCTTCAGCGGCGAGGTCTCATGGCTGACGCGCTGCAGCGAGGCAACCACGTCCTTGGCGGTGAAGGGGTTGCCGTTGTGGAAAGTGACCTCCTCGCGCAGCTTGAAGCGCCAGGTGACCTTGTCGTCGAGAATCTCCCAGCTGGTGGCCAGCGCCGGTTCGATCTTGAGGTCGGCATCGTAGCGCACCAGCCCCTCGTAGACGTGGTTCAGCACGTTGATGGTGAAGCTGTCGCCGTAGGAATAGGGGTCGAGCGAGCCGATGTCCCGGTTGGCGCCCCACTTGAGCACGTTCTCGGCCTGCGCCGTTCCGGCGAGGGTGGCGAGCGCCGCCGAGGCAAGCAAAATCTGTCTGAAAGTCATGGTCCCGTCCCTGTTGGTGATTGTATTTGGGAATCGATGAAATTGGATACGATACGGGATTGATGCGGTATCGTATCGCGCTTTGCAAGAAAAATGTATCCAATTGACGAGGTCGTTTGGATACGCTAGGTGAGTGCAAAGAAATGCTACAAGGCTCCGGGCCATGACCGAAAAAACGACACTCACCGACGCCGTGCACACGCTGCTCAAGCGCGCCATCATCGAGCAGGCCCTGAAGCCGGGCATGCGGCTGCCCGAGGACACGGTGGGCGAGCAGTTCGGCGTGAGCCGGACAATCGTGCGCCACGCTTTGGTGAGGCTCGAGAACGAGGGTCTGGTGGTCACCCGGCGCAACCGCGGCGCCTTCGTCGCGGAGCCCTCGCTGGAAGAGGCCAAACAGATCTTCGAGGTCCGCCGCGCGCTCGAGGCCGAGGTCATCCGCATCCTTGTCGAGCGCATCCCCGCCAGCGGTTTCGACCAGCTCGAGGCGCATGTGCGCAGCGAGGAGAGCGTGCGGGGAAAGGACGGACCGGTCTCGATCCGGCTTGCGGGCGAGTTCCACACGCTGCTCGCCGAACTGACCGGCAACGCCGTGCTGTCGCGCTACGTCGGCGAAGTGGTGCTGCGTTGCTCGCTGATCATGGCGATGTACGCCAAGTCGCACTCATCAGACTGCGCCGTGGATGAACATTCGCAGATCATCGAGGCGATCCGCGCCGGCGATGCCGCCCGCGCGACGCAGATCATGGACCATCACCTGGGTGCCGTTGCCGGGCGGGCCGAGCTTGAGCAGAAACCGGACAGCGTCTCATCGATCCTGTCCCGCTACGGAAAGGAGCTTGCGACGTGACGCACCACGCGCTCAACTTCGCGGAGCTGACACCCCGCGAGGCTTACAAGGTCATGATCGGTACGATCGTGCCGCGCCCGATTGCCTGGGTCACGACGGTTTCGCCCGAAGGCGTGGTCAACGCCGCGCCCTATTCCTTCTTCAACTGCCTGTCCGCCGATCCGCCCATCCTTGCACTCGGTGTCGAGAACAAGCCCGACCGCAGCTTCAAGGACACGGCCTACAACATCCGGATGACCGAGTGCTTCACCGTGAACATCGTCGACCGCGCCAACGTCGGGACGATGTCGGTGACGGCCGCCGCCTTCGGCCCCGATGTGGACGAGCTCGAGATGGCGGGTCTCACCGCGGTTCCCGGCGAGAAGGTTGTCTGCCCGCGGATCGCCGAGGCGCCGGTTTCCTTTGAATGTCGCCGCTACCTCGGGATCGAGGTCAGCTCGGCCCGGGAGATCATCCTCGGGCAGATCGTCATGGCGCACGTGCGCGAGGACGTGATTGACCTTGGGACATACTATTCGGACCACGAAAAGCTCGACGCGATCGGGCGCATGGGCGGGAACGGATACGCCGGCACACTGGACTATTTCGACCTGGCGACGCCTTCGGCCGAAGAGGTTCTGTCTGCGCGCAAGGCGCGGGCCTGACGGCTGTAAGAGTGCGTGATCGCGGCCAAAGGAGGAGACCTCGGGTCAGATTCGAGGTTTGATATGTCTACATATTTCAACTTTATGCGAGGCTGGGTGAGCTCTCAGCCCGATCATCTTCCCTGAGCGCTTCTTCTCGATGGCATGGCCTCCGTACCCCGCACCGGAATAGCCGGCGCAACTCGCAACAGAAACGCGGGCGGCGAGGCCCTCGATCCAGCCAGATCACACCGGGCGGTGAGGGGCCGCGAAGAGTGTAAGCCTAAAGCTGCCCATCACTTTTCTTGGCCGATAAACATCCGGTTCTTGGCGGCGGTGATGTGCGCGCGCATGGCTCGTTCCGCACTTCCGTGGTCCTTGGCGCGGATGGCATCCAAGATGGCGTGGTGCTCGGAGAGCACTTTCTCCTGCCGCTGCGGTTCATCCAGCATCGTCAGTGAGCGCGATAAGGACACGCCAAAAGCGATCTGGTGTCGCAGCAATTCAAGCGTCGAGACAAAGAACACGTTGTGTGAAGCTCGCGCGACTGCGAGGTGAAACCGCTGGTCAGCTTCTGTCGCCAGTTCTTTCTCCTGATAGCGAGCTTCCAACTCTCGCAGTGCCTTCTCGATGTCGCGAAGGTCCTCTTCGTCCCGCCGGCGCGCCGCCCAACCTGCCGCAGCGCCTTCCAAGTCGATGCGAAACTCGTAGCACCTCTGGATGTCTGTGATCGAGCCGAGCGAGACGAAGCTCCCTACTTTGCAGTCAGGTCGGCGTACGACGTAGCTGCCGGAGCCTCGGCGCGACTGGACAATGCCGTCGGTGCGGAGTCGGGCAAGTGCGGCCCGCACGACGGGCCGCGATACGCCGAACTCTTGCGTTAGAGACTCCTCGTTGGGCAAACGGCTGTGCAGTTCGTAAGTTTCGTCGGTAATCCGCGTCAGAAGGTGCTCATAGACCTGGTCTGCCAAGGATGGTTTTCCGGCGCTGCTCACGTTTGCCTCCGTTGTGGACGTGCGCACGGTTAGATCTCGATCCCCGCGGCGCGATAGATGCTTTCCATAAGCCGCAATGTTTTGAGGTTGTCCAGCCTATCGGTCTGGAACTTTCGCCCGCTGCGCAGTCCTTCGGTAAAGTCAGTAACCGCGCCGGTGAAGCAGGCCTGGTAGTTGGCCGTGAGGTCATGCTGTGATACGGCGTCCGGTCGCGAGAGCAGCGTGATCCGGTCGCGATCGTAAATTAGGGTGTCGGTCTCGCCCAGAAGTTCCAACCTGTCTGTCGGAAGTGGCGGGTGTCCGGGAGCGGCGATGTTGGCATCGATGACGACCAGCGCGCCATTCTCAGCGCGTAGCTGTATCAACGCGACATCCTCGCCTTTCAGATTCGGGTTAATGCGGTCCAGGGTTGCGCTGACCACGTCCAATTCGCCGATGATCGCGCGCAGAGCATCCAAATGGTGGATCAGCACTTCGAACACCAAGAGGCGCTGGAAATCCGCGAGATAAGGCTGACGCCCCAGTAGAAAGGGCTTCTTGCCTTCGTAGTCCCACACCGCCGAGGCGCGGACCGTCATGCGAGCATGACGCAGCCTGCCGACCTCGCCGTCCTGCATCCGTTGCGCGAGCTCGGCGTAATGCGGACGAAAGCGGTAGTTTTCATGAATCATGAAGCGCACGCGCTCACCCACATCAGTGATGAGAGCCTCGGCCTCGGCCACCGTAGGGGTCATGGGCTTCTGGCATATCACGTGCACGCCCTTGTCGGCGGCGATGCGCACCAGCGGCGCGTGGCTGCCCACCGGGGTAATGATGTCGATAGCGTCGGGCTGGGTCTCGTCCAGCATTTCCGCCATGTCGCCGAAGACGTGAGAGATACCGAAGGCCTCCGCTTGTGCGTGTGCTTTGTCCTTGTCGGGATCGCAGATTCCAACAATCTCAACGCCTGCCTGCGCTTGCCATCCAATGAGGTGAAATTGGCTGATCGCTCCGGCACCTGCGATCGCTACCCTTAGTGTGTCATTAGCCATTTCCGGCCCTCCCATGTTCCTGTTTGCTTGTCTCGCCTAAGTTACCTCTATTGACACTTCAATACTAAACATTACAAATCCAGACAAATCAGACCAAAGCACCGTGCTTTATAGGTTCTGATTCGAGCCAGAATTCGGCATATGATCGAAGAAATCTCTTTGAAAGAGGTGTGTTCGGTGCATCTCGTCCGAATGCTGGATGTAGATACCCAAGGGAGGGACGTATGACTAATTATTACAAAACTTCGCGCCGCAGCTTCGTGACTGGTGCGGCCTCGATGTCAGTTTTGGGTTTGGCAGCCGGTCCGGCATGGGCGCAGGTTTTCCCGGCGCGTCCAGTGACGACGATCGTGCCGTGGGGCGCAGGCGGCGGTACAGATGCCACGGGTCGCATGATCGCGGCTCTATTGGAAAAGCGCCTCGGTCAGCCGTTCAATGTTGTGAATCGGACTGGTGGGGCAGGGGTCATCGGTCATTCTGCGATCGCGACTGCGCCGGCTGATGGTTACACCCTGGGTGTTGTCACCGTGGAAATCGCGATGATGCATCATCTCGGGCTGACCGATCTGTCCTATCGGGATTACACTCCGCTGGGCTTAATGAATGCCGACAGCCCGGCGATCACCGTGTCGTCGAACGGCGATTATCAGGACATTGCGTCGCTCACCGAAGCGGTGAAAGCGTCCGCACCGGGCACATTCAAGGCATCCGGTACCTCACAGGGAGGCATCTGGCATCTTGCCCTGGTGGGCTGGCTACAGTCGCTGGGTCTCGATGGTAACCACGTGACTTGGGTGCCATCTGAAGGCTCCGCGCCGGCGATGCAGGATCTAATCGCCGGCGGCGTGGATATCGTGACCGTATCGTTGGGTGAAACGAAGGCGATGGTGGATGCGGGCCGGGCGGCGAACCTGGCGTTGATGGGGTCGGAGCGCGCTGCCAGCCATCCGGACGTGCCGACGCTTATCGAGACTGGCGCGGCGGACTTCGCCCTGGCGACCTGGCGGGGCATCTGCGGCCCGAAGGACATGCCTAAGGATGCCGCTGCCGCGGTTGCCGCCGCATTGGCGGAGATCGCCGAAGATCCAGAGTTTATGGAGTTCATGAATGGGCGCGGCTTTAACATCCGATATCTGGACCCCGAAGCGCACGGCCAGATGATGGCCGATGCCGATACCCAGATGGGTCAAACGATGGCCGCCGCCGGACTGATTTCCAACGGCTGACCTCCAATTTCGCGATTGAGCGTCCGGGCCAGTTCGGTCCGGTCGCAGCTATTTTCGACTTTGGGGGGAGCCATGAAAGTTACCGACGCGCTTCTTGGCGCATTCTTTGTTCTGTTTGGCGTCGTGGTGCTGTGGCAGGCATCACAGTTTCCGGACTTCGCTGGCCAGCCCTACGGCGCGGCTCTGCTGCCCTCTCTGTTGGCGGCAGGCTTCGTCGTTTCAGGCGCGGTCCTCATACTACGTGACCTGCGGGCGCGGCGTTCCGTGTCGGGTCCATGGGTCGCCTTGGTGCCTGACCTTCGCGCAGGCGGTACGCCTGCGCTGCTGGCAGTTCTGGGCAACGTTCTGGCTCATATCGGGTTGTCGCCGCTGCTGGGCTTTCTTCCCGTCGCAGTGATTGGGCTATCCGCACTCTTCGTGGTTTTGCGCGTGCCAGTGGTGCAGGCAGTGTTGATCGCGCTGCCCACGACGATTGTATGCTGGTGGCTCTTCGCTGGTCTCCTTCGTGTGCCGCTGCCGCGCGGCCTGATGGGCGGGGTGCTGTGATGCCGGGCATTGATGTTCTTTCGCAGGCTCTGGTGCTGGTACTTTCGCCCGAGGTGCTCGTTACGGCGCTCGTCGCCGGGGCCTTTGGCATGTTCATTGGTGCAATGCCGGGCCTCACAGCCACCATGGCCACGGCACTTCTGGTGCCGCTGACGTTTTTCATGGAGCCGATACCGGCGTTGGCGGCAATCGTTTCGGCCAGCAGTATGGCAATCTTTGCCGGGGACATCCCCGGCGCGCTCCTGCGCATTCCCGGCACGCCCGCCTCTGCCGCCTATGTCGAGGACAGCCACCGATTGACCCTGCAAGGTCGCCTGAATGAGGCGTTGGGGACGAATTTGATCGTCTCTTGCATCGGTGGCTTGATCGGCATCGCCGTACTTGTGGTGGCCGCGCCGCTGCTGGCGGAATTCGCGCTGAAATTCACCTCGTTCGAATATTTCTGGCTGGCGACGTTGGGTCTGTCATGCGCGATCTTCGTGGCTTCCAGTGATCCGGTTAAGGCAGCTGTGGCACTGTTGTTGGGACTGCTGCTGGCTACCGTTGGGCTGGACCCAACCACCGGCGTGCCGCGCTTCACCTTCGGGGTGACGGACCTTCTGGCGGGGATAGAATTCATCCCGGCGATGATCGGGCTATTTGCGCTGGCCGAGGTTATGCGCGGCACGATTCGCCTACATGGCCGCCGCGGGGTGGCAGCGACGCCGAAAGCTCCCGGCCCGCTGTTTAAGGGCGTCGGCGGCATAATCCGACGCCATCCGACCAATGTTGCGCGTGGTTCGTTGATGGGCGTGCTGATCGGCGCGCTGCCCGGGGCAGGGGCAGATATCGCCGCCTGGATGTCCTATGCGGTGTCCAAGAAATTCTCGAAGACGCCCGAAAAATACGGCTCCGGCCATGTAGAAGGCATTGTCGACGCTTCAGCGGGCAACAATGCGGCGATCGGAGGTTCTTGGATTCCGGCGCTGGTCTTTGGCATTCCCGGCGACAGCGTCACCGCCATCGTGATCGGTGTGCTTTACATGAAGGGCATGAACCCCGGCCCGACCGTGTTCCTGACGAACCCGCAACTGATCTATGCAGTATTTATGATCTTCGTTTTGACGACGTTGATGATGGTGCCCCTGGGCTGGGGTGCGGTGAAGCTGTCGAAGCAGGCGCTACGCGTGCCGTCGTGCGTGCTGCTTCCTATCGTTCTGCTGCTGTGTATCGTCGGCGCCTTTGCCATGACCAATTCCGTGTTCGGGATAATGATCATGTTCGGCATGGGCGTGGCAGGCTGGTTGCTTGAGGAAAACGAGGTGCCGGTGGCGCCCATCATCCTCGGCCTAGTGCTTGGCCCAATGTTCGAGCGCATGTTCATGACTTCGATGATCAAGTCCGGCGGTGACCTTATGGCGTTCTTCGAACGCCCCATCGCCGCGACTCTTGGCGCTGCCGTGTTGCTCTTGTGGACCTTCTCCGTGGCAAAAGCGGTGCGTCAGCGCCGCCTCGCCAAACTGACACCTACGCCGCGTTAACCGCGGCCCGCTTTCAATACAAAGGATGGACCCAGACATGAAAGACGAGACAGCCTTCGTCCTGTCCGAAGAGACCCGGCAGAAGCTGCTGAAGGTCTCGACCGCCTCGGTTGCGACCGCACTTTACAAGCGCGGGCTGCGCAACCAGTTCGTGCAGGGCGTCGTGCCGGTGGAGCGAAAGCCGGTGACCATGGTCGGCCAGGCGTTCACTCTGCGCTACATCCCCGCGCGTGAAGACCGAAACCCGCTCACAGCCTTCCGTAGCCGCGAACACAAGCAGCGCGTCGCAGTCGAGACCTGTCCGCCGGGGTGCGTATTGGTAATGGATGCCCGCAAGGACAGTCGCGCGGCCACCGCGGGGTCCATTCTCGTGACGCGGCTCGCAAAGCGCGGTGCAGCGGGTGTGGTGTCTGATGGCGGAGTCCGAGATGCTTTGGGGATTGGAGCTCTGGACATGCCTGCTTATTTCGCCTGCCCTTCCGCCCCGACGAACCTGACGCTGCACGAGGCGATCGACATCAATGTACCGATTTCATGCGGCGATGCTCCAGTGTTTCCAGGTGATGTGATGCTCGGCGATGCGGATGGCGTGATGGTGATCCCCGCACATCTTGCTGAAGAGATCGCCGACGAATGCACGGCCATGGAAACTTACGAGGATTTCGTTCTGGATCAAGTCGAGGAAGGGGCTGGCATCATTGGGCTCTATCCCCCCACGGATGATGAAAACCTGACAAAGTTCGCAGAATGGCAAGCACGCACGGGGCGCTGAACATGACTTATCGTTTCCACGGCGCTCACCTGATCGCGGGCGAGAGAGTTTCATCCGAGATGACCTTCAAATCCTCACCTGCCACTGGCGAAGCAGCAAGTTTCTCTGCTGGCGATCCCCAGTTGGTCGAGCGCGCATGCGCCGCAGCAGGGCAGGCGTTCGCGGGCTTTGCGACGACTTCGCGTGAGCAGCGCGCCAAGTTGCTTGATGAGATTGCAGACCAGATTGATAAACGTGGCGAGGCAATCACCGTCGTCGGCGCCGCAGAGACCGGCCTGCCGGAGGCGCGACTTCGGGGCGAGCGTGGGCGCACAACAGGCCAACTTCGCCTCTTCGCAACACACATCCGCGACGGTGCTTACCTTGACCGGCGCTATGATGAAGCGTTGCCCGACCGCGAACCTCTGCCGCGCCCCGACTTGCGCATGATGCAGCGTCCTATCGGCCCGGTTGCGGTGTTTGGCGCATCCAATTTTCCGCTGGCCTTTTCGGTTGCAGGGGGTGACACGGCCGCCGCGCTCGCTGCGGGCTGTCCGGTGGTGGTCAAGGGCCATGAAGCCCATCCTGGCGTCAGCGAAATTGTCGCGGACGCCATCACCGAAGCAACTACGGATTCTGGCCTCGATCCTGGCATCTTTAGCCTCGTTCATGGCGGAAGCCGCTCAGTAGGCGAGGCTCTTGTGCAGGACCCACGGATCAAGGCAGTTGGCTTCACGGGGAGTCTTGGTGGGGGACGTGCCCTGTTCAACCTTTGTGCCGCCCGTCCGGAGCCGATCCCATTTTTTGGTGAGCTGGGCAGTGTCAATCCGATGTTTGTTCTGCCTCACGCGGCCGCTGCTCGTGGTCGCGAAATCGGTGCCTCCTGGGCCGCGAGCCTGACCATGGGGACTGGACAATTTTGCACGAACCCAGGCATTGCGATCATCGTCGACGGGCCAGAAGCGGATAACTTCCGTGACGCTGTGCGTGCTGCATTGGCTAAGATGGCGCCGCAGACCATGCTGACGGACGCCATGGCGATTGCTTTCAATGAAGGGGTGGAGCGCGTGGCGGGGGGCGCCGGCGTGCAGGCGCTTATACGCAATGCATGTGATGGCCGTTCGGCGCTGCCGCAGTTGTTCGAGGTTTCCGCACAAGACTGGCTGGCCGAACATGCGTTGTCCGAAGAGGTCTTCGGGCCTCTTGGTCTGATCATTCGGGTCGCGGACGCGGCCGAAATGGAGCGGGTTGCGGGGAGCTTCGTGGGGCAATTGACTGCGACCCTACAGCTCGACGAAGGTGACACCGATCTTGGCCGCGTTCTTTTGCCTTTGCTGGACAAGATGGCGGGGAGAGTCCTTGCGAACGGTTTTCCCACCGGGGTCGAAGTGTCCGGCGCGATGGTGCATGGCGGACCATATCCGGCTTCGACGAACTTCGGTGCAACGTCTGTAGGAACGCTTTCAATCCGGCGTTTCCTGCGTCCGGTTTGCTACCAGAACATTCCCGAGGCCCTGCTGCCCGAGGACCTGAAGTAGCCCCACGCATGGCAGATTGGGGTGTAAGGCCACCGGTCGCCCCCTATTACGCCGCCCCGGATCGTCCGACCAGGGGCGGCGCATCGCATCAGGCATAAGCACCGGCTGAATAAGTCAGCTCGTAGCTGTGCGAATAGAGCTCGAAAATGTTCCCGAAGGGGTCTTCGACGTAGACCATGCGATACGGCTTTTCACCAGGAAAATACTCTCGCACAGGCATCCGCTGCTTGCCACCGGCGGCGACGATCCGTTCCAACAACGCTTCGAGATCAGGTTCTTGAATTGCGAAATGGAAGGTGCCGTGGCGTCGGTAGTCGAAGTTGTTCTCTGGTTCATAGTTTCCTTTGAACTCGAAGAGCTCCACGCCAATCCCGTCCCCGGTGGACAGATGTGCTATGCGCAGAAGTTGCCAGCCCGGCCCGAAGACATCGGTGCACATCGTGCCAATGGCGCTGTCATCTTCGGTGACCTCGCTCGGCGGCATCAGCACGTAAAAGCCCAGGGTTTCAGAGTAAAACTTCACCGCTTCTTCAAGGTCGGGAACCGAAAGGCCGATATGGGAAAAGGTACGTGGGGTCATGTTGGTCTCCTATGATCTCGTGCAGGAGAGGTAGACAGCGGGAGGGGTTTTGTGAAATTATCAAATCACATCCTAATCCAAACAATTCGTAATGAATGCATGCTCAACGCTACCTGGATCGAGACCTTTACGGTCCTCGCGGAGGAGGGCCATTTCACGCGCGCGGCGGAGCGGCTGAACATGACACAACCCGGCGTTTCGCAACAGTTGCGCAAGCTTGAGTTGCAGATCGGCAAGGCGCTTATCTTGCAAGAAGGTAAAGGGTTTACGCTTACGCCGGCGGGTGAGGTCTTGAAAGATCTCGGGTTGAAGCGCCGTGTGGAGGAACGCGCGCTGCGTCAGGCGATCAGCCGCGATGAACCTGACATCGGGGAGTTGCGCGTTGCTTGCTCCGGCAGCTTCGCCATGATGTTTTACCCGCAAGCCATTGCTATGATGCGCGAAGCTGAGGCGCTATCGATTCACGTGGAGGCGGCGCCGAGTAGTCGCGTTTTGGAGGGGGTCTTGAATGGGGACTTCGATCTCGGTGTCATCGATGAAAATCCGGGCCACCCTCGCATTGCCGCGCAATACATCGGTCGGGAGGAGTTGTGCCTGGTTTTGCCCGAGGGCACCCCTGAGCCGGTGGGCTTTGGCGCTCTCGAAGTCCTCGGGCTGGTCGCGCACCCCGATGCTTATAGCTACGCAGATGACCTATTTTCCCATAATTTTCCTTCAGAATTTTCTGGAGCAGATCGCCTGAAGATCCGGACGAGCGTGAACCAGATTGGTCAAATTCCAACCCCGGTCGCATCGGGTGTTGGTTACACTCTTTTGCCTCGCAGTGGTTTGTCTGCTTTCCCTGATGCACATCGGATAAAGATCGCAAAGCTGCCGCAACCACAATTTCATGAGCTTTGGATGATTACGCGGCGGGCCATTGTGCCGAGCAAACGCTTGCATCGGGTCATGAAGGTGGCACTCAGTCTCGCTGAGACCCTGTAATTAGGAGGCGGCGCAGCCCCAGCGCGCCGCCTGCCATTTGTATGACGTCAGCGTTCTGCCTTCGGCGTCCAAGCGAACTGCTGCATGGGCGCATCCACGGGCGTCTGGGCGAGATGGTTGGTATAGTTGCTCATCACCTTCTGGGCGATGCAGAGCACGATTTCCAGCACCTGCTGTTCGCCATAGCCGGCGGCGTAAAAGGCCTCCAAATCGCCGTCGCTCGGGTTCCCACGGCTGTCAGTCATCTTCACCGTAAAGGTGCGAAGCGCTTCCAACTTGGGTGTGGGCAGCGGTGTTTCGTCCCGCAGCGCGTCGGAGATTTCGTCGTCTACCTTCATCATCTTGGCGATGCCGGTGTGGGCGGGCACGCAGTAATGGCACTGGTGGTAAACGTTAATGGTCTGCCAGACGACGGTTTTCTCTTCGGCGTCAAATGAGGTCTCTTGGGCAAAGAGACGGTGCAGTACTTGGTATCCATCCAGCAGCGAAGGCGCGCGGGCCATGACAGCGTGCAGGCCGGGTAGCCGGCCAAATGCAGCTTTGGATTTTTCGATCAGCGGAACGGCGGCGGAGGGGGCGGTGGTCTCGTCGAGTTTTTCAAACTTGGTCATTCTGTGGCCTTTCGTATCAGACTGGTAAGGCCAATCTGCTTATTATTGAGCGAATGCTCAAGTATCAATTTGAGTGATTGCTCAAAGTTTTTGTGATCCATTGCACCTTGTTCGCCGCGCGCTTTAAGTAGAGCAATGGCACGCACCGCTTCATATGACCGTGATACCGCCCTTGAGGCCGCGATGATCCTCTTCTGGAAGAAAGGCTATCATGCCACGTCTCTGAAGGACCTTGAGGGAGCGCTGCACATGAAACCTGGGTCGATTTACGCGGCGTTTCAGAGTAAGGAGGCGCTTTTTCGCGCCACGCTGAACCGTTACGCTGAGCGCATGACAAGAGAGATGGAGGCCCTGATCGCGGCCAGCGAGACGCCGCTTGTGGCGCTCCAAGGGTACCTCGAGGGTTTGGCAAATCTTGCCCCGTGTGATCGTCCCTCGACGGCCTGCATGTTGGTGAAGTCGCTTCTGGAGCTGCCTGACGACGGCGAACTACGCAGCTTTGTCACCTTGCATCTCGATCACGTGGAGCAGGTAATTGGAACGGCTCTTCGGGCTGCGCAAGCGAAGAACGAGTTGCCGGCGTCGATGGATACAGCACGATTGGCGCGACGCATTCAGACCTACATCTTCGGCCTGAAGGTTCAGGCTCAGAGGGAGACCGATCCTAAGCGCATGCGAGAGTTGTGCGATGATCTGGCGTCTGAGATCGGACGCGCAGCGACGAATCAAGCTCGCCAGAGCGCCTGACGTACGCCATTGTGGAACGGCCAGAGCTTCACGAGCTCTTCGGCAAGAAGTAGTGCGGCCACCCAGACGACGGGCGCGTCCAACCAGAGCACCAGCGCCGCGCTGAGTGGCACTTTGAAGGCCCATTGCGACCACAAAAAGATGTGCATCACGTAGACAGTACGCCCGGCAGCGCGCAGCGAGTTGCCACAGATCGCATTCGAATTCTTGGGCCAGGGGAGTAGGATTAAAACGGGAAGGAAGCTGATCAATGCAGCGCGGGTCTCCGGCGCCAGCGAGGGATAGAGTGGATCCGAGGAAAGGATCACCATTGTATAGAGGCTCGCCACTACCGCGGACATGATGAATGCTCCTTTCCATGCCATTCGCAGTGTGCCGCGCAAGCTTTCTGAAGGGCCTTCGCGGCCAAGATGTTGCGCTACGAAAATGCCGACCGCTTGCGCCCAGGCCATGCCGAAGGTGCCAGCCACCTGTATCCATGGAAGGATCAGGGTCAGCGCCGCGAACTGCCGGACATCGTAAGCGGCATAAATCAACATACAGACGCTGGAAGACGCCTGCGCACTGAAGAAGGTCGCGGCCACTGGCAGGGCAAAGGCCAAATGCGATTTCATGCCCAGCCAAAGAGGCGGCATCTCGATGTCCGACACTGGTCGCAGTCGCAGTCCGATCAAGTACCCGACGCGCAAAACGGCACCAGCCACGCTGCCGATCGCTGCGCCAGCCAAGCCCAGGTGTGGCAGGCCGTAGTGTCCGTGGATCAGTGCCCACGACAGGGTGACATTCACGGGCACCGACAAGAGATAGCTGATGAGTGGCCTCCGCGTGTCGCCAGTTCCGTTGCAAAAAGCTGAGAGGCTCTGAGCTACAGCTTCGCTGATCACAACGCCGACGAAGATGATCAAGTAGGTGCGCGCACCCGCTTGAACATCAGAGTTCTGTCCGGACATGGCGAGCAGGCTGTCGGCGGCCAGCCAAAGAGCGCCGAGACCCAAAAGGCAGACCATCAGGCTGATCGCCAGCCCTTCGTGGAAAGTGGCGCGCAAGCGGGAGGGGCTCCCTGAGCCATATGCCTGCGCCGCAAGGATCTGCGAAGCGTTGGCAAAGGCATTCTGTGCTCCCAACAGTAGCCCGCCGATGGCACTGGCGAGGCCCATCGCCGCCAGCGCCTCTTCGCCCAGGGGGGCCACCAGCCAGGCATCGATGACGACGATGCCATGCAACATCAGCATTCGAACCGCCATGGGCCAGGCGAGGCCTATAAGTCTTCGGGTTTCGGAACTCATTCCAGAAGCACGGACGGCAACCAGAGCGATACGCCCGGCACGTAGGTAACCAGCATGAGTGCGCCGAAGATCGCGAGGTAGAAGGGCCAGATCGATTTCAACGCCTGCTCCATTCGGATGCGGCCCACGGCGCAGCCGACAAAGAGGCACGTGCCCACCGGCGGTGTGCAGAGCCCGATGCCGAGGTTGATCAGCAGCATGATGCCGAATTGCGTCGGTTCCATCCCCAAGCTCTTGGCGATGGGCAGGAAGATTGGGGTGCAAATGAGGATCAGTGCCGCCATGTCCATGATCATCCCGAGGATCAGAAGGATCACGTTGATCATCAGCAGGATGATGATCGGGTTGTCAGAAACTGTGACCAGCAAATCCGACAGTTGCGCGGGCACCTGATAGAGAGCCAGCAGATAGGCGAACGAACTGGCAAAGGCGATAAGGATCATCACCATGGCGGTGGTTCTGACGGCGCCTGTGACCGCTCTTCGGAAGTCCTTGAGCGAAAGGCTGCGATAGTAAAATACCGTCAGCAGCAGCGCGTAGATTGCACCAAACGCGCCGGACTCGGTCACAGTGAAGATGCCCGAGAGGGTGCCCCCGACAATGATCACTGCGGTCATGAAGCCAGGCAGCGCATCGAGAGCCGCTTCTCCGACGGCTTTCCAGCCGGGAAAGGGCTCGGCGGGGTAATTGTGCTTCGCAGACAGGATGTAAGCTGCCACGGCGAGGCAGACGCACATGAGGATGCCGGGAATGACGCCGGCGAGAAACAGGCCTGAGATAGAGATGCCCCCACCTGCGGCTACGGCGAAGATGATCATGTTATGGCTGGGAGGAATGACGATGCCTGCGATGGAACTTGTTACTGTGACATTCACGGCGAAGTCCGGGCGGTAACCACGTTCCTTCATGACTGGCACCAGGAGAGAACCCAAAGCCGAAATATCGGCAACAGCAGAGCCCGAAATGCCTCCGAACAGCATGGACGAGAAGATGTTGACCATCGCCAGCCCGCCCTTGAGGTGCCCCACAAGCGCGGACGCCAGTCTGACGAGACGGCGGGCAATGCCGCCATGCAGCATGATCTCGCCCGCGAAGATGAAGAAAGGGATCGCCAGCAGCGAAAAGACCGAGACGCCAGAGGTCGCGCGCTGGAAGGTAATCACGGCAGGAAAGCCCTCAAAGGCAAAGGCTGAAGCTGCGGCAAGCCCCATCGCGAATGCGACGGGCATGCCAATGACGACACCCGCGGCGAAAATGCCAAGAAGAATAGCTAAACCCATCACATCACCTCTTGATCGATGGGAAGGTCCAGCGGCGACCAGGTCCTGAAGCGCCAGATGCGCAGCACTCCACGAAGCCCAGCGAAGAGAACCATCAGAGCGCCGAGCGTGGTGATCGCTGCGGTCCGCACCGCCTCGGGCAGTCCGAGCATTGGCAGCACCGTGTCCATGCCGAAGGCCATTAGTTCGAGTCCGGCCAACAGAATGAGAAGACCGAAGCCCGCGAGCACAAAATCAATCCCGATCATCATCAGCTTTTGCAGCGGCACGGGCAGCATATCGCGGAATAGGGTAACGCCAATGTGTGTGTCCTCCCGGACCCCGGCGGCGGCACCGAGAAAGGCGATATAGCAGATCAGTAGGAGCGCGAGCTGTTCTACCCAAGTGGGCGTCACGTTCAGGACATAGCGGCCGAAGACCAGCCAGCCGAAGGTGACAATCAGGACGACAAGGGCCACCGAGGCCAAGCCCATGCACAGCGTCCGGACAAGGTCGAGGCCCTGCTCGATCCGCCGGTAAAGGATCGGTACTTTTGACATGAGTAGTCTTTCGAAAGTCGGGGGCCGCAGCGCGCGGCCCCCCGTGGCGTTACTCGGCAGTGCGGATCAGGTTGACCAAGTCGGTCAGCGCAGGGTTCTGCTCAAGGAACTTGTCGTAGACCGGAGCCATCGCTTCCTGGAACGGCGCCTTGTCCTCGATGGTGTTCACTTCGGTACCGCCGGCCTTAACCGTCTCGATGCTGGCGGCCTCGCGCTCTGCCCAGAGCTCGCGCTGGTAGTCCGCGCTCGCCCGGCCCGCTGTCATCACGATCTCTTGCTGCTCCGGGGTCAACGTCTCCCAGGTCTTCAGCGACATGCAGAGGCATTCCGGAATGATCAGATGCTCGGACAGCGAATAGAACTTTGCCACTTCGTAGTGGTTGGTCAACTCGTAGCTGGGGGGATTGTTCTCGGCGCCGTCGACCACCCCTGTCTTCAGGGACTGGTAGACCTCTGCAAAAGCCATGGGCGTCGCGTTGCCGTCCATCGCAGCGATCATGTCGACGAAGAGATCGTTGGACATGACGCGCACCTTCAGGCCTTCAACATCGGCAGGCGTGTTGATGGGGCGCACGGAGTTGTAGAAGCTGCGGGCCCCGGCCGCGTACCAGCCGAGCGCCTTGATGCCCTTGGCTTCCATGCCTGCGCCGATGGCGTCGCCCACTTCGCCGTCCATCAGCCGGTACATCTCGGGCACCGAGGCAAAAATGAAGGGCAGTGACACCACGTTGGTCTCCGGCACGACAGGTCCCATCGGGCCGAGGCTGAATTCACCGAAATCCAGCGCGCCGAGGCGCATTTGTTCGATGGCGTCGGGCTGCGAGCCCAGCACTCCATTGTGGAATACCTTGCCCGTGATCTCGCCGCCGGTCTTTTCGGTGACTTCGTCGATGAAGCTCTCCATGGCGATGGAGACGGGATAGTCCTCTACGTGAATGTTCCAGCCGCGCAACGTCTGGGCGGTGGCGGTAGAGGTCAGCCCCGCCGTTAGGGCGACAATGGCGGTGGTGCGAGTAACGCGAGTGAGAAATGTCATGCGGTTCCTCCCTGAAATGCATGTGCCGGGCGTCTCCTCAAACGCCTTGGCGAGATGCAGCATCTTTGTATTTTTACTTGGATACAAGATGATTCTTGCCAATTTGGAAATTGGCGAGCCAAAATCCCCCGCTCAAGGCGGGTCTCGGAGCGACGAGTGAAGGGAGGTTTAGGCGTCGCCGTCTTCGAAATAGGCGGCGCTGTTCACCCGTATGGCGGCGATTGTTTCGTCCAGCCGGGACAGATGTAGCATCCCTGCGCTGGCAGCTGCTTCGGGGTCGTTCGCCTTGATCGCTGCCGCGATGGCTTCATGGTCGGCAATCAGTTCCGGCATGCGCCGCTCTTTTGCCAACCCCAGAACGCACAGCCGGTCAACCTTCGCCTTTTCCGACCGAATGACGTCGAAGGCATAGGGTACACACCCTATCTTGCAGATTTGCTCATGGAACTCATAGTCGAGCTTGCCAAAGCCCGTATAGTCATTCTCGGCAAGCGCCTTGTGCTGCATCGCAATACAGGCGTCGAGTTGGTAGCCGTCGGCTTTTCCGCACTTTTTCGCGGCTTCCCGCAGTGCCGCCGCCTCTACTGCGGCGCGCACGAAGCGGCTTTTCTCGATGGCGCGGGCCGAGAACTTGCGCACTTCCGTGGCCTTTTTTGGTCGCACGAGAATGAGGTCCATCGCTTCAAGCCTGCGGAAAGCGTCACGCACGGGCTGGCGAGAAACGCCAAAACGCTCGGCGATGTCGGGCTCCGAGATCCGCGTGCCGGGCAGGAGGCGCAACGTCGTGATCTCGCGGTAAAGAAAATCGACGATCTCGTCGACGGTGCTGCGCTTGTCCTTGGGTAGGTTGGTGATCTTGTTCATGCGCGCTCCTCCGGATCCAGGTCTTATAGCCCGCGTGAGGCTGCCGCCGCCAGTGAATCATGATCGGCGCTGACGAAGGATTGACGCCATGTGGCGCTCTTGCGCCCAACATACTGGTATCCAAACTTGGATACAAGAATTGACAGGAGCACAGAATTGCGCCACCTTCTCCGTCAGACAAAGGGCTACCCCAGGGTGGCCACGCATGGGGGGAGGAGACCACATGTCCGGAGTCCGTCTCGACGGGATCGTCAAGAAGTATGGCGCCTTGCAGGTCGTCCACGGCATTGACCTGGACGTTCAGCCAGGGGAATTTGTCGTCCTTGTGGGGCCTTCCGGCTGCGGCAAGTCGACGACGCTGCGCATGATCGCAGGGCTCGAGGAGATCAGCAACGGCACACTGACCATCGACTCCAGCGTAGTAAACCGCATCGCGCCGAAGGATCGCGACGTGGCCATGGTCTTCCAGAACTATGCGCTCTACCCGCATCTGAACGTGGCGGACAACATTGCCTTCGGCCTGCGCATTCGTAGAGAGCCGAAAGACATCATCACCTCGTCGGTGGATGAGGTCGCGCAGATTCTGGGACTGACGAAATACCTCGACCGGCGGCCAGCCGACCTATCCGGAGGACAACGCCAGCGCGTTGCTATGGGGCGCGCCATCGTGCGCCGTCCCAAGGTCTTCCTGTTCGACGAACCGCTTTCGAACCTCGATGCCAAGCTGCGCACGCAGATGCGCGCCGAGATCAAACGTCTTCACAAGCGTCTGGGGGCGACGTCAATCTACGTGACCCACGATCAAGTGGAGGCCATGACCCTCGCTGACCGCATCGTAGTCATGAGCGACGGTCACATCGAGCAGATCGGTACGCCGATGGACCTTTTCCTCAACCCGGCCAACACATTTGTCGCCAGCTTCCTCGGTTCGCCGCCAATGAACATGGTCGAGGCGACCGTGGCCGCAAAGGACGGCAAGCCCTGCGCCTCTTTTGAGGATCAGGCGCTCCCGCTGAACGCTTTGCCTGGGCTGAAGTTGGGGCAGGAGATCACGTTGGGTATCCGGCCGGAGTTCGTCACGCTCGGAGACGGAGTGAAGGTCGAGGTCGATCTGGTCGAGACATTGGGCTCCGAAGCGCTGATCCACGCGAGCCTTTGCGGCAACCCGTTCGTCATCCGGCACGCCACCATCGGCGGCGTGCCTGCCATGGGCAGCCACGCGGAGTTTTGCGTGCCACCGCATCTCCTCCGGGTCTTCGATGGCGCCACCGGCCGTGCTCTGGAGGGCCAGCACACGCCAGTCGAGGCGGCGGCATGAGCGATACGACCGACATTGAAGGAACGCCGACCGAAGGCGTCGTCATAGAGGCCCGCGAAGCGCAACGCCATCGTCAGCCATCGCGCATCGTCAAGGTGGGCGACCATGTCCGCCGGGAATGGCAGCTGTACCTGATGTTATTGCCGACCATCATCTGGCTCGTCGTTTTTCTCTATAAGCCAATGTACGGGCTGCAGATTGCCTTCAAGGACTACTCGATCTTCCGCGGCATCGATGGCAGCCCCTGGATCGGGCTGGAGCATTTTCAGACGCTGTTCGGCAATGATCAGTTCCTGCGCGCGCTGAAGAATACGATCATCATGAGCTTCTACACGCTGCTCTTCGGTTTCCCCATGCCGATCCTTCTGGCCTTGATGTTCAACGAAGTGCTGAACCAGACCTTCAAGAAGACTGCGCAGACGATTGTCTACCTGCCGCACTTCATATCCTCGGTAATCATCGCGGGCATCGTCATCACTGCCTTCAGCCCTTCAGCCGGGATCGTGAACACATTCCTTGGCTGGTTCGGGATAGAGCCTGTGTATTTCCTGACACGTCCCGAGTGGTTCCGTCCGATCTTTGTGGGCACCGGCATATGGCAGGAGGCTGGCTTCCAGTCGATCGTCTACCTTGCGGCTATCGCAGGGGTGTCGCCGACGCTTTACGAATCCGCCGTGGTCGATGGTGCGAACCGCTGGCAGATGATGTGGAAGATCACCATTCCCAGCATCCTGCCAACGATCATCATCATGCTGATCATTCGTATCGGAAATATCCTCGAAGTGAGCTTCGAGATGGTGATCCTTCTCTACCAGCCCGCCACATATGAGACCGCCGACGTTGTGAACTCCTTCATCTATCGGCAGGGCCTGCAATCGGGACAGTACGACTTTGCCGCTGCCGCCGGCCTGTTCAACGCCGTGGTCGCCTTCGTCCTGGTGATGACTGCCAACTCAATTTCCAAGCGCTTCTCGCGTACATCGCTCTGGTGACAGCAATGGCAAACATGAACCTCTACTCCCGTGGCGACAGGATCTTCGTCATCGTGAATATGGTGCTCATCGGGCTTTTCACACTCTCGACGCTGTACCCTTTCATCTACATGGCCTCGCTCTCGGTAAGTACCGGGTTCGAGGCTCGGGCGGGGAACGTGGTGCTGACCCCGGTGGGCTTTACGCTGGAGGCGTATAAATACGTTCTTTCCGACCCGCAGTTTTGGATCAGCTACAAGAACACCTTCATCTACACGATCTTTGGCACCTTGATGAGCCTCGCTTTCATCATTCCCGGTGCCTACGCCCTGTCGCGGCCGCAACTCTACGGCCGGAGATTCTGGAACCTCGTGGTCGCATTTACCATGTGGTTCAACGCGGGGCTCATACCCTTCTTCCTGAATATGCGCGACCTTGGCCTGCTGGACAGCTATTTCGGCATCATCATCGGCTTCGCGGTCAACGGCTTTAACATCATCCTGTTGCGCAACTTCTTTGAAAGCGTGCCGCAGAGCTTCGAGGAAGCAGCGCGCATGGATGGCGCCAATGAATTCCAAGTGCTCTGGAAGGTCTACGTGCCGCTTTCGAAGCCGGCCATCGCCACGGTTGCGCTGTTCTGCATCGTGTCACGCTGGAACGGCTTTTTCTGGGCCATGGTGCTGTTGCAGGACGAGGAGAAGATCCCGCTACAGGTCTTCCTGCGCAAGGTCATTGCTGACCTCAGCGACGACGAGGAATTCGCGAGCACCCTGCTGACGGCGGCCTATTCCTTCGAGACCATCAGCGCCGCCATCATCGTCTGTTCGATCATCCCGATCCTGCTCATCTACCCGTTTCTGCAGAAGTACTTCACCAAGGGGATCCTTCTTGGCGGGGTGAAGGAGTGACCAAGACGGACGCAAGACTTCGCAAAAGGGAGGAAACCATGCGAGTTGTGAAGACTGCCCTGGCCATTCTTGGCTCGACGGCCCTGACATCACCGGCCTTTGCCGACACTGAGTTGCCTATTGTGGACAAGCCGCTCGAACTTAGCATCCACATGCATTGGCCGCGTGCCCAAGGGTACGGACCCGGCGGGGATACCTCGAAGATTTACCCGGTCGAAGAGGTCGCCCGCGAGCGTACCGGGGTGCATCTGGTCGACCAGACCTCTGGCCGGAACACCAAAGACAACAACGAGGCCATGAACCTGCTGCTGGCGGCGGGATCCATGCCCGATATCGTCGGTGGCAACAACATCCAGCAGCCAGTGAACCAATACGGGCCCGAAGGCGCCTTCGTGGCACTGAACGAACTGGTCGCGGAGCACGCGCCCAACATCAAGGCATGGTTCGACGGACATCCCGATATCTGGAACGCCATCGCTTCCTACGACGGCAACGTCTATTACATCCCGTATCTTCCGGACGGAAAATATGCCCGTGCTTGGTTTGTGCGACAGGACTGGTTGGACCAGCTTGGACTGGAGCGCCCCGACAACGTTGATGAGCTCTATGATGTGCTGGTGGCTTTTCGCGATCAGGACCCGAACGGTAACGGGCTGAAGGACGAGGTTCCTTTCTTCGCGCGCGATTGGGAAGAGGTGCTGCGCCTGCTGGTGCTATGGGATGCGCGCTCTACCGGGGCCGATGTGTATCACCAGTTTTACGTCTCAGAAAATGGTGCGGTTGTTCATCCTTATGCACAGGAAGCCTATCGCGACGGCCTTGCCAATATCGCCAAATGGTACGCCGAAGGGCTGATCGATCCCGAGGTGTTTACCCGCGGCTCGTCTTCACGCGACTACCTTCTGGGTGAAGACCTTGGCGGCATGACGCACGACTGGTTCGCATCGACCTCCGGCTACAACGTCGCGCTCGCTGACAAGATAGAAGGCTTCAATTTCATCCCGTTCCTGCCGCCGAAGTCCGTGAGCGGCAAGCGGATCGAGGAGAACCGCCGTATCCCGATGAAACCCGATGGCTGGGCGATCACCTATGCCAACGAACACCCCGTCGAGACGATCAAGTATTTCGACTACTGGTTCTCGGAGGAAGGCGCGCTGCTGGCCAACTTCGGTGTTGAGGGTAAGACCTGGACCATGGTCGACGGAGAGCCGGTCTTCACCGAGGCAGTGTTGGAGTTCGGCCAGCCGGTGAACAGCCAGATGTATCTGGAAGGCGCGCAGATCTATCGCGGCTACCCACAGGACTATCGCTACGAGTGGCAGTGGACGCGGGACTCGGCGCGCGAGGGTATCGAGCTCTACGACACCGAAGATCTGCTCGTCGATCAGTTCCTTGGCGTTTCCTTCAACAAGGAAGAGCAAGAAGTCTACGATAAGTATTGGCCTACTCTTGTGACCTATATGCTTGAACGCCAGCAAGCCTGGATCCTCGGCTCCGGCGATGTGACGGCAGACTGGGACAGCTACGTTGCGACGCTCGACAAGATGGGGCTATCGCAGGTGCTGGAGGTCATGAACTCGGCTTACGCACGCCAGTACAACTGACCCTTTCCTGACGCGCCGCCGAACCACCGGGGCTGTCCCGGAGCTGCGCGGCAGCATGGCGAGGGCAGGGCGCTCCAATCTCTGCCCCGCCAATCCATTCATTCGATCCGAAAGATACCCCATGCACGGTACAGCCCTTCCCACGCTCGACGAACCGCGCGCCGGTCGCCTGATGATCCAATACGCGCCGGTCCCGGAGACCGAGATCACCGAGAATCCGCCGCGTTTCACTTGGCTGCCCGTGGTCGAGGACGAGGCGCTCTATGCGCTGCAGATCTTGCCGGCAGATGGTGGCGAAAGCCGGGAGTATGGTCCGATCCACTGGAATATGTTCACGCCTGACGCCCCGCTGCAGCCGGGGAGTTACCAGTGGGCGTATGCGGTCTGCGACGAGAGCGGCGCCGCTCTGACGCCCTGGTCCGAGGCGCGTAGTTTCACCATTCCCGAAGGACTGCCTGAAACTCCGCTGCCTTTGGCGGCGGATCGCTACACGAGCAGCGACATGACCCACCCGCGGCTGTGGTTGAGCAGCGATCGGTTGGCAGAATTTCGTAAGGCATTGAAGACCGACCCGGGCCACTGCGGCTGGGATGTTTTCTACGAGAAATCCGTCCTGCCATGGATGGACCGAGAGGTGATGACCGAACCTGCGGGCTATCCGAACCATCAGCGCGTCGCACCTGTATGGCGTCAGACGTATATCGACCTGCAGGAAGTCTGGTACCGCATCCGCCACCTCGCCATCGGCGGTGCCGTCACAGGCAACGCGGAGATGATCGGCAAGGCCAAGGCGCAACTGTTGGAGGTCGCCAGTTGGGACCCGATGGGCGTAACCTCTCGCGCCTATACTGACGAATGGGCTTATCGCGTGACCAATGCCTTGGCTTGGGGCTACGACTGGCTGCACGCGGATCTTTCCGATGACGAACGCGCCACGGTGCGAGCGGCGCTTCTGGCTCGCACCCGAGATATCGCTGAACATGCGATGCTAAACGCCAAGATTCACGTCTTTCCGTACGACAGTCACGCGGTGCGCTCGGTCTCTTTGACGCTGGTTCCGGCCTGTATTGCCTTGTTGGGCGAGGATGAGGATGACGAAGCGCGACGCTGGCTGAACTACTGCATCGACTTTCTGTCAACGGTCTATTCCCCTTGGGGCGATGCCGAAGGTGGTTGGGCAGAGGGCACCAATTATTGGATGATGGGGGTGGGCTACCTGATCGATGCCGCCAATCGGCTGAAGTCCTTCACCGGCATTGACCTCTACAAACGTCCGTTCTTGCGCAACACCGGGGATTTTCCGCTGTTCTGCAAAGCCCCGAACACCCGCCGCGCCACTTTTGGTGACAACTCGACCCAAGGCGACCTGCCTTGCATAAAGACCGGCCTGAACCTGCGCCAGCTTGGGGGTGTCACCGGAAATGGCGCCTTCCAATGGTATTGCGAAGAAAACCAGCGTCTGAACCCCGGCACCGAAGGGGCCTTCTACAATTGGGGATGGTGGGACACGAATTTCGACGAGCTCGCGTTTCGCACCGACTATCCCGAGATCGAGGCGGTCCCTCCCGAAGGAGGCCTGCGGCACTTCAGAGGAATTGGCTGGGTCGGCGTTCAGCATGAGATGGCCAACCCAGACGAGCACATTCAGTTTGTGTTCAAGTCCTCTCCCTATGGGTCGATCAGCCACAGTCATGGCGACCAGAACGCCTTCTGCCTCGCGGCTTATGGCGAGGATCTGGCCATCCAGTCCGGCTACTACGTCGCGTTCAATTCGACCATGCACCGGCAGTGGCGCCGCCAGACCCGCTCGAAGAACGCGATCCTGATCAATGGAAAGGGTCAGTACGATGGCAAGGACAAGACGCGCGCCATGGCCGCGACGGGCCGCATATTGGCCGCCGAAGAGCGCGAGGACCACATCTATATCGCGGGCGATGCGACCGCCGCCTACCAGAGCCTCTCGCCGGAAGTCACACTTGCCGAGCGCGAGATTTACTTTGTCCGCAACTCTTACTTCGTGATCGTCGACAAGGTGGACGCATCAGAGCCGGTGACCTTGCAATGGCTGCTACACGCCAACAACCGCTTTGAATTGGGTAAGACCTCGTTCCGCAACACGGGTGAGCGGGCGGGCTTCTACGGGCAGGTCGTCTGGTCCGAGTCCGGCAAACCGGACATTAGCCAGACCACGGCCTTCCCCGACGTTGACCCCAAGGACTACGAAGGGCTGCACGTCTCTACCTATTTGACGGCGGACTACCCGGCGGCCACGCGTCACCGCATTGCGACGTTGCTGGTGCCATACCGGCTGGATGCGCCGAAGCGCGTGTTCAACTTCATGGACGACCAGGGCTACGACGCCGATCTCTATTTCACCGATCAGGGCGAGCACACCTTTAAGGTGGTGATGAAAAAGCTCGCCAACAGCTGAAACAAGAACTGAAAAGGACAACTCATGCGTTTCAAGGGACAAACCGCCATCGTGACCGGCGGCGGGCGGGATATCGGCGCGGCCTGCGCCATCAAGCTCGCGGCAGAGGGCGCCAATGTCGCAATCAACTACTATGCGTCTGCCGAGGGGGCGGAAAAGGTCGTCGCGCATATCAAGGACGCAGGCGGCAATGCGATCGCCGTTCAGGGCGATCTGATGGACCCCGCTCAAGTCGATAAGCTCGTTCAAACCACGGTCGACACCTTCGGCGGGCTACACGTTCTGGTGAACAATTCCGGCGGGCTGGTGGCGCGCAAGACGATCAAGGAGATGGATCTTGAGCATTGGAACAAGGTCATGGACCTCAACCTGACCAGCGTTTTCATGATGACGAAGGCGGCTCTGGCGCACATGGAGAAAGGCGCCATCATCAATGTCGCCAGCCAGGCCGCGCGCGACGGCGGTGGGGCAGGGGCCGCGGCCTATGCCGCATCCAAAGGTGCCGTTATGACACTGACCCGAGGCTTGGCCAAGGAGCTGGGACCGGACATCCGTGTCAACGCGCTGTGCCCTGGCATGATCGACACTGACTTCCACAACATCTTCACCCCGGATCAGGCGCGTCGCGGCTACGAGGCCGCGGCACCTGTCAAACGCCAGGGGACGCCGGATGACGTGGCCAACGCGGTCGCATTCCTGGCTTCGGACGAAAGTGCTTTCATGACCGGCGTCAACGTCGATATCAACGGCGGCGTCCTGTTTAGCTAAACCCCTTGCCCTGCCGTCTTCCGGCAGGGCGAATGAGCTGCGAAAGTGCATGATCGGATGCTCCGATCATTTTTGGTGGACTCTCACCCCGGATCTGCTTTCGCAGACGAGAGTGGAAAAGTTATCGCGGCTTCGGTGAAGAGTTACCGCAATCGCCGCTCAGTGTTGTGCTTGGGGAGGCCTGCGGCGGCGCGGTTTTGCTGGCCGAGAGTGCGGCCCTGCACCGCAAAATGCGAAGGGCACGCCCTGCGCGGACGTGCCCTTCAAATTCGGAGCTTTAGTTGTTTCAGGCCGGTGCAGACGTCGTCTTGCGCGCGGAGGCCGCGTTTGTGGTCTTCTTGACGGTTGTCTCAGCCTTCTCGGCCGCGCTGGCAGAGACCGAGCCCATCTGCTCGCCCGCGGCCTGCGCGACTTCGAAAAGCGCTGCGGTGGTGCTCTGGGCAAGTTCCATCTGCGCCTGCATGAAGCCTGCGAAGGCCTGACCATATTCCGAAGGCTCACGCGCAGCGGTCAGCTCGCGCATGTTGCCGAGCGCTTTCATGGTCGAGGCCGACAGCACTTCGTTCGACTTCCCGGCGGTGTCGAGCGCGACATCACCGATCTTCGCGTTGTACTCGGCAACCGATGCCAGTCCGCCCTTTGCGAGGTCTGGGTTGCATACGTTCGGGATCGCGCCGAACATCTTGGCGAATTCGTTTTGAGCAGTCATGAGGTCCTCATCGTGGGTTTCGTTTGGTCCCCACTTACATGAATGCTGCGGTGCAGCATTTCAACTCCCCCCCGAAAATAGGCGTAAGAAGGGCATCTTCTGGCGCTTGACTTACGGTAGGCACCGGCACCGCAAATCTTGGTTGAGCAAAAATGCGATCGCCGAGCCGAGCTCTTCAACGGAAGAGGATCGGTGCGGCCTTGCGGCAGCGCGGCGTTGTCCTACCGGTGCGCCGGACAATGCTGTAGTTCGATTTCGCTTTGGGTGGACGCAGAAAACTGTCGGAACCGATGTGGCGATAGCTATTCGAGCGAAACCCCGAGCGCGCGGCCCAATCGCTTGGCGGCCTCGACGGCTTCATCACCGCGCAACGGCCAAGCCTGGGTCAGACCCTCGATGATCACGAGCAGTTCGGTCTCGGCCGCAACGAGGCCGGTTGCAGCTGCCGCTTTTGACGCGACCTCCGCCTTGTGACGCTCAAGAAGCCACCGGAGCGGTTCGTTGTTGGGGTCGGCCGCCACGGCGGCATGAAACAGACAGCCATGTGACGTCTCGGTCGCCATCCATATGCCGACCCTCGCGAGAATCGTGTCGGCCGCTTCTTCGGTGCCGTCCGGCAGGCCATCGAAGATATGCGAGAGGTAACGCTGATGCCGGTTTTCTAACGCCGCCAGAACCATGTCGGCTCGGGAAGGAGTGTATTTGTAGAGCGTGCGCAGGCTCACGCCGGCGGCATCTCTCAGATCCTCGACGGAGGGCTCCGCGAAACCGCGGCTGGCGAAAGCTCGCTCGAGCCCGGCGGATATCTTGCTCATCATGTCTGCCATGGTTGACGGTGTAGAATGATCCCTCTACCTACGCAAGTAGAGCGTTCATTCTACACTGGAGCAATCTTCGATGACACTGCCTGCAACAATGAAAGCTGTTGTCCTTACCGGACATGGGGGGCTCGACAAGCTGGAATGGCGCGAGGATGTGCCGGTCCCTCAGCCGGACGCGGGAGATGTCCTGATCCGCGTCGGTGCCTCGTCAGTGAACAATACCGACGTGAACACCCGGACTGGCTGGTATTCCAAGTCCGTGCGGGGCGACACGAACTCGGCGGCCACGGAAGGATACGGCGGCGCCTCAGATGCCGACGGCGCGTGGTCCGGAGCGCTGAGTTTTCCGCGTATCCAGGGCGCCGATTGCTGCGGCAGGATCGTCGCGGTTGGTGAGGGCGTGGACCGCGCTCGCGTCGGCGAACGGGTTCTGGTGCGACCGATGCATCGCCCGAATGGTGCGGAGCCAGATGCCCTCGTGACCTTCGGCTCCGAGCGTGATGGTGCCTTTGCAGAATTCACGACCGTGGAGTCCGAGCATGCCCTGAAGATCGACAGCCCTCTCTCTGATATCGAGCTCGCGTCCTTCCCATGCGCCTTCTCGACCGCCGAGGGAATGATCCAGCGCGCGATCTTGGGCGCGGATCGGGTGCTGATCACGGGAGCCTCGGGGGGTGTCGGCTCAGCCGCCGTGCAACTTGCCAAACGACGCGGCGCCCATGTCACAGCGGTCACCAGCTCCACGAAGATGGAGGCGCTCAAGGAGCTTGGAGCCGACATCACGATTGATCGCAACGAGCCGGTCCCCCAGGACGCCTTTGACGTCGTGCTCGACCTGGTTGGCGGACCGCGTTGGCCTGCATTGTTGGATGCGCTGGTGCCGAAAGGCCGCTACGTGACCTCGGGCGCGATCGCTGGGCCGATCGTCGAGCTCGACCTGCGAACTCTATATCTGAAAGACCTGACACTTGTCGGGAGCACCCGGCAGGACCCAAGGGTCTTCGCTGACTTGGTAGGCTATATCGAGGCGGGGGAGATACGTCCGGTAGTAGCTGAGTGTCACCCGCTGCACGAGTTGCGCGCCGCCCAGGAGGCTTTCCTTGAAAAAGCTCATATGGGCAAGATCGGCATAGAGATTTGTGGGTGATAAAGCCAGATGGTGCCCTTTCACGACGGACCAGAGCCAATGTCGTGGAAGGGCTCGAAGCACACTTGCGGTAGCGCGGCACGCCGGGCCGCACTTCAACGTCGTTCCCGGCCCAGTGCTAAGCTTGGCATCCGGCCTCGTTGTCGCGCTACAGCATCTTCGAAGCGGCCATTGACCGCTCTCGGCGTCTGGCGTGAGCTTAGGCCATGCACTTCCGGCCTCAAGACCCGCGGAGAAGCTCAGCAGGCGAATTTTGGCGCGCTGAAGAGGCCGTATTCAATCAGCAGCGCGCCACCCATAAGAAATACCCCAGCGATCTCTGTTGCGACCGCACCAGTGTTGCCTCGGCCAAATACCGAAGGTCGTGGCTCTGGAAAATTGAGCGCCTTCTGACCCTCGGCATTGTGCCGCGGTTCTCGTAGCATGGCCAATGGTGCGCCAAAGCATCGACGTCTTTAGGGCTCTCGCCCATGACATGCGGGTCGGCATCCTTCAGCTGCTGGTAAGGCGGAGACCCAATGGCACTTCGGCGATGGAGGTCAGCCGTCTGTCTGCTGAAAATCGAGCCCTCGACCCTGTCAGGTCAGCTGGCCACCTCGAAGCGGTCCTGACTGGTCAGCACCGAGCGTCAGTACCAGAAATGCCATTATCCCCCGCGTCTTGATGCAACGAATGGGCTGCTGCGTTTCCAGCTGGAGGATTGCTGCGGTGCGATGAAAGCGCCTGTGCGGGCACCGTCTGCCCGCCTAAGGGTGGATGGCTGGGGTGCGGGGCGCACCCCAACCGGTTCAATCCCAATCGGGGGCAAGCCCGTCGGGCGACACGATGCGCCCGTCAGGCCGGGAAAGCGCGTCGATCCGGGCAATTTCTTCTGCGGTCAGCGCAATTTCAGCCGCAGCGAGGTTGCCGGCAAGCCGATCCGCCTGCGCCGTCTTGGGGATCGCAATCCCGGTCGGCTTGTGCAGCACCCACGCCACCGCGATAGCGGCGGGAGTGGTATCATGGGCATCGGCGATCTCTTTCATCACCGGGTCGGTCATCACGCCGCCTTGGGCCAACGGGGCATAAGCCTCGACCGGGATGTCGAGCCCCTCAAGGTGGGATAGCAGTTTCGACTGGTTGATGAAGGGATGCAGCTCGACTTGATTCGCGGCAATCGGGGCGCGCAGGATGCCCCGGGCCTCCTCTACTTGGGCGATGGTGAAGTTCGACACGCCGCCAAACCGCACCTTGCCTTCATCAATTAGGGCGTCCAGCACCGGCAGGGTTTCGGACAGGGGCACCTCTTTCGACGGCCAGTGCAGCAGCATCAGGTCGATGTAGTCGAGGCCAAGCGCGGTCAGTGAAGCCTCGGTCGCCTTGCGGAAATCGGCGGCGGCAAAATCCCGGGGCAAGATCTTTGTGGTCAGGAAGATCTGATGCCGCGGCACGTCCGAGGCGAGGATACCTTCGCCAACCTCGGATTCGTTGCCATAGGCTTGTGCAGTGTCGATGTGGCGATAGCCCTCGGACAAGGCGGCGGCGACGATGTGGCGCGCCTCGCCCGGCTCCATTCGGAAGGTGCCAAGTCCAAGGTTGGGAATGCCAGCGGGACCGATGTTTCGGATGGTCATAGTATGTTTCTCCTTGGGATTGGATCCGGGGGTCATCTGTCCCCGGATCAGGTTCTATTCGGCCGGAGCCGGGTTCGTGTCCGGGAACTCAAGGCGGGCCGCCAGGCGGGTCAGGATGATACCGGCAGCAACGACCGCGGCCCCGACCAAAGGCGTGGCGGCAAGGCCCAGGCCTTCGACCACGTGGCCACCGCCCCAGGACCCAAGCGCGATGCCCAGGTTGAAGGCCCCGATGTTTAGGCCCGAGGCCACGGCCACGGCATCCGGCGCTACCTGCCGCGCCGTCGCGACCGTATAGGCTTGAAGCGGAGGCACATTGGCAAAAGCGAAGCCACCCCAGAGCGCGACCACTGCAATCGCCCAGACCGGAGAAGTGATTGCCAGGCCAAGGGCACCAAGCAGCAGAGCAAGACCGGTGAAGATCAACGTTAGCGCGGGGATCGGACCAGTTTTGTCGGCCAGCTTGCCGCCCAGGATGTTGCCCGCCGCCACAGAGGCCCCGTAGAGAAGGATGACAAGGCTAACTGAACTGGCGGACAGGCCGGTCACATCGGTCAGCATCGGAGCAAGGTAAGTGAAGGCGATGAAATTGCCACCATAGCCCACGGCCGTGATCAGGTAGACAAGCAGCAACCGGGGCGAGGTCAACACGCGGGCTTGGGCGCTCAGGCTGGCTGGCGCAGGGCGGCTGAGGGTCGCGGGCACCAGCAGCGCGCTTGCCAAGAGGCCGACAAGGCCGAGGGCCACCACGCCAAGGAAAGTCGACTGCCAGCCGAAGGTTTGGCCGATCCAGGTGCCAAGCGGCACGCCGGTCACAAGAGCAACGGTGAGGCCGAGGAAGACCGTGGCGATGGCCGAGTTCTCTTTCTCGCGATCGACAAGATCCGTCGCGATGGTCGAGGCAATGGCGAAGAAAACGCCATGAGCCAGCCCTGTCAAGAAACGCGCGGCGATCAGGCTGCCGTAGCCCGGTGCAAAGGCCGCGAAAGCGTTGCCAGCAATGAACAGCGTCAATAGCGCCAGCAGCAGCGTTTTGCGGGGCATCCGCCCGGCGAGCGCGGTCAGAACCGGCGCGCCGATGGTTACGCCAAGCGCATAGAGGCTGACCAGCAGCCCCGCGTTTGGAAGCGAAACGCCAAGGTCTGTGGCGATGGTAGGAATGAGGCCGACGATCACGAATTCGGTGGTTCCGACGGCAAAGGCGCTGATGGTCAGCGCCCACAAGGCAAGGGGCATGGCCCGGTCTCCTGCGGTTGTGTGTTTAGGATCGACAGTCCAGATGGCAGGTCTTAGCCTTTGCGTGAACGAGCAGTATCGGAATGGGCCTTTGCGAAGGACGCACGAATTACCTCAGACCCGTGATCTCGCCGCCTTTGTCGCGGTGGTCGAGGATGGCGGCTTTGCCGAAGCGGGACGGCACCTGGGCGTGGCTCCGTCGACCCTCAGCCGAACGGTGGCGAGGCTTGAGGGCTTGCTTGGCCTGACGTTGCTGCGCCGGACAACGCGGTCAATCGAATTGACGCCTGAGGGGCGCGATTTGCTGGATGCTGCGCGAGGTATCCTGGCCCGGACCGAGGCGTTGACCGACCTCGCCGCCGGCAGCCGTCGCCCGCGCGGGCCGCTCCGGATCAACGCGCCCGTGCCCTTCGTGCTGCACATCCTCGCCCCGCGTCTGGCCGAGTTCCGCGCGGCCTATCCCGAGGTGCAGCTGACGCTCGACATGACCGACAGCCTTGTCGATCTGATAGGGTCGCATGCCGATGTTGCGATCCGCTTCGGCCCGCTTCCGGACAGCGACATGCTGCACCGCAAACTCGGGCGCACGCCGTGGAAACTTGTAGCCGCCCCGGAATATCTTGACCGCATGGGTTGGCCTTCGTCGCCGCAGGACCTGAAGGCGCTAGAGCAAGTGCGCTTTGCAGCGCCCGAGCATATCAACACCCTGCAATTCAAGGGGATGCCCGAGCCGCTTTCGCTGCCGACCTCGGTGGTTGCGGGCAATGGCGAAGCGGCCCGCCGGCTTGTTCTCGGAAGCCTCGGCATTGCGCGGTTCTCCGACTTCATGGTGGCTGACGATATCCATGCCGGCCGCCTTGTCGAATTGTTCGCCGGCGAGTTGGAAGCCGCGCCCCTCGATATCACCGCGCTCTACCTCACGCCAACAGCCGGTCTGCGCCGACTTGCTGTCTTTTTGGATTGGGTCGGTGGGATACTGTGAGGCCCGAGCTCAGAACCGGGTGATGACGGTTGCGCCGATGGACTGAAATTTGTCCATTTCCATAAGTTCCTGCGGGGCCTCGGCAAGGCTGATCCTCTTGCCCACCAACCGCGACGGGTCGAGCCGTCCACTCGCCACCATGTCCAGCATCGCGCCGTAGCGGTGTGCCTGCATTCCATGGGAGCCGAGCAGCTCGATCTCCTGACCGACGATTTTCGGCATCGGGATCGCGGGGGCAGCTTGGTCCCCCAGCATCAGCCCCACCTGCACGTGCTTGCCGCGCGGCTTGAGACAGAGGATCGAGTTGGTCATGGTTGCCGGGTGCCCCAGTGCGTCGAGCGAGACATGCGCGCCGCCTTTGGTGATCTCCTGGATGGCGGCGGGCACGTCGACCTCGCGCCCGTCGATGACCGCCACCGCGCCGAGTTTCTGGGCCATGGCAAGCTTGGCCGGGTCGAGATCGACACCGATCACATTCGCGCCCGCTGCCGCGGCGATCATTACAGCCGACAAGCCGACGCCGCCGCAGCCATGCACCGCGACCCATTGGCCGGCGCTGACTTTGCCCTGGTCGACCACTGCCCGGAACGAGGTGGCAAAGCGGCAGCCTAGGCTGGCGGCGGTCGCAAAGTCCATCGTCTCGGGGAGCGCAACAAGGTTCAGGTCTGCCTGATGGATTGGCACGTACTCCGCAAAAGATCCCCAATGGGTAAAGCCCGGCTGTTCTTGGGTCAGACACACCTGCTGGTTGCCGGAGTGACATTCCGAGCAACTGCCGCAGCCGCAAATGAAGGGCACGGTGACCTTGTCGCCGACCTTCCAGGTCTTCACGTCCTTGCCCACAGCTTCAACCACACCGGCCAACTCGTGGCCCGGCACATGCGGCAAATCGATGTCACTGTCGTGCCCCATCCAGCCGTGCCAGTCGCTCCGGCAGACACCTGTAGCGGCAACCTTGAGCACGACACCATGCGGTTCGGGGCTCGGGTCGGCAACGGTGGTCAGCTTGAGGGCTTCTTGGAACTTCTCGAAAAGGACGGCTTTCATGGCAGGGTCTTTCGATTGAGGGCGAACTGGCGGGAGGATAGCCCCATGCTTTCGAAATAACTTTGCCATTCTTCCCCTATTTGGCGATATTTGAGGCAGTATCCTCTATCGGGGGGAAGCATTTTGAAGGAATCCAGCCCATGCCCGAGATCGACGGTGTAAACGCCGCGCTTCTGAACCTGTTGCAGGACGACGGCCGCATGACCAACGCCAAGCTCGCCGAAAGCCTCGGCATGAGCGAAACTCCTTGCTGGCGTCGGCTGAAACGGCTCGAGGAAAACGGCATTATCGAAGGCTACCAGGCGAACCTGAATTGCCGCAAACTCGGCCTCGGTGTCATGGCCTTCGTCCAGCTGCGCTGTTCCGAGCATGACCAAGTCGCCACCGCCGAGTTCCAGCGTCTCGTCCAAACGACGCCCAACATCCTGGCGTGCCACAACACCACTGGCGCGGACGATTTCCTGCTGATTGTGGTGGCGAAGGATCTCGACGACTACAGCGTGTTTGTCGACAGCACGCTACGGCGGCTTCCCGGGGTGACCAGCATCCGCTCCAATCTGTCGCTGAAAGAAATGAAGGCGTCGAGCAGGCTGCCGGTCACCTCAGCTGTTGGCGCTTGAAAGACCGGCGGTGCCGACGAATACCCAAAAGCAGACTATCTCTTGAGCAGCAGGCCTCAGCGGTTATTCTCGCCGTGCGCAGAGGATAAGCTGCAGGCGCGGCATATTTGGAACATTTTCCTTGAATGGATGCTCAACGCCCCCGCTTCCGACCGAAGCCATGCTCCGTCTCGGGTCGAAAGCGGCAACGCGCAGGTGGCTGCTAATCGCTTGCCCCTCACGCTGCTCAGAACCCTCTCCCTTCTACGACTGAAATGGCGTTCAGAAGCTCTCGAAGCCAGATGTGGCGTGCGTCGCTCCGATTGTGTGGGTGCCAGGCGACCTGGGTCGGGAATGTTCCCAGGTTCAGTGGGACCGGCATGTCCAGAAGCCCGTGAGGTTCGGCGATCAGGGCTGCGATACGTGCAGGGACAGTGGCGATGCCTCGGATGCGGGCGACGGTAGGGGCTGCTGTCAGGAAATGCGAGACGATCACCGCGGTGTTGCGGCGTAGGCCTGTGTCGGCGGTCAGCTTGTGTAACCCGGTGCGCCATTTTCCGGGCGGCGCCACGACCACATGCGGTAGCCGCTCATATAGGTCGCGATCCAGGGTCGCGCCGTCTGCCAAAGCCTCGTGGGCTACGATACAGCGGAATCCATCATTGAACAGCTGCGAGACCACTAGGTCTTCCGGTGGAGGGGCAAACCGTCCGACGGCGAGATCGAAACTTTGCCCGGCAAGGGTGCGCGGATCCAAGTCAGGTCCGATCGGGGCGATCTCGAGCTGTGCCCTGGGAGCGTGGAGCGCGAAGGCCGCGGCCAGAGGCGGAGCGAGCACAACCTCCGCGTAGGGACCCAGCAACAGCCGGAAGCGCCGCGTGCTTTGAGCCGGATCGAAAGGCTCGGCGGCACGGAACGCCCGTTCGAGCCGGTCCAGCCCGGCCGCGACGTCCGCCGCGATCTGCAACGCCTTCTCGGTCGGCTCGACGCCGTATCTGGCGCGCAGGAAAAGCTCATCCCCCAGAGCGACGCGCAGACGAGCAAGCGCCGCGCTGACGGTGCTTTGCGACTGGCCGAGGCGCCGCGCCGCAGCGGTGACATTGCGTTCTTCCATCACGGCGTGGAAGACGCGCAGAAGAGAGATGTCCGGGCTCATATGTCCAGCTTACCGATATCTGACATGCTGCGCATCAATTTCTCGATCTGCGAATTCGTCCCATATCAATCCGGAGACGTTCCTGCAGTGACCCTCGCGGGACGTTCCGAGACAATGCAAGGAGACCTGAAAATGGCACGTATTTTGATCCTGTCCACTGCGGCCGATGTCCTTGGCGATACCGGCAACCCCACCGGCGTTTGGTACGAAGAGCTGGCGAGCCCGTATTACGCGTTCCTCGACGCGGGCCACGAGGTCACGCTGGTGACGCTTGGCGGCAAACCTGTTCCCATTGACCCGAATTCCGACGTGACGGGTGAGGAGGCCCCGGCCTCGGTCACCAGGTTCCGCGCAGATGCGGAGGCAACGGCGCTGCTGTCGAGCCCCGGCCGCCTCGAGGACGAGGACGTCACCGCTTATGATGCGCTTTACATTCCGGGCGGCCATGGCGCGATGTTCGACCTCACAGAAAGCGCGCTTGCAGCCAAGGCCATTGGCAAGGCCTGGGACAGCGGCAAGGTCGTCGCCTCGGTCTGTCATGGCCCGGCGGCCTTTGCCAAGGTCGTGGATGCGAATGGCCATCCAATCGTGAAGGGCCGCAAGGTCACGGCGTTCACGGACAGCGAGGAGGAGGCAGTGGGGCTGGTCGACGCAGTGCCGTTCCTTCTGGAAACCAAGCTGCGTGAGCTCGGGGCTGACTTCGAGAGCGTCGGCGACTGGCAACCCCATGCCGTGGCCGATGGCCGGCTGGTGACCGGGCAGAACCCGGCGTCGTCAGAGGCGGCGGCGAAGAAGGTCCTCGAGCTTCTGTAACCTTATGTGGCGCTGCCCGGCGACGGGCGGCGCCTCTCTGCCCTGCGGGTCAGCCCCAAGGCGTGACGAGGTATTTCTCGCCCGTGCGCATGGCGCGGTAGTCCAGCACGGCCTTTTTGGTCAGCATTTCCTTCAACGTGACGCGAGATTTGTAGCTGCTGGCAAAGGTGCTGGTGAGGTTGTCACGCACCCGCTTTCGCATCCGGCCCATGGTCTCCTGCCCAATCGACTGCAGGAACGGGAACAGAAGCCAGCCAGATAAGGTCCAGCCGAACCCGTAGCTGGGGGTCAGCACGGTGGGGCTGGTGTCGAGGCGGCCGTAGATGAACATGCGTTTCGGCTGGTTCGATCCGTAGCGCGAGTACTCGGGCATCTGATCCCTTGCGACCTGCTCCATCGCGCGGAATGCGGTATCGACCAGCGTGCCGCCCCCCACGGGATCGAAGCCGTAAAAGGCGCCTGTCGCACGAATTGCGTCGGTCAGCTTGTCCATGAAATCGTCTTCGGAAGAGTTGACCACATGCTCGGAGCCAAGCCCCTTCAGCAGCTCCACCTGATCGCTCTTTCGCACGATGTTCACCAGCCCGATGCCATCCTCTGCGCAGATGCGCGTCAGCATCTGGCCGAGGTTCGAGGCCCCGACAGTGTGCAAGATGGCGTTCTGTCCGTCGGCCCTGGCAGTCTCCACAAAGCCGAGGGCGGTCATCGGGTTGACGAAGGCGCTGGCGCCTTCTTCGGCGGAATGCTCGCCCAGCGGGAGGCACATGTCCGCGTCGGAGAGGCAATACTGGCTGTAGGCGTTGCCCGGGACGCAGGAGACGCGCTGCCCTACCAGCGCCTGCGCAGCATCACTGTCGCCAGCGGCGATCACCGTGCCTGCGCCTTCGTTACCAGCGGGCAATTTCAAACCGTGACGGGCTTTCGATGCGGCATTTGCCGCATCGGGCACCCGGGCCACGAACTTGCCCGGCGTGTAATCCGCGTTCTCCATGTCGGCGCCGCCGACGAGAATGGCTAGGTCCGAGGGATTGATCGGCGCGGCTTCCATCCGCACCAGCACCTGGCTGTGGGTGGGGTCGGCAAATGAAACGTCTTCAAGCGCGACGGTCAGTGTGGCGTCGGCCTCGAGTGTGGTGAACAGCTGTTTTCCGGTGGTGGCCATGCAAGAGCCTCCTTCGCGTTTCATCGGGTGATGTGGATCTAGGGCCAATTCCGACGCATCCAAAAATTCTGCATCCGGCACATGATAGGTAGTCGGCGCGACTGGAAAGGGCTCCGAGCGGGCTTGCGGAGCTGTAGCGAGCCGTAGACATGGCTGGCAGCCGCGCCCGCCGCTCCCGGCCCAATCTCGACCTCTAAATGCAGCTCATGTGCCGCATCGCAGCACCTTCAAGCGGACATAGCCGCTAGCCAATACTTTTCGAGAGGATGTGACGCGCTGACGAGACCATTCCCAGACCCAGCGCGTCATTGGTTCAGCGGAACCTGGCTGCGTTCTCCAAGGCCGCAGCATCCGTGTCGCCCTTACCGAAGGCCGACGGTCGCGGCTCCGGCAGTTGCAGAGCTTCCTGGACCCGCGGCATGGCGTCGATGCGGTCGAACCACGCCTGCAGGTGCGGCAATCCGTCGACGCTCACAGTGGCCCAGAAGTAGCTGCGCGCCCAAGGGTACGTCGCAATATCCGCGATGGACATCGCATCCCCGACCAGCCACTCGCGCCCGGCAAGCCGCGTGTCCAGCACTTCGAGCAGGCGGCGGCTTTCGGCAACGTAGCGGTTGATGGCATAGGGCACCTCGTCCCCATTCGGCTTGGCGATCCGCTGGAAAAACATCGCCTGACCCATCATCGGGCCGATCCCACCCATCTGGAACATCAGCCATTGCAGCGTCTCTGAGCGCTCCTTGGGGTCGTGGCTGAGGAACCGGTCGTATTTCTCGGCGAGATACCACAGGATTGCGCCGCTCTCGAACACTGCGAAATCATCGGCGCCCCGATCAACAATGGTCGGGATGCGGCCGTTGGGGTTCAGGCGCAGGTAATCCGGAGCCTTCTGCTCTTTCTTGCCAAAATCGATCGGCACCAGTTCGTAGTCGATCTGTGCCTCATGCAGGAAGATCAGCGGCTTCCAGCCGTTCATAGTATTGGCGGTATAGAGGACAATATCAGGCCGCGTCATTGCTAAGCTCCTCGAATGTCATGGCAAGATGGGCGTCGAAACGGGCGAGGTCGGTGGCCACGTCGGGGTTTTTCATCACGTCGAAGGCCCCGAATGTCGGAAGCGGCCTCATGCCGAAGAATTTGGCATTCAGATGGACCGGGCGCAGGAGATCATCCAGCGACATGCCCTCGAAGAACGGCTCTGCCGGATCGTCGAAGGCTTCGGCCGGAGCGTTCAGCGTAGCCGAGATCATGTAATGCGTGCCTGCCAGCTTGCCGCCCATGCCGTAGTTCGCTTTCGGTGCGGCGGCGCTGCGGCCATCGCCATTGCTGAGCTGCCCGCCCATGCCGACCGTGTAGACCTCATCCATGTATTTCTTGAACGACCACGGCACGCCCATCCAGTTCACCGGAAATTGCAGGAGGACAATGTCCGCCCAGAGGTGATGGTCCACCTCGTCCTGCACGTCGTAACCGGCCGCGACCGTGGTCAGGCGGACCTCGTGCCCCTGCGCCTCAAATGTTGTCTTGGCGCGCTCCGCGAGCGTTTCGTTGAGTTTACCGGGGGCAAATTCGTAGGGCTGCGCGCCGTTCAGGATATGGATTTTGCTCATCTGGTCTCTTCCGTTGTTGCTGCGCCCGCTTGACTTTCGCGGCGTCCTGAATGAGATGAACGTGGCGGGATGCAAAAGCAACCAGTATACTTTTGGTAACCTAGACCGGCGCGGATCAGCGGAGCGCAGACAGATGGATGCAAAGATCGAAATAGACGCCGCAGGCCGACGGAGTGCGACGAATGCCTGCACCGAACCCTGCGCCATCGAGCGTGGGATGCGGATCATCGGAGGAAAATGGACTGGCTCGATCCTCTGGCACGTAAAGGACGGGCCGGTCCGGTTCAACGACCTCGCCCGGATGATCGGCGGCGCATCAAAGAAGATGATCACGGAACGCTTGCGGCAACTCGAAGACCAGGGGCTGGTCAGGCGCGAGGTGTGTGACACCGCCCCGATCTCCGTGGTTTACGAGATTACCGATTTCGGTCGGACAGCCTTGGGTTTCCTGGATGAGCTTCGCAAGTGGAGCGAGGGCCTTCCAGGGACCTTGGCCGCTGAAAAGCGATAGCCCCCACATCGCGCAACTGGCCCAGTCCGGACCTCCGACGCCGCACGAAAGCTCTAGGCTAGATCGATTAACTGGATGAACAATACATAATTCACATTACGCGCCAAAGAACAAATATCGAACATTTGATTTGCCGCGCCGCACTTTGGGCATCTATTCACACTACAAGTCTTGGGCAGAAGCTAGCGCAATCTGCCTGAGGTTGAAATCTCCCCTTGCCGTGACCGGGCCCGATCGTCGACGGTGGAAGAAAGCAGAACACTGCTACAGGCAAGACATCGAGCGACGGCAACACTGCGCTGGAGGAAGACATGTCAGCCGAATGGATCAACATCCAAATCATGGAATGCGAAGACGTGGTCGGCCGCGCCGTCACCGTGTTCAGGCAATCTGATGGAACCCACCAACGCTATGTTCTGGGCAACGGGCGCAAGGTCGAGGCGAACGCGGACGGCACCTTCGTCATCCCGGAGTTTGCCACGGAATTGCGGGTCATGGGCATCTAGGAAGGTCTGTAGCGCGGGCCTTGAGAAAGGCTAGGCAGCTAGCTTTTTCCGGGTTCGTGCTGCGAGGCCGCGCATGACCTGCTCGAAATCGCCCTCAGCAAAACGTGCGACCCCATTGTGTGCGGCGCAGACGGACTTCGTGCCGCACCATCGCGCACCGATTTCCTCTAGCCAGCGGCAGAACTTCTCTTCAGCACCGTCCTCGGCATTCATCGCCGCCCCTAGCGTGGGATGCAGGACGAGCCGCGGCACGTACCCCCGCAGAGCTCCTGGCACAGGCAGAACATTCAGCGTGTCATCGACGTGCAGAGACCCGCTGGCCGGATGAAATGCCAGGAGTGAGCCTGCATGCACCTTCTCATTTTCAGAAAAATACTGGATGCCCCACGGCAGCGAAAACTGGAGATCGCGAGAATACCGCTCTGCCACCGCTGCGCTTTCCACGCGCTCAGCTTCCCAAGGCACCGAGGTGCAGACACGATGATGCCGCTCAGAGCCGTAGAATTTCGCTTTTGGGAAATCCCGAGCCATGGCAGCGCAGTGCAGCGTGTGGAACGGGTGAAGATTGAGGACCGCGTCCACCAGACTGCCATCCTGGGTCAGATCCATGACCAGCTCGCGGATTTCGCCATTCAGCGTGTAGCTGTCGAGGAATACGAAACGGCCGCTCTGCAGCCGAACGATCGAGACCTGAGTCCCGACATTGACGACACCGGCCAGCTTCATGGTGCAGCGGATATTCCAGAAGCCGCTCCCAAGGTTTACCAACCTGCGCGTCATCGCTCTCCCCTCCTGTAAGTCTGCGCGAGTTTCCGTCGCCAGTTCTTTGCGGACGTAGCGCGATAGACACCTTCGACGAGGCGTCGCAGAATGCGTGCCGCCTCTAGTGACAGTCTTGTCCAGCCCCTGAAGTCCAGAATGTGACCAGTACGGATCTGGCAGCACGCCAATTCGCGGCGATCTTTGCCAATCGCGGGCTACATCGCACAGAGATTGCGGACTTCTTGCAACAGAATCCGCTATAATATACTGATTATATTGCGAAATATTCCACATATCGGGACCATCGACGTGCGGCTTCCACTAGTCCCGAGAGGCCGTGCCTGCTGACCCGGCAGGAGGCGGCGCGGCGCGCTTTCCCCGAGCGCAAAAGGACCGCGTCGCCGATTAATCGTGGCAACTCCGCAGTATCGACCTTTAAGATGTGACTAGTGGTCTGCGGACGGCGGCAGTAGGTTTATAGCGGAGCTCGAGCTGAAGCAGCTCTGCGGACAGCTTACAACACGCCTCGCAAAAGCCTCGGCTGGAAGTCCCCGGCCGAGATTTTCTGAGACAGATGATGGAGGAAATGGGCCGACGCTCCTACGGTCACAGGTAGCGGGAAGCGCGCTTCAAGGAACGCACAAGAGCTGCATGATCTCGTTGGTTCGAAAAACAAAGAGAGCGCCCCAGCAAAGGGGCGCTCTAGAAAACCTGAAGGTCTGTTCCGTTAGCTTTACTCGGTGTAGAGCGGAACCATGAGAACGGTGGTCTCGATTCCGTACGGCAGGATCGTGACGGTGTGAGTTTCAGGATCATCGCCGGCGATATCGATTTGGCTTGCCGCTTCACAGACCTTTGCGTGCGCTTCTGTCTGAGAGCTTGAACGCTCTTCAGCTGCAGCTGCGATTTCCTCAGAAATTCCGACAATAAAGTCGTCACACTTTACTTGGGTGATGTTTGCGAACCCAGCACTGGCGGACAGCGAGAGTGCGAGAGAGAGAATTGAAACTTTAATAATTTTCATTGGTATTTCTCCGAAATTTCAGTGAATTCGATGCTGTCCGATAACGCTGCGTAAAGCAACGACAAGTCATTGCGACACATAGATTTCACATTTATGTCATGTTCCCCATCATTCACGATCGTGGTCTTACGCCTTTCGTTGTTGGCGCCAGATTGTCCTCATGACCTGTTTCAGGATGAACGCCTTTTACGCTGCTGTGAACTTCGATGCCTTCATGCGTTTCCGCTCCTTTCCGCTAGAGAAAAAGGATCGCGTCGCTAATCATTCGCGTCAATTTCACAGTATCGATCCTTCGAGACATAAGGCCGGGTGCGCTGTCAGGGAAAGAAAGCGAGCATGAGAGCTTTCGCACCCGACTAGAGGTTGATTTTATTTATGTGACTAGTCCGCTGACGGCGGCGGCAGCAGGTCCATGTCCTCGCCGGTCAGCTCGCGGCGCATCATCTGCAGCGTCACGTTGCCGGGGTTCCTTGCCAGCGCGGTATCGAGAAGCGCGCGGCCCTGGGCCTCGTCGCCGGTGGCAAAGGCGATGCGGACCTGCATGATCCAGGCGTCGCTCAGTTGCGGGTCGAGCCGGGTTGCCTCGGCAAAGGCATTCATGGCGGCGGGCATGTTGCGCATCACCAGCGCCATGCCACCCATCTGCAGGTGGGTTTCCGGGAAGTCGAGGCGGCTGGCCATGGAGGCCTGCCATTCGCCGAAGGCGTTGCGCAGGGCCGTCTCGTAGCGCTGCGGCATGCGGGCAATCTGCGCGTCGAGCAAGGACTGCGCCGCCGCCATGCGCACCGAGCGCGACGGATCGCTGAGCGAGGCCATGATGCGCGGGGCGCGCTCCATGGCGGGGGCGGCGCGCTGCAGGCGGACGGCGGCGCTGCGCACCAGCGGATCGGGGTCCTGCAGCAGCGCCTCCAGCGCCGCCGCCTCGGCCGGATCGCCCGCCTGTTCCAGCAGGTAGATCGCCGTGGCGCGCACGATGCCAGCCATATCGCTGTCCTGCGACAGGCTGCGCAATTCGGGCGCGGCACGGGCGGGATCGCGGCGGCCATGGGCGAGGATCTGGCCGTAATGCGCGCCGCGGTGGGTGCTGTCGGGGAACCACTCTTTGAGCTTGGCCGCCGCCCATTCGGGGCTTTGGTCCTCGTGGCAGGTGGTGCAGGCGTCGGGCGCGCCGGTCTCGGCGCTGAGGTCCGGGCGCGGGATGCGGAAGGAATGATCTGTCCGCCAGTCGTTGCCCATATAGACGCGCTCGGTCATGTGGCAGGTCTTGCACTCCGCGCCTGCCGAGCCCTCGGGATGATGCGTGTGCTCGGGCCCGTCGAAGACCTTGAGCGGCAGCGAGGGGAACTCGGGATTGCCCGCCGGACTGTGGCACTGGGTGCAGACGGCGTTGCCCTCGGCGATCAGCTCGGCCTCATGCGGCAGGTGGCAGTTCGAGCAGCTGACCCCTTCGGCGTACATCTTCGATTGCAGGAACGAGCCGTAGACATAGACCTCGTCGAGGATCTGCCCGTCCGCCTCATAGGCGCCCTCGCGCAGCAGCGAGAGGTTGTAGCTGTCGTGATAGGGTGTGCCGTGCAGCGGGTTGCCGTCGGTGAAGGGCTCGCGGCGGGAATGGCAGGTGGCGCATTGCTCGATCATCTGCGCGGGCTGCGACATGTCGACGGTGAAGCCATAGGCCGGGGGCGGGGCCTCTCGCGTCGTCTCGTAGCTCTCGGCCCAGGTGACATGCGCCGAGCCGGGGCCGTGGCAGGCCTCGCAGCCGACGCCGATCTCGACCTGCGTCGAGGCGAAGCTGCGGCTCTGCGGATCATAGCCCGCCTCGAAGCCGGTGGCGTGGCAGGCGGCGCAGCGGCTGTTCCACGTCTTGTAGGGGCCGGTCCAATGCAGCCCATCGTCGGGCGCGTAGTTCTGTTCGGGGTAGAGGTGGCCAGCCACCTTTTTCCGTGTCCCAGACCACGTCGAAGCTCTGCAGGCGGCCCGGCGCGGTCTCGAGGATGTATTGCTGCAGCGGCTCGACGCCGATCACCGAATGCACGTCGTACTCGGTGGTGACCCCGTCGCGCTCGGTGACGCTGACATGGGCCTTGCCCTCGGGCGTGAGGCTGAAGCGCGCCTGCATGTCGCCGAGGGTGAACTCGGTACCATCGAAATTGGCAGTGATGTTGTCCGGCGTCGCCTCGGTCCAGGCCAGGGCGTGATGTGAGCCTTCCCATGCTGCGCCTGCTGCCTCGTGGCAGGTGATGCAGCGCTCGGAGCCGAGGTAATCCTGAGCGTGAGCGGGGATCGCAGCCACGACTAGTGCTCCGCCCGTCAGAATGAGAGTTCCTATGCCGCAGAGCTTAGGACATGCGTCCGCGTCTCTGCGCTCGGCTTGAGCTTCCGTGTGGCTAGGAACACCATTTGCGAAGGAGCGGAGAGGCAGGCGTTTTCTCTTAAGCACAGATCATTTCCACGGTTGTTTTCAGCTCAGGCGCGGTCAAAAGCTCGAGGCGCTTCTTTAGGATTGAGAGGCGGAAGGGCACTGACTTCGGAATTCTTGTGACGGCTCGGTCGCGCGACCTCCAGCGCTCCCCGCAGCGACGTCCAGGCAGTGTCGCTGGGATTGGCAGCCCCGCCGCCTCCGTAGCGCTGCGCGCCAAGCGCCAGCAGCGCCGCCTCGACCGGCGCGGCGTGGCGCGGGTCCGGCCCCTCGACCCGCCCGGCCCAGAGATCGAGCGCCGGGCGCAGCGCGGCATGATCGCGCCGCCCGATCACCTGCATCAGCGCGCGCCAGGCATGCCGCTCCGAGGCAAGCTCGGCAGCGCGCCGCAGCGCCCGTCGCCGCGATACCGCGGGCAGCAGCCAGCGCAGCGCCAGCCACAGCAGGCCAAGCGCCAGCGCCGCAGCCAGCGCCAGCAGCGCGATGCGCCGGGGATCGAGCGGCGTGCTGCGCCCCGGCGGCGGGCCGTCGATCTGTAGCTCCAACCCCTCGGCAGAGGCCGTCTTCACCACCCCTTCATCGGTGTCGAACCAGTCGAGCGTGATCTCGGGCAGCTGCCCCCCGCCCCCGGCCTCGGCGAGATAGGTCACGCTTTCGGTCCGGGTGCCGCTGAGCGTGCCGCGATCGTCCCGCTCGGACAGCCGCGGCTCGTCCGGATAGGCGGCAACCCCGGGCAGTTCGACCGGGCCCAGCACCTGCGGCAGGAACATCGGCGAGAGCCCCTCGACCGCCACCGTCACCTGCCGTTTGAGGCTGTCACCGGGCACCATGGCGGCCGGATCCCCCTCGACCTCCTGCGTGAGCGTCAGATCGGCGGCGGCGATGAAGGGATCGAGCCCCTCAGCCCCCTCGGGGACCACCCCGGCGAAGGTGATCGGCCCGGTGCTCAGCGCGGTCTGCCGCGCCTCGCCGGTGGCAGTGTCCTGCCAGGTGACCAGCACCTCCTGCGGCGGCAGCGCCATCTGCCCCGGGACCATGGGCGAGATACGGTAATGGCGCGAGATGCCGGACCATGTCTCGCCGTTGATCCGTTCCGAGACCGGGTTGGTGGAGCGCGAGGGCAGCCGCACCAGCAGGTTCGGCGCCTCGAGGCTCGGCCAGACCGGAGGCTTGGGCATGAAGCTCGGCACCAGCACCGTCAGGCGCAGGCTGAGCGGCTGGCCGGGGATCGCCTCGGTCTCGGGGAAGTCGACGACTAGCTGCGGCAGATCCTCCGCGCCCGGCGCTTCTGCATCCTGCGCCACGGCAAATCCCGGCAGAAGGAGAAGGACAAGCCAAAGCAGGCGCCTCATGGCTCGCCCTCCTGCGCCGCCGGAGTCTCGGGGGCCTCGGGGGGCTCAGCGGTCTGCGGCGCGGCATCAGAGCCGGTCGCAGGCGCAGGCCCCGATCCGCCGGAGGACGGCGGCGCGGCCGCTTCCAGCGCGAAACGCATGCGCAGGAAATCCTCGGTGCGGGTGTCGACGGTGTTCATCCACTGATCGGCGGTCAGCAGCCCGCTGCCCTCCTCGCTGCCTTGCTCGCGCAGGGTTTCCTCACCCTGCTCGCTTTCGTTGTCATAGACCTCTTCGTCCGCGCCGATGCCGCGATCCTCGCCGGTGTCCGACTGCGCCTGCTGGTCCTCGACATAGGTGACGATGCGCTGCGCGGTCTCGAGGTTCTCTGCCGCGCCCGGATAGTCCGGGTCGCGCGCCAGTGCCGTCTCGAAGGCCCGCACCCCGTCGCGGTAGTGCCGCCCCTTGATGTTGGCCATGCCCTGGATGAACGCCGCCTGCGCTGTCTCGACACGGTCCAGCACCTCGATCGCGGCATCGTACTGACCGTCCCGGTAGAGCGCGTAGCCGCGCCAGAGCGGATCGACATAAAGCTCGGCGGCGCGCTCGAAATGCCTGCGGTCAAAGGCGATGCGGCCCTGCTGATCCGGGGTCAGGAACCAATCAGCCACCCCCTCTGACCGCGCTGCCTGCGGCTGGCCCAGCACCGCCAGCGCCGCGAGCGCCGCCCACCGCATGGTCCAGCCGCGGCGGAACCACAGCAGCAGCAGCAGCGCCGCCGGCCAGGCCAGCCAATGCGCCCGGTCCTCCCACGGCTGCTCGACGTCATCCAGCTGCGCCCGGCGATAAGCGGCGTTGAGCAGCCCGTCGAGCCGGCGGATATCCGAGGGATCGGGCGAGACCGCGACCACCGGCACCGACAGCGCATCGAGGCCGCGGTCGCGGCTGCCCTCGGGGCGGGTCGCCAGCACCGCCACCGGCACCGCACTGGCATCGAGCGGAGCGGCATCCGCCGGATCGAGGCTGTCAGTGACAAAGAGAATGCCGCCCGGTGCCCCCTCGTCGGCCAGGATACCCTCGGCCAGCGCCAGTGCCTCTGCCGCCACCGCGCCCTCGCGCGGCATCACCTCGGGGCTGAGCCCCTCGAGATAGGGCACCATGACCTGCGCGTCCTCGGTCATCGGCAGCAACACGTGGGCGGTGCCCGCATAGGCCACCAGCGCCGTGCGCGCCCCGGCGCGCAACTCTAGGAAGTCGCGGATCTTCTGCTTGCCACGTTCGAGCCGCGAGGGCGCCACGTCGCTCTGCTCCATGCCCGGGGTCACGGCCAGAACGATCACCGCCGGGGCGGATTGCGCAGCGAAGGGGTCGGGCTGGCGCGACCATGTCGGCCCGGCCGCGCCGAGCGCGCCGAGGATCAGGATCGCGGCGGTGCTGTCGATCGGCGTGAGGCGGCGGCGCTGCGGGCGGCCCACGGTCAGCGCCTCGCGCAGGTGCGGGGCGATGCCCTCGACCTGCATCGCCCCGCGCTGCAGCGGGCGGCGCACCCACCACCAGACCAGTACGATCAGCGGGATCAGCAGCAGCCAGAGCGGGCGCAGGAAATGGAAGGCCTCGAGGAAAAGCGGCAGGTCGGTCATGCGGCCTCCTCCGCCCGCCCGGCGGCTCGCGCCGCAGGGCTCCGCTGGGACCGCCGCCGACCGCGCAGCTGCAGCCAGAGCACCGAGGCGAGCCCGAGCAAAGCTGACAACCCCATCGGGATCCACGCCAGCGACCGGCGCGGCCGGAACGACAGGGTCTCGGTCTCGCGCGGGGCCAGCGCGTCGATGCGGTCATAGACCGCTTGCAGCGTCGAAGCATCTTCGGCGAAGAAATATTGCCCGCCGGTGCGGTCCGCCACCGCCTGCAGCGTCGCCAGATCGACGCGGTTCTCGCCCGTGGCCTCGGGATCGCCGACGCCGATGGTGAAAATCTCGACCCCGCGGTCGGCGGCGATCTCGGCGGCGTTGACCGGGCTCATACGGCTGGCGGTGTCTGAGCCGTCCGACAGCAGGATCAGCAGCCGCTGGTCGATGTCGCTGGCCTCGAAGGTGCGGATCGCGAGGCCGATGGCGTCGCCAAGCGCGGTATGCGGCCCGGCCATGCCGACCTCGGTGCGATCCAGGAGCTCGGTGATCGTGGTCAGATCGTCGGTCAGCGGCGCCTGCAGGTAGGCGGCGGTGCCGAAGACCACCAGCGCCATGCGATCGCCGTCGCGCCCGGCGACGAAGTCGCGCACCACCTGCCGCACCCCGGCAAGCCGCTGGAGCCGCTCACCGTCCGGGGCTTCGAAATCCTTGGCGTCCATCGAGCCCGAGATGTCGATCGCCAGCACCACGTCGCGGGCGGCGGTCTCGATGGTGATCGGGGCGCCCACCCGCTCGGGCCGCGCCAGCGCCAGCACCAGCAGGGCCCAGCACAGCGCCGCCGTGAGCACCGAGATCACCGGGCGCGACAGCACCACCGCCCCGGCGCGCGGCTCGGCCCCCGCCGCCTCGGCCATGCGGCGGAAGAACGGAAAGCGCAGCGCGCTCTCGCGCTCGCGGTGCGGCGGCACCAGCCACCAGACCAGCAGTGGCAAGGGCAGCAGCAACAGCAGCCAGGGCGCGGCGAGCGAGATCATGTCGCCACCCCTCGGTCCGCTGCCGCCGGCGCGGCTCGATGACGCTTCAGCCAGCGCTCGACGGCGCGGCGCAGTTCGGGCGACGGGGCGGCACCCGGCGTTTTATAGGGCGCGCGGCGCAGCTCCTCGCCGGCGGCCTCGGGAAAGCGCTCGGGCCCGGTGCGGCTGAGAAAGCCGGTCCACTCCGCCCCGGTGAGCGCGGCGACCTCGACCCTTGGATAGGCGGCGAGCGCGGCGCGGCGCAGGATGGCGGCAAGCTCGGCGGTGGTTTCGGCCCGCGCCGCCCCGGCCAGCGCCTCGCGCCGGTAGGCCGCCGCCTGATGGCGGCGATGCCAGCGCCAGAGCCCCCATGCGACCAGTGCCGCCAGCACCAGCGCCAGCACCAGCCAGCCCCAGGTCTGCGGCACCAGCGGCACCGGCACCGGCGGCACCGGGTCGATCAGCTGGTTGATCATCCCGACGAGGCTTTGGATTTCCGGCGTCTCCTCGTTCATCGCGGGCCGAGCCCCAGCAGGCGGCGCATCTGCGGCAGGGTCTCATCGCCCGCCGAGAGCGGCAGGATCGGCACCCCGAAGCGCCGCTGCCAGTCGAGCACATCGGCCAGCCGGCCCTTCGACATCTCGATCAGCCCCTTGCGGGTACCGGGCGCAGCGGTGTCTATCTCGGCCTGCAGCGCGCCGTCGGTGACGATCAGCTTCAGCCCCGCCGGGATCTCGCCCGCGCTGGGGTCGGTGACCGGCACAAGGATCAGATCGTTGTGCCGCGCCAGCCCCGAGACGATGCGGTCGGTCTCGGCGTCGATGCCGTCGAAGTCGCTGAGCACGATGATCAGGTGGTTGCGCGCGGCGATGCGGGCGACGGCGCGCAGCACCCGCGTCAAGCCGATGGGGGCCGGGTTGGGCGCCTCGGCATGCAGCAGGCCATTGGCCTCGGCCAGCGCGGTGAGGAAGCGGTTGAGCGCGGCGCGGCTGCGCTGCGGGCGGACCTCGGCGATCATCTTGTCGCCAAAGACGATGCCGCCCACCCGGTCGCCCTGATCGAGGATGCGGAAGGCGGTCATCGCGGCGGCCTCGGCGGCGGTGACGGATTTCATCGCGCGGCGGGTGCCGAAGAACATCGACATGCGTTGGTCGACGACGATCAGCGCAGGGCGGTCACGCTCTTCGGTCATCACCCGGACATGCGGCGTGCCGGTGCGGGCGGTGACCTTCCAGTCGATGGCGCGGATGTCGTCGCCGGGCAGGTAATCGCGCAATTCCTCGAAGTTGAGTCCACGCCCGCGCAAGCGCGAGGCGTGGCGGCCGTTGAGCACCGATTGCGCCGGCTGGCGCGGCAGGAAGCTGAGACCGCGCGCCGGACCCTCGAGGCTGCGCAGATAAGCGAGATCGGTGCGAACGCGCGGATCCTCCGTGACCTGCGCGGGTTTGCGCAGGGTGCCGGTGCGGATACTGACGGCGCGGTCCTTCATCTTGCCTCCCTAGGGCAACGCCACCTGCCGGACGATCTCGGACACCACGGCATCCGGGCTGATGCCCTCGCCCTGCGCCTCGTACGACAGGCCAAGCCGGTGGCGCAGCACGTCGGGCACCACGGCGCGGATATCCTCGGGGTCGACATAATCGCGCCCCGCCAGCCAGGCGTGGGTGCGGCCGCATCTGTCGAGCGCGAGCGAGGCGCGCGGGCTCGCCCCGACCTCGATCCAGCGCTTGAGGTCATCGCCGAACTCCGCCGGAACGCGGGTGGCATTGACCAGATCGGCGATGTAGCGCTCCATCTCGGGCGCGACGCGCAGCGCGGCGATCTCGCGGCGGGCGGCAAACACCGCTTCCTGCGGGATAGGAAAATGGGTCTCGGAGCCAGCCTTGCCGCTGCCCTCCTGCGCCGCAATCTCCTCGGCGCGCACGAGGCGGATCACCTCGACCTCATCCTCGACCGGCGGATAGGTGATGTTCACATGCATCAGGAACCGGTCCATCTGCGCCTCGGGCAGTGGATAGGTGCCCTCCTGCTCGATGGGGTTCTGCGTCGCCATGACCATGAACAGTGGCTCCATCTTGTGGGTGGTGCCGGCCACGGTCACCTGCCGCTCTTCCATCGCCTCGAGCAGCGCCGCCTGCACCTTGGCGGGCGCGCGGTTGATCTCGTCCGCCAGCACGAGGTTGGCAAAGATCGGCCCGGCCTCGAACCGGAACTCGCCGCCGCCCTCGCCCTGGAAATAGACCTCGGTGCCGGTGACGTCCGAGGGCAACAGGTCGGGGGTGAACTGGATGCGGGAAAAATCGCATTCGAGGTTGCGCGCCAGCGCCTTGATCGCGCGGGTCTTGGCAAGGCCCGGAAGCCCCTCGACGAGCAGGTTGCCATTGGCGAGAAGCCCGATCAGCAACCGCTCGATCACCTCGCGCTGGCCGATGATCGCCTCGCCCATGCGGGCGCGCAGGGCCTCGATCTGCGCCCGCGTGCCCCTTTCGGCCATGCCTTCCATGATCCCGATTCCTTTCAAGTCTTCCAAGAAAACGAAGAACCCAAGCTGCGTTTTGGATCTCACCCAAGGCCCACAGTGCATATGCCTTCAACCACATGGACCGGGGAGCTCCTCTGGAGCGGTCTCCCTAGGACTGCTGAGACCCACTGCTGCGGAAGCCCGTCAACATCGACGAGCTAGCCTCAGCGTGCCAAGTGCGTTGTCGATCCGAGCACCCGATACGTACATTCTCGCGCACCCAATTCAGGACGTTTTCCAGATAGCTCCGATTCTCGCCATCGCTTTCAGTGCTGTAGATAGTGCCGCGGACTTGGCCGATCTGCTTCTGCAAGAGCGTAGCGGCGTCGATTCCCGGCCGAAGTGTCATCAGCTGCTGCGCCTCTGCTGGCATCCAGCCGCGGTGTCGGCGCGCCGCGCAGGATGCCGCCGCCATAGGCACCGAGCTCACCCCAACCAAGGTTGTCGGTGAGCATGAGCACGACATTGGGCTTTGCGCTCGCTTCGGTCTGCGCGAATGCTGAGCCTGCGATGCAGACTCCGGCCACCGCCAGCAGCGTGGCGCCTGCGATCACTCCCCGGGCCATACCTTGCTCCAATCCTGTGCCATGTCGACGATCAGCCAGCCGCGGTCTTCGCCCTCATCGAGGCCGCGGGCGAGTTGGCCGACGTGGCTGTCCCGGTCATAGGCGAACTCGCGATCCGCGTCGGTGTGATGCACCAGCATGCCGAAGCGGGCACCGTCGCCTGCCGTGGTGTATTCGAGCATCTGGAAGTCGCCGTCCGAGTTGCCCGCCGCAAAGATCGGGCGTTGCCCGATGTGGCGCATGATGCCGACCGGCTTGCCTTCCTTGTCGTCGAGGAAGGTGATGCCGCCGTTCTTCGTTAGCGTCGGCGCGCCGCCATCGGCCGTGTAGGTGGTGTCGCCCTCGGTGCCGACGACCTGCCACGGCGGGATGCCATAGGTGTCCTCGGCAAAGGCGCGGATGAAGTCGATGCCGCCGCCCGAGACGATGTAGGTGGTGAACCCCTCATCGCGCAGGTAGCTCAGGAGCTCGAGCATGGGTTGGTAGATCATCTCGCCATAGGGCATGCCCGTCGAGGGATGCGTGGCGCTCTCCAGCCAGGCGCCGGCGCTGGACTGGAAGTCTTCGACGCTGACCCCGGAATGCGAAGCGTTGATCACCTCGAGCAGCCCCTCCATGCCGCCGGCGAGGATGCCTTCGAGATCGCCCTCTGCGCCTGCCTTCAGGGCATCCGAGGTCAGGATCGAAGGGTCGCTTGCGGCTTTCTCCTTCAGCACGTCGATGGCGTAGAGAAGCTGGAAGTAGACCGGCTGTTCGGCCCAGAGGCAGCCATCGTTGTCGAAAGTGGCAATGCGGTTGGCCTGTGGAACGAACTCTTCGGAGGACGGGTCGGTGACCGTCTCCACAAACTCGATGATCGCCGACTTCGCCTCGGTATCATTCCAGGATGGCAGCGGGTCGGCGTACGCTGCAACGGCCAAAAGCGTCAGGCAGGTGGTAGCGGTGAACAGGCGCATGGGAAACGACCTTTCGCAAAAATTCGCGGTGGCGGACTTGGGGCCGGCCCTGCGCTCATTGCGCAGGGCCGGCCTTCTCAATCGTCACGAGCCCGCGGTCATTGCGTGCCGCCCGCTTGCGAGAGCTTCTCCATAACCTTGTCGAGGCTGAAGGAGGCCGCTTCCTGACGCGGCGGGAATTCCTGGAAGGTTTCAAGGAAGTTCGCCACATAGGATTGCGCCGGCACCAGCATGTAGGCGCGGTCGAGCATCCAATCGTAGTAGGTGTTCGAGGTCCGGTAGCCACGCTCGTAGGGATCGCGGCGCAGGTTGAAGATCAGCGGCGTGCGCAGGGGCGTCAGCGGCTCGATCCAGGCGCGGAACGTGCTCCACGCCTTTTGCTCCAGGAAGGTGATCTTCCAATCGGCATAACGCAGAGCCATCAGGTCGCCATCATCGGAGAAATAGAAGATCTCCTTTCGCGGGCTCTCCTCGGTTTCACCGGTCAGCAATGGCAGGATGTTGTAGCCATCGAGGTGGACCTTATAGTCGCGGCCTTCGCCCACTTCAGCGACAGTGATGCCGCCGAGCAGGTCATCCTTGATCGTCTCGTTCCCGGCCGCGGCCAGGAAGGTTGGCAGCCAGTCCATGTGGTGGACGATCTCGTTGACGACCTCGTCCTCGGGGATGTGACCCGGCCAGCGCACCATCGCGGGCACACGCCAGGCGCCTTCCCAATTGGTGTTCTTCTCACCCCAGAAGGGCGTCATCCCCGCATCCGGCCAAGTGTTCATATGCGGGCCGTTGTCGGTGGAGTAGAAGACGATCGTGTTGTCGGTGATACCAAGCTCATCGAGCTTGTCGAGGAACACGCCGATATCAGCATCATGCTCGAGCATACCGGCCGTATATTCGTCGACCGGTTTGCCGACGGTTTCGTTGGCCAGTGCCCGGTTCTCTTCACTGACGTGCGTGCGGAAGTGCATGCGAGTGCCGCTCCACCACACGAACCAAGGCGTGCCCTGCTCGTTCGCGCGCTCGATGAAATCGATCGCCGCAGCGGTGGTCTCGTCATCCACGGTTTCCATGCGCGTCTTTGTGAGCGGTCCGGTATCCTCGATTTCACCGTCAGCATAGGAATGGATGACGCCACGAGGACCAAAGGCCTCCCGGAAGGTCTGTCCGTCGCCGATCATCATGTCGGCCGGGTAGTCCTCGTTCTCGGGCTCTTCCTCGGCGTTGAGGTGGTAGAGGTTGCCGAAGAACTCATCGAACCCATGGTTGGTCGGCAGGTGCTCGTCGCGGTCGCCGAGGTGGTTTTTCCCGAACTGACCGGTGGCGTACCCCTCGGCCTTGAGCAGGCCCGCGATGGTCGGATCCTCGACCTGCATCCCCTCCTGTGCGCCGGGCAGACCCACTTTGGACAGGCCGGTGCGGAACACCGACTGGCCCATGATGAAGGAGGAACGGCCGGCGGTACAGGATTGCTCACCGTAGTAGTCGGTGAAGATCATGCCCTCTTTAGCGATCCGGTCGATGTTGGGCGTCTCGTAGCCCATCAGCCCCCGCGTGTATGCGGAAATGTTGGACTGGCCGACGTCATCGCCCCAGATGACCAGAATGTTCGGCTTTCCGGCGGAGTTCGACGAAGTCTCAGGCTCGGTCGTCTGCAATTCCTGGGCAACGACCTGACCGCCCGATATCCCAAAGGAAATCACGGCCATCAAAAGTAAGCGTACTTGAAGTCTCGGTGACATAAGTGTCTCCCTTTCATCGAAATACTTCTGGCGCCGCCTGTCGCTTGAAAACGAGCAAGATAAAGGTCCTGGCAAAGCCGGTGCCATGTGGGCAGCTTCGCTTCCCTGGCGTAATCTGGATAGTTAGACCAAGTACCTACTCCGCTCCCTGGCTCTTCACCTCAGCTTGAGAGCAACGCCGTGAGATCAGCACGAGAAATCGGCTTGTTGATGTAGGATATGGCCCCCGCCGCGAGGCAGGCCTCTCGAGCCCCTGCAATGTCGCGGCCTGTCATTACGACGATCCGGAGTTGAGGCGCGCGGAGGAGGATTTCCTTGATCAGATCCGCGCCCGTGATGCCTGGAAGGTGCAGGTCGAGCAGCAGAAGCGCCGGGGCCTGAGCTATTTCACTTGCAAGCACTGCCTCACCGTCTCCAAAGACGGTGACATCGAATCCCAGGGACCGCACTGCGCGAGAAAGTGCCCGACTCACGGCGGCGTCATCTTCGACAATCAGAGCGGTTGCGGCATGAGTATCCATGGCGAGAGTCTACGAGACTCACGATCAGCCTTACTAGTTGGCCTCAAGGCCTACATCAGGATAGATCGATGCGTTTTGTAACACTGACTCGAACGAGTTCCGCAACGCTGCGCACGCCCATTTTTTTCATGACCCGCGCTCTGTGAACTTTGACAGTTTTCTCAGACAGACCAAGATCATGCGCGATCTGTTTGTTCAGATCTCCAGCGACAACTGCATCCATCACTTCAGCTTCGCGTGGGGTCAGATTCTTCAACCGCTCCTCGTAACGCGCCGCGTCGCGCGAGAAAGATTTGCTCTCGGCGACATGTTCTTTGGCAGCAGCAATGGCCGCAAGAAATTGCTCTGGCTTTACAGGCTTCGTGAGAAAATCAAACGCGCCTTCCTTCATCGCTTGCACACCCATTCCAATATCGCCACGGCCGGTGAGGAATATCACTGGCAAGCTCGGCGCGATCGCTGCGATTCGCTGCTTCAATTCAAAGCCATTCATTTTCGGGAGGTACATGTCGAGTATCGCGCAGGCAGGAGGCTGTGGCGAAAGTTCTATCAGTAACTCCTCGCCGCTTGAATGTGCCCGGACGTCGAGACCCGTGCTTTTCAGCAAGCGACTGAGCGCACGGCGTACGCTGTCATCATCATCCACGATATGAACTCGAAACGTCTCTTGCAGTTCTCGGGTCAAGGCGCAGGCAAGGCCAGCTCAACACAAGCCCCCTCCTTCGTGCTCCGAGTGAAGCGCAACTCGCCGCCATGCGCCTCTGCGATGTTCTGGCTAATTGAAAGCCCCAGTCCCATCCCTTGTGACTTTGATGTCGCGAATGGCTTGAAAGGGTCATCGGTCAGCGCATCAGGCAAGCCCGGACCATTGTCGGACACGGTCAGCAAGCGCCGGCTATTCATATCTAGGCCCGTCGTGATGATCATCTTCCGCGTCTGTTGATCCGCCATCGCGTCGGCGGCGTTAAGAACGAGATTGAGAAGCACCTGCTGCAACTGTTGCACATCTGCTTCCACGATGAGTATTTCGCGCGACAAGCGCAACTGCACGTCCACTCCACGAGCGACCATTTCGTTCGAGATGAGCCGCATGGTCGAGCGCGCGACATCATTTAGATCCGCGCGTTCCAAACCACCGCTATCATTGGCCATGAGACGCCGAAGATTGACTATGATATCTGCTGCGCGCCTGTCATCCTCCGCAATATCTAGAAGCACCTCGCCGACCTCGATCAGATCGGGCTGTGCTTGCGCGAGGAGCGCTGCGCCTGCCTCGGCATTCGCGAGTATGGATGTAAGGGGTTGGTTCAGCTCATGTGCGATAGCTCCGGAAAGTTCCCCAAGTTGAGCGATACGAGACAGTCTGGCCATCTCAATTCTGCGCTTTATGAGCTCCTCGCTGCTTCTCCGGCGACGGCGCTCCAAGGCGATGAGCGCTGCGATGGTGCTCGACTGAAGCAGAATGATCGCAATGGCCGCAAGAATTTGTGGTCCATACCGCTCCCAAACGCTCGGATCGTAAAAGAGAAGCTGACTACCCGCCGGCCGCCTCTCAGGGTCCAGATCAAAGCGCTTGAGCTCTCGCCAGTCCAGAACAGCCGACACCGGCACCAGAACACCCGACTCTGCCGCGGAGGGATCGTCCAAAATCTTCAATGCCTGTTCCGCAATCGCAGCGCCAGTGGCTTCGAAGGTTGAGAAACTGCCCCCTGCGACCCCGCGACCGATGTTGGAACTATAGACACCGTAAGTGGGCGCCCCCGAAACTTCCGAGATGGCCGCCAAGGCATCTGCGGGCACGAACCTTCGGCCGTCTGCATCCTCGAAGATGGTCAACACCAAGAGAATGTCCGAAGGATGAAGAGCGGCCGCACGGGCCTTGAACCCCTCTAGCGTCAGACCCGAGACCATTTCAACGCTCGGCTGCGAGACATCCGCCAGTTCCTCGACAGCAAATGACCGCCATCTCTCATCGAAAGCGGCGGATCCAGTGAAGACCACAGCGCGCGTCGCTTCGGGTTGCATTTGACGCGCTAGTTCAAATGTCCCGCGCAAATCAAATATTGAAATGACGCCAGACAGACCTTCGATTTCGGAATACTGTTTCAAAGTTGCATCTTGAACACCTCCAAACACAAGAGGAGCGCTAGGTGCTATTGAACGCCTTAACTCTATGCCCAAGCGAAGCGCTTCGGGGCCCACTGTTACAATGACGTCGAAGCTTTGATCTCGATATTTGGCAACCATGGATTCAAGAAAAGTCCGCTCGTCGGCGTTTGTTGGAAACCTCTGCGCGTCCCGGTACTCTCCATATATCTCGTATCTTGGCTTCCTTTCGGCAGACGAAAACACCGACGCAAATCCGGTTTCAACCGCAACGTTTGCGGCGAGCGTGCTAGATCCAGAGTAGATGGCTAGAATTCTTAGCTGTTTCGTCGAGGGCTCCTCTTGCGCCAAGACTGGAGAACAAGTCACCGATACAACCAGAATAAAACACGCGCCGGCCTGAGAGCACCGCGACGCAAGAGCCTTAAATTTTCGTCCGAGTTTGCGCAGTGTCTTTTCCCCCGCGCGGCAGCTAAAGACCAAAACTACGAAAAATACACACACGGCGAACCAGAAATTCTCGCCTTATCACTAACTTACACTGATCACCGCCAGCATGATGGTTTCCGTTGGCGGGTCAAGCCCCCGCAATCCAAACGTTTCACTTGCACGAAACCTGATGCGGCCCCACCATTGCTGGACCTTCCGCATCGAGGTCTCATGCTTTCCGGGTTTTCCGAAGGCGCCGCGCAAACCTATCTTGCACGGGGTCTCACCACCAAGTTGATAATAGAAGCAGCGGCACAAGAGCCTGCCCCAGACTTTGTTCTGGAGGCGTTCTCGAAGAAAACCGGACGAAACCTGATCGCGCTCGGCAGAGTGGCAGCGCGTCTCCGGCGGCACCCAGGTTGCATCTATGCCAGAGCTGAAGAACACGAAAAAAGGTTGTTTCTCAGCCTCGTTGTTCGATGTGCGAGTCGTGACTCTCGGCTGAAGTATGTCGCCGCAGCGGATGGCTTCGAGCAGGACTTGTTACGCTACATCCACAGGACAGTGGAAATATCAAACGGACAGGCGACAAATTCTATCCTCGTATTGACCCGACATTCGATCCAGAGATGGATCGAGCGTCGGGGTGCAGGCGATCCACGCGTCGAATTACTGCGCAAGATTGATCACTCGGTCCTCCTGGCGCTCACAAGCTGTGATCTTTTCACACAAGCGCTCCACATTTCTCGCTACGAACTGCGTGACAGAAAAGGTCAATCTGCGAGGTTTGGCGTCCCGGATCGCAACGGTGGAATCTGGGTATCCGCGCTCTCCGGTTTTTCGCACAAATCCACCTCGGGACAGAAAAAAGGTAAATTGCAACACGGCGCTCTGGTGTCATTCTTGACCTACTTGGGCGCGAGCCAATTGAGCGATGAGCAGGGAACCTATAGGGATCACGTACTAGAGTTCGGCCTTTTATCGGCCGCGCGCAATTACCCAAATCAATTTCTTCCGAAAGACGAGAGATAATATCCTGACGGAGCACTCGCGATAGCGCGAAGATCGCTTTTCCAGAAGGCATCGACCCCGAGAGATGGTTATCAGGAGGTTTCGTCGTATGACGGCGCTTTGCTGTTGACCGGCGGCGTCCTCGAAAATGATCTCCACACCGGGTGGAGGTCCGCCTCCCGGCGCATTGATCTGCGCAACTGTTATGCCATCGACCTCCAGCTCACCTGTTGCGACGGCGTAGTCGCCTCGGTCCACAACATCTTCTGCGGCGCCCAAACGCACCAGGATCGACAGATCGATCGTGTCTTCGCTCGGCGTATAGTCGGTGATTACGTCGGCGACCGTCAGGTCGCCGAGCAAAAACATATCTGCTCCCGTACCTCCGGTGAGAGTATCTGCCCCGAGCCCACCGGACAGGGTGTCTGCGAAGGAGGACCCAACAAAGACATAGTTCTCCGTACCGTCGTCCACCGCGATCTCGGTCGCTGCCCTAGGAATTCTCTCTATCGTTATCACACAGGAAAGGGAGCAACACTAAGCATTGCCCCCTTCTATTATTTACTGTTTCGGAGTGAAGGAGCCGGCTTCCTGCCGCTGCGGATATTCTTCAAAGGTTGACATGAAATCGGCGACAAGGCCTCCGACTGGCCCGAATGCCCACATGCGACGAAGTTGCCATTCGTCGTAGTGCGACGAGTCAATCGGTGCCATCTCGAAGGGGTCTGCCTTCAAATCGATGAGCAAAGGAGCCTTGAGCTGGGTTTGTGGTCGACGCCAAGCATCCATACCTTCATGTTCCTGAATGCTGAAGTGCGCTTTGAAGCGGCCGTAGCGAACAGCGCCCAAGCTGCCGTCATCGACGAACGCGAAGAAGTTCTGACGCGGCCACTCTCCTGCGTCTTCTGCGCCCGTTAGATTAGGGAGAAGGTTGTAACCATCGATGTGAACATTGAAGGTCTTGTCGCCAGCAGCATATCCGTCAAGAAGCTTCTGTTTGATGTCAGGCTCACCCACGGCCGCGAGAAGTGTTGGGAACATATCTTCAAGAGAAAGGATCTCATTGCTCACCTGACCGGGTTCGATTTGGCCTGGCCATTTAATCATGAATGGCACACGGATGCCGCCTTCCCAAGTGGTTGCTTTCTCGCCGCGAAAAGGTGACGTGCCGCCATCGGGCCAAGTGAACTTTTCGGCACCATTGTCGGTAGTGTAAATAACAATAGTGTTGTCCGCTGCGCCGAGTTCGTCGAGCTTGTCGAGCAGCGTCCCGACCATGCCATCGTGCTCGGTCATGCCATCAGCGTAGACACCGAGTCCTGTTGCCCCTTCACTTTCCTCCTTGAGATGCGTGAAAATGTGCATGCGAGTAGTATTGTACCACACGAACCAGGGTGTATCGCTTTCCTCTTGGCGCTCGATGAAGTCCATAGCAGCGGTGAGGAACTCCTCATCTACGGTTTCCATGCGCTTCGAATTTAGGGGACCGGTGTCTTCTACTTGGCCATCTGCCGTCGCCTTGAGAACGCCGCGCGGACCATACTGCTCTCTGAACTCCGGATCCTGCGGGTAATCGGAATTTTCGGGCTCTTCTTCAGCGTTGAGGTGGTAAAGGTTTCCGAAGAACTCGTCGAATCCATGATTGGTTGGCAGATACTCGTCACGGTCACCAAGGTGGTTCTTGCCGAATTGGCCGGTAGCGTAGCCGAGCGGCTTCAGCATCTCCGCAATGGTAGGGTCTTCAGGTTGCAGACCAAGGGGATCGCCCGGCATGCCGATTTTGAGAAGACCCGTTCGCTTTGGTGACTGCCCTGTGATGAACGCGGCCCGGCCGGCAGTACAGCTTTGCTGCCCGTAAGCGTCAGTGAAACGCATACCGTCTTCGGCGATACTATCGATGTTAGGGGTCGAATACCCCATCATTCCATTGTTGTATGCGCTGGTATTAAACCACCCAATGTCGTCCCCCATGATGACTAGAATATTGGGTTTCGTGTCGTCCTGCGCCACTGCCATCGAGGCGGAAATCAGCGTTGCAACAACTGCACAAGAAAATCGGTCCATCGAATCGACTCCAGATTGATCGAAGTGCTTGAACGTTATCGGTTTACGCAGCAGAAAAATGGGTAAACTTTCCCATTCTAGGTTGGAAAATGAGAAATTTTACACAGGTCTTTGCGCGCACGGGTTGGCTCTCGCGTACGCCGGCGCAATTCAGACGCGCTCTGCTGTCGCGCGTCGACGTGATTAGTTTGGCAAAGAACGAGTCCGTCTACCGTGTCGAAGACCCTACGGGAGGCATTTATGGGGTCGCGAGCGGCGCAGTTGAACTCCACCTTCCAAACTTGCGCGACGACAGGTCTTTGTGCCACGTGGCCGGCACAGGGTACTGGTTTGGCGATCTCTCGGCTGTTTCAGGAAAACCGCGCATGTTCGAAGTTCGCGCAAGAGATGACACGGCCTTGGTGCGGCTCACCCGCGCCGAAATGGGGCGGCTGATGGAAGATATTCCCGAAGGTTGGAGGTATCTCTCTTTGATGTTGGCTGACAACCTTGCTTTGGCACTGCGTTGCATCGAGGCAATGAAAGCAGAAGATCCAGCGATGCGCATCAGAGGCATATTGCAAAACCTAGTCGCTGATCTGGGAGGCGATCACCGTACGGTTGATCTGGCCCAAGACGACATCGCAGCCATAGCAGGCCTATCTCGTAAGTCGACAAACGCTGCACTCAAGAAGTTGAGTGCCGCCGGGGACATCACAGTAGCATACCGATCGGTACGCCTAAATGTCTGATTTTTGCTCTCTGCTATACGCACCGGTACCCGGCTCTGCCCCAGTGTGCGCGTCGCTAATGATCAGGCTGCCCCTCCCTGCCCCCGCGCCTGAGTTCAGAGGGTCGCAACTTGTTGCTGCCCGGCAGCGTCTTCGAAAATGATCTCCACACTGGATGGAAGACCGCCTCCCGGCGCATTGATCTGCGCAACTTTGATGCCATCGACCTCCAGCTCACCTGTGGCGGCGGCGTAGTCAACTCGGTCCTCAACATCTTCTGCGGCGCCCAAACGCACCAAGATCGATAGATCGATCGTGTCTTCGCCCTGCGAATAGTCGGTGATTACGTCGGCGACCGTCAGGTCGCCGAGCGAGAACACATCTGCTCCCGTGCCTCCCGTGAGTGTATCTGCCCCGAGCCCACCAGACAGGGTGTCTGCGAAGGCGGACCCGATAAGGACATCGTTTCCCGTTCCGCCGTCCACCGCGAATCCGGTCGTTGCCCCGCTCAGATCGATCAGGTCGTCACCGCCCAAAAGGGTGAAGCCTGCGATGTCGGTATAGGGGCGCGCCAGGTCCACGATCACTGCGTCATCGCCATTGGTCCCCTTTGCGCTGTCTGTTCCCCCGCTCTGCCCCGTGACCTCCGACAGGATGTCGCGGCCGTCCGCATCCGAGCTGCCTGTGGCGACCATTTGCAGTGTATCGATGTTGAGTACCGCGCTGGCTGACGCAGAGGCGCTGGGTGTGCCGTCATCCACGATGTCGAAGCGCAACACCGGAGAGCCGGCATACCCGGCCGGGACACTGACCTCGATATCGCCCTCAGCGTTCAGCGACAGGCTGACATCCGGATCATCGCTTTTAGGGTTGGAGAGTGCGAAACGGTCGCCTTCTGCGTCCGATGTTCCGGTCAGAAGGTCCGTGGCCGCAATCGTGTAGCCTGCCTGTCCGAAAATATCGAAACTCTGCTCGGGCCCCGGAACCGGTGCCGAGTTCAGCTCGACCTCGAAGCTTTGTGGCACGGACGATCCGTGGTTTGTGGAGACCGTGATCAGCCCGTCAAGCGCCGTCGCCGTGCCTGCAGGCAAAGTTACGGAAAGCGCTGCGACCATCGCCGCAAACGTCGCTGTATCTGTGGTGCCGCGCGTATAGGTCAGCGTATCGCGCGCAGCATTGAAGGTGCCCGCAGACGCGCTCACGCCTGCCGGCAAGGTGCGTCCGAAGGCCACGACAACTTCTTCAAGCGTCTCCCACGTGTTTGATATCGGGTCTGGTAGGATCTCGGCCTCGATACCAAACTCTACGACGACCGCTGCACCGGTTTCGGCAATCGGGATCGAGCTCTGGGCGGTGACCTCGAGGTCCAGCTCCCCATTCACCGTGATCTCGAAACCGCCCGCCTCGCTGCCACCTTCATTGGTCGTGACCGAGATCGTGCCGGTGATCGGCGTCCCATTGCTGGCGAAATTGGCGGGTAAGCTGATTTCGAGCGTCTGGAACTCCGCAAGGCTCCCTTCGAATGCAAGTATGCCGCCGGTCGCAGATGCCATACGCGCGCCGCTCGTCCAGCTTGTTCCGTCGGGGACGCCGGTGAGCGTGTAAGTGACACTGTTAACTTCTTCCGAGCCATCCAAATCCGTGACCTCGATGGTGACGTCGTTGGTCGGGACATAGACAAGTGCAGCATCGGTTTCCTGAAGTTGCACCGACGGGGTGTCGACGGTCACTTGAAGGTCGGGTGCGGGTTCGATCGTCAATTCGAGCTGAAGCGGCTCGGACTCCTCGGTGTCGAGGTAGATTGCGCCTGCGTCCGTAGAGTCGATGCTCACAGCGACCACGGAAAGAGAAACACCGCCCCCGAAATCTGCGGGAGGCACATAGGTGACGATCCCGTCAGGCAGAAGGACCACCCCCGGCCCGCCGGCGCCGGCGGCAGGGATGGTCACTACGCCGTCTTCAGGCTCCAGCGCGACTCCATCGAGCAGGATTTCGCCAAGTGGGGTGCCGTTCTGATCTACCGGCAAGGTGATCCGGAACTCCATTTGCTCGTGCGGATCCGGGGTCGTGCCGCCAAGCGTGATACGATAGCTCTGCCCGTCGTCCTCGAAGCCAGTTTCCGGCGCAATCTGACCGTCGAGCCCCGGAATGTCGGCGTCGGGGCGAACGCGCACAATAAAGTCTCTGCTCGCCGTGTTGGTATCGGCGTTCGAAAGTTCAAGCGTCTGGATGGTGATGGTAACCGGAAACTCGGCAGGAATGCCGTTGATACTGTCCGGCGTTCTCGCGTGGTCAGGATCGAGTGAGAAATAGACGCTGGAGTAGGCAGTTTGCGAGATCGTGTAGGTGCCGTCACCGTTGTCGATGAACCCGCTGCCACTTGGTCCGGTCACTGTCAGGCCTGGCGCATTGCTGAGATCGAGGACGATCGACGTCGTCTCCGACCCGTCCTGATCCGGCGTTTGCGGCTGCACGATCTCAAAGGGCGGAAACGGGATATCCTCGATGATCGTGAGCACGGGGACCGACTGGCCGACATCAAGATAAGGCAGTCCCGTGTCGGGATCGAGCACCGAATCTTCCAGCGTGAACACCGGAATATCCGCGACTGCGTTGATAAGGACGGTGCGGTTCACCGCGTTTGTCTTGGTGGAGCCGTCGATGTCCTCGGTTGTTGCGGCCACCCTGATCTGAATGCTGTCGCCGCCAAAATTTTCCGTGGCGTTCATGTAGAGCCCGTCCAGATCATCCGGTGAGACCGCAAAGACGGCTCCTGAGGCAAAGACTTCCGTGCCATCAGCAAGAAAGAGTCGCGCGCCGTCCACGCCGCCGCCGATGAGGCGTATCTGGACATCACCCACAAGCCGCTCACCGCCGTCTATCTCGCCGATCTCGATGCCGAGCGCATAGGAGGTGTCTTCGTCGAACGCCGCGGCGCCTGTCAGGGTGATATCGGGACCATCCGCGATGGGCGTGATATTGATGTCGAAAGCGCCCGTCGTCGACTGGGTCGTTCGACAGTTCACATTGATCAGCTCGGTCGAGAACGTCAGCTGATCGAGGCTGTCGTAGGGATCGTCAGCGCCCAGCGTCTCGTCGGGATCAAACGGGTTCTCCGGACTCGATTGGTGTTCCGGGGGCGTGAACAAGATGCTCCCTGCGGTCATCGTCGGGTCGCCCGGATCAACGCCCAGCTTGCCGAGATCGACCACCCATTTGCCCGATGCCGGGTCGATAAAGACGGCGCCGGAAGGATCGCTGCTGAGCGTAGCTCCTGCGGGCAAGTCGATGGCCAACGTGAAGCTGCCAACCACGCCGTTCGGCAGGTTCACCAGATCATCGATGCTGTCGTAAAAGCCAGGTACGGCCTCCACTCTTATCTGGAACGCAATTTCGGTGTCTTCATCCCCGCTGCCGACCAAAGACAGGGTCGGGGTTGGCAGCTTCTGATTGTCCCCACACGGCAGGTCTTCACCGCCCGAGACCGGCAGTACGATGATCGTGAAATCGGTGGTGACGACAGCGCCGCCCGGAAGACTGTCCAGATATGTGAGGTTCGCATCCGCGTCTGGCCCCGGCAATGTGCCGATCTCCTGATCGTCCTCAAGAACGATCGCATGTAGTTGCATCTCGTGGTAAGTCACCTCGGTCACCGAGCCGGACACAAACTCGAGCTCGGCGAGCCGATCGCCTGGAACCAGGTAAGTCTCGCCTGTCTCATCTACCGGCGTTCCGCCGACGAAGAGTGTGCCGGGCTGCACGCCGGTGATGAAATAGTAGATCGTCTCGGAGCCGTCATAGTTGCCCGACGCGTCGGTGATCTCGGTCATCTGCCCGGCAAGCGGCGTCGCGGCATCAAATTCGCTGCCAGCCGATACATTGCCATAACCGTTACGCACCGCTGCCTCGGAAAGGGTCTGCTCGAGCCTGAACACCGAGTTTGCGTAGCCCGCATATCCGTAGATCAGCTCATAGCGGTAGCCGCCACCTGCCCTATAGCTCTCGTCCACCTCTGCTTCGGCAATCGTCGGGTTCGCGGGATCGGCAGGGTCGGACATCTGTACTTCGACGATCGGCACGTCGGCGATGCCCTGAACGCTGATGGTCACCGTGCCTGTCGCTTGAAGCGTCTCGGTCGGCTCGATGGTTTCGTAATAAACAATGGTCACGTCGAACTGCAGCGTCTCGTTGCTGTCCTGCCCCGGCAGAACCCAGAGGTTCTGCGCCTCCGAAGGAGACAGAACCAATTGCCCAGCTGTCGGAAAAAGCTCGGTGCCCCCCGCTGCTGGATCCCCGGCAAAGAAACGCGGAGATCGTCCGAAGGTATCGACCGGAATGTTCTCGAGCCGAACGACATTGTAGATCGCCTCGGGAGATCCGGGCGAGTTGTTGGAATTGTCGATGATGTTCCCGTCGATGACCACCTGCACAGCAGTGTCTTCGCGCGTCTCGGCAGCTTCAGATGGATCGCCGCCATCCGCCACCGGCTCAACTCGGATCGAAACCGAGGAGTTCGTAACGCGGGTGGTGCCGTCGTCTTCCGTAGTCACGACGTCGACAGAAGCCGCGACATCCCCGGCGAAATGGGTGGGAATGCCACGTATTTCGACATCAGACCACTGGATAACGCCATTTTCGTAATTCGCCTCGAGGCTCCAGGTGTTCAGACCCGGCGGGCTGTTGAGCGCGGTGATAAGCGCAGGAACCTTTGGACCAGTGGGGTTCTCGGTGTCTGGAACATAAACCGTCATGAAGCTGGGCACGTTGCGCAGCACCAGCGCGGTGATCTGCTCGGAGCCATCCTGATCGCGCAGCTCGGGCACGATCTCGAAGGCAAAGACCCCGCCTGCGTCGTCGATCTCCTGCTCGTTGCCCACGATCGGGAACGAGATGATCGCGAAGTTGTTCACTGGATCGACATCCACATCTAGCGTGACGTCAGCGCCCTGAGAATCTTCGGTGGCTGTGTTCGTGTCGCGGGAAGTCAGCTCAATTCTCAGGTCTTCCCCGAAGAACGCCCCTGCCGCCGAGTAAGGATCGCCCTCAATCCGATCCACGTCATAGTCTTCATAAAGGGTGGGCAACAACTCAAGCGAGGCATTGAATTCGGTAACGTCGGGCACGAAACTGACAGTCAACGTCCCCATGACGTTGTCGTAGATCGCACTTTCAACCTTGGCCCACTCACCATCGCCGAGAGGTGACGTGCCATCAGTTCCGAAGAACGCCCCGCGATCCACGACGCCGCCACCTCCGACATGACCCGCGATCCAATCGGTCGGGATGTTGCGGATGAAGAGCGTTTCAAGCTCCTCAGAGCCGTCGGTGTCCGGAGTCGCGGCGTCGACTGAGACAAAGAGCTGGACCTGCCCGTCAGCGGGGTTGCTTTCGCCCGCGGGGCTGGACCCATCGTCGGTGCTTTCAAGCAGGGTCAGGACGTCGGCAACGGTGACCGATCCGCCGTCGGCGCTGCCAGAAATCATCTGAGCCGATCCGGTGCCGACCTCGCCAGCGCGAAGAACGAAGGCCGCCGCGTTGAGCACCGCCTCCGCAACCGGAGCGACGGTCTGGGTGAAACTGAATTGCTGCTGCGCGGTGTTGTCGCCGAGGTCGTATTCCTGACCCGAGAGGTTGAGTTCAGCCCACTCCAACGTCCCGTCAAGGCTTAGAACGCCGCTGAAGTGCTGCGGGAACGTGACTGACAGCCCCGCAAGGGCATCAGTGAACTGCGCGGTCGTGACACCAGCCACGGGCAGAATTGTGATGGTCGCGGTCGTGTCCGAAAGAGGCGTGAGCGAGATGTCGAGATACCCTGCGAAGGCCGGATCCGAATAGGCCACGCCAAGGTCCCGGGAGACGTCGAAATCATCCGAGGCCGTCGCGACCGAAAGATCGAATGAGAGCGACGTGAAGGCTTCGGAGCCATCGGTGTCGGTGAGGCCGATACCGTTCAAATTCAGCGAGACGATCCGCTCCCCCGCGGTGTTCTCCTGGGCCGAACTGTCGCCGGATGCATTGGTGATCGGGTCGACGACCGCATCGACATCGACATCGACCACGCCCGAGGCACTGGCGGTGTCGGTCGTCAGCCCGCTGGCCACATCCCGGGCGGTGACCGTCGCGACAAGATCAGCGCCGAGTGCCGGCAACCCGTCCACGTCGGTGTCGTCATTCGCCAAGGACGTAACGAGGATCGCGCCTTCAAAACTGGTCATCCCAGGGGCCAGTGAAAGGGTCAGCGTCGTGCCGGAGAGATTTGCCGAGGTAATGCTGGTCGTGTCGCCGCTAAGCAGGTCCAAGGGAATGTCGCCACTCGGCAGCCAGCCCGCGGGAATGTTCTCGACGACAATCTGGGTCAGGTCTTCCGACCCATCGGTATCCGGCGTCGAGGCCGCAATGCGCAGCGCGAACTGGGTGTCTTCCTTGACGACATATGCCCCGCTTGCATCCTGCGTCACCTCCGGTGAGGCGAGGTCGACGGAGAGATCGATCACGGGTTCCGCGACCGGCTCGATGTTGACGGCGAAAGTCTCGGTGGTGGCGCCGCCTTCATTCGTCTGCACCGATACGGTGACCTCGATGATCCCGGAAAAATGCGGCGGGAGTCCAGTGAGCGTGAGCGCCTGAAGCTGCGCGGCGGACAAGCCCGCAATCTGGTCACTGGGTCCGGTCAGCGCAAAGTTGGTGCTGCCGTCGCTGATCACTGTGCTGTCCGCAGGAAGACCTGAGAAGCTGACGTCGATCTGCTGCAGCGTTTCCGAGCCATCTATGTCGGTGATCTCCACATCGAGACCAAGCGCGATGCTCCGCCCCTGCCCCACCGGGGGTGGCCCGACGTAGTCTTCCTGCTGAGTGATGTCCGCAGCCTCAATGACCACATCGGCTTCTGGCGCAACCGTGATCGCGATAGGCTCGCCCTGCAGTCCCCCCTCGTCTGTGCTGAAGGTCACATTGCCGGTGATCGGACCGTTCGTTCCCTGCCCTGCCCCCCGGCTCTCGGTCGAAAAGTCATCGGGCAGGCGCAAGATGACCGCGCGATATTCCTCGATCGTCGCAAAGGTTCCACTGTATCCACTGCCCGCGAGGGCGGTGAAGCTCAGGCCTCCATCCGTAGAGATCAGCGTGCCATCCGGGAGGTTCGAGAGCGTGAGAACAATGCTGTCGACCACTTCCGAGCCGTCAATGTCGCTGACGGACGCGTCCCAGGCGTTGCTCAGCAGAACATCGCGTGGGGCCTGAGAGGACGCGTCTTCGTCCCGATTCCCGGGAGCGTCGTTCTCGGTCTGGACAATCACACCGTTGCCGGCGAGCACAAGGTCCTCTTCGGCGGCGACCGTGACATCCAGCCTGCCAAGCGCAAAGCCAGACTCGTCCGTGCTTGCGCCGACCAGCGCAAAAAACTCCGCCGGCGGGTTCTCCGTAGAGAAATCTTGCGGCAATTCAATGACGAGAGCTGCGTATTGCTCCAAGGCCGTCTGCCCCGAATCGCCCGTCAGCACCAGCGTGTCCGAGCTTGCAACATTGAAACTGGTCCCGCCATCGAGCGAGATACGCATGCCTTCTGGAAGGATGTTGAAGACGACGGTTATTCGCGTAACGCTCTCCGAGCCATCCACGTCGGTTGCCACTGGCACGACTTCGTCCGCCGGGCGGAAGGTGACCGTTCCGTCGGTCTCCGCAAGTGCGAGTGTCCCGTTCGGAACCTCGACATCTCCCTCAGCCTCGACAGTGATCGGCACAACCACCGCATCCTCGGACGTGGGCTCAACGCCAAAGGTCGCGACAGGCGACGTCGCAGGGTTCTCGGTCGAGTAGTCGCGAGGGAAGACCATGACGAGATCTTCGGCCTCGGCGACCGTAAGGGGTGCAGCTGGTGTCCACGTAAAGGTGCCATCAGGGGCAAGCGTGCCGACCGGGGTTCCGCCCTGCAGAAGCTGGAAGTTGCTCGCGGGATCAGCGCCATCGTAGTGCAGGCCGGTGATCGTGACAGAGGTGATCCCGGTCACCGCAGGATTGCCACCATCGGCACTGTCGATATCCAGACTGTCGCCAATCCTGACCTGCAGGATATCGTCCGTCTCGCGGGATATGATCACCCCGCCGATAACATCAGGGGTTGGTGTGATCTCGACGGTTTGCCGCGCAATTTCTGTCCCCTCGGGCGTCTGCACAAAGACGACGGTCCCGAAACTGCCGTTGTAGTTGCCCGGCAGAGACACTGACAGGGCGTTGACCTCCGCTACTGTGCCCGACCAGAGGTTCGTAGCCGGATCATAGACACCGCCATTGACCATGCTGCCGTCTGGCAGGCCGAGGAACAGCACGCGCACCGTGGGCGCAAAGGGGGTGTCGGGATCCTCGATCTCCGAGCCGTCGGCGTCATCGATCGAGAGCGCGATCTGCAGATCGACGCTCACCCCGCCAGAGCCGTCCACCGCGCCCCCGTCTTCCTGATCCGTGATTGTGGCCGGCGCCGCGAGCTCGATATCCTCGCGGGCCGCGACATGCAGCTCGCGCTCCGCCTGCGCCCAGCCATCCGTGGGATCGGCATCGGGACCGGCGGCGGCGCCAGCAGCGATATCCTCGCCGGTCTGCGCCGAGAGCCGGAATGTCAGAGGAAGAGCTGCATCAGGCGGCACCCCGCCGATATCGATACGGTTCTCGGTTGAGAAATCCTCGGGAAGCATGAAAGAGATGGTCTCATAGGCCGCCGCGATGTCCGTGACTGGACCTTCTTCGAGCGTGATCGTCATGGTCACTGAACCGTCGGCGGCCCTCGCGAACGCGACAACTGCGCCTGGATCGACCGAAAGCTGCAGATAGCTTGGGTCGATCGGATCGATGAGCGGAGCGCCGGCCGCATCAGTCGCGGGCAGGCCCTCGACGACGAGAACCAGCGTCTGGAGCGCCTCGGACCCATCCGCATCTGTCGCAAGCGCGACCAGCAGGTCGGCGGGCCGGATGGGCGCGGCATCGTCTTCAAGCCGATCCGCGAAAGCCATGCTGGCGTTGATCCCGACGTCCCCCTCCGGCGAAATCGTGAGCGTGACATTTTCGGTCTGCCCAAGGCTGTCCTCGTTCGAGGCAACGCTCAGAGCGCCCGTGATCGGACCTCCAGGCAGCGGACTCTGGGTCGAGTAATCTGCCGGGAACCCGAGGGTGAGGGCGGCATATTGCGCGTATGTGCCCTGAAAGGTGAACCCTCCTCCGGCAGTCTCATCGTAGGACACCATACCGCCGAGCGGCGTTGCGATCTGCACGTCCGAAGGAAGACCCGACAAAATAAGCGTAACGGTATCGATGACCTCGCTGCCGTCTGCATCAGAAATGCTCGCCTGCCAAGCCTCGGCCGGGCGAAGGATAACCGCGGCATCGGTTTCCGCGCCAACCAGATCCGTCACGTCAAAATCGATGTCGCCAGTTGGAGTGGCGATGATGGAGAGCCCAGTTTCGACGCTCCCTTCGGGGCTGACTGCCCGAACGGTCGCAGTGATCGGCGCGCCCGCCTCCGTCGAGAAGTCTCCCGGAAGCAGCAGGCTGACCACTTCAGCCTCAGCCATGCTCCCGCGCCATACGCCCGTTGACGGATCGTAACTGCCCTGCGTGAAGCTCGCTCCGAGTGGCAGCCCCTCAAACTGAATCTCGACGGTCGTGCTGTCCTCTGACCCATCCAGGTCGGAAGCAGTGACACTGATCCCGAGATCGATTGTCACCCCGCCGCCATCGGGACCGTCCCCATCCTCCTGCACGGCGATTGCGCTCTGCGCGACGCTCAGGTCCACGTCGAGCTCATATCCAATCTCGATGGTTCGCTGACGGGTCATTTCACCATCGCCCAGCCTATCCGTGCCGGGATCCTGGTCCTCGTCGGTGCGTGCCGACAGCCGGAACGTCAGCGGCAGGGATGTCGCCCCAGCGTTCGTGCTGGAAAAGTCGCTCCTGTTGGCCGTGGAGAAATCTTGGGGGAGCGTGAAACTGATCTGATTGTAGGCGGCCGCTACGTCGCCGACACTGGCCGCGTCGAGCGTGAGCGTCATTGTGACCGTGCCATCTCCGGCAAGCGCGAACTCCGCTACGCCACCGCCATCGTTCAGCAAAAGATAAGACCCATCGACCGGAGGAAGCGGATCGAGTGGAGCGCCGCTCTGGTCCGTCGCCGGCAGCCCTGCGATGGTCAGGACAAGCTGCTCCAGAGATTCCGAGCCGTCTGCATCGGACGCAAAGGCTTCGATGACATCCCCGGCGCGGATGACTGTCACCTCATCCGTCTCGACGGGCGCCACAAAGGGCTTGGTGTTGTCGATCCGCACGTCCCCTTCCGGCGTCACCGTCAGGCTGAGGGGGGGCCGGCGGTGGCAGCGCCTTCGGTCGATACCGCTGAGAGTGTGCCAGTGATGGGACCTTCTGTGCGCTGCCCCGGTCCCCGGCTCTCGGTGGAGAAATCAGCCGGAAAGACGAACGCGAGCTCGGTGTACTGCGCTGCCGTGCCCGTGAAGACCAATGCCCCGCCAGATACCACATCGTAGGTGAGCGTGTCGGTCGGCACGTTCAGCACCGTCACGCCCGGTGGCATGTCCTCCAGCGTCAGAGTGATGGTCTGAAGCTCTTCGCGTGGAAGGTTCGTGTCGAAATCGCTGATCTCGACCCGCCAGACGTCCGAAGGGCTCAGGCGCACCGGCCGGTCGGTCTCGGAGAGCGCCGCGTCTTCGATGCCGAAATCGATGTCCGGAGCGGGCGTGATCTCGATGATCTGGTCGCCCAGCACCACACCTTCCGGACTACGCGCCTCGATTTCCAGAGACACCGTGCCCGAGTAGTCGCCCGGCAGCCGCAGGCTGAGGGCCTCCGCCTCTGCCTCACTGCCCTGCCAGATCCCTGTTGCCGGATCGTACCGGTCCGTCAGGTCGGTGCTGCCGTTTAGAAACACCGTCCCTGCGGGCAAGGTCTCGAAGCGGATCGTCACCGTGATGTCGTCTTCCGAACCGTCGATATCGTTCGCCGCGATGTCTATGCCGAGAGCGACCTCGACACCTGTCCCGTCGCCAGCGAGGCCGTCTTCGATTCTATTCAAGGACGCTGGCACATCGAGCGTGAGATCCGCTTCGGCTGCAATGTCCACCACGCGCTCCGCAATCGCGAACCCGTCATCTGCGGTCTCAATCCGCAGGTCCGCCTCTTCATCGGTAAGGCCGATGAGCCGCAGTGTCAGCGGCAGCGAAGTTCCAGCCGAAAGATCGCTGCGGTTTTCCGTCGAGAAGTCCGCCGGCAGCTCAAATTCAAGGGCAGAATAGGCTTGCAAGACATCGCCGACCTGTGCCTGCGTCAGCAAGATATATGCGGTGACGGTTCCATTCGGCAGGCTGTCGAGCAGCGACTGCGCGCCTGTTGGCAACGCAAGGCCGAGCGATGCGAGGGTCGATCCTCCTGGCAAGCCTTCGATCACAAGCATGGTACCCACAAGGCTTTCGGAACCGTCGAGGTCGGTGATCTCGGGAAGCATAAGCTCAGAGGGGGACACCCGGGTTGGCGCGTCCGTCTCATCCGCAACCGTATCAGGCAGATCTCGGATCACGAGATCTCCTTCGGGCGTGATCCGGAGCGATATTGGAACATTCTGCCCGCCGGTCGGGTCTTCGCTCGAAGTGGCGCTGATCGTGCCTGTCAGTGCGCCACTTGCTCCGGAGAGCGGACTCTCGGTGGAATAATCTGCGGGGAAGGTAAGGGTCAAAGAGGCGTATTGTTCGGCCGTTCCCGAAAAGGTTAGCGTGCCACCTGTCACGGCGTCGTAGGTGATAGCACCGGTCGGAACTCCTGCCATGATCACGCCCGGCGGCAGCCCCTCGAGTGTGAAGGTCACGCTCTGCAGGGCTTCAGACGGCTCCCCAGGATCGTCATCAGAAATTGACGCGTTCCATGCCGAGGACGGGATCACGACCACTGGCGCGTCGGTCTCTGCCGCAACCAGTTCTTTGACGTCAAAGTCGACGTCTCCTGTCGGGGAGATGCGGATCGTTTGACTGGTCTCGGTTGCCCCCTCCGGGCCGATGGCCCGAATGACCGAGGTGATCGTCCCCGAGTAGTCGCCGGGAAGCGTCAGGACCAGCGCATTCGCCTCGGCCATGGTCCCGGCCCAAAGGCCGATGCCTGCGTCGAAACTGCCGCCATTGAAATAGGCGAATGGCGGCACCCCCGAGTATTGGATCTCGACGATGGTGCTGTCCTCTGACCCATCCACATCGGTGGCCGCAACGCTGATCCCGAGCGCAAGACGCACGCCAGATTCATCCCCGCCCCAGCTGTCCTCTTCGGCTTCGATCAGTGCCGGCGCGGAGAGATCAACGTCGAGCTCATAGGCAAGGGTCACGCCAAAATCGCCGGTGACCACACCCCCCTCGTCCGTGAGCGCTGTGACAGTGCCGATGATCGCGGTTGCGGGGTTCGCGGTTGAGAAATCCGTCGGCAGTCTCACCACCAGTTTCGCGTAATCCCCCGGTGACCCGGAGAATGCAAAGGGCTCGTCCTGTTCGGAAAAGGACACGCCGCCATCTCGCGAAATCAGCGTCCCCGCGGGAAGGCCGATGAGCTCCAACGACACGGTGGTGACGCTTTCCGAACCATCAGCGTCAGTCGCTCCCGGCACCAGTGCGTCGATGGGGCGAAAATCGACCGGGCCATCCGTCTCGGCCAGCTCCAGCACCCCCGGCCCATCCATCGCGACGTCGCCTTCGACCGAAAGCCCGATGGTGAAGTCAGAGCTGACATCGTCGCCAAAGCGCGAGGTGACATGGAACGTTCCCTGAAGCGCGCCCGGCTCGAAGTCCGAGCGGCTGTCTGTTGAGAAATCCGCCGGCAACGTGATCAGGAGCGCGCCGATCTGCGAGGCCGATCCGGTCGCCTCGAACACGAGCAGCCCGTTCTCCGCCAGCGTGAACGTGCCGAAGCTGGCGCTCGTGCCGACCGGCAGGTCAACGATCCTGGCACTTACGAAAGCCGAGCTTGTGTCGCCATTCCCGACCTCGGAGGTCAGCGTGAAATAGTCCCCCAGCCTGAAGGTCACCGGCTCATCGGTCTCGGCGAGCCGAACGTCCGACGTCTCAAGGGGGACAATCTCGAAGCCCCTCGTCCCTTCGCGACCGCCGTAGCGGTCTTCGAAACGCTCAGGTTCGGGATAAGCGACCGGCAGCAGGAGCGGATTGAAGGCGAGGCCGAAAAGCGGATCAAGGACGCGTAGCGTGAGCTCGAGGCCACTGCCGGGGGACCCGTCCGTGACCTGGCGTCCGAGGGAAATGGTGCCGTTCCAGGTCTCGGCGGGTTGGGCAATGTCGAGCAACGCCACCGACTCCACGCTTTGCCCATCGGAGACAAGGGTGAAGTCATGATCCGTCGCCTCGAGAAGCACGATCAGTGTTCCGTCAGTCAGGACCAGGATCAGTGCATTGTCGAGCACGAGCACCCTTGCTACCTCGATCCCGGCAGGGATGCTCAAGGCGTCCTGAGCCTCGGTATTGAGGAATGTTACGCCGTCAATGGCGAGACCAGCCCGCCCGGCGTCGAGCACCTGACGAAGCTTATCAACCAGCGTCGCGCCTGCCACATTCGGCGAGAATACGAGATCCCCATCGGCCATGAATTCGCTCCTCGTCAATACCATCCCCCCATAGACGGGGGCAAAGAACCGCTTCTGAAGATCCTCGATGCTGCCCCGGAAACGCGGGGGCGCGATGTTCAGTCCGATCAAGGTCATACCCGTGCTTACGCACGGCTTAGTTTGCCTGCAGCGCCACCTTCATCCTGGCGAAGTTGCATAGACACCTTTGCGCATATTCGACCTTACGCACGGCATCGTCCCTGAATCCCAACGCCGTTCCGCAATCCTCTCGGGCCGCGCCCGCCATTTGGTACGCCGGGCCGTTCACTCCAGATTGGCGAAGCTGCTCGTAGGCACCCGCGGCTTCGGCCAACCGTGACCTGAGGTCCTGCGCGAGTTCGGCGCCAACCGAGGCCTCTGTCAGTCCGAGATCACGCCAGCTTCGGCAGGCCGCGAAAATATCATCGAGCGTAACGGTGACCCGGCGGTTGCGCCTCTCGGGGCCGGCGACGGCGACCAGCAGCTCGTTCTTACCGCGGCTCGCCACCGTGCCGATCCGGGAAACTGGCACGCCTTCGGCGATCAGAGCTTCCTGCACTGCACGAGCCCGCGCGAGACCGAGCTGCTGGTTATACCCTTGGCTGCCCACCGCATCGGTGAACCCGACCACGACCGTCGGCTTGTAACTTGGGCTCGACAAAAGGCGTCTGGCAATCTCCTTGATCTCTGCCCGCGCAGACGGATCAAGCACCGAGGAGTTGAACCTGAAGTTGACCGTGCCGATGTCCTGCGCCCGCAGCGGCAACACGAAAGCAAGAGAGGCGAGGAGGCACAGCACGAAAGTTCGGATGCTCATGGGCTTACATTTCCTTTGGAATCCCTTCACAAGGTGTCGTTGGGTAAACCTTTTTGCAACTCTCTTCTCGGTTGAGCGCAAATAAACACGTAGTTGCACGCGCAACGGTTGATTTGAGGGATTTTTCCGGGTCAGGTTTTCATGACTATTTCAGCGGAGAGGTTCGAAATCTTGCTTAACCGCCCTATCGCGCTCAGCCTTATTGCGTTTCTGTCGCTTACATCTCAGGCTCAGGCCTTCGAAGTTCGGCAGGCCATAGTCTATGTTCTGGAGAGCAATCCAGATATTCAGGCTGCGGAATACAACAAGCAGGCCCGTGAATTCGAACTCGGGCAGGCCCGCTCATTTCGAGCTCCGAAATTTTCACTCAATGGATGGGCCGGCAGCAGCCGAGACCTTGGAGAAAACAGCAGCGGCACCGGCGATTACGTCGATGGCTACGAGCTCAATGCCGAGGTCTCTCAGCGGCTTTTCGACGGCTATTGGACGCGGTCCGAGATCGAGCACCAGGCTTACCGAGTGGACGCGGCGGCCCTGCGGGTGCTCGAACGCTCGGAATTTCTGGGACTCGAAGCGACGCGGCTCTACGCCGATGTGCTGCGGATGCGCGAGCAAGTCAGCGTCGCGCAGTCCAACCTTGCCTACCACCGCGACGCCGTTGCTCGCCTTCAGCGCGCTTTTGACAACGACGTCGTCAGTGCCAGCGACCTGTTGCAAGGCGAGGAACGCTTGCTGACCGCCGAGGACATCTTGCTAGAGTTTGAGCTCGATCTCGCGGACACTGAAGCATTCTTCGTCGAAGTGGTGGGCGTCGAGCCGACCAGCTTGAGTTCGGTGCCTTCAGTCTCAAGCGCCGTCGCCCCGTCTTTTGATCGTGCTCTCGCGACCGCGCGCGCGCGCAACCCAACCATCCGCTTTTCGCAGGCAGACGTCGGGGCATCCGAAGCCCTTTCGCGACGCGCGCAAAGCAACCGCTTCCCGACCCTCGATCTGGTCATGGGCGGCCGCTACGGCGAGGATGTCGACGGCGTCACCGGAGAGGTGAACGATCTCTCGGTGGGCTTGCGGTTCAATTACGAATTCCAGGGCACTTCCAACCGATCAGAGCGGGAGGCAAACGCGCGCCGTGTAAACGAAAGCCGCGCACGCCTGCTATCGCAGACCCGGCTGGTCGAACGTGAGATGCGGCAGAGCTGGAACGCCAGAGAGCAGGTACGTAAGCGCGTTTCGGTCCTGAGCTCGCGGGTCAATGAGTTGCAAGACCTGCGCCAGACCTACGAGACCGAGTTCGGCATCGGCGCGCGGTCGCTTCTGGACGTGCTGAACACCCAGAATGCCTATGTGCGTGCCCGAGCCGAACTCATCAACGCGCGCTCGCTCAGCACCTACATCGACTATCGCGTGCTCGCCGCGTCGGGGGTGTTGTTGGCAACACTTGGCATCGAGCCTCCCGAAGACGCCAAGCCATATGCGCGCGACCAGGTCGGCGCGCCACCGGTCGCCGCCGCGGAGACCCAAGACCGCTTCGACGCGCAATCGTTCAGCGATTGGCGCAAGTCCATCGGCAGGTGATCCTCGAAGGGAGGCAAGGAGAGGGCATGTCAGAACCAGCCGAAACCTCCCAGGCCAGCGGACCACGGCTTCGCATTGCCCCAAGAGTTGCGCAATCGGAGCCAACCGGAAGCGCCCCTCCGGAATGGCAGTTCCCCCGGCCCGAAGGCGACCCGCTCGCAGCCTGCCTGCTCGACGCAATGCGCCATTTAGGGCGGGATCTATCGCTGGAAACACTGCGCAGCGGACTGCCGCTGCCGCCCGATGGAGCACTGTCGCCGGAATTGGCGCTGCGCGCGGCGGACACGCAAGGCTTCGACGCGATGATGGTCAGCCGAAGGCAACTCGACTCATTGCCGAACGAGGTTTTGCCAGCCATCCTTTTCCTGGCGTCGCGCGAGGCCTGTCTGTTGCTGGGGCGGCAGGACGATGGGTGCGCCCTGGTGTTCTGGCCCAGCCGAGGCGAGGAGAGGCAGCCCATTGCGCTTACGGAATTGCAGGAAGCATATGTCGGGCACGCGCTCCTGCTGCGTCAGCGCAGCGAGACCTCCCATACCTCAGAAAGAGCGGAGACGGCACGACACTGGTTCTGGGGCGCGGCTCGGGCAAATTGGCCCGACTATCTGCAGGTTGTCCTGGCCTCCGGCGCAGTCAACCTCCTCGCCCTCGCGGTGCCGCTTTTTACCATGAATGTCTATGATCGGGTGTTTCCAAACGCGGCGCTGACGACGCTCTGGTCGCTTGTGGCGGGGGTGGCGATCGCGCTTCTCCTCGACGCCGGGCTGAAATGGCTGCGTGCCGGCATCGTGGACGCGGCCGGCAAACGGCTCGACCTGACGGTTTCTGCAGCTCTGTTCCGCCACATATCCGGGCTACGGCTAGAAGCGATGGACCGATCCTCAGGTGCGCTGATGAACGCGCTGAAGGATTTCGAGCAGGTCCGCGACTTCTTCGGTTCTCAAACCGTCGCCTCATTCACCGACCTGGTCTTCAGCATACTTTTCCTGGTCGTGATCTTTTACATCGGCGGTCCGCTTGTCCTGCCGCCAGCAATCGCCTTGGCTGCCATCCTGCTTATCGGTCTGGCGATCCTCATCCCTTTGCGTCAGGCCGCCAACTGGGCGCGGCACAGCAGCGGTGTCAAGAACGCCGTTGCCGTTGAAGCCATCACAGCGCTCGAGACGCTCAAGGCGACTACCGGTCACGGCCGCATGCAGGGCCGTTGGGAACGTCAAGTCCTGGAGAGCGCCACAGCGCAGGAGGGCAGCCGGACGCTCGCGACCTTGGCAACCACCTCGACCGCCTTTATTCAGCAGTGCTCATCCATCGGCATTGTCATTATCGGGGTCTACATGGCCCTTGAAGGGCATATCACCATGGGCGCGGTGATTGCAGCGGTGATCCTCTCGGGCCGAGCGCTTGCGCCCAGTGGCGCCCTCTCCAGTCTGTTCCTGCGCGGTAGCTACGCCATGGCCACCCTGCGTAGCCTCGACTCGCTTATGTGCCTCGAGTTTGATGCCTTGCCGCGCCTGTCCACGGTTAATGCCTCCAATCTGCATGGCGCGCTGACGCTTGAGGCCGCCACTCTGCGGTATCCGGCGGCGCCGCTGGACGCGCTCGACGCCATCACGCTCGAAATTCCGGACGGCGCACATATCGGCGTGCTTGGGTCCGTCGGCGCTGGCAAGAGCAGTCTCGTGCGCCTGATGTCGGGGCTCTATCGCCCGACGGGCGGACTGGTCTGCCTTGGCGGCATCAATTTGCAGCAAATCGACAGCGCCCAGCTTCGAGCCATGATCCAATTGGTTCCCCAGGACGCCGTTCTCTTTTCCGGAACTCTGGCTGAGAATATCGCCTTCGGAGTGCCGGGTGCGCGCGACAGTGACGTCCTGAGCGCCGCCCGGGAGGCTGGTGCGGATCGGATTGCCGCGCAGCACCCAGATGGCTTCGCCATGCGCATCTCCGAGCGCGGCAGCAACCTCTCAGGGGGGCAGCGCCAGTTGGTTGCGCTGGCGCGTGCACTGCTGATGCGCCCCAAGATCCTGGTACTGGACGAGCCGACCTCTGCCATGGATCAGGCCAGCGAACAGCTTTTCGTCGAGCGCCTTAGAACTGTACTGGACCGACGCCCGATGACCCTCATCGTCTCGACCCACCGCATGGGACTTCTTGCGCTGACCGACAGGCTGATTGTGCTCGATCAGGGTAAACTCGTTCAGGATGGACCCAAGAGCGAGGTTTTGGACAGGCTTGCTGGCGGGGCACGGTCATGAGTGCGGACCGAAGCTGGCAACTCCAAGACTTCGCGCCCGGGGCGGCGGCCGCGCGCCTCCATCGTCCCTCGCGCGTGCTAACCTTCGCGTTGCTGCTTGTTCTCATCCTGGCCGGCAGCGGCATCTCGTGGGCCGCCTTCGCCCATATCGAAGAGGTCGCCCGCGCGCCCGGACGTGTCGTGCCATCAGGCCGCGCACGGATCGTTGAAAGCCTGGACGGCGGCATCGTGCGGGAAATTCATGTCGCCGAGGGGAGCAAGGTCACGCGGGGCGACATCCTCGTGCGGATCGACGATACAGCAAGCTCTTCGAGCCTCGGCGAGCTTCAGGCTCAGCGCAATGCGCTTGCCGCCCGCAGCCTCATGCTCGAGTCCGAGGCGCGCGGCGCCGTGGAGCTCGACTTTGGCCTCTCCGGGCTCGATCCGGATTCTGCGCTTGCCTTGCGTGAAACCGCGCTGCTTGCCAGCAGGCGTGCCGCCTACATGGGCCAGCGTGCCGTTCTGCAAGCACAAGTGGATCAGGCGAGCCAGGAGATCAGCAAGCTGCAAACTGCCATTGAGCGCAATGCCGAAGGGCTCGCACTTCTGGACGAGGAGATCAATCTTAAGGCCAGCTCCGGTGTCGTCCCGCGGGCGCAGATGCTTCCGCTCGAACGCGAAGAATCCGGGCTGCTGCAGGCGCGCGATGGGCAAACAGTCGCCCTCGTGCAAGCCCGTGCAGCCCTGCGCGAGGGCGAGGCGCGTCTCGAAGAGGTTGCGCTGAACCGCCGTGCCGAAGTCACCGCCGAGAGGGCAGAAACCCGGAACCAGCTCGAGGTTATCGACGAATCCATCCGCCGCGCGACGGACGCCGTTGCTCGCGCGAACCTTCGCGCGCCGGTAGATGGCATCGTCACCGAGCTCAATGTCAATACAGTCGACGAGGTCATCAAACCCGACGAGGAAGTGCTGCGGATTGTCCCGGCTGGCGATACGCTTCAAGTTGAAGCGCGCCTACGTCCCGAAGATGTGGCCTTCGTGCGGCCGGGCCTCGAAGCACGCGTCAAGCTCACCTCCTTCGACTTCACCATCTACGGTGCCCTCGACGGGACCGTAGAGCGCATCGGAGCCGACGCGATGACCGACGAGGCGAGTGGGGAAATCTACTTCCCGGTGATCGTCGAGACCGCGACGTCGACATTGAGCCGCGGCAGTCAGACCCTTGAGATCAAGCCGGGCATGGTTGCCTCTGTTGATATCCTGACGGGCGAACGAACTGTGCTCGACTACCTGCTGAAACCGTTGCGCAAGGCCCAAGCTGAAGCGCTGCGCGAGCGCTGACCAGATGCTGAAACTCCAGTCCCGAAGTTCACGAAGTGAAGCGTCAGTATATGATGCGCGGCAAGATAACCGATTTCGACCACTGGTGAAATCTGCTGATTGGTCGCGGCGATGCCAAATGCATCGATTGATATACTGGCTTGGAGGGGCGGGCCCGAGGCGCAGCAAACCTCGGCTGCGCCTCGCTGTATTTTGGATCCGTGAGTGGCGTTTCCATCAAACAACATAAAGCTGCAACTTTCCCGGTCAATACAACTTTCAAGTACTAGAAATACTAGGTGAAATGGCGCGCGCCAGTGGGCGAAACGATCACGCCTAGCATGAAAGGTTCCATCAAGAAGCGTAGGCCTTATTCAGCCCATCAGCAGCATCTGAAGTCGAAACCCTCTGCCCGGCCCCTAGTCGAACCCCCGGTAGTTTTCCCAAGAGCGCAACCTGCTCATCAAGTTTTGAGGAAAAAGAGGACCGGCTCGCCCGGCGCCAGACGACGACCCGTTCTGGCAGTACGAATTGGTGCCAGGGCATGGCGAGCGCGGTACGATCAAGAGCGAAATTGCAAGGATGTGTTCCCGATGGCCAAGACTAGCTCCGTCCAGCCATCCTCTGGGTCGACCGCGCTCAAGGTAGTTATATCATAAACTGCCCTTTTGTCCCTACTGGCTTCGAAGCCATTCAAACGGGAAGGTAGCTTTCGGCTTTGCGACATAAGGCTGGAGATCATGGCACGAAGAGGCTCCAAGCAGGATCATGCCGGATGAGAATTTTGTTCCATTGTCGAAAGTTAATTGACCGGTCGCCTGCGTCGCATCAAGCTTTCCGCGAGGTGGTATGTGCGTGCCAGACCGGAGTGATATTGGCGGCAGGCAGGTTCGTGTGGAGGATTGGCATTGCGATCTGCGTGGTTGATCAAAACGGGGGCCATACTGATGGTCTCGGGAATTACGCTCTGCTCCTCCGCAGCGCATGCACAGGCCGTGGTGGATCTTGTTGGCGGCTCAATCGAAAGCCGCGCTTCGGGCGCCCTTGCGCTCCTCGGGCTGGCTGCAGTCCCCAGCGAAACTGCAAGCACACTTACTCTGGACACCGGCAGGCGGCCGGACAGGGGCGTGGACTTCCGGGCGGGACAACTTGGCGGCGGCTTCACCTTCAGTGATGATATTCCGCTCTATCTGGAAGGCTATTGGGGCTGGAACCGTTATGATCCCGTCTTCGTGGCGTCCTCTGGCGCCGAACAGCGCAGGCTTCCGGTGAATTGGAACAGCTTCGCAGCCTCAGGCGCGATCGGCTGGGACTTCAGGCTGACAGAGACTCTTGCGCTCAGGCCCCTGCTTATGGTTGCACTCGGCACCATTGCGAGCGACGCCACGCTCGGCGCATTCTATGTGGGCAAGAAGCTCGAAAAGGATGTGAACTTCCTATTGGACGGCAACCTGACGGCGGGGGGGGCTCGGAACCGCTCTGGTGCTCGACTACAACCGCAAGCGGGAGAACGACTGGGAAGTCGATGTGACCCTTCGCCAGAACTACCTCTACCTCGAGCCGATCTGGGGCGACAGGGACGTAGTGGGCAGTGCCGAGGCCATCACGACGGCGATATGGTCCCGGCTTCGGGTCCCCACGCGCGAGACCGCATTTGAACGGCCAATCCGCGCTGTGGGGGAATTCTCACTCGGCCATTATGGCGGCGATCAGGAAGAGATCTTCAATTCACCATGGATCGCACAGGTCGGGCTGGGCGCCGAAATAGATGTTTCGCAGACCAAAATCCCTTGGGTCACCACGGCCCGCACAATCGTCCGGTACACCAAAGGTGAAAATCTCGAGGGCTACGCGCTGGGGCTTGCGGTCAGTTTCTGACGTTCCGCAGGTTGAGAGCTTCGGCCGAAGCCCGGCTTTACGCTCACACGCAGACCATGCCCCTCTGGTGCTCGACAACTCAGCTCCTCGGCCTCACGTTACCCGCTCTTTCGCCCGCCGCTTGCCTCGTATCGAACACGTCGCGGGGTGGTCAGTAGACATCCATCGAGGCTGGCCCAACGTCCATCTCGGCGAACTGGTGCTGTTCGGCCTCCTGCTCAATGCGGCGTCTAAGCATACGTGCTTTGCGCCAGGCGGCGACCAGATCTTGGCTCACCCCCCTGCCCTTTACGTGGTCGGCGCTCAGGACCAGAGCTGACCAGTAGGTTTCGTAATGCCTCAGCGCGTGCAGCAAAGCCGCAACCTCCTGCCCGTCGAAGCTGGTCTCCAATTTCCGGTCCTGCGACATCGAATCCCCCGTGTCCCTGTTTCCCTGCGCCCGTTCGAAGCGCGCGAAGAGTTTGGAGCATCGCGCAAGGCAGTCTACCTATGGGAAACCATAGGTCGCCCCCGCCGGCCTCTTCCGACAAGTCCAGTCCATAAAACGTTTTTATATTTTCAACACCTTGGCGCAGGGTATCGCCACGCCCGGCAAGTGAATTGACGACCGGCGCCACAGTTTGCAGACTGACCATGCGGCAATCGGTGTGCTTAATGAGTTCCACTCTCTCCCATCACGACATCTACGACGCGGCGCTGGACCAGTCCCTGTTCGAGACCCTGCCGGGGCGACTGGCGCGGGCGCTGGACGTGCCCTCGGCCATGTTCTTCTGGCTGCATCCCGGCGACATCCAGGAAATCACCGCCGGCACCCAGCCCGAGGCGAACTCGGATTACAACGCCTTCCTCGAGGATGATCCCTGGATGGCGCAGGTCAGCGACGACAAGATCGGCCAGGGCGCGTTCCGCCTGTCGCGCTTCGTCAGCGCCGCGACCTTCGAGAAAAGCGCCATGTACAACGACTACATCGTTAAGAACCGGCTTGACCGGTTCTGGTGCGCCGGGCTGATCCAGAAAACCCGCGACGGCATCGTCGCCACTGCCTTCCACAAGGGCAGGACCGCGGGCGATTTTAGCGATTCGGACATGCGCTACGTCAATCGCCACGCCGCGGATCTGGGGCGGCTGCATGCGATCCGGCGCGAGCTGCTCCGCACCGGCATCCGCGAGATCGCCGCCCCTGACCGCAGCCTGCGCGACGAGGTGCCGACCTTCGAGCTCGACCACGAGGGCCGGCTGATCCGCATCAACGGGCTGGCCGAGACCCTGCTGTCGCTGCACCCGCGGCTGATCGTGAAATACGACCGCAGCCTCGCCATCGCCGGCCCGGGCGCAGAGGCGTTGCGGCGGCGGGTCGCGGCGGCCACCGGCCAGAGGGCGAGCGCGGCCGGCACCGTCGATCTGCCGGGCTTGCGCGCGGTGGATGGTCGGCTGTTGCCGGCGATCCGGCTGAATCTGCTGCCGCGGCACGAGGGCGGGCGGCGGGTTCTGGTGATCGTCACCACCGAAGACCCCACGGGGCTGCGCAACAGCATCGCCTCGCCCGAGGAAGTCGTTCAGCTGACCCCGCGCGAGCTCGACGTGCTTCACGGGCTGGCGCGGGGATACCGGCGCGATCAGCTCGCCCATGCGCTGGGGCTGGCGCTGCCGACGGTGGATTTGCACGGCGCCTCACTGCGCCGCAAGCTCGGCGCCCGCACCATTCCCGAAGCCGTCGCGATCGCCTTCCGGCTTGGGCTGCTGTGAACCCGGACGGACCGGCGGGTCGGCGGCGCGTGACTGTCTGCCGCATTTCGACCATCTTCCCTGACAGCTTCGCATTCGTAGCACAAACTTAGCATGTGCGGCGAACGGCGAAAGGTCCCGCGCTGCTGACCTCCATGCCGCGCGCGGCGAACGGCAGTCCGGAGCACCATCAGGCCTTTCAAGCGTCGCCCCGCCGCCCCGCGATCAGGATATAGACTATTCCGGCAGGGCCGGGTCGGTGAAAAAGACATGCGGTCTTACGCTCATTTTCAGAATTCGCCCACATTGATCTCGACACTTTCTTTTTCCCAATTTTTTTCCGGAGAGAACCAGTGCTTTCCCAGATTTTCCGCGCGCCCGCCGCCCTCCCAATTCTCTTGCTCAGCGCCATCCGGACGTACGTCGAAAAGATTACTGCCACTGAGTGCTTTAATGCGAAAAAGCCGAGACAAGAATTCATCTCGTGAATCCAGCATGGTAGCTGGGTGGCATGAGCGGACCGGTCCCGCAGAGCTACAACACAAAGAACTGGCCAGCCTACAACGAAGCGCTTAAGCAGCGTGGCTCTATGAAATGTGCGGGAATGACGTCCAGCCGATCCGAGATATCTTCGCCGATGCAGTGCAGGCAGCCCGCGCTCAATCGATGGCGTCTTCGCACACTTTGACAAAGACGGCGACAGAACTGTGTCCCGCGAGGAGATAATGACCGCCCGCCGCGGCGAGGAGTAACTCCTGATGGCCCCGGACGAGCGCGAAGCATTCTTCCGGGACACCATGAAAAGGCAGCCGGTTGTCCCAGGTCAACAGCAAAGCCGTATGCTTGACGATGCTCTTGCGATGGTGCCAGCGCCATCGCGGAAGCCCTCAAGACGACTATTTCTGGCGCGTCTACCTACCGGCTCGGGCAGCTCATTCCCGGGCCGGCGTCGGGTGGCGCGCTGCTTGCTGCGAGCAAGACAGTTTCGAATAAAATGCCTTCATTGCGCATTCGGCAGCGATGCCCCGCAACTCTGATGGTGCAGTAAGTTGAATATGTCTTGCAGGCTTGACCCGTGAGAGTGGAGCATGCACATTTCGCACATTCTTTGAGCGAATTTGAGTCGCGCATTCTAGGGAGGTGACTATGCCTGCTAACCCCTTGTCTGTTTCTGTTTTTTCTTTTCCCGAGAGACTTTTTGCGGCACCCGTGTCCGTTGGTCGAACCGAAGCCGAGGACCTGACAATCGGTGCTGGATTTGCAGCGCGCTCGAACCCACATGCATCCGGAAAATCCTATCTTCAGGCAACTGGCGACGCCTCGCAGGCTGGCGGAATATTCTCAGGGCCTGGCGCGATATATCATCCCTCCGGGACGTACGATATCACCATTGGCTACTTTGATGAGACAGACGGAGTTTCCGAAATGGAACTCGTCGTCAATGACATCCTCGTTGCATCATTCACCTGGGCTTCCCTTCTCGGCACCGAAATCGTAACGCCGCAGACACGTGCCGAGTTCATCGCGTTCAATGTCGCCCTGGAGGCCGGCGATACAATCGAGTTTCGAGGGTCCGGCGACGGCAGTGAACCCCTGCGCACAGACTACATAGATATTGTTGCCACAACGCCTCCCTACGGCGAAACGATCCGGATCGAGGCAGAGGACTTCATTGTTGTGGAAGGGTTTTCGGTTGTTCAAAATGGCGCAGCCTCAGGCATGAAAACCCTTCAGCACACTGCCGGGGGAGGTGCCCGGGCTGAATATGTTGTCCAGCACAGCGGGCTCTTCGATCTGACCATCGCCTATTTCGATGAAACCGACGGCATCTCAAATTTGAGCTATGGAATCAACTACGGCACTCGTGGGTCATGGCAGTTCAATGATACAACCGGCGATGCCATCGCAAGCAAGGGCAGCCTTCGAACGATTACCTTCAGCGATCTTAGGCTCGAGGCTGGCGATGTTCTGAACCTCTCCGGTGCCGGTGACGGCAGAGAACCTCTGCGGATCGACTATATTGACCTTTTTTCCGCGGAACCTCCGCCCTCTCCGATACCAACGCCTGACGTCTGGTTTGCGGAAGCGAGCACCACCACCACTGCCGACTTCGTCACAGCGGTCTACAATGATGGCACTGCAACCTTCATTGAGAACGCGGCCGGCATCCGGACTGACTATCGCACGCTCATGTCGATCGATTACGACGGCGACGGGGACGACGATTTCATTGAAGTCCAGGGGCCCTTTGACATCTACCCATATACCGAGCCGGACCGTGTCGAAACGATCAACTTTGCGTTCCGACCCAAGGAAAATGTTGGAGGTGGAGAGTTCATCCCCACCCCCAGCCATATTCTCCAAATCGACATCGACGTCGATACCGAAGATCGCGAAGATGCCTCCCTTCCTGAAGACATGATCATGCTTCACGATGTCGGCGACGCCGACGGGGATGGCGATCTGGACCTGCTTGCGACCAGCTACCTCGGAGAACGGCTCATCGTCTTCGGCAATGATGGGTCCGGAAATTTCAGCGTTCTGTCCCAAAGCCCTGCAACGGTGGGTGACGGGAACAACGACGCGCGGTTTGCCGACTTCAACGGTGACGGCCTTCAAGATGTCGTGGTCTTCTCTGCCTACGATTACAATGCCATGACAATCATGCTCAATGATGGCTCTGGCTCTTATGTAGCCACGGAGTCATACGCTCCAAGCGACGCTCCGATGGGTGACCCGCATGTTGCCGATATCGACCATGACGGCGACATGGATGTCCTCTTCGTGGTTGGCGGCGAAGGACGGGGCATTTACGGCTGGCTCAACGACGGCTCCGGGTACAGCCAAGCGGGCGACAAGCTCTACATCGATCCGATTGATGGTGCACTCGGATCATTTGAAGTCGCTGACTTTGACGGGGATGGTCTGGTGGAGTTGGTGACGGCCGGCATTACCCAAGACCCCGCGAACACCTTCGCCGGGCTTCGGACCTATAAGGTGGTGAACACCACTACCGGAAAACAATTCGCTCTCGGCAGCGCACAGGTCTCCTTGCTGCAGCAACTAAGCGGAAATGTTCAGGCTGCGGCAGACTATGATCTCGATGGCGATGTCGACCTGCTTCTGGCCACAGGGATCTACACGGAGACCGAGCTCAAATTTCTGGAAAACAACGGGACTGGCTTCTTCAACAACAGGGGCGCGATCGTCGAGCCCTTCGAGGCTTCCGACTACTCATGGGGCCCCAGGGTGCATACGGCCTTCTTCGATGATGGCACCCTGCTTTCGTAAATGACATCCCTCATCGACAAGACCGGTCGGCGGAGGCGTGAGTCCGCCAGCCGGGAATGCCGCGACTACGCCCGCGCCTCGCTGCTTTGGAACAGAGCTCCGGAAACATCCGTCGGGCACCCCGGGCCATGAACACGGGGCAATCTTCAGCTCACGGTCATTACTGCGAGGAACGGAGCCGCTTACCCGTTTCTAGAGACGAGGAAGATGCTCAGGCAACCGCCCTTGAGAGCTCAAGGGTAGCCGCAACAAGCTCCGCTTTCTCAGTTTCGCCATTTCCTTTCTGAGGGCTTCTAGCGTTGTGCGTCAGGCTTCACAGCCTTGGCACCGGCGGAACCATCGCCGCCAAGTGCCCGTTGGACCGGAAACCCCAGTACCCGCAGGAGCGATTTCATGGACAGGATTCCAGCCGACGATCACCGCGCCGAAGCGCAGGATCCGGACACGCCCTTCGACAAACATCCGGCGGGCGGATGGGGCTCGCTCCGGGGCGTGGCGCGCATCGCTGGCGAGACCGGGCTGCCGACTGTGGCGACCAAAGTTCTTGCCAAACTCAACAAGCCCGGCGGGGTCATGTGCTCGTCCTGCGCGTGGGCCAAGCCCGCCAAACCCAACACATTCGAGTTCTGCGAAAATGGCGCGAAGGCTACGCTCTGGGAGCTTGATCGCAACCGCGCGGGGGCTGAATTCTTTGCGCAACACAGCGTCGAGGATCTGCGCGGCTGGCACGACCACGATCTCGAGAAATCCGGGCGGCTCACCGAGCCGCTGCGCTATGAACCCGCGCTCGATAAGTATGTTCCGGTCAGCTGGGGCGAGGCCTTTGCCGAGATCGGACGCGAGCTGCGCGGCATGGCGCCGGAAAAAGCGGTGTTTTACGCTTCGGGCCATGCGGGGCTAGAGGCTTCTTATCTTTATGCGCTTTTCGCACGGGCGATGGGGCACCAAAACCTGCCGCAAAGCTCGAACATGTGCCACGAGACCACCAGCGTGAACCTGCAGACTTTCATCGGTACGCCCGTGGGCACCTGCACGCTCGAGGATTTTGAGCATTGCGACACGATCTTCTTTTTCGGCCAGAACACCGGCACCAACAGCCCCCGCTTCCTGCATGTGCTGAAAGAGGCCGTGGAGCGCGGCTGCCGGATCGTCACCTTCAACCCGGTGCGCGAACGCGGACTGATCGAGTTCACCGACCCGCAAAGCCCCAAGCAGATGTCCCTCGGCAAGCCGACGCAGATCTCGGAGAAATACTACCAGCTGCGCCCCGGCGGAGACATCGCGGTGATCGCGGGGCTGATGAAATGCGTGCTCGAGGCCGAAGACGCCGCGCCTGGCACAGTGCTCGACCAAGACTTCATCGCGGCGCATACCACCGGCTTTGCCGAGACCCAGCTGGCGGTGCGCGCCGCCGATTGGGCCGAGATCGAGCGCCACTCTGGATTGACCGAGGCGATGATCCGCGAGGCGGCGGAGGTCTATCTCTCGGCTAGGAACGCAATCGGCATCTACGGCATGGGCATGACCCAGCATGTGAACGGCTGGCTGAATCTCGGGATGCTGTGTAACCTACTGATGATGCGAGGTAATATCGGCAAACTTGGAGCGGGCATCTCGCCGGTGCGCGGCCATTCAAATGTGCAGGGCCAGCGCACCGTGGGCATCGGTGAGAAATCCTCGCATATGCCCGCTGACAAGCTGCGCGATCTTTTCGGGATCGAGGCCCCCACCCGCGAGGGGCTTAACGCTGTGCGCTCCTGCGAGGGTATTTTGGATGGCAGCGTCGAGGCAATGATCTCACTCGGTGGCAACCTGATCCGGGCCCTACCCGACCGCGAGCGCATGGAGGCGGCTTGGCCTAGCCTGCGGCTGACGGTGCACGTGTCAACTAAACTCAACCGCTCGCATCTGGTGCCCGGTGAGGTCAGCTACATCCTGCCCTGCCTTGGCCGAACCGACCGTGACATTCAGGTGACCGGCCCGCAGGCTGTGTCCATGGAGGATACCTTCTCGCATATATACGGCTCACTTGGCGGCGCCGAGCCCCCCTCGGAACACGTACGCTCGGAACTGGCCATCGTCGCTGGCATGGCCAAGGCGACGCTGCCGGAAGACCCACGGCTCGACTGGGACGGCTGGACGGCAAACTATGATCTGGTGCGCGACCTGATCGCCCGCACGTTCCCGGATGATTTTGCTGATTTCAACGAAAGGCTGATGCAGCCCGGCGGCTTTTACCGCGGTAATCCGGCGCGCGATCGGGTCTGGAAGACGGAAAGCGGCAAGGCCCAATTCACGCCCCCGACCACGCTTTCGGCGCTCGGCGCGGCCCCTCTGGACGAGGAGGTGATGACGCTAATCACCCTGCGCTCGAACGATCAATTCAACACCACGATCTACGGTTTTTCCGATCGGCTGCGAGGGCTGAGTGGCGCACGTGAGATCGTCATGATCAATCGCCGCGAGATGCGGCGGCTCGGGCTGACCGAGGGCCAGAAGGTGGCGCTTGTAACCGCCATCGAAGATGGGGTGACGCGGCGGGTAGAGGGCTTTGCCGTCACGCCCTACGATCTGCCCGACGGCTGCATCGCGGGCTATTACCCCGAGCTTAATCCACTAGTGCCGCTCGCTTATCACGAGAAGAACTCGCAGACCCCCGCTTATAAGGGCACGCCGGTGAGGATCGTCGCATGAGCCTGCACCAGACCCTGACCGGCACGCGCCCTGCCTTGCCGCCGCTGATCGAGGAAACCCCGGTGGCGCTGACCTGCGATGGCAGCACGCTGGCGGTGATGATGGCCACCCCCGACGATCTGAAGGATTTCGCGCTCGGCTTCGCCCTGACCGAAGGTATCCTTCACCGTCCGGACGAGCTGCGCGAGCTGGAGATCGTGTGCCACACCGACGGGATGGAAGCGCGCATGTGGCTGGCGCCTGAAGCGTCGAGCCGGGTGATGAGCCGCCAGCGCGCCATGGTCGGTCCGGTGGGCTGCGGGCTGTGCGGTATCGACAGCCTCGCCAAGGTCGCGCGCGAGCTACCCACGCTGCCTGAGGGTCCGCGCTTCGACGCTGCCGAGCTTGCCGAGGCGCCGGACCAACTGCGCGACCACCAGCCCCGGCATGACCGCACCCGCGCCTGCCACGCCGCGGGCTTTTTGGTGCCGGGGCGCGGCATTGCCTTGGCACGCGAGGACGTGGGGCGGCACAACGCGCTGGACAAGCTCGCCGGGGCTCTTTGCCGCGCCGGGCTTGACCCGGCGCAGGGTGCGGTAGTGATCTCGTCGCGGGTTTCCGCCGAGATGGTCCAGAAAACCGTTGCCATCGGGGCGACGGCCCTCGTCGCGCCCTCCGCCGCCACCGACTATGCGCTGCGCATCGCTCAGTCGGTCGGGCTCACGCTTGTTGCCCGAGGAAGCACGCGCGAGCCTTCCTGTCTAGTTGGAAGCGCTAGGGTCAACTGGCGGTAATGCCCCCGACGTAGGTGATGTATGGTACGTTTACGGTTCGGGAACCGTGTCGCCACGCTGGGGTGGGCAGCGAACGGGCAGGACCGCGCCGCAACCCGGCGGTCCAGATCAGAGAGTGTGATGAACGACAGGTCCAACGGCGAGACGCGACGCAAACCCGGCGAAATTCCTGCCATTTCGGTCCTTCTGAGCGCTGTCTGCTTTGAACCGTCCTGCTGGTTGCCGTGTCGCTTGTCACCTCGTAGGCCTCATCAGGATTGGCTATATCGCGAGGCAGCAGGTCACGCAGGCGTTCACGCCTCTGCACTCCGCATCGCAATATCACTCGGTTCGTATTCCCGGCACGAGTGACAGGCCGCACAAGCCTAAGAAATCTTTTGCAAAAAAGGAACTCTCGGCAGCCACGCGGCGTTGAACTTTAGCAACTTTAGGAATTGTGGAGATGACAATGCGCTATCTAGGATTGCATGCCCTTGCCTTCGTGATGATCGGCGGTGCCGCCGCGGCCCAGACGATGGACATCAGTAACCTGAGCTCGATCGACGATGCGGACATAATGACCGCGGAAGGCGACAAGGTCGGCGAGGTCGAGGAAATCCTGGTCGACAAGTCGGGCACCCCGGTTGCCGCCGTAATCGAGGTCGGTGGGTTCTTAGATATCGGCGACGAAGACGTGGTCATTATGCTCGAGGACATGACCTACGAAGACGGCGACTTCACCACCCAGCTCTCCGAAGGACAGCTCGAAAGTTTGCCAGTCTGGGACGACTGATGCCCCGCCGCGCGCCTTCTGGCGCGCGGCTTTTTCACGCCCGACACGGCATGCCTGAACCATCTGCCCGAACCTGCGCTTGCTTAGGCAATGGCCCCGCCAGCCCGCCTGTTTCGATATTGGAGAATTAAATTGGAATCCGTACAGGCCAACATCACGGCGCTCGATATTGCGGTCATCATCGGTTACCTTCTATTGGTGCTGGTCATCGGCATATGGGTCTCGATGCGCACCAAAACTGGAGAAGACCTCTTTCTCGGCGGACGTTCTCTGGCTTGGGGAGCCATCGGCTTTTCGCTGTTCGCCTCCAATATCTCCACAACCACAATAATCGGGCTGACCGGCTCGGCCTATGCGACCGGCATAGCCAGTTCGGCCTTCGAATGGATGTCGGGCATCCCGTTGCTTATGCTCGCCTTCATTTTCGCGCCTCTCTACCTCAAGGCCAAGATCACTACGACACCCGAGTGGCTCGACTGCCGCTATTCACGTCGCGTGCGCCTGTATTTCTCTGCACTGACCATCTTCTTCACCGTCGTCGTGGAAACAGCGGGCGGCCTTTACGCCGGAGGCGTGGTGCTGACTACGTTCTTCCCCGACGTGCCACTCTGGGCCAGCTGCCTCGCAATCGGCATGTTTGCCGGCGGTTACGCGGCCTCTGGCGGCCTCAAGGCGGTGGTATACACCGACGTTCTGCAGGCGATCATCCTCCTAATCGGGTGCTCAATCACCGCCTTTCTTATGTTCCGCTCGCTCGATTTTTCCTGGACCGCGGTGCGCGACGCACTTCCCGAGGGCCACCTCGACTTGGTCAAGCCGATAGACGACCCGAGCCTGCCCTGGCCAGGCCTGTTCCTCGGGGTCTGGATGCTCGGCTTCTGGTACTGGGTCACCAACCAATACGTCGTGCAGAGGGTGCTCGGCGCGCGCAGCCTGCAGGACGCGCAGCGCGGGGCGCTGCTCGGCGGGCTGCTCAAATGCGTGCCGCTCTTTATCATGGTGCTACCGGGCGCGATGGCGGTGCCTCTGTTGCCTGATTTGCCCGAACAGGACATGGTGTTCCCCGTGATGATCACGCAAATCCTACCGGCCGGTCTGACAGGGCTCGTCCTCGCGGGGCTGGTCGCGGCGATCATGTCCACGGTCGACTCCACGCTCAATAGCTCCTCGACGCTGGTGGTGCATGACTTCATCACCAAGCCCGCAGAACCGGTCGAGCCGACGATGGCCCGCAAGTACGGCAGTATCTGCACACTGGTGTTCATGATCATGGCGGTGCTCGTCGCGCCCCTCATCCAGTACGCAGGTGGTATCTGGTCCTACCTGCAACAGGCCTTTTCGATCATCGTACCGCCCATCGTGGCGATCTATTTCCTCGGCGCGGTTAGCCGCCGTGTGAGCGAGCGCTCGGCCTTCGCAACGCTCATCACCATGCATGCGCTGGGAGTGGTGCTGTTTGCTCTAGGGCAGACCGGTGTCTGGCCGCTGCACTACACCGTCACTGCCGGGGTGATGACCATCGCCTCCTGCCTTCTGCATCTTAGCCTCTCGGCAACTGTCTACCCGTCCCGCGAAGCGCCCGAGGAAATGCTCATCTGGAAGCCCGCCGCGGCGTTTTCTAAGGCGGATGGCACGACATCGGGATTGCTCGACGTACGCCTGTGGGGGCTGGTGCTGGTAGCCATGATGGCCGCAATTCTCTTCGCCTTCTGGTAGACCCCTTCTCGGGTCGCATGATCGTGGAGCACGCTGACTAAGTCGGCAGGCTCTCTCTGCGTTGCCCCAAGACAGCTCTAGTCCCAAAATTCGACATTCACTTCATTTACAGTCCTGCGATCCTCGCCCGGTCTCACTGCGAGCAACGCGATAGCTCTCAGTTCTTGGATTAGGCTATGCACTCCATCGGCGTCCGTCAGATGCTCCTTTCTCCAGCTGTGCTTGCCACAGTAACAGTGGATTGGTGGGAAGGCAGTTCATCCCACTAGGCCATGCGAAGCCTCCTTTGGCCATCTGTCAGACAAAGAAATCCTACGCAGCCTTGGCACCACCGTCTCGCCAGAAAACGACAAATCTGCCGACCCGTTTCGGCAAAGGAGCGAACTTCTTCATCACTTTGGAGAGAGATTCTCCTGATCTTCGGCGCGCCGCAAGCCCTCCGAAAAAGCCACTTCCTCCACGCGCTCGAGAAAAAAACTCCTCGCCTTTTCGGTAAGTCCGTACCGGCTGATGTAGTCCGCCACTACGTCGCCCAAAGACACAGTTTTCGTCCTCATGGCACTCCTTTCTCTCGGCACATCATACAAATGAAATGCTGAACGAAAGGTTAAGGCTGCGCCTCAATGCGACGCCCCGCACATACCGGGACTACCGAATGCCTCCCTAAAGTCTTCAAGGCTAAGCTCGTCGATCTCCAGAACTGACTTACGTAGATTGGAAGATCAGACTTTGCGGTCAGGCGTGAGTTCACGACCTTAGCCAGACAAATCAGCGCCATCTCAGAAAGCCTGAGAGCCCCTTGGCAAAGCAAAACGCTTAGCCATGAAATTGGGTCTGCCACATCATTATCCTAGGATGGCGCTGCGAAGTTCTACCAGCCCGCGCTCCATCAACTCCTCGGCTCCGGCCCTGTCCGAGGCCTCAACGTAGAGCCGCAATTCCGGCGCGTTGCCCGAGGGGCGCACATGGACGATGCGCCCATCGGGCAGCGTCATACGCACACCATCGGTGAGATCGCAGCCCACCTCCGCGGCGCCGAGCCGCGACAGAAACTCCGCCCGCGCGCCCGCGTCCTCGCGCAGCTGCGCCACGAAGGGCTGCGAGGCTTCCTGCGGCACCTCCTGCAGCCGGTCGGCCATGGTCACCACCGGCGGCTCGGCGCCGACCCGTGCCGAAACCGGGCCCTCCCCGGCGGCGATCAGCACCGTGATCAGCGGCAGCATGCAATCGCGGGTGGGCAGCGGCGCGAGGCTGCCGTCGGGCCCGGCGGCCTCGAACCCCAGCAGAAAGCCGCCATTGGCCTCATAGCCGACGACCTTGCCGCCCAGATCTTCCATGCCGGCGATGACGAAGGGCGAGCCGATGCGGGTGGTCAGCACCCGGCCAAAGCCCTTGCGGGTGACGCCCGAATTCGACGAGATCGGCGTGACCACCGCCTCGGCCCCCAGCGCTTCGGCGGTGATCTGGCCCATGATGTCGCCGGGCACAATTGTGCCGGTCTCATCGGCCAGCAGCGGCCGGTCGCTGTCGCCATCGGTCGACACCAGCGCGTCGAGCCCATGCTCGGTGACCCAGGCTTTGATCTGCGCGCGGGTGTCGGGGTCCACCGCCTCGGTGTCGACGGGGATGAAATGCGAGGAGCGGCCAAGCTCCAGCACCTCGGCGCCGAGGCCTTCGAGCATCGCCCGCAGATCGTCGCGGCCGACGGCGGAATGGGCATAAAGGCCGATGCGCTTGCCCGCCAGCGCCGTGCTTCCGAGCGTGCCAGTGTAGCGCGCGACGAAACAGGCCGCGGCCTGCTGGTCCTGCTCCAGCGCGCCTTCCGCGCTGCCAGCCGGGCGCCCGAGCGCCGCCGCGATCGCCGCCTCGTCGGCCTTGGTGATCTCGCCGGAGCGGGTGTAGAACTTCAGCCCGTTTCGGTCGGCGGGGATGTGGCTGCCGGTGACCATGATCGCCCCGGCGCCCGCCTCCTGCGCCGCCAGCGCCAGCGCCGGGGTCGGCAGCGCGCCGCAGTCGATCACCCTCAGCCCTTCGGCGCGGGCGGCAGAGATGATGTCATCGGCGATGCGCGGGCTGGAGGGGCGCAGGTCCTGCCCGACGCAGAGCGTGCCGCCGTGATCGCAGGCGGCGGCAAAGGCGCGCACATGGTCCGCCACCAGATCCGGCGTCAGCTCCACCACCAGGCCGCGCAGGCCGCTGGTTCCAAACTTCGGTGCCATCTTCTACCTCTCCATGTCCTATGTCCGGCCGCCAGAGGCCCCACCCGGGCGCGCCTGCCTCAGCCCGTCTTGTCAGCCCACCTCAGCTGGTCTTGGCGATCTCGTCGAGCGCCCGCAGCTTGGCCAGCAGGCCGCCCAGCTGATCGATCGGCACCATATTGGGCCCGTCCGAGGGCGCGTTGTCCGGATCCTCATGGGTTTCGATGAAGACCGCGGCGCAGCCCACGGCGACGGCGGCACGCGCCAGCGTCGGCACATACTGCCGCTGGCCGCCCGAGGAGCTGCCCTGCCCGCCCGGCAGCTGCACCGAATGGGTCGCGTCGAACACCACCGGGTAGCCGGTCTCGGCCATGATCGGCAGGCTGCGCATGTCCGAGACCAGCATATTGTAGCCAAAGCTGGCGCCGCGCTCGCAGAGCAGCAGCCGCTCGTTGCCGGTGCTGGCGATCTTGGCGGCCACATTGGCCATGTCCCACGGCGCGAGGAACTGGCCCTTCTTGACGTTGATCGCCGCGCCGGTCTCGCCCGCGGCGAGCAGCAGATCGGTCTGGCGCGACAGGAACGCGGGGATCTGCAGGATGTCCACCGCCTGCGCCACCGCGGCGCATTGCTCGGCGGTGTGGATGTCGGTGAGCACCGGCACGCCGAACTCGGCGCCGATCTGCGACAGGATCGTGAGGCCCGCCTCCATGCCGAGCCCGCGCTTGCCGGAAAGCGACGAGCGGTTGGCCTTGTCGAAACTGCCCTTGAACACCCAAGGCGTGCGCGCGGCCTCGGCGGCGGCGGCGATCTTTTCGGCCAGCATGCGCGCGTGATCGAGGCTTTCGAGCTGGCAGGGCCCGGCGATCAGCGCCAGCGGCGCGTCGTTGGCAAAGGTGACGTCTTTGACCGTTACGGGTTTCATGCGATGCCTTCCTTTTGCAGCACGGCCTCGATGCGGGCCACGTCGACGGGGTTGTTGAGCTCCCAGAACACCCGGCCGCGCGCCTCGACCGCAACGCAGGTGACCGGCGTGCCATTCTCCAGAAACCGCAGCTGCTCGAGCCCTTCGGCGCGCTCCAGCGGCCCCTCGGGCCAGGCGGCATATTGCGCCAGCGCCGCGGGGCGATAGCCATAGACCCCCACATGATGCCAGACCTCGGGCGGGGTTTCGAGGTTGCCCACATAGGGCAGCACTTCTTTGGAGAAATAGAGCGCCGTGCCGTCGCTGCGCATCACCGCAGTGGTGCCCCCCACCCGGCCCGCGTGACGGTCCGAGACGAAATTGGCCAGCGTCTCGGGATCGGTCTTCAGCACCGGGGTGGCCATTTCGACCGCCGGGTTCTGCATCGCCTCGATCAGCGCCTCGATGAACCACGGCGGGGTCAGCGGCGCGTCGCCCTGCAGGTTGATGACGATGTCCGGCGCCTGCTCCAGCTGCGCCACGCCCTCGGCGCAGCGCTCGGTGCCGTTGCGCGCCGCCTCCGAGGTCATCAGCACCTCGGCGCCAAAGCCGCGCGCCGCCTCGGCGATGCGCGCGTCATCGGTCAGCACATAGACCGCCGAGACGCCCTTGACGCTCTGCGCTGCCTCCCAGGCACGCTGGATCAGCGATTTTTTCTCGCCATTGGCGCCGGTCAATTCGACCAGCGGCTTGCCCGGGTAACGCGATGAGGCATAGCGGGCGGGGATGAAGATGACCGCGCTCATGATCGCTCCCCGGCGCAGCACGATTGTACGGAAAAGACCGCCCAGAGGGCGGCAGAGTGAGATTGACGCATCGGGACCACCCGCCTCAAGAAATTTCCTGCTGGATAGCGCGGCGGCAGGCGGCGGATCAACCGAAACCGCCTTGAGGTGGTCCGCGGTCTGGCCTGATGCGTGACCAGAAGGGTGCTGGTGCCTTTAGGAGGTCAGCAGCGCCTCGAGATAGGCACCATAGCCGTTCTTGCGGAATTTCTCGGCGCGTGCCGCCAGCGCTGCGCGGTCGAGCCAGCCCATCTGGAAAGCAATCTCATCGGGGCTGCCCACCTGCTGGCCCTGGCGCTCGGTGAGCGTGCGCACGAAGTTGCCCGCGTCCAGCAAGGACCCATGGGTGCCGGTGTCGAGCCAGGCATAGCCGCGGCCCATGCGCTTCACGTCGAGCGCGCCCTCGTGCAGATACATCTCCAAAAGCGTGGTGATCTCCAGCTCGCCGCGCGGCGAGGGCTGCACCTGACGCGCCCGCTCGGGGGCCGTGCCATCGAGGAAATAAAGCCCGGTCACCGCGTAGTTCGACGGCGGCACCGCGGGTTTCTCGATGATCGAAGTGGCGCGGAAATCCTCGTCGAAATCCACCACGCCGTAGCGCTCGGGATCGGCCACGTGATAGCCAAAGACCGTGCCGCCGCTCTCTCGCGCATCGGCCTCGGCCATCATGTCCGGCAGCCCGTGGCCGAAGAAGATATTATCGCCCAGCACCAGCGCCGAGGGCGCGCCATCAAGGAAGTCTTCGGCCAGCAGATAGGCCTGCGCCAGCCCGTCGGGGCTGGGCTGCACCACATAGGTCAGCGAGATGCCCCATTGGCTGCCGTCGCCCAGCGTGCGCTGGAACTGCGCCTGATCCTGCGGCGTGGTGATCAGGCAGATCTCGCGGATCCCGGCCAGCATCAGCACCGAGAGCGGGTAGTAGATCATCGGCTTGTCGTAGACCGGCAGCAGCTGTTTCGACACGCCGATGGTGATCGGATAGAGCCGCGTGCCCGAACCGCCGGCCAGAATGATGCCCTTGCGTTGCTGTGCCATGTTTACCCCTTCCCCAGCCGCTGCCCGACGCCGTGCCGCGCCTGCAGCGGGCGCCACCAGGCCTCGTTGCCCAGATACCAGTCCACGGTCTTCTCGAGGCCTTCCTCGACGGTCACCGAGGGGCGCCAGCCGAGCTCGTCGCGGATCCGGCTCGGGTCGATCGCATAGCGCGCGTCATGGCCCGGGCGGTCGCTGACGAAGCAAATCTGATCGGCGTAGCTGCCGCTCTCCTTCGGGCGTTTGCTATCGAGGATCGCGCAGAGCGTTTTCACCAGCTCGAGGTTGCTGCGCTCGTTCTCGCCGCCGATGTTGTAGCTGCGCCCCAGCGCGCCCTTTTCCACCACCAGCAAAAGCGCGTCGGCGTGATCCTCGACGTAGAGCCAGTCGCGGATGTTGTCGCCCGTGCCGTAGATCGGCAGCGGCTTTCCGGCCAGCGCGTTCAGGATCACCACCGGGATGAGCTTTTCGGGGAAGTGATAGGGCCCGTAGTTGTTGCTGCAGTTGGTCAGCACCACCGGCAGCCCGTAGGTCTCATGCCAGGCGCGCACCAGATGGTCCGAGCTGGCCTTGGACGCCGAATAGGGCGAGCGCGGATCATAGGGCGTGTCTTCGGTGAACTTCACCTGCGGATCGGCGGGCAGCGAGCCAAAGACCTCATCGGTGGAGATATGGTGGAAGCGAAAGCGCTCGGGCTTGCCTTGCGCCGCCCAATAGGCCCGCGCGGCTTCGAGCATATTGTAGGTGCCGGTGATATTGGTCTCGATGAAATCGCCCGGCCCGTCGATCGAGCGGTCCACATGGCTCTCGGCGGCGAGATGCATCACCGCGTCGGGGGTATGCGCCGCAAACACCCGGTCGAGCGCCGCGCGGTCGCGGATGTCGGCCTGCTCGAAGGCGTAGGCTGGGCTGTCCGACACGGAGGCGACATTGTCGAGACAGGCGGCATAGGTCAGCGCATCAACGTTCACCACCTCATGGCCGCGCGCCACCGCCAGCCGCACCACGGCCGAGCCGATAAATCCGGCGCCGCCGGTGATCAGCAGTTTCATGCGAAAGACCCCTCAAAGGTGAACGGGCTGTCGATGTCCTTCAGCCGCGGCGCGTCGGCGTCTTTCTCGGAAAGCACCGCCTCTCCCGCGAAGGGCCAGTCGATGCCGATGTCCGGGTCGTTCCAGACCACAGCGCCCTCGGTCTCGGGGGCGTAAGTGTCCGAGCATTTGTAGATGATCTCGGTCTCGGGCTGCAGCGTCACAAAGCCATGGGCAAAGCCCGCCGGCACCAGCAGCTGGCGTCCGTTCTCGAAGCTGAGCTCATAGCCCACCCATTGGCCGTAGGTGGGCGAGCCTTTGCGGATGTCGACGGCGACATCGAAGAGCGCCCCGCGCCCGCAGCGCACCAGCTTGTCCTGCGCCCGCGGCGGCGCCTGAAAATGCAGCCCGCGCACCGTGCCGGGGGTCATCGAGAGCGAGTGGTTGTCCTGCACGAAATCGTAGTGGAGCCCCGCCTCGGCGAAGGCCTTGCGGCTGTAGCATTCGGAAAAAAATCCGCGGTGGTCACCGAACCGCCGCGGGGTCAGGACCAGAACGCCCTGCAGTTTCGTCGGTTCGATTTTCACCCGTCGCGCCCTTCAAATCAGCAAACACCGCTTGACTAACACAACTCCGATCATGCTTCCCGCACCGCTCCCAACAAAATGAACAGCGTGTCTTCTTGGCATGCTCAGAAGAGACTCCCAGCTGACCTCCAACTCAAAAATGAAAATTCACACTGGCTCGCGCCCCACCGGATGGCCGGTAGTGAGAGGGGTGAGAAGCGTCTCAGGTCGTGAGGCTGCTCATTGATCTGGTGGGCAAATAAAAGATCGAAGGCGGCTATGTCGCACAGCACGTCAATTAGCAAGACGTGCATCGGGTCCATGAAGCGAAAGACCTGCTGTTCCCAGATTTTGCCAGCAAGGCATGCGGCGCGCACAATCCTTTGATGGCCCGCTGCTTTTCACCTGCACGCCCTCGCTCCGAGAAGGTACATGTTCCTCCCCGTGAAACGGCTTCGACACTTTACACACGAATGACAATGGTTCGACACTTCGCACACACCGACCTCCATCATGCGTGTCAGGCCGCCATGCGGCGTCCGCCCTACCCTGCTCTGGATTCGATTGAGCGCCAATTCGTTGAATGTCAGCTCAGAATTTACCCCATCCCGCCATAACCCATGAATCCGACGGTCGGGTTACTCCCATCCGAGCCCACTTGGCAGCGCCAGGGGGCGCCGCTCGGACCGATCCTCATGTAGACCGAGCTTCTTGCGCCCGCGGCTTTCGATCCGACGACCTTCAGTCTGCCCGAGGTTTCCGCCCACAGCTTGGCCCGGCATGCCGCCACGGCCGCATCGCTCGCGGAGAAGCTGCCCTCGACGAAGCCCTTGGTCAGTGGTTGAATTTGCTGACCATCCGCACAGGCGGCGACGAAGGCAAGCACCACGATAAGGCTAAGGCTGCACGTTTTCTGGCGCGTACCAAATCAGCAACGCATGGCCCTGCAGCGAGACTTCGCCTATAGACCTGCTATCTGAGTCCGCTCAAGCTAGTTACAAGCGCTTGATGCTAGGTTTGGTTTCCACGTTTATGCCCTGTCAGAGCAGTAGAATGGCGGCAAAGGTCGCCCGCATGACTTGCCTCCTCTTGCTGGGGTTTCCATGCCTTTTGCTTGCGGCCTGCGCGAGCTTTCCGCTCAGCTACACCGAGTTTCAAGCGCGCCTTGACGACGCGCCCTACCAGTATCAGCCTCTGTCGAGCGCGTGGATCTCGGTGCCGGAGGCCGAGATGGTGCTGGAGCGCCGCTACCGCTCTATCACCGAGCAGCGCATCCTACTGCCCAATCTGACCGCCATGCGCGGCGAAAATTTCATCCTGCTGCAGTCCGAACGCTCGCCGCTCTCGCTTGGCGGGCGCTTCCGTCCGGCCGATCTGCTGGCCTCGTCGCAGGGCACGCCGCCGCCCTTCGAACGCTTCGAGGAGCTGACGTTCCGCACCACCGAGGACGCGCTCGGCATGATGAGCTGGGCGCGCTGGACCAACAATGCCGGGCTCAACTGCGTGCTGGCGTTCCGCCGTCTCGAGGCCACTAGCCGCACCGTGCTGCGCGGCACGCCGGCCATGGACATGATGCTGCGCAACTGTCTCCATGGCAGCGAGGAAGAGGCGCTGGCCCCGATCGGGCCCGCAGCGGTCGGATTTGCCGCAAGCCCGCTTGATCCCGTCGCTGCCCCACAAATGCTCTCACCGCTGGCGGGGCCGCTTCCATGAAGTCATCCAATGCGCAGCCCGCCACCTCTCTCCTGCTGTTCGGAGTTTGGGTGGTGCTTACCGTGCCGTTGCTGTTTCTGGCCTCGGTGCCGATCTCGGTCAGCACGCAGGGCCTGCTGGCGCTGATCGCCTGTGTGCTGATCTACGCGTTAAAACCGCTGGTCGGCACGCGGATCTCGATACGCTTCGTGGTGATGTCGATCGCCGGAGTGTTCGTGCTGCGCTACTGGCTCTGGCGCGCCTTCGAGACGCTGCCGTCGCCGGACGATCCGGTCTCGCTGATCGCGGCGCTGATCCTGTTCGGGGCCGAGACTTTCACCGTCGGGCTGTTCTTTCTCACCGCGCTGGTCACCGCCGATCCTGTAACCCACCCGCGACCCGCGCCGATCAAGCTCAGCGACGTGCCGACGGTCGATATCCTTGTGCCGAGCTACGACGAGAGCCCCGAGCTGCTGGCGGTCACGCTGGCCGCAGCCAAGCGCATCTCGTACCCCGATGACAAGAAGACCGTCGTGCTCTGCGATGACGGTGGCACCGATCAGCGCTGCGCCCATAGTGATCCGGCGATTTCGGAAAAGGCGCAGGCGCGCCGGGCAAACCTGCAGGCGCTCTGCCGCGAGCTCGGCGTGGTCTACACCACCCGTCCAAAGAACGAGCACGCCAAGGCCGGCAACCTCAATGCAGCCCTGCAGAAGGTCAGCGGAGAGCTTGTGCTGATCCTCGATGCGGACCACGTGCCGACGCCGGATTTCCTTGCGCGAACCGTCGGCTACTTCGCCGAACGCCCGCGGCTGTTTCTGGTGCAGACCCCGCACTTCTTCACCAACCGCGACCCGATCGAACGCAACCTCGCCCTTCCCGAGAACTGCCCCTCGGAGAACGAGATGTTCTATTCTGAGATCCACCGGGGGCTCGACCGGCTGGGCGGCGCGTTCTTCTGCGGGTCGGCCGCGCTGTTGCGGCGCCGGGCGCTCGACGAGGTCGGCGGCATCTCAGGCGAGACCATCACCGAGGACGCCGAAACCGCGCTCGACATCCATGCCCGCGGCTGGGAGAGCATGTATCTCGATCACGCCATGATCGCGGGTCTGCAACCCGAGACCTTCGCCTCTTTCATCCAGCAGCGCGGCCGCTGGGCGACGGGGATGATCCAGATGCTGATCCTCAAGAACCCGATCTTCCGCAGCGGGCTCTCGCTGCCACAGCGGCTGTGCTACCTCAATTCCATGAGTTTCTGGCTGTTCCCACTGGTCCGCACGATCTTTTTGCTCAGCCCGCTGTTCTACCTGTTCTTCGGCCTCGAGATTTTCGTCGTCGAGCCCGAAGAGGTCTTCGTCTACATCCTGCCCTACCTGCTGATCGGCTTCATGGTGCAGAATGCGCTGTTCTCCGAGGTGCGATGGCCGCAGATTTCCGAGGTCTACGAAATCGCGCAGACCCCCTATCTGCTCAAGGCGCTGGTCGAGACCGTGCTACGCCCGCGCGCGGCGACCTTCAAGGTGACCGCCAAGGACGGCAGCCTCGAGCATGCGTTCCTGTCGCCGATCTACCGCCCGCTCACGCTTCTGGTGCTGCTGCTGCTGGCGGGGCTCGCCGCCGGGGCCTACCGCTGGTACGCCTTTCCCGGCGACCGCTCGGTCGTGCAGATCGTCGGGGCCTGGGCGCTCTACAATTTTGTGCTGGCGGCTTTCGCCCTGCGCGCGGTTTTCGAGCGCCCGCGCCGGCTGCTGCGGCCGCGCACCGCGGTTTCCGCCTCGGGGCGGATCACCCGAGCCGAACCCGCCGGCAGCGCCAATCTCACTGCCGATCCTGTTGGCAACTTCAGCGCCGAACACGGCGCCCCGGAGGCGCAGCGCGAGGATCAGGTGGCGATCGTTTCCGCCAGCCCCGAGCGCCTGCAGCTGCAGGTCAAGGACCTCGCGCATGAGGCTTGGAGCGCCGAGCAAATCGGCGCCAATGTCACGCTCTACCCGAGCCTGCCCAAGGCCCCAGACCTCGAAACCGCCCTGCCGCTGACCGTCTCCGAAGTCCGCGCGGGGGTCGACGGCACCATGATCGAACTCAGGGTCGCCCCGGAGCAGATGGTACAGGCGGCACGGCTGACGGCCCATGTGGTCTACGGCGACAGCCGCAGGTGGCAGTTCTTCCGCAAGCTGCACGCGCAGAGCAGCACACTGGTCGCCGGTCTGCTCTATGTTCTGGCCAAGAGTGCGATCGCCCTGCCGCGCACCATCTTCGACTTCGCGCGCGAGCTGACGCGGCGCAGCGGCGAGCCCGAGGCCGATGAAACCCTGTTCGAGGATGCCTTCACAGCGTCCGCAAGGGCCACCGAGCGGGCAGCTGTCCCAGCGACCGTTGCGGTGACGGTTCCGGCGATTGCCGCGCAGCCCGACGACTACCTCAGGGTCGAGGAGTAGCGCCATGCATGCGACCAGACGACTGATCCTGGCCATCCTTCCCGCCCTCGCGCTGCAGACTTCCTGGACCGGCGCGCAGCAGATCCAGCTTGATGCGTTCCCGCCCGCCGGGACCTCGCGCGATGCCCCGTTGCGCCCGCAACCCGGGCTTCCGGGCGAGCCCGCCAACCGGCAGCAATGGCCCGCCCCCGACACAGCCGCCGGACCGGCCTCCGGCGAAAGCGAGCAGGCCAGCGATGTGCTGCTGCCGCTGCGTCCGCGCAGCCCGCAGGACGGCGAGACCGCCGGCCACCGCATGCAGGGCGAATACCCAGCGGAGGGCTTCTGGCTGTTTCTACCTCGGCAGATCGACGGCGCGATGCTGGAGGTGGCGACGCTGAGCTCGATCAACCTGCTGCCCGAGCGTTCGCATGCCACGGTCATGGTCAACGGCACCGAGATCGGCACCATCCGGCTCGACAACTTTTCGGCGGCGGGCACGGCACCGCTCGCCGTTCCCGACGGTGTGCTGAAGGCCGGGCGCAACCTTGTGGAGCTGCGCCTCGAACAGGTCCACCGGGTGCTCTGCGGGCCGGATGCCTCGTTTGGGCTCTGGACGGATATCATCGCGCACCGCAGCGGCATCACGGTGCCACGGTCCGATCTTGGCCCCGACCCGCTGGGCTTCATGGCCGCCATCGCGGCGCAGCTCGGTCAGGGCGGGAATTTCGAGCTGGCGAACGCGAATTTCGTGCAGGTGATCAATGCCTCGCCGTCGGTGGCGCGGATCGAAAGCCTGTTCGGCGGGCTGCCGCCGGAGATCACCGTCGACGACTACTATTCCGTGGCCCCGCCCGGCACCACGCTGGCGCGGGTGACCGCCCTGCCCGAGCAATACGCGATGCCCGACCTGCCGGCGTTTCGCCACGGCGGCGACGGCGCCATCGTGCTGCTCACCAACAGCGGCGAGGCCGAAAAGATCGAGGCGCTGCTGACCGGCGCGCTCGGCGAATTGCGCTACGAGAAGACCCTGCCCGAAGCGACCCCCGGTGCGCCGCAGACCCTGTCTGATCTCGGCGTCGGCACGCTCGAAGGGCGCGGGCATTACATCGACCAGTCGATTTCGTTCCGATTGCCGTGGGACTGGCTGGTGCTCGCCTCGCAAGAGGCGCGCCTGCGGCTGGACTATGCCTTTGCAGAGGATCTGCCCGCCGGCTCGCTGCTGCTGGTGAAGCTGAACGGCGAGACCGTGCGCCTGCTGCCGCTGGACGATCCCGCGCAGGCCGGACGGCGGCTTGATCCGCTGCCGATCCCCTTCGCCGCCAGCAAGCTGCAGCCCGGGGTGAACGAATTGAGCTTCGAGGCGCTCGTGCCTGGCGAGCCCGCCGATGCCGCCTGCGCGCCCAGATCCGAGCCGGTCTTCCAGGTCTTCGACACCACCCGGCTCGATGTCCCGGCAAGCCCGAGCATGACGCTGCCGCGGATCGACCGCACCCTTGCCTCGCTCGACGTCTCGCGGATTTCCATGAGCGAGGCGGCGCAGCGCAGCCTGCCCATCGGCCTACTGCCGCAGATCGCCTCGATCTACGCCCCGGACGAGCGCGGCGCGGCGGCGCAGAATGGCCTGCCGCGGATCGGCAGCATCCGGATCGGGATCCCCGCCGACCTGTCGAGCATTCCCGGCGATATCGTCAGCAAGAACGTCTCGATGCTCGAGGAGGTGCTGCTTTCGGCGCCGGCGCCCACCGGACAGGGCCCGGACCCTTGGGCCACCGTCGATCAGCGCGGCTGGTGGCGGGTCTTCGTCGACCGCCGCGAGGCCATCGGCCGGCTGCGCGAGCTGAAGGGCAAGATCGCCTCGCTCTGGCGCGGCCCCGAATCCGATCTCGACAGCTGGCTGCTGGACCGCTCCGCCGAGGCGATGCTGATCCAGCCGAGCATGGAGACCCCCGAAGACCTGTGGCTGGTGGTGCGCCCCAACACAGATTACGAGCGACTGGTTGCCTCGTTGGTGGACATGCATGACCGCTCGGAAGGGCCGAAGGGACAGGTCTCGCTGTTTGGCTTCGACGGCAAGTGGCAGGTCTGGAGATCGGCCAACCGCCCGCTCAGCCTGCTGGAGCCGCTGACCCTGCGGAACGCCCGCGCCGTTGTCGGCAACTATGTTACACTCTCGCCGGGAAGGTACATCGCCCCCCTTTTCCTGCTCGCCATCGGCTGCGCACTGTCGGCAATGGGGCTCCTGATCGTGAGCCGACGGAGAAAGACATGAACCGGCGCAGTTTGCTTTCGGGAATGGCAGCCCTGGCCGCGCTGAATGGCGCTGCCCCGGAGGTTGCGGCCCAGGCCCTCGGGCTGGAGGCGAAGCTGGAAGATGTCTGGCTGGCGTGGCGGTCCTCGAACCTGGATGCGACCGGCCGCGTCGTCGATCAGTTGCAGCGCAGATCCAGCCATTCCGAGGGCCAGGGCTACGGCATGCTGTTGGCGGCGACCCTCGGCGACCAGCGCTCATTCGACAGTATGGAGACCTGGGCGCGGCTGAACCTCGCCATCCGCTCGGACAACCTGATGGCCTGGCGCTGGTTCCCCGACGATCCGGTGAAGGTGCCCGACCTCAACAACGCCAGCGACGGCGATCTCTTCCGGGCCTGGGCGCTGCTGCGCGCCGCGCGCCGGTTCAACGTCCCCGAGTACCGCGAGACCGCGCGGCTCATAGTCGCCGACATCGTGGCGTCCTGCATCGCGCCGCATCCCGGCGGTGAAGGCTTGGATCCGCTGCTGATCCCGGGTGCCCAGGGGTTCGAGACCGACACCGGCTTCATCTACAACCCGTGTTACGCCATGCCGCTGGCCATGACCGAGCTTGCCACCGACCTCGATGCGCCTGTCCTCGCGCAGGCCGCCCGCGGTGCCGTCGAGGTGGCGCGGACACTGGCGCAGGACGGCGTCGTGCCCGATTGGGTCGAGGTGACACCCAGCGGCATCCGCGCCGCCGAGGGGTATTCCTTCGATTCCGGCTACGAGGCCATGCGTCTGCCGCTCTACCTGATCTGGTCCGGGCTGCGCGATCACCCCGCCGTATATCGCTACGCCGAGGCACAGGAGCAGGTAGCCCCGGGCCTGGTCGCCACGGTTATTGACCGCGAGACCGGGCGCGCGCTCTCGACCAGCAACGATCCGGGCTACAAGGCGATCTCGGCGCTCGCCAAATGCACTGTGCGGCAGAGCGTCGGATCTCGAATCCCGCCCTTCTCGACCGGATCGCCCTACTATCCGGGAACGCTGCAACTTTTTACCATGATCGCCCAGATCGAAGCCTCGCCGATGTGTATCCCGATATGAGCAAACTCAGGCACATAGGTCTTTCGCTCGTCGCTGCCTGCTGCCTCACCGGCGCACCGGCGCTGTCGCAGTCTCCCACCGACGCCGACCTTCAGGCGCTGCGCTTCTACATGTCCGAGAACAACCAGCAGGCGGTCACCTCCGAGATCCGACGGCTGCAGCTGCAATACCCCGGCTGGGTGGTTCCCGATGATCTGGGCCAGCTCGAACGCAACGTGCCCGGCGAGATGATCGACCGCATCTACCGGCAGGTCGAAGCCGGGGAATTCGAAGCCGCGCGCGGGACCATCGCCGACATCAGCCGGGAATACCCCAATTGGGCCCCCTCGGCGGAGCTGCTGGAAACCCTGGCGCTCTCTGAGGCGCAGGCCAGTTTCGATACCGCGGTCGCCGCGAACAACCCCGACGTAGCCATCCGCGTCGCGCGCAACAATTCCGCCCTGCTGCGCTGCGAGCGGGTCAACAATGCCTGGCTTCTGGCCGAGCAATACCAGTCCATCGGCGATGTCACCTCGGCACTCGGGGTCTACACCGGCATCACCCGCAGCTGCTCCGACCCCGACATCCTTGTCGCGACGCTGGAGAAATCCGCGGATATCGCCAGCCTCGCGCAGCTCGAGCGGCTCGCCGATCTCACCCGCGAACAGGCCCCCGCCGCCGCCGTCCGCCTGACCTCGATCGAGGACAGGCTCCGCGCCGGGATGCTGGCGCAGGCGCAGGCCGAGACCGGCGCGCGCCCGCTCGATCCCCTGACCCCGCTCGAGATCGCGCCGGGCGCGCCCGGCGCGGCGGGGGTCCCCCCGGCCGTCAGCCTGCGCCCGGTGGGCCGGCCGCAGCGCGCCGCAGCGCTGCAGTCGCCGGCACCGAGCACCACCCGCACCGCGCCCGCCTCTGCCGGGCTGTCGCAGGCGCGCGGCGCCGCCGAGCGCGGCGATTGGGCCAGCTGCCTAGCCGCCACTGCCACCGCGCGCAATCCCGAGACCGTTGCGCAGCGCGGCTGGTGCGCGCTCAACGCGGACCGGCCCATGCAGGCGCTTTCAGATTTCGCCGATGCCGCCAGCCGCGCGCCGTCCGCGCAGGGCCGCCGCGATGCCCGCTATGGGCAGGCGCTGGTCATGCTGCAGCTGAACATGGTGGACGAAGCCGCGGGCGTCGCGGCGGCGACGCATTTCACCCCGGATCAGCGGCTTGAGATCGAAAGCCAGATTCTCGACAAGCGTGGCGTCGCCGCCTACAACCGCCGGGACTACGGTCGCGCCATTGCCTATTTCGACGAGCTTGAGCGCGTTACCGGCGTGGTGCGCCGCGATCTCGCGCTGCTGCGCGGCTACGCCTACCTGAACTCGGGACAGAAGGCACAGGCCCGCGCCGAATTCCAGCAGCTTCACGATCAGATGGCGACACCGGCCTCGCGCCGCGCGCTGTCCGAGGCCCTGCGCTGACCTTACCTGCGGGCGGGCACCCCTCCGCGGTTCAGGTCGCTCGTTGGCAGACTTTGTTGCTGCCGCCTCTCCCGATGCGGGCCGCCCGTTGGCAGGGCAGGTCTTGGCACCCTCCGGTTCAGGCTCTGCAGCGCTGGCCGCTCCTTGGCAGGCTGGTGGCGCGGCTCTCCTGTTGGCGAGCCGCTTTTGCAGGCCCTCGTCCGGCCATCGCCCGCAAACTCGCCTTAAAACAGCCCCTTGCCAACAGCCCCGCAGGCCATGCGGCACGCACCGGGCGGCCGCGGCGCGCGGGGGGCTGGCCGGTCTGGGGCCCGCGGGGCTCTCCGAGAACCAATCCTAAAGGATAGGTTCGAGATACCCGCGGGCCGGGCCCTCTCCGTTCGCGCTATCCGGTGCCTCCCTTTTCGCCCTGATCTAGCCCGGCGCGGGGCTGCTCCTCGGCGATGGCGCGGGGTATCCATGTCTTCAGAGCGGGACAGCAAGTGACCTGCTCTGAAATTCAGGAAGACCCGGAGGACGACACCATGAGCCAGCTCGAAATCGAACGCGCCGCACAGCAGAAATCCCGCCGCTGGATCCGTGCCCAGGCCTTCGAACTCATCGTCGGCGCCGCGGTCCTGGTGACCGTCATCAGCTTCCTGAGCAGCGCTGCCTGAGCAGCCACGCAAGCGGCGGAAGGCACCTAGCGCTGCCTTCCCGCGATGTGGTGAAGAGCCCCGTCACCACATCCCACCTCCACAGCCACACCACTACTTCCCCTCAGGCCAGACGTTCCGATGGTCCTGACGGCAGCCCCCTCCCGTTGCGGGTCGCCCCCCTTTCATCCTCACCCCCTTAGGTCACCGGCTCCTTGGCAAGCCCCTTGCCGAGGATCGGACCCGTCGGCAGGTTGGTCGGCGAGCCGCCCGCAGGCTCGAAGGTGATCTCATAAAGCTGCGTCGGATGCGGCTCGGGCAGACCCTCGACGCTCAGCACCCGTGACAGCCCGGCAGAGAGCAGGCCAAGCGACACCGGCTGGCCATCTTCCTCGGGCTTGGTCCAGACCTGCATCACTTGCCCGGCGGGCACATCCGGCCGTTCCAGCAGGGTGACGCGGGTCGTGTTGTCCGAGCTGCTTTCGACGAGTGCGATGGCCTCGCCGCGATCATCCAGCAGCACCGCCACCACCCGCGACTCCGGCTGCGACAGCAGCGACCAACCGAGCAGCGCGGCCAGCAGCAGGCTGGCGGCGATGCCACCGACGGCGGCACTGCGCCAGCGGGCGACGCGCGCGCGCAGCGGCACCAGCGCGATGACGTCGGCGCCAGTGGTTTCATGCTGGGCAGTTTCAGGCTGGGTGATTTCGGGCGCGGCGGGCGGCACCGCCTCGACCGGGCGCTCCAGCCGCGGCGCAAGGCGCTCCCAGAAGCCATCGGGCAGCGGAACCTCCTCGGCGGTCTCGTCGAGCGGGGCGAAACGCTGGCGCGCCCGCTCGAGCCGCGCGGCGACCTCGGGATCGCCGGCAGCCAGCGTTTCGAGCCGCGCCACATCGACCTCGGACGCCAGCCCGAGGACGACCTCGTCGATCAGCAGGTCAAGAGAACGTTCCGTCATGACAGACACTCCCTCAGCTTGAGCAGGCCGCGGCGGATGCGCGCCTTCACTGTCCCCAGCGGTGTCGCTAGCCGCCCGGCGATCTCGCCATGGCTGTGGCCCAGCACATGCGCCGACAGGATCGCCAGCCGCGTCGCCTCGTCCAGCCCTTCCAAACAGTGCCGCAGATCCGATGCGCTTGGCAGCCGGTCGAAGGCGGCATCGACCACTCCGCGCTCCGAGGCGCGGTCGATGACCTCGGGGGCCGTTGCCACCTCGCGGTCCTCGCTGCGCAGCATGGTCAGGCAGCGGTTGCGCAGAATGGTGTAGATCCAACCCCTGGCGCTGCCCCGGCCCGGGTCGAACTGATGCGCCCGGAGCCAGACCAGCGCCAGCGCCTCCTGCACCGCATCCTCGGCGAGATCGGCGCGGCCCAGCATGCGCCGCGCGATGCCTAGCATGCGCCCGCCTTCCGCCGACATGATGCCGTGCAGGGCCGCGGTGTCGCCGCCTGCGCAGGCCCTGATCAAGGCTGCATGATCCGTCACGTGACCTGTCGCTCCCCCTGTGCCACCCTGTTGCGAAGCGGCCATGTCCAAGGGCTAGAGGCCATGATGCGGCCTGTCAAATTCTGCGGTGCCGCGGGCGCCTGCGCGCCCAGTTCGATAGGCCTGGTTCGAGCTGCCCGGTTCGCATTGCCCAGTCCGATCTGCTCGGTCCCAACCGCCCATTCCTGACCGCCCGGCTCACTCCGCCAGTCCGCGCCGGAAGCGCACGCTCAGCGGGCGCTCAGCGGGCGCTCAGCGGGCGCGGAGACCCCGCGCCCGCCGGAGCGGCTTGCCCTGGCGTCCTCTGCCGCGGGGCTTCGCGTTGCCCGGCCTTACATGCCGGTGGTCATGAAGGTGATGTCGCGCAGCATCGCATCGCCGGCGTCCTCGATGTCCCAGCTCTCCTGAACCAAGCCATCCTCGAGCGAGACGGTGTGCAGCTGGCCCGCCGCCACCAGCCAGGCGGTGTTGCCGCCCTCGGCGTCGGTGGCGATATCGAAGGCGTAATGCTCCGCGCCCTCGATGCCGAGCTTGCCGATCGCCGCCAGCGTGCCGTCATTGGGCGAGGTCTGCTGGATCAGCGCGATAATGGTGCTGTCGATGTCATACATCGCGGTGCTTTCGGGCTTGCCGTAGCTGTTGATATAGGCCGCCGCGACGATGGCCGGAGCCTCGCCCGCATGCATGTCGGCCTCTTCGAAGGCCAGCGAGCCGTCGACCGTCACGCCGCCGCTCTCGATATCGACGCGGTGGTTCGTGATGCCCGACATGAAGCGCAGCTTGTCCGCCATCGGATTGAAGTCGACGATCACCGGGGCGTCGCCCTCGATCATAAGCTCCTTGTCCATGGTCGAGATCACCGTGGCGGCGCCGGTCTCGGGGTCGATCTCGACGATCTCGAAGCTGTCGGTGACGCCGATCAGCTGACCGTTCGAGGGGCGCAGATCGATGCCGAGCAGCCGGTCGACGCCAGAGACTTCCATGGAGCTGGTCACCGTGGCGGTGGTGGCGTCGATCATATGCAGCATCTTGTCGCCGCTCAGTCCGATCGCCGTCAGCGCGCCGTGATCATCGGCAAGCGCGCCCGTGGCGGCAGAGGTGGTCAGCAGCAGGGTCAGGGCGGAAATATGCTTGGGCATGGGTCGGTCTCCTCAGGTCTCGGCGCGGCCAATCCGCGGCCTTGATACCCAGAGGACTCGGCGGCGGTCGGGTTTGGATGCATCCCAGAAAAAAATTGTCCCGTCCGAGATGTCTGAGGGCATGGGCGCACTGGCTCGCCCGCGCGGGGCCCATGGCCGGCCCCGTGACTCGCCCCGTACATGGCCCCCTGTGTGTGACCCCCCTATGCATGGCCCCATGCGTGCCCCCGCAACGCCCCGCCCGACCGGCGCCGACGGGCCTTTGCGCTATCGTCGGGCGGACACATACTTTGGGTTATAGACTTTTAGATTTCTTTTGCTGTATTATCGCTGTGGCGCGGTATACCCTGCGCGAAAGACTCCCCCCCTCGCCCAGCCCCGCGGGCGCCGGGATGCCCGCAAGACCGTATCAGCGCGACCGGGAGCGCAGCGTGAATCGCAAAAGGAGAGACCTTGGTGTCTGACTCGAAGGGCAAGGATCGCAACAGCGAGCAGCGACTGTCGAAAGAGACAGCCGCCGCCGAGCCCTATGCGCCGCACCGCACGCCGTCTTCGTCGCGCAGCGATTTCGGCCAAACCGCCGCTGCCGCCAATGCCGCGGCGATCGGCATGGGGCTGGCGGCGCAGACCGGCACCGCCTCTGCCCGCGAGGCGCTGCGCGACCCGAATTTCGAGCCCCCCCGTTCAACCGGCACCCCCGCCGCAGATGCGGCCCCCGGCGCTGCGCTGGCAGCCGACGGTGCGGGACGCACGGCTGCCGCGAGCGACATGTCCGACAGCTCTGAGCCCTCCGCACCCGGCGCCACGGCCACCACGCCGACCGCCGCGCTGCAGGCAAAGACGGACCCCACCGCGCCCGCCGGACAGGCAGGGCCGGTTGCCGCCACGCCAGACGCACCCGTGGCTCCCGAAGGCGAGAGCACGCCGACACAGGGCGACACCGCCGCGCCGACGTCCGAGGTCGCAGCCCCCCAGACAACTACCGCCAAGCCCGCGCCACTGGCCCCCGCCAGCGACACCCCCACCTCCACCGCAAACCCCACCACAAGCCCCGCAGCAACCGAGGCCCCCGGCACCCCAGTATCCCCTCCCGCAGCGGACCCGGCAGAGAACGCCGAACGGGCCCAGGCCGACACGCCCCCCGGGACGGAGGAAACCCTCGCCGGCGACGATGGCCCGCTGGATGGGCTTGCCGGAGAAGAGGAGATCGTCACCGGCACGCTCGATGTGGTCACCGGAGAAGACGGGCTTCTCGACTCCACCCTCGATATCGTCGCGGGAGATGACGGTCTGCTGGATAGCCTCACCGGCGAAGAAGGCATCGTCACCGGCGCGCTCGATGCGGTCGCCGGAGAGGACGGGCTTCTCAACTCCACCCTCGATATCGTGGCGGGGGACGATGGCCTGCTGGATAGCCTCACCGGCGAAGAAGGCATCGTCACCGGCGCGCTCGATGCGGTCGCCGGAGAGGACGGGCTCCTCGACTCCACCCTCGATATCGTGGCGGGGGACGATGGCCTGCTGGATAGCCTCACCGGCGAAGACGGTATCGTCACCGGTGCGCTCGATGCGGTCACCGGAGAAGATGGGCTTCTCAATTCCACGCTCGATACAGTCGCGGGAGACGACGGCCTGCTCGACAACCTCACCGGCGAAGAGGGCATAGTCACCGGCACGCTCGATGTGGTCACCGGAGAAGACGGGCTTCTCAACTCCACCCTCGACATCGTTGCAGGCGAAGACGGCCTTCTCGACAGCCTCACAGGCGAAGAAGGTATCGTCACCGGCGCGCTTGATGCGGTCACTGGCGAAGACGGGCTTCTAGACTCCACACTCGATATCGTGGCGGGGGACGATGGCCTGCTCGACAGCCTCACCGGCGAGGAAGGTATCGTCACCGGTGCGCTTGATGCGGTCGCCGGCGAAGACGGGCTCCTAGACAACACGCTCGATATCGTCGCAGGCGACGACGGCCTTCTCGACAGCCTCACCGGCGAAGAAGGTATCGTCACCGGTGCGCTCGACGAAGTCACCGGCGAAGACGGGCTCCTCGACAACACGCTCGACGTCGTCGCGGGGGACGATGGTCTGCTGGATAGCCTCACCGGCGAAGACGGTATCGTCACCGGTGCGCTCGATGCAGTCACCGGAGAGGACGCGCTCCTCGAGAACACCCTCGATATCGTTGCGGGGGACGACGGCCTGCTGGACAGCCTCACCGGCGAAGAAGGCATCGTCACCGGTACGCTCGATCCGGTCACCGGAGAGGACGGGCTCCTAGACAACACTCTCGATATCGTCGTGGGGGACGATGGCCTGCTGGATAGCCTCACCGGCGAAGAAGGCATCGTCACCGGTGCGCTCGATGCGGTCGCCGGAGAAGACGGGCTTCTCGACTCTACGCTCGATACAGTCGCCGGCGATGACGGCCTGCTCGACAGCCTCACTGGCGACGAGGGCATCGTCACCGGTACGCTCGATGCCGTCACCGGCGAGGACGGTCTTCTAGGCTCCACGCTCGATATCGCTGCGGGGGACGACGGCCTGCTCGACAGCCTCACAGGCGACGAGGGTATCGTCACCGGTGCGCTCGACGAAGTGACCGGCGAGGACGGGCTTCTCGAGAGCACACTCGACATCGTCGCGGGGGATGGTGGGCTGCTGGGGTCGCTCATCGGTGCCGGCAGTGACGGTTCGCCCGCGGCAACGCGCCCCGAGCGCGACCCGGTCGGTGTCATCGCGCAGATCGCCGGGCTCGACGCCAGCCTCACCGAAGCCGACACCCCCGCCGAGCCCTCGGTCACCGACCCGGCGCCGGAGCCCGAGCCCGAGGCAGGTCTCCTCGACACGCTGCTCGGGGACGCCGAGCCGGACCTTGCCGCGCTGGCCGATACCTTGGTGCCGGACCTGTCGCTGAACATCTTGGGCCAGGGTCCGGGCGCGCTGGCGGACCCCGAGCTTGACGCGCAAACCCCGGACCCTGCGCCGGAAGCGGAAACTGGAGCCGCGGCCGCCCAACCCGCGACGGCCGAGGACGATTTTGTCGAATCGCTGCTCTCGAGCAGCGGCGAGGACATGCTGCTCGATGATGTGCTTGGCGGGCTGCTTGGCGAAGACGATCCGTTCGGCGTCGCCAGCGACGGCGAGGGCAGTGCCGCGCCGGACGACAGCACGGCCGAGCTTCTCGCCGGCCTCGGGCTCGACGACGGGCTGGGCGGGGCGCTGGTGGAACAGCCTGGGGCGGATAGCCACGAAGATGCCGACGACAGCGCCGAGATCGACGCCCTGCTCACCGAGATTCTCGGCAGCGCGGTGGATGGCGACATTCTGTCGGGCGCCCAGGGCGCCTTTGACGCGCTCTTCGAGACCGCCGAGGATCCGGCTGGCGACCCCTTCGCCGAGGAACCGGCGGGCACGGTGGCCGAAGGCGACGACAGCCTGCTGGGCGAGGACGCGATCGACGGCACCCTGGCCGGCCTCTTCGACACCGGCGCGGGTGAAGGGCTGCTGGGCGGGCTGCTGCGCGACGGCGGCGGCAGCGACGACGAACACGCGTAACGGCGCGGCGCAATTTGCCCGGCGCAATGCGTCTGACCGACAGCGCCCTGACCAGCTGCCGGTTTTGAGCTGATGTTTTCTTCTGGCCCGGCGCGTCGCTCTTGCCTGACACCCTGCTCTGGCCTGAGCGTTTCCCCCGGCCCATCGTTACGCGCAGGCCCGACGACTTACTCAATTCCAGCCTCCAATCCGACGGACAAGACCCTTGGTCAGCGCTGAAATCACTGCACAATCACGGGTAAGGTGCCCCGTGCGCGACATCCGCCAACGGCTCCCCGCCCTGACGCTGCGCAACAGCGGCCGGGGCCTGTTGCCATTTGCGACCCATCCCCTGCGCCACGCCGTTAGCGCAAATATGTTTCGGCGCGCGAAATTTATTGGGCCGCCCGCCCAATTTCAGACCAAATTCCCCGTGATACTTGCATGTAGGTGGCGAAAACCGGTACCTGTGACTGCTTCGCATATCCCACGCGGCGATGAAAAAATTATTGCACCTGTGGGTTGATTGCGGCAAAAATATAGATCTAAATCAGATACATGTTTCGTGATCGGGTAGCGCTTCACGACCCTTCCCGGAGAGTACGAAATTGCGAAAGTCTGTGTTTGTGTGCGCCGTTGGGCTGCATTCTTAAGAGGAGCATGTGGGGCAAGACACTGCCGTCCATTCGGTGAGGAGTGATTGGTATGGCAATAGAGTTAATTTCGCGCCCCTTGTCTGGACATTTGTCCGGAGAGCCCGGGGCATCAAAGGTCGTGACGTCGCATCTTGCGCTGAACGAAATCTCGGAGGTTCGCCTTTTCGAGGCGCAATCCGGTGTTGCTGGATTTCGGAAAATTGGCCCTGATCTGGAAATATCTTTCACGGACGGTCGTAATCTTCATCTCGGCAACTTCTTTGTTGCGGGCCCCGACGGGGAATTCAGCACGGTTGTTTCCAGCGATGGCGCAGAGCTCGTATCGGGGCTCCTGGTGCCGGAGCCCGACGCCGAGGCCCTGACATTCCGGTTCGAGGGCGCCGCTGATTCTTCTGCTGTTTCCTCTCCGGCGTCGCCGCCGCTAGCGCGCGCCGATGCCGAGGCAGCGCCGTCGCTGTCCTTCGCCGCCGAAAGCGGTGCTGCGCCCGAGGGTGGCGCTGACACGGGCCCGGGCGGTCTGCCCGGCGGTCTTGGGCTTGCCGGCGGGCTTGCCAGCGGCCTTGGCGGCCTGTCGCTGCTTTCGACTGGCGAGGGGTCAAATTCAAGCTCTGCCGCCGAGGCCGCCCCGCTCGACCACCAGGACGAAGCATTCGACGAGGCGTTTGCCGATGCCGCTTTCAGCGATGGCGCAGAGCTGAACGATGCCGAGATCATCGCGCTGCTCGGCATCGACACGGACCCCGAAGACACTCTGGATCACGCGCTCGGAGCGCTCGTGTCGCCCGGCACCGAAAGCGCGGTCGGCGGCCCGCTGCTGCTTGCGAGCACCGATGACGCCCCCACCGCGCTCAGCCCGCTGGCCTTTGACGACCTCCTCCCAGACACCCCCATCGAAAGCGACCTATGATACGACCCCGACTCCCCGGCATTCGCGGGCTTCTCAGCCGTACCGGCGCCGCCGCAGCGCTGGCGCTCTGCCTGGCGCCTGCCCCGCTCGCGGCGCAGATGAGCCTGACGCAGGCGCTTGGGCTGGCGACCGAGCTTGACCCGACGGTCACCGCCAAGCGCCAACAGGTGGCCAGCCGCACGCTCGGGATCCAGGCCGCGCGCGATGCCTATTATCCCAGCGTCAACGTGTCGGCGGACAGCAATACCACCGATGCCAACGGCCCCGGGATCACCCTGACCATCTCGCAGGTGCTCTATGACTGGGGGATGATCCGCAGCCAGATCAAATCCGCGACGCAGGCCCGGGTGCGGGCTGTCTCGGACCTGAAGATGGCGGTCGAGGCGCTGACCCTCGACGTCGCCGAGGCGTTCCTCGATGTCGAGATCGCCGACCGCAAGATCGCGCTGACCCAGGAGTATGCCAGCTATGCCGGCCGGCTTGCGCAGCAGGCCGAGGATCGCGCCCGCGCCGGGCTCGGCGACAATGGCGAGGTGGCCCGGGCCCGGCTCGAAATCGCCCGCGCCGAGGACCGCATGGCCACGCTGCGCTCGGACCGCGCCCTGAGCCTGTCGCAGATCGCCTTCCTGACCGGGCGCGACCCCGGCGGCGTGGTGCCGCCGCCGATGCTCGGCTATTCCGGCCGCTACGGCAGCGGCGCGCAGATCGCGCAAGCGGTGCAGATCGCGCCGGAATACCTGTCGAGCCAGGCGCGCGCCGCCGAGGCCGAAGCCGAGGTTCAGCGCACCAAGGCTGCGCGGCTGCCTACGATCAGCCTGCAGGCCGAGGGGCGCACCGATCTCAACGGCGGGCGCACCCGCACGGCGCTTGGCATCGCCGCCGGGGTAGACCTGAATGCATCGAACATCGGCGGGCGCAGCATCCAGATCTCGCAGCGCGATTTCGAGGCGGCAAAATTCAATCTTCAGGGCGTCGAGCGTCAGCTTACCAACGTCGCGCTGACCTCGCTCCAGCAACTGCGCGCGCTCAGCGCTACCGAAGCCGCCCGCGCCACGCAGCTCGAGGAATTGCGCCGCGTGCTCGACACCTACGAGGAACAGTTCACCGCCGGTCAGCGCGACCTGATCGACGTGCTGACCACCGGACGCGACCTTTACGATGCGCAGATCGACCAGGTCGAGACCTACGAAGACCGCAAGCGAACCGAATATGAGGCAGCGCATGACCTGGGAGTCCTGGGCACGCTGATCCTTGAAGCCACCCGAACCCAGTGATGTGACCTGATTGACGAGTTTCGGAGAAGCCATATGACCGACCCAGCGCAGACAGACCCGCTTGTCGCAGGGCTCATCGAGCTATGCCGCAGCCAGGGGGTATCGACTTCCGCGGTACGGCTGACCGATGGGCTGCCAATGCCTAAGGATGGCAGCATCTCAATGGAGACCGCAGCCGCGGCGCTGCGCCGGGTCAACATGAGCTGCCGGACCAGCCGCGAACCGCTGTCCTCTTTCCCAGCGCACAGCCTGCCGATCCTGCTGTTCCTGCGCTGCGGTCGCACCGTAGTGCTCGAGAAGCTGAGCAAGGTCAGCGCCACGGTGGTGCTGCCCGAGGCCGACGGCGGCCGTGCGATCTGGGGCCGGCGCGAACTCGAGACGTTGCATGACGGCCGGGTGCTTGTGTCGAAGCCGATCGACATCACCTCGGACCGGCTCGATGAAGAGAGCCCCGACCGGCGCCACTGGATTTTCGGTCCGGTGCTGCGCAACTGGTGGGTCTATCGCGACGTCGTAATCGCATCTTTTGCCGCCAACCTGCTGGCCATCGCCACTGCGCTTTTCTCGATGCAGGTCTATGACCGGGTGGTGCCCAGCAACGCCTTCGACACGCTCTGGATCCTCGCCTCGGGTGTCGCGTTAGCGATCCTCCTTGAGCTCGTGCTGCGGATCACCCGTGCTGCGCTGGTGGACATTTCCGGGCGTGACCTCGACCTGCAGCTTTCTGCCAGGCTGTTCAACAAGGTTGCCAACATGCGGCTGGCACATCAGCCGGCCTCGACCGGGGTCTTCGCCAACCAAGTGCGTGACTTTGCGACGGTGCGTGAATTCTTCACCTCAGGCACGGTCACCGCGCTATGCGACATTCCCTTTGTGTTGATCTTCATCGCGGTGATCTGGTTCATCGGCGGCCCGATCGCGCTTGTGACCATGGCCGGCGTGGTGCTGACCGTGGTGCCTGGGCTGCTCATGCAGTCGCGCCTCGCGCGGGCCTCGCGCGAGAACACCCGCGAGGCGGCGGCGCTGAACGGGCTGCTGCTGGAAACAATCTCGAACCTCGAGACGGTCAAGGCCGCACGCGCCGAGACCCGGCTGCAGCGCGCGCATTCCCAGCTCTCGGCGACCATGGCCAACACCGCGGTGCGCACCCGGCGGCTGACCACGCTGATGACCCAGCTGGTCGGCGGGGTTCAGAAATTCGCCTATGCCGGGGTCATCATCTGCGGCGTCTACCTGATCAGCGCCGGCGAGCTCACCGTCGGCAGCCTGATCGCCTGCACCATGCTCTCGAGCCGCACCCTGACCCCGATGAGCCAGGTCTCCGGGCTGCTGGCGCGCTGGCAGCAGGTGCGCGCGGCGCTCGAAGGGCTCGACCGCATCATGGCGCTGCCGGTCGAGCGCCCGGAGGACCGCCATTTCGTGCGCGCCACCGATCTGACCGGAAGCTACCGCGTCGAGGATCTCGCGTTTCGCCACGACCCCGCCGCCCCGCCGATTCTGCAGATCCCCGACTTGCGCATCAAGGCGGGCGAGCGCATCGCGCTGCTCGGCGGCAACGGCGCGGGCAAATCCACCTTCCTGCGGCTGATGGCCGGCTATGTCGACGCCCAGCAGGGCAGCATCCTGCTCGACGACCTCGCGCTTGGCCAGATCGACCCACTCGACCGCCGCCGCCAGATCGGCTACCTGCCGCAGTCCGTGGCGCTGTTCCAGGGCACGCTGCGCGACAACCTGCTGCTCGACCACGGGCTGCACAGCGATGACGATCTGCTGGCGGCACTGGATGCGGTCGGGCTCGGCAGCTTCGTGCGGCGGCATGTGCGCGGGCTCGACCTGCAGCTCAGCGGCAATGGCAATGTCTCGGGCGGGCAGCGGCAGTCCATCGGCCTGGCCCGGGTGCTGCTGCAGGATCCGCGCGTGGTGCTGCTCGATGAGCCGACCGCTGCGCTTGACCACATCACCGAGGCCCGGGTGATCGCCCACCTCAAGACCTGGCTCGAGGGCCGCACCGTCATCATCTCGACCCACAAGCGCGAGCTGCTGGCGCTGACCCAGCGCACGCTGGTGCTGAAGGACGGCAAGGTCGCGCGCGACGGAGATCTGGTGCAGATCCTCAACGCCGCCCGCGCCCGCACGGTGCAGAACGCCAAGGTGAAGGCCGTCTGATGAGCACGCCCGAGTATTTCGACCCAAGCCATGTCGACGGCAGCTTCCGCCGCCAGACGCTCGCTAAGTCGCGGCTCACAATCCAGGTCGTCGTGCTCAGCCTGATGGCCGCGATCGGCTGGGCGGCGGTCGCCCAGGTCAACGAGGTCACGCGCGGCGATGGCCGGGTGATCCCGGCGCGGCGCATGCAGACCATCCAGAGCCTCGAGGGCGGCATCCTCTCCGAGCTCAAGGTGCGCGAGGGCGACATCGTGCAGCAGGGGCAGGTGCTGGCCCAGCTCGATCCGACCCGCTCGCAATCCGCCTTCATGGCGGCGCAGTCGCAGATCACCGCGCTCACCGCCGAGGTCGCCCGGCTCGAGGCCGAGGTGCTCGAACACCCCGAGTTGGCGTTCGGCGACACCCCGAACGAGGCCGAGCGCACCGAGCTGCGGCTGTTCACCGCGCGCCGCACCAAGCTCGAAGCCTCGCTCACCGCGCTGGAAAGCGAACGCAGCGCCATCCAGGAGCAAATCGCCATCACCGCGCCGCTCGCCGAGCGCGGCTCGGTCAGCCGCATCGACCTGCTGCAGCTGCAGCAGAAGAAGGCCGAGCTTGACGGCCGCATCGGCGAGGCCCGCAACGCCTATGTGCAGGACGCCTACAAGGACCTGGCGCAGCGCCGCGCCAAGCTGGCGACGCTGCAGGAAGAGGTGGTGCAGAAGCGCGACGAGCTGCAGCGCACCGATGTGCGCTCTCCGGTCGAGGGCCGGGTCAACAATATCGCCATCACCACGCTGGGCGGGGTCGTGCAACCCGGCGAGCCGATCATGGAGATCACCCCGATCGACGACCAGCTGGTGATCGAAACCAAGGTTCTGCCCCGCGACGTCGCCTTTGTCGCGCCGGGGATGGCCGCCAGCGTGAAGATCACCGCCTATGACTTCTCGACCTACGGCGATTTGCGTGGCACTGTAATGCAAATCTCCGAAGATACGGTGGAAGAAGAAACCAAACAGGGGCCGCAGGATTTCTACAGGGTCATGGTCGGAACTGAGCAGAACTACCTCGAACGCTACGGCGAGAAATTTCACATTCGTCCCGGCATGGTGGCGCAGGTCGACATCGAAAGTGGCGACCGCTCCGTGCTCAGCTATCTGACCCGTCCGCTGTTGAACGCGCGGCTGCGCTGACAGGAATGCCTGCTGTGACGACCTATTCGCATGTCCGCGTGCTGCGCGCGCCCCGCCCGCCGGAACCCCCGACCTCGCGCCGGATCGCGATGGCGGCCGGTGCCGCGACGCTGGCGCTCGGACTGCTGGCCCTTGCCGCCCCCGGCGCGGCAAAGGTGTACCGCGAGGTCGAGGTGCGCGGCGCCCGCTTCGTCCCCGAGGATGACATCCGCGCCACCTGCGACGCCCGGCCCGGCGTCAATTACGCCGAGTTCGACCTGCGCGCCATCCAGGACTGCCTGATGCTCACCGGCGTGTTCGAGCGCGTGCAGCTGCGCGGCGAGGGCGACACGCTGTTCATCGACGTGACCGAGATCGACACCCGCCCGGGACGGCTCGAGGGCGCGCTGTCCTACATCACGCAGGATGGCTTCCTGGCCGAGGCCTCCTACGAGCAATACGACCTGCTGCCCGGCACCTTCGGCTCGGCGCATCTGTCCTTCAACCGGCAGGTCCGCGAGCTGCAGGGCCATCTCTACGGCGCCGACGCCTTTGGCGACACGCTCGATCTCGGACTCGACACGATCTGGCGCGAGACCGACTATGACGACCGCAGCTACTCCGATGGCGGCTTCCGCATCGAGCCCTACCTTGCCTGGACGCCCACCGAGGATTTCCGGCTTGAGGCCGGGCTCGGCTGGCGCGACTACCGCATGTACGAGGTCGAAGACGATGCCAGCCTGCTGCTGCAGCGCGAAAAGACCGATGGCATCTCGGCGCCCTACACGCGGCTCGCGCTGACTTTCGGGGCCAGCGCCGAGTTGGTGTTCGGCGAGGATTGGGCCCGCCCGGCCTATTCCATCGAACTGCAGCAGTATTTCTGGAACCTGGGCAGCGATGACGCGCTCTCGGACAGCCGCGTCGAGCTGCGCGCGCGCTCGCCGCTGGCGCCCGAGCTGAGGCTCCTGACCACGCTGCGCGGCGGCAGCGTCACCGGGCTGCACGGCAACGACACCCGCGCCACCGACCGCTTCTTCCCCGGTGCCGACACCTTCCGCGGCTTCGCGCCGCGCGGTATCGGTCCGCGCGACGGCGACGATATGCTGGGCGGCAACAAGTATTTCGTCGCCTCCTTCGAGCTGCAGCATGACTTCGGCACGGTGCTGTCGCTGCCACTGCGCGGCGGGGTGTTCCTCGATACCGGCGCGGCCTGGGGGCTTGATAACACGCTGGACGGGCAGATCGACAACTCGCGCCACATGCGCAGCAGCTCGGGGCTCTCGCTGACCTTCGACGTCGCCGAAATCCCTGTCTCGCTCTACCTCGCGAAACCGCTGCGCAAGCAATCCGGCGACGAGACCCAAGCCTTCGGCCTGTCCTTCAGCGCCCGTTTCTGAGCGCCGGAAGGCCGCGCAGGACCGCGCTTGGCAAGGACGGGTCGAGCGGACAGCGCGGCAAGGTGCGGGCTCTTTCGCTCGGCTGGCAAACACGGATCGCGTCGGGGGCCTCGGGGGCCGAGGGGCAGATCGAGCCCCCCGCTCTCGAGCCCTTTTCAGCGACCTGCCGGGCCGCCGTCGGCCGCGGCGCGGGCGTCGCGACGATCCATGGCCTGCCGGAACAGCCCCATGTAGCGCGGCGCCACCGCAGGCAGGCTGTAGTGCAGCCGCGCCAGGTAGCGCGCCTTCTGGCCATAGCGCAGACGCCGCGCCGGATCACCGGCCACCGCCTCGATCTCGGCGATCCAGGCATCGTCGTCGTCGGGCAGCAGCCGGCCGTTGATGTCATCGAGAATCAGCTCGGCGGCATAGCCCCGGTTCGGCGCCAGCACGCAGCCGCCGCGGCCGAGGATCTCGACCAGCCCCCAGTTGGCGACACCGAACTGCAGCGGATAGAGGAAGAGGTCGATCCCCGCGAGCTGCTGCGCGAATTCCTCGTAGGGCAGCTTGCCCGGAAAGCGGATCACCTCAGCGGCGCGCGGATAGAGCTTCATCAGGTGATCGCGGAAGCTGGCGACCGCGCCGCCGTATTTCCGTTCCACCCATTGTTGCTCGTAGCCGTAGGTGCTGCCCTCGGCACCGCCAAGCGCGACGAACTCAGCTAGCAGGCCGCGCGCAGCGAGCTTGTCGACCAGCCGCACGAAGACCTCGAACCCTTTCGAGCTCGACAGATCCCGCGCCGAGAAGCCGATGGTGAAGGGCCGCGCCCTGCCCTCGGTGTCAGAGGCGCTGGTGGGCCGATCCTCGAAAGCGAAGCCCTCGAGCTGCACCTCGATATTGCCCTGCAATGCCGCGGGAAACATCTGCTTGGCGTGGTGGCTGGGGCAGATCACCAGATCGCTGCGCAGCGCCTGGTGGAAGTTCAGCATCTCGAGGTTCTTGTCGCCCATGCGCTGCGACTGGTCGGGCGGGTAGTCGGAGCTCCAGCCGTGGGCGCGGTAGCTCGGGAATTCGATGTAGCTGACGATTGCCGCCCCGGTTTCGCCATAGAGAAAATGCGGCGCCCCCCAGAGCGAATGCGCGACGATCACGTCGATCTTCTTCTTTTGCTCGAATTGCTGCACCGCGCGCAGCAGCCCTCGCCCGATCCGTGCCGAACGCTCGAGCTTGGCGGTGTAATAGTAGCTTTGCGGTCCGACCACCGGCCCGTCGGGCTTGAACGCCAGGATGTGCTCGCCCCGCTCGGTGTTGCGAGCGCGGTGGCCGGGGGTGGTGAGGAAATAGGTCTCGGCCAGCTTGGCCTGGCGTAGGTAGTCGCACAGCTGCCCGAACTGCCCCGGATAGACCGCCCCGGCGAACACGATGACCGGCTTTTGCATGCACTCCCCCCTTGCCGCATGGCCCCGGCACAGCGGGGACGCGAGCCGAAGTTAGGAGACTACACACCAGAGCGATACATACTTTGGAGAGGAGTGCTGCAATTGCGGCAGATCCGCCACGCTCCGCCTTCGGGTCAGGTCAGCATGCGGTCAGATCAGGTTCATGTCGCGGGCGACGATGACCGCCTGCGTGCGGTTGCTCGCCTCGAGCTTCGAGCAGATCGACTTCACGTGCATCTTCACCGTCGCCTCTTTGAGCCCCAGTGCGGCACCGATGTCGCGGTTTGACTTGCCTTCGGCCAGCTCTGCCAGCACATCCGCTTCGCGCTCGGACAGATGCGCCGTCGCGCGCGGCTCGCGCGGGGTCACGCGCTGGCGCTCGATCAGTTCCACGGGGATGTAGCGCCCGCCCGCCGCCATGAAGCGGATCTCGTTGGAGAACGCCTTGAGCGAGGTGGTCTTCAGCACGAACCCAGCGCCGTTCATCGCCAGCACTTCGGGCACCAGATGCGCCGGCGGATTGCTGGTCAGTAGCGCCACTGGCTTGCCGTCATTGCGATCGATCGCCTTTGCCAGCCCCTCGAGCCCGTTCATCCCCGGCATGTTCAGATCAAGCAGGATCAGATCGTAGGGCCCGTCACGGTCGACCGCTGCCAGCGCCTGTTCGAGGTCGGGCGCGGTCGAGGCGCTCACGTCGTCGAGGTTCTCGATGAACTGGGCGAACATCTCGAGGACCATGGCGTGGTCATCGGCGATGAGGATGCGAACCTGCTCCGCAGTCTTGCTGGTCATGCTTTTACTTTCTCTTCCTGCACGGGTTCCGCGATCAGCCCTTCCCCACTGCCAACGCGTATCGTGCATCAATATGACAAGCTCTGCCGCGATCCGCCAGCGGCGGCGGGCAGGCCAGCGCGGGCAGGCTCAGCCAGCCTCGCCGCGCAGCCGCGCGCCGGTGCCCTGCACCGCCGCTTCCAGCGCTCCGAGATCAGCGGTCAGATCCCCCGCGCCCGCCTTCACCGCATCCTCGAGCGCGCGCAGGCGCCGCTCTACCAGCGCGAGGCCGGTCAGCCCGCAGGCGCCGGTTGCGGCGTGGAGCGTGCAAGCCGTGGTCTCGCCGACACCGGCGCGCACCGCGACCAGCGCCTGCTCGGCCTCGGCAAGCGCGCGCGTCATAAAGGCCAGTGCCCGGTCGCGGCCAAGCTCGCTTTCGAGCTCGGCGACCACATCGGCATCAAGCAGCGGGTCGCTGCCGGCGGGTGCCCCGCGCCGGGGTGCATGCGTCGGTGCCGGAGTGGCTGCGGGCGTCATGGAAGGCGTAGGTGCCCGCTTGGGTGCCCTTGTCGCCTCCTGAGGATCCGGCCCGGAGGGCTGCGCCGCGCGCAGCGCGCCAAGCGCGGTGCAAAGTTCACCGGGGCGGATCGGTTTTTCCAGCACCGTGACCATGCCCGCCTTGAGACAGGCGGCGCGGATCCGGTCGTCGGCATGGGCGGTCAGCCCGACAATGCGCGGCGCGCCGGGCACGATGCCGGGCCCCGACCGCACCCGGATGCGCCGCGCCAGCTCGACGCCATGCATCCCGGGCAGGGTGACATCCGACAGCACGAGCTCGATGCGGTCCGCACCCTCCTCTGCCAGCAGCCCGAGCGCTTCGGGACCGCTGCCCGCCGCTGTGACCTCGGCCCCGGCATTGCGCAGCACCTGGCACAGCCAGGTGCGGCTCGCGGGGCTGTCCTCGACCAGCAGGATGCGCGCGCCCTGCAACCGCGGGTCCGCCGCGGCGGGGCGCGGCGCGGGCGGCACCGAATCCGCCGCAGCCGCCGTATCGGCGGGCAGGCTGAAACGCGCCCGCAGCACCGTTCCGATCACCCCCGCCGCGCCCTTACCCGCCGCGCCCCCGCCCGCCACACCAGAGGCCAGGCGGTCCTCGACCTCGAGCTTCCCGCCAAGCTGCAGCAACGCATGCGCCAGCACGTCGAGCCCACCTGATGGCCGGCTCGATGTCCGACCCTCCACCGGTTTCGCAGTGCCCTCCTCCGGCGCGATACCGCCGCGCTCAGCGGCAAGCCCGAGCGCCGCTTCAAGCCGGTCGCGCTGCGCCTGCGGCAGACCGCCGCCAAGGTCGCGCACCTCCAGCAGCACCTCCTGTAACGGCGCATCCGCGCCCTGCCCTGACCCCTCCGGCGCGGCGGGCAGCGGTGCCTGCCGGAAGGTCACCTCGATCTCGGGGCCACCGTATTTCACCGCATTGTCGAGCATGTTCTGAAACAGCGCGCGCACGAAGCGCACCGGGCCGACCAGCGGCTCGGGCCCCGAGACCCTGCTGCTCAGGCGGATCTCGGCACCGCGCGCGGTGGCCACCGGGTGCAGCACCGCGATCAGCGCATCAAGCTCCTGCGCCGCCGAAAACGCCGTGTCCGGCTGTAAACCGCTGAAGCTCTGTTCGCCGCGCAGCACCGAGAGCACGTTGCTGACGTGCTGCAGCGACAGATCGGCAGCTCGGCGCAGGCGCGCCAGCGCCCCAGGCTCGGGGGCATCGCCAGCGATCAGCCCTTCCGCCGACGCCAGCAACGATTGGATCGGGGTCCGCAGGTCATGCGCAACCCGTAGCAGGGTCGCCGCTCGCGCCCGGTTGCGCAGCCATGTCGCCTCATCCTCGGAGTCCGACAGGCGCAGAAAGAATCCGGTGGCCGGTCCCACCGGCAGCGCCACCAGCTCACCCTCCAAAGGCTGTCCGCCGCGGTTCGCACAGACCCGGACGCTACCAGCGCGCCGCGCCCGTGCCATCATGTCGGGCCACTCCCCCTCTAGCGCGAGAGGGCCCTGACCGCCGAACACCTGCTGCAGCGGCGCGGACCCGAGCCCCAGCGCCTTGGCAGGAGCATTGGCAAGTAGGATGTTCCCCGTTTCGCTGGCAAGCAGCGCCGCTCTCCGATCAGTTGCGATCAGCCGCGCGATGACCTGCACCACGGGACGGTAGACCGAGAGATCCTCGTCGCTACTGGCGGTCTTGCGGATTTTATCAGCCATGCATCCTGTCCTCCCTGCCACGGCCGGTCATCGCTATCATCTTCCGGCAGCTGCGGAGCCCAAGTATAGGCGCGGACTGCCGAAAAGGCTCCCACCGGGCGCAAAAGATTTGCGGCAGCGCAAATTGACCACATACTTTAGTATGTTCACTTAGCGCCTACACCCGGGCGATGCGATGGATCGGGCGCGAATGCCACTGCGCGTAACCCGGCCAAATCCCCTCAACCCGCGGCGCCAAGCGCTCGCGCCTGCCAAAAACCCAAGGAATTTCCGCTATTCCCGCGCGATTTGTTTCCACAACTGCCGTCAATCCGCCCCTGATTTGCAAATTACCCGCGGCATCGGAGGGCAATGCCGGAAATTTCGAGACCCACCCAAAGGGATGTTGACGAACTAATCTTTAGTATGTTTTGCTACATACTAATTAATGTAATTCATCTAAGTTTCCTCGCGGCAGGTCACGCGAGGCTATCGAAGGGGTTTAGAGATGGCTGACACGGTTATTCAGGCAGGTCCGGAAATCGGCATTCGCATCGACGCGGTCTCCGAAGACATTGCGCGCTATGGTCGTCAGGGCAAGACGCTGATCGTCGATCTGAAGAACGGCGACCGGGTGATCATCAAGGATTTCTATACCCCTGCGGAGAACGACTCCCTGCACAGCCTGATTCTCGGCGATTCCACCGAAGCCGGAGTTGAGGGTGAGCTCGACGAGGCCGCCGGCCTCGGCATGAACATGGAGGAGCAGGCGGCACTGGCAGCAGCCGGCATCGCCGGCCTGGGGCTTGCCCTGTCCGGCGGCGGCGGAGGCAGCAGCTCGCGGAGCGACAGCACCGACGGAACTGACGGTACGGACACAACCGACGGAACCGACGGGACGGATACCACCGACGGTACCGATGGCACGGATACAACCGACGGCACCGATGGCACGGACACAACTGACGGCACCGACGGGACGGACACCACCGACGGAACCGATGGCACGGATACCACCGACGGAACCGACGGCACGGACACAACCGACGGTACCGATGTCACGGATACAACTGACGGCACCGATGGCACGGACACAACTGACGGCACCGACGGGACGGACACCACCGACGGAACCGACGGCACGGATACCACCGACGGAACCGACGGCACGGACACAACCGACGGTACCGATGTCACGGATACAACTGACGGCACCGATGGCACGGACACAACTGACGGCACCGACGGGACGGACACCACCGACGGAACCGACGGCACGGATACCACCGACGGTACCGATGGCACGGACCCCACTGATGGCACCGATGGCACGGATACCACCGACGGAACCGACGGCACGGACACAACCGACGGTACCGATGGAACGGATACCACCGACGGTACCGATGGCACGGACCCCACTGATGGCACCGATGGCACGGATACCACCGACGGAACCGACGGGACGGACACAACCGACGGTACCGATGGCACGGACACAACTGACGGCACCGACGGCACGGACACAACCGACGGTACCGATGGAACGGATACCACCGACGGTACCGATGGCACGGACACAACCGATGGCACCGATGGCACGGATACCACCGACGGAACCGACGGGACGGACACAACCGACGGTACCGATGGCACGGATACCACTGATGGAACGGATGGCACCGACCCTACCGATGGCACCGACGGCGCTTCCACGCAGGGCGTGCTCGACCCGCTGGTTGCCGATGCCGGGCTACTCGGCGGGCTGACAGGGAACGAAAGCGCGCTCGGCGAGGTGACCGGCTCTGACGGGCTGCTCGGCGACATCGCCGGCCCGGAGGCTCCGCTTAGCGAAACCGTCGAGCAACTCTTCGGCCAGCCCCTGGTCGGAGATGGCAGCATCAGCCGGGAAACCGGGCTCGCCGACGCCGTGATTGCGGATGACGGGCTGCTCGGGGACATCACCGGTAACTCTGGCGCGCTTGGCGAGGTCACCGGCTCGGACGGCCTGCTTGGCGAGATCGCCGGCAACGACGGTGCGCTCAGCGCCATCACCGGGGCCGACGGTCTGGTCGGCGAGCTGACCGGAACCGGACTGCTCGGCGAAGGCTATGGCAGCGACGATCCGGGTGAGGAGCCGGGTACCGGCGAACTGCTCGACGGCGTCATTGGCGAGGATGGGCTGCTCTCCAGCCTGCTCGGCGAGGGCGAAGAGCCCGGTGACGGCGGCAGCCAGGGTCTGGTTGATCCGCTGATCGCGGACGGCGGGCTGCTCGGCGATATCACCGGCAACGACGGCGCCCTTGGGGAGGTCACCGGCTCGGACGGCCTGCTCGGCGCGATCGCCGGCAACGACGGCGCGCTCAGCGCCATCACCGGGGCCGACGGGTTGGTCGGCGAGCTGACCGGATTTGGCCTGCTGGGTGACGGTAACGCCGGCGGCGACGATCCGTCGGAAGACCCGGGGACCGACGAGCTGCTCGACCGGATCATCGGCGAGGATGGGCTGCTCTCCGGCCTGCTCGGCGAGGGCGACGCGCCCGGCGATCCCGGCGACGGCGGCAGCCAGGGTCTGGTCGATCCGCTGATCGCGGATGGCGGGCTGCTCGGCGATATCACCGGCAACTCTGGCGCGCTCGGCGAGATCACCGGCTCTGACGGCCTGCTCGGCGAAATCGCCGGCCCTGATAGCCCGCTGAGTGACCTGACCGAAGAGCTCTTTGGCCAGCCGCTGCTCGGCGACGACATGATCTCCCCCGAGATCGGCCTCAGCGATGGGATCATCGCCGATGGCGGGCTGCTCGGAGACGTCACCGGCAACTCGGGCGCGCTCGGCGAGATCACTGGCTCGGACGGCCTGCTCGGCGAACTCATTGGCAATGACGGCGCGCTTGGCGACATCACCGGGGCCAACGGGCTGGTCGGCGAGCTGACCTCCACCGGCACCATGGGCGAGACCGATGGCGGCGGCACACCGCAGGAGGACCCGCTCGGCGACCTGCTCGACGGGCTGCTCGGAGGCGACGGCGATAGTGCCGGAGACCTGCTTGGCGGCGGGCTTGAAGACGGGCTCAGCGAGACGCTGCTCGGTGACCAGGGCCCGGTGGGCGGCTTGCTGGGTGGCGGTGGATCGCTGCTCGGCGGCTTCTCCGGGGATCACGGGGATAGCCCCTCCTCCGGTCCTGACCTGCTCGACGGACTTTCCGGCCCAACAGACGAAGATTTCAGCTGACCCCACTCACGGATCCAGTTGAAACGGCCTGCCCTGCTGCCCCTTCCCCCCTTCGGGCGGGGCAGGCCACCTAACTCCCACACATACATCACAGACGTCATGTGACCAAGGAGTGCCAATTGATGCCCGCTCACCTCACCTCCGCCGCCGCACTAACATCCCAGTCGAACAGCGCGTCGCAACGAGTAGCCGCCACAAAGCCACCGGCAGCGCAGCGTGTTGCGAGTTTCGAACACGCCTGCGTCGAGACCCAAGTGGCCGCCATTCTTAGCACGACATTGGCAAAGGAGGAGCAGGCCGAGAATCCCGCTCTATCGTCCGCCCGCCCCGAACAGGACTGCGCCGACCCGTCCCAGACTTACTCGCGCTTCTGTGCCGGATGGTGGCTTTTGCCCGGTGCCTGCCTCGGCTCGCTATCCTGGGTCGGACTCTTGGCAGCCCTGCTCTGACCGAGGGCTAAGCCCGACAACGCCAAAGAACGTGCGAACAAACGCGTCACAAGCCACTGCCATCATGAGGAATCACCCATGCGCATACTCGCTGTTGACGACAGCCCCCTGATGCAAGATCTCCTGCCGTTGCTGCTCGAGAGCGACATGGTGGTCCACAGCGCGGCCAGCGGCCGCGAAGCACTTCGTCTGCTGAATGGATCGGAACTGGCATTTGACTGCCTGCTGCTGGATATCGAGATGCCGGAAATGGATGGCATTGAACTCTGCCGCCATATCCGCGCCCTTCCGCGCTACGCTTCGACCCCGATCATCATGTTGACAGCGCGCACCGATGGCGGAGATATTGAGGCCGCATTTGCCGCCGGGGCCAATGACTACATCCTCAAGAACCTCAGCGCCCGCTCGCTCAACGGTCGGCTGCGGGTCGCCGAGCGCCTGCGCGCCGCACCCGAGATCGTTCGCGTTGGAACGCAGCATCTGCAGGCGCCGCGCGGCACTCATCCTTTCGGCTACAAAGACAGTATCGCGCTGCCCTCCAGCGAGGCGTTAGTCAACTCATTTTCGCTCGGAAATTATTTGGCGCAGTTGCCTCGTAAGGACATCCAGCGGAGCCGCATTTTTGGCGCGCAAATCCATGACTTTGCAAGCCTATATGCCAATACAACCACGGGAGAGCTGACCGCACTCTTGGAGCAAGTCGCACAAGGTCTGCATTCCGCGAGCGAGGCGCCTCGGCTACTCACCAGCTACGAGGGCAGCGGTACCTTTATCTGCATCGCGCGCAGTTCAGACCTGCCATCACCCAATCGTATGGAGGCCAGACTCAGCGACTATCTGAACAGCCTCTTGCCGCTCACCGAACCAACTCAAAATATCAGCCGAATGCCGGCGGCCGTGGGAGCGCCCGTACCGCCGTTTTCCAACAAGACGCAGCGTGTGAGAAAATCCCTCCTGCGTGTCCGCGCTCGGCTAAAAGCGCGCTGCGTGCAGCACGAACCTCGAGATAGTCGCTTTCGCTATCCGCTGGAAACAGTCGCCGCCCAGGTCAACGCATCCTCTATTTAGCTTGTCGCGCTGAAAGGCGTGAGGATGCAGGACCGCGATTTGAGTCTCGTCTTAGCCCCGAGTTGATCAGGCAAGGTCTTCAGCGCAACCATGGTGCTGCGCTGTGTCACAGGGCCGCAGATGGAGCTTGGCGCCTGAAGCTCCGAGAAGGCTCCTTTCCAATCTCGCACAGGCGCCTCGATATCCTTGGCATGATGAGTTTTCGCAAGCTTTAGCAGTCGAATGGTGCGGCCTCAGGAACAAGGCGTTCCATCCGCCGAGACCGCGCCATCTAGCCAATGAATTCTAGGCAGCAACCTTAGGCTCTGGACTCATTGAGTTTCAGAGCCAGTAGATGACGACTGCTGCGAGAGCGATGACAGAGAAGAATGTCGTGGGGCATCTGTCGTATCTGGTTGCGACACGCCGCCAGTCCTTGAGCCTGCCGAACATGATCTCGATCCGGTTGCGCCGTTTGTAGCGCCGCTTGTCGTATCTGACAGTCGCCTTGCGCTGTTTTCGGCCAGGTATGCAGGCGCGTATACCCTTGTCTTGCAGGGCTTCCCGGTACCAATCGGCGTCATAGCCCCGGTCCCCGAGCAGCCAGTCTACATCTGGCAGACCGCTCAACAGGGCCCGCGCCCCGATGTAATCGCTCACCTGCCCGGCAGACACGAAGAAGTTGAGCGGCCGGCCTTTGCTGTCGCAGATGGCATGCAGCTTGGTGTTCATGCCGCCCTTGGTGCGGCCAATCAGTCGGCCACGCCCCCTTTTTTCACGCCCAGGCTGGACGCGGTGCGATGTGCCTTGAGGTAGGTTGCGTCGATCATCACGGTCTTCTTCTCACCGTGTTCGGCGGCCAGCCCGGCCATCATCTGTGCGAAGATGCCCTTATCACTCCACCGCTTCCAGCGGTTGTAGAGTGTCTTGTGGGGACCATACTCTTTGGGCGCATCCCGCCAGCGTAACCCATTGCGGTTGATAAAGATAATCCCGCTCAACACGCGGCGATCATCGACGCGAGGCTTGCCGTGGGACTTCGGGAAGTAGGGCGCGAGGCGCGCCATCTGCACATCGCTCAGCCAAAAGAGATCAGACATGTCACCGCTCAGTTTTGGCGCGGTGAATCATCTCACGCAGCTGAAATCAATGGGTCCAGAGCCTAGGACTGCGGAGGAAACCTAATCTGGACGCTCATGCCGTTTGTCCCATTCACGGTCAAGGTCGCGTCATTCTGGAAGGTCAGGGTCCGGATCATCCGCCAGCCAAGCGAATTCGACCGCTCGGGTCTCTCAGCATCCTCCGGCAGACCGACACCGTTGTCTGACACGAGCAGCGCGATGCCCTGCTTCAGATCTCCGGACACCTCAACCCGGATGAGACCTTTGTCGCGGCCGGCGAAGGCGTACTTGAACGCATTGGTGATGAGCTCACCGACAATTAGCCCGATGTCGATGGCAAGCTTGCTATTGAGCGTCAACTCGCCACAGACAACCTCGATGCTGGCCTGAAGGGTCCCACCGCTGAATGCCCGCTCCGAATTTCTGGCGACCTCATGAAGCATTTCCGATAGTTCAACATTCCCAGCATCGGTGCCGCGCTGCATCAGCTCGTGAGCCTTGGCCAGCGATCCGACGCGCACCTCAAGTTCGGTAAGGATCTGATGGGTTTCTTCCTGCGCTGCCTGCGACTTGCTCATTCTTATGAGGGCGACAATGAGAGCCAGATTGTTTCCTGTTCGATGGTGCAGTTCCTTCATCAGAAGGTCGCGATCTGCGATTTCCTCAGCGAGTTCCCGGTTTTGCTTGCTGAGCGATGCGGCGGGGTCCTTGGCCTCCAGCTCCCTCAGAGCTTCGGTCGCCTGACTGACGAGCTGGGCGCTCACCGGCAAGCGTGTGGAGGGCAGGAACGCAGCGTCGATCCGCGTCCCCTCGTGTCCAGTTTCGACATCGAAACGCGTCGCTATTCGCTGCACCCCACGCAGGCCCAGTCCCATACCCGCAGCAGAGGTCGGAGCGCCGTCGCGGATAAGGTTTTCTTTAGGTATGCCCTTCCCCTGGTCGGTTACAACAAGCCCGAGCGCCGTTCGGCCATCAACCTCGGTGATGGAAAAAGTCGCACGGCCCTTCTGGCCATGTTCGATGGCGTTACGACCAAGTTCGATAACCGCGGTCACCGTGCGCGTCCGCTCGAAAGCGCCAAACTGCAGCACGTTGGTGAGCGTCATTGCCACGTCGCGCAGACGAGCAACATCTGATCCCTTTTCCAACGTCAGGGTTGTCAGCTTCTCTTTCATTCTTGTTCTTGGCTCTGGCTTATCCGCATCACGACTATGCTGGCGTCATCCCTGCCGCGAAAAGCTCGGTCTAGAAAGAAGCCGGCAATCAGCAGCGGACTTTTCCTGAGCAGCCCCATTGGGAAATGGGCTTCCCGCAGAGTTTTCAATCCGTCGCTGTGCAGGATCACCATGTCTCCGGGATGTAGCTGCGCGATTTCCTCGTAGCCCCGCGTGGCCGCGCCGCCGATCCGGCCGTCCCGCACGGCCAAACGGCGAACCCCGCCCTCGCTGATCAGCACAGTCGAGATATTTCCGAGACCTGCGTAGCGCATTTCCATCTCGGGCTCGTCAATATGAACCAGAGCCGCCACAGCGCCGCGCCGCCCGATGAGCTGCTCGGTGATCTGGCGCATGAGTTTGCCCGGTTCGGAAGACAGGCCCCCAGCGGCAAGCGCGGCTTCAGTGACTTCGGCGGCAGCCTCCGCGGCCAACGGGCCGTGCCCGAGACCATCGCAGAGCAGCACATCGGTCGCCTGAGGAATTTGTCGAATTTGGAAATCGTCTCCGCAGGTGTCCTCGTGTGGGTGGCAAACGCGCAAACCCACCACCTCGACACGGGTATCCACTCCTTTGGCCTGCTTGCCGAAGGTGCAGACAATGGTGGTGCCGTTCTCGGGAGAGCTGAAGATGTCGAAGGTGTCTGACAGACGAACGATGGCCCCGAGGCCAAGCCCTGCGGACTCCGTGGAGCTTTCGCCGTCCTGGAACATCCGGTCGATATCCGGGATGCCCGGCCCGCGATCGGTGAAGATCATGGCGATGAGCTCGGCACCGGGGGCCCGCACGAGTTCGATCAACGCCCGGCCGCGCTCGGCGTAACGCAGGATATTCGTGGTGGCCTCTGTCGCGACGATCGCGAGTTCGTCCAGACGTGTCTCGGGCAGGCCGATCCCGGCGCCATGGCGCCGCGCCAGCCGCCGCACCACGGCGACGGCGCTCCGATCATCAATCTCGACCCACTGGTTCATAGCTTCACGCTCATGGAAACGGTTGTACCCTTCCCGGGCGCGGACCGGACCTCGAACCCATGTGAGAGCCGCTTGGCGCCGCCAAGCCCCCTGCCCAGCCCTCCCGCGGTCGTGTACCCCTCGGTCATGGCCAGCGTCACATCTTCGATCCCCGGACCGTCGTCCCGGCATTCGACGCGCAGATACTCGTTACGAGTATCGAGATAAATCGAAATCCGGCCACCACCACCATGCACGATGGTGTTGCGAGCAATTTCGCTCACCGCCGTCGCGAAACGCGTGACGCGCATTACCGAAAGCCCGCGTTCCTTGAGAATTCGCGCGACCGCCTGCCGCGCGGCTACGACGTCCCGGCTGGTTGCGAGCGTGATCTCCGCGAGCGCGGGCGTGCCTGATGTCCCTTCGGGATCAGGCACGCCGTAACTGGGAAAGCGCGTGGGTCAGGCTGAGCGCCGTGCGGATCTCGGGCAGGTACATCCCCAGTTCGACCAGGGTCACGGCCACCGCCGGGCGCATCCCGACAACGTAGGTCTCGGCCGCCAGCAGACGCGAGATCCCCGCAAGCTGGGCAATGACGCGCCCGACAAACGTATCGACGATCTCCAGCGAACTGATGTCGAGGATCACGCCCTTGACGTTCTCCTTGGCAATCCGGTTCGAGAGCGTCTCCTGCAACTCCACGATTTCGGTATCGGTGACGTCGTCCTGAATGGAGACGAGAAGCGCGTTCTCGACCAGATTTATGGACGTCACACCCGACACGTCAGGAGGCCTCGGTGGTCTTGATCACATAGCCGACCTTTCGCAGCGCATCGGACAGCGCGGTGCGGATGCTCGACCGGGTCGACACAGTGCCCACGTCGATGCCGAGCTGCACCATGGTCTGGGCGATCATCGGGCTGATGCCGCTGATGATGCATTCGGCCCCCATCAGACGCACGGCGGCTGCAGCCCGCAGAAGGTGCTGTGCCACTTGCGTGTCGACGGTGCCGACGCCGGTGATGTCCATGATCACCACCTCGGCCTGACGTTCGAGGATGGTCTGCAGCAGGTTCTCCATGACCTCCTGCGCCCGGGCGGAATCCAGCGTGCCGATCAGCGGCAACGTGAGAACCCGGTCCCAGAGTTCGACCACGGGGGTCGACAGTTCGAGCATTTCCTGGCGCTGACGCTCGATGATCTGGTCGCGCTCGCCGATGAAAATCTCGTTGGTATAGATCGCGAAGGCATCGACGAGGCGGGTCACCATGAGAACGTCGCGAATGAGCTTTCCGCCCTCGACGCCGGGCATGGCCTCGAGCCGCTTGAACAGCGGCGCCTTGAGGGCCAGCACAAAGGTCGCCATTTCAGTCGGCGTGACGCCGCGGCTGACGCGTTCCTTGCTGACGTCGGCCAGAACAGCGCGCAGGTCTTCCCAGGCGTCATCGTCCAGGCTGAACTCCTCGTTCACGACACCGGCCCGAACGCCCTTGCCGAAGGCTTTCAGGAGTTCCTGGTTCTGCGCGCGACTTTCAGAGTCGGAGAACAGGTCGGAGCGTTTTACACCCTCCTTCACCTGGGTGCCGAGCCACTCTTCCACGACCCCGGAGAAATCGGTTTCGAGGATGGTCAGAATATTTGCCGTCGCCGTCTGCGGCATGTTCGGGAACCCCAGTAAATTTGTGATGGGACAGGTAAGACAAGGTTGTCACGAAGAGTCAACGCCTACCAGTATTTCAATACCTTGCCAGGATATTCCGGGGGCAACGGCCACTGAGTGCTGTGCGGCTGCGAGCGCCCTCTCAAGCAGTTCGTCGCAACTGCCACCCTCCCTAGGATTCCAGAACGGCCTGATCTCTTGTTACAAGCACGAACATGGCCGCCTCGGCATTGCCCGGCCTCGGTCTATTGCCGTGCGCAAGCCTTCCAACGCTCTGTGTCGCAGGTCAGGTACGAGGGAACGGCGATACGCAAGGGCCAATAGAAGACAGTCGAACGTTCCCTCACTCGGCAAGGGCCGGTCGAGGATGACACGCCGCATCTGCCTCCCCGACGGGATCGATACCGTCAGGGGGCGGTGGTTGCAGCGAAAACGCCCGGCGGATGCGTTCCCATTCTGAGAAATACGGGGGCCACCGGAACACCAGCGGCAGACCCAATGCGGAGAGGCTCAACGCGATCAGCTTGCAGGCGACACGGCAAAGGACACCTCCGAGTTCAATCTGCGCAAACTCGGCGGATAGGCGCTCTCGGCTGCCGTCCGGCCGAGCCTGCTGCGGAACATTGCCCCTACCCGCCCGTTCTACCGGACACATCAGGAGGAGATGTCACAATGCATGATAACTCGACAATGATTTCGTCCGACGAAGTCAATGGCACTGCGGTCTATTCCCGCACCGGCGAACACATCGGCACGATCGACCACCTCACCATCGACAAGGCGAGCGGCAAGGTGGCCTATGCGGTGATGGGCTTCGGCGGTTTTCTGGGGATGGGCGAAGACCACCACCCGATCCCCTGGGCCAAGCTGAACTACGACACCAGCCGTGGCGGCTATGTGACCGACATCACGTCCGAGCAGCTGGAGGGGGCGCCTGAGCGACGGGACGACTGGCACCGCGACCGCGACTGGGAGGCCCGCACGCACGACTACTACGGCGTGCCAAACTACTGGGTTTAAGTAGTCCCCCTCCAACGAGCAGGAAACGCGTGGGCCCGGCCGAGAGGCCGGGTCCTGCCATTCTTGAATGCTGCCCGTTCGAGAGGCGCGCTACACTGCGAGGTGTCATCCAGGGCAACTCATCAGCCCTCGCCCTCGTCGAGCCGGTCCACCGGCCAGCCTACGCAGAAGCCGTACAGCACCGTAGACAGAACGATCACCAGCGACCAGATTTTAAATGCCCTTGGCGACCATGACTACGACGATTGTTCTCTTGGTCCTCACTTTGCTGCGGGTCCTCGAGCGGAAGCTGGGCAGGCGCGAGCGCGAGGATTGATTTTCAGGCCGCCGAAGAAGTGGAGAGCCGGATATCAGGGCTTAAGCTTGGCGACTTAGGCTACTTGCCGAGTGTAAGGACTTTCCCATCCTAGATTTGGGAGCTCTCCAGATTCTCTGGCGTAGCTTGCAACCAGCCGCGTTTTCCTTGGCGCCGCTTCACGGACATCCTCCAGCGAAAGGCTGCGCAAACTGGCTGAAGCGGGCATCGCCGCTTGCGTAGCCCTAACCGTTTCGCCGATACTCATTTCAAGGTGAAAAAAGCATCAGGCAAGGCATCGGGCGAAGGCATCGTTACGCTGGAGGGTGACATGTCAGCCGAATGGACCAACGTCCAAATCATGGAATGCGAAGGCGCGGACGGTCTTCCGATCACCGTGTTCAGGCAGTCTGACGGGAATTGACAACGCCTCGTCTTGGGGAACGGGCGAGAGGTTCTTCAGAACCCTGACGGAACTTTAAAGATTCCGGAAGCCGCAAGCGTTCTCTACGTGATGGGCGTGAGCAGTCACCCCAAGCAGCGCAGCCTGCCAGAGAATGCAGGCTAGTCGGCCTATCGCCTTGGGGTGTCTGCGCTCGGCTCTGGCACAGGTATGGTACGTAAATCGCACATCAGTGCGGAGCACTGTCCTATACGCGGCGAGAATGAGCCGCGTATCTGATCCTCCTTGCCGGAGACCTTAGCCAAGCGCAGAAGTCTTTTCGCCTTCCCGTCATCGGTTGCCGTCAGGCCGCAATAATATGCTGCAACCCTATCCAGAGCCCCATCCCGAGCATCATGAGGTTCTCGGTGAGCGATACAAACCCCAACGGCACATTGCTCCCGCCGCCGACACATGCGCACTTCAGCTCTCGTTTGTCGACATAGACGGCCTTGAACACGGAGACCGCTCCGACTGTGCCGATGAACAGAGCGAGCGGCGCAGAAAGCCATGTCAGCGCGCCAGCGATCATCAGCACCCCGGCGAGGGTTTCGGCGAACGGGTAGATGTAACCGTATCTGACCCAGCGGCGGGCAAGCAGGTCATAGTTCAGGAACATCGTCGAGAACCCTTCCACGTCCTGAAGTTTCTGGATGCCGAGCAAAGTCATCGAGATCGCGATAAACCACTCGAGGACTCGGACGCTCAGGACGGTTCCGAGCGCCGCCCAGCCGACGGCCAGCGCCATCAGGAAGGCAACGCCAAAGATTGCGATCACCGGCGTATAGGTGGTCTCGCCCTCCTCGCGCAGGGGTCTGCCAAAATACTTGCGTAGGGCGTCGTAGCCACCGATCCGCTCATTGTCGATCCACGCTTGCGGCGTCGTCTGCACATCGTGCCGCTGCTTGAAGCGCTCGGTTTCGTCGTGGCTCTCGAGTAGGTGGTCCTCGACCTCGAACCCCTCTCGCTCCAGAAGATCCTTCGACTTGAGGCCGAAGGGGCAAAGATGGTCGGGCATGGCCATTCGGTATAGCTGCGCTGACTTCCTCTGAGCATCAAGGGGCATCGATCTCCTCCGGTAAATGTCGCTCCTAGTTCCTCAACGACCTTCCAGCGCGGGAAGGTTCCGAACAGAACCAGTACCGCGGCTTGAAACGACGATGCTGCCGCGTCGACCACAGCTTCTAGTGTGCTGGGGTTCTTCCGCGCGCGGGTGGAAAGCGAACAAACGTCGCAAGAGCGAGCAAGAAATTGCCCCAGAGATGGGCCATCCCCGGGGCTGCTATAGATACAATCAGTGTAGCTGCAATGATATGCCCTCGCCACTCATGCCGGGTAATTCCGGACGAAACTCAGAGGGATTCTTCAGGCGCGTTCGTCCACTCACGGACTATTTAATGTTGCGTCATTTCTCGTTTGCCGTCGAGTCCTCTCGGCTCTGGGTTGCCGACAAATTTATCTTGCTCAACCGCTTGACCGTTTCGATCCATGGCTGGAGGTCACAGTGCCCGCGCTCACTGGCTCGCGGGCCTTTAAACGACGCTCCTACGCTGCGAGAGCAGATCGCGATCGCCGGAGACGCGCTAACTTTTGCAAGATGACCCGACCGGTAACAGGGCGAACCCAGGGAGCTAGAGGTCAAGTTCTGATCCCTTCCGACACTCCCGCAAGGCGGTCAAAGGAAGCGCACTTTTTCGGGACCCCTCCAGCGCTGGAAGACCGTTGAGGCCGAAAGCGACAAGAATGGAGGTGCCGATGACCTATTCCCGTTTCGCCCTCATGATCCTCGCCTCGGCGGTGATCATGTTCGGACTGATGTATCTCAACACCTACGCTTTCAAGCATGTCTTCTTCAGCGAGAGCCGCAAGGCTCTGGGCTCGACTCCCGCATGGCACCTCTCTGCCGCCGAGATCGAGGCAAACGCGTCGCGCATCCATGCGCTGATCAACGGCAAGACGATCAGCGCGGACACCGCAGTACAGGTGGCACTCATCAACAACCGGGCACTGCAGGCTAACTTCACTGACCTTGGTCTTTCCTCCGCCGAGCTCTGGGAAGCGGCGATGTATGTCTTGGAGAGTTGAGCATGCGGTGGCATGGCCTGAGCGCATTCGAGGCGCCGGCGATCGGCACGAACTTGCCATGACCAAGCGCGTGCGAAACTGCGGCCTGGAGGTTAGCGTTGCTGTCGAAAGCTCACCACATCTGGAGGATCGCTATGACCAATCGGGAATGGGAACTATTCGAAGCTCAAGGCGCCCGTGAAGTCTGGCGCCAGGAAATGCCCGGCTCTGATGGAGGCTCCGAGTTCCGCTATCGCGGAGAAGAATACACCGAGCTCGATGGGAAGCGCACGAAGGTCGAGGAAACCCGCGAATTCAAGACACAATCCGATGCGCTGGCTTGGCTGGCCGGTGAAGCCGGATAGAATTGATGATCGGCCCAGTTGAGCCGTTCGCGCGGACCATGCAGCAAGGTCTGTTGGAACTATCCGAAGGGGCCGTGCTCTCATCAGAAAAAGAAGGTCAGGCGCATGAGCATCCAACAATCTTACCGGCTTTGGCAATTCGACCGTAGCAGCTACGCACGGCGCCCGACTGAAATTTCAGCCGGGCGCTGGCAAAATTCGGCAACTCAGACGCGGAGGAAACGCGTCATTCTGTAGGTGCGGCGCCCATCGTTCCGGCTTCGTCACCCGTACTACCGGTCTCGCTGTTCATGTCGGTTCCCGTTGCGCCCATTGCGTCACCCGTCGCTGGGGGCGGGGTCTCCTTGTCTCGGTATTGGTATTCAGGCGCGGCATCTGCTTCCTCTCGCGTCATGGCGAGTTGAATGGCGTTACCGTCGTACTGGATGTCCAACTGGCTATAGTCGACCGCGATGTCCTTTTCGCCGATGCCAAGGAAGCCGCCGACACCTAGGATTACGGCTGTGATCTGTCCGTCCTCGGTGATGATGAAATCCTTGATGCTGCCGATGGTCTCGCCGTCCGGTGAGGTCACCGACGTGCTGAGCAGCCAATCGCCGAGCATCTCGGCGCTGTCCTGTTGCGGCACGACAGCGTCCGAGGGCGCCACCGTAGTTTCGCTGTCTGCGCTTTCGGCCGCCATGCCTTCGGCCGGAGCGGACTCGGTCGCCATGTCACCGACTGCGGGCGCGTCCCCCGCCATCTCAGCGTCCGGAGTTTCGCCCTCCGTCTGTTCGGCGGGGGCTTGGTCCGTTGGCTGGATGGTCGTTTCCTGAGCCCAGGCCGAACCTGTCACGATGGGAAGAGCGATAGCAGTGATATAGAGATACTTTTTCATGGTCTTGGTCCTCCTGTCAGACAAACAAGTGTTGGCAGGAGATGGTTCAGCTGGCTTCTTATCATTTGTTCAAATTGGTGCCGAAGACGCTATTTCTTGCCGAATTATCGGTCGCATAGTGGCAATCCGGCGCGCAACGTGGTGCACGCACCAACGCGGTGGAACTGGGGGTATCCGTTTAGGGTTGAGACCTCTTGTGCAGCTCTTCTCAGGCCCCAAGTGGAGCAGGTAGGCGCACGTTCATTGCGATTTTACGGCATAGCCTATAGCCGTGGAAAATCGCGAGCGTTTGGCCAAGCTTGGGAAGGATCGTGCGACACAATCGGCGCTTCCAAATCGACCGCCAGCTCGATCACCCACGCCGCGACCGACCTGTCCGAAGGGCAGATGTCGATATTGACGTCACGGTCCAGACGCCGACGGAATGCGCGGAGATCACCCTCTTCACCCAACGACGTCCGGCAGGCGTCATGGGCTAAAACGATATGCGGCGTGACCCGCCGCGCCTGCAGCATATCGATCACGGCGCGCAGTGCCTCCAGATTTGCGACCCTTCCCTCCCGGCACATCACATCCATGCCATCGACGATAGCGAGGTCCCGGCGCCAAGCCCGCTGCGTCGCTTCAGGGTCATTGAAGGAGGCCCCGGACGCCTCCTGACTTGGCGACTCCGCTCTGGGATGGGCGCGATCGGGGTCGCCGACGACCAGACCAACTCGGGAGGCGTCTTCCCCGCCGAGAGACTTAATCACCTGCGCAGAGAGCTGTTCCGAGGCCGCGTCCGGGTGCGCGTGAGAGGCGCGCAATTGAGCGGAGTTCGCATCAGCAAGGCGGCCCGTCGCAACGAGCTCCGAAGTTTCCGCACACATGGAAGCTGGATATCTTCGCAACCAGGCAAGCGGCTTTCGAAGGATGTCGAATAAGTACCTGAGAAACATTTTTCGTGTAATTGATGCGGCGTAGCGCAAAGATGATAGAGAGCCCGCCTGCAGCAGCGGCACCGATACGGCTCCAGCCAATTGCCGCGATGCCATCACTTTCGCACCATCACTTTGGCGAACTCCAGCGTCATGATGAATGGGAGCCGCGACGGTGAAGCAATCCCTTTGCAGCCTGCAGATTTTCGTGGATTGAGGACACGGCCCAATGGATGATTTTGTCATTGTCTGCGGCCCGAAAGGGCATGTCTGGCATGGTGCTCACATTCTGGTAACAGAACGGGCCGAGAACCATGTCGTGACAAGTCTGGGCACCTTCAGACGCGACCGCTACGGCACACTCCGCCTCGAGACCGACCCTGCCTTCCACATTGAGGAGGACCCGGACGTAGAGCAGACTTGACCATGGTGCCCGTCAACTACTTGGGATGTCGCGAAGAGCTTTGACTTGGATCGAAACCAACTCTGCAAGGCCTCAGCTGATCCAGCGTCCTTCATGTCCGAAATTTGCTACATATTTCGGACAATCGAAGCGAGAGTGCGGTTCCGCATCGATGCAGGCAACCCCTACGGTATCGAAGCACCGTGGCACCAATCATCAGGGTGCGGCGGCGACAATGCCGGCGACGGTCGCCAGCGCCTTTCCTGGCTGCTCACCTACCACGCAGGAGATCTTGGACGACCGAGGGCTGCTTGGCGATGAGCGCCAGCAACACCTGCGCCGGCCCGGTAGGGTGGCGTCTTCCCTGTTCCCAGTTCAGCAAGGTACCTTTTGCGACACCGATACTCCTAGCAAATTCGGATTGGGACAGCCCGGTCTTTTGACGGACCTTGGCGACGTCAACGCTGGTGACGGCGACGTCATGCACCTTGGCGCCGGCCTGCTGGCCCTCTGCGAAGGCCAGCGCCTCTTCGAGGCCCTTGGTCACAGATTCAAATGCGCTCATCTGTCGTCTCCGTACCTGGCGATGATCGCCTTGCTCATCTCTACGGCCGCGGCCTGCTCCGACTTCGAGAGGTTGGCCTTCTCGTTCTTGGCGAACGCCGTGATCAGGAAGATCGGCATATGAATGCCGCCGAACACGTAGATCGTCCTGAACCCACCGCTCTTGCCGCCGCCTTCCCGCGGGATACGAACCTTGCGCAGACCACCGCCAAGCGACACGCCTGCTTCTGGGTTCGCGGCAATGAAGGTGATCGCCGCCGCCCGCTCCTCGTCCGACATGATCGCCTTTGCGCGCTTCTGGAACTCGGGAAGCTCGACCACTGTCTGCAATCGTGTCATCTTCTGCTACCATATATGCGTCACTGACATATACGTCAACGGCGTACTAGCGAAGTCCGGCCTTTGCAAGTCCCCGGCCTGGTTCTCAATCGCCAAAGGAGCTTCATCCATGGACCCAGACGACGACAGGATCGACGACGCGGTGCTCGCGCTGCTTTGGTTGACACTGCACGACGAACGCCGAGCGTGGAAGGGAATGGATTGGGCGGCCCTGGATCGCCTTTACGAAAAAGGGCTCATCCACAACCCCGCCACGCGCGCCAAGTCCATCATGCTCACCGACGAGGGTTTGAAGGTTTCCGAAGCGCTGTTTCGCAAAATGTTCGCGCGCTCTGGCGGCTAGCTGGCGCGCGAAGTGAACTGCATCGAGGATGCGGGCTTAGCTAACAGGCCGCTGAAAAAGTCTGCTAAGTGGAACGATTTTTCTTGAGCTGGAGCTCGATGCACCCAGGTTTGCGAAGAGGCAGTCCGAGTAGCCCCTTTCAGTCTCAGATTGCGAGCAGTTTCGGCAGCCAAGCGAGGTTGCAGGCCACCATCGCCAAGGTGAAGCGCCGAACCTTATGGTCTCCGAGACATGGCGGTACCACTAAATCTGGGCACCTTCCCGACGCAGATAGCATTGCACCCCCATAACCGGAGTAGCGCGCGCCACATCTGGCAGCGAGACATTGTGAAAGAGATTCCATTCGGAGAAAAGGAAGAGCGCCGAGGTACCTGACAAGGTGATCGGCAGCTCGTTGCGCCTGCCTGCGGTCCCGGGTGATGAGCGACGTCTGACCGCATCGACTGACCGGTCCCTCAGGTGCCCATCGACATCGCGGGATCAGCAGCCAGCTCGAGCGATCCGGCTTCTGATCCCGGTATGTTGCGGGTTTCCGCCGAAGGTTCCCAGCAGCACTTCGACGACAGGGAGATGTTCGTCTATAGGTTGTGCCGTTGAGCAATGGAGAGGCGCATGGCAGAAGAAATCCTGACCCTAACAGAAGTCGATGAGGAGGGGGTTTTCGACAAGATCGGAGCGCGGTTCGACAAGGTCGAACCTGGGACGACGCTACGTGTGCGCATGCCTCTCGAGCTCGGCGTGACGTTCCTGGAGGAGATGGGCTCGACCGACCCAACCCCCGAGGGTCAGGTGGTGCAGGTTTCCGCAGATTTCTCCGCCTTCATGCAGCAACATAGCCTTGCGTGCGCCAAGTATAACCTGAGCATGTTTAAGGAACGAGAGGCGTTCCTAGCGGTGTTAACCATGAAAAAGCGTCCGGCTGGATCACTGGCCTGACGAGGCCCGCACCTCCGATACCATCTGAATTCTTAGAGACGCGCACGGAAAAGCTCTCGGGGCGAGCCGCAACCTGTTCCATCATCGCTTCAACCTCGGCAAGGAGCGACATTGCACTTTCAGGATTGTCCAAAGCAATAAAATCCGCGACATCGACCAGATCGGTGCGCGCCGCCGGCAGAATGACAAGGCGCCGCCAAAGTCAGGACTTCGCCTCTTATCGGGCGCGAAGCTCCGCGAATACCTGGTCAGCCGAAATGCCAGGACCACTCTCCAGCCCCGCCTTGATCGCATCGCGAAGGGTCTCAAGTTCGCGCCGTTCAGTATCCCGGTTTCGAACCCAGTCACGCAAAGCTTCGCGCACGACTTCGCTCGTCGAGGCATATTCGCCCCCTGCGACCGTCTGGCGAAGCACGTCGGCTAGCTCCGCAGGCATCGTGATCGTCATTCTCTCGATCCCAGGCAATGTCTTACCTCCTATAGCCGTGCACTTACTTGATCATACTTATGATGATCTTAACAGCTTACTGGGTCTGCACTTCCGTGAAACCGAGGTCTAAATCCTAAGGTGAGGCGAGCATCAAGCGCTCCACGGGCTGAAGAACGGCCTGTGCGGCGCGCTAGCTCTAAAATATCAGCAACTCAGGATCGTGCAGCGCCGCGCGAGACAGCAGGTAACGCGCGAAAATACCGCCAGCGGATGACTAGTTTCCGATTCCTTTTCAAACAGATACCCGCCGCATTCACGCATCTTCTGCAGACACAAAGAAGCCCGCCAGACGAGACCTGGCGGGGTTTCGAATGTCTTGCGAGCAGGTTCAGAGAGAGGCGCTTGCCTGTCGACGTTCACGGACAGTGCCGACAGCATCCATGAGGATTTCTGGGTCTTCGCCTCTAGCAGAGACCTTCCGAGCGATGTCGAAATCGGACAGGCCGCACTCGAGAAGCTTTTCGACCGCCTGAGATTGTTCGCGGGTAAAAATGCCCATGGTGGTGTTCTCCTATTTGTTCGCCCACGCAAAGCTCCGCACAGGGACGAAATCATCGTCCTGGAAAGCATTCTGCATGTGTGGGGTGCCGGCGAAGCGGCCGGCGGAAGAAAGCTTCTAGCACAAATGGCCATTCCGGCCAAGCGAGTTGAGAGTGTCAATTATGCGTCACATGTGTCGCATTCTCGCATCACCCGGGACCCCACTCACCATACGTCATGGAGGCTGCGACATTTCGCCCCTAGGTCGATCTTGAGCACGGCGTGCAACGAATGGTTGGATCAGCAGCTGTCCCGCACGCCGGTCCAATATCGGCTTTCCCCAGAGCCCTTCAGCGTGCCGTGCTCACCCCGGCCTCAACTCGTGTGCTCATGAGCGACGTCGATCTGCGCGGTCAGTCGCGCCGGGCCGCGCTGCCCCTGCAAGAAGACCGGCCGCCCGCTGGCTGTCCTCGGAGCGCATTCGAGCTAGCACGGCCTCCAAGAGGGCCGCAATCTCGCGACCTTAGGCGTGTGCCAGCTTTCGCCCTGACAAGTGCGCAGGGTCCATTTTCTGGGTTGGCCTGCCCCCTTGTAGCCTTGCGCTACAACGCTCCTTGCAATAGGGCAAAATGTAGCGTAAAGCTACATCCATGAAGACGATCACCTACAGGACCGCCGCCCTTCGCACGCTCCGCAAAATGCCGCGCAACGAGGCGAAGCGGATCACCGAAAAGGTGGAACTCTACGCGACCGACCCCGAAGCGTTGTCGAACAACGTCAAGTCCCTGAAAGGCCGCGAAGGCATCCGGCTGCGGGTGGGCGACTGCAGAGTGATCATGGACGATCAAGGCGAGGTGCTAGACGTCCTAAAAATTGGGCCGCGTGGCGGCGTGTATGACTGACGGAGGTCAACATGAATGAGATGATCACCATCCCCCGCACAGAATACGAAGCGCTCATCGAAGCCAGAGACGACCTTGAAGATATCGCGGCGTTTGATCGCGCGAAGGCCGATGCCGGAGAGAGCATCCCTTCGGATGCTGTTGCTCGCATCATCGAAGGCGAAAGCCCCTTGCGCGTGTTCCGCGAACTCCGTGGCTTGACTCAAGCTGAGCTCGCGTCTCGTGCGGAAGTGCATCGCGTGACCGTGGCCGAGATCGAAACTGGCCGAAAGAACGGCTCTCTAGAAGCCCTCAAAAGGCTTGCCGCTGCGCTGTCCGTCACCGTGGACGATCTGATCTGAAGGATTAGAAGAGCACCGGCGTCGTGCCCGGCGTCGCTTTCAGAAGGCCGGTTTGCTCCAGCCAAATCTCCCGGCATCCAAGTCTTGGCAGGTTCGGCACCGATCCGATCAAGGACCTGGTTGGGCAAGGTCGCAGGGGATTTCGTTTCCATCATGTCAGAAGATTGCCACATATTTCGGACATCGGCCCACGCGCTCGGCCCGGCGGTACCCCTCTAATCTCCGTGATGGGCATCGCCATGCCATGGTGGGATCTTCGCCTGTCGATCCGGTCGATGCCGCGAACGGTCGGGAGCGCCCTTCCCGCCCGCCTACTTACCGCGCAAGAGGTCCTGAACGACCGGGGGCTGCTTGGCGACCCACGTGCGTAGGCGTGTCCCTGTATTCGGGCTCGCCTGCGCGGGAAACCCAGCGGGCTCCAGCAAGCTGGTGACCCACTCCCATCGTAGACATCGACATGGCATCAAAACCTGCGCAACATACCAACGAGCGCGGCTCGGAGCATGATCTCAAGGCGATCTTTGCACCCGTTGCCCGATAAGAGGGGCCCCATACCTCATGTGCCCGCGTCGCGCTCACCCTCGGCTGCCAGCCGATGCCTGCCCCCGAAGCGAAGAGCTCTCCGAGCGTGGCGTCGCTCGCAATGGTGCCGAGTGCAACCATAAGCAGGGGCCTGAGCGCAAGAGTCTCTGTCAGCCTGAAGTCCCAGCCGATCGCGCCTGAGGCTGCGAAGCTGTTCCAACTCACCGGAAGCCTGCGCTGTTCGGCTCCAGAGGACGCCACGAAGACGGGATCATAACGGTTCCAGCCCAAATAGCCTTCCAGATAGAGCGGAATATCATCACTGAAGGTGAAGCCGCCGCCAAGTTGTCCCGCCCGGAAGTCCACGCCCCTGTCCGGCCGCCTGCCGGTGTCCAGAATAAGTGTGCTTGCAGTTTCGCTGGGGACGGCAGCCAGCCCGAGCAGCGCAAGGGCGCCCGAAGCGCGGCTTTCGATTGAGCCGCCAAGAAGATCCACCACGGCCTGTGCATGCGCTGCGGAGGAGCAGAGCATAATTATGCGAAGCAAGTGTGTGCGCATTTACCTATAATTGCTTGATAAAAAAGCATAATATCCGGGTATAAGTAGCTCGCTCCGCATAATCATCGTCGCCACATAGTTGCGGTTATGCAGAGCACTGCATAACCGCAAAGGCCATGATGGTCTCGCGGCGCTGGTGCAGTCGATGCTGGCCGAGGACCCGTTCACTGGCACGGTCTTCGTGTTCCGCTCGAAGCGCGCCGACCGGTTGAAGATCCTGTTCTGGGACGGCAGTGGTTTGGTCATGGCCTACAAGCGGCTTGAGGAAAGCACATTCACCTGGCCTTCGATCCGTGACGGGGCCATGACCCTGAACCGCGCACAGTTCGAGGCCATGTTCGCCGGCCTGGACTGGCGCCGGGTGCGGTCACTGGAGGTCCGCCGTCCGGCTGTGGCAGAGTGACTCACCGCGCTGAATAGCCGGACATCGGCACCCCGGGCGCAGTATCATCCGCCCATGTCCAGCGCGCCGCCGTGCTGGCGCTGTTGCAGGAGAACGACGCGCTGAAGGACGCCAACCGGCGGCTGGAGCATCTCATTGCCGAGCTGAACCATGTCGTGCATGGCAAGCGGTCCGAGAAGCTGAGCGATGATGACCGGCAGCTGGCCTTTGAGGACCTGGAAACCGCCGTCGCCGAGGTCGAGACCCGCAAGGAGCAGGCCGCGCCGTCCACCACGACGCCGCGCCGGTCACGGCAGCGCAACCTCGGCCATCTGCCTGCGGGCTTGCCACGCATCGAGCGTGTGATTGAGCCAGCCAGCCTCGATTGCCCTTGCGGCTGCGGCCGCATGCATCGGATTGGCGAGGACCGCACCGAGCGCCTCGACATCATCCCGGCGCAGCTTCGCGTGCTGGTCGACATCCGGCCGAAGTATGCCTGCCGCATCTGTTCGGATGGCGTCACTCAGGCACCTGCCGCGTCCTGGCTGATTGAAGGCGGTCTTCCAACTGAGGGTGCCATTGCACATGTGTTGGTCTCGAAGTTCGCGGACCACCTGCCATTTTACAGGCAGAGCCAGATCCTGGCGCGCTCCGGCATCCAGGTCGACCGCAGCACACTGGCGGACTGGGCCGGCACTGCAGCCTTCCATCTTGGCCCCGTGGTCGATCGGCTAACCGAGCATCTCAAATCCTCGGGCAAACTGTTCATGGACGAGACCACGGCCCCGGTGCTGGATCCAGGCCGAGGGCGAACCAAGACGGGATACTTCTGGGCGCTTGCCCGAGATGACCGCGGATGGGGCGGAGAAGACCCGCCCGGTGTCGTGTTCACCTACCATCTCAGCCGCGCCGGGGCGCATGCAGAGCAGATCCTCCAGGGCTTCGACGGCACCCTCCAGCTCGACGGCTACACCGGTTACGACCGCCTCACACGCACGTCCCGCAAGGGCGGCGCGCCGATCACGGTTGCCCACTGCTGGGCACACGCTCGCCGCAAGCTGAAGGAAGTCTTCGACCGGGATGGATCCGAGATCGCTGCCGAGGGGCTGCGCCGCATTGCCGAGCTCTACCGCATCGAGGCCGAGATCCGCGGCATGGGCCCGGGCCAACGCCTGTCGGCCCGCCAGACCCGCAGCGTGCCCCTCGTGGCCGAGTTCGGTGATTGGCTGCAGGCACAGCGCCTGCGTGTCTCGGCCAAGTTGCGCCTGGGCGAAAAGCTGACCTACATCCATCGCCAGTGGCGCGGCCTGCAGACCTTCCTTCACGACGGCCGCGTCGAGATCGACTCCAATGCCGTCGAGAACCTGATCCGCCCGATTGCGCTCACGCGGAAGAATGCTCTCTTCGCCGGCCACGACGAGGGTGGCTGTAACCGCCGAACGTAATCTCCCCGAAACCGCCGTTTGAATTTTCCCCAGACGAGAGCGTCAGGGCCAATTCCGAACTTCATCTATTCGGAATTGGCTCTGTCGCGGGACACAGGCCTGATGCTCCGAACGGAGAACGACAGGGGCAGGCAGGTGAAGGGACTGAGGGAGATTGTCTTGATCCAGGATTTGAAGAACCAGGGTCTCAGCATCACCGCGATCGCGCGGAAGGTTGGCTGCGACCGGAAGACGGTGCGGAAATATCTCGAGCTGGGGCTGGAAGCTCCGGTTTATGGGCCGCGGCAGCCACGGGCCCGAGTGATCGAGCCCTATGAGCGCTATCTGCAGGAACGCGTTCAGGCCTTTCCCGATCTCAGCGGCGCACGGCTTCTGCGCGAGATCCGGGAACTGGGTTATGAGGGTGCCTACACCGCGGTGACGGACTTCCTGCGCGAGGTGCGCCCGGCGCGGCACACCCCGTTCGAGCGGCGGTTCGAGACCCCACCCGGCAAGCAGGCCCAGGTCGACTTCGCGGAGTTCACGGTGGAGTTCACCGACGAGCCGGGCGTGGTTCGCAAGGTCTGGTTGTTCTCGCTGGTGCTGGGGCACAGCCGCTGGCTCTGGGGGCGGTTCGTCGCCAGCCAGAACCTGCAATCGGTGCTGCGCTGCCATATCGCGGCCTTCGCAGCGCTCGGCGGCGTGCCGGAGGAGATCCTCTATGACCGGATGAAGACTGCGGTGATCGACGAAGACGAGGCCGGAGTGGTCACCTATAACGCCGCGCTGGTCGCGTTGTTGAACCACTACGGCGCGGTGCCGCGGGCTTGCCAGCCGTATCGGGCCAAGACCAAGGGTAAGGTCGAGCGGCCCTTCCGCTACATCCGGCAGGACTTCTTCCTGGCTCGCACATTCCGCAACATCGACGATCTCAACACCCAGTTTGAGGCCTGGCGGTCCGAGGTCGCCAATTCCCGGGTTCATGCCACGACCCGACGCGTGGTGGACGCGGCCTTCGCCGACGAGAAGCCAAGTCTGAAGCCGCTCCCGGCGATCCCTTACAGCGCCGTGCTGACGGTCGATCGGCGGGTGAGCAAGGAGGGGATGATCTCGGTCGGCGGCAACTTCTATTCCGTGCCCGACACCACCCGCCGCCGGACACTCGAGGTCCAGCATCACGCCGAAGAGCTTCGGATCTTCGAGGACGGGCAGCTAATTGCGCGCCACCCGATCTTGGAAGGCAAGGCTCGCCGTCGTATTGACCCCGCTCATCGCAAGGCGCCGCCGAGGAGACCCGCTCCACCGCCGTCATCGCAAGGGCTTCGGCGCCCGCTCGACTTCTGTGATGTGGTAGGCCGACGCCTGGCCGCTGCGGGGTCGCAATCATGAGCGATCTTCTGGACCGCATCCGCGGCGCCCTCGTCGGCCTGAAGCTGCCGCGTGCGCTGGAGGCACTCGATCACACGGTGCGGCAGCTCGAGGCGGGCGAGATCACCGCGATCGAAGCGATCGACGGGCTTCTTAGCGAGGAGTACGCCACCCGCGAGACGCGCCGGATCGACGTCGCGCTGCGCACGGCCAAGCTGCTGCCGGTCAAGACGCTCGAAGGCTTCGACTTCCGCTTCCAGCCTTCGCTCGATCGGGAGCGGATCGCAGCACTGGCCCAGCTCGACTTCATCCGGCGCGCCGAGGTCGTTCACTTCCTCGGGCCGCCGGGCACCGGCAAGAGCCATCTCGCCACCGCTCTCGGCGTCGCGGCCGTCAAGGCCGGGCGAAGCGTATATCGCGCCACCCTCGCAGAGCTGATCGCCGCGTTGAGCTAGGCCGAACGCGAGGGACGACTGGCTGAGAAAATCCGGTTCTATGCCCGGGCTGCGCTGCTCATCGTCGACGAGATCGGCTATCTGCCGATCACCACCGGCGGCGCCAATCTGTTCTTCCAACTCGTCAACGCCCGATACGAAAAGGGCGCCATGATCCTGACCTCCAACCGTGGCTTCGCTGAATGGGGCGAGGTGTTCGGCGATCCGGTCGTCGCGACAGCCCTACTCGATCGCCTCCTACATCATGCTGTCGTCATCCAGATCGAAGGGGCCAGCTATCGGCTACGCGCCCATGCCGATCTCATCCCAGAGCATGTCAGGGCAAACGCCCCCATCGCTCCGCCGCCACCCCCAAAGCGTCGCGGGCGTCCTCCAAAGCATCACAACGGAGGCGCCGATCACTGAAGCCGGCTGATCGCCGCGACCGCCGTAGTGGGGAATTTTACTTCGGCGCTTTTGGGGAAAATTAAGACGGCGTTGACAGGTGGCCGCACCTGGGCCCGCATCGCCTCCCTGATCGCCACCGCGAAGATCAACGGCGTCGAGCCCTTCGCCTACATCAACGCCACCCTCGAAGCCATCGCCGCCGGTCACCCCGCCAGCAGGATCGACGAGCTCCTGCCATGGAACTTCAACCCGTCAAGCTGAACAGGCGTGCCGCGGTGACAGCGCTTACCTCCGTCCATGCCGCTGTCGAACCTCAAGCATCTCCCGTTGGTCAACCGCAACTCCACCGGAACCGATCTGGTCGGCGTGGGCGCTGGAGCTACCGACTCCGGGAAAACGACTGGAACGAAGTAAGTGCCGTGACCGGGCGACCAGAGACCCTTTCGCTTCAGGTCCCGCCGCCACCCGTAAATCTGAGAGCGTGTCACCTCGTAGCGCTGAGCGACCTGGGTCACCGTCGCCCCGTCAGCACCAGCCGCCAGCACGATCTCGAGCTTTTCGTCGTCGCTCCACCGTCGGCGTCGCTCAACGCCCAGAACTTCGCCCAGCATGACCCCTCCATCTAAGACACGTCGCAAAGGACGGCGTTAAGCACGTGTCTTAGATCAGGTCGCTTCCAACCGGCAGGCGGCCTCAACCGGTCGGTTACCGTCGAATGAAGATCAATGAACACTCTTGCCGAGAACGCGAGTGTGCACGACCTTCCCGATACCGGGTGTCATTACAGACATCATGTCGCTGCAGTGTGGTTAAATCCGTCCTCACTTCTCAGAGACCCGGTCGCGCTCAAGTGCGAGGCTATCACGGCCAAGGCGATTCGACGTGCCGAACCCACGCTCGCTTCGAGAATTCGATGATCCTGCCACTCAGGGATGATAGCTGCGAAGGACATACATCTTGACCTGACGGCAGCTTGGCCTTGTGAATGAGTTCGATGAAAAACGTGGACGGTGGGATGGCGGAAAATGGTTGAAGACGTGAGCGTCGAAACTCTATCCCTTTGGCAAAAGCTAGACTTTCTGATCGTAGCGGTCACTTTTTACCTGGCGTTCGCATGCATGTTAGCGGCCGCTTCGACCGACAGTTTGCTCCTCGCCACTTTTGAACTCTCCATCATTGCCGGCAGCCTGCCCTTTGGCTGCTTGACCTGGGTGCGCATCCGCAAAGCCGCGAAATGAAAGCACAACTCAAACATCGACGCTAGTCGGGGTAGAACACCGATCGAGGCCCATCAGAGCCCTGACCTACAGGCGGCAGCATGATCAACAGGCAAGCTTAGCAGCGCCGCGAACCACCTCTCCGGGAAATGGGTCTACCTCAGTCACATCTAGCACCTTGCCCTGGTTGTAATACTTGACACCGGGAGGGCCTTAGCAATAAGCGTTTCCAAATCTGTAAGGGAGCCCGATGTTGGACTTTATCCTTTTATGTCTTGGCCTGCTCGCAGCGGCCATTGGCGCTTGGGCTGGCTTACGTGGTCGCACTACAGTTTTGGTATTCTGCTTGTCGATTGCGATCGGCTCTATCGCCGGAATGGTGATGATTTGATAGGCCTTGCCACTTAAGCGAGCTCGCCCCCTCGACATTCGCCAACTGAGATGTCCCAATATAGAGAATTTTTGGCAACAGTCTGTCGTACGGGGAGGACGCAACGTGCGATACAAGGCGGATATCGAAACCGAACTCAATAATTTGACCAGATTCCAATCTTGAGAGAGGTTATGTGATTATTGAACTGATATACTCCACCAAACTCGATGAAGCTGTTAGCACCAATTGGAAGAACACGTGAGGGAGCTAAGGCGAGGGTGGCCTCGCCACTGCTCGGTGAGGAACCCTGCAGTTGCGTCATAGTGATCGATCCGTCGTCGTGGTTGATTCCAAAGGTAGCATCCACTTTGACGAGACTCTCTCCTCCGCTGTATCGCGCATAACTCGCATCAACCCCCAACCAGCCCTTCGCCCATGACGCCTCGTACGGGCGTCCCCATGACAATCCTGGCCTAAGAGCAGAACGCCACCGTCCGGATACATCCGCCCCGCCGAGACCAAATTCCAAGGCTAAGAGGTTCTGCTCACTCAAAATATTCAGCGGGATCTGAATGAAGAAAAGGCCAGAGCTGTCATCGGCTAAGAGATTTTTGCCCGCATCAATCCCTAGAGTGACATTTTCGGTCATGCCATGTTCGTAATAAAAGGAGCCATAGTCGCCGTAGTCAAAACCACCAACAGTGGATTGGATCGAAACCGATAGGAACGAACTGCCTTGTTCACGCGGCCACGCACTCGCCAATACAACTGAAGGTTCGGATACCACAAGGCAGAACACCAAAGCCCGGTAACGCTGTCTGTGGATCATTATCTTATGTCCCCACTCTCATGTGGTTAAAGTGACGGATCGGATGTAATCCGCAAGCTTTAGCGGTTTGAAGGGTTTGTGCAGAACGTGGTCAGCACCTAGGCTACGAAACTCGGCCTCCGCCTCCGCCGAGGTACGCGCTGTACACATAACGACGGTAGCTTTTCCGTTATCTGTGTTGGCGCGTGCAGCGCGCAGTACATCTAGACCATCCGGAGGTGGCATCATAACATCCAAAAGCATGACATCGAAAGACTGCGTTTCCAGAAGAGCGAGCGCTTCGACGCCCGATCCGGCAAAAGTCGCCTCGATGTCGTCCTCCATTATAATCGCCAGTTCGATTAACTCTCGGATGTCAGCTTCATCGTCTACGAAAAGAACTTTCATGCGGTAGCATCTTTCGTGCTTCTACGGCGCGGGAACGTCACCTCGAACGTCGTACCACTGCACCGAAAGCCATCGGCCTTAGCCTTGGAAGTGACGGAGATTTCGCCCTTCTGCCGATGAACCAGTTCCCGAGTGATTGCGAGGCCAAGGCCGGTGCCGCTGACCTGCGTCTCTTGGTTGTGAATTGGCTTGGTGAAGCGGTCGAAGAGCCTGTCCATAGAGCCACTTGGAATACCAGGGCCCCGATCTCGGATATAGAACGTGACTCTTTCAGGGGTAGTCCGGGCCCCGACATGCACCTTTCCGCCGGTAGGTGAATACTTGATCGCATTGGAGATCAGATTTGAGAAAATCTGCTGCAACCGGACACGATCCAAAATAAGCGTGGCGTCGTCGTCTGAATCTAGTGGCGTCGCAATTATGCTCACGTCACGACCTATGCCGTATCCTGAGTTGCTGGCTACGGCCTCATCCAAGGCCTGGCTTGCCATCACTGGCTCAAGCTGAATGGAAAGCTGCTGCTGATCAATCGCCTGCAAAGTCAGAATGTCGTTGACCAGCACCAAAAGCCTATCGGCGTTGCGGGCGGCCATGTTAACGAGTTTTATAGCGTTCGATGGTAGCTGTTCTTTGTACCGGTCACGCAAAAGTTCGAGCGCCCCTGCAAGCGATGTCAATGGTGTTCGCAGCTCATGATTAACAGAAGTGATGAAGGACATACGCGCCTCGGAAAGGCGCTCATTTGCGGAGACGTCCGTGAGAACGCAGTAGGCGATATCGGAGCCGTAGAGATGAAGTTTCATGACCCGGCACTCCACAATCTGGTCAATAGGCTCCGAGTTCGCCGGAAGATTAAGTATATAGGAGGTAGGTTCCTCGGCCATTTGTGCCACAGAAGGAAGTCGGTCACGCAACCGCCTGACTGCAGTTTGGTCATTGAAGACATTTAGGAAATTTCGGGCAGCTAGGTTCGAGCGTTGCAGGGTGCCGATATCATCGAAAACGACGATACCGTCCCCGACATTCTCAAAAATCGCATCGAACTCTCGTTGTGTCGTCTCGATCTTGAGCCGGTCCTGTTCTGATCGCCTCAGGCCATTAGCTAACATGATCGACTGAGTTCTTGCGCGTACTGCCGAAAAAAGAACTGTCAGAAACAGCAGGCTCGCGGTCGCGCCGAAGGCTAGAGTACGTTCCCAATAGCTACGCATTATCGCTGTGCGGGATCGGCTTACCTCAACCAGCAGTCCGAGGGATTCTATTGGGTTGCTGGCGGTCATCAGCCGGTCAGGATCCAGATCGCCGAGGATGGTTTCCGTTTCGAATGCTATTTCGCCATTGGTTGCCACGATCCGCACGAGCATATCTTCGTCTAGGTTTTGCAGCGACAGAAGTTCTGCGAAGTACTCTTCGCCCAGCGAAGAAGCGATGACGCCGCGAACAGCTCCGGACCAACTGATGACTGGCCAAGCGATGGGGGTCAAGCGGCGTCCAGTTCCGCGCGATGTGATCGGCTCGCCGATCACAAACTCACTTGGTGACAGGCCGATGGCCTTCTGAAAATAGTTGCGGTCCGATAAGTTCAGGCCGACCAAGCTTTCGACTGAAGCCCACAACACGAAGCCGTCGGCGTCCAGAACAAGCAAGGCGTCGATCTGTGGAATCTCGGCCACCGTGCGCTGCAGCCTGTTTCCATAGATTGCGTCGATATTAGTCGGCAACTCAAACGGCGTGTATGCAATCTCTTGTATCGTTGCCCACATCATTAGATTGGCCACTTCCAAAGATGCGTCCAGCGACTGTTCGAAGAGTTCCGCGAAATGTCTCAACTGCTCCTCTTCTCGGTCTTCGGTGCGATCGTAGTCGGCCCAGCACAAGATAACCATGCCGCTCATAAAGAGCGCAGTAATGCTGACCATCAATATCTGAAACCCAACCCTAGACTTACGCTGCGGCTCGACATCTTCTTCGGGGAAGAACTCGGGGCGTGACATACCTTATCTCGGCTCCACCTCTGAACCCACGATCTGGATGAGCGACCTCGCGGGCTCAAAGGTCCGATCCGCCGCAGCGATTGCTTTGCCAAGGGCCGTCGCTGCAGGACCATTGCCCGGCGGCATCACCGTAGCGGCGATCGAAACAGGATGACTAGCCCAACCCTCGCGCACGCAGACAGCGCTTTCTGCGACGGCACAAATGAAGCGTTCAGCGAGAGATGTCATCTCATCTTCTCTGAGGTCGAGAGTAGCGAGACAGAATAAATCGCCAGCCCAATGGCAGAACATATGCGCGGCGGACAGGTGCACCGCTCCGAGTGGAGCAGCCAAGGTGCGGTAAAGCACCGCAGCCTCATCAGGCGGCAGGACAGCACCATATTTTGGGCTCATTACTCGAAAAACAATTAATCCCACTCGACTAAATTCTCTTTCAGGAATCGCTTGTAGAGCTGCTTGGAATCCCGCCTTATTGTTAAGGATTTCCGTCATCTCAGCAGTGAGTTCTCCAATTTGTCGTCGCCCGCTTCCCGTGGGTCGTCGGCGCTCAAGCTCAGCCTTCAAGCGAAGACAGTTGCGCATGCGGGACCGCAATTCCATTCGGTCGAATGGCTTGGTGACGTAGTCATTGGCCCCCGCCACAAATGCATGGTTAAGTGTTTCCATATCCGCACGGCTTGTCAGCATGATGATCGGTGTATCAACCAGACGGCCAAGTTCGCGGATACGCGCGCACAAATCAACACCATCAATTTCAGGCATCATGACATCAAGTAGTAAGAGGTCTGGCGTAACAGCTCCTGAGCTCAGGTCCTCGAGCGCCTTGCGCGGGCTTTGGTAACAAACAACGCTTTCATAACCGATGTCTGCCAAAGAAGCTCTTATGTATTCTTGCGCGACGTCAGAATCGTCTACTGACATGATGTGGTATGCCATGTAAAATCCCCCTTCAGAACCCTGCCTGCTCGAATACACGCCAGCGGCTATTTTCGTAGATTTGTGTGTAGCCCGGAAGGCGATCTTGCTCGAGCTCAGGAAAGCGAAGCAAAATGCGATCCTTAATTTGCGTTTGGACTTCCGACTTCGGTACAACGACATATGGCGCTTGCAGCAACCCCCCTTCAAGCGCCCAATCGTAGACTGGATCACCTGAAATGACGAGCTGGTCTACATCGCCTATGGTGACCACGATTTCTGGATTACGCTCTGCATCAACCATAACGCCGAGCTTGCCGTCGAGGAATGCAGCTACCTGCGCAGTTGGATTTGGAGTTTCGCCGCCAACCGCCATATTTGCCTTCCACCATTCGCGACTTTCCGGGATCAATGTCTCGCGAAAAACATGCGTTGCGTATACAAGCGTTGCAGCGAAAAGCGCTACGGCAATTGGGGTGCGCACCTCAGACGGAGGCCAGAAGCGTATCCCAATGGCAACAACTGCCATAGTCGGAGCGATGGCAACAATCGGATCACTTTCAACGTAGAGATAGATATTGAGGGCATAGGCACCAAGCACAGACCCCAGAGCCGCAAAGAGCGGCATGAAAAGACTTGGCGTCATGATCGTGCGGAACACCACCGCAAGCGCCACTGGCACGATCCCCAATAGCACGCGTAGATGCTCAGCTGCAGCAATCTGCGAAGGTCCTTCGACAATCTGCGGCACCAAGGTACTGTTGAAAATCTTGGAAACGAAAAAAAGCGACCCAAGAGCAGCTGCTACCGGGTAGAACATGGCAAAAAGGTAGCCGAACGAGGAATTTGAAATCAAGCTTGGCCGCGCCGCGACTATCAAGAACGGAAGCGCACCGAGACTGATCATCAGACCATAGTTGTCCGATAGAGCGACGATCATTAGCCCGACAGCCACTTTCATCATGTCCGGAGCATTGCCGGTAATCCGCAGATTTACGATTCCCCGCGCAAAGACCCATGTCCCCAGCATTGTTAACATACTTTCGGGACCGTCAGCTAAGGCCCTAAGAAAATAAGGATTAAGGCCGAGTAGGGCGACAATCATGCAGCTTCCCGTCAACGAGACCCCGGCATTGAGCCAAAGGTTTCGCAGCCAAAGGACTAGTATGGCTGCTCCGAGGGCCGCTGACAAAATGAAAGGCGAGGGAACGCCGGTTCGTCCCGCAAAAGACTGGACCATTAGAGTAAGGGCATAAGGCACCGGCGGATAGAAGGCATCGAAAGGTATGAAGTGCCCCGCACTGCCGTTGTGCACAATCGCCTTGGCCCAGAGCTGGGTAACATCGGAGGACATGAACCCATGTGCTTCCATCCATCCAAGCACAAGCATCAGAGCCAGGCAGAGCACTAGGGCGAGAGCGGTCCATCCAGCAGCGCGCGTCATGTCATCGGGTCCCGAGCCCCGACCGCTTTATCGAAGCTCGCGGTGCTTTTAGCATTGGCTTCAGCGAGCTCTTTAGCGGTATGTTTCGACAGGCCATGATTGGTTTTCTCCCAATAAAAGGGATTGGAGACCAGCTGCCAGAGTGCTTTGTAGGCTGCGATGGTCATCAATACCCAGTAGCCGACCACCGTCACACCCCAGGGCGCGAGATCAGTCCAGTTTCTCCGAAAAGGAGCCACCATGGTCAGATATATTAAAAGACCATTTCCGGCGAGCAGGTTCACCAGGGACAGATATAGAACCGGCAGCGGGAAGTAGGCCTCGATCGCCAAAGATCCGAAAACAAGCCAGACCGCGAAAATCAGCCAGAAGAGAGGGTTGAGCAGACCAGAGAGGACTGTACCGCCGATGAAAAATACAAAACCGAATACCCCTGCCGATCCAACTGATCTCCAAAGGTGAACTGGACGCCGGGAATGCACCAAGAAGGTTTGCATATAACCTTTGATCCAGCGTGACCGCTGCCTGATCCAGTTGGGTATTGAGACGTTGGCTTCCTCATAGGTCGTGCTGTCGATCACGCCGACCCGGTAGCCTTTCTGGGTTAGGCGAATGCCCAGATCGGCATCTTCGGTGACGTTGAATGGATCCCATGCGTTCAGTTCACGCAGGACGTCCATACGGAAATGGTTCGACGTCCCGCCTAGCGGTATCGGGATGCCCATTCTCTCAAGGCCAGGCAACATCAAGTCGAACCACAAGGAATAATCTAGTGTGAACATCCGCGTAAGCCAATTCTCGCGGGCATTGTAATAATTCAGCCGACACTGGATACAAGCGGTATTGGAAGAGGACTGGTTGAAAGCAGCCACGACCTTTCGAAGCTGGTCGGGTTCCGGCTTGTCTTCGGCATCAAAAATCACCAAGAGATCGCCTTGCGCATAGCGTAGCGCGAAGTTGCAGGCTTTTGGCTTCGTCTGAGGATGAGACTGGGGTACGCGCACGATCTCGAACACGCCTTCAAGATCGAGCTTTTCTGCGGCTTCGATTGTTTCGAGGTCGCCCTCTTCGAGAACAATCTTGATATCAAGTTTCGCCAATGGATAATCGAGATTGCGCAAGGCTTGGGCGAGGATCGGCAATACCTCGGGTTCGCGAAACATTGGGACTAGGACAGTGTAGATCGGCAGATCTTCGTCGCGAAGCAGCTGCGCTTCGGCGGCAATCGCTCGCGACGATGTCTCCTGTGCCGCTCCGCCGATCCAAACCAGCATCCCCTTAAACAGGAAATTTCCAGTATAGAAAATGGTCAGGAGAACATTAAGCGCGATTAGGGTCGTAATCGGCGCAAAGGCGAACCCCAGCAACAGCGCCGAAAGTATAAGGTAGATCACCAATATCTGCGGCGGCGTCACCACCTGCTGCGCCGACATGTCAGGGTCCAGTTCAGCAAGGGCGTAGACAGCCTCGTGGGAGTGCTGGTCTCGGAAGGACTGTTGTAGCGCTGCCGAGATCTGCAAGTGTGACGCCACGACGATGCGTGCATTGGTGCCATAGAGTTCGCGTATATGAAGCAGCGTTCGCGGCCCGGGACGGGAGGTGGCCACGGTAACGCCCTTCGCGTCTTTCTTCAGTGGGATAGTCGAAAAGCGGTTCATTTGCCCGGAATCAAAACGACGCACCAATTCATCGTCGGCCCGATCTTGGTCCAGATCGACCAGCGGAAGGTCATGATATATCGCGATCTGTTCGTACAGCTCTCGCGAAGTCAGCCAGCGCCGAGAAAGCAAGACCTGTATCAACGATACGTTCCAGAGCTCGGCAAGGCCTTCGGCCTCATCAAGCTGCTCTGCCTTCAAGACGCCTCGTTCAAGCAGCAGTGTCCCGATCGCTTGACTCTCCGCATCAAGCTGCATCTGATATTAGCCTTTCAAATCGCCACCGCGATTTCGGTAGATTCGTTGGAATACCACAAGTATGACCAATGTCAGCAGCGCCCAGAGCATACCGACAATCCAAGGACGATATTTTGCAAGAACCTGAGCAAGACTGACGCGATCCGGGTAGCTGACGGAAAGCACCGGGTTCGTCCTCATTGAAGTTGACACGATCATTCCCTCCTGCCCGAGCAACGCCAAGTCACCACGATTGAAGATCAGCGGCGTTCGCTCCGTCGGTTCGGGCGCGGGGCCGCGCCCTGGGCGAAGCCAAAGGCCCTCCTCTTCGTTACGAGTCACGATTTGCACTACACCCAAGCGGTCAAGTTCATCACCCGCGAATACGATTTCACCCTCGCTATCTGAAATCTCAACGCGGCCAGCGTCAAAGCTGATGGTGGGCTCTTCGTCGGCTGGAGAGCTGTCCGAAACCACAAGGAATGGCATCCCGGGCTCAATAGCGCTGATAGAGGCGCGGGGTACGATGTTAGCCCGGTCCGGAATCATACTGCCCGCAACGGTGGCGATCCAAGGCAGGGTTTCGCGGAGGTCAAGCGCAGGATCGAGCACGATCTGCACACCATCGCCATAGTCTCGGCGAAGCGTGAAGAAGTGACTTCCAGTGTTGGATTCAGTTAGGTGTAGAGCACTGCCTGGCAGGATCTGCGCCGGGTAACCCTGCGGCTTGAACCGACAGTCCCCCCCTGTGGGTTGGCGCTGAAACGAGATCCGCAGCTGGTTGTCCCTTGCGATCAGGCCCGGCGGGACATCGAAAGTCAAACGCTCAGGCATACCGGAGGACAACGGCCGATTGCCCAGCAGCGCTTCGTTGAGGAAGACCGAGGCGGTTGCGCCTCGTCCCTCGGCATCAAGCGCCGCTGCCATTACGAGGCTTACCGCCCCCACCGTCTTACCCGCCGGCAAATCGGAAGACTGGAAGGGGACAAGCACATCGTGGGTCGACACGACCGCTCGAGGCGTCAAGTCGGCAGCCAACGCCGTGAGCGGTAGTATGTCCTCGTCCAAGTTGTCCCGCGCGATCGCTGTAGTGATGGCGCTCTCGCCGCCGGCTAGACGGGACCACCTTGTCGCCAGTTGCCATAGTCCAAGCTGCGGATCGGTGCCACGCACCACGAGTTCAGGGAAATCCGCGCCGCTTTTGACTTTCATCTCGCTTTGTACCCCAGAGGTTCCAACATCGATCTGCACGGTGCCTTCCGTCCAATTCTGCCCCGTGTTCGTCTCTGGTGAGACGAACCGGAGGTTGCCCGCCTCGGCGCCGAACAACGCAGAAGCCCGTGTTGTTGCAGCCAATAGACCAAGCGAAGGCTGGCCGGGCAAAACGACGCGCATGCGTTCAGGGCGGAAGACAGAAAATTGAGCAGGCGTTTTGATGCGTTCGGGGTCAAGTGCCAGTGTCACTGTCAATTCCGGCGCGATCTGGATGAAATCGCCAGACGCCCGTTCATCGACACAGACCCGGTCAGAGAAAGCACCTGAATAAGTAAGCCCGATCGCGAGAAAACCGGAAGAGACCGCAGCGGCGTCGAACGGCACCTCTAGGCTGAAAGTTTCCTGTCGGTCTCCGAGACCCTCGGTCAAGGCCGGCCTGCCGGCCACAGAAACTTGAAGGTACCGATCCACTGGTACCGTGGCACCGTGTGAGATTTTCAGAGTAATAATCCCGTTGAGCAAGGGCGTCGCGTCTGGAACCGGTATGAAGACTGTAGCTTGCCCCGAAAGCTGGCGAAAGATCAGCCCGGTTCCAAAGCCTGCCTCGCGTAGCGTGATGCTTCTCTTAATAGATTTCGAAGACATTTCGACGGTAGTGGAGGGCAGATCGTTCGCAATCTCTTGCGCCCATGCCCCAAATGGCATGACGGCAATGACGCCGGCAGCAATACTGGCAAATTTCACGAGAGGTTCATCCCTTGACTTCACTCAGCAATCCGCGAGCTTCGAAGTTGCAACAGCAAGCATATCACAAACCAATTCTTGAATGAATGAGCGGCTTTCCTCATCTAGAGGCGTGCCACGATCATCGGATACTTCTGCGATTGCCAAACCCCGGCGGGCTGCGACTTCAATGTCATAAAGCTCAAGCATCGCGGCACTCCCAGCGATGTCATGCAGCATCCTGTGCAGCATGCGAGAGCGGCTCTCCTCGGTATCCTCATCCTCGATGCCGGCCAGAACATCTGAGATCGTCCGGACGCGCTGGGGCATTTCCGAGAGAAATCGCTTGCGGATACAAGCTACGCGCTCGGAGAACGCCATGCCTTCAGTTTTTGTCATATCTGCTCTCTTCCATCTGCCTCAAGCCTAAGCCCAAAAAGCTCTTGCGGAAAGAGAAAGTAGGCAGCCCTTAGAGCCCATGGTCGCGGTGTGAGCCTGAGTGGGCTGGCGGCCTCTTCGGCCGAACTCCGTTCGGGGACGCGCCCGCCCAGCGGGTGCCGAGCCTCAGCTACAGGCGATAGACTACATGCAGGATAACACGTTCACCGGATTGGATGTCCAGAAGGCGCCGATCTCAGTCGCAGCTGGGCAAGGAGAACGCTGCGGCGTGACTCACCTCTGGAAACTGTCGCACATCGACCTGATCATGTGCGCAAACTGGTCGGCAAAGTCGCCGCTGGCAGAACATAAAATACCACTAGCTTTTGAACTTCCAGCGCTTATAATGAAATAAACACCATCAAAAACAATCAATACACAACACCCATGCCAGGAGATTAATGTGGGCAATAACTACTGAAAAATAAAGGAAGCATTCCCCTTCTCTGCCTGCTATCTAATCTTCCTTTAAAACGAAGACTCAAAGCAGTGATAAAAGGCGCGCCAATATGGAAAAGATTCGCGCAATGGACACAGGCTCACCAATATTTGTAGGATCGGATCGCATCAAATACGGTCATTGAAGACACCTGATTGAACCGCTGATAAATTAAGGGCCGCAAATGCAGGTGAACTTCTATAAATAAAGCCAGAGACTTAGCAGAGGGTTCTCACGATATTTATGGTGATACCGTAAATGGAACCCTCAATAATATCACAAATAATGTAGTCGTTAATCGATATAATAACTCAGCCCAACCCTCACCAAAGGCCATTAAGAACCGCGAAAGGCTCGGGTTCTACAATGAAAATTCTGATTGCTGATGATGAAGCACTTCTAAGAGAAGCGTTAGGCGCAACTCTTGAGAAAGAACACTTCATTTCTACAACAGTTTGCCGAGATGTGGATCAATCTCTCGAGCTATTACGTGAGAGGGATCAGAGGTTTGACGTTATCGTATTGGACTTCAATATGCCAGGCATGGATGGATTTTCCGGGCTGCGAAAAGTGAACCGACTGGCGAAGAGAACGCCCATTGGGGTCCTATCTGCAACTTGCAATTTAGCCACCGCACGAGAGTGTTATCAGAAAGGTGCGTCAGGCTTCATCCCCAAGAGCTTGGGCATGTCTGAAGTCGTCAGCGCAATAAGATTGCTCGCCCTGGGGGAGATTTATTTCCCGAGTGAGTGGTTTGCGATGAGACACCATTTGGAAGAGAACAAAAGAAAGACATTCGGGCTTTCTCCTCGAGAGAGTGAGATGTTATCGGGCTTACTCCAAGGACTCTCGAACAAGGAGCTCGCACTAAGGTCTGGACTGCAAGAAGTAACTGTTAAAATGCATATTAAATCTGTATTTCAAAAGCTAGGAGCTAAAAATAGGACCCAGGCCGCGCTCAAGGCGCGCGACCTCGACCTTTAGACTGAGGACTTCGGCTACGGGGGTTTCCAACCAGAAGTCTTCGCGCATGTCGAATGTCTCGCCTATCCGTGCTTTCGCCCCAAGGAAGTTGGACACCTCCGGAAACCACTAGCTGATTGATGATCATCGTGATTCACTGTCCGTAACGGGTGGAGGGGATCATGGCCAAGCAATCAGGGTTCTGGAGCGTCGACGACCGGCTGGCGGAGATTTCGGCGGGTGGCGATCCGCTCGAGACCCTGAACAGCACGGTGGATTTCGAACGTTTCCGTCCGATCCTTGAGCGAGCGGCTGGCTGCCCGCGCAGTTCGAAGGGCGGTCGTCCGCCGCTGGATGCGGTGCTGAAGTTCAGGATGCTGGTGCTGCAAAGCCTGCATGGCCTCAGCCTCGAGGCGACCGAGCGCATGGTCAGGGATCGGCTCAGTTGGATGCGCTTCTGTGGGTTGGGCATCGCTGACACCGTGCGCGATGCGAACACGCTGTGGGACTTCCGGGAGGCGCTCATCAAGGCCGACGCGCTCGATGAGTTGTTCGAGGAGTTGGACCAGGCGATCAACCAAGCGGGGTTCATTCCGCGCGCCGGTCAGATCATCGACGCGAGCCTCATCGCTGCCCCGCGCCAGCGCAACTCCGACGGCGAAAAGACGGCGATCAAGGCGGGCAAGACCGCGTCCGAGATCTGGCCGGACAGGCCCGCTAAGGCGGCGCAGAAGGACACCAACGCGCGCTGGACAGTCAAGTATTCCAAGGCGAAGACGCGCGCGGACGGCAGCAAGCCGGTCGATCTCGCGATCCCGACCTTCGGCTACAAGAGTTATATCTCCATCGACCGCCAGAATGGGATCATCCGTCGCCAAATCATTACCGACGCGGCACAGCATGATGGCGCGCGTCTGCGCGAGGGGCTTGTTCAGACGGTGAATACCGGGCGCAAAGTCTGGGCGGATACCGCCTATCGGTCGGCCGAGAACGAAGCCTGGCTCGCTAACAACGGCATGGTCAGCGAGATCCACCGCAAGAAGCCGCGCGGGCGCCCCATGTCGAAACCCACATCCCGTGCCAACTGTCGCAAATCCGTTGTCCGCTCGAAGGTCGAGCACGTCTTCGGCCACCAAAAGGACCGCATGGGACTGATCATCCGCACCATCGGTCTGCCGCGTGCAAAGGCTGCTATCACGATGGCAAACATGGTCTACAACATGGGTCGATTGCGATGGCTTCTCAGCCGAGTTGCCCCCGCCTGACGCCAACCCAGCCAGAAGACCCGCCTAACGAATTAAACGTGCCGCGCCAGCGAGCGCATTAGCGCATTCGACCGGACGATCGGTGGCCGCCGAACGGGTTATCGGAGGTCTCCAGTTGATCGGTTGCCCTTTTCGGCTGCCTTCTTTTGAGGTTGACCTGCGCGCAAGCTTCGGCCCTGGTCGGCACGGCGGCCTTTTCCTGAAAAAACTTTCGGGCTCGCAGCAAGGCGCTGCACTGTTGGCTTTCGAGAGTTTTCACATGCACCGAGCGGTACATGTTCCCCTGCTTCATCTATGCGCGGCCCCGCTCATCATTGCGATCGGTCTTGTTCACCTGAGGCTCGAGAGAGGCCTTCGAGTGCCTTGTCTCTATGGAGATCACCGGGGGCCAGTCCCTGCCAGACCTTCGAAAAACTATCGCGACAGTGATCCTGCGTCAACTCCGGTCCGCTCGGCACGAACCCCGATGCTGCTGACCGCGAAGGCGAGGTCATTGAGATGACTCGGCACACTCATCTCTAGGCAGAACTGGCTGTTCTCTTCGCCAACGCAAATGGCGATCTCTTCGACCCCTACATCCAATCCTACACAATGCTTCATTCTCCATTTCTTTCCCAGATGCTAGCGGTTTATTTTCTTAGACCAGGTTTTACCATCAGCTCGAGGCGTAGAATCTACCGCATATGTATTGGAAGAGGTGCGCAAGCTCGCATATACCTACCGACCTTAAAACAAGGAAGTCTTTCTACTTAAGTGTCTCTGAAATGATCCAACTTCCGAAATACCACTGAAGGGCGATTTTTACCTGCACCTAAATGTCTTGGCATCAGTCAAATTTCTCCAAGCAAACATGGCAGCATCAAACCCAATCCAGATAATGCTACTAAGGTCACATTATCGCGACTTGCAGTCAGCTTTCATTCCCACGACATAGGGCCCATCCCAATTTAGAACAATGCCCCCGCAACTCGATCTACAATCAATATCAAGAGAAGATCTGGTGGCGCTGAGCAAGAAAGTTGACAAAGCTCTCGCCGACTATGACGTCCGCAAGAAAGCCGAAGCTCGAGCCGCCGCCGAGGCTCTTGCAAAGGAAGCCGGGTATTCCCGCTCGGAATTGATGGAGGCCGGCAGCACCAAAGGCTCGAAGGGCACGCCCAAGTACGCACACCCCGAGAACTCGGCCCAAACGTGGACTGACCGAGGACGAAAGCCGAAATGGGTTGAGGAACACCTTGCTGCCGGTGGTGATCTCGAAGCCTTGGCAATCGTTAAGTAAGCGTATCGATTTTGGAACTAACCCCGACCGAAAAGGCGGGGTTAGTTCTGGCGCAAGCTGTATTGTTTCGGGCAGCATCTGAATAGCCCCGCTCGGTGATCTGCGCGACCGCGTCCCGCTCGAACTGATCGCTGAACTTGCTGCTGCTCATCATGGCCTCCTTGCCTCAAAATTAGCGAAGAAGGCGTCCACGGTACACGGGGCTATTCATTTCATGCCAATCAGAGCCGGATTGGGAAGCTTGTGGTGTGCTTGGTCGGTTGCCGGGCATCACCTTGCTTTTTTTCTTGGTGCCCCCGATGCTGAGGGCTGAATGCAGTGACTCCACAAATGGATTGCCAATGTCTCATCGTTTTGAACTTGTCGGCGTCGCTGCGCTGGCCGCTTTTCTGGTCTCACCGGTCTTTGCTCAAGGTCACGATGGCCCGCCGCCGATGTCGGAGGAGAATCAGGCGCTGAGCGAAGCGCTTCAGGAGCGCATGGGCGACACCAGCACCTTGATGGAGACAGTGCCGATCCCGGACAGCGCTGCCGAATGCGGTGACACGCCGGGCTATGACCGGATGCTTTGCCTGATTGATCTGCTTAGGGCGGACGTGTCGGAGGATGTCCTCGAACACCTGCAACTGGAGTATTCTCGCACCGAGGCGGAATACTGGAGCAACCTGCCTGCGGGAGCCTTCCCCAAGCGTCCGGGTGTTCTGCTGGGCGAGCTGAACACCAAGCAGCGCGGGCTGGTCAAGGCGATCATGATGGAAGCCACGAGCCGTGAAATCGACGAGGGCTGGGACGAGATGATCCAGACACTCAACGCCGACGACTACATCAACACCGTCAGCACCGACTACAAGGCCGGCTATTCCTCTTTCAACACCAAGTTCGCCTTCCTGGGCACGCCCGGGCCGACCGGTGTCTGGGAGCTATACTACGGCGGGCACCACATGGCCTTTGCCAATACCTTTGTCGATGGGGAGTTGGCTGGGGCCACGCCGTCCTTCCGGGGCGTCGAACCTTTCCCCTATTTCGAAATGAACGGCCGGGTTAACCAGCCCCTGACGCAGGAACGTGACGCCTTTGCTACGCTGCTCAGCGCACTGTCGGAGGATCAACGCGCAGTTGCCGAACTGGAAGGAACCTACCGCGACATCCTCGCCGGGCCGCAAGCCGATGACGCGATCCCGGACAGCTTCGAGGGCCTGCCGGTCTCCGAATTGGGCGAGGATCAGACCGCCCTGCTTCTGGCCGCGATTGAGACCTATGTCGGTGATATTTCCGACACCGAGGCCGCAGCGTACACGGAAAGATACACATCCGAATTGCCCGAGACCTATCTCGGTTATTCCGGCACGCCGCAACTGAGTGCGGAGGATGATTACGTCCGGGTGCATGGGCCGTCGCTCTGGATCGAGTTCTCGCTTCAATCGAACAAGTCCACTGACAAGGTGGGGAACCACCCGCATTCTGTCTGGCGCGATCTGGCGGACGATTACGGCGGACAGAAAGAGTGATCTGGCGGTCCGGCCTGCTCGCGCTTGTGGTATTTATTGGCAGTATCGGGGCTGTTCTGGCACATGCCTTGCCCGGCAGCGTTCTTCTGTTGCGCCAGCAAGGATCCGCATTGCAGTTGACGATCCAATTCCCATTGGACGATCTCATTGTCGCGGCGCCGGAACTCTCTGCGTTGGAGGAAGTGGCGGCAGGCCAACCGTGGCCGCAGGAACTGACCACGGCCCTAGCGCGCTATCTCGAGCGTCATCTTCTCTTGACAGATGAGGATGCGCCCTTGGACCTGACAATGACCGATGCGCGCATTCAGTCCACTTACCATGACCACCTGGGTCAATTTTCCTTGGTCGTCAGCCAGTGGCACGTGACGGGCTCCGTGGATCGCTCACCCCGTCTGGTGCTAACCTATGACGCTGTGATGCACGAGGTGCGCAATCATCGTGCCGCGGTTCTATGGGGTGAGCAGAACGGAGAATTGCGTCCGATTTCAGAGTTCGGCTACTTCGGCGCAGCTGATGGCGTTCCGCTCAATCCGACCGCGGCCGGTCCGGAGTGAGCGAGCGCCAGAACCAGCTCCGATATCTATCGTCTTCGAAGTGACTTGAGCTCCGGCAAGCGCCAGGTAGAAACCCGGCATTTACATGTTTATGCGGTCCAAACGGACCTTGGTGTGAGATGCAGCGAATGTCTGCAAAGTCCGCAAATTGTGAGTTCGCCTTTGCCTCGGCTTCGCAACCGCAGCGAATGGCCGGTCGTGGGAAGATGCCCCACCGCGGCGGAATTGGGACCTGCCACCAGCGCGGCAACGTAGCTGTCGCTCAGCATGCGGGGCGAAAGGCCGCGGGTCATCACCGCCTAAATCTTACCGGACCTCGAGCGTCGTAAATGGTCCACGGTAAAGGGACTGGTCTCCTCGCTCATCTTGTGCGCATGCGACGGAAACCAACGATCCTCGAGGGTCTCTGCACTGCTACGCGGCTTCCCACGACAGATTGCCAAGCCATTCCTCGCAATCGTGATCACACCAAAGCGGCGATGCGTTCCTTCGGGCTGGCACATCACCTCCGCCGAACCTAGATGCCTCAGGATTTCACAGGGAGCCGACGCAGGATGCGCCAGACCATTTCCGATTTTCTCGACCGACCCACAACGCGTTACACGATCATGGGGGTGATCCTATTCAACGCGATCATTCTCGGGCTCGAGACTTCCGGGGCGGTGATGAACGTCGCTGGCGACCTGATCGTCGCGCTAGACACGGTCTGTCTTGCGATCTTCGTGGCTGAGCTCGCTGCCAAGCTCTACGCGCGCGGATTGCGCTTCTTTCGCGATGCTTGGAACGTCTTCGATCTTCTGGTGGTTGGCATCGCCCTTGCCCCGGCCACCGGAGGGCTCGCGGTGCTGCGCGCGCTCCGAATTCTCCGGCTGCTCCGGGTGATCTCGGTTGCGCCGACGCTGCGCCGGGTGGTGGAAGGATTCATCTCGGCGCTACCTGGGATGGCTTCGGTGTTTCTGCTGATGGGGGTGATCTTCTATATCGCCGCCGTGATTGCGACCAAGCTGTTTGCCGCAACCTTCCCCGAGTGGTTCGGCTCGCTGGGCCAATCCCTTTACACGCTGTTCCAGGTCATGACGCTGGAGAGCTGGTCGATGGGCATAGTCCGCCCGGTGATGGAGGTACACCCCGAGGCATGGATGTTCTTCGTGCCTTTCATCCTGATTACAACCTTCGCAGTGGTGAACCTCGTGGTCGGCCTCATCGTCAATTCGATGCAGGACGCCCATGCCGAGGAAACAAATGCCGCCACGGACACCTACCGCGATGAGGTCATCCGGCGCCTCGCAGCCATCGAAGAGCACCTGAAGGATACAGATGGAGCTAAGGATCTGCGTGCCGCCGGCCTGAGTGGCGAACGGGTCCGGGCAAGTCGATAGGTCGGCAGAAGGACGTCCGGGTCGACGAGGTCGAAAGATTCAGGGCTGGCGGAACCCGTCGCCACTTGGATGCGAACCATCGCTGGGTTCCGTTCCTTGCTGCGTCGATGTTCCACTTGCTGGCCAGCCCGCCACCTCGCAAGCGACCGATACCTTGTCTCCCATTCCTCGCGGCAGTCCCGTCGCGCCAGGGTGTCTTCCCAAGAGCATCCACGAACCAGCACAGGACGGAGCCGACCTCATCGTCATGCCCACCTGATTAGCGCTGAATGGGCTCGAGGTCAGGATCACTATGGCGGGACCGCCCAGCCTGGCGTGCGCGAAAAAGCGTCGATGTTGCCATAGTGTGTCGCGGCCCGGCCTTGGCGCTCGCAAGCCAATGCAGCATACAACTCCGCTACAGCGAACAAACTGCCCAAGCATGTACCGAGATGCGCGCGAGGTTCCCCGACGCGACCTTCGCGTGAGGCGGAAACACGCCCAGACTTCATCAGTTTGAAGACACGCACACCTTGAAGGAGAGGTCGGCGATGCTACCTCTGGTTGGCAACATATCCACTCACGGTATGGACGATCAGAGGCGCACTTTCCTTTTTCGGGAAGTGCGCCTCATTCGTGACGGGACCTCTCTCCACAGGCAGCGCTGATTGTAGCCGGTGGCGTCCGAGGCCCGGACCATGCTGCCTCACTAAATGACGATGCCCAAAAGACCCTTTCCCGAACACGAAGTGCGACACCCCAGCGGAGAGACCTCCGGCTCGCTCCATGTCACCGCGACGTCGGCAGCCCCGCGTCACCCGCGCCTTGAAGCGGTGTCTGCCCACCCGCGCGACGCCCTCAAGGGCGCCCCGCACCCCCGCGTCTCGCGGCAGGGCGAACTGCACCCCCGCGTGCATGCAGCCCCGGCGCATCCGCGGCGCACCCGGCGTCCATGACGTTTTGGTATCCAAGCCTCGCGCGCCAAAACTTTTTTCCCCAGCGATGATGCGCCCATTGCATTCACCGCCGCCGCGCCCATCTCCACAACATATGTCTGCAATCCTGTCCCGCCTTGCCCCCACCTTCCGCCTGCTGCTCTGCAGCCTGATCGTAGCGATCGGGCTCATGCAGGCTGATGTCTCGGCGCGCAGTCAGGGGCAAAGTCTGGCACAGGAGCGGGCCGAGCTATCGGCAGCGGTGCGCACCACGCTCACTGCGGATGCGGCCATTCTCGCGCCGGCGATCTCGCTCATCGACCATCACAAGCCGCGCGCGGCGGCGCCGGCCGCGGGGGCGCTGCCGGCGCTCCCCGAGCTGACGCCGCCGCCGCCGCGCTACCTGCTGCTGGCCGCGCCGCGCGCGCCGCCGCTGGCCGAGGGGCTGCCGCCCGGCAGACCCCGCGCAAGAAGCCCTCCGCAAGCCTGACATCCGAAACCCCGACCCGCCCCGCGCGGGCCGGGTGAACTGCGTTGGCGCGCCGCCTTTGGCGGAGCTCCGGCGCCGGGGTGCCCGCGTTGACCATTGCGCGCCCGGCCCTACGCCCGCGCAGTTGTCTCGCTCTATGTCGACGCTTCCAGTCAAGGGCATCCCAACTTGCTTCACGACACCCCTCTCATCGCAACCATCGTTGCGGGCCTCGTGCTCGCATGCCTCCTAGGCCTTGCCGCGCAGCGACTGCGGCTGCCTGCGCTCGCCGGCTACCTGCTGGCCGGCGTTCTTATCGGCCCGTTCACCCCCGGCTATGTCGCCGACCAGCACCTTGCGTCGGAGCTTGCCGAGATCGGTGTCATCCTGCTGATGTTCGGGGTCGGGCTGCATTTTTCGCTGAAGGATCTGAGCGACGTCAAGGCGATCGCCATTCCCGGCGCCATCGGCCAGTTCCTCGCCGCCACGCTGGTCGGCGCCACGCTCGGCTGGGGGCTCGGCTGGGGCTGGGGCGGCGGGCTGATCTTCGGCCTCGCGCTCTCCGTCGCCTCGACCGTGGTGCTGCTGCGCGCGCTGCAGGACCGGCGGCTGATCGAGACCGAGCGCGGCCGCATCGCCGTGGGCTGGCTGATCGTCGAGGATCTGGTGATGGTCCTCGCGCTGGTGCTGCTGCCGCCGCTCGCCGGGCTGCTCGGCGGCACCGCCCCGATGCCGGCCGCCGTGGAGGGCTCTGCCCTGTCCGGTGCGCTCGGCCTCAGCCCCCTCCTCGCGACCCTGCTGCTGACCGGCTTCAAGGTAGTCAGCTTCGTCGCGCTGATGCTGATCGTCGGCCGGCGGGTCATCCCGCGCGCGCTGCAATACGTCGCCGGCACCGGCTCGCGCGAGCTGTTCAGCCTGGCGATGCTGGCCATCGCGCTGGGGGTCGCCTTCGGCTCGGCGCATCTCTTCGGGGTGTCGCTGGCGCTTGGCGCCTTCTTCGCCGGCATGGTGATGGCCGAGTCGCCGCTGTCGAGCCGCGCCGCCTCGGACACGCTGCCGCTGCGCGATGCCTTCGCGGTGCTGTTCTTCGTCTTGGTCGGCATGCTCTTCGATCCCCGCGCGCTGATCGAGGCGCCGCTGGCGCTGGCCGCGACCGTGGCGATCATCGTCGGTGCCAAATCGCTTGTCGCCTACGGCATCGTCCGCAGCTTCGGGCATGACCGGCAGACCGCGCTGACCATCGCCGCCAGCCTTGCGCAGATCGGCGAGTTCTCGTTCATCCTCGCGGTGCTGGGCACCAGCCTCGGGCTGCTGCCGACCGAGGGCCAGGACCTGATCCTCGGCGGCGCGATGCTGTCGATCCTCGTCAATCCGGCGCTGTTCCGCGGCATCGACTGGCTGGCGCGCCGGCGCCAGCCCGAGCTGCCCGAGGGCGCGCCGGTGCCGGAGGTGCCGCCCGCCGATGCCGCCGCCGAGCTTGCGGATCACGTGGTGCTTGTCGGCTACGGGCGGATCGGCAGCCAGGTCGCCGCCGCGCTGGCGCGCGAGGGCGGGCAGGTGCTGGTGATCGACGACCAGCCCGAGCGCTGCGCCGAGGCGCGCGCCGCGGGCCATGCGGCGCGCGTCGGGCTTGCGCAGGACGAGGCGCTGCCGGCGCGGGCCAACATCGCCGCGGCGCGGGTGCTGGTGCTGACCATCCCCAGCGCGCTCGAGGCCGGGACGCTGGCGCGCCGCGCCTGCGAGGCCAACCCGCGGCTCGAGATCCTTGGCCGCGCCGATGCCGAGGGCGAGGTGGCGCATCTCTATGACAGCGGCGTCGATCACATCGTGCGCGGCGACATCGAGGTGGCCCGCGGACTGGCCGAGCTGGTCGCTTCGCCGAGAGTTCGCAGCGCCGCGCGGGGCAACGCGGCATGATGCACGCCTCGCCCCCCAAGGTGCCGCTTTCGGCGCTGCTGCTCGGCCACCGCGCCGGCGCCGGTCACCCGCCGGCCGGAACCGCGGCCGAGCGCGTCTCGATCGGCGACCTCTTGACGCTGCTCGCCGGCCGCAGCGGCGCGGCGCTGATGCTGGTCTTCGCCCTGCCCAACGTGGTGCCGATGCCCCCCGGTGTCTCGGGGCTGCTCGGCTGGCCGCTGGTCTACCTGTCGTGGCAGCTGATGCTGCGCCGTCCGCCCTGGCTGCCGCGGATCATCCTCGAGCGGTCGACCAGCGTGGCGGGCTTCCACGCGCTGATCGCCCGTGTCGCGCCGCTGCTGGAGCGCGCCGAACGGCTGCTGCGCCCGCGGCTGCCGCTGATGACCACACCGCTCGCGATGCGCGCAGCCGGTGCCGTCTGCCTTGGGCTCTCGGTGATCCTGCTGCTGCCGATCCCGCTCGGGAACATGCTGCCAGCGCTGGCGATCAGCCTCTTTGCGCTGGGGCTGCTCGAACGCGACGGGCTGTGCCTGCTGCTCGGCTTTGCGGTGGCCGGGCTTTCGGTCGCGCTGGTCTGGGGCGTGCTCTGGACCCTGCTCAAGGCGGTGGTGCTGCTATGGCCACTCTGACCCCCGCCCCCGCAACACCGCGCGTGCAGAAATGCCCGCGCGGCGCCCTTGTTCTTCCCCTCCGTCACTCCCACCTCGAGAGCCGTGGGCCGGGCTCCTCTGGCGAGCGCCAAAGCGCACGTGATGTCGGACCGCATCGAGAGCGCTCGATGCCCGGCCCGGATCGCCAGACGACCCCCCGCGGACCTCGAGCCTCGTTCCTTCGATGAGGTCCATTATGGAAATCCTTCTTACCCTGTTTCTGGGGCAGCCGCTGTGGATGTGGCTGACCTTCCTTGCCATCGTGATCGGGCTGCTGGTGCTCGATCTCGGCGTCTTCAACCGCGACGACCACGTGATCGGCGTGGCCGAAAGCCTGAAGACCTCGGCGCTCTACATCACGCTCGGCCTTGCCTTCGGCGGCTTCGTGTGGTGGCAGCTGGGCACCGAGCCCGCGGCGCAGTACCTGACCGCCTTCGTGGTGGAAAAGACGCTGGCGCTCGACAACATCTTCGTCATCGCGCTGATCTTCGGCTTCTTCGCCATCCCCGCCGCCTACCAGCACCGGGCGCTGTTCTGGGGCATCCTCGGGGTGATCGTGCTGCGCGGCATCATGATCGGCCTCGGCGCCACGCTGGTCGAGCAGTACCACTGGGTGCTCTACGTCTTCGCCGGCTTCCTGATCCTCACCGGGATCAAGATGCTGTTTGCCGGCGGCGAGGAAGAGCATGACCTTGCCAGCAACCCCGTGGTGCGCTTCCTCAAGCGCCGGCTGCGCGTCACCGACGAGATCCACGGCCACGCCTTCACGGTGCGCAGACCCGACCCCGCAACCGGCAAGCTCATACGCTACGCCACGCCGCTGCTGCTGGCGCTGATCGTGATCGAGCTGGCGGATTCTGGTGTTCGCGGTGGACTCGGTGCCGGCGGTCTTCACCATCACCACCGATCCCTACATCGTCTACACCTCGAACATCTTCGCGACCCTCGGACTCCGGGCGCTCTACTTCGCGCTGTCAGCGATCCTGCGGCGGTTCACCTACCTGAAATACGCGCTGTCGGTGCTGCTGGTGTTCATCGGCTCCAAGGTCTTCATCGCCGACCTGATGGGCTGGGAGAAGTTCCCGCCGGTCTGGTCGCTGGGCATCACCTTCGCCATACTGACTGTGGGCGTGGTCTATTCGCTGTGGAAGACCGGCGGCGATGCCGGCACCCCGCCCGAGACCGGCCCCCACACCCACCCCGCACACGAGGCCCGGTAACCGCCCATGTATCTCGAGATTGCCATTGTTCTGGCGCTGATCCTCGTCAACGGCCTGCTCGCAATGTCCGAGCTGGCCATCGTCTCGGCCCGGCCCGCGCGGCTGAAGGTCATGGCCGAGGAGGGCCGCGGCGGTGCCGCCACCGCGCTGCGGCTTGCCGAGGATCCGGGCCGCTTCCTGTCCTCGGTGCAGATCGGCATCACGCTGGTCGGGGTGCTCTCGGGCGCTTTCTCGGGTGCCACGCTGGGCGCCCGGCTGGCGGCCAGCCTCAGCGACTGGGGCCTCTCGCCTGCGGCGGCGCAATCGCTCGGCGTCGGCGGGGTGGTGGTGGTCATCACCTACCTGTCGCTGATCGTCGGCGAGCTGGTCCCCAAGCAGATCGCCCTGCGCGCCCCCGAGGCCGTGGCGGCGAGCGTCGCGCCGCTGATGCGCGGCATCGCGCTGGTCGCCGCGCCGCTGGTCTGGCTGCTCGACCGCTCGGGCAAGGCGGTGCTCGCGCTGCTCGGCCAGTCCGGCGACCGCGGCTCCGACGTCAGCGACGCCGAGGTGCGGCAGGTGCTGACCGAGGCGCGCAGCGCCGGGGTGCTCGAACATGCCGAGACGCAGATGATCGCCGGGGTCATGCGCGTCGCCGACCGCGCCGCGCGCGACCTGATGACCCCGCGGCACGAGGTCGCGCTGCTCGACCTCAGCGACCCGCCGGCGCAGCTTTTTGCGCAGCTGCGCGACCACCGGCTGACCCGCATGCCGGTGCGCGAAGGGGCCAAGGGCGAGGTGATCGGCGTGCTTGCCGCGCATGACCTGCTGAGCCCCGATGGCACGCTCCTCGACCCGCGCTCGCGCCTGCTCGAGGCGCCGGTGGTGCGCGACGGAATGCCCGCGCTCAACCTCATCGAGACGCTGCGCGGCGCGCCCGCCCACATGGTGCTGGTCTACGACGAATACGGCCAGTTCGAGGGCATCGTGACGCCGATGAACATCCTCGAGGCCATCGCCGGGGATTTCGGCGGCGACGCGCACGAGGCGGAGGAGTTGGTCACCCGCGCCGACGGCTCGATGCTGGTGGCGGGCGCGATGCCGGTGGACGAGTTCGCCGACCATCTCGGCGTGACGCTGACGCCGGGCCGCGCCTATTCCACCGTCGCCGGGCTGGTGCTCGACGAGATGGGCCGCCTGCCACAGGTCGGCGAGGTGCTGAGCTGGCACGCCTGGACCATCGAGGTCGTCGACCTTGACGGGCGGCGCATCGACAAGCTGCTGGTCAGCCGCGAGGAGCTCTCATGACATCGGGCGGGACACCTGTCGCCACCCTGTCGCACCGCGGCTCCCGCGGCGCTGAGCCTTGCTTGTGAGACCAGCACCATGAGGATCGGGGTCACGCGGATTGCCGGCAAGATCGGGGCGCTCGTCGCCCTTCTTGTCGTGCTGTCTGCGGTCGTTGCGCATCCCTCGTCGCACATGCCACGGGCCGGCGCCCTGGCCGCCGAGGCGACGATCGACGGCCCGGCCCACCCCGGGGTGCAGGGCATCTTGCCACCGGCGGCAGCCGAACGCGCAAGCCTGCGCGCCATCGACGCCGCGGGGCCAGACCCGCTCTGGCTGCGCGCAATGCCGCCCCAGCCATCTCATCAGGTGCCGCCCCGCGCGTCGGCGCGATGCGCGTTTCCCGCGCCCGCCTGCGCCCTTGCAGGCGAGAGGGGTTGCCCAGCCCACCCGCCGCGCGCCCCTCCCTTCGCATGATCCCATGATCTCCTGAGCCCCATCTGCCGCTGGCCTCATCAGCGCCCGCGCCGGGGTAACTCTTCCGAACTTCTCTTCTCACCAAGACATAACGACACGTCTCTTGTTGCTCCGGCATCGGGAGCTGTCCGGAAACCATCATGCAAAGACCAACTTTCTGGAAACGCCTCGGCATATGGGGCGTCTGCCTCCTCTGCCTCTGGCTGGCCCTGCCCAACGCCTTCTACGCCCGCGTCGAGCAGCACAACGACCTCGCCGCACAAACCGCGACGGGCACCACAGCCCCCGTCTCAAGCACCGACGGCTGGCCAAGCTGGCTCTCCTCCGACCTCGCGAACCTCGGGCTCGACCTGCGCGGCGGCGCGCATCTGCTGGCCGAGGTCGACGTGGACGGCGTCGCCCGCGAGCGCATGGACGGGCTGTGGCCCGAGCTGCGCGACGCGCTGCGGGAGCTGCGCGCGCAGGTCGGCACGCTGCGCCGGCTCGATGCCCCCAAAGGTGAGCTGCGCGTCTCGATCTCCGAGCCGCAGGGCATGGATGCCGCGCTGCAGGCCGCGCGCAGCTTCGCCTCGCCGGTCTCGACACTCGCCGGAGCGGGGCAGTCCGATATCGAGGCCGTGGACGAGAACGGCACGCTGGTCCTGCGCTACACCGAGGCCGGGCGCTCCGAGCTGACCGACCGCGTCGTGGCGCAGAGCCTCGAGATCATCCGCCGCCGCATCGACGAAGCCGGCACCCGCGAGCCCACCATCCTGCGCCAGGGCCAGGACCGCATCCTTATCCAGGTGCCGGGCATCGACAGCGCCGAGACCCTCAAGAGCCTCATTGGCACCACCGCGAAGCTCTCGTTCAACGCCGTGCTCGCCGGCGCGGGGCCGGACGCGGTCACCCTGCCCTCGGCCAGCCAGCCCGAACAGAGCTACAGCCTCGACCCGCGCGCCGTGGTCACCGGCGAGGACCTGACCGACAGCCAGCCCAGCTTTGATCAGAACGGCCGCCCCGCTGTCACCTTCCGCTTCGACAGCTCGGGCGCCCGGGCCTTCGGCGACTTCACCGCCACGCATATCGGCGAGCCCTTCGCCATCGTGCTCGACGGCGAGGTGCTCTCGGCCCCGGTGATCCAGAGCCACATCCCCGGCGGCTCCGGCATCATCACCGGCCAGTTCACCGTCGAAGAGGCGACCGAGCTCTCGACCCTGCTGCGCGCCGGCGCGCTGCCCGCCGAGCTGCAGTTCCTCGAAGAGCGCACCATCGGGCCGGAGCTCGGGCAGGACAGCATCACCGCCGGCGCCCGCGCCGCCGTCGTCGGGCTGGTCGCGGTCTGTGCGCTGATGGTGCTGAGCTACGGCGGCTTCGGCCTTGTCGCCACCTTCGCGCTCGGCATGAACATGGCGATGCTGCTGGGGCTCCTGTCGGCCATCGGCGCCACGCTCACCCTGCCCGGCATCGCCGGGATCGTGCTGACCATGGGCATGGCGGTGGATGCCAACGTGCTGATCTTCGAACGCATCCGCGAGGAGCTGCGGGCCGAGAAATCGGTCTGGCGCGCCGTTGGCAAGGGCTTCGACAACGCCTTCTCGGCCATCCTCGACTCGAACCTCACCGGCCTGCTGACCGCCGGGCTGATGTTCTGGCTCGGCTCCGGGCCGGTGCGCGGCTTTGCAGTCACCATGGGGCTCGGCATCCTCACCTCGATGTTCACGGCAATCTTCGTCACCAAGCTGGTGCTGCAAAGCTGGCTGGAATGGCGCAAGCCGCGCAGCCTGAGGATGTCGGGCCTGCTGAGCCGCCTGCCCGAGAAGACCACGATCAACTTCTTCCGCGCGCAATATGCCACCTTTGGCGCCTCGGTGCTGGCGGTGGTGGTTTCGGTCTTCCTGATCTGCAGCATGGGGCTCAACCTCGGCATCGACTTCAAGGGCGGCACCAGCATCCGCGCCGAGACCGACCAAAGCCTCGACATCGGTGCCTATCGCACGGCGCTGGCCGGGATCGGCATGCAGGAGGCGGTGATCACCGAGGTCTTCGACCCGACCTTCGCGCCCGACCAGCAGGTGGTCTCGATCCGCATCGGCGCCGAGGGCGGCGACGCCGCGCTCTCGCAGGAGACGCTGACCAAGGTGCAGGACGCACTGCGCCAGACCGATCCGGGCATCGCCTTCACCTCGGTCGAGACGATCGGCGGCAAGGTGTCCGCGGAACTGCTCTGGATGGCCCTGCTGGCGGTCGGTGCGGCGACGGCGGGGATCCTCGTCTACGTCTGGTTCCGCTTCGAATGGCAGTTCTCGGTCGGGGCGGTGGCGGCGCTGGTGCATGACGTGGTGGTCACGCTCGGGGTCTTCTCGCTGTTCCAGCTGAAGGTCGACCTGACCATCGTCGCGGCGCTGCTGACCATCCTCGGCTACTCGATCAACGACACGGTGGTGGTCTTCGACCGGGTGCGCGAGAACCTGCGCAAGTTCCGCCTGATGCCGCTGCGCGAGCTGCTCAACCTCTCGGCCAACGAGACGCTGAGCCGGACGCTGATGACCTCGCTGACCACTCTGGTGGCGCTGATCGCGCTGCTGGTGCTGGGCGGCGACGTGATCCGCGGCTTCGTCTTCGCGATCACCTTCGGCATCGTCATCGGCACATGGTCGTCGATCTACGTCGCCAAGAACATCGTGCTGATGCTCGGCGTCGACCGGCGCAGCCGGGAGGAGCGCGAGGCCGCGCTGGCCGCAACCCACAGCTGAGCCCCGGCTCGCCGACCCGCCCGCAAGAGCGGGCGGGCCCAAACCCTTGTCCAGAGCAGATCGGCCATGTCCTACCTCATCAGCACCCACAGGGCGGAGCCCAGGGGGCTTCGCAAACTTCTTCATCTCAACTGGCCGCTCGCCGTCCTGCTGACCGCCATCGCCTGCGTCGGTTTTCTCACGCTCTACTCGCTCGCCGGCGGCTCGGCGGAGCCCTGGATGGCGTCCCAGGTCAAGCGTTTCGGGCTCGGGCTCTGCGTCATGCTGGCGGTTGCCATGACCCCGATCTGGGTCTGGCGGAGCGTCTCGTTTCTCTTCTACCTCGGGCTCCTGCTGCTGGTGCTGGTGCTGGTCGATCTCATCGGCTTCGCCGGCGGCGGGGCGCAACGCTAGGTGGATCTCGGCGTGATCCGCCTGCAGCCCTCGGAGCCGATGAAGATCGACATCGTCATGGTGCTCGCCGCCTATTACGACTGGCTGCCGGTCTCGCGCGTGTCGCACCCGCTGTGGCTGGCGATCCCGGTGGCGCTGATCCTGCTGCCCGCCGCGCTGATCCTCGAGCAGCCCGACCTCGGCACCGCGCTGCTGGTGGTCGCGGGCGGCGGCGCGGTGATGTTCCTCGCCGGGGTCCACTGGCTCTATTTCGCAACGGTCCTCGGCGGCATCGGCGGGCTGGTGCGCTGGTGATGGAGAGCCGCGGCACGCCCTGGCAGCTTTTGAAGGACTACCAGTACCGGCGCATCGACACCTTCCTAGACCCCACGAGCGACCCGCTCGGCGCCGGCTACAACATCGCGCAGGCCAAGATTGCGCTTGGCTCGGGCGGCTGGTCGGGGCGCGGCTACATGCAAGGCACGCAAACCCGGCTCAATTTCCTGCCCGAGAAGCACACCGACTTCATCCTCACCGCGATCGGCGAGGAGTTCGGCTTTCTCGGCACGGCAAGCCTGCTCAGCCTCTACATGCTGACGCTGGTCTTCAGCACGGCGACGGGTCTGCGCACCACCGACCGCTTCGGCTCGCTCCCGGCGTTCGGCATGGTCATGACCTTCTTTCTCTACTTCTTCATCAACATGGGCATGGTCATGGGGATGCTGCCGGTGGTCGGCGTGCCGCTGCCGCTGGTCAGTTACGGCGGCTCGGCGATAATCGCGCTGATGGTCGCCTTCGGCTTCATCCAATGCGCCCATGTGCATCGCCCGCGCTGAGCGGGCGGTGCCGACAACGCGGTCTCGGTGCCCGGTGCCCGCCACAGGCGTCCACGATCTGACCTGAAAATCTGGACCCAAGCCGTGACCCGAGCCCCCAAAGCCGCGCTCATGCATGAAATCTCGGTGCCGAACCTGCCATGCATCTTGCGCAGGCCAGATTTGCGTCGGGGAAGCTTGCGCTGCGCCGCGGCAATTCCTATCTGGGGAGTACAGCACGGCGACGTGCTGGCGGAATTTGCCGGGCTCTCTCCTCCTCCCTGAGCCCCGCATTTCAGCGGCGGCCCCTCTCCTCCTCCCTTGGGGTCGCCGCACTCCACCCCCCTCCTATTTTCCGACCGCCCATCTCGCCGAACGCGTCCGCTATCCGCCGCAGTCAGTCCTGATACACTAGGCATTGGGCCGCGTCGTTCCTTGCCAGGTTATTGGCCTGATGCGCCCTTAGCTGACCGCGGCGTTGATCTGGCCGGATGACCACACCTCGATCAAAGCCGGCGTTCATTCTCGCAGGGCAGCGACCGCCTTGATCTCGACCTTGAGTTCGGGCCGGCTCAGCCCAGAGATGCCTATGATTGACCAGGCAGGGAACGGGCTCTTGATGAAGCGCTGTTTGACTTCCATGAAGTCAGAAAGCGTCTCTTCGATGTCCACGTGATAACTGGTGACGTCGACTAGATCGCTCAGATCCAGCCCGGCGATCCGCAGGAGTTCCTTGATACGTTTCAGGGCCCATTCGGATTGGCCGGCGACGTCTTCTGGGGCACTTCCATCCGGACGAGCACCGACCTGCCCGGAGATGAACAGGAACCCTCGCGATTTGACGGCGGGAGAGAAACCGTATTTTTCGAACGCCGCCCGATAGCCTTCGAACATCTCATTACCTTGCGGAATTTGCAGAACTTCTGCTGCCATGCCTACTTCTTTCGTTTTGTTGCGGAAGGGACGAAACGGCAGCGCGTTTTTTAGAGGAGCTCCCTAAATCCTCAGGCTCAAGATGCCACGCTCAGGGCTGCGACCCGCTACGGTCGTTGGCGTACCGCGTGCCAGGGAAGAACTTCGAGCCCATGCCGGCCTGCAATGTGTCAGATTTGCGCGGCAATACTTGTCTTGTCGATGACGGACCAGACGTTCTGTATCTTTCGATCCTGGAACTCGTAAAACACGTTCTCGTAGAAGCGAACCCTTTTGCCGTTCACTGCCATGCCGAAGAGGTAGCCTACCGGGGTGCAGTCGAATGCCAAGCGGCTGGCAATCATGGGCGGGTCGCAGACAAGACCTGCGATGTTGAAATGGAGATCGGGTATCGCGCGGAAGTCCGCAACGAGCATGTTTGCGTAGCCGTCGAGACCGATCGAGACCCCGTTGTATTGCACCTGGTCGGCGACATAGAGATGAAGATCCTGCCAGCCCTGCCTGTTCAAACACGCGATATACCCCTGATAGGATTCAATGATCTCGTCTCGCCCCACTGCTCCCGCCTCTGTATTCCGCCTCGACGGACTGTAACCTGCGGGAGAGAAGACGCAACGGCACAACCGGCGAGTTCGTCCGCTCTGAGGTCGACCGACGCCGCATTGCCGAGAATCTGCACCTAGGGCTTCGCGATCGCTCACACACTGCGGCACTGCGCAACCAAAAACGCTTGTCGCTGTTTCGTCATGAAGAAACCGGATACAATGCGTAGCGGCGCCTGGATAAGCACGAGACATCGCAATGCTACCTGCCGGCGATGCACAAGCGTGAGCGCTACAACAAGGAACGGCCGCATAGTGCGCTCGGATATCGAGTACCTGCGCCTAAGCTCTTCAGCCCAGTAGATCGAAGGTCAGCCGGCATCAGCATTTCACCCGGACCACCTGCTGGGTTCAGCTCATCTTCCTGCCGGTCAGGCACGCTCACACATTGGCACCCGGTCGGCGCGCAGCGCCCGGCGGCTGATGATCCACTCTTGCGCCTGCACGACGATCATGCCGACAAGCACTAACGCGCCCCCCAGAAGAAACTCCGATGTCAGAGCGTCCCCCAGCAGGACGGCTCCGCTGACCACGCCGAAGACCGGGGTCATAAAGCTGAGCACCCCGAGCCGCGAAGAACGGTAAATCTGCAGCATGCGGAACCAGACGAGGAAGCTGAGGCTGCAGACAACTATCGTCTGGAATGAGAGGCTGACCATCACCGCAGGCGTCGGTTCGAGCGACAGCCGCCCCGTCAGTGTGCAGAAGCCAAGCGCCGCTGCCCCCGCGATAGCCAACTGGTAGAAGAGCGTCTGCGCCGGCGGCGCCTCGGAGACGCGGGTGGTGCGGATCACCACGGTCGTCATCCCCCAGCAGACGCCCGCAGCCAGTCCGAGCACGTCACCGAGGAGCAGCCCGGGGGTCAGCGCGGCGCCCGGCCCGTGCAGCTCGGGCAACACGAAGATCGCAGCGACGCCGACAAAGGTGATCGCCACCCCGACCCATTGCACCGCCCCCATGCGTTCGTCGGGCTGCGCCACATGCAGGCCAATCGCCGCGAAAATCGGTGCGGTATAGAGAAATACCGCCATATGCGAAGCCGTAGTCCAGCGCAGGCCCTCGGCAACCAGAAGGAACTCGAGCGCAAAGAGCGCCCCCGCAAGCAGGCCGGGCCCGAAAAACAGCCCGCGGTGCCAGCGGTCGCGCAGAAACACCCGGCTCAGCGCCAGGACAATCAACGCGGCACAGGCCGAACGAAGGCCGATCTGCAGCATTGGATCGACCGAGTCCGCGACGATCTTCATAGCGCTCTGCTGCAGCCCCCATATCAGGCACAGCAGGATCATCACGGCGATGGCGGTGGTATCAATGGGTCGTTTCATGGGCGCACCTTGGCAGGCAAATCATGAGCCCTATTTAGACTGGCCGAATACCTATATATAGCAACGATACGCCAAACGATCGTCCCGGACCGCCAGCAATGACCCCAGCCCAGAGCGCGCCGCACCTGCGCCATCCGCCTTTTCGCGATAAGCTGCCCGCGCCGATCTACTTCCGGCTCGAGAGCATGCCTGACAACGCCACATACCCGGTGATGCAGCATCCGTGGGGAGAGTTCGTATATTCCTTCAGTGGCGTTACCGAGTTGCGGCTCGCGGGGCAGCACCTGCTCGCGCCCCCACACATGGGCTTTTGGATCCCGCCCCACGTAGAGCACGTGGGCTTCAACCGGCGCGCCGCGGTGCATTTCTCGGCGTATATCAGCGAAAAGTTCTGCGACGCGCTGCCGGATCGCACATGTTCGCTTCTTGTCACCCCATTGCTGCGCGCCATCCTCAATAGCCTCTCGGAAACCCGGTTCACTAATACCGAGACGCAATCCCGCCTGTTGCGCGTCATGGTCGACGAGCTCGAAACTTGTTCAATTGCCGACAGTTTCGTGCCGGAAACCAGTGATGTGTTGCTGGCCCCCGTGCTTGAGGCACTTCGCGATGCGCCTGCCGATCCACGCAGCAATGCGCAACTCGCCCGGGCTTTTGGGATGAGTGAGCGGACGCTGGTCCGACGCTGTACGCAAGAACTTGGCATGTCGCTCAGTGAATGGCGCCAGCGCGTGCGCGTGGTTCGGGGAATCTCGTTGTTGCAGGACGGGGCCAGCGTCGAGAGCGTGGCGCTCGATCTCGGCTACGGCACGGCCTCGGCCTTCATCGCCATGTTTCGGCGCATCACCGGCAGCAGCCCTGCGCGTTTCGTAGGCCGATAGAGATCCCACCTGGTCCGACCACGCCGCCGGACACGACAACGCCCCCCACTTCGTTGGCACCTACGTATGCGCGTCAGGTTTAGCCGTCGCCGCGCGGGGCAAATTCCATGGGTCCACTGAGCTGAGCACCACAGCGCGTAGTCCCAATGGGTGAATCATTCGACTCCAGCTGACCCTAGGTCAGCCCTTTTGTTGCGCAAACTGCCAATTGTTTCACCGTAATACGCCAAAGCACTGCGAGGGGCTATGTGCGGTGCCAGTGTTGTCTCGAGATTTTCATGTGCACCCGCTAATCTGCCTCGGTAGGCTTGGGGAGGCGAGCATGCACATCTCGGTATCACGTACTGACACAGGCTACAGCGTGAAGCTCCTGTCAGCGCAGCGTGCCATCCAGGGCGAGGTCTGCTTTAGACTGAAATCTGATGCCGTGGAATTTGCCGAGCTTTGGCGTGATTGGGTCGGTGCTCAAAGTATCGTTGCATAGGCACACCCTAGGGCAAGAAAAGTGAGACCGCTGCACAGCAGTCCGTCCCCAATGCCCTGACAAAACGCCGGTCATCAAACCCAACGCTGATACCGACCGGCCCGATGCTTCCGCCCACTATATGTCAAAGTCGAGTCCACCTCGCGATGGTAAGACGATACCCGACACAATCCGGTCCGAACCGCTGGGACAGCCTTGGCCGGCGATGTACATGAGCCCAAGCGATGGTCTTCAACTCTGCCATCCGTCTCATCTCCCCGTCACGGATGTTTGGAGACGAGAGATGCACCTTGATCTCGAACGGGTCCGCCGCAAGACCGCGCGTGCCCAGTGGCAGTATCTGCCTTCGCCGAAAAATCGCTGCCCGCCGGGTCCGGGCGACTCTGCCCTCTTGCCAAATAAGGGCGCTCCGCTCATGGCATGCGGATGCAAACCACCAACGCCCCTCTCTCGCCCCCCATCGCATCGCCGCAGCTCGACCGGCCGCTGCTCGGCGCGGTGCTCATGCTTGGCTTCTGCGCCACGGCGCCGCTCATCGATGTCGGCGCGAAGCTCGCGACGCGCAGCCTGCCCGTTGCCGAGATCACCGTAGCGCGCTTCGTCGTGCAGGGCGTGCTGATGGTCGCGCTGGCGTTGGTCCTGCGCATCCGCCTGCGCCTGACCCCGCGCGAACTGGTCCTGACAATCGCCCGCGCGGCGCTGTCGCTAATCGCGACCATCGGTTTCGTTGGGGCCATGGTGCGAATGCCAATCGCGGACGCGCTGGCGATCGCCCAGATCGAACCTTTCGTGCTGATGTTCCTCGGCTGGGCCCTGCTGGGCGAAAGCGTCGGGCCGCGCCGGATCCTCGCCTCCATCGTGGCGTTCGGCGGTGCGCTTCTGGTGGTTCAGCCAGGGCTGGCTAGTCACGGCGTCGCGGCCATCCTGCCGCTGATTACGGCGGTGGCCTTCGCTGGCTACATGTTGGTCACCCGGCAGCTTCGCAGTCTGGCCCCAGTGGCGCAGCAGGCCACGACCGCCATCGCTGCGGTGATCCTTGGGCTGCCCTTCCTGTGGCTTTTGCCAGACAGCCTCGGCGGCGGGGCCACTTGGCCACAGGGCGTGGCGTGGGTCCATCTCGGCGGCATGGGCCTCGCGGCGACCCTCTCGCACATCTTTCTAACCTACGCGCTGAGGCTCGCACCCTCGGCGCTGATCGCCCCCTTGGGATATCTTGAGCTTGCCTCGGCAACCGTCCTGGGCTGGCTGGTGTTCGGTGACTTCCCCGCGACCATGGTCTGGGCGGGGATCGCGCTGATCGTGGGCTCCGGGCTATATCTGATCCATCGCGAGCAGCTGGCGCACCGCCGCCCGCAGGTGCCGGTCACCTCGAGCACGCTTTAGGCATTAGCCCTGCCCCTGCGCATCATACAGAGGATCGCGGCAGCCTCTTTCTCGCTCAGCATGCGCGGCGACAGGCCACGCGTCATGATTTCCCGTCTGGCCCCGCCTCGAGCTCTTCGATGGCGCGAACTGCAGCTTCGAGATTCTCGCCTGCCGCAACTGCCCCATGGTTGGCCAGCATCCCAGCCCATTGCTTGTCCGGCAGCCCTTGGATCGTGTTGTGGATCGCCAGATCGCCGGGCAAGAGATAGTGCAGAACTGTATCCCCCCGAGCTTCATGACCGGATAGGGCGTCAGTGGCGACAGAAAGTCATGCAGATCCGCATCGAGTATCAAAAACATAGCCACGCGATAACACACGGCAGATGCACGGCATTCCGGACGGCGCCAAGGACCTCATAAAGCGCGCTGTGCAGCGGCATATCCTTTGTCGGCGCATCGCCCTCGACATCGGTCAATTGCGCCTCGAGCCGTGGGACAGCCCCCGAGTGGAAAACGTAGAGGCGCAGCCGCAGACCTGTTCGCGTAGGGGCGCGAACTCGTTCATGTTCGCGCCACCAGCACAGAAATCACTTGACGAAAATCGGAGCACCGTTTGCCGCCGAAACGCGCGCGCCGATCACTTCGCCGAGGTTTTAGGAAGCACGCCCCCGTGGTCCTCTGCCGTCACCCCATCCCACCATAGCCCATGAAGCCGACGGTCGGGTTGCTGCCATCCGAGCCCACCTGGCAGCGCCAAGGGGCACCGCTCGGACCGATCCGCATGTAGACCGAGCTTCTTGCGCCCGAGGCTTGCGATCCAACGACCTTCAGCCTGCCCGAGGTTTCCGCCGCCAGCTTGGCCCTGCATGCCTGCACGGCCGCATCGCTCGCGGAAAAGCTGCCTTCGACGAATCCCTTGGTCAGCGGTTGTATCTGCGGGTCCTTGGCACAGGCGGCGACGGCGGCAAGCGCGGCAAGCAGCTCGATAGTCCGGGCGAAATCGACCATCAGGGTGGCCTCCTCTCATGGCAATCCCGGCCAGCCTGCGGCACCGGGGGATCCGGCTCAAGGGGGGCTGGCGAACTCGTGTCCGCTCGTTTCCGCACGCCGATCGCGGTCCGGCGCCGCCTTGCCGATCATGCGCGCCGCGACCGGACCGCCGCCGCCGGCAGCCCGGCCGCGCGCATTGCCTCCGAGATGGTTTCGAGATGCAGCCGCATCGCCGCCGCCGCGCGGTCTGGCTCTCGCCCTGCGATCGCCGCCGCAATAGCCTCGTGCTGGGCGCTATGGCGCTCGGTGAACTCGGTGACGCCAAGCCTGCGGTAGGTCAGCTCCCACTCACGCTGCCAGGCCGCGTGACGCCGCACCCCTGCAAGATAGTCGAGAAGCCCCAGCAGGATCGGGTTGCCGGTCACCTCGGCAATGCCACGGTGAAAGGCCGCGTCGAGCTGCTCGCTCTCGGGCCGCATACGTGCCCTGCGGCCGCGCTGCGCCAGGTCTGCCAGATAGGCCGCCTGCTCTGCGGTCGCGAGCCGCGCCGCCTCGGCGGCCACCGAGGGCTCGATTGTCTGCCGCGCCTGCATGAGCTGCATCGGCGCGGCACCCTGCACCAGGATCTGCTCGCGGATCGGATGGCCGAGCGGCCGCGGACCGCAGAAGGTGCCTTGCCCGACATGCCGCCAGAGCTCGCCCTCGCGCTCGAGCACCTGCAACGCGCCGCGCAGCGTCTCGCGGCTGCAGCCGAGCTGGCGGGCAAGTGTGCGCTCCGCGGGCAGCCGCGCGCCGACCTCAGAGGCCAGTTCCGCCACCAGCCCGCGGAGCTCCGACAGGACCACCTGCCCCCGCTTCGATGTCATGCCGTGCCTCCCGCTCCGGACCGGTTATCAGACCAATTTGCAGACCAATGCCATGCCATGCAACACCGCGCCGCTCTCGAGGAGGACCCAGATGCTGACCACGACCATCCTTGCCCTTGCCGGTTTCGGCGCGGGGGCGCTCAACGCCATCGCCGGCGGCGGCACATTCCTGACCTTTCCGGCGCTGGTCTGGGTCGGCGTGCCGCCGATCATGGCCAATGCCACCGCCACTTTCGCCGCCCTGCCCGGCTATGCCGGAAGCAGCTGGGCCTATCGTCGCGACATTGAGGCAGGCGACGCACCAAGCCTGCGCGCGCTCGTCGTCACCGCCATGCTTGGCGGGGCCCTCGGCGCGCTGCTGCTGCTGGTGACCCCCGAGGACCTGTTTTCCGGCGTCATTCCCTGGCTTCTGCTGATCGCCACGCTGCCCTTTGCCACCGGTCCCGCGCTTCTGCGCGGGCTGCTCGCCTCGGGGCGCCGCCTGCCCGATGCCGTCTCGCCGGCGCTGCTGCTGCTCGTCTCGATCTACGGCGGCTATTTCAACGGCGGGCTGGGGATCCTTCTGCTGGCCGCTTTCGGGCTCATCGGCATGAGCGACCTGCACCGGATGAACGGGCTGAAGACGCTGGCCTCTCTGGTGCTGTCGGTCGTCTCGGTCGTCACCTACAGCCTTGCCGGGCTGATCGAGTGGAGCGCGCTGGTCGTCACCGGCCTTGGCTGCGCCACGGGCGGCTACGTCGGGGCGCATATGGCCCGCAAGGTGCAGGACCTGTCGCTGCTGCGGACCTTCATCGTCACCGTCGGGCTGGTCACCACCATCGTCTTCTTCGCGCAGGCCTACGGTTGAACTTTTCGCAGAATGCTGAATTTTTGCGCGGCAGGCACAGAAGGCAGTTCACCATGCAGATTCTCCGTTCGCTCGGGCCGGCCGTGGCGCACGTCTCCCTCGGCGAGGCGCTCCGCGCCGGTCTCGGTGCTCTGCTCGGCCTTGGCATCACCGGGCTGGTCTTGCTCTCGCCGCAGGTCGACCTGAGCCTCGGACTCTATCTCGTCGCGCCCTTCGGCGCGACCTCGGTGCTGCTTTTCGCGGTGCCCAACAGCCCGCTCGCCCAGCCCTGGTCCGCCATCGTCGGCAATACCGTGGCGGCGCTTGTGGGCGTTGCCACCTGCCTGCTGGTCGCCGATCTGGCGCTGCGCATCGCGCTCGCCGTGGGGCTGGCGATCACCGCGACAATCCTGTGTCGCGCAGTGCATCCGCCAGCGGGGGCGGTGGCGATGACCGCCGCCATGAGCCCCGAGGCCATCGACCAGCTCGGCTTCTGGTTCGCGCTAAGCCCGATCGCCGCGGGCACCACCGCGCTGGCCGTGCTCGCCGCGCTCTACGCCCGGCTGACCGGGCGGCACTACCCGTTCCGGCAGTTCGACGCCCCCGGCCAGCACGGCACCGGGGACCGCAGCCCCTCCGAGCGTCTCGGGCTCTCGGAGACAGAGCTTTCCGGGCTGCTGGAGCGCTACCGGCAGTCGTTCAACCTCGGAGTTGAGGATCTGGCCCGGCTCATCGGCGCCGCCGAACTTCAAGCCGCGAGCCACCATGCAGGCCCGCTCACGGCCGACGACATCATGTCGCGAGATCTGGTCACAGTTGGGAGCGACACCGGCATTGCCGAGGTCGCCGAGCTGTTCCGGCGGCATCGGTTCACCTCGCTGCCGGTGGTCGGACCGGGGCAGAGGTTTCTCGGGGTGATCTTCCAGATTCACCTGATCACCCGCGCCCGCGAGGACGCAGAGCGGCTCGAACGCGGATTCCTGCCCGCTTTCCGGCGGCTCGTTGATCTCGGGCGCGAGACCCCGGTGAGTGCCTCGGACATCATGAAGGTCGCCGGCCCGCGCGCGACGCGCGCCTCGCCGGTCGCCGCGCTGCTGCCGATGATGGCGGATGGGGATGTTGATGCCATCCCGGTGCTGGAGCGCGGACGCATCGTCGGCATCGTCACGCGGACAGACATGATCGCCGCGCTGGCGCGCCAGGCGCTCCGAGAGCGCTGAGACCACCGCCGAAGAGACGCGCAGACAAAAAAATGGCCGAGACAAGCTCGGCCGAAGTCCAACAGGGAGGTAGGGAAAAATGAGCTTTTCAGCTCAAATCCGAACCCTGCGCCCTATCTATGGGCGAAATGCAAACTTCTCAACAAGAAGCACAATGCGTGCGCAGCATACCCGGCACCCGGGTCGCGCGATCCCGCTGATGGTCTGCTCCTCAGTGGGGCCGAAACCCAAGCTTCCAGACACTCGGCCGAAGCTCCGGTCGTGCGCACATCTTGGGCGTCGAACGTCCCATGCATCTTGCGCAGGACAGGTTTGCGTGGGGGAAGCTTGCGCTGCACCGCGGCAATTTCTATCTAGGAGCTACAGCACGGCGACGTGCTGGCGGAATTTGCCGGGCTCTCTCCTCCTCCCTGAGCCCTGCATTTCAGCGGCGGCCCCTCTCCTCCTCCCTTGGGGTCGCCGCGCTCCCGCCCCATCAATTCCGAACCAACACACCCAGCCGAACCTGTCCGGCATTGGTTTTTTTCACCTTTTGGTATGTCGCACTCATCGTGAACGACGCACGGCTCCTTGCGCCATCAGCTGAGTGCGGCGAGACAGTTCATCGCGATTTCTCCAGCTCGATCCTACACGTGGATGACTGCCCTGGATCACGCTTGCGTCGGCGAGTAGTTTAGACCGAGCGACCGGTTGCCACCTTGGAAGGCTATGAACTCTGGCGATGGCGACTATAAGGTCTGAACGCTGCGACTAGGCGTGGCAGGGAACACCGGGTACGCCGTGCCGCTAAATCCAACCCGGATTAAATCCAAGTAATCATTGCAAATGCCGCGGAAACCCCGCTCATGTTCTCCATGTCAATTGTCAGGCGCATCTTGCTGCAATACACATTCAGGAAAATCTGGAGCGAGAAATGTCCAAATTCGACCTTGATGCCCTTTCTCTTGAAGACCTGCAGAAACTCGAAAAGCAGGTGGCGACGGCTATCGCCAGTTTTGAAGCGCGCCAAAAGGCCGCCGCTTTCGAAAAGGTCGACGCAATTGCCAAAGAGCTTGGCTATTCTCTCTCTGACCTTGCCGAGTTCCGTGCCGCGCCCAAACGCCCGGCCTCGATCCCGAAGTATCGCCATCCGGAGAATCCCGAGGTCACATGGAGCGGACGTGGTCGGAAGCCGGCCTGGCTTGCGGAAGAGATTGCCGCCGGAAAAAAGCTTGAGGATTTTGCCATCTGAGCTCGGAGCCCCGAAAGCATGGTTCAGGAACGAAATGCGGTTCGCCTGCTTGTCACGCTAGAGGACATCGATCCGCCAATCTGGAGGCGGCTGGTCCTTCCGTCAGCCTGGACACTCGCGACCGCCTGCATCTCGTTCTTCAAGCTGCGTTCAGCTGGACCGACAGCCATCTGCATGAATTCCACATCGGCGGACTCCGCTACGGCGATCCGGAGCTCCTCGACGTTGGTTTCGGCACCGCAGCGACTTTCAACTACCGAACCGTGCGCATGGCGAATTTCATCGATCGCGACATTGCCTTCACCTATGTCTATGACTTTGGCGACAACTGGCGGCACCGCGTCGTCCTCGAGGATATCTTGGCCCTCGATCCCCTGCCCCGCCATGCGGAATGCCTCGAAGGTGCGCGGGCAGGACCACCAGATGACGTCGGTGGTCCTTGGTCTTACGCTGAGTTTCTCGAAACCCTGCAAGACGCTGAGCACGAGGATCACGAGAGCAACCTGCGTTGGGCCGGGGGGCATTTCGATCCAGAGTGGTTCGACCTCGCGCTGATCAACAAGGACATCCGGAACACCTTCCGCGCCAATGTTCGTAGGCGCTGGCATCAGCCCAAGCCCTTGATTGGCAAGAGCGCGAAGCATGGTGATTGACTTACCGTAGTCGGCCAGCGCCCGTCAGCACTGCCACTTTGACGCGCTATGTAAGGTCATCGTTCAAAGTCACACTCAGCCCCTCTAGCACATCACGGAGTGACCGGACGCACTCGAGCCCGATCGCCGGGTCAGCCATCAAGCACTGGTCAATGCTCCGGTCGTAGACCGCTATGCAACGTCCACGGGTAAGACGCGAAAGGTACATGATGCCGTCTAGCTCTGGAAATTCCGCGTGAAGCGCATCTGAAAACTCCTGCCCGGTCAGATGAGCCTTGGCCCCGACTGCATCTGTATCGAGGCCCATGCGCAGCGGGCCGACGCTCGTCAAATCAAGAAGGTTCAATGCCTTCTTGCTGTGAACTTCCGCGATTGCCCAATTCAACACCTCGGAGAGGTTTAAGATCCGGTCCGCAACGGGAATTGCTTCGAACCGGTCGCGAATGATCGTCTCGGCAAGCGATGTTTCAATCTGCTGCCCCACGTAGATGACCTTGAAGGCCCGAGTTCTGGAAGACCAGCGCGACGCGCCGAAACCCCGTCCTAAAGGCGTTTTCATATGCGCTGCCGGCATAATCCTGAGCCAACGTGTTAGTCTGATGGAGACCGTCAGATCTGCGACAACGGCAGAATCGAAGTGCATTTAGCCGATGCTCCGCTCCGCTGCCGCGACGACCGCAGTTTCTTCCCCCTTTGACAAAGCGGCGATGGGCGGCTCGTCATTGAAGTCCAGATGCGGCGTTGTCAGCCAACTCCAAGCCAGGCTTGCTGAACCATGTGCGATATTGAGGACACGGCCAATCCCCGCGATCGGCCTCCCCTCAACAAACTGAGCCATGGGAATGACGTGGGCAGCCTTGCCCTTTGGGATCGCGATGATCTCCCCCTTTGTTCGCCAGTTGTCGAGCGTAGAGCGCCGGACCCCCAAGGCTTCCGCCGCCTTGGAGGGCCCCATCACCTCGCCCGCCCAGGCTTCGAGCGGCAGTTTGACAGTGCGCTCCTGAAGCAAAGCAATGCCGTCCTTCGAAGAAACTATGGCCGACAGCCCTTGGCCAGCGAGAGTGACCGCCCCAGCTTCGTCGGACCCACGTTTCGAGCGCGGCGCCTTCAGTCGAACTTGCGCTTTGCGGGCTCGCGCGACCCGAAGATCGATGCCCTGCGCCGCGAGCACAGCTTTCGCGGCGGCGGTCATGACATCCGCAACCCGGCTCAGCGTCTCTTGGTCGACTGAGCCATCGTCCTGCATGAAAGCTTGAGCCAGAGCTTCCTGGTCAACCGTGACGACATCTCTCTTGTGCATTGACATCGCAGCCTCCTAGTTGCCCAGAGATATAGTCCAATACGTCCATTTTGTCCACCCGCGTGGAGATGAGCACTGAAACCTGGCAAAACCGCCTCACTCACCCGAACGACAATAAAACATGGGCTCAGCGCTGTGTCGCCGATGTCACGGCCCAAGGGCTTTCCTCGCAGAGCGCACGCCCTGAGGTCGCCCGGCGCGCGATCCCGCCTGCACTCACCGACAATTCCGCCCCTCAGGAGAGACTGCGATGCCCACCGGTACTGTCAAATGGTTCAATTCTGAAAAAGGTTACGGCTTTATCGCCCCCGATGACGGGGGCAAGGATGTCTTCGTCCACATCAGCGCGGTCGAGCGTTCCGGACTGACCGGCCTCAATGACAACCAGAAAGTCTCCTATGACCTGCGGGAGGGCCGCGATGGCCGCCAAATGGCGGCGGATCTCTCCCTCGCTTGAATCTGCCTTTCCCTGACTGCGCAGGCAAGAAAGCTAATTTTCGGGCTGGCCTGCGCAGGCTACTCGACGCGTCTCGGAAGGTTGGCGCGCACCATCGTCGGCATCGACATGACCGCGAAACCCGCGCAACATGGCAAAGAGCGCGGCTCGGCATATGATCTCTGGGCGATCCTTGCACCCGTTGCCCGAGAACCTCTTGCGACCACGCCGCGCTCACCCTCGGGCATCAGCCCAAGCATGGCTGCCCGATGCCGGCAACCGGGGCGAGAGGCTCTCCGTCATTGCACCGCCCGGCGCGCTCGCTCGGGGCACCGCGCTGCCCCCGGTTGACAGATATCCGGCGACCGATAGGGTGCGGGACATGAGGTAACGTCCTCACCCGTCATGGGAATGAATGTCCGGGAACGGCCCGGCCCTTGCAGGAGGGCTGAAAGTGCCGCTCAAACCAAATCTGAAATCCCACAGTGACGCGGCCAATCTGTCGGACGGCAATGCCACCTGCCAGCCGCGCTGCGGGAGCCGAGTGTCGGCGCTCGCTGTACAAACCGCTGCCACCTTTGCAACTGGCATCGCTGCTCCTGCAAAAGGGCCTTTCGGTCCAATTGCCGTGCCGAGATCACAATGACCGACACCAACCTCTCTACAGATGTCCCGGCGCAGCCGACACAGGCTTTGCACTCGACACCGATGCTGCGCTGGTTCACGGCCTCCGCCGCGTTGACGGTGCCGCAAGCTACTGCGCCCGTCGCATTCTCTCTCGTAGCCTTGTCCATCCTAGGCGACGCGCGCCTCGGGGCCGCGATGGTACTCGCCATGACGCTAGCGCAGGTCGTCGGGGCGATCCCGATCACCCGGCTGGGCCGGGGCAAACCCATCGCAGTCTTCCTGCGCATGCTGGTTCTCTTGCGCACCGCAGCTCTGGCCGGGATCGTCCTCGGCCTCTATGCCGAGGCGCCCTTCGCCGCCCTCATCGCGCTTTCCGCCTTGGCCGGGCTGGTCAACGGAGCGACCTATGGCTATCTGCGCGCCCTGCTCAATACTCTGACATCGGCGTCCCGGATGCCGCGAGCGTTGGGGATTGCGGCGACGCTGAACGAAGTCACCTTCGTATTGGGCCCGGTGCTGGCCTCCGGTCTCGGGGCCGTCTCCCCGGCCCTGGCTGTTGCCGCGATGGCGGTTCTGGGTGGGCTGCCCGCGCTGGTGATCTCGGGCGATGCGAGCATGCCTGCTGCACCTGAAACCCATACGACCGGCAGCCTGGTCACCCCGGAAATCCTCCTCTGGCTCACCTGCGCGGCGGCCGGCGGCGCGACCATCGCCGCCATCGAGATCGGCGCGGTCGCGCTCGCGCTGCAGTTCGGCTTTGATCCGACGATGGCCATCCTGTTCACTGTGCCGCTCTGCGTGGCCTCGGTGCTGGGCGGCATCTGGATCAGCATCCGCAATCGTGTCTCTTCGCCCCGCGCTGTCGTTATGCAGCTGGCGCTGTTTTCTCTCGGCATCGGAATGACAGCCCTTTCGGGCGCCCTGGTGCCGACAATACTTGGAGCGGTTCTTGCTGGCCTGATGCTCGCCCCTCTGGGCACGCATTACGCCTTGGTGCTCGATGCGCTCGCGCCGGCTCACCGCCGCGCCGAGCTTTTTGCCCTCTTGCGTACGGCGAATGCGGGCGGCGTCATTGTGACCAGTGCACTTCTGACCCTTCTCCCGCTGAATTTGGCTCTCGCGGCCGTTGCAGCGTGTATGCTCGTCACGACCGGCGCGGTCGCGCTCAGGACGGTCCGGCGTGGGGCGGCTTGAGCGGAGCAGAGATCGCGCGTTTCCGACATCCGCCCGCCCGTTGTCGGAAACATCGGGCGGAGCGTCAGGCGAACATGGCCAGCTGCTGGGGTTCAACCCAGTAGCCGCGCTGGCGCTTTGCCACCTCGAGGGTGGTTAGGCTCTGAACTCATTGAGTTTCAGAGCCAGTAGATGACGACTGCTGCGAGAGCGATGACAGAGAAGAATGTCGTGGGGCATCTGTCGTATCTGGTTGCGACACGCCGCCAGTCCTTGAGCCTGCCGAACATGATCTCGATCCGGTTGCGCCGTTTGTAGCGCCGCTTGTCGTATCTGACAGTCGCCTTGCGCTGTTTTCGGCCAGGTATGCAGGCGCGTATACCCTTGTCTTGCAGGGCTTCCCGGTACCAATCGGCGTCATAGCCCCGGTCCCCGAGCAGCCAGTCTACATCTGGCAGACCGCTCAACAGGGCCCGCGCCCCGATGTAATCGCTCACCTGCCCGGCAGACACGAAGAAGTTGAGCGGCCGGCCTTTGCTGTCGCAGATGGCATGCAGCTTGGTGTTCATGCCGCCCTTGGTGCGGCCAATCAGTCGGCCACGCCCCCTTTTTTCACGCCCAGGCTGGACGCGGTGCGATGTGCCTTGAGGTAGGTTGCGTCGATCATCACGGTCTTCTTCTCACCGTGTTCGGCGGCCAGCCCGGCCATCATCTGTGCGAAGATGCCCTTATCACTCCACCGCTTCCAGCGGTTGTAGAGTGTCTTGTGGGGACCATACTCTTTGGGCGCATCCCGCCAGCGTAACCCATTGCGGTTGATAAAGATAATCCCGCTCAACACGCGGCGATCATCGACGCGAGGCTTGCCGTGGGACTTCGGGAAGTAGGGCGCGAGGCGCGCCATCTGCACATCGCTCAGCCAAAAGAGATCAGACATGTCACCGCTCAGTTTTGGCGCGGTGAATCATCTCACGCAGCTGAAATCAATGGGTCCAGAGCCTAGCGCGGCGATCGCCTGCTCCCAATCAGCGAACCATTCCATGCGGCTCTGGCAACTCAAGCCGACGAGACCCCACTCCTGATGAAGGCTCCACTCGCCAAAGAGGTTCGGCAGGATTTCCATCCGGCAGAAGAGGATCCCAACCCCAGGGCGGCGTTTCTCGAGATAGGTGCGCATAGCTCTGGTTAGGTACTTACAGGACAGATCGGCAACCAAGTCTGCCTAGATCCCTGCTTGGTCCTTTGTGTTTTCAATACTGTCCCGCGCAACGGTAGCTGCGTGACGGGCAGCTTGCCGGTCTGACGTTGAATATATCCCGAAAAGCGCTGTCGCAAGCGGGGTTCGGTGCCACCACGTTGCTGTTCTTGAGACTTCACGAAATCCCGACCAGCGCATGCTAGAGGCAAAATCGTTCAAGTTCTGCCTTCGCTGAGCACGCCGAGAGGCCTCGGCTCGAAGGCCATCCATAAATGACAGTCCAAGCGATGCACAATTTCTGGTCCATCGGCAGTTCACCGCTGAGTTGTGTCATTTAAATCGACAACATGTTTAACGCGAATCCCAATTATGCAAGCCTCCGCCAAGCCACTCGGCACATCAAAGGCCCTGAAGTGAAAGGCAAAAGTATGAGAGAGTTTTCCCCGGTGATCCCGATTGCAGAGCTGAAGCCGACCCTCGATGCCGGAGGGAAAATTGAGGTCGAATGCGTGGAGGAGCCTACGCGCGTGAGCAACCAGTACCAGGCGGTCTGGAAGTTCTACGTGCTAGCTGAAAATGGAGGGCAGCAGCACCAACTCCTGGTCGTGCATGGCAGAGACGTCAAGCCAAGAACCATCCGAACCCTGACGGGTCTTCTTTCGTTCGCCATGGATCTTGGGGTCTCGCCGATATCCATTCCACGCCATGCTGGGGAACCTGCCGTGTGGGAGCCCTATAAGGGAGCAGCCTGATCCACGCTAAGCCACTGTCACAGTTGATAGGATGCTCGGCGAGCCCAACGATATGGTTGCAACCTCTGGCGATCAATCTCCGGCTCTCCGACGGTAGCGTGCTGACGGGAGGCTGAGCCCTATCGCGGCCACAACAAGGTGACGACGGGTACTACCGATTTGGCCCGCGTCACCCTCGTGATCCAGTCATGGGCTTCCAGCCCTATCTCTGCCTCTTCCAGAGCTCCGGGAAGAGGCGCGACCCGGGCTGGCACCCCACCTCAATCCTTCACCTCGATGGCCACCTTCAGCGACCTCGAATTTGCTCAAGTTCTTCGAGAGTTGTCGCGTCCGCCCGCACTCTCCGCCCGAAGGCGATATTGCGTGATGGTTGATCCAGGCCTATTTTTGGGAACGAGAACAGGAGCGCTGCGAGATGTCGGCCGTTACGTCGAAAGTCCTGGCATTGGTTAACGCGCCTTACAGCGCGGGCGTGTCTGCGTGGGAACTTGCCCTGTGCATCTCCAGCCTTGATGCAATGAACAAGGCTTATGGACCCACCTTCTCATTTTTCACGGAGGTGGAAGCGGAGGCGCAGCACGCTTTCGTCGAGGAAATGCACCTCGATACCAGCGCCGTGAAAGCTGTGGCACAGCACCTCGCTGCCAAGGTACCCTTCCCTATCGCACTCGCCGCGCAAACACGCCATCTCCGAGCCGCCGGGACGAACTCTTCTAGGTACCGATGGAGATCATCGCTGCGTTACCGCTCGAACCATGGAGCTTTTGCGGCGGCTCCGCGCTGATGCGTCAGCTCGGGCATCGGGAAATCCACGACATCGCCGTCCCAAAGCACCTGCCCTATCTGAATCCCAGGACACAAGGCTTCGAGCCAAGTCTTCCTTGAACAGCCACCTCAAGGCGAGCAACTTCACAGGTGCCGCCCAGCTCGTCGCAAAGCTCAGTCGTGGGCATCGACAAGTCCGCAAAACCCTCGCAACATAACGCTGAGCGCGACCCGGGGCATATTCTAAGGCGATCTTTACACCCAATGCCCGGGAGGGGCCCCATTCCTCTTGCGACCGGGTCGCGCTCGACCCGCCACTGGGGCGCTTCGACGGTCGCCGCCCCTATCGCCCAGCGTGGCCCACCTCGACAGAACGACCCCTACCGCTCAGGACCACGATCATTCTGGTGATCCTTGCCCTCGGCCCCGCGATCCTGATCTCGCTCGCGAGACCCAAGTTCCGCGCCACCCTTGCGCCCACCGACGCCCCTCCCCCTGCCCTCGATGTCGAGGGTCAACGCCATCTTCCCGCGCTGCGTCGTGACATCGGTGAGCCTTGCAGAGAATTTACGTGTCGCTTCGGCCAACTGGCGATCTTCGGGATCCTGCGACTGCGCGAGGATGCGCACCGCATTTCCGTAGGTCGTCATCACCCGGCTCCGCCGGGCCACCAGCGCGTCATCCCAAGGCTTTTGCGGCAGGCGTCCATCATTGTCCTCGAGATCGCGCTTCACCTCCCGGGTCTTGCGCGCATCGACGAGAGGTTTCCCACCACGCTGGCGAATTTTATAAACCGGGGTTGCCTCGCCCCGGCGCGTCGCGCCGCGCGCATGGCGCGGCGTCGACTCCGCCTCTATCCCGCGCTGCCGCAGCTTCTCGGCAAAGGTATCGCGCAAGTGCTGCAGGTCAGGCTTTCCAAACCTCAGCTTCACCCCGTCCTCGCCGACGGTGCGCAAGGTCAGGTGGACATGCGGATGATGCGTGTCGGAGTGCAGCGCCATCACATAGTCATGCCGACCCTGGAATTCCTGCTCGGCCAGCGCTCGCACCGCGTCCTTCACGGCCTCTGCGTTGACGCTGCCCGGCATGGAGAACATGACGCTGGTGGTGATCCGGGTTCGGTCCGACGCGTACCCGACGGCCCGCGCGTCATCGTGCTTCTCGAGCCACTCGCGAAACACCGATGCCACTTCGCGAGAGCCGTTGAAGCTCTCGCCGCGATCATTCTCGATCTCGATCTTGCCGTTCCGGCTGATGTAGGCGAGATGCTCGGACACCCGCAGCGCCTCGGTCCCGCGCGAGACCTTGATCGGATTGCCATGCTTGTCGACCCTGGCGGGTTTCGAGACTTTCACCATCACCTCGGGAGCGCCCTTTACGACGCGGGCCAGCCGAGCCTTGTCCGACCCGGAAATCGCCTGCGCCTGATCGGCCGCTCCACGGCGCCCTCGCGCCACCTCAGCCCCGCTCTTATCACCGGGCGCTGTCCTGCCCGATGCCTTTCCGACCTGAGCACCACCCGGGCTCTTCTGGGTCCGTGCGCTCCGGGGCTGGCTCCAGCAGTCCTCGAACCCGAGCTCGGGTTTGAACTCACTCATCTCTATCTCCCAGAACCTGGACCTGGTACCGCCCCGCCGCGACCGCCCTCAGCTCTTTGCGCAGGCTCGCCACTTCCGCTGTCAAAGCCCGAACCTCTTCGGCCGTGAGCGCCGCCCCTGCCCCGGTCAGCACGCCCCGGTTTAGTGCATGGGCGATCTGGTTGACGTTCACCGCCACCCCGCTGAGCTGACGAAAGGCACGCTGAAACGCCGGACGGTCATTTGGTAGCGGCTGCGGGCCGCCCCGGTAGCGCGCCCGGATCATCGACGCCGCCCAGGTCGCAACCGAGACGCGGCGCTCGCGTGCTTCCTCGTCCAGGGCATCCCGAACGTCCTTGTCGAGGCGTACCGTCACCTTGCCCTCTCGCCGGGCGCGAGACGGCACGCGCTCCGCCGTCGGGGTCGCCTCCCCCTCCACGACATTCTCCACGAGCACGCGCAGCAAACCGGACAGGGTCAACCCGGCCTCCTCCGCGACGGCTTCGAGCCTGGCGCGGATGTCGGGCGTGACGCGGGTTTGGATGAGGGCAGATTTCTCGGGCATTAGTCATTTTGTAATACATTGCCAGCGCAAGCGCTATCCTGCATTAGTCCCTACCCAACCCCAAAATGTGGCCAGTGGCCACATTTCCGCGCGCGGACCCCAAGCCCTTGCGCCAGCCGAACCTGCCCGAGAATGGGCCCGCAGGGTCCATTGCGAGGACCGTTTCGGGCGCCCCCCTCGGAATGAGCACCCTGCCTGATTTCCAGCAAGCCGGTCCGGTCTCCCCAAAAAGGAAACGCGCCGCCCAGAGCGACGCGTTCAAAATGAACCTCAGCTTATCGGCCCGCAAATGGTGACCGCTTGTGGTGCAAACCATCGGCCTTTCGGCCACTGCCGCCAACAGGCGGCAGACCATCAAACGTGGGGGCCGATCCGCCGCTTCGCGCCGGCGCAGTTCAACTCTCCTCGCGCTGTGTTCATCGTCGTTTCACGCGCCGCCTATGACCGGCGCACCTCAACGAGCCCCAACTCCGACAGCGCGATCTCTTCGACCATTTCGTCCTCTCGAAAGCTCACCAAGACCGACGTGGGCGAAGACGCCGCCCGCTCGAGCAGCACCTCCCCGAGCCGGTCCCCGTGTCGTGCAACAAGCGTGACGGAGACGGACCCGCCTTCCGCCGCCTTCGGTGCCTGTGCTGAGGGTTGGGCCGTCCCGGGAAGAGAGGGTTGGTGGAGAGTTTGGTCCGACAGCTCCGGCGGCCCGCTTGGGTGATCTGTTTCGCCCACCTCGCTCAAGAGCGGGTGCACCCCCATTGCGAGACCCTGCGCCTCAACCGCCTCATGTGGCACCTCTTCTGGTTCGATGGTGGGCTGGGACGGCCTCTGAGCGGCGGTTCCTAAGGAGCCAGACGCGATGCTGGATTTCAGCGCCGCGACCGATGCCCGCGAAATCTCCGTCGGGTCTGTCTCGGCGAGATAGGCGCGAACCGCTTCCGCGTCATCCTTCCAAAGCGCATGCAGATCGGACAGCGTTCGGATCGTCACGTTCTGCGCAGCTGCCACCCGCAACTCCTCGGGCATCTGCGCGAGTGCCGCAAAACGCGAAATTGCCGCCTCGCTCCAGCCGAGCGCCTCCGCAATCGCGCTGCGCGACTGCCCTGCCGCGCGCATGGCGGCCACCGCCTCGGCGACCTCCAGTGTCGTCAAGTCCGCCCGCTGCACATTCTCCGTCAGCTGCGCCATACGCAATTCTGCGGTCATCTCTCGGATGACCACCGGGATGGTCTTGAGCCCTGCGCGCTGCGCGGCCTGGAACCGGCGCTCGCCCATAATGATCCGATGCTTGCCGTCCTCATCCGACGGCTGCACCGTAATCGCCTGCAGAACGCCCTGCGCCTTGATACTCGCAGACAGGGATGCGAGCTGCTCCTCATCGAAATGGCGCCGCGGCTGCTCCGGGTCGGGCACGATGTCCTCGAGCGGCATCTCCCGCTGCGCCGGAGGCAAAGGCGCGTTCTTGCGCATCAAGGCGCTCAGCTGTCCGCTGGCGGCGAGACGGTCCAGGGTCTCCGTCGTGCTGTTGAACTTCTTGGGGGCCATGGTCAGTCTTCCTTCTTCTTGATCGCCTGCATGAACCATTCAAAAAATGCGCCGAACTCGGACGCAGCTTCCTTGCCGCTCCGCGTCGGCACCTCGAACACCGGGATGCCCTGCGCCTCGGCTTCCTCGTAGCCGGTGCGATTGCGGATCGCGTGCGGGATGATGAGGTTTGAGTAGGCCTCGATCACCTGGCGCAGTGTCTCGCGCTCAGTCTTCTTCACCGCGTCGAACCGCGATGGCAGAAGACCGAGGAACCCGATTTCCATGTTGATCTGCTGCACCTGCACATAGGCGCGCAGCACCGCCTCGACGCCATCGAGCGAAAACCGCTTGAGCTCGATCGGTGCCAGCATGAAGTCCGCCGAGATAAGGGCGCCATAAACCAGCCCGGTGAAGGCGGGCGGCGTGTCGATGATGCAGAAGTCCGCACCGCCCAATCCGCCCAGGACCTCGACCGCTGAGCGCAGCCCTTCATCGTCCGAGTTGACCGGCACATCGCGGTCTCCCTCGATCAGCACCAGTTCGCCCGGTGCCACGGTGAACTCTGGGGACTTGCGGCTCTCGACCATCTCCAGCGCGTTGCCGATAATTCGCGCATCCTGTAGCGCGCTGGTGAGATTACGCTGCCCATCGAGATCGACCGCGATCACCGAATGGCCGGCTCGTATGAGATAATAGGCGAGTTGCGACGCGGTGGTTGTTTTGCCCACCCCGCCCTTGTTGTTTGCGATGACGATCGTCTGCACCGCCTGCTCCTTTCGTATCGTTCTAAATGGAGCCGCGGCGCAAGGGTGCGTCGCGGGAAAATCTGGCGCAGCGCTCCGGGCAGGTGCGCCCAAGATCAGACGTCCGGCGAGGATCGGCATGCGGCAGGTTTGCAAAGGAACGATTGGAAAACCGTCCTCCCTCCGGCCCGTCATGAGCGCGGCGCCCGACATGCCGGGCGGCTGACCGGGGGCCTTGGGGGCCGCGGCGAGACGATCGTCTCGGCGCGGCAAAATTTGGGACCCGGTCGCGTGACGGCGCCACTCAATGCACACGCTTAAGGAGAGCGCAAACGCAAAGGGGCCCGCGCAAGCGGGCCCCTCTCTCTATCGGCTTGATTTCGCTTACGCTGCGACAGCTTGGCTTCCACCGGCCTTCGCCGCCGCGATCAGAAAATCCGCCGCCTTTTGCGCAGCGCTTGCTGCCCTGAAGATCGCGCGCTTGTCCTCTTTCAGCGCCTTGAGCCAGTCCTCGAGGTAAGAGGCCGCCTCCTCGATGGTCGGCTCGATGCCGATTTTCGCCCCGAGGAAGCAGCTGCCGATCTCCGCCACAAGCTCCTCCCGCGCATAGTCGGCCTTGGTCGATCCGAGCTTGAAACGGTCGAGCCGCGAGCGATGACCTGACCAGTGGATTCCTTCATGGCAGAGGGTTGCCGCGTGCGCCTCGGGAGAAATGAATGCCGAAACCGGCGGCATCTGGATACGGTCTTCCGAGGGAATGTAGCAGGCCCGGTCGCCACCATAGGTGATCTTTGCGCCGATCGCGGCAAAGAACGCATCGACCTCCGGCAGGGCTTGCGTGCCAAGATCCTCCTGCACCTCGGGCGCGCCGTAGTAGTGGTCGGGCAGACCCTCGATTTGGTCAGCATTGAAGACCCGATAGGCCCGGGCATAGGGAATGGTCACCTCATCGCCCGCATCGTTCTCCCGCGCGATGGTGCCGTATTTGACCACCGTGGAAGATTTCGAGCCCTTGCGCACATGCGCGCCCAGGTCCTTGGCCTGCCGGAACGTGAACCAATGCGCCGAGGTAAACCCGTTCGACTGCGCCGCCAGCCAAAGCATCAGCACGTTTATGCCGCGGTAAGGCTCGCCGCTGGACCGCAGGGGGAACTGACCGGTCTGACCACCGCCGGACCACGGTTGCCGCCACGGCGCGGTGCCGGCCTCCATCGCCTCGATGATCTGATCGGTGACGTGCTGGTAGATGTCGAAATCGGACTTTGCCATTTGTGGCCTCCTGTCTGGTGAGGCGGTCGGGCTTGGTGCCTGCGTCCCGCCGATGGGCTCGGCCTCGCCACTCTGATTTGGCGAAAACCATGTTTTCGGCGGAACAGAGTGGGGTGGGCGAAGCCCGGCCCACGGGCCTGAGCCGGAAAGTCAAAGGATCGCAGACGGGGATGGTGCGGCCCGCAGGCCGAAGGCCGAGGACACGGTCCCCGGCGGAGACGACGCGCATCACGCGGCGCTTGTCTTTTGACTTTCCGGGGCAGGTCTGTTGGCGGACAACCTATTGGATGATGCCAGGGCGGGGGTGAGCGGGCGCAGCGCGTCGATCCCCCGCCCTGACTTTCGAGATCATGCGAGACGCGCGCCCCGCGCGGCTCACCTTCTCTTTCATCCGAATGAAAATTTCCGACACGCCGCTGACTATCTGACCCCGCAACAGGCCGAGCATCGCGAGGGAAGACCGTCACCCGAAGGGACGAGACTTGCCCGCTGCATCGACCATGCCGGCGCGACGCGTCCGGGCTCGTAGAGACCGGACGCATCGCACTCGGCCGGCAGGGAGATCAGGGGGCAAGGCTCGGGGAGCGCGCCGGCAACGCCGGGGCGTTCCTAGGGCCCAATCCTGGGTGCCCCCGGTCGCGGGCAACTGCACGCGACCGGGGGCGGCCGGGAGTTGCCTAGGCCTCCGATCCGCGTGACAAAGAATTACCGACGGGCCACACTTTCTCTAGCTCTATACGCATGACGCCCGGTTCCGAAAACGTGACCTGCCTTGCCGCCTATCGCGCGGAGAGGACACCTGCGACCCGTCAGTTGCAGACAACAACTGATAGCAACGGGTAACAGTGGACAATAGCGCCGCTACGCCCTATATACTTGGGCATAGAAGTTCATGATCGACTGAAAGAGCTTCCCCGCCACCGTCAGGTGGTCCAACCGGAAGGGTGGATAATCAAGAGGATGTCGAGTTAGCCAAGGGGTCCTCGCGGGCCCCTTCGGTGTTTCTAACGCCTGTACTTCACCATGCGCCCCTTCAGGCCCTCGGACAAAACAGCCGCCAGCTTGGTCTTGGTACCCTTTTGCGGTTGCACCGTGTGGTAAGCGCTTTCGACGAAAAGCTCCAAGTGATGCCGCGCCCCATTGTAGCGGCCCTTCTTGCGGCGGACCTTGAAGAAGGCAGTGTAACACAGCCCGTCCTCGGCGATGAAGGACATGTTGTAAACAGCATAGTTGCGTTCGCTGGCCGTGACGTACAGGCGATGCTGATCGAGGGTGCGCATCAGGTCGGGAAGGTTATGGGAGGCCTCAAGCCGCGCCATATCGAGGACACGCGGGCGGGTGCCGTCCATGATGCGCAACAGACCGCCCGGGTGGGCCATGTCGAGATTGGTAGTCCAGCAGTGGCAGCTGTAACTAATCAGCAGGCCGATGCTTTCACCCTCGGGCAGGGTCCAGCGTTCGATATGCGGGGCGAGGTGCTGGACCTCGATCTCCTCCGCGTCGATGTGGACGAGACCCAAATCCGCGCATGGCGCCCCATCCTGGGTCAGCAGCTCTCCGGCGGGTGAAAGGTAATATGGTCTCATGCGATGGACGTACCACCAGCGGCAGAGAAGCCGCCAGCGCGATTTACGCAAATGCTGCGCAAGAGTTCGCGCCCGAAGGCGTGGTCTTGGAAGGAGACGAAGAGAGCTTCGGCGCAGAGCTGCCGTTTAGGATTTGCGCGGCGAAGGTCGGTAGCGAGCCCTTATCAACCTGCGCGTGGTGCGAGAAGGATCACTGCGGCGCCGATCAGGCACAGGCAGGCACCGGCGATGTCCCATACGTCAGGCCGCTGCCCCTCTGCGCTCCACATCCAGAAAAGCGACGCGGCGATATAGACGCCGCCATAGGCGGCATAGGCTCGACCGGCGAAACCTGCCTCTACCTGTGCCAGAAGCCACCCGAACAGCACAAGGCTCGCAATCCCTGGCAGCAGCCAGAAGATCGACGCGCCCCGCCACCATGCCCAGATCGCAAAGCAGCCGGCAATCTCGGCCAGCGCAGCGAACGGATAGATCAACGCGGTCGGCATCAGGAACCGGGCCGGTCGTGATCGGAGAGGCACTCTTCGTGGTCGCGTAACACCTCAAGAATGCGGCAGTTGGCAACTCGGTCGGACCTGCACTCGCTGATCATTCGTTGCAATTCCATCCGGAGCGCCTCAAGCCGAGAGATGCGCGCCTCCACCTCGCGGAGCTGTTTCTGAGCGACCGCATCGACCTGCGCACAGGACCTTTCTGGGCTGTCAGATAGGTCCAGAAGCTCTCGTATCGCCTCCAATGAGAAGCCGAGTTGTCGAGAGTGCCGGATAAAGGCGAGCCGGTCGAGTTCCAGTGTCCCGTAGCGACGCTGGCCGCCTTCGCTCCGCCCGGGCTCGGGCATCAAACCTATCTGTTCGTAATAGCGGATCGTCTGCACGTTGGTGCCGGTCCTCCTTGCCAGCGTCCCAATGGACAACATAATCGTCTCCTTCCGTCGTTAGCGTCGCGTCCCCGAGGCCAAAGATACGTAAAACCTCTTCGCGCGGCTTGAACCTACAGTTGCTGTAGGTCCTATATCGAGTTCCGATCGAAGAATCACGACGGAGAAGCATCATGGCAGACGGGAGCGCAGGACAACGCGAATGGCGCGTCACAGGCATGGATTGCGGGTCATGCGCCGCAAAGGTGCGCGGAGCGGTTGAGCGACTACCTGGCGTCGAAGGTGTCGATGTCGCCCTGATGGCCGAGCGGTTGCGACTGTCGCTCGATGAGACACAGACTCCGCCAGAGCACATCGAGAAGGCCGTGCGCGGCGTCGGCTTCGGGATCGCGCCAAAGGGCGCGCGGCCAGAGAAGCCCAAGGGCGGTTTTGTCCTGCCGGAGGGAGCCTTTCCGGATGCGGCGGAGGCCGCGGAAATCGACAGCGAGCCGGAGGAGCCCTCTGGGCCCGCCAGTGACGCGCCGATCTCCTGGTTGAAGACATCAAAGGGTCGCCTCGTGCTCGGGACCGGTGCCCTGCTCGCGGCAGCCTGGGCGTCACGGCTCGTCCTGCCGACTGAGATCGCGCATTGGGCGTTCGTCCTGGCGACACTGGTCGGGATCGTGCCCGTGGCGCAGCGCGCCTTCGCCATGACGCGGGCTGGCATGCCCTTCACCATCGAGATGCTGATGACCATCGCCGCCGGTGGCGCGCTGATCATCGGTGAGCCGGAAGAGGCGGCGCTCGTCGTTTTCCTCTTTGCCGTGGGCGAACTCCTGGAAGGCGTCTCTGCGGGCAAGGCGCGCGACGGCATTCGCGCACTCTCGAGACTCGTGCCGAAGACGGCACGGCTCGAAGTGGGCGGCAAGACACGGGAGATCGCGGCCGAGAGGCTCCAGTTGGGCCAGGTCGTGCAGGTCCGTCCGGGCGACCGCGTTCCCTGCGACGGCGAGGTGATCGATGGCACGTCGGGTGTGGATGAGAGCCCGGTGACCGGCGAGAGCGTCCCGAGCCTCAAGGAGCCGGGCGCGAAGGTCTTCGCCGGATCGATCAACACTGAAGCTCTGCTGCGCGTGCGGGTGCTGAGGTCGGCCGAGGACAACACCATCGCCCGCATTGTCCGCCTCGTGGAAGAGGCCGAGAGCGCCCGCGCGCCGACCGAGCGCTTCATCGACCGGTTCAGCCGGCTCTACATGCCCGCTGTAGTCGGGGTCGCTGTTCTTGTCGCTATCGTTCCGCCGCTGGCCTTCGGGCTGGCTTGGGGCGAATGGGTCTACCGGGCGCTTGCACTGCTGCTGATCGGCTGCCCCTGTGCGCTGGTGATCTCGGTGCCAGCCTCAATCACCTCGGCCCTGTCTACGGGAGCGCGCAACGGTCTGCTCATGAAGGGCGGCGCGGTGATCGAGGCGGCGGCCCGCACGACCCATGTCGCCTTCGACAAGACCGGGACGCTCACACATGGCAGGCCCCGCGTGACAGATGTCTCTGTGTTGAATGGAAGCGTCGACGACCTCATGGCGCTTGCCGCCGGGGTCGAGAGCGGGGCGAGCCACCCGCTCGGACAGGCGATCTGCGCCGAGGCCGAGCGGCGAGGCGTGGGCGCGGCGACAGCCACCGGCGGCCGCGCGCTTCCCGGCAAGGGGGCGGAAGCCTCCATCGACGGCGTGACCATCAGCGTGGGCTCCCCACGGCTGGCGAACGAGCGCGGCGCACTCACGGACAACCTGCGAACCCGCGTGGCGGCGCTGGAGGCCGAGGGCAAGACGGTGGTCATCGTGCTCTGCAATGACGTGCCTCAGGGTCTCATCGCGCTCAAGGACGAACCGCGGGACGACGCGGCGAACGCTATCGCGCAATTGCGCGGGCTCGGCATCTCTTCGGTCATGCTGACGGGGGACAACCCGCGCACGGCCCAAGCCATCGCTGAGGGGCTCGGGATCGAACATCGTTCGGAAATGATGCCGGAGGACAAGGTGACGGCGATCCGCGACCTGACGGAGGAGGCCCGGGTGATGATGATCGGCGACGGGATCAACGACGCGCCCGCGCTCGCCGCCGCGCATGTCGGCGTTGCCATGGGCTCGGGCACCGATGTCGCACTCGAGACCGCCGACGCGGCGATCCTGCGCAACCGCGTGACCGATGTGCCGGCCAAGATCCGCCTCGCCCGGGCCGCCATGTCGAACATCCGCCAGAACATCGCGATCGCCCTCGGGCTAAAGGCGGTCTTCCTCGTAACTACCGTTCTCGGCATCACCGGCCTCTGGATCGCGATCCTTGCGGATACCGGCGCCACGGTGCTGGTCACGATGAACGCGCTCCGGCTGCTGTTCTTCCGGCCCACCGGCACACCTGAAACTGCGGGGCACGTCGGTCTGACCGCTGAGACACGCCCCGATCACGCAGCCACAACGACCTGAAAGAAACCCTGATGACCCTCACCCGCCGCGCCGTGATGGCCTCCGCCGCTTGCTTCGCCGCGACGGCACCGACCGCCGGACTGTCTCAAAGCTCTCCCGCGATCCAAGTTCTAAAAGATCTAAACTGTGGCTGCTGCACCGCTTGATCGAGATCCTGAAAGAGAACGGATTGAAGGTCACCACCGAGCGCAGCTTCGGCACCCTCCTGATCCGGCACAAGCTCGAGAACGGCATCCCCCAGAACATGATCTCCTGCCACACCGGCGAAATCTAGGGCTACATGATCGAAGGACACGTGCCGACGGCCGACATTCGACGGCTGCTATCCGAGCGCCCCGATGCCGTCGGTCTCGCCGTGCCCGGGATGCCTTACGGATCACCAGGCATGGGGCCAGAGGATGAGCGGGAAGCCTACGACGTGTTCATGATCCTCGGAGATGGCAGGACGGAAATCTTCTCCAGCTACGAGGCTGCCTAACGGCACCGATCTCAGGATCGCCGTGGGGCCACTGCACAAATCTCACACCGCGCAGTCGCAGCGAAAGTCAGGAAAGTCCGCACTGCCGACCTCGGACCGTTCAAAATGCTGCAGCCTGCATGAATGGCCGCTTCGGTGAGACGGCGGAGCGGCCCCGCGACGACCGGTTAGGGCCGAGAGCGACGGCCGCTGCTGCCCGCCATGGGTACCGCTCGCTGCACTGCCGCAAGCCCGCTCCGAGCCCTTTTGCGACATTCAGGCAAGGCCGCAGAGAACGCCGATGCATAGTGGTGCTTGACGCAATAACGGTTGCTGGGGCGCTCATCTTCCACCGCGGCTCAAGCCAGCCTCCATCATTCTCGCGAGCTTCGTCGGGTTGAATGTAACCGATCCATAGGCGTCACGTCTGATCAGCCCATCGCGCTCGAGATCGCGGAACGCAGGACCGATGCTATTGCGCGACAGGCCGGACATCTCGCCGAGATCCTGCTGTGAACAGGGGATCGAAATGTCGGCGTCATAGAGCATCTCGGGCCCCGCGAGCCGCACGAGCGTGCTGGCAAGTTTGGTTCGGGCGTCGCCCTTGAGCAGCGAGGCGGCGTACATGAGCGCATTGTCGAGATGAAGCACGGTCAGTTGGGCGAGCAGGCGCCACATGACTGGGAAAACCTCTTCAAGCTCTTCCAAGCGCTGCAGCGAGACATAGCAGACACGCAGGTCTGTGCGGGCCCGGATTTCGACGCGACGGGGAGAGCCGGTAACTGCGGCGGCCTCTCCGACCCACCAGCCGGGACGCGCGATATGGCCGAGGACCGGTGGCTCGTAACCCGAGGCGGCCATGACGTCGGCGAACCCTTCGGCGATGCCGTAGACCCCTCCCGGCGGGTCACCCAGCGAGTAGAGCCGGTCGCCACGCGAGACGGAACGGAACTCCGAGACTTCCATCCATGCATTGCGGAACGGCTCAGGCTGCGCGGACAGCCAGCCGCGACGGTGGAAAATCGCTCCTGGATCGCCTTTCGTCATGAAAAATCCCAACATGATGCACAATATTGTGCAGGTTAGCCGCGGTCGCTGTGCTAATCAATTGCGTGACGCGGTGCCCACCGCGCTTCAATTTTGATCGATCTCCTTTTCAAGAATCCAACGTCACCCGCAGACGTTGAAGGCAAAGGTACTGATATGAAGCGATTTTTCATCGCAGTGGCTGCAGCGGCCCTCGCGACACAGGCTCACGCCCAGGATTGGCCCGACCGCAGCAAACTGCCGGTGCCGCTCGCGCCCTTCGAGGGCACCATTGGGGAAACCTACGAGGAGTCCGAATCCGATTGGCAGGAGCCGATCGCTGCACCCGAAGGTGCGCCCAACGTCATCGTCATCCTGCTCGACGACGTGGGGTTCGGCCAGACGTCGACCTTCGGTGGGCTGATCCCGACCCCGGCGCTCGACCAGCTCGCGGCGGAGGGGCTCCGCTTCACCCGGTTCCACACCACCGCCATCTGCGGACCCTCGCGCGCCGCGCTGCTCACCGGGCGCAACCACCACAGCTCGGGCAACGGCTTCCTGATGGAATGGGCCACGGGCTTCCCGAGCTACTCGACCATGCTGCCGAAGGAGACGGCGACCATCGCCGAGATCCTCAAGGACAACGGCTACGCCACTTGGTGGTTCGGCAAGAACCACAACACCCCCGACTGGGAGCAGACCGTCACCGGCCCGTTCGACCGCTGGCCCACCGGCATGGGCTTCGACTACTTCTACGGCTTCAACTCCGGGGAGACGCACCAGTACTACCCGGTGCTCTTCGAGAACACCGTCCCGGTCGAACCGGAGACGACGCCCGAAGAGGGTTACCACTTCATGACCGACATGACCGACAAGGCGATCGCTCGAATGAAGTTCGCCAAGTCGGTCGCGCCGAATAAACCCTTCTTCATGTATTTCGCGCCTGGCGCCATGCACGCGCCGCACCATGTCACCGCCGAGTGGCGCCAGCAGTTCGACGGCGCCTTCGATATGGGTTGGGAGGAATACCGCAACCAGGTCTTCGCCCGGCAACAGGAGATGGGGCTTCTCCCCGAGGGCACCGAGCTCACCCCGCGCCCCGACTGGGTCCCCGCCTGGGACACGCTCAACGACGATCAGAAAGAGGTCTACAACGCGCTCTTCGAGAATTTCGCCGGCTACTTCGCCTTCACCGATCAAGAGGTTGGCCGGTTGCTCGACGCGGTGAAGGAACTGCCTGACGCGGAGAACACGATGGTGGTCTACATCGTCGGCGACAATGGCGCCTCCTCCGAGGGCGGGCCTGATGGTACGCTCAACGAGATCATGAACCTCAATGGTATCCCCTCGGATATCGACGACATCAAGGAAAAACTGGAGAAGCTGGGCGGGCCGGAATCCGAACCGCACTACCCTGTTGGCTGGGCCTGGGCGGGCAATACGCCGTTCCAGTGGGTCAAGCAGGTCGCCTCGCACCTCGGGGGCACCCGCAACCCGATGGTGATCAGCTGGCCCGCCAGGATCCAGCATGACGACGCGCCGCGCACCGCCTTCCTGCACCTCGTCGACGTGGTGCCGACCATCCTCGAGGCGGCACATATCCCCATGCCCGACAGCGTCAACGGTATCGAGCAGAAGCCGCTCGAGGGCGAGAGCTTCCTCGACAGCTTCACCGACCCTGAGTTCAAGGGCCGCACGCAGCAGTATTTCGAGGTCTTCTCAAACCGCTCGATGTATGCGGACGGCTGGAAGGCCAATGCGCAGCACACCTTCCCCTGGCGGCAGGACTTCGCGCCAGGCAACTGGGACCAGGACAAGTGGGAACTCTACAACCTCGACGAGGATTTCTCGGAGGCCAACGACCTCGCCGCCGAGAACCCCGAGAAGCTGGAAGAGCTGAAGGCGATGCTGGATGAGGCCTTCGAGAAATACGGCGTGCTGCCGCTAGATGACCGGGGCGCGGGCCGTCTCGCCATCGCCAAGCCGCCGGTGCCGGGCGCAATCGAGGGCAACACGACCTTCACCTATTACGAGGGCGCGATCCGCATCGCCGAGCCTGCCGCACCGCCGATGAAGAACCGCTCCTGGACGCTGACCGCCAAGGTCGAGACGGAGGGGGCCGAAACCGAGGGCGTGATCATGGGCTTCGGCGGTGTCGCGGCGGGCATGGTGCTCTACCTCGACGGAGGCGTGCCGATTTTCGACTACAACCTCTTCGAGGAGCACACCGTGGTGCAGGGCAGCGAGCCGTTGGCTGCCGGTGAGGCCGAGATCACCCTCGACTTCGCCTACCAGGGCGCCGAAGGTGAGGCCGGCAAGGGCGCCGAAATCACCCTGTCGGTCAATGGCACCGAGGTCGCGACGGGCTCGATGGAGTCCACCGTCGCGGGTCGCTTCGGCATCGACACCTTCGGCATCGGCGAGGACAGCGGGCAACCCGTGACTGCAGCCTACAAGCCGCCCTTCGTCTTTACCGGTGGGATCGAGAGCGTGGTTGTCGAGGTGGAGTGACTGCGGAGCTATCAGGCAATGGCCGTTCGCTGCCCCGCGGCGAACGGCAGCAAGGTCCGCTGTGCCGAAGCAAACATTTCGCTGCGTGTGCGTGCAGCGCAAATTTGGCTCTTCCGCAATGGGCTCGGAGCCGACATGCGGCGCCGCGGCGGATCGTGCGCCTGGCAGGCAGCGGCGGCCGTCGCACCCGGCCCACTCCTGCCACTCATCAAAGACGCCTTTGCTGTGGTGCAGCCTCACCAGACCGGCCGTTCGCCGTGGTTGCAAAGCCGAGGCATGGGCGAACTCACGCTCGGAGCTTATGGACGTTCGTCGATGGCGTCTCAAAGGAAACCGTCGCTCACGTCCACGCTCCGGAGCGCCGGAACTCGGCCTTGCAGCCATCGCCGCGCTGCCACCACAATATGCGGCAGCGCGGTTGCCTTCAGCCGGTGTAGTCCGCATCGGAGACCTTCTCCAGCCAGGTCACCGGCGTGCCGTCGATGCTTTCCTGGATGGCGATGTGCGACATGGCAGTATCGGGCGATGCGCCGTGCCAGTGTTTCTCTTCGGCGGCGAAGAAGACCACGTCGCCCGCTGTGACTTCTTCGATGGGTCCGCCTTCGCGCTGCACCCGGCCGCGGCCAAAGGTGATGATGATGGTCTGTCCCGCCGGATGGGTGTGCCATGCGGTTCGGGCCGCGGGCTCGAAGGTGACATGGGCACCGCTGGTGCGGCCCGGCGCGTCGGCTTGAAACATGGGGTCGATCCGCACGGTTCCGGTAAAGTAGTTCTCGGGACCGGGGGCGGAGGGCGTGCTGCCAGCTCGGATGATCTTCATGGAATGTCTCCGTTGGTGAGGCGGCGGGGCCGTGGCCGCGCCGCAGGATTTCAGTCTGCGCGGCTCTCGAACACCTGCCGCGCCACGGGCATCGCCGAGAACACCTTGGGCCAGCCCGCATAGAAGGCAAGATGCGAGAGCATCGCGCCTGCCTCGCCCTGCGTAAGCCCGTTGTCCATCGCGCGGTTCAGGTGAAAGGTCATCTGCTCGGCTTGGCCGGCGGTGATCAGCGCGGCGACGGTGACCATGCTGCGGTCGCGGGACGCAAGGGCCGGGCGCAGCCAGAGGTCGTTGAACAGCAGCTCGCGCGTGGTGTCGACGACGCCGAGGCTGACATTGGCGAAATTGGACTGAACCGTCTCTTCCCGCGCGGCTTCGGCCTCTTCGTCCAGCGGCAGGAGATCGGGGGCGAGAGCGGGCAGGTCTTCGGCGGTCACGCCGCGCGCGTCATAGACCGGGGCCATGGCCTCGGCGGCTGCGGTGGCGTTGCCCCAGCCGGTGTAGAACGCGAGATGGGTGATGGTTTCCGACAGTTCCGCCGGGGTCACGCCCGCGTCGAGTGCCAGTTCGGTGTGAGGGCCGAGCGTGTCCGCCTCGTGGCGTGTGACCAGCGCCGCGAAGGTGACGAGCGCGCGGTCGCGCATCGAGAGGCTCTCATCGGTCCAGACCGAGCCGAAGAGGTCTTCGGTGGCATAGCCGGCGAGGGCCGGAGCCACCGCATCGGCGGCGGCAGGAAGGGTCCGGGCAAGGTCCTGCGCCGAGGCGGTGGTGCTGGCGAAAGCGAAGGCGGAGGCAATGATCTGGGTTTTCATGGGAGCATCCTTAGTATCGGTGACTTGGCGCAGTGGCGGGGTCCGGTCACACCGGTCTCCCGTTGCAGGCATTCGGTCTCAGCTGCCGTAGTCCTCGTCGGTCACGAGCTCCCCCCATGTCACCGCGGAGCCGTCCTGAACCGCCTGAACCGCGTAGTGGGTGACAGAGGTTCCTTCCGTCGCGCCGTGCCAATGGTTTACGCCCGCCGGGGCGAACACCACATCGCCGGTGCGCATCACCTGTTTGTCCGCACCTTCCTCCTGGTACCAGCCGGTCCCTGCGGTCACGACGAGGTATTGGCCCACCGGATGCGTGTGCCACGCCGATCGGGCGCCGGGCATGAAGGTCACTTCACCTGCGCTGACATCGTTCATCTCGGGGCCGAAGACCGGCGCGACGAAGACCGTGCCGGTGAAGGTCTCGGGGCTGCCGATCTGGCCGCCCCGCTCCAGAGGCGTGGTCTGCGTCATCTGCTGGGCGAAAGCTGCGGGGGCGGCGAGGCTCAGTGCAAGCGCGGCGAGGGTCATCTTCATTGGGGCGTCTCCATGATCGGGAAAGGGGCGATGAGACCTGCCCGCACATTCGGGGGCAGGCCCGGGGACTTACGCGAGGTGGCCTTCGAAAAACGCCTGAAGGCGGTCGAAGGGGATGATGTCCTTCTGATCGTAGAGGTCGCAGTGATCCGCGCCGTCGATGATCACCAACTCCTTGGGGTCGCGTGCTGCGGCATAGGCGTCTTCGCTGAAATAGCGGGAATGCGCCTCGGACCCGGCGATGATCAGCGCCGGACGCGGCGAGATCTCATGGATGTAGGTGAGCTGTGGCATGTTCATGAAGGACATGGCCGAGGTGACGTTCCAGCCGCCGTTCGAGTTCAGCGAGCGCGGGTGATAGCCGCGGTCCGTCTTGTAGTAGGCGTGATACATGGCGATCACCGGGTTATCGATGCCGTCCAGCGTGTCGGGCAGACCACCGGCCAGCTTCGGAGCCTCCTCCGACGCGGCGTCTTCCCAACGTTGCAGGCTCATGGCGGTCAGCGCCTCGGTGCGATCTTCCTCGGTCATCGCATCGAAATAGCCGCGGGCGTTGACCCGGCTCATGTCGTACATGGACGTCACCGCCACTGCCTTGACCCGCTTGTCGGGCGAGGCGGCGCTGAGCGCCATGCCGCCAAAGCCGCAGATGCCGATCATACCTATGCGGTCGCGGTCCACCGCATCCTGTAGGCCAAGAAAATCGACCGCGGCCATGAAGTCCTCGGTGTTGATGTCGGGCGAGGCGACGTAGCGCGGCGCTCCGCCACTTTCGCCGATGTAGGAGGGATCGAACGCCACGGCGGCAAAGCCGCGCTCGGCCATCTCCTGGGCATAGAGGCCCGCGGCCTGCTCCTTGACGGCGCCGAAGGGGCCCGCGACCGCAAGGGCCGGAAGAGGCGCGTCGCCGCGGTCTTTCGGCAGGTAGAGATCACCCACCAGCGCGATGCCGTAGCGGTTGGTGAAGCTGACCTTGCGGTGGTCGACGCGGTCGCTCTGCGGGAAGGTCTTGTCCCACTCAGTGGTCGCCTGCTCCAGCGCCGCTTCGGCGCTCAGCGAGGCCATGCCAAGCGCAGCGGCGCCCATTCCGGCAGTCAGCAGCAGCTCGCGGCGGGCGGGGTTTTGGGGATCGGTCGGGGTGGTCATCTTGGGAACTCCGGTTCGGATGTGTCGTCTGCCCTCCAATCTGGAGCCGCTCCCGGGGCTGGATAAGGCCACCTTGCCTTATCGTTGCTATGAGCTGGATTCATGCTTGGGCGGCGCTTTTCCTTTGCGTCAGGCCGTTCGTTGCCTCAGAACACCGCGAGCCACAGAAGGAGCGCGCCATGGACCGTGACTTGCTCGGCGATCTTTCGACCCTGCTCGCCGTCACCGAAGAGGGCAATTTCACCCGCGCCGGGCACCGTCTCGGCGTGTCGCAATCCGCCGTGAGCCACACGATCCGGCGGCTCGAAGACAAGATCGGCGTGCGGCTGCTCAACCGCAGTGCGCGGAAGGTGACCCCTACCGATGCGGGCGAACAGCTTCTCGCAGCGCTGCGCCCCAGCTTCCAGCAGCTCGGCAACCGAATCGAGGAAATCCGCACGCTTGGCGAGCGTCCCTCGGGGCTGGTGCGGGTGACCTCCAGCGTGCCCGCCACCCGCGACATCTTGTGGCCGGTGGCTTCGCAACTGGTGCGCGACTATCCCGACGTGCGCATCGAGATCAGCAGCGAAGGCCGGCTTTCTGACCTTGCCGAAGACCGCTTTGACTGTGCAATCCGGCTCGGCGAACACCTAAGCCCCGACATGATTGCAGTCCCCGTCGGGCCACAGTTGGAAATGGCAGCGGTCGCCAGCGCGGACTACCTCGCGCGGCGCGGCACGCCGACGCACCCCGACGATCTTGATGCCCATGACTGTATCCTGATGCGGCATCGATCCGACGGGCCGGTCTATGACTGGGAGTTCGAGATCGAAGGCACTGAGATGGTGAAGAAGCTGACCGGTCCGTTCATCCTGAACGACCCCGGCCTTGTGATGGAAGCGGTGCGGGCTGGTCACGGGTTCGGCTACCTGCCGCTGCCGGAAGTCCGCGCTGACCTCGAGACCGGACGTGCGCGCCGGGTCCTCGCGGACTTCTGCCCGCCCTTCGACGGCTACCATCTGTGCTACATGGGGCGGCGGAATCTTAGCTCGGCGCTACGGCTTTTGATCGACCGGCTGCGTTCGGCACGATCATGACATGCGTTCATGAAAGTGTTCTTCGGGTTGCCAAAAATGACGCCGTCGTTTGGCTAAATCCAAGGGTGCGACGCCAAAACGCTGCTCGCTGACAGCACTGGCGCTCAGGAGACATTGTAGCAGGTCAAGCCGTCTGATCTGTCGACCGACCGTCGGAAAAGGGCTCGATTCCGTTATGCGGCGATGCAGAACAAGCCTCAATCTTGGCTGGATGATCGGATGGCCACCGCGGCGAAAATCCGAAATCCGCCCTTTCGGTAATAACTTCGGCTCTGCGAATAGAGTACAGCGTTCTTGGCTTTGGCCTTGCAGCGGCCAAGCAGGTGGCCTCTGCTCCCAATGGGGCAGAGGCCTGTCACTCAGGGCAGATCGACGGCGTCCGGCGCCGCCTTCTTAAGCGCATCCGGCGCGAAATGACCAAGCATTGCATCGGTGGTGACGACCTCGCCCTTGACCACGCCCTTGGAAAGGACCCACGCCGCCTCTGCCACCAGCAGGTCGGCGAGTCCGGTGTCGAGCTTGAGGCCCACGTCGACGTCCTTCCACATCGCGCCCAGAGCCTCGGGCGTCATGGCGCCCTGCATGGAGGCGCTGACCGCTTCCATCGCGGCCTGCGGATCGGCCTTCACATCCGCATCGGCCCTGGCCAATGCACCCATGAAGGCATCCAGCGCGGCGGCGCGTTCGCCGGTCATTTTTGGCGAGGCAGCGAGGATGTAGTGCACCTCGTACCCCGGTACGCGCAGCTCCGCATAGGTGTCGCCAAGCGTGGATTCCGCCGCGCCGTAGAAGGTCGGGAAGGGCACGATGGCGTCCAGATCTCCACGAGCCAGGGCGGGCACCAGATCCGGCGGGGCCGCGCCCACGACCTCGGCCTGCACGCCGGCATGTTTCAGCACCTCGTCGAGATAGAAGTTCACGTTGGTGCCGATGGTGGTACCGATCCGCTTGCCCGCAAGATCCTCCGGGCTGGCCACGGCACCGCCCTCCGTGTTCACGATGACGCGCGACCCGGTGTAGCGCGCCAGGTCGCCGACCACCGCGAACTCCGCCCCGGTCAGCGCCCCGACTGCGGCGGGAAACTCGGCCATGAAGGTCACGTCGACCTGACCGCCGACCAGAGCCTCGAACCCCTCGCGCCCAGTGTTGAAGGCGACGAAGGTGATGTCGAGGCCCGCATCATTGAAGTAGCCCTTCTGGATCGCGACATCGACCTGCGACGTCTGCGGATTGGGTGTCCAGGCAAAGGTCATCTCTTCTGCGCTGGCGGCGAAGGGCGCCAGCAGAGCGGCAGCAAAGGCAAAGGTGTAAAGGTTCATCTCAGTTCTCCTTCAGAGGGCGTCAGCAAGCATGGTCTTGGGGTGGAGGAGGCCGAGGATCTCGTCCCGGATCTCCAGAAGTTCGTTGCCCGACCGGCTGAGGGCTCGGGGCCTCTCCTGCGTCATGTGGTAATGGCGCATGAGGCGGCCAGGCGCATGGCTCATCACCTGGACGTGGTCCGCCAGAAGCAGCGCCTCGTCGACGTCATGGGTGACGAACAGCACCGTCGCCTTGTGCTTGCGCCAGATGCCGAGCAGCAGGTCGTGCATCACCAACCGGGTCTGGGCGTCAAGCGCACCGAAGGGTTCGTCCATCAAGAGCACCTTGGGTTCCACCGCGAAGGTCCGTGCTATGGCGACCCGTTGCTTCATCCCGCCGGAAAGTTGCTGCGGATACTTGTCGGCATGTGCCTCAAGCCCCACTTCGGCCAGCGCGGCGCGGGCGCGATCCATCTCCTCCCGCTTCGAGAGGCCAAACTGCTTCAGCCCGTAGCGGACATTGTTCAGCGCCGTGAACCAGGGGAATAGCGCGTATTGCTGGAAGATCACGCCAACCTCGGGCGAGGGCCCGGTGATGGCCCGGCCGTCCAGCCGGATGGCGCCTTCCGCCGGGGTGACGAAGCCCGCAATGGCGTTCATCAGCGTGGACTTCCCGCAGCCCGAGGGGCCAATCAGAGCGGTGAAGGTGCCGGGTTCGAGGACATGGGACGTCCTCTCCAGTGCGGTCACGCGCCCCTGCTTGCCGGTAAAGCGGATCACGACGTCGTCGATCTCCACGCGACCTTTGGGTTGAGTTGCGTCGGTCATCATCCCTGCTCCCAGTGAACGAGTTTCTTTCCGATCCAGTGCACGATCAGGTCCGCGAAAGCCCCGAGGATGCCCAGCAGGATCAGGAGTGAGAACATGCGGTCCGTTCGGACGTACTGCCGCGCCTCCTGAAGCCGGAACCCGATACCCGAGGACGCGCCGGAAAGTTCGGCCGCGACGAGGCTGAGGAAGGCCAGCGCCACGCCAAGCCGGATGCCCGCAAAGATGTGCGGGGCGGCGGCGGGCAGGACGACCGTGAGGAACTCCCGCAGCCTGGACGCGCCGAGAGTGCGGGAGGCGCGAAGGTAGGTTTCGGGGACGTATTGCATGCCGTGATGCGTGTTGAACCAGACCGTCAGGAAGACGGTGTAGGAGACCACGAAGTACTTCGATCCCTCGCCGATTCCGAACCAGACGATGGCTACGGGGACCAACGCGATGGCGGGGATGGGCCGCAGCAGGTTGAGGAACGGGTTCAGCAGGGTGCGGACCAGCGCCACCCGCCCGGTCATCAGGCCGAGTGTCACACCAAGCGTCCCGCCGATCGAAAAGCCGACCGCCGCCCGGCCGAGCGATTTCGCGAGGTCGGTCTGCAGCGTGCCGTTCTGCCACATCTCGACCGTGGCGGACCAGACGGACCAGGGAGCCGGGAAGATCGCCTCCTTCACCACGCCCGACAGGCCGACAAGCGTCCAGATGCCAAGGATGAAGGCCAAAGAGATCAGCGGCAGGCCAAGGGTCGCGCCGGAGCGCAGGCCCTTCGTCAGCAGTTGCGCGAAGCGCGGCGTCGCGGAGTTTTGGGTGCCGGGGTTCTCCGTCACAGCCATGACACCTGCTCCGCCGCGTAACGATGTGCGCGGAAGCAACCGTTGTGCGAGCCCTTGATGAACTGGTTCAGCGGCGCCGGGTACTCGGCGAAGTCCGGGATCACGAACTCCCACGCTATCTCTCCGGCCTGCGTCACCTCGAAAAGCCGCCCGAAAGCGCTTTCGCAGATCAGCGTGTTGCCGTTGGCCAGCCGCTGCGCGCTGCCCATGAACGGAGAGAAAAAGCTGGGCGCGTTCGGGTCTGCATAGGCCCAGACCGTCTCCATCGTCTTCGGATCGAATTGAAGGGCGCGGGAATAGGGGTTCGACGATCCGACCCGCAGGTTGCCATTGTCGAAGACCAGCACCGTGCCGTCGTCCATCATGATCGGCGTGTGCTGCTGGGCGACAACATCGGTCCCGGCATGCCAGACGATGCGCCCCGTGGCCTTCTCGACCGCGATCACGCCCGACGTCGTCCGCAGGCTCATCAGGATAAGCCCGTCCTTCGTCTCGGATACGCCGTTGATCATCGGCCAATGACGGCGGTCGAAGATCGGGTGTACGGGCAGGTCTGCGGGGTCGATGTGATCCCAGATGCACCACTCCCAGACGACCTCGCCCTTCCGGTTCACCTGCCGGACGATGTCGGACTGAAAGAATCCCGTCCGCGCCGTCCTTGCCGGGATCGCCGCCGCAGATGCGCTTGGCGAGATGGGCGGGCAACTCGGCGGCCACTGTGTAGAGCAGGTCTCCGTTCGGCAGCCATTGCGCGTCGTGATGGTGATAGATGTCCTCGTGCCGCCAGACGATCTCTCCGTCGGGGGTGGCCTCGTAGAAGTCGCCGCCGTGCCAGAGATCCCAGGCGGGATAGAGTGCGGCGGAGGTCGCATGGCTGCCGTTGTAGCCGAGGTTGCCGTTTGGCAGGATCACCGCGTCGCGGCCAGGGCGGACCGGCATGGCCCACTGATGCGCGATACGGCCTTCTATATCGACCATATCGACCACGCCGCCGCCGGTCTGGCGGGCATAAAGCGTATATCCTCCGGCCGTCTTGGAGCGGTCCAGCGCGGTCAGGCCCAGCCTGCGCCGCTCCAGCGTCACGGCGCTGCTGTGTTCGGGGTCGAAAGTGCCATTCAGTTTGTCTAACATTCTATCCTCCGGCTCGCAGTAAAACGTTTTAATGACTTTTCGCCTTGCGCGGCGCCCTGTTAAAACGTTTTAATTGCGTCAGAAGGTAGAAAATGTCGAAGCGGCGCGTCAGTGGGCGAAATTCAGGCCCAGATGCGCACAAAATAGGCGATTGCTGTATGACTGAAGCCCCCGTGACCCCGAAAAAACGGGCAACCGTGAAGGATGTCGCCCAACTCGCCGGTGTATCGGCGGGGACGGTTTCCAACGCGCTCAGCGGGAAGCGGCGTGTTGACTCTGACACCCAGGCAAGGATCACGGCGGCCATCGATGCGCTCGGCTACGTTCCCAATCTCGCGGCGCGGGGCATGCGGACGGGTCGGGCGGGCACGATCGCGATCTTCTCCTCCATGCCGGTTGCGGTGGCGGCAGGCCAGTCCCGGCTTGGCTTCCTGATGGAGATCGCGGCCTCGGCGGCGGTATCGGCAATGGAGAACAACGTCGCGCTTCTGCTGATCCCGCCGATTACGGAGCCGGCGACGGCACTTGGCACCATTGGCTTCGACGGCGCGATCCTCGTCGAACCTTCTGCCGACGACCCTTATCTTGAATTGCTTGCCGCGCGAGGCGTACCAACCGTCGTGATCGGCCCGGCAGAGGACATGCCGAGCCTCGCCGTGACGCTCGACTATCGCAAGATGGCGTCACTACTCTGCGATCACCTTGTCGCAAGCGGGGCGCGTCGCTTCATGCTGGTCATCGGCCAGAGCGCCCGGGCCTCGAACATCATATTCCGGGAGGTCTACACAGAGCGGTGTCGTACCCTCGGCATGGAACCGGAGGTCATCGTCATCCCTGAAGCCGCCGGGGAAGCCGGTGCCCAGGCAGCGCTTGAGGCGCATATCGCGACCCGGGGGGCCCCCGACGGCGTGCTCGTTCCAATTGACGCAATGGCCACGGGTGTGATGGCGGCACTCCGATCGCACGGACTGGCCGTACCCCAGTCCGTGAAAGTGGCGACACGATATGATGGGCTCCGCGCCCGCAGCGAAACGCCGCCTCTTACGGCGCTCAATCTTCATCTTGATGAAGTGGCCAAGCTGGCGACGCGCCTGCTTGTGGACAGGATTGAAAGTGGCGCGTCAGCTACGTCGGTGACCGCTCCTGAGCCAGCATTGGTTGTACGTGGCGCAACAGGATCACCTTGAGGGACTCACGTTCGACACTCTCGGTACGAATGATGCATTTGGGCTCGAACCGGTCATGCGGCGCTGCGGCGAGTTCTACACATGGCGAGTAGCCGCGCCCGTCGCTCTCGGCCCAGATCTGCCGTTCCGTCCCTGGCCGAATGCCGCTGTGTAGCTTCACCAGACCGGCCATTCGTCCATCGCGCAGCATTTTCAGATGATGAAGGTCGGCAGGGCGGACTTTTCGATCGTTCGGTGATCAGCCAGTGCAATTGCAGCATGGCGATGGAATTGCTTGTTGCTGCAATAAACTGGGATCGGCGCCACAGCGCAGATCACGGAATCCGTCATTCAAGACTGCACCAGTACTCAGAGCCGAACACCCATTCGCTACAACTAGCCGGAGCGCCGCCGTTGCAGACCTTTCAGCCCGGCGCATGTCCTGCTGGAGTTGCTTGCGAAAAGGCGTGATCAGAGGCGGTTGGCCGCCACGATGATCGCCCCTGCGACGAGTAGCCCCGCCCCAACAAGAGAGGGCAGCACGGCGATGGTGCCCGCCGCGCCGATCTTCTGGTACCCGAGCAGGCTGGCGAAGACGAAGAACGAGCCCAGAAGACCCGGAAGCAGCGCCGTGCCGCGGAGGTTGCCGGTCACTTCGGCGAGCCCCTGCAGCCCGTTGCGCCCGATCAGCAGCGCCGAGAGCACCACCAGCCCGATCGCCGAGTTGAGTACCAGCGCCACGAGGATGCTGGAGGTCTGGCTGCTCAGCCGCGCCATGAGGCTGTTCTGCAGCACCAGCGCGCCGCCTGCGGCGATCAGAATGGCGAGGATGACCAGTGGCATCGTCAAGCCTGGGCATCTGGCACAGCGCGGTCGTCGAGCTTGACCTGCAGGAAGGTCAGATCGAGCCAGCCGCCGAACTTCGTGCCGACCTCGGGCAGCCGGCCCACGGTCTCGAAGCCGAGCTTTTCGTGCAGCCGGATCGAGGCGGTGTTTCCCGACTCGACCCCGGCTACCATGACGTGCTTGCCAAGCGCGCGCGCGGCCGCCATCAGCTGCAGCATCAACGCCCGGCCGATGCCGCCCCCGCGCTGGCCGCTCGCGACATAAACCGAATGCTCGACCGTGTGACGGTAACCGTCGAACGCCCGCCAGTCGCCAAAGGTGGCGTAGCCCAGCACTTCTCCGCCTTCGGAGACTGCCACCAGGACCGGGTAGCCCGCGCGCTTGCGGTCAGCCATCCAGGCGCGGCGATTGTCCTCGTCGACGATAGCGTCGTTCCAGATGGCGGTCGTATGGCGCACGGCGTCGTTGTAGATCGCGGTGATTGCCTCGATGTCTTGCGCTTCGGCGTCGCGTATCAGCATGGGAGCCTCGGTGAGTCACTGTGTTACTCGCACTTGCTACTATAGTACACATAAATGCAATGGCATTGAGAGACCCTAGCTACAAGGGTAGTGAATTTTTGCGTCCTCAGGGGGAGATGGCGGTCATGGGCGGGCGAAAATTCGCACAAATGAGCACTATAATGCATTTCAAATGGGCAGAAATCGCCATCATGCAAATGCAATTTCTACTATAGTATGCGAATCGATCGTTTCCAGCCATGCCGTGCCCGACCACTGATGGTCGGAGAACGGAGATCGAGATGACTGAAGACACTAGGTACACCAACGTATCGCGCCGCGGCGCGATGCTCGGAATGGCGGCTGCAGGTGGCGCCGCGATGATGGCAGGAGCACCGGCACAGGCAGCGAGCACCGACGAGGAGCGGCTCAAGGGCGGGGCGCGGGCCATTCCGGACCTGGCGCCGCATTGGCAGGGGCTGGATCTGCGGGAAATTCTCTCGCGTCCCGCGGCCTACATGTCGGTGAGCCAGGTAAAATCGCTCTATGAGCCCTGGGGTGTGCAGGCCGCCGAGCGGCACTGGGAACGCGGCAGCCTGCCGGCGACGGTCAGGGTCGCCGAGGCGGCGCGCGCTGCCGGAAACTTCGTTTCGTTTAACTGGATTGGATACCCAGTGTACCGGGCGGACCATCCCAAGAACGACTTCGACGCGGCGCAATACGCCTCGTGGACCGCGGCGGCGACGCAGACCCCAGAGCAGGCGGCTGCAGACAATGACCTTGCGGACGAGCTCCGCGCGCTGGTGCAGCCGGGCGATAACGAGTTCAGCGAGGTTGCGCTGCAGTCGGCGTGGTTCGGGACTCCGTTGCCGCTCGAACTGACACGCAAGCGGGTGCAGACGATCGTGCTGACGGGCATTCACCTTGATTGGTGCATTGAGGGCAACGCCCGCATCGCACGCGACAATGGGTATCTGCCCATCGTCATCGGCGATGCCTGTGGCTGCGTGCGACCGGATCAGGAAGCGGCAGCGATGGATCGTATCAACGCCTTTTTCGCACCGGTGATATCGTCCGAAGAATTTGTGCGCTTGGTTTCCTGATCTTAGCGGTTGGCGAAGCGGCCCCAGGTTCAGTACATCGGGGGGACAGAGAGAGGCTCGAACGCTATGACCGATCCCGCAACCCCCGTTGCCCCCGCGGATCAGACGCCCGTTGTCATTCCGCAGAGCTTTGCGGAACGGCTTTTCGAGCTGCGCAAGGGCGCCGGCTGGAGCCGCCAGCAGCTGGCCGAACGTGCCGGTGTCTCGCAAGGCATGATCAACAAGCTCGAGCGCGGACAGAGCAGCCCGACGATCGAGATGGTGGGCAAGCTCTCGGCGGCCTTCGGCATGACGGTGTCCGAGATCGTCGCCCAGCCGGCGGCGACCGAGCTGCGCGTGGCGCGGCAGGCGACGCGCTCGACCTTCTTCGACACGAAGACCCGTCTATCGCGCGAAACGGTTTCACCCGACGGCGCGAATACCGGCATGGATGTCACTAAAGTTGTGCTCCCACCCCGAGCCGAAGCTCAGTTTCCTGCTGAGGCCTATACCTTCATCAGCCAGTTAATCTGGGTACTCGACGGCGAGCTGACGATGCTTTGCGGAGCGGAGACCGAGATCCTCGGCGCGGGCGACTGCATGTCGCTCGGCCCGCCGAGCGCGGTCACGTTCCGGAACGCGACAGACCGCTACGCAACCTATGTCGTGATTGTGCGACGGCACTGATCAGCGCCACAATGATCACCCGTCGCACTCCTGTTTGTGCAGTGCCTCAAACCCGAGAGTCTCAATCGGGCTCGAATCCCACGTCGGCACGTAGCTCCTCGCACGTCCGGTCTCGGTTGGCGAACGGCGTGCGCCGTTCGCCGAAGGTATCAAATGTCGACCGACTCCGCGATGCTCAGAGCATCCTCAAGTTCAACGCCCAAGTACCGGACCGTACTGTCCACCTTGGTGTGACCGAGCAGGAGCTGGACCGCGCGAAGATTTCCTGTTTTGCGGTAGATTTGTGCAGCCTTGGTGCGCCTCAAGGAGTGCGTGCCGTAGCCGCTCGGCTCGAGACCGATCGCCGTGACCCAATCTCGGACGAGCCGCGCGTATTGTCGCGTCGAAATGTGCGGCCTGGCATGAAACCGGCTCGGGAACAGGAAGGCGCAGCCGATCATCTCCGGCCGCTTCACCCACGCCGAGATCGAAGCTCGGGTGTTTTCCGTGACTTCGAACTGAACGGGGCGGCGCGTCTTGCTCTGGATGACCGATACGCGTTCGCGGACACGATCGCCGACAACGAACTGGGCGACCCTCAGACCGACAAGGTCGCAGCCTCTCAACTTGCTGTCGATGGCGAGATTGAACAGAGCGAGATCGCGAAGGTTGCTCGCGAGTTCGAGGCGCGCACGGATCGCCCAGACCTATTTCGGTAGCAGAGGCCGTTTCTGGCCAACGAGCCTGCCACGGTTCCAAGGGCGTCGCTTCGGCTTGATGGCGGGGAGTTGGATTCTGGACATGAGACTTTCTCCATCCGTCCCTCCCGGCCCAGGCGTCGACATCGCGTGACCCCGAGATATTAAGCGATGTCGCATATGACCGGTGAAGAAGATTGGCTCCGGGGCGCCGCCGCCGCGCTGCAGCAAGGCC
>NZ_JBSWTP010000007.1:0-36940 GCF_056158605.1 Salipiger sp. ABN3_019
GCCCCGCCTTCGGCCGGGCATCAAGCCAGACCTTCCCACAAGCCGGCTCGCCATCCTTCGCGATATGGCTGCGCGTCCCGCTCGCCGCCTGCAAGGCCCGCCCCGTCCCCTCGGCCGGGGGCGGGCTGGAAAGCTCTGGCGGATTGATCTGAGGAGAGCCGCGCGGGGCGCGCGGCTCGCATCGCTCCAAAGGGCAGGGCAGGGGCTCGACGGGCTGCGCCCGCTCACCCCCGTCCTGGCATGATGCTGTTTGTCTGTCCGCCCAACAGACCGGCCCCGGAAAGTCAAAAGACAAGCGCCGCCTTTGGCGTCGTCTCCGCCGGGGCCGTGTCCTCGCGCGGCGCGCTGCGGGCCGCACCACCCCCGTCTCCGTTCCTTTGACTGTCCGTGTCCGGCCCGTGGGTCGGGCTTCGCCCTCTCCCACTCTGTTCCGCCGAAAACATGCGTTTCCGGTCAGACAGATTGGCCGAGGCGCAGCCCATCGGCGGAAGGCGGGCTCGGAGCCCCCACCGTCTCCACCACGAAGGAGGCCACAAATGGCAAAGGCGAAATTCGACGTATATCAGCACGTCACCGATGAGATCATTGCGCAGATCGAGGCGGGCACACCGCCCTGGCGCAAGCCCTGGACCGGCGGCGCAGGTGGCGCGCAGATGCCGGCCCGCTTCAATGGCGAGGACTACCGCGGCATCAACGTGCTGATGCTCTGGGCGACGGCCGCCAGCAAAGGCTATGTGTCGGCACGTTGGATGACCTATCGGCAGGCGCAGGAGCTTGGGGCGCAGGTGCGCAAGGGCGAGACGTCGGCCACGGTGGTGAAGTTCGGCACGGTCGAGCGCGAGAGTGACGACGGCGACGAGAAGAAGATCCCCTACTGCCGCGCCTACCGCGTGTTCAACTCCGACCAGATCGATGGCCTGCCGGAAGACTTCTACACCCGTCCGGAGCTGCCGCGGGATCTCGGCACCCAGGCCGATCCGGACCTCGAGGTGTTCCTCGCGCGCACCGGTGCAGCGATCCATTCGAGCCCGGAGCCGCGAGCGTACTATGACATCCGGGCGGATCGCATCCACATGCCGCCGATCGAGACATTTCTCAGCGCGCAGGCATTTTACGGGACCGTTCTTCATGAGCTGACGCATTGGAGCGGTGCGGAGAAACGTCTCGACAGGTTCAAGCGCTTCTCCGACCGCACGGCCTACGCCTTCGAGGAATTGATTGCTGAGGTCGGCGCCTGCATGCTCGGGGTGCAACTCGGCGTGGCGCCGGAGTTTGACCAGAGCGCGAGCTATGTTGAAGGGTGGGTTGCGGCCATGAAAGGCGACAATCGCGCGATCTTCCGCGCCGCGTCGGAAGCGCAAAAGGCGGTGGACTTCATCTTGGCTGAGGCCGGGTGGAGCGTCGCCGAGCAGGCCGCCTAAGGCGCTTCCCCGCTTAGAGATGATGATCGGGCCTCGCTCACGCGGGGCCCGCCAAATTTTCGCGGGTTGGTCTCAGCGTCTGCGCCGCCGAGGCCAACCCGCGCGGGCCGGGCCTAGGTCCGGCCCGGGGAAGATGAGGCGGGGATTGGCTCCTCGCAGATCAGGCCCATCTTGAAGGCGCCGGGGTTCTCCCAGGCAATTTCGGTCTCTCCTGTGTTCCACCGAAATCTCAGTCCCAGGAACTGTTCTTCCCCTGCGTCATCGAGGTGAAAAACTTTGGAGATCGGGAAGGCATAGAGTTTCTTTGCCAGCATGGTTCTTGTCCCAAATAGTTGAAGCCGGATAGCGCGCTATCCGGTCTGCCCGCTGGCGAGGCCGGGGGTAGCAAGGGCAGCAGAAATCGACAGGGGTGGTGCGGCCCGCAGGCCCTCGGCCGAGGACACGGCCCTGGCTATTTCTGTTGACCGCGCGAGGGGCTGCGCCCCTTAGCCCTGTCCATGCAGTTTTGCTTGCGGGCTTCGGTTTTCATTCCGGATGGTATGCCCTAACGTAAGAGAAATACGCTTTGTGCTCCAAAGGAGTGTTTCATGCGATGTTCATCATTCGGTGCATTCATCGTCTCCGCGCTGATGCCGCTCACCCTGCAGGCTCAGCAGGAGACCGGATCGCAGGAGGGGGCCGCGGCGGGCGCTGCACCGCTGGTGATCTCGGATGTGACCTGGTCTCACAGCCTCCAGCGCGGATTGCCTGTGCATGATCTCGAGGGCCCCGGCGCATCGCTGCAGCTCGTCTGCGATCCTGATCGTGTCTTCGGCCCGCAGCCGAACGGGTCTTTCGCGGTGACCCTGCCGCAGGAGCGCGCACCGGCGCGGATCGTGGTCCTGGCACAGACCGGCGAGCAGGCGGCGTTCGAGCTCGTAGACGGTCGCATCGCTCAGGCGAAGGCTGATCCCGATGCGTGGGCGACCCTGGTCACCATCCTTGGGTCGAGCACCGAATTTGCCGTGGTCAGCGCGCATGATGCGGTGACCTGGAATGTGGGCGAGGTCCTCACCGGCCCGTGTGAGTGAGTAGGCACCACGCCCAAAAGCCCAGGGTGACGCTTATCCCGCCGCCTTCCGCTCGTAGACCGCGAGCGCGTCGAGTCCGTAGAGCCGGAACAGCGCGCCGATGATCCGCGCATCGGCGATAAGATCGAGCGGATCGCCGATCTCCGCGCGCAGGGTGCGGACAATCTCGGGATCGGAATAGGCATTCACGAAAAGCCCGCCGCCGCCCTCGGTCCGCGCCAGATCGAGATGTGTCTTGAGCCGCGTGCTGTCGCGCAGCGCGCTTGCGTGATCGAGATCCAGGTATCTCTTGCGCGCCTGCTTCATCAGTGCCTTTTCGAGATAGTCGACGCTGGTGCCCAGCCGGACCGCCAGTGCCTCAAGCCGCGCCATGTCGGCCGGCAGCCAGACCACGAAGCCGCGCACGTTTTTCTTCGCTGGAGCCCCGGCCTCTTCGGGCGCCGCGGCGCGCCGCGCTGCCGCCTTCGGCTGCGCCGGTCGCGGGCGCTTTGAGGTCGCTGAGTTCTCTGTGCCCGCCGGAGCCAGATCAGGGGAGACGCCGGCGCCTGCGTCGGCGTCGGGTTTGGGTTTGGTCCTCGGCTCTTGCGGCTCGGGAGTAGTGCGGCCTGCGTAGCGGGCCGTGGACCCTGCGAGCCGGCTGCTCGCCTTGGCGTGCTCGGCGGCATTTGGCAGCGCGTGGGAGGTGCGCACGACACGAGACCTCTTGCGCTTTTCTGGTTTGGGATCGTCGCTCACTCTGCCGCCTCCCTCACGTCGATGACCGCAAGGAGTTCGTCGAGCAGCGCGTCGCCGCCGGCCAGGATGTCCAGCATGGCGCCGCCCTGCAGCCGCCCGGCGGGCTGGGAGTTCGCCGCCTCGGCGGCCACGCCGAGCGGACCCCAGGCCGCGATCTCGCGCCAGTATTTCGAGTTGGGGATCACGGTCAGCGCATGCGGCATGTCCATGACCGCCTGCAAGGCGTCGCGATCGCGCGGGGTCAGACTGGCGATGTCGAGATCCCCGGTCAGCACCGAGATCATCTTTGCTGGCACCGCCGTCAGCACCGTGCGCAGCGCCGGGGTCGGGGAGTCGGGTGTGACGGTCTTGAGGATATCCTCGAACCACTCGAGCGTCCGCTCGGCGATCGAATAATCCGACTGCTCGGGCCGGGTCGGGATCAGCACCAGATCGGTGGCGAGGATCAGGTCTTCGGTGTCAGCATTGGCCCCCGGGCGGGTGTCGATCAACACGAGATCATAGCCCTCGGCTTCCATGCGATCGTAGCCGTCGTAGATCTCATCCATATCCGCGACCGCGCCGCTGATGGTCAGCTGGTCATGACGCCAGGCGGGTTTGTCGATCTTGCCCCAGGAGGCGCGGTTGAAGCTGGCCTCCCAGCCAAGCGCCTGCGGGTCGGTGTCGACGTCAAAGATGTGGACCTTCATCCCGCGGGCGAGGGCGGCCGAGGCGAGGATGCGGGTCAGCGTCGTCTTCCCGCTTCCGCCTTTCATCATCATGGTCGAGATGGTCTTCAAGCTCGGTCCTCCAAGTCCTGCGGTCCACACATCCGGCACACCAGAACTCCGGCGCCCCAAGCCTCCAGCGATCAACATCGCCACGGCTCCTGCGCTCAAGCTCTCATCATCTCAATGAGTTAAAAACTCAATATTTCAATATCTGCAGCATTCCGCCGATCCAGCGGTCCAGCACTCGTGCAGTCCTTCATCTCCTGCTCTCCTGCTCTCCTGCGTTCCAGCGACCCAGCACCTCGCCGGAATTTTTTGGCCAGGAGATTGCGCGCGGAGCGCACTTGGGGCCGGGGGCCAAAAAATCGCACATTGGCCCTCTCCGCCAGGCGCGGGGCGGCACGCCCCACGCCAGGCACATCGGGACGGGTGTGATCCGCGGACGACCCCGGCGGCAGCTCTCGCAGGGGCGAGATTGCCGCCTCCTGGCCTGCGGATCACCGCGCCCTGCCTGAGTGACCCTGAAGGGTCACCGGGCGCGAGACGGAGACCATGAAGGCTGATCCGGTTTCCGCAAGCGGAAATCCCCCGAAGGGGCGAAAACCGGCCTTCATGGTCGGTTGGCTGGAACGGTATTGTGTTGTACATCTATAGAGCGTGTGTGAATTTTGATATACTGCTTGAGGTTGCGATATGCCCCGCGGGCCCCGTCTGACCCACAAGGATATTGCCGAGATCAATCGCCTCCTGGGCGAGGGATATGCCCGATGCCGAGATCGCCCGGCGCTAGTGGTCGATCTCGGCAGACGGTGGCGCGGGTGCGAAACCAGGCGGTCTCGTCGCACACCACGACCGAAGGCGCGGTGGTCGGAACCCGGGTCAGTGTCGAGGAATACGCGGCCTTCAAGGCGCTGATGGAGGCGGAGGGGCTGACACCCTCGGATGGCATTCGCCGTCTCATGCGGCTGGCGGTCGGCGCGCTTGATCTGCGGTCGGAGGAGATCGAGGCGCTGGCGCAGAGCCGGCGCGAGCTCGTGGCGGTGGGGCGCAATCTCAATCAGATGACCCAGCTTGCGAACTCCGGGCGGCTCAAGTGGAACGCCCGCGACGGCAAAACCGTGGCGCAGCTCGACGCGCGGGTGGGGGATTTGACCGAGGCGTTGACCAATTTCATCAACGTGGCGCGCCGGCGGACGCTGGCGGATGTGGCCTTCCCGGAGGCGGGTCGAATGAGGTCGGGGTCGCTGTCGATCGAGGAGGCGGTTCTTGGCTATCCGCTCGAGGACCTCGCGCGCCGCAGCCGGAGCGGCGGGAGTGGCACGTGCGTTCCCGGTATGGGGCAGAGCAGCGTGCAGGCCCGATCGTTCCGGGCCTTTGCCGGCAATGCGCAGCGCTCCCCGCAGTCGGTGGTGAAGCGGATCAGGGCCGGGGGGTGTCATTCCAAGGAAGAGTTGACCCGCCAGCTCAATTACATCACCCGGGAGGACGCGGCACATGCGACCTGGACGAACTTCGCCGGGGTGGACCGCGATCTCCGGCCCAACACTTTGTCGCGGGCGGTTGAGGACTGGTCTTCGTCCTGGCGCGGCGCGCCCCGGCGCGGGCACACCGACCACATCATCCTGAGCTTTCCCAAGGGAACGGGCATCGAGGCCGCCGAGGCGGTGGCCCGGGAGTGGGGACAGGCAGTGTTTGCCAGCGGCGACTATGGCGACCAGTGGCGTTACGTCGCCGCGGTGCACCGCGACCCGGATCACATCCACGCGCATTTTGTCGTCGACAAGGTCGGTTGCGACTGGGGCAACTTCCTGTCGATCAGCATGAAGTCGGATCTGAACTACGACGTGATGCGCGAGTGCCATGCCGAGCTCTCGCGGGCGCATGGCATCGACATGGTGGCCTCCAACCGGCTGTCGCGCGGGATCATCGAGAACCCGCCACGCGAGACCGAGTATCGCGCGGCGCATGACAAGACGGGCCGGGGCGACCTCGTCCCGCCGCCGCCGATGTCGGACGCGGAGAGGGCGCACCGCCGCGCGGTGGTGCAGGACTTTGCGCGGCAATATTCCAGTCTTGGTCTGCTCGCGTCGCTCTCCGGTCCTGGCAACGCGTTCATGGAAAAGCTGTCGCAGGCGTTCTTTGCGTCGGCGCAAACCCTAGAAGAAGGAGGACGTCTCATGCCCGAGGCAGACACCCTGATGCCACCGCAAACCCACGCCGCCGAACAGCAGGCGAACTTTGATCCCGTCGCGGCCATGACGCAGGCGCGCGAGCAGTTGCTGGCCGAGGCGCGGGAGACCTGGGAGAGCATTCAGGCCATGGAGGCCGGGCCGGAGCGGGTGCGGATGGAGGCGGAGTTCTCCCGCACCAGCACCGAACTTATGGCGGCGACCCAGGCCGATCCCTTCTTCCAGGACCATGCGATGGTGGCTGAGACGCGCGACGATGTCTTTGCGCATCTGACCCCCGCCTCGCTGCAGCACGTACGGGACGGGCTCGAGACGGGGGATCCGACGCGTTGCGGCAGATCGACAGCACGCTGGACGACATGCGCGAGGCGCTGATCGCCGCCTTTGCGCAGGATGCGGATCTTATGGCGCAGCTTGGCACGACGCCGGAGGAGTTGGCGGAATACGCGGTGCAGGGAGACCACTCCCTGGCGCAGGCAGCGCTGTGGCAGCGGCCGGGCGGAAAGCCTGGACGAAGGCGCTTCCGCGCGGCTGGTTGCGGTGCTTCGAAGAGGGACATCGGATCATCGACGGCGTGGCGGTGCCGCGCGATCTTGTCGAGCAGCTGGCGCTCGTCCAGCTGCTGACCGTGGACAAGCACCACCAGCTTGCCGACGTGCCCGCCATCGAGAGCCTCGTTGATCGGATGGCGGATGCGCTCTCCGATGAAGACCTGGCCAAGGTGCTCGAGGGCGACAGCACGCCGTTGCAGGATCGAGATCCACGATCCCGCCGTTCGGGCGGCGGTCGCGGCCGAGCTGAAGAACGAAGCCGATCTCGTGGTGGGGCAAGGGGACCGCGATGCGGGAGACCGTGGAGGCCTACCAGGCCATGGCGCGAGAGCGGCAGGCCGAGCTCGCGGCCGAACATGCCGCTGAACGTGGCTTGGACATTGAGGACGGGCACGAGCTCTAAGCAGACAGGAGGATCTCTTGCGATGATCCAGAATCTAGATACGGCGTGGCGCTACCCGCTCGCCGTGATTGGCGGTCTGCTGGCCGGCGGTTACATCGGCGCCATGCTCGCTACGATCTACGGCGCGCTCGTCTTCCGCGAGAGCCTGAACAGCCTCGATCCGCTCGAGCCCTGGTTCCTGCGCTGGAGTTGGCCCACGCTTCAAGCCAATCCAGACGCCCTGCAGGTCATCTTCCTCATCAACGGTTTGGTGGCACTAAGCCTCGTTGCCGTGGGGGTCGCCGGGGTCTACCGCGGCCGGCTCACCAGCTACGACGACGCGCATTTCCAGTCGCGGCGGGAGATGCGGCGCAACAAGATGGTCAAGCCGATCTCCGAGGAGGGGTTCGTCTTCGGCAAGACCACGGGTCCGGAAAAGCAGGGGCTCTACATCTCCGCCACGCCGAACCGGTTTCCGCATTTCATCATGGTGGCCCCGTCCGGGCGCGGCAAAGGTGTAGGCTTTGTCAGACCGAACCTTCTGCATCATGGCGGCAGTGCCATCGTGCTCGACGTGAAGGGCGAGAACTTCGAGAAAACCGCGATCCACCGCCAGAAGGGTCTCGGGAACCGCATCTGGTATTTCTCGCCCTTCGATTACGTGGAGACCGAAGACGGGCCTTCGACAAGGACGCATCGCTTCAACCCGCTGGCGCGGATCGCGGCCATGTCGTCTCCTGAGCAGCAGTATACCGCGCTCAATATCCTGGCCGACCAATTCCTGGTTGTGCAGGGAGATGCGGCCAAGGGCTTCTACCAGGCCGGCAAGCGGCTCTTCGTCGCTTCCTGCCTCTTTGCCATCGAGCAGGGCCGGCAGAACCTCGGCTTTGCCAAGGAGATCTTCGGGGGTGGCGGCAAGACCGAGGAGACCTACCGCGAGTACGCCGAGATGACCGACATCCCCATCGTCGCGACGATCTTTTCGGAGATGGCAGGGATGAGCCAGAAGATCACCGACAGCTACCGCTCGGTGATCAATGGTGCCGGCTTCCAGCTCTGGGATGATCCTTCGGTGGTCCGCGCGACGCTGGAGAACGACTTCGATTTGACCAGTTTCCGCCGCGAGGCGCAGACGCTCTACATCACCACGCAGTCCGAGCACCTGACCACACTGGCGCCGCTGGTGCGACTGCTCTTCGCCGAGGGCATCGCGTCGCTGCAGCGCGCCGAGCCAGGCCCCGACGAGCCTTACACGGTCATGTTCCTGATGGACGAGTTCGACCAGCTTGGTCGCCAGCCGCTGGTGGAGAACAGCATCAAGACGATCCGCTCCTTCGGGGGACGCTTCTTCATCATCACCCAGTCGATCGCGGGTCTCGACAACCCCTCGCTCTATGGCGAGGCCGGGCGCCGCGCGCTCATGGCCGGGGCCGGGGTGAAGATATTCATGACGCCGCAGGAGGACCACACGGCGACGGTCCTGTCGGACATGCTGGGCAAACACACGGTGGTGTCGAAGACCGAAAGCCAGAGCCGCATTCGCGAGCTCGACGATAGCGCCAATATCAGTCGCCGCAGCGAAGAGAGGGCGCTGCTTTCACCGGGCAAGCTGCTGCAGTTCCCGATCGACGAGGTGCTGATCCTGCCGGAGGGCCAGTTTCCCATCAAGGCGCATCGGATCACGTCCTACGAGGACCACCACTTCGGGCCGATCGAGGCGGCGCGACACGGACACGCGCTGCCCTATCCGCCGCTCACCGCCAGGCCGAAGCGCAAGGTCGCGAGCCTGGCGCAGATCGCGCAGGCGGAGGAGACGGTCGAGACCTGCGAGCACTACGGCGCGCGGTTTGCCGAGATGCGGGCGCGGGCGGAGACCAGGCGGAGCAAGGACGGAGAAGGCCGGGCCGGCGTCCCGCCGGCGACCCAAGCGGGCAGGTGCCACGGATTTGGCGAAGTTTGAGGATGCCGATGGTGGTCTGCCGCAGGAGGAAAACGAGAAGGTTTAGGAAGCCTTTGCCACGGGCGGCCCATCCTCGTGTCCGCACCGCCCACCGCCGGACCTGAAAAACGGTCCTTGGCCGTGAAAAACTGTACCTGCTGCGGGGATGTCGTGAATTTTGTCACCGGGTCCGCGAATTCGAGACCGGGAGCCCAAGCCCTCGAGCTCCGCTTCTCAGCCGATGAAGGCTGAGCCCGGTGACAGGGCTCAAGGCCGCCTGTGAGCGCCTTCCGCATCCGCTCGGTGAGGTTTGGCGATTACTCCTCGCTCTCAGCTGCCGGGTAGGCGCTCGCTGCCACCCCTGCCGGCCTTGGCGGCACGTCGATCCAGGCCTCCCCGCTGGCCACGACGCAGGCGAGCCCGTCGGGATGCACGGCAAGGATCGTCCAGGTTCCCTTCTCAGCTGCGCGCCAGACTTCCAGCATGCGCGTTGCAGACTGAAGTCCACGCCCGACAAGAGCTTCGTCGTAGGTGGTCTCGAGCGTTCCGGTGATGCTCTCGTGGAGCCCGCAGACCATCTGCGCCGATGCCGGCGGTCCGGCGGCGGCCAGTCCAAATGTCAGGCTGAGACTTATCAGACGTTTCCACATGATCTTCTCCTTCCCTTTCCCGGGGTCGGAGAACTCAAGGGCAACGACCCCAGCTCCAAGTTGCGTCATATATATGGTGTCTGAGCACTGCGATTACACCGAAACCTGCCGAAGATTTGATCCTCTTTCGATCTGCGCGACGGACGGCAGGGCTGTTCTTGAGCGGGTCGAGGACTGCGCCCATGTTGCGCTCCTCCAGCCTGGAAAAAATGTCGTTGAATGGCGGGGAGGGGGATCACAGCGCGGCACCGAGTTTGCGTCCCACATGTGCGCGTCGCCCTCGCCAGAGGCACACGCAAAAGTTGATTTCTCAGGCAGTTAGGTTGCTCTAAAAGAACAGGAATTGATCCGGGCGCTCGCAGAGGTGCCGAAGTCATTGGGTAGGAGCCGAGGAACGATATGACCGTGAGAATGTTGTCGGACGCCGCACTGAGACGCCGAATAGGGCGCTGCCGCGAACTCGACGAGCTCGTGTCGAACCGATACGAGCGAAATGCCACGCGATTGCATGACTTTTATCAGATGATCGCGGCCGGTGAAATCTTTGACGATCCGGACGTCGGTTGGCGGGAATGGAAGCTTGGGCGACACGGCCACTGGTTGCAAACTATAGACGACATGAAGACGACGTACCTCGGTGAGCTCAAGCGCCGTCGTTTCCGGTCATTGGATGACATGCAGCTCAGCGCGCTGTGCGCGCGCCGCGAGGGTGAAGCAACCGGACTGATGGACAACGATGCGGGTCTTCTCTCATCGGCCGAGGTGGACGCTTATGCGGAGGTAAGTGATCTCGACCTTGCCATCGAACTCGCAAGGCGGGCCGATTTGTCGGCTGACGACACGATTGCGGAATATAGAGAGCGGCTCTCGCGATCGGGGTGAGCTGCTTTGGCGCGCCGAAAGGCGGTGACGCAAGGTCTTGAGGGTGTAGGGCCGGCAGATCGATGAAGCCTCGAAGGCCAGTGGCCAGCTAACCGTTCATTTCTGATGTCGCGCGGGCCCCGATATCCGGCTTGGTTGCATCGCGGGGGCACGGTGAGTAGTTTGGCGATACCAGAAACAGGTTAGGTCGGTGCGGTTGGCCCGGCCCCCGCGAACGGGTCCTTTCGCGCATCGGCGCTCCGATTGCCGCGTCCCATGGTCCAAGCGCCTGCGCATGTTGTGCAGGCGAGCTTCAGAGGACATGGACATGCAGCAGCAGATCTCGGTGATCACCCTTGGAGTTTCCGATCTCGATAGATCCAAGAAGGTTCTATGGCGACGGCTTCGGCTGGACCCCGGTATTCGAGAACGCGGAGATCGTCTTTTACCAGATGAACGGCCTCGTGTTCGGGACATGGTGGAAGGGATCGCTCGAAGAGGATGCCAGGGCCAGCGACCTGCCCCCGGCGGGTGCCATGTCGCTCGCCCACAATGTGCCCGGGGAAGGGGATGTGCAGAGCGTCATCAAATCGCTCGTGGCCGCGGGGGCGACCGTCCTCCGAGAGGCCGATGCGCCACCCTACGGGGGCGTCCGCGGCTACGTCGCGGACCCCGATGGCCACATCTGGGAGATCGCGTGGAATCCAGCCTGGCCGATTGACGAAGAGGGTCACGTCGCCTTCGGCGTGTAGCAATGCGCTGGGGCTGGTGGGAGGGACACATCGCGCGGCGCGCCCTCATGCGCCGACACTGCCGAGTTACATTGCCGAGTTCATGTCTCCGCCAGACGAACTTGGGTTGGGCTGGACGCATTTGGCTGATGCTGCGCCGAAACAATACAGCTTGCGCCAGAACTAACCCCGCCTTTTCGGTCGGGGTTAGTTCCGAAAATCAATACTGCTTACTTAACGATTGCCAAGGCTTCGAGATCACCACCAGCAGCAAGGTGTTCCTCAACCCATTTCGGCTTCCGTCCTCGGCCAGTCCACGTTTGTGCCGAGTTCTCGGGGTGTGCGTACTTGGGCGTGCCTTTCGAGCCTTTGGTGCTGCCGGCCTCCATCAATTCCGAGAGGGAATACCCGGCTTCCTTTGCAAGAGCCTCGGCGGCGGCTCGAGCCTCGGCTTTCTTGCGGGCGTCATAGTCGGCGAGCGCTTTGTCGACTTTCTTGCTCAGCGCCAGCAGGTCTTCTTTTGGCATCGATTGTAGATCGAGTTGCGGGGTCATTGGTTTCTCCAAATTGGGATGGGCCCTATGTCTTCGGAATGAAAGCTGGCTGCAAGTCGCGATAATGTGACTGTGGTCGCAAGAGCTGTATTGCGCTTGATGCTGACATCCGTTCTCGGTGAATTTTGGGTGAGAATAAGACGCCAACAGGGGTAGCCGGAACTGGACGTTTTATAAGTCTCAGGGCAAATTAATCAGCTGAAGGTAAGGGAAATATGGGGCACCTTATTCTAGACATATTGGCGCTGAAGGAAATTCCGTTTCCAAGGGTCGCTTGTTGAAGAGAAGGCCGCCGAAAATCGGGCGACGATTGTCAATCAGGCTGCGCTGCCAAGAAAGCTGGTCATCGAAACCGCACGCGAAACTATCGAGCTCTTCATGGATCGAGGCGTGACTGAGCAGGCGCATCTTCCAATGTTCAGCGAGGTGGTGGTGGCCATCTAAAAGCATCCAATGAATTTGCCGATCACGAGAGAGGCAAGAGACTGAGAAGCAAAGAAAATTGCTGGTGATCGCAAAATGGGAAGTCCAAATTTTAGCTGAATGCTGAGCAGAAAAGCAGGTGCGCCACGCGGCGACCGCCTTTGGCACCTATCCACTTCGACAATCGTGCCAGATAGCGCTGCGGGCGTCAGAAATGAGGCAGCTTGAGATCCGCGCGACCTGGACAGGCCGTCAGAACGGCAGGAGCTTCCTGAAGGACGCCAAGCGCGAGCAAAATGCGTTTTGCTTCGGGTGATCAGGATCGCTGGCTGCCTGCTTCCTTTCGGCTAAAAAGGCTAGGTCAAAAGCTCCCCATTTTTCATCCGCTTCACGGCCGCCTGACCCACAAGACTTTGTGCCCCTGTTTCCTAAGAGTTGAGAGGCCATGATTCTTCGACAACTTGAGGATGAACGGACTCGACGGAATCAAATGAATCACGCAGCGTCACCGAGGTCCGTGAGTGGACGAACGTGCCCGAGGAGGCCTCGAACAAACCTCCGGAATTTCCCCGGAGCCGAGGAGGAGGGCGACACTTTAATGACATCGCTTTTCATTACCAGTTGCCCCGGTTTGGAGAATGTTTCCAATTCCGGGGCATTTGGTTCCGCCGGGATAGTAGAGTGTGTTCTGAAACTTGGGGCGCGGCTTTCGTGGTCTCGGTCAGTCCAACGCCGTGAAGGCAGGCGGGATTGAGCTGTGGCGGAACGCGGTTGACGCGATGCCCGCGGCTCCTCACGTCAAGCCGCGGTTGGGGCTGCAAAGGCGCTAAAAGACCATTCAAGGTGCGAAGAGGAACGGGTGTAGGGTTCTTGATGCAAATACCAGGGCACTAGCAAGGGGGACGTTGAGCGCGCTTCGATCCGTGAGTGGTGGCTTATCTGAGCATCGGGGATAGGATCCGCCCAGCGGAGGCCGACGAGGCTCGCTCGTGATAATTAAAACTAGGTCTGCTAACTTATGCAACCGCCTTGCGTGTGGCTAAACAACTGTTTCCAAACATAACATGTTTATACAGCACAACGTTATCGCGTGGTGAGTGAGATAATCCTCCACGCAAGGGGGGGGTCGCGGCCGTAGGCTGCACAAATCGAGCACGGTCCTGGATTGTTCTTCGAGCTTGCGGACATCAAGGAGAATGCCCGCCAGAAGGTAAGCATCCGGCGTAGGCCTTGGTCATGCTGCCCGCCGGCGCTCCGATGGCTGTCAACTCCAGGGCAGAAGGTTGGGCACGCATGATGCCGTTGTGCTGGGAAGCCGGGCGAAGACGTCGGCAAGCCAGGCTTGCGGGCCGATCTTGTTCATCTTTGCCGTGAAGAGAAGTAAAAGAAGGCTCCGGTTGCGCTGCGAGCGCGGATCCGTTGATGTCGTGTAGACTCGCCAGCTCCCGGAAACCAGAGCAGAGGGAGCATGCGTGTCATTGGAATGGACGTCCATGAGCGTCCGCCCAGATTGCCATCCTGGAAGACGGCAAGTTGATCAATGAACAATGCCTTGATCTTGTGCAGGACAAGGTCGTCGCGTTCGGGCGAAGGCTTAGGCTCGACGATGAGGTGGTGCTGGAGGCGACCGGCAATACGGCGGCCATCGAGCGGCTGCTCCGGCCGTTCGTCAGAAGGGTCGTCATCGCTAATCCGCGGATGGTGCGGGCGATTGCCTACACTCGCGTCAAGATTGACAAGCTCGACGCCATCACGCTGGCGCGCCTCCAGGCGTCGGGCCTCCCGCCCGAAGTCTGGGCCGCCGACGAAGATACTGTTCGCCGACGCCGACAGGCCGCCGAGCGGAAGGGGGCTCCTCGATGAGACGGTCCGCCTGAAATCGCGCATCCATGCGGTCCTGCACGCCAACCTGATCCCGAAATATAAGGGTGGCTTGCTACCCGATGACCGGAACGGAGGACTTCATGTTGCGCGTCGTGGTGGAAGACCTGCTGCGCTATCAGGAGCTCGTCATGAATGTCCTGACCCAGATCTTCTCCGGGGTTGCCGACATGCTCTCCAGCTTCGCGCTGGATCAGGCCAAATATACCATCGCCCTGCCGACTAGGCATCTGGACGGGTGCAGACCCTCAGGCCGCGTCGCGGGGATCGTGGCCGGCGGGCTTTCCGTAGAGACCGATGTTGGCATCCCCCCACTCCTTCAGGGCGCAAAGGATCGGCTCCATCGTCCGGCCCAGCTCGGACAGCGAATATTCCACCTTCGGCGGCACTTGCGCATAGACCTTGCGCGTGATCAGCCCGTCCTGCTCCATCTCGCGCAGCTGGTTGGTCAGCATGCGCGGCGTGCAATTCTCGACATGGCGGCGGATTTCGTTGAACCGGAGCGTTCCGGATAGCAGGTGCCAAAGGATGATCGATTTCCATTTGCCGTCGATCAGGCCGATAGCGGCCTCTACTGAGCAGCCGGGGGTGCAGTCGAAGCGTGAGTGACGGGCTTTGGCCATTAAAGTATCCTTTTTGATACTATGTGCGGTCGTTGTACGTATTGCGATTTGGTGAATGTAGGATCAATTTCGCCTCCATACAATCAAACAATGGAGTGATCCCATGAAAGCCATCGGCTACCAGACCGCCGGCACCATCGACCGTGGTGAGGCCTTAACCGACATCGAGCTACCGCGCCCCGAGGCCAGCGGCCATGATCTTCTGGTCGAGGTCGCAGCAGTATCGGTGAACCCTGTCGACACCAAAGTTCGCAACAGCGCGACGCCGCCCGTAGGCGAGTGGAAGATCCTTGGCTGGGACGCCGTGGGCCGGGTGGCCGAGGTTGGCCCGGATGCACAAGGCTTCGCCGTGGGCGACGAAGTGTTCTACGCCGGGTCCATCGCCCGGCCCGGTGCCAATAGCCAGTTCCATCTGGTCGATGCCCGCATCACCGGCCACAAGCCCAAGACCTTGTCGAATGCAGAGGCAGCTGCGCTGCCGCTCACGGCCATCACAGCTTGGGAGATGCTGTTCGACCGGCTCGACATTCGCCGGCCGGTTCCGGGAGCGGCCAATGCCGTCCTGTTCATCGGTGGTGCGGGCGGGGTCGGATCGATAGCGATCCAGCTTGTCCGGGCGCTGACCGATCTGACCGTTATCGCCACCGCGTCGCGCCCCGAAACGCAGGACTGGGTGCGTGAGCTTGGCGCGCATCATGTCATCGATCATCACGGGGATCTTGCGACGCAGGTCGAAGCGCTCGGCATCGGCGCGCCGGGCTTCGTTTTCTCTACCAATCAGAGCGACCGGCATGTGCAAAGCATTCAGGCGCTGATCGCGCCGCAGGGCCGTTTCGGACTGATCGACGACCCCGAGGCGCTGGACGTCCTGGGCTTCAAGCGCAAGGCAGCCTCGATCCACTGGGAGTTGATGTTTACGCGGGCGATTTTCGGCACGCCCGACATCGCCGAACAGGGCAAGCTGCTGAACGAGGTGGCGGCTCTGGTCGACGCGGGACGCATCCGCACGACGCTGACCCAAACGCTGTCTCCGATCAACGCCGAAAACCTGAAGAAGGCCCACGCCCTGATCGAAACCAACACCGCCCGCGGGAAAATCGTGCTGGAGGGGTTCTGATGTCCGGAATCATTCACCTCGTCGCAACGCTGGTGGCCAAACCCGGACAGGAGGCGGCCTTGCAGGCCGCCCTTACCGGGATCCTCGCGCAGGTGCGCAGTGAGGCGGGCTGCCTGCGGTACGACCTGCAGCGTGAGCGTGACAACCCCGCACGCTTCGTGATGCTGGAGGCCTGGGCCGATGCGGACGCACTCGAAGCCCATGGCAAGGCCCCAGCCCTTACGGGACTTGCGGCACGGTTTGACGCGCTTCTGGCGTCACCGCCCGACCTGCGGCGCCTGGAACACCTGGCATGAGGAGGCGATCATGACAAAGTTGAATAGTAAGCGCGTTTTGGTGATCGGTGGCAGTTCCGGCATCGGGATGGCCGAGGCCGCCGCGGCTCTGGCCGAAGGTTTCACCACCATCGGTCTGTCGGCAGAACGGCTGGCCAACTTCATCACGCTTTGCTGCGTCGTTGCCTGGCGGGTGACACGGTTGTCGATGCTCAGTCGAGACATCGCGGGCGCCGAACCTGCTACTACCCTCACGGTCGCGGAACGACCTCTGCTTGAACTGGCGACAACAGAATGAAAGCGCGAAATGCCGCTAGATCTTGCCTACTACGCATGGGCGGTCGCACGCTTCGAAGGCTACGCGGATCGCGCTTCGGACGCGCCGCCGGGGACGACCGTCATATGGCGAGGTTTCGCTCGCCCCGGCGACCTCGCAGAGGGCGCCCGCTTAGCGACCTCCCTGCCGGACACTTGTAGGTAACCGCAAGAGCTACCGGGCATTTACGGAACGCTGAAGGTCCACCGCGCTCAGGCAGCAGCATCGCACAGCAGAGGGGGTTCGGCATTCAAATATTCTCGCCGCCTGCTAGCGTCGCTGTTTGAGCTGTGCCTTTAGTTCCGCGGCTTTGCGGATGCGAACCCAAGCCAAGCAGCCGAAGGGCAGGCTGCCGGCGGTGATGGAGAGTTCAAAAGCGGCAAGGAGCAAACTGTCGGTCGAAACGGCCGCTAACATGCATGCGAACGCCAGGTAAAAAGTGACCGCTACGATCAGAAAGTCTAGCTTTTGCCAAAGGGATAGAGTTTCGACGCTCACGTCTTCAACCATTTTTCGCCATCCCACCGTCCACGTTTTTCATCGAACTCATTCACAAGGCCAAGCTGCCGTCAGGTCAAGATGTATGTCCTTCGCAGCTATCATCCCTGAGTGGCAGGATCATCGAATTCTCGAAGCGAGCATGGGTTCGGCACGTTGAATCGCCTTGGCCGTGATAGCCTCGCACTCGAGTGCCACCGGGTCGCTGAGCAGTGAGGACGGATCTAACCACACTGCAGCGACATGATGTCTGTAATGACACCCGGTATCGGGAAGGTCGTGCTCATGCGTTGATCTTCGACTTGCCGGTCTCCCAGAGGGCTTTCAGCAGCTTGTATGCGAAAGTCTTGATCATGGCTGTGTGTAAGCTGACAGGCGACAAGAAGCGCTCGGAGAGAGGAGGGCGAGAAGATCTAGGAAGCAATGGAAGCCTTTTCTGCTGGTGTCCCATTTTCCTGTCCTCACCGACGCGCTTGGGTCGGAGTCATTCCAAAACGGCGGCGAAAACTGCGGCTGAACACTTCTGGACCGGAGAACCCGAAGCGCCGCCCAATTTCGGAAATGCCCAGGTGACCCTGTGTGGGGTCTCGCAGGACCGCATATGCGCGTTGCAAGCGGCGCTCTGCAATCTCCTGCGAGACGGTGGTTCCATGGGAGGCGAAGATACGTGCCACTTGCCGCGGCGATACGCCAATGGCTGAGGCTACAGAACCAGGGGACAGCGCGGGATCGCGGATCTCCGATGCGATATGTGACAGCGCCGCGAGGAATTGGCTGCGTCCACCTCCGGGACGGGCCTCGGTTCGCAGAAGTCCTTCCAGCATCGAGAGGATCCGTAGGCCGTGCTCGTCAGATGCGTGCGCCTCGCTTAGCCAGCGGCGCAAGTTTCGCGTTAGCCCCTGCTGATCGAAGCGCGCGGCACCAGCGCGCCCTGGTATCAGCAGGGGGTCTGTGACGGCGGTCAACAGATCGCCGATGAAGCTGTCGCGGGGCAATTGCAACGTCAGAAGGTGGATAGGTTCGGGGCAGATGATCGTGAAGGGCATTGAAGGCAGACTGAGAGCGGCGTCGCCACCCTTCAACCGCAGCCACTTTCCTGCTTGCCCGAGGAGCGTTTCGCCTTCCACCATAACGGTGGCGAAGACGGTTTCAGCGGTTTCCTTGCGGGTTTCCTGTACCTCGAGCACATGGGCCGAAGCCCGCACTTCCGATACCAAGACTTCTCCAAAACGGCGAATGGTCAAGTGGCCTTCGACTGGTTCGTCATTGAGGGAAAGGCACCGGCCCGCAAATTTGTTCGCGTGCAGTTGGCTTTCGTAATCGCGCTGCAGCCTGTCATCGATCGCGGGCATGTTCCTCACGAGCTCCTCGGTAGCGGCGTGGCGAATTGGCGCGGCGCCTGGCCGCTAGGGTTAAGATCTGTGTCCCTTGTGGTCAATTCAGGACCCACTCCGCGGTGGAGACAGGAATTTCTGAGGCATAGGTAACCATCAGGACAGCACTTCGAGCCTGTTGGCAGCTTCCGCCCAAGCGCGGTTGCCGCGATCCCGGCAGGTTTGCCCGCCTTGGCGATCTCGACCCCGTCGGATCGATCGCGCCTGACGCAGGCTAGCGCGTATGTCCTGAGCAAAGGAGAGGATATAATGGAATTCAAGGACAAGGTCGTTCTGATCACGGGGGCCGCCGGAGGCATCGGTCTCGCTGCGGCGCGCAAGTTCGCGGCGGAAGGGGCGAAGCTGGCGCTCGTGGACCTCAAGCGGGAAAGCCTCGAAACGGCGGCCGGCGATATCGAGGGCGCGGTTCTGATCGCCGCAGATGTCTCAAAAGAAGCCGACGTGGAAGCCTACGTGGCCAAAACGGTGAAGGCCTTTGGCCGGATCGACGTCTTCGTCAACAACGCCGGCATTAATGGCGACTTCAAGCCGATCGAAGAGCAAAGCTTCGAGAATTACAGCAATGTACTGCTCATCAACGTGATCGGCGCCGCCATGGGGCTGAAGCACGTGGTGAAGCAGATGAAGGTTCAGGGGGCGGGGGCTATCGTTAACACCGCGTCGAACGGCGGGCTGCTGGGAGCGCCCGGTATGAGCGCCTATGTGGCGTCGAAGCATGCGCTCATCGGGGTCAACAAGAGTGTCGCCCTCGAGGTCGCCAGCGCGGGGATCCGCGTCAATGCCGTTTGCCCTTCCGGTGTAGACACTCAGATGATGCGTTCGATCGAGAGCAACGCGCGCAAAGGCGACGAGGCTGAGGCACGCAAGCAGTTCGAAGCCGCTGTTCCGCTTGGCCGTTACGCAGAGGCGGAGGAAATTGCCGATCTGATGCTGTTCCTGGCCAGCGACCGGGCCAGCTTCATCACGGGTGCGTATTACCGGATCGACGGCGGTGGCGGCGCGGTTTCGGTCTAAACCGCGATTGGCCGGAGATATCCCGCCTGAAAACTAGGGCGCGGCCTCGAGCTCGCTCGGGGCCGCGGCCGCGATGGGCCGGTCGCCTACTTGGTCCTCACACCGCTGCGCACTGATGCTGTATTCAAACGTGCTTCGAAATAGGTCCGAAAGACTTCGTTTTCAGGGTATTGGTCTGGTTCGGCCCAGATCGCTCCGAGCCGTCCGACAAGTCCGGCAAGCCAATCCGCGGCCTGCATTGTTTGATAGCGATGGCTTTCGATCTGAAAAGGGGGCTCGATCAGATGCCTCATCGGCGTGTCCCCACCATACATCTGCATCGACGCGGTTGTCAGGAGTTGGTCGCGCTGGTCATGTTCATCGAGCGCCAGCAAGAATTGGCTGTCTTCAGGCGCATCATGTTCACAGAAATCGTTTATCCGTTTGAGGGCCTCTTTCAGGACCCCATGGTACAGAGCATTTGCGTCTGCCGTTTCCGGAGAATGCGTCTTTCGAAGACCGACGTAGAAGGTCTTGCCACCGATTTTCTGGATTTTGTTCAGGATGCGGTTCGTGGTCGCGCGAAGCTCGCGGTACCTGGTGACATTGGTAACGGTGTAGAGCGCGGAGCCCTTCTTTTCCCAGACCGCCGGGTGCTGCTCAGCCCGATCGATCTCGAACTTCAACAGACGGCACTTCTGCTGATAGAACCAAGTGCCGAAGCTGCGGACCTCTTCGAGCGGGATAATGTAGCCAGCCAAGCCGAAAACGGGGCTCTCCTTGAACTTGGCATCATGCTTGGAGACGAACGGCCCTATGTGACCAAATTCGTCCAAATAAACCATGTAAATCAAGGGCAACCTCAGAAGCACGAAAGCCCGCGCAATAAAGCACGGGCCTCGGAAAGAAGGCAAAACTCGCGTCTTGCGCTTCGAAATCAATATGGTGTCACGCGTGACACTTGTCAATCTGCGTCAAGGGCCGCAGCGTCTGGCGTGTCGCGCCCGATCAAAAGCCTACGCCGCGACATGCACTTAGCCGCTATTTGGCACGCTCTCTTCCGGGCTTTGCGGCCCGGATGCGTGGCCAAGGCAGTGGAGCAGACCTTCGCAACTGTTGCAACGGATGAGGGCAATTCCACCGCCACACCTTCACCTTGGTCGCGCCATCTCCTGGGTAGCTGCAGATCGCTGCCCAGTGCCCTCGCCATTGGGCCTGGACCGCTACCAAGCGGCTGTCAGCCCGCCGTCCCCGGCAGAAAAATCTCCGCAATCCCCCTTTTCCCATCCTCTCTTCCAAGCTGGATCACCACATCGACGCTGTGCGCGCAGTAGCGGCGCACCTCTTCGAAACTCATGTTGAGCCCGGTGCCGAGCACCATCATCGCCAGCCGATCGATGGCCTTGAGCGCGGTGTCGGCGTGAATGGTGGTAAAGGATCCGCCGTGGCCGGTGTTGATCGTTTCGAGGAAGGTGAGGGCCTCAAAGCCGCGGAGCTCGCCAAGGATGATCCGATCGGGCCGCATCCGCAGGCTGGATTCCAGGAGCTTGGCGGGGGATTTTTCCGAGCCCGGCAGCCGGTCCGATTTCATGGAGACGGTGTTGGCGTGGGCCGGGAAGAGCTCGAAGGCGTCTTCGATGGTGACCAGCCGTTCGCGCGGATCGACCATGCCAAGAAGCGCGCGGGCGAAGGTCGTCTTGCCGGTGGAGGTGCCGCCGGAGATCACCACGTTGAGCCGGTCCTCGATGCAGAGCTGCATGGCTTCAGTCACCTTGCCCGCGCCGGTCAACTCGCGCACCTGCTGTGCTCGGTCGCGACGGCGCTTGTCGAGATCGACGAGCTCGCCATGCAGCAGGGCCATGTCCCCGATCTCGAACTTGGACTGCGAATACCGCCGGAAGCAGATCGAGGGCGCGCCTTCGATCACTGGCGCCGCCACAACCTGCGCGCGCAGCGGCGCGCCGCCATGCGTGATCTTGCCCGAGACGATCGGTTTTTTCGCCGAGAGCGGCACATCGACCTCCGAGGCGATCGCCTTGGCGAGGTCTGCGGCCTGGGCCGGCGCGAAGCTCAGCGCTTCGGCCCGCTGCATGTGGCTGTCGCCCTGCCGCTCGACCCAGACGCCGCCATCGGGATTGATCACCACCTCCACCACGTGAGGGTCTCCAAGATAGGGGCACAGAGGCACAAGGTAGCTCGCAAGGAAGGAGGCGCGCGGCGGAGCCTTGTTCATCAGAAGAACTCCAGGTCGCGGTCGACCATAACGGTGATGGCGCTGCCTTGCTCGACTGTGATGATCGGGGGCAGGGTGGCGTAGTCCGCCGCCGCAGAGCTGGTGGCATCGCCAAGATCCTCAGTGACATCGCGGGCAATGTCGGAGGTGGTGTCATCGTCGATCTGCGCGGCGGCAATGCTGGGCCCCGCGCCGATGAGCGAGATCAGCGCGGCATTGCCGAAGCGCGTGCCAAAGCGCGTGTCGACCTGCCCGCTGATGCCGGAGCGGCCCATCTGGTCGCCGCCAAAGGCGGAGAGCTGCACCGATTGGCCGCCCGGTGTCACGAGGCGGGTCCAGCCGATGAGGATGCGGCCCTGGCCGATGTCGATGTCCGAGCTGTAGGAGCCGAAGAGGCGGGAGCCGGAGGGGATCAGCACCTGGCTCTGATCGAAGGACCAGACCGGGTAGTTGACCACGGCCGAGACGGCGCCGGGCAGGGAGGAGTTGACGGCGTTCTCTAGGCTGGCCTGGATCATCGTGCCCTGCAGGACTGTGTAGGACGGATTGGCAATCTCCGTCGCCTGCTCGGTTGGCGTGGCACCGCCGGTGTTGCCAGTGCCGCCGGCACCGCCGGTGACAAAGGCGCGCAGCGCGCTGTCGCGCGACTGCCCGCGCGGGCTCAGCTGGCCGGCTGTGTCCCCGGGTCCGCCGCTCGCCGGTTCTGCGCTGCCGGAGCTTGCGCCGCTGTCGTAGATCACCGCCTCGGACTCGACGCGGGCCTGCAGCTCTTCCTGCTGCTGGCGCCGACGTTCGGCCAGCTCGGCCTCGCGCTCAGCTTGCCGGCGGCGCGCGGCCTCGGCGTCCTGAGCCTCCTGCGCGGCGTCATTGCTGGCGGTGGTGATCTCGGTCTGCAGCGCCAGATTCTCGCGGCGCAGCGACTCCAGCGTCTCTTCCTGCTGCGTCATGCGCTCTTCATTGGCCGCCTGCAGGGACTTCAGCTGGTTGGCGAACTCCTCGCGCATCTGCTGCGCCATTTGGGCATTCTGCTCCTGCGTTTCCTGCAGAGCGCGGGAGAGGTCCGCGACGACGGCGCTATCCTCACTGCCCGCACGACCGGACAGATCGGCGAGGCTCTTCTGCAGCTGCTGCACCTGTTCCTGCAGAGAGGCATTGCGCTCTTCGAGCGCGCTGCGCTGACTGTCGAGCTGGTCCTGGATGAGGCCGAAGTCAAACCCGTCTTCCTCGGGCTCTGGCGCCGCGGCGGGCGCGATATTGCCAAAGCCGCTGCCGCTCGCCCCGTCCTGGAATTCGGTGACATTGGAGGTTTCCACGGGCGCGCTGTCCTCTTCGCCCGCGACCATGGCGTAGGCCAGCACCACGAGCAGGCAGCCCGCGATAATGCCGGAGACCAGTTTGCCGGCGAGCGAGGTCAGCCCCTTCGCCGCGCGGCGGGGTTTGCGCTCAACGTGGTAGGCTTTCTCCTGCGGTGCGCCTTCTGCCTCGAAGTCGGTGTCCTCGAAAGACTGATCGTCGGTGCCTTTATGCTCGGCCATCTCAGAACTCCTTCCCGGCAAGGCTGCGGAGGATGAAGGGATCCACGGTCTTGCCGCCCGCCACGTGGCGGATGCAGATCACCTCGTCGCCGATCCGGATGGTGAAGGCCTCGGCCACACCGCCAACGCGCACGACCCGGCCGCGGGTCTGCGAGTTCACCGTGAGCTCATAGCCCTCGCCGTCGACCGCGAAGATCGAAGGGCGGACCCCCTGGCGGAACTCGAAATACGTCGCATGCCCGTCGTTCCAGACCGCCGTGGGCCGGGCCTGACCGCCGCCGGCGTATTCGTAGCCGGTGTCGCGGGTGCCGATCGCCTTGGGCGTACTCGCGGTCCGGGCCGGCTGGTCCTCGGGATATTTGACCGCGACGCGGTAGGTCGGGGTCTTGCTGCGGCCCTCTGTGAGGACAAAGGCAATCGCGCGGCGCGAGGTGTAGATGGTCATGTTGCTGTGGGCGCTGCCGATGACCGGTTTTACCGAGACCGTGTTGCGGTTGGACAGAACCTCGACATCGAAGGCTTCGGAATCCCCGAGAAGCACCTGCTCGATCCGCTCGCCGCGGCCGAGCTCGAGCGCGGTGTTGGTCCGCAGGTTGGTGTCCACACGGATCACATCGGAGGGGTTGTACCAGACCGAGCGCACGCGGGCGTCCTGGCCCATGGTCTGCGGCGCGCGTTCGGCCAGCGCGGGGAGGGGCAGGAGGAGAAGGGTGGCAAGGGTGAGAGCTTTGGCGTGTCGCATGATCAGCCTCCCAGCGTCTCGGCCGAGACATTGAAACTGGTCACCGTAAAGCCGAGCGGGTTTTCCCAGACCCGCGCGAGGGCGCGTTCCTCGCGCGGCTGAAACTCAAAGCCGATGACCGCGACGAAAGGACGGGTGACGCTATCCTGGCGCGGCGTGCGCAGGGTCTTTTCATAGCGGACCTGGGCGACGGTCGGCTCGAGGAAGGTGATGGTCTTCACACGCACGGTCACCTCCGCCCCCTGCCCATAGAGGCGGGGCGGGTAGGTCTCGTTGTCGCTGTCGTTGCTCCAGAGCGCCACCAGCGAGCGCCGGGCGCCGCCGGCCGAGCGGCGCTGCACGCTTTCGAGGCGCTCCTGAATGCCGGCCATGAGGAAGGACTCGCGGTCCGAGACGTAAGAGACCAGCAGGCTTTCCTTCACCGCCTGCTCGTCTTCGATGCCGGTGGGCTGCACCTGCATGATGCGCTCCGCCGCGCCGGTGTCGCGGTCCACCAGCACGGTGAAGACCTCGGTCGTCTTGAGCGGCATCATCGTGGCGATGGAGAGGGCCATGAGGACCGAGATACCGGTGGACACACCCGCGACGATCCAGGCGCGCTTTTCGCTGCGGCGCGGGGCCATGATGATGTCCGTATCTAAGCTGTGTTCTTTCACCAAAACCTCCTTCGCGGGCCGATTACTTGCCGCCCTTGGCGACCGATTTCTGCGCCAGGGACACGGCGAGCCGGGCGGCCGCCGCCGCGCTGCCAGGCGCGCCGCCCGCGGCGCTCGAGATTGCCGCGCCGACCGCATGGCCTTCCCGGCGGGCGCCGGAGCTGATCCCGTATTTGGGTTCCTTGCGCCCGGTCATGCCCTCGGCCATGCCGCGGGCGCCGGCCACGGCGCCATAGCTGTGGGACTTGGCCTGCTGGTAGGTGCCGGAGGCAGCTTGCCCGAGGCCGATGGCGGTCGAGCCGAGGGATTGGGCAATGGTTGGGACCATGAACATGAGCCCGGTGCCGAGCATCATGACCACCACGAAGCCGATGATGTCGCCAATGGTCTCGGCGCTCGCGGGATCGGGCGCGAGCATCTTGCTGGTCGCAATGGTGAAGCCGGCCATAGCTGCGGTCAGCAGGGGCACGAAGGCGAACCCCAGGGCGAGCTTTGCGTAGGTCTCGAAGATCGGCGCTGACTGCTTGAAGAGCGTGCAGGCAATCGCCAGCGGCCCCACCACGATCAGCACCGCGATCATCAGTTTCGCGGCGCAGATGACGACGATGGAGATGGTCGCCATCAGGGCTGCGATGAGGAACATGAGCAGGCTGGCGAGGGCGCCGGAGATGTAGGAGCCGTTTTCCGAGACCGCTTGCCCAAGGTCGAGGGCCCGTATGTAGAGCGTATCGAGGCCGTCGTAGAGGTCGGTGACGCTGTCACCTGTCGTGGCTGAAAGCACGGTCCCGCCCAACTGGCTCGGGGTTTCTGTCAGAACGCCGTAGACCGCATCGAAATTGGCAAAGGAGGACAGGAAGATCATGACCAGGGCGATCCGCGTGATGAGGCTCAGCCCATTGCGGAGCGTCATCGGGACGGCCTGGATGGCCAGGTTGATCCCTGTCATCGCCACGAGGAGCACCGCGCCGACGCGGAACACCGGGATGACCGAGCCAGCCACCTCGTTGTAGGCCGCGGCACCAACAGACGCGGCCGTCGTATCAACCGCCGAGAGGACATCTGCAATGATGGCCATCAGGGCGCGTCCCGGCAGGATTTATTGCGGAAAGTTCGGTAGTCCCGATACACCGCGTTCTCGTTTGCGATGTTGTACTCGCGTAGCTTTGCCATTTCGGTCTCGGAGATGTCCTCGGGCATCACGCCAAGGAATTCGACAGAGAACTCTTCGAAGGACCGCGCGGCCTGCGGGCAGGTGCAGGTCTGCTCCTCGAGGCGCTGGACCTTATTGAAGGTCTGATAGGCGGTGCGGGCCGTGCCGAAGTTGAAGCCCGGTTTGGCGAGCAGCCCGACCTTTGGCGGCTCCCGGCGGCAGAGTGCCTCGTCGCCTTCGAAAAAATACATGCTGCGGCTCTGCATCTCCTGCATGATCGCCAGGAGCTCATCACCATCTTCAGCCTCCACCGCCGCAACGGCCGCGGCGCTCAGCTCCGGTGCGGAGGCGGCGCTGTAATCCTCGGCCCAGGCGACACCGCTCGCACCTGCCAGGACGAGGCTCGCCGTCAGGCCCGTGATCATCTTCGCAAACATATCGGTCTCCTCTTTCAAATCGCGTGTGGGGCGCCGCTCAGTCGGCGGTGCCCGAGTAATCAAAGAAGCTGCGCTCCTTGGCCTGCTCGGCGGCCCAATTCACGCCGGTCTGGCCCTGCGCGAGGCCGGCGGCGGCGTTGAGCCGCCACATCTGGCCGAGCATGAAGTTGGTCTCGGCTGCCATGCGGGTGTTGAGATCGACGCTCTCCTTGAGCGTCTCCTGATTGGCGATCTCATCCACGAGCCCGTTGACCCGCTCGAGGCTGGATTCCGCCTCCTCGTAGGAGAGCTGCGCCGCGGCAATCGCCGTCGCGCTGGTGCCGGCGGTTTGGGCGATGACCTTGTCTTGCGGGTTCTCCGAGGAGGAGAGCTGCGAGAGCCGGTCGGAGGTCAGCCCGGCCGAGGCCAGCGTCTCGCGCATCTGCTCGGCGGCGTGCTTTTCGCCCATGGTGACATCGCCATCGAGGAGATTGTCGAGCAGGGCGTCGAAATCCCCCATGGCCAGGTCATCGGCAAAGCCACTGAGATCGGTGATCTTGGCCGCGCGGTCCCGCAGGTCTTCGGCGCTGTTGTAGAGCGTGGCGATGTCATTGAAGCCGGTCAGCGAGTCCCCGATGAACTCGAGGCTGGTGATCTGCTCCATCTGCAACTCGATCTGCTTTTTCAGCTGCTGGATTTGCTCGATCTGGTATTCGGCATCCTGCAGCGCCTGCTGCAACTGCTCGACGTTCTTTGCAAGGTTCGAGCCGTCGATGACCGGCACGCCCTGCGCGAGACCTGGCGCGGCCAGGTAGAGGGTCGCGACGCTGGCGGTGCCGAGGCAGATGGCAAGGCGGCGCAGGGCCGTGCGAGCGGTCCTTTCACTCATCGCGATACTCCCAGAAATTCGTGGCCTGCAGCCCCTGCGCGGCGTCTGAGATGCCGCGGGCGGCTGCAACCTTCACCTGCGCGGCGCGCAAGCGCAGGGTCAGCGCCATGAGACGAGCCCGCTCGGCCATCATGTAGGTGTTGTGATCGACGGCCTGCTTTTCGGTCTCGGTCCTGGCATGCTGCAGGAGGCCATAGATGCGCTGCATCGCGTGATCGATCTGGCTGTTCACCTCGCTGGCGTAGCCCATGGAGGCATCCGACCAGTTGCCCCATTGCGCCGAGGCGCCATCGACCCCGGCCAGGGTTCCCGTCTGATCCTTGCCGGTGATGAGCGAGAGATAGCCATCATAGTAGCTGCGGATCCGGCGAACGTAGTTCTGGGTCTCATCGAAGGGCGGCACGCCGCCGTATTTGTCGACATTGCCGGGCCCTGCGTTATAGGCGGCGAGGGCAAAATCGATCCGACCATAGGACTTGAGCTGGGCGAGAATGTAGCGCGCGCCGCCGTCGAGGTTCTGCCAAGGATCGCGCGGATCCACGCCAAGATCGGCGGCGGTGCCGGGCATCAGCTGGCAAAAGCCCATGGCGCCTACATGCGAGACCGCGGCGTTGTTGAAGCGGCTTTCCTGCTTGATGAGGGACTGGAAGAGGATGCGCCAGGTCAGCGGGGTCAGGCCCGCCGCGCCGACACCCGCATGGCCCTCGTATTTCGCGGCCGTCCCGATGATCATCTGCTCGACGCTGGCATCGTCACCAAAGAGCCGCTGCGCATCGGCGCTGCTTTCCTCCGTCACCGGATAGGTCTCCGCGGCACCCGGGAAACCTCCCGCGCCGTCTTCGAAGCCCGAGACATCGGTCGTGCCAGTCGTCTGCTCGAGGAAGCGCGCGTAGGCTTCGAGCTGCTCCTGGTGCAGATCCTGTTGCGCTTCGCGGCGGCCCAGCTTGTCCTGCTGTTTTTCAAAGTCGCGCTCGCCTTCGGAGAGTCGAGAGATCGCATTGGCGAGGTTCGAGCCGTCGACGATCGGCACCCCCTGCGCCAGAGCGCCGGGAGCGGGGACTGCAGCCAGTATCAGCCCGGCCACGCCCAGTCCCGCCGCCCCGGTCTGCGATGCGGCTGATCTACGTGCGGAATTAGAGCGGGGAGAACTGGCAATCATCGCTCCCCTCCGCGGCAAAACTCATTTGGGACGGGGATGCGACGCCTCGGCTCACCACGGCGCCGCGCGTTGCGGTGGCCGGGATGACCGCGTAGCTACCGTCGGTCCGGAAGGCGCCGGCGCAGGGCGACTTGCGCCCGGTCGAGACGCCAGCCGCGCAGCCGGCGAGGGCCAGCATCAGGGCAGCGGTGGAGAGGAGCTTTGTCATGCCATGTCCTTCCAGAAGTCAGGGTTGCGGCGCCACTCGAAGGGCGCGCGGTCTTCGCCCTTGGCCCCGCCGCCGAGCACGGTGACGAGATCCGCGCCGAGGCCCGAGAGATCGAAATTGACGAAGAGGCTGTCGCCGGCCGAGCGCAGCAGCGCGAGACGTAGACCGCCGGTGCTTTGCGAGACAAACTCCGCCTCGCGGTCATTGAGCTTGAGGATGCGGTAGTCCTCGGGATGGGCCGCGGGGTTCGGAAACAGGATCTGCGTCGAGACCATCTCGGAGATGATTGACCCAACGCTCGACTGCGCGAGGTGGCCGGGCGTCTGGGTCAGCATCATCACCACGCAGTTCTTCTTGCGCATGGTGACCAGCCATTCCTGCAGACGCTTCACGAACATCTCGTCGTTCAGCATTTTCCAGGCCTCGTCGATGACGAGGATGGTCGGACGCCGGTCTTCGATGACCCGCTCGATCCGACGAAAGAGATAGGCCAGAAGCGCGGTGCGCTCGGTGCCGAGATCGAGCAGCTCGCTCATGTCGATGCCGACGACGTCTTCGCCGATTTGAATGCCGGTCTCGGCCTCTTCATCAAAAAGCCAGCCAAAGCGGCCTGCCGCGGTCCACTCGCGCACCCGGGCGACGAGATCACCATCGTCGTCGGTCTGGTTCACCGCCGAGGCCAGGGCCGAGAAGCTGCGCAGTTCGGGCTCGGCGGCCACCACGCGGCGGATCGCGTCATTCAGCGCCACGGTCTGGAAGGTCTCGAGCGGGCGACCGCTCCGCGAGAGAATGTCGGCGGTCCAATCGGTGAGCCAGGCCGCGCCGCGGCTGTCGGTCTCGGTGAGGAAGGGATTGAAGCCCGTGGGCTGGCCGATGCGGACCGTGCTGTAGGTGCCGCCCAAAGCGCGCACCGCCATCTCAAGACCGAGGTCCTTGTCGAAGACCACGATGCGCGCGCCGACGCGGCGGGCCTGCGCCATCAAAAACGCGGTGCCGAGCGTCTTGCCCGAGCCGGGGCGCCCCAGCACAAGCGTGTGCCCGCCGGAAGGTTCCGCGGTCCGCGATCCCGGCTCGTGGAAATTGAACCGGTACTGGCAGGATGAGACTGAGGGCAAAACCGTGATGGTCTCGCCCCAGGGCGACTGGTGCTTGTCGCGCCCGGGCGCGCCGGCATGGAAGGCGGCAAAATCGGCGAAGTTGGTCGAGGTGGTCAGCGCCGCCCGGTGCCGGTAGCGCCAGTTGCCCGGCGCCTGGCTGAAGAACATGGCGCGGGCGGCAAAGCTCTCGCGCACCAGCGTGGCGCCCAACTCCTGCCCGGCGCGCCAGACCTCGGAGGCAGCCTCTTCCAGGGCCTTTTCGCTATTGGCGGTGACCATGACGGTGAGCTGGTGCTTGCCCAGCACGCCGCGCCCGGAGGCGATGTCGTCGAGCAGATCGTAGAGCCCTGCCCGCAGGGATTGCGCAGCATCCTCGGTCGCCCCCATCTGCCGGGCGGTGCGGGCGATCTTTTCTTCGGCCTCGTTGTTCCGGATCGGCGTGAAGCTGTTGGTGACAACGATGTCGTAAGGCAGCTCCAGCGCGTCGAGCACGGTTGGCAGCGACTTGTTCGGCCAGGCCTTCACCCCGAAGATCGCGCCGAAGCGGCGGGACATGCCGTTGTCGATGGCAAAGCGCTTTCCCTTGAAAAGGTATTGCGCGTTGGTCATGGAGGCCGCGAGAAACTGGCCGGGATGGCCGTGCATCGGCTGAAACTCCTGACCCTGCACCGTGCCGAGATAGCCCAGCCAGTCGCCGTCCGAGACGCGCAGGCGACGGAAGCCCACGGCGTGATACATCGCCTGCAGCAGGCCCATGGCCTCGGCAATGCGCTCCTTGCGCAGCGCGAGGTCGGCCTCGAAACTCGATTTGACAGCCCGCCCCAGCCCCATCTTCTGGCTGGCGCTCGGGCGCATGGCGAGGGTGAGCAGCAGGACCCGGCGCTTGAGGGATTTGGCCCTTATTGTCTCGCGCCAGCGCCGGTCGATTTCCGCAGCAAAGCCGCCGTCGTCCATGGGGGCGAGATCGAGTGCTGCGGGGATGGTGATCTTGTTCACATAAAAGCCGAAGCGTTCGCCAAGCTGGCCGACGAGGGGGGCAAAGCCCTGCGTCAGCGCCTCGATCTCCGGCGCCTCGGCGGTGAAGCTGTCGATGCCGCCGATGACGGCCGAGGCGAGAAGATCACCCTGCCGCGTGAGGATGAGGTCATCCTCGGGGGCAGAGAGATAGGGCAGGTGGCGCGCCACCGGCTCTTCGGCAAAGAGGCTCTCGGGCAGTACCGAGCGCAGCAGGGCGCTGTCTTCGAAGAGGGCGGAGAGGCGGTTAAGAGACATAGCGATCGCCCCCGTTTCGCTTGTAGGTCCGGGTGCGCGGGGTGGTGGAGAGAACGCCCGCGACGATCTGGAAGAGATGCGGGTTCCGGTCGGCGACGAGCCAAAGGGCCGGGTAGGCGATCAGGGCAATGCCGAGGAACCGCACATCGTCGAACGCTACAAAGGGGATCACCGAGCCGAGCGCCAGGCTGATGAAATAGCCCAGCGGCAGCCCGAAGAACTTCGGCGGGCGTGTCAGCCCGAGAAACAGGGGGTGCTCTTGCATCGGCATGCGCTCCAACGAAGAAGGCCTCCCGCGCCACACGGGGCGGGGAGGCTCATGGCGTCAGGTGGCCGTGAAGCCGTCGATGATGGTTTCGGCGGAGAAGACGATGACAACGCCGACGAGAATGACGAGAAAGAGCGGCCAGTTGAGGCGGCCGGTGAACATCATGTAGCCGGACCCCACGAGGGCGAGGATCGCGATCAGTCGGCCGATGGGCCCCGTCAGCGCATCGACGATCGTGCCGAGCATGTTCTCGAGCGGGTCGAGGTTTTGCGCCAGCGCGGGCTCGGCGATGAGCGCGAAGATGGGAAAGAGGTAGAGCAGCCCTTTCCAGTTGAGGGAGGTGAGGCGGCCTATAAGCCCTTTGCTGATCGTGGTCATATGCGGTCCTTACCGATGGTTGCCAGGTAGACGTCGAGCACCTTGCGAACGTGCCCTTGTGTCTCCCGGTAGGGAGGAATGCCCTGGTACCGGGCGACGGCATCCGGACCGGCGTTGTAGGCGGCAAGCGCCAGGGGCACCGATCCAAATTCTTCGAGCTGCATGAGGAGGTAGCGGGCAGACCCGTCGAGGTTCTCGCGCGGGTCGTGCGGATCGACCCCGAGGACCTGCGCGGTTCCGGGCATGAGCTGGCCAAGACCGATCGCGCCCACATGCGAGCGGGCCGATTGCCGGAAATTGCTCTCGATGGCGATATTGGCCCGGAAGAGGGCGATCCACTCGACAGGGGAAATGCCCGCGCGGCGGAGGCCGGGATGGCGAGCGTGGGCCTGCGCAACGGTGGAGATCAGGCGCTCGACCTCAGCGGAGCCATGAAGGCGCGAGAGGCCGGGGCGGGAGGGCGCGACGGCGGCAGCAATTGCCTGCGTGCCCCCGGCTTCAGAAGAAAAATCCCTCGGCTTGCCGAAGTCGAGAACCGAGGCGGTGAACCGCCCCGCGTCTCGCGGGCCTCCGAGGTCGATGACCTCGGCATGGGCCCAGGATGCCATCGCCGCGAGCGCGGCGGAGGCACAAAACCGTCTAGTCCTTTGACGTGTCCTCATAGGTTTTCCAAACCGCGCGCTCTCCTACGTGACGCGGAACGGAAATGGGGGAGACGCCGAGGTCCATGCCGAAGGACAGGAGGCCTGTCAGGGTTCGGATGGTCCTCGTCTTGATATCCCTACCGTGGACAAGAAGCAGTCGGTGCGTTTGACCGTCAACCTCGGCAACAGCGTAGAACTTCCACGCGGCCTGGAATTGGTTGCTCACGCGCGCTGGCGCTTCGATGCACTCGACTTCAACTGTCCCACCGGCTTCCAGGGTTTCCCTCACTCCCGCAAGCGTAATCACTGGTGAAACTTCTCTCATTTTTTTGCCTCGTTCCTGGGGTCGTTCGATGTGTCGAGTGACATGGAGGAGGCATACACATTTTTTGGGTAGCGTGAAACAGAAGATGGTGCAATACGTAATTGGTAGATACTACAAGCGTAAAAAGTGCCACATAGTGATGTACAAGACATGATGCGGATGTTTGTGCATACCACCCGCTGCGCCGGAAGTGCTGCCTCTGGGGCGGCCTTGGTTGCGGCGAGTCTTGCAAACTCGGCCGTAGCGCAAACGACAGCGCTGGACTGTGTGCCGCCGCCGGTCCCCAGTGCCGACCTGCCGCAGGACGTCATCGAGGAGTACCGCGATGAGCTTGGACTGGAGTTCTCGAATTACTTCACCGAGGCGCAGCGCTACCTGCAGTGCCTGGAGATGGCGGAGGAGACGGCGCGGCAGGACATCGACGCCGCGCTTGAGGCCTACGCGCGCCTGCAAGCTCTTCATTCAGATCAGAAACATATTCAAGAATGATGGATCGAGCGCAAAACCCGCTGGACATCCAAAGAAGTGATGTGATTGGTTGCAGGCACACTTTTAACGGGAGTAGGGCGATGAAGCATCTCCTCGGCGCTGCGGCCACGGCTGCCGTGGCATTTGCCGGAAGCTTGGCCGTGACATCGCAGCCGGCGCGCGCCTACCAGATCGATTGCGCGATCCTGCTCTGTCTTTCCGGCGGCTGGCCCGCTTCGGCGCCCTGCGTTGCGTCAAAGACGGAGTTCATCCGCCGGATCACGCCGTCGCCGATCGAGCCGCCGCTGCAGATCTGGCGCTGCCCGATGCACGCGGCCTATCCGGGAAACGCGGGGCAAACGCCGGCGCAGCGCCTCTATGATGTTGCCTTTGACCGAGGCGCGCACCCGGTCCAATCACCGTCGCAATCCAGCGGGTTCCACGCTGGCATGGGTGAAGGTGCGGTGCCGCTGGACGCGCTCATCTCTGCGGTGCTGAATGAGGCTGGGGTAGGGGGCGCCCCGAGGCGCGCCCTCTTGCAGCAGATCGCCGACTACACCTCCGAAAATGGCGTGGCCGACATCGACATCAGTGATCCGGTCTTCGACTTCGTGCGCTCGATCCGGGTCTACAGCGTCGAGGTCATGCGCCAGCGCGAGCGGGGCAGCGACAATGACCATTGCGAGCGCTCGAGCCGCGTGCGTGTCGGTCGATATGGCTTGCAGGGCGATTTCTACTGGCGTGACAGCAGTCCCTCGGCGCTACCGGCTGCCTTTGTCGGCGATGAGGGCTGGGGTGAAAGCTGCCCTTACATCTCGCGCCGGTCGGTCTTCGTGGACTGGTCGGACTACCAGGGCAACTACGGCTACGAGCAGGTGAATTACTAGCGGACCGTTTGCCGCGCGAGGCCGCGGCTTGCAGAGCGGACCAAAAGAGGCAGGCCCGTCGCCACATGCGGCGCTTGGAAAGAAAGGAGCAGTTTTCCCACCCCCCAAATAAGAAACCCCGCGAAGGCGGCAACCTTCACGGGGGGAGCTCTTAGAACAAGGGTGTGCAAACCCTTGGAAGCAAGCCTCATCACTTGCAACTCTATCAGCCTCCCCCATTGGCAGACAAGGAAAAACGCACCTGTGCGAACGGGTAAATCTTGTCTGGCGCCGCCTCGCCAATACCGGACGAGGAATACAGACCGATGCATATGGCTGAAGCCATTTTAGAGGCCCGACAACACATCTCCTTCCCCTCTTTGCCGCAGGGCATGGAGCGCGACGGGTTCGTTGCGCTGATTGACGCCGTGGCGCCGCTGCTCGGGGTCAGAAGCGCTTCGCTCGCGACCTTCCGCATCATGGTCGCTGCCACCCGCCCCAGCGCCTTCAAGAGCGGCGAAGAGGAGCCCTGCTGTTATCTCGCGCAATCCGAGATCGCCAAGAAGCGGAAGGTCTCGCCGAGCCGGATCCGGGCGGACGAGGCGCAACTGGTCGCGGCCGGGCTGATCGAGAAGCGCACCATGGGAAACGGCGCGCGCTCGGGCTTTGTCGGATGCGGCGTGTACTTCTCCGTGGCCATCAAAAGGTGCCAGGAGTTCCTGGCGCTCCGCGAGGGCATCGAAGAGGGACGCCAGCATCACGCGAAGCTGCGCGGGCTTCGCAGCATCCACAAGAAGCACCTGAAGAGTTGCCTCGCCGAGCTGATCGCGGAGCATGGCCGGACGGGCGAGGTCGAGGACATTGCCGAAGCCTTCGAGGCCTGGCCAAGCGCGGACAAGCTGCACCGGATGCCCGTGGAGGAGCTCGAGGCGCATGTCGCCGAGGCGGACGTGCTCTGCACTGCGGCGCTGGATCTGCTGCAAGCGATGTCAAAAACGCACGGTCGACCGCACAAAAACGAGCGGTCCTATATACAAGATACAACTCAAGATTTTAACGAAGTACCTTGTAACGCCAGCGTTGATCAGCGGAGCGCGGGCAAGCCCGCGCACACGAATGTAGAGGACGCCTCGCCTAGCGGCGCGCCGTCTTGCCGAGAAGAAAAGGCTGGAGCGGGGGACGCCGAGCACAAGTCCAAAATCCTCACAAACATCCCGATCCAGACATTCATCCCGCTCGCTTCCGAGGAGATGCGCTTCTACTTGGATGCCCGCCGGCAGGGCCGGGGCGGCTGGTCGAGCCTGCACCTGCATGATTTCACCGTCGCCGCACTTTGTCGCCTGCCCGAGCTCGGCATCAATCGCTCCGCCTGGAACGATGCGGTGCGCAAGATGGGGGTGGAAGACGCGACCTGGTGTGTGTTCATCCTCGATGCCAGGGCCAGCGATCCCGAAACACCGATCCTCAGCCCCGGAGGGTATCTACGGGCCATGACGCGCCGGCACGAGGAGGGCACGCTGAACATCGTTGGTGGGCTCATCGGGCTGTCGATGCGCCAGAATGCACAGTAGCGGCGGGGTCGCTGCGATGCGGCAGGGCGGGCAGGGCGGCGGCTTTCCAGCGTGAGGAGGTGAGTTCGGGGCGTTGGCCGCTGGCGTTAGGGCAAGGCGCGTAAGTGACAGAAAACGCGCGCAATTGCGCCCGTGACGTGGAGGGTGAAGCCGTAAAATGGCCGCAGTTACGTAAGGTAAGCAAATTCCCGCTCAGGTTGAGCCATTCGCATTGCAGTCAACGTGTAAGCTCTTGTTACTTCCCGTCATGGCGCGACCGAGTGCGCCGCGAAAGACGGCAGGCCGCGTGTTGGTGGGGTCCGCCGGGAAAGGGAATGCAATGAACCAATTCAACCACTCCGCCTATGAACAGGAGATTGGATCGGTCGAGGAGGAACCTCGACAACGGACGCGACTTGAGACCCTCGCCAAGGCGGGCGTCCTATGGGCCGACCCCTTGGTGCCCAAGAAGCAGGTGATCGCGGAGACGGGCTTTGACGCACGAGAGTTGCGCCGCCTCTTCGGCAGGAGACGCCGCCCGCCCGTGTGCGACCTTTAGTTAGGCCCGCATCCTCGATGCAGTTCCTTCGCGCGCCAGCTCGTCGCCAGAGCGCGCGAACGGTTTGCGGAACAAGGCCTCGGAAACCTGTCGGCCGTCGTCGATGTGGGGCGGGCCGGCAGGAGATAGCGGATTTTTCAGGGGTCGGATTTTGGCACCCCCTCAGGGACTTCGAAGTTCGTGGCGTCTGGGGAACATGCGATATGCAAAGGTTGATCTTGCCATGAATACAGAAACTCAGGAGCTGCTGCGCGAGTTGGCCCAGAACGCCGAAAGTGTGTGCCGTCACTATCTCTCCGCCGGGCGGCGTGAAGGCGGGTACTGGCTGGTTGGCGACCTGCAGAACACGCCGGGGCGCTCGCTTTACGTGCGCCTCACCGGCCCTGATGAAGGCAAGGGCGCACGCGGCCGCTGGACCGATGGCGCGACCGGCGAATACGGCGACCTGCTCGACATCATCAAGGCGCGGACTGGGATCGCCCGGTTTCCCGATCTGCTGGCGGAGGTCCGGGCACACCTCGGGCGGCCCATGCCGGCGGCGCATCCGAGCACGCCTCGAACGCGCAAAAGCGCATCCGGCAAACGGATATCCGCAACGCGTCTCTATGAGGGGTCGGTTCCACTTTCCGGGAGCCTGGCAGAAACCTACCTCCAGCGCCGTGGCATCACCCGCGCGGCGTCCGCGACAGCGCTGCGCTTTCATCCGCGCTGCTGGCATCGCGATCACGACGAGGCCGGATCCAAGCCGCGTCCCGCGCTGATCGCGGCGGTGACCGACAGGGCAGGGCGCCTTCGCGGCGTACATCGCACCTGGCTCGCGGAGGACGGATCGGACAAGGCACCCGTCGAGGTGCAACGCCGGGCCATGGGCGAGCTTCTGGGCAATGCTGTGAAAATCGATGCCCCGGGTGAGTGCCTTGCGATCGGCGAAGGTCTCGAGACCATGCTGTCGCTGCGCGAGGCCCTCCCGGGGCTTCCGGTCTGGGCTGCGCTTTCGGCTGCGCATCTCGGCGCCGTCGATCTGCCCGAAGGAATCCGCCAGCTCTACATCGCGCGAGATCTCGACGATGCCGGCCAGGCCGCGGCAGACAAGCTGAGCGCGCGGGCCAGGGACGCAGGTATCTCGGTTTTGGTGCTCGAACCCCGCCTCGGGGATTTCAACGATGACCTGCAGGAGGATGGCGCAGCCGCGCTGCGGCAGCGGCTTCTTGG
>NZ_JBSWTP010000008.1:0-26174 GCF_056158605.1 Salipiger sp. ABN3_019
TGCATTCTAGGATACAAGTTAAAAATACTAAGTGATGTATCCCAAATGTGAGGTCATATAGGATGTCACCACCAGTCAGACGAAAGGCCCTCATGGCGTCCCTCAACAAAGAAAAGGGCAAGACCAGCCTGGCCCGGAAAATCGCCGCCGACATCCGCGAGGCGATCATCGACGCCCGTTTCGAATTCGGCGAGGCGCTTTCGGAGGAAAATCTCGCAGCCGCCTTCGGGGTCAGCCGCACGCCGATTCGCGAGGCGCTGAACCTCTTGCAGCTGGAGGACCTGGTCACCATCGTGCCGAAATCGGGCACCTATATCTTCACGCCCGGTCTCGAGGATATCGAGATGCTCTGCGATTACCGCGCCGGGCTGGAAATGCAGGCGCTCGATCTCGCGCTGGTGAATGCGCCCGACGACCTCGGCATGCGGCTGGCGGAAATTGCCGGGGAGATGGAGGCTGCGGTGGCCGAGGACGACATGCGCGCCTACGGTCGGCTCGACGCGACCTATCACCAGGCCATTATCGACCACGCGGGCAACCTCTACCTGGAACGGGGATACGCCATGGTGGTAGGGCGGGTGTCGGCACTGCGCACGCAACTCGCCGCGCGGGCGGCCGGCGAACCGCAGCGGTCCATGGCCGATCACAGGGCGATGGCACGGCTGATTGCAGAGGGTCGGACGGCCGAGGTCCGCGAAATGCTCTCCCGCCATGTCGGTCAGACCAAGGTCAACTACACCAATGCCTTTCTTGCACAGAAACCGCGCGCCGAAAGCGAACGTCAGCGGCTGAAGGCGCTGTTCTCGCAACGCAGGGACTGACCCCCCCGCGCGGCGATGCATGCACGCCCGCGTCAGCAAAGGGCTAAGCCGAGGAGTTCCAATGGAAGACGCCGACCGCATACGCGATACAGCTGACAAACTGGGCCGGAACGACCGCAACGAACTACGTCTCGCCTTGGACTTCGAAGGCGGGAAGTCAGAAGTGGGCGAAGACTCCATTCCGGAACTGTACCTTTCCCCAGCGCGGCGTCAGAAACTCCAGAAGCTGGGCGTGATCGAACGCGTCGACACCGCGAGAGAATACTACCAGCCACGTCGGTGCCCCCTCAGCCCGTTCGGCCGGCGTGTCGCCGAGTTTCTGAGGGCGGAGCACGATGCCTGGGCAGCTGAGCGCGACCGTGTGAAAGCCGCTATCCGTACGGCTAAGAAGCAGCTGCAGGCCTCTGGGGATTGGGGCGATCTCGTTGCCCAGTACCCGGTTCTGAAGCGCTCGCTGAGCGATGCCAGCGAGAAACGCCTGGGTGAGATGCACGCCCTGCTGAAGGGGCTATGCGCTGACTAAGCCGCTACCGCCGAAACGGCCACCAGCCTCCCCCCTTTCGAGTGTCACGCGCCTCGATGAATCGTCTCTCGAACTCGTGGTTCGACGGCAGACTTTCCACGGTCAGCAGCCACAGGGTCCTGTCATGGGACCAACCGGTAGGTCGCCAATCAAGGAGCTGCACGCCCACGACCTTCATGCAATCGGGAAAGTGCAGCCACGGCACCTCGTCAACATAGGCGTCAGGGGACAGCCTGTCCGCGCAGAGGACACGCCCATCAATGCTGACGTCATTTCGGAAGGTGAACCCGTCCGCCTGCGAGTGATCCAGGAAGGTAAACCGAACGGTCTCTTCGCTTCCTGGTCCCATGCCATTGGCCGCGAGCCAATCGCCACAGGCGGGCGGCTTTTCCGCGTCGAGCACGACACGCCATTGCTTTGGTGACATCGCTTCACTCCACTCGCGAACGGGTATTCTCAAACATCACGCTGCGTCCTGAACCGGACGCAGCTTCAGGCCCAAGGGTTGGTCGCGCCCTTCGCCTCCGAAGGACGCCGGCGCTATCGCCACGCCAATCTCCCAGAGAGCGGACCGCAACACACCCTGAGCCAGCATGTCCGCAGCCCTCTGGCCGTACACCGCCACGAATGCCTCGAGGGTCGCAAACTCCTGCGTGCCGCCTTCGGAAATGCGCCAGGCCATCGCTGTCACGGCGGGCTGGTCCTTATGGTAGGGATGTTCGGACACGACACAGGCCCTTTCTAAAAATCATCGTTCTCGATCGCGATCCCGGTGGCGGCCAGAGCCGCGCTCTTGCCCGGTGTCGCGGTGACGCCCGAGGATGGCATTGCGCCGGTCCTGATCCGGCGCCTCTGGCGCCGCGCGCTCTCGGCCCGCATTTGGCCTCTGCTTGTCGGGAGCTGCAACCTCTCGGCCCAAAACAGCGGCCCGCCGCTGCTCAAGATCGCCGCGCGCGTCACGGCCCTCTTCGCCTCGACCCTGCGGCCGCTCTACTTCGCCCATAACCCTCTCCTTGATCCTCGCCATGGCGCCTTCCGCCCGCTCCCAGAGCTGCCCCAGCCGCTCACGGGCCGAAACGACAAAGGCGCGGCCGCGCTCCCTGAGCTCGAGGCGCAGCTCGAGCTGCCGCCAGCCCATCTCCTGGCGCTGCGCGTTCCGCGCCTGCGCCGCGCGGAACGCATCGCCGCGCTCCGTGGCAATCCCGCGCTTCTCCTGCGCATAGGCCGACGGCCCAATCTTAGGCTCGGGCTCGCGGCTGAGCTCGACCACCTTCTTCTCGTGCTCGAGCTCCAAATCTTCCTGGCGGCTCTCCCGCGCCCGCTCCGCCTGTCGCTCGGCCTCGGCGCGTTGAACATCGAGCGAGCGGTGATCAATCCGCTCAGACCGCCCTGCCCGCTCGAGCGCCCGGTTTGCATCCCGCGCCCAGGCCTCCCGCCAGCCCACCAGAAGGTCCGGCGCGTTCCAGCTCCGGTCCTTCTTGCCGAACCCCTCGCCGGTCAGCTCCCGCATGCTGAGCATGACGTGGGCATGCGGCTGACCATGCCCGTCCCGGGCCTTGCCCTCATGCACCGCCACATCCGCGATCATCCCGCGGCCGACAAACTCGCGCTCCACGAAACCGCGCAGCAGCTCGAGCCGGCTTTCCCGATCAAGCTCGCGCGGCAGCGCGAGTTCGATCTCGCGAGCCAGCTGCGCATCCCGCCGCTTCTCCACCGCCTCAACCGCGTTCCAGAGCTGGTCGCGATCCCGCATCCACTCCGGCGCATTTTCTGGCGCCATGATCTCGGAATGCACCACGCCGCCCTTACGGCTGTAGTCGTGTTCGCGCCCCTGACGCTCATCTCTCAGCCGACCGCCAGACCGATAGGCTGCGGCTGCAACAGAGGACCGTCCCCCTGCCCGGCTGATCACTTTGGCACTGAGATGATAGATCGCCACGGCGGACGGACCTCGCTGCAAACAGGGTCCAGCGCCTGTCGGCGCTGGTCGGGAGATTGAGGGTGGAAACCCTCGTCAGGCGGCATCGCCGCCTTGGGGGGAAGCCGTCCGGCGCGGGGGCGGAGCCCCCCTGAGGACGCGACATTGCGCAGCAATGTATAAGCGCGCATTTAGAGCTGTTCAACACAAATCACTATCGCTAGGGTTGTATCGACTTTGCGAGGGTGCCCCATGTCCCAAAGACGCCTGCCCGACGCCGGGCTCGAAGAGCTGGCCGAGAAGAAAGCCCAACTCGACGCCCGGATCGCAGCGGCCGATGCCAGGCGTCGTCTCACGCAAAAGAAAGACGAAGACCGCATCAAATTCCTTCTAGGCAATTTGGTCTTCGACAATTTGAGCGACGATCCTGCGCTGCAGGCGCTGGTGCGTCGCGAGCTGCCAGAGCGCCTTACCGACCGCGATCGAGACCGTGGGCTTTGGCAGCTTCTCTTCCCCGACGATGCCAAAGAGGACCGGCCATGACCTTCATCCTGGAAACCCGCCACTGGGCCATCATGGCCGGCGCCGTCCTCGCAGCCGCAGCTGTGGTGTTTCTCCTGCCACAGCTGATCGCCATCTACCCGATGACCACCTACGCCGCGCCCATCGCCGCGGCCGCCGTCATCCTCGACACCCTGGGGATCGCCGCAGAGCGCCACAGGGCGCCACTGAGGGTCCTCGCCTGGGTTTGCCTGGCCGGAGCCACCCTCGTCGCCCTGATGCCCCTCAGAGGGCTCCTGAGCGACATGCAGGCGGCGTACCAATCCTGGATTGTCGCGGGCTGGCCGTTTCCGCGCGCCATCTGGGAGAGCCTCAAACAGCTGGCGCACTATCCCGAGCCCCACCAGCAGGCGATCGCGATCTCCTTCGCCATGGGCGCCATGGGGCTCGCGGTGGCGATCCGCCAGCCGATCATGACCGTGTTCAACCCGAAGATCGGCCGGAACCGGAAATCCCGCACCGGGCCGTGGCAAGCCGGCTGGATGGATCCCCGCGACGTCGCCCATATGGCGCGCAACAAGACCGGCCTGCCGCTGGCGCTGCACAAGGGCAAGATCCTGCGCTACCTGCCGAGTGGCGATAAGCTCTGGCGGCCAGGCCACCACATGGTCGTCGCAGGCACCCGGGGCGGCAAAGGCATCAGCGCGGTGATCCCGGCGATCCTCGACCACCAGGGGCCGGCCGTGGTGTTGGACATCAAGGGCGAGAACTTCGCGGTCACCCGGCGCTATCGCCAGGAGCTCGGCCGCAAGGTGGCAGTGCTGAACCCCTTCGGCCTCATCGAAGCGCCCAGCGACCAGTTTAACCCGCTCGATTATATCCGCCCCGACTACCTCGCCCGCGACGTGGCCCTGGTCGCAGACGGGCTCGTGAAGCCCGAGCACGGCGACGGCGCCCACTTCTCAGAAATGGGCCGCCAGCTGATCGCCGCGGCGATCGAGGTTGTTGTGACCCAGGAAGAGCCCGAGCGCCGCAACCTGATCACCGTGGCAGATCTGTTGCTCGCCGCGGATCTGGATGCGACGCTCGAAGCCTGGGCGGAAAACGCGGATCTCATTGGGCACCGCCCCGCCCAGACCGCGGCCACCATCCTGCGCGCCGGCGATCGGGAGCGCGGCTCGATCCAGACCGCCGTCTCGAAAGCCTTCGAATGGATGCAGTCGGACGAGATGCGGCGCTTTGTCGAGCGCTCGAGCTTCCGGCTGAGCGATCTGCTCGTGGACAAGCTCGATCTCTTCATCGTCGTGCCGCTCGACCAGGTCGACAAACAGGCGGTGTTCATGCGGCTCTTCATCAACATGGTTCTCGGCGTTGTGGTGCGCCAGGACGGGCACAGCAAGGTCAAGGCCCCTATCCTGCTTGTCCTCGATGAGTTCGTCCGCATGGGGCGGATGGAGCAGGTCATCAACATCGCCACCGTCGCCGCCGGCGTTGGGTTCGAGGCGCTCTTTGTCACGCAGGATCTCGGTCAGGTCGAAAAGGCCTACGGGCGCGAAGACACGCGGGCCATCCTCGGATCCTGCATCACCAAGCGCATGTTCAACATCAACGATATTGAAACCGCCGAGTGGACGGCACGCCACCTCGGAGACAGCACGGTGTTTTCTCAGCAAATTCGGGAAGGCAAAGAGCTACACGAAGGACGGGATTACTCCTACTCGGAGCAGCGCCAGAAGCTCATGACAGGAGAGCAAATCCAGGGGATGCCGGCAGATGAGCTCTTGCTGCTCGTGGGCAACCGGAACCCGCTCCGAGCGAAGCAGAACATCTACTTCAAGAACAAGGTCTACGAGGAGCGGTTTGATGAGAACCCACTGAACTGAGGAGTTGGACAGCTGTTAGCTCAAGGATTTGGTGCGACTGCTCAGAGCGAGGTGTGGCAGGGGATCTTTCCTCATAGCAAGAGGTCAGTCTTAAGGAAGCTGGTGTTATAAATGGGTTATATATAGGGTTACACCTTCTAAATACGCCGAATTATCATTCAAATTCAATACCTTAATGATATTCCGTCTGGGTGAAGTGGGATTCGCAATTGTGTGAAGTGGGATTCGTTCTGGGTGAAGTGACGTTGTCTGGGTGAAGTGACGCTTTCTGGGCGAAGTGACGTTGTCTGGGTGAAGTGACGTTCTTTTCTCTTGACCTGTCAGGCCGAGTGGGTGTCTCTCGACGCATGAGCTCGACGCACCTTCTTCCTGATCGCCACCCGCAAGCTGATTTTTTCCTGTGCGACATCTTCGATGCAGCGCCAAAGTCTGACGTTGCTTCGATGGAGCATCCAATCTTTTCACTGTCGACACGTAAGGACTGCGCCAAACGGCACTACGAGCACAACGGCTACCAGATCACAATCACGCCCTCAGTCGACGGGCTCGCTACGATACACGACCGGGACGTGTTAATTTTTTGTATTAGTCAGATTGTGGCAGGGATTAATTCGGGGCGAGAGGTGAGCCAGACGGTGCGCTTCCACGCTTCTGACTTACTCAAGGCCACCAACCGGATGACCTCGGGTCGCGGTTACGAACTTCTGAAGAAGGCGCTCGCTAGGTTGGCCGGTACGCGTATTGAAACGAACATTATTACCGGTGGGAAAGAAACGGATGAAGGCTTCGGTCTGATCGAGAGCTACCGGATCGTACGTGAAACCGCCGGCGGTCGTATGCTCGACTTGGAGGTGAAGCTCTCGGACTGGGTTTTCAATGCTATTGAGTCCCGCGAGGTACTGACGATCTCACGAGCCTACTTTCGGCTTCGCGGTCCGCTGGAGAGAAGACTCTACGAGCTTGCGCGCAAGCACTGCGGGCTGCAGACGAAATGGCAGATCGGTCTAGAGAAGCTTCAGAAGAAATGCGGCTCGCACTCAAATCGGCATGAGTTTAAGCGTGCGATCCGTGAGATTGTCGTAGCTGCGGAAGTCGAGGACCATTTCCCCGACTACACGATGGAGTTCGACGGTGACCGGCGTATTTTGACGTTTCACTCCCGAGGCTCGGTCCCTGTCCCGGCCGAGGAAATGTTTGAGGGCAAGCTCAATCCGGACGCCTATGGTGAGGGAGTTAACGTGGCACCGGGATGGGACATCTACTACCTCGAGCGAGAGTGGCGACGCTGGTGCGGCCAAGAAGAGATCGAGCCGAAGAACCCCGAGCGGCACTTCGTCAAGTTCTGTCAGAGCTGGTTCGAGAAGCGTGGACGGCCCTAGATTTCTGACTCAGCGGTCTTGACGTAGTTGCCATAAACGAAGAGCGGAGAGCTCATTTTTTGGAGAACTTCTCCGCCTCGCCAAAGTCGCCGAAGAGCTTACCCACGTCAACGGCGGTCGGCATGTTGACGATGAGCTTGAAATGTTCGTTGCGCCTCATCGGCCCTTGCCCTCGAAGCGATCGAGCAGGATCCGCAGCATATCGCCTTGCTTGCGCCGGTCGTCCCGGCACAAGCGCTTGAAGCGCTCGATGTCCTCGCGCTGCGCACGGATGTTGATCTGAGCCTCATTGAGGGGCTCGCGCGACGGCCAGCGCTCACGCTCGAAAGGCTCGACGTCAGGGCGCACGAAATTGCGCTCAGAGACGCGATCCATCTCCCCTGCCCCTCTGGGGTCGATCTCCGAGGGTTCGCGCTCAGCGCGCGCTTCTGCGGCGCCTCGGGGCTTGAACGAGCTGAGGCCGAGGGGCTTGGGTGCGTTGCTCATCACATGGTCTCCCGCAGAAGCTCAATGATGGCCCGCGCCACCGCGTCTGCATTGTTGATTGCCTTGTCTATGCCGTTGACCTCTGATGGGTCGAGCTGGCGCAGCCCGCCGCCGGCACCCCAGAGCGCCGCATAGGCGTCGCGCTCGGCAAGTTCGCAGTCGAGGACACGAACCCCCTCCCCTGCCCGCAGATCGGTCTGGATGCGCCGGGCCGTGCGCGGCTTCACCGCGACCTTGGTGCGCGTGAAGAGGATTGCCGATGGGATTGTCTTGCGACGGCTGCGCTCCTCGAGGGCGATCTCTTCCAGCGTGCGCAGCGCGGCGCGCGCATCCTGATACTGTTCCTGGCACGCCACGACGACCAGATCGCTCTCGCCCATTGCGAAGGAAGCCATGCGCGACGCGGTGCCCTCGAGGTCTGCGATGACGAACTGCGAGCGCCGAGCCGCGGCATCGATCTCATCTTGGATGTGCCGCTCGCCTGCTGAGTTAACCACGTCGAAGCGTTCAGCGTGGGGCATTGGCGCTAACTGGCACCATTCGGAGATCGGTCGATTGGGGTCTGCGTCGATGATGGTGACCGAGGCTTCCTCAGCAAGTTCGCATGCGACGACTAAGGCACTGGTAGATTTCCCCGCGCCGCCTTTGGCGTTGATGAAAGAGATAACCGGCATGCTCGCCCCCATGTTTTTATCAAGAGTGGCCTTCTCCAGATGACTTGGTCAACCGGAGATCTACCTTTTGCAATCATAGTGTATCATTTGGAACGCTACAGTATGCTACACTATGATTGCATAGTGTAGCATGAACAACCGCACCGAAGGGTCCCACCGACCGACCCGGAAGCGCGAGAAGTTTATGGGCAAGTTCAAGTCACCAAGGCAGGCACAGAGGTTCATCACCTCGCATGACCTGATAAACACGATCTTCCGGCCGCGCCGCTGTCGCCTCTCCGCCGCATCCTATCCTCCTCTGGGATGTGGAAGCGCCAGCCTATCCGGTCCTGGCCGCCCCACGACGACATCTTGAATCGCCTGCGGCACAACAAGCTGAAGGCCTGATGCCTCCATCTGTGCCGTCTGAGGCTCTGTGATGCCGGGCTCCAGCATCCGAAAATGCTTTCGGGGAATCTTGGCGGCTTCAGCCAGCACCTGCCGCCAGCAATTCTTGCAGGTGGATTTGGTGCCCAGCATTGTCAAACCAGAATCGCCGTCCGCATCGGCACGGTAGGCCTCCAAACTCGGGAAACCGGCTTCAAATACGAACGCCCAAAGCGCGTAGAATGCGGGTTCCCTCGGCCAAAAGGATCAACTGGTCGGTTCGGACCAAGGGACGGTTGTGGCCGATGGTGTTCCTGGGGGCATCCACCGCATCAGTTCAGACGGTGCATACAAATATTATTGATTATGAGGCACTAATAAATTGCAATCAACCGTTATTATCAGTCGAAATCGCAAGTGTTAAATGTCTTCTGGTTTGCTTTCAGAAGCGTCCGGACGTCGCAGCAAACGCTTTGCTTCAAAGGCAACGAAATGGAGGAGACACTTATGACCCAAGAATCCAAGATTGGATGCTTGCTGATCGCCGGCATCGCGGCACTTGGCCTGAGCACATCGATGGCGACAGCAGAGATCAACAAACACACGATCCGCTTTGCAACGACGAGCACGGAAGATCACCCGACGACCCTAGGGGCCCGAAAATTCGCGGAGCTTCTGTCCGATGCAACGGACGGGAAAATCCAGGTCCAGATCTTTGCCAACGGCGTGCTTGGCGGCGACACTCAGGTCCTCTCGGCCATGCAAGGCGGAACCCTGGAAATGACGGCCAACAGCACCGGCCTGTTTGCCAGCATGGTGCCGGAACTTGCGGTATACGACCTGCCTTTCCTGTTCGAGAACTCGGATGAAGTGGATGCTATCACCACTAGCGAGACTGGTCAGGACCTCCTTGCCGCATTGGAAGACCATCAACTGTATGGCGCCACCTATTGGGATTTCGGCTTCCGCGACATGACAAACAGCCGGCGGCCAGTCGAGACGCTGGAGGACTTCGAAGGGCTGAAAATCAGGGTTGCCCAGATCCCGATCTACATTGACCTGTTCGATGCCCTTGGCGTCAATGCCACCCCGATGCCCTTCCCCGAGGTTTATGGCGGCCTGGAACAGCGGATTATCGACGGACAGGAGACCGGGACCGTGCTGATCAGCAGCATGAAGTTCAACGAGGTTCAGGACTACATGACGTTGACGCGGCATGCTTACAACCCGATGATCGTCGCTTTCAGCAAGTCTTTCTGGGACCGGTTGAACCAGCACGAAAAGGACGTCGTCACTGAGGCCTTGGCCACTGCGACCGAGTACCAGCGCAACCTGTCGCGCAAACGAGCGGGCGAGGTCGTTGGAGAGCTTGAGGCCGCCGGAATGACGGTCAGTCGCATCTCTCCCACGGAAAAGGACCGGATTCGCGAGCGCATGGTGCCCGTCATAGAGAAATACCGCAACCAGATCGGCGCCGACCTAGTTGACGAAGTGCTCACCCGATTGTCGGACCTGCGCGCCGCGCACTGAAACACCCCGCATGACCAAGCGGTATCGGCTCCCTAGGTCCAGGGAGCCGTCCAGTGAATGCGGCTTGTCAAACCCAGAAACCTTTCTCAGCACAGCGGAAACCTCAATGCACTATTATGATCTTTCGACACTTACGGTCGCCTTCGGAAAACTACATACCTTGCTGGACAACGTAGAGGAATTCCTTGATCAGCCGGAAGCTGCTGGGAAATTGGTCGGCAGCTGGTTCACCGATATTGGCGATTTGAACCAAGTCATTCTGCTGCGCGAATTCGAAGAGAAAGCGGTTTTCGACGAAGAGCGTGAACGCTGCCTGCAGGCCGAAAGCCCTTTCGGCGGTGGTGAAGAACTTCTCGGAGTCCACTACGAAGGCTATCGCGGATTTCCCTTCATGGGCTCGGTCGAGGCCGGTGACTTTGGACCGGTCTACGAGTTGCGCACCTACCATCTACGCCTGGGAGGCACTCAGCCGACCATCGAGGGATGGAAGAACGCCGTACCGCAACGCAGCCAGATGTCGCCCGTGTCTGTCGTGATGTACGCCTTGGACGGGGCGCCACGCTTCAGCCAAATCTGGCCATATAAGAGCCTGGAAGAACGTAGTGAAGTCCGCGCCAGGGCCGTTGCCGATGGTATCTGGCCGCCGGTTAACGGGCCCAAGTGGCTTACCGGGGAAATGAAGTCGACGATCATGTATCCGACTCGCCTGTCCGGTCTGAAATAAGACCACCGCGAAGATCGGCCCTTGGGTGTGAGCAAGGCAGGCTACAGCGCGCTTTATCCCGCCCAGGGCTTTTTCCGAAATTCATCGACCAGGAAGTCGATCAAGGCTCGAACCTTGGGCATTCGCAGGTGTCCGGAGGGATAGACAGCAGACAACTCGATCAATTGGTCAGTATGGTACTTGCTCAGCAAAGGCACCAACCGGCCACTGGCAACTTCATTCTCGGTCATGAAGTTCGCTGCCAGCACGATCCCGCCCCCCGCGATGGCGGTGCGCAGCGCCATTTCAGCGCTGTCGGTGTAGACCGATCCTCCAACCTTGACGGAAATAAGCTTTCCTTCGGATTTGAAGTCCCAGTGGCTGGACGCCAGGTTGGGAATGACACAAGTGTGGCTCTCCAGGTCCGCGGGAACCTGAGGCGTGCCTCTTTGTGCCAGGTACCTGGGCGAGGCATAGATGTGGCGCTGGAAATACGTGATCCGCCGCGCCACTAATGACGGCTCCAATATCGTGCCGGAACGGATGCCGACGTCATACTCATCCCTGACTAGGTCAGTGATCTTGTCTTCGATCGACACCAGAACCTGAATCTCCGGGTACAGTAGAGTGAACTTCGGAAGCTCCTGGGCCAGTGCGTTCAATGCAAACCCGGTCAGGCACGTGACCCTAATCTGCCCATGAAGCTGACGCCCTGTCATCGACACTTCTGCCTCGGTATCGGCGATCTCGGCAAGGATCAGCTTGGATCTCTTGTAATACAGCTCACCTTCGGGCGTCAGCGATATCCGACGGGTCGTCCTGTGCAGCAAGCGCGCCCCGAGCCGCGCCTCCAACTTATTGATAATTCTTGATAAAGCAGAAGGTGTTTTCCCCATGCTCTCGGCGGCCGCGGTAAAGCTACCCTTATCCACGACGCGCACCATGGCTTGCATATCACTGATCATTTGTGCCTATGGTTCAATTATATTTCGCATTTTCTGACATTGATGCGCCTCAGTCTTGTATTGTAATCTGTTTACGAAAACAACGGCCACGTCACGGGAGGAATGAATGGACGGACTGCAACGGCTTCTCGACAAGGATGAAATCACGGTCCTCAAATCGAGATACTGCCGCTTCCTGGACACCAAGGACTGGCCAGCCCTGAGAGCCCTGTTTACGGATGACGCCTGGTTCGAAGGCTATGCCTCGGCGCCCGGTGGCGGAACCCTGGACATGTACATGGCGGGCGTATCGACCTGGCTGACGGACGTGCCTGCTGTTCACCAGTGCCACACTCCTGAAATCACCTTCCACAATTCCCTCCGCGCCCGGGCAGTCTGGGCCGAGCGGGACTTCTATGAGCGCAGCGATACCGGTTCGGATGGTGCCCTCCAAGTCCGCCGTATTTTCGGGTTTGGCCACTACGAAGAGGAATATCGCAAGGTCGCGGGCACATGGAAAATCGCCTTCATTCGCCTGGTTAGGACCACGATGTTTTCCATTCCTCCGGGACCGATCCCGGCTGGCACACCACGGTTGTCGGCCAATCCCGACTGGCTGCACTTCACCGACCTCGGGCAGAGATGACATTGCCATGAAAACCTGTCTCGACCCCTTGACCGCGCTGCCGGCAACGCCGGACCAGCTGATCGACTTAGCCTTGGATAATGACTTCGACCATGTCAGCTTTCGCATGTACCGTTCCGTCCCGGAAGAAGCCGAAACCGATCTCATCGACGACCCGTCGCAGATCCGGAGCCTGCGCAAGCGCGTGACGTCCACCGGCCTCAAGGTGCTTGGAACCGAAACGGTCCGGCTGGACGGAAACCGCCCCGTGATTTTCTGGGATCGGCTCTTGCAGACTTCGGCTGACATCGGAGCGCAAACGGTGATGGTCCAGATACTGGACGCCGACCGGACGCGAGCGATCGAAGATTTTGGCCTGCTCTGCGATCGTGCTGCCGCGCTAGGTCTCCGCCTAGATCTTGAATTCATCCCCTGGACGCCCCTTGCGGGGCTGGCCGACGCCTGCGAGATGCTGGACTCCGTTACGTCCGACGATGTCGGTATCCTGGTAGATTTCCTGCATGTCGCAAGATCAGGGTCGCAACCGGAACAGATTGCCGCCTTGCCCCCCGAACGACTGCGCTGGGTCCAGGTCTGCGACGGGCCGGCCGCGGCGCCGGACACGCGCGAAGGGCTGATCCATGCAGGTCGAAACCAACGTGATCTTCCCGGCGCGGGTGGCCTGGACCTGGCCGGGCTTTATACCGTCCTTCCCGAGGATGCGGTCTATGCTGTCGAGATCCCCAATGTGGCCGCATGGCGAGAGGAAGGCGTTGCGGCTTATGTCAAACGCGTAAAAGCCGCTCTCGACGACTCGCTGGCGCTGGCGCAATTTCGGGTGTGAGGATGAGATGACCAATCTTAACATTGCCGTTGTCGGGGCCGGTGCAATTGGCCGCCGCCACATGCACTACTTGGGCGAGACACCGGGGTGTACCCTGGCCGCCGTTGTCGACCCTTCACCCACGCGCGACGAGATCGCCGCCGGACACTGCCCAACCTATCCTGACATGGACAGTATGGCTGCGGCCATGCGCCCGGACGGCGTCATCCTGGCGACCCCCAATCACCTGCACGTGCCCCAAGCCCTGTGGTGCCTAGATCAAGGGATTCCAGTGCTTGTCGAAAAACCCGTGGCCCATGACATTGCCGAGGGCGAGCGCCTTCTGGCAGCCACGCAACTGTCAGGCGTCCCGGTTCTCGTCGGCCATCATCGCCGCCACAGCGCCTACATGCAGGCTGCAGTAGGCATTGTGCAATCCGGGGCACTAGGCGACATCGTCGCCGCAAACGCCATGTACCTGCTGCACAAGCCTGATGCGGATGGCTATTTTTCCGACGCACCCTGGCGCACTCGGGCAGGAGCCGGGCCGCTTCTGCTTAATACCATTCATGACATCGACAACCTGCGGGCGCTGTGTGGCGAAATCGTCCAGGTGCAAGCGATGCTGTCCAGCAAGGCCCGCGGCTTCGAAGTGGAAGACACCGCGATGGTCAACCTGCGGTTTGACAGCGGGGCTCTCGGAACCATCGCGGTATCCGATTGCGTCACGAGCAACATGTCTTGGGAGCAGACAACCGTCGAAGACCCGGTCTTTACCGAAACCCGCAACGACCGGGACGATTGTTACACGATATGCGGCACAATGGGCACGGTCGGCGTGCCGACCATGCGGCTTCAGTCATATCACGCCGAGACGGACAAGAGCTGGAAGATACCCTTCGAGCAGTCCGGCGTCCATGTGACCCCGGTGGACCCGCTTGCCGCGCAGCTCGCGCATTTCGTGGATGTAATCCGGGGATCCGCGCATCCTATCGTAACGGTCGAGGATGGCTTGAACAACCTGCGTGTTGTCGAAGCGATCCGGAAATCCGCGCATACAGGCTGTCTGGTCGAGGTGTGCTGAATGCCCTATTGGCGCGGTCGCAGACGGGGAGGGGACCATGATCTTGCAAAAAATGAAGACAGCCTGTGAACAGGCGTTGCAGATTGTCATTTTCGCCATTTTCTTGGTGCTCATCGTCTTGGTCTTTTCCAATGTCGTGGCGCGATATCTGCTGAATTCAGGCCTGCCATGGGCCTATGAGACATCACGCTGGCTGTTCGTCTGGATGGTCTTTCTCGGTGCCGTCGTGGGGCTTGTCCGATCCGAGCACATGGCCACCGACATGATCACCTCAAGGCTTCCGAAGACGGTTCAGTTCACCCTTGGCCTGGTCTGCATCCTTGCAATGGCACTTGTCTGCGGGCTGATCCTGACCGGGTCTCTGAAACAAGCATTCATCAATCTGAACGTGCCACTTCCCGTGACCGCCATCTCCAATAGCATTTTTTACTGGGCTGCGGTCTTCTTTGCCATCGCGGCAGAAGTCGTGCTGATCTCTCAGTTTGTGCGCCATCTGCGCAGGTGGCGTCGCTGACGCCACCCCGCCGGACAGCGCAACAACATCCCTCTGAAAAGGCTTTTCAATGACCTTGGCCATCTTCTTGGGCACGCTCCTCCTGTGCATCTTTACCGGCTTGCCGATCGCTTTCTCGCTCTTGGTGACCGCCGTCGCCTTGATGCTGCATCTTCACCTCTTCGATCCCCAGATCATCGCCCTCAACCTCGTGAACGGGGTGGACAGCTTTCCCTTGATGGCCGTTCCCTTCTTCCTGCTCGCGGGCGAACTGATGAATGCCGGAGGGATCTCCAGGAGGATTGTTGCACTTGCCTCGGCCCTAGTCGGGCACTTCCGTGGCGGGCTTGGCTATGTTGCCATTTTCGCCGGCGTCCTGATGGCGTCGATGTCCGGCTCTGCGGTCGCCGACACGGCGGCACTGGGCGGTCTTCTTCTACCGATGATGGTGCGGTCAGGCTATCGGCCCGAGCGCGCCGGCGGATTGGTTGCATCGGCCGGGATCATTGCGCCGATCATACCGCCATCTGTTGCCTTCGTGGTATTCGGGGTCGCCACGAACTTGTCGATCGGCAAGCTCTTTCTCGCCGGGATTGCGCCGGGCGTGCTGTTGTCCGTCGCGCTGGCGGTCACCTGGTGGGTCATGACCCGCAACGGGGACGAAGCCCTGCAAGAGAAGGTATCCGGCCGCGAGCGGCTCCGCATCCTGGGCCAATCCTTCTGGGCACTCATGCTTCCGGTGATCGTGATCGTCGGCCTGCGCGCCGGTGTCTTCACCCCGACAGAGGCGGCGGTCGTGGCTGCGGTCTATGCATTGTTGGTGTCCCTGTTCATCTATCGCGAAATCAGCCTAGGCGACCTCATGCCAGTGTTTCTCGCGGCGGCGCGGATGACATCGGTCATCATGTTGCTAGTCGCCTCCGCGCTTGTCTCTGCCTGGTTGATCACCATTGCCCAATTGCCGCAACAAATGGTCCGATTGGTGGAACCGTTCCTGGACAACCGTGTTCTGCTATTGCTTGTCATTCTTGCGATTGTCTTCGCGATCGGAATGGTGATGGACCTGACACCCATCGTTCTCATCCTGGGACCGATCCTGATCCCGGTAGTCAAGGCGGCCGGCATAGACCCCATCTACTTTGGCGTACTGTTCATCATCTGCGCGTCCATCGGCTTGATTACACCCCCCGTGGGCACCGTTCTAAACGTCATCTCCGGGGTCGGGAAAATACCGATTGAGCGGGCCGCGCTCGGCGTACTTCCCTTCTTGGGAACACATCTGTTGGTACTTGTCTTGCTGGTGCTTTTTCCCGGTCTAGTGACTTATCCGCTATACAACTGGTTCCAATAAAGGTCGAAGACGGCCGCCCATGCCCATGTGAAGACCTACAAGGTCGACGCCGGCACGCTGGCCAGCTTGCACGCGGCCGGCTATCAGCCGGAAATCTGGGCTCTGAATCAAATTTGGTGCATCTCCAGCGTCATGATGCAGCGACCAGACGCGCTTTCAGAAGCTCGATGTTGGCCCTGCCGTACATCTGTCGTTTGAGGGTCTTGAGGCGGTTGATCTGTCCCTCCGTTTGACCGTTGGACCAAGGCTCCGTCAGGGCTGCGACCACAGCAGCTCGATCAGCGGCGAGGCCGCGGGAGAATGAGGCGATCTCGCTGGTCGCTGCTTCAACGAGCCACGCCGCCAGGTCGCCCGATGTGCCGTTGCGCACCATGGCGACGAACCGATCGACGAGGAGACGGGTGAGCAATCGCACGCGCCCGATTCCGGGAGGGCTCGAAGATCGACCGGAGGATTTTCCGCGAGGGCGCCTTGGGGCAGCAACGCGCTTTCAACTCGCAGGCATCGCAATCGGCCTTGCCGGCGCGGTAGCGAAGCATGCCATCTTCATCGGGTTTTTTCTCCCGGGGTTTCGTGAAGGTCCGGCGGCTTTGCTTCAACTCCTTGCCGCCCGGGCAGATGTAGACATCCCTCTCGGCATCATAGGCGAAGTCGGCGCGCTCGAATGTTCCGTCCCGGCGAGCTGACTTGTCGAACACCGGGATATGGGGTGCGATGCCGCGCTGCTGATCCAGCCAGTCCAGCATGACGCCGGTGCCGTAGGCGGTGTCGGCGATCAGCCGTTCCGGTGCGATGCCGAAGGTATCGTTCACCCGGTCGATCATCGTCCGCACCGATCCAACCTCGGCCTGACGGATCGACCGGGTGGCCTCCACATCAAGGATCACGCCGTTGTCGGTATCGATCAGGTAGTTGGTGGAATAGGCAAAGTAGGCCGGACCTCCCCGAGCCCCGGTCCATTGCGAGGCCGGATCGGAATGCGAGGTGAACTTCGGTTCGACCGGGCTCGCTGCGCCAAAGGCGGCATCGTCGAGCGTGTCCAGGTACTCCCTGACGGCCCGAGGCGCGTCTCCGGGATCGATGCTGGCGGGGCGCCAGTCCGACTTCGGCGTGGAGTTCTGCCGGTTCGCGTCAGCCTGGATGATACTGGCGTCCGCGGCGAGGCGCTGGCCGCTGGCGAGGCCCTCCTCGAGGCAGCGCGCCACCACGGTCTCGAAGAGATGGCGCAACAGGTCACTGTCGCGGAAGCGGCCGTGGCGGTTCTTGGAAAAGGTCGAATGATCCGGCACCGGGACGGTCAGATCGAGGCGGCAGAACCAGCGGTAGGCAAGGTTGAGATGGACCTCCTCGCAGAGCCGGCGCTCGGACCGGATGCCCATGATGTAACCCACCAGAAGCATGCGGATCATCAGTTCCGGATCAACCGACGGTCGTCCGGTGGAGCTGTAGAATGGCGCCAGGTGCTGCCGGATGCTGGCCAGGTCGACGAATTGATCAACTGATCGGAGCATGTGGTCCGGCGGAACGTGCGTTTCGATCGAGAACTCGTAGAAGAGAGCGCCTTGCGCTTCCTGCCGGGACCCCATCATCGCCGTTCATCTCAAGCTGCCGCAGCCAAATTAAATCAGCGGCCAGCTCTTCAGACAAGCGGAGTTTTTCAACGGAATACCCACGAAGCCGACTTCCACGGTTTACGGAGACCCCTCTTTGAAAATCGCGCACCGCTTCACCTGACAGCTACAGCTCATGGTCACCGAATTCGCGCCCCTAGCGCCACATCCGGGCGGCGATATCCTGCTCTTCGCGGCCGACGGCATCGGCATAGATCGCCGTCGTGCTGAGCTGGGCATGGCCGAGCCAGCGCTGCAGCATGTGCAGGGGCACGCCCTGGACGGTCGCATGCACGCCGAAGCCATGCCTCAGCCCTTTGGGCGAGCGGTGCGGCGCATCGGGAACGCCCGCCTCGATCATGACGCCCTTCACGATCTGCCAGACCCGCACCCGGCCGAGATTCCAGATCGGCTGCGCCGCTTTCTTCCGCGAGCGCTGCGCCTCGCGAATGCCATGCGCGGTGTTGAGCGTGTCGAGGAACTCCGCCGGCACCGGCACGGATCGGAAGATCACCTTCTGCCGCCCGGAAGCATCCTTGCGCTTCTTCAGGCTGCGGATCGTAATACTGCCGCCGGAGAGATCGACGCGGGCCGGGGTGATCTCGAGCAGCTCGGAGGGCCGGCAGCCGGTCCAGTGCAGCATCTCGCAGAGCGTGCGGTCACGGGCGGGCTGCTGCCGCGCCGCAGCGAGGAAGGCGGCGCGCTCCTCGGCATTGAGATAAAGGCGGTTTCCGGCGGGGTCGTGCAGGCGCATCTCGGACATGGTGATCAGATTGCCTAAATTTTGTTTACTCGGGAAGATGGAAAGCCGCCGCGGCGCCCGGGAACGGGGGGTGCGGAACGGCGCTGGAGTGAACACTATTACTAATAGTGTTCACTCCAGCCGAAATCTCGGGTCCGTCGGGAACATCCCGCCTGCCGAGGCAGAGACAAACTTCTACGCGGCTCTGGAAACTGAGAACATGGCCGCGTAACTAACGACAATCAGCCTCCGGAAAACCCGGCGCGGTTCAGGGTGCTGCCAGCGGGTTGATGCTGTAACCGCCCCCTGGCGGCATCGATGTGCCATAGTTTTCAGGTTTGGTGGCTCCGGGGGAGGCAGCACCTCAGATATGGCGGTCGAAGCCGAGGCCTATGCCCGCCTCAGGAAGCCGGGATTGGATTACAGGCCACGTTGAACGCGAGCCGCCGGTCGTCGCCCTGCCCCACCACACCGCTATAGGCCACAGTGGCCAGCGTGGTTTCTCCCCGGATGCTCAGGATTTCGCCTGGGTGGAAACTACCATCGCTCTGCGTTTCCTCTCGGAAGGCGAGGTCCGCAGAAATGGCATTGTCGAACGTTGGACGCCAATTTCTGGCTCCAAAGAAGAACCGCTCGCCACAGAGCTCAAACCCCTCGTGTTCCCGGATCGTAACGTCCGGCCGGGTGCTGTAGCCTAGGTGGGCGATTTCGGTCGCCTTCGAGGCGGCGTCGGCCCTGGCCAGTTGCGCAGAGACGTCGGAGGCCCGGGTGACCGCGGGCTGGAGCTCCTCGGTGCGCTGCATGAGCTGTTCCGCCTTGGCAAGGAACCCTTCGAGCGCCGCGGAGTCAGCGGAGCCGTCGCGCAGCCCGGACAGGTCTTCGGCCATGCGGTCGGTGAGGCTCTTGATCTCATCGGTTTTTCTGGAGAGTTCGCCGCGGATCGCGTCCGCCTGGATTTGATATTGATCTGGGTAGAAGTAATCCTTGGCCATGGCGAGCCCTTCTTCGGTGAACCAGCCGAGCAGGAACACAACCGATGCCCCGGACAATCCGAGGACCTCCCTGCGCGTTGGGGCCCGCAGCCCTTTCTTGGAGATGGCAGGCTCGGTGGTCTGGGGCTCGGTGGTCTGGGTCTCTGTCGTCATGGGTCTTCTCGGTCGGGTAAATTTGGGGCGACCCTACGGCCAGACCTCAGACACGCAATGTTTCCAGTAGCTTGCCGAAAATTATGCGGCTTCTATGCCACGCTGATCGCGCGCGCGATGTTTTTGCAAAGTCGTATCCGATAACCAGTCTTATCGGATAGTAGTTGGGACCCGGGCCTGCGAACCGGATACACCTGCCGTCGGTTTAACAGTTTTCGCGGCAGCGCTCTCGGGGGGATCGCGCAACCGTCTTACAAATAGTTTTTACTTCAGCGCCAACTCAGCGGAAACGGATCGCAGCGTCATGCACCGCCTTCATCGCGACGCTGATCTCCCGACGCGAAATCCGAGGCGCGATCCTTTCGGTCTGGAAATGGCGCTGCCGCAAAAGCCTCAACGACGGCGATAGGTTGGTGGCGGGCGGCTTCAGCCTGTCGCACAACGAAAGCCGCATCGAATAACCCCGCACATCACGGATAGCCGAAAAATGGTAAGATTTTCTAGATCTTACTTCCGATATCGTAGGACGCCTCTGGCAGGTTTCCGCGACCTCGCGGTGTCCGATGCAGAAGCCCTTCTGCGCATCCCAGGCCCTGGACTTCCGACCCTTCTCGGTCAGGTCTACCTCATAGTATTCGCTCGACAGGTAGCCGCCCGACTTGGTCTTCGTCTCCAGCGAGATGATGCCATTCGCTTCGAGCGCGCGCAGCATGTCCACGGCCGCGGGGATCGCCAACCTGGCCACCTACCTGACTACGCCGGGCGCAAGCTTCATCACCGGATCGGTACAGATGATCTATGGCGGCTATTCCACGCTCTGATGAGGCGCGGCAGGGCTTCCCCGATCACTGGACCGGTCGGGGAAATCCTGCTTGTTCCGGGGGCCGTTGTTCCTGCGGCCCGTCAGACCTCAATAGCCTCCGGCCTGCGTGTCGTCGACCAGGGCAGCGCGTGCGGCCTCGGTGAGCAGGGTTACGTCGCTGGGCCCCACCACGAAACCGTAGCCGATGGCGCGCAGCTCCTCGAACCCTTCGGGGCCCAGGATGGTGCCGAGCGGGATGCCCGCGGCACGCGCAGTAGCTTCGGCCCGTGCCCGCAGCACCATCGGCGCCTCTTCCCGGTCGCGGCAGAGGTAGCCGATGGAGCCGGCCAGGTCGTTCGGCCCGATAAAGATGCTGTCGCAGGCGGGCAGGGCGGCGATGCGGGCCAGTTCCTCCACCGCGCTTTCATGCTCGCATTGCAACATCAGGCACAGTTCGTCCGCGGCAACCTGCGTGTAGTCGCCACGCGCACCGAACTGTGAGGCCCGCACCAGCGGAGAGGCGAAGCTGCGATGTCCCCGCGGCGGGAAGAGGCAGGCCTCCACCACCGCCTGCGCAGTGGCGAAGTCATCCACATGGGGCACAACGAGCGTGCGAAACCCGCGGTCCAGCGCCTTCTGCAGGGTGGAGGCGGAGGTGTCGGGCACCCGGAGCACCACCTCGCCGCCGGCCAGTTCAACAGCGCGCAGCATCTGCACCCAGTCCTCGATCCCGCCAGGGCCGTGTTCGCCGTCGATCAGGATGGTATCCCACCCTGCACGCACCATCGCCTCGCAGACATCAGCGCTGCCGAAATGCGCCCAGGCGGCCTTGATGAACTCGCCGGAGGCGAGCCTGGTCTTGATCGTGTTGATCATGGTCTTTTCCTCGGGCTCAGTCCAGAAGGCGGGGCAACGACAGGGCAATCTGCGGGAAGGCAATCACCAGTCCCAGGCCCACCAGCTGGATTGCAACGAAGGGGATGATGCCCTTGTAGATGTCGACGATCTTCACCTCGGGCGGGGCGGACCCCTTGAGGAAGAAGAGCGCGAAGCCGAAAGGCGGCGTCAGAAAGCTGGTCTGCAGGTTCACGGCGACGATCACTGCGAACCAGAACAGCATCTGCGCGCGCTGGTCGGCGATCGGCAGGTCCTCGATCCCCAGCACCGGCGCGAATTCCGACGCCATGCTCGCGACTACGGGTGCGAAGACCGGCAGCACGATCAGCGTGATCTCCAGCCAGTCGAAGAAGAACCCGAGGAAGAAGATCAGCGCCATGAGCAGGATCAGGAAGCCCCAATGGCTGAGGTCCATCCAGGCGATGAAGTCGAGGATCAGGTCTTCGCCGTAGAGCGCGCGGAAGGTGTAGGAGAAGGCCGTGGCGCCAGCCATGATCAGGAAGATCATCGCGGAAGTCGAGGCCGTCTGGATGCACACGTCGTTCAGAATGCGCCCGTTCAGCCGCTTGTTGAACAGCGCGAGGATCATCGCGCCGAAGGCCCCGATTCCCGCCGCTTCGGTGGGTGTGGCCCAACCGGCGAAGATCGAGCCCAGGACAAGCATGATCAGGATGACCGGCGGGACGAACCCTTTCAGCATGAGGCGCGTGATGTTGGCTGCGCCGATTTCCTCGGTCGCGCGTGCAATCCTGGGGGCCCGCTCGGGTTTCACGATGGCCATGACGATGATGTAGGCGCAGTAAAGTGCGGCCAGCAGCAACCCCGGCGCGATGGCGGCGAGGAACAGATCACCCACCGGGATCGCCATGAGATCGGCCATCATCACCAGCATGATCGACGGCGGGATCAGGATCCCGAGCGTCGCGGAGGACGCCACCGTGCCCGAAGCCAGCCGCTTATCGTAGCCCGCATCCAGCATCGCGGGTAGGGCCATCATGGTCAGCATGACGACGGAGGCCCCGATGATCCCGGTGGTCGCGGCCATGATCGTGCCCAGAAGCGTGACGGCGAGGCCCAGTCCGCCGGGCACCTTGACCAGGATCAACTGCAACGCCCGTAGCAGTTCCGCCGCGACGCGGGACTTCTCCAGCATAATGCCCATGAAGACGAAGGCGGGCACGGCGACCAGCACCTGGTTGACTGCCGCGGTCTGCCAGAGACGGTCGGCATAGAGGAAAAGTTCGTTCACCGACATCAGATCCAGGCCGATGCCCGCCAGCGTGAAAAGCAGGGCCAGCCCGCCCAGCGTCAGCCCGACCGGGAAGCCCAGGAAGAGCGACAGCGCCAGCACGAGGAACATGTAGCCGCCGATGTAGTCGTAGAGATGCCACTTGATCGCTTCGATCATGCCTCTGTCCTCCGGTCTTCGGCTTCGGCATGGATGCCCAGCATGCCCAGACGGCTTCCGGCAGCCTCGCGGATCGCGGGGGACCCGCCCAGGAACAAGCCCAGTCGGATCAGGGTGGCGGTCAGGGCCATCAGCAGAACAGTCGCGCCCAGCGGGACGAAGGACTTGATGACCCAGCGGTGCGGAATGCCGGTCATCGCCGAAGATCCCTCACCCTGTAGGAAGGAGGTATAGGCCAAGTTGTAGGATGCCCAGATCAGGACGCAGATGTATGGAATGCCGAGCACGAGAAGCGCCGCGACCTCGATCCAGGCCTTGGTCCGCGGGCTGCGGGTTTCGCGCCAGAGATCGACCCGGACATGCGTGCCATTCAGGTAGGCGAGGCCGTAGGCCAGGAGGAAGATGATCGCGTGCAAGTGCCATTCGGCCTCCTGCAGCTTGGTCGGTGACAGGAAGTCGTTCAACGCGGAGTTCTGCACGAACTGCTGCACCACCACGAACTTGCGGGTCACCACGTCGTAGACGATGATCAGGATCATCGGCACGATCATCCAAGCGCCGATCTGGCCGATCCGTCGACCGATGGTATCGAAGATGTCCGAAATTTTCAGAAGCGCGTGCAAGGTCCCCTCCCAAGTCGCCGCGGGATGCGCGGGCGCCAGGTCCCGCGCATCCGGTTTCCGCCGAGGCGGAGGTTACTTCAGGTAGGCGGCTTCGCCCCAGATCTTGTAGTTCTCGCGGAACTTGGTGAGGCTGTCCCACACCCGCTGGCTATCAGGGTTCGAGCCGGTCTCGTCGGAGACGACCTCCTCCCATGCGGTGCGGAACTGATCGAGCTGGTCGTCGCTCCAGGTCATGTTCTGCACGCCGTCCTCGACATTCGCCTGCATCACCTCGAACTCGGCCGCTTCGCCGTCCGCGAACTGCTGCATCAGCGCCTGGTCGCAGGCCAGCTTCACCATGGTCTGCTTGCCCTCATCCAGCGCGTTCCAGCTGTCGAGGTTGATCAGCAGCTCCTGCACGGTGGATTGCTGGTGCCAGCCGGGGAAGTAATTGTACTTAGCGATCTGGTAGAAGCCGAGACCCCGGTCCACCGCAGGGATGGACTGCTCCGCCGCATCCAGCGTGCCCAGTTCCAGCGCCTGGTAGATCTCGCCCGGGGCCAGCAGCTGAGTGGAGACGCCGAACTTCTCCATCACTTTCGCGCCCAGGCCGAGGAACCGCATTTTCAGCCCCTTCAGATCATCCATCGTCTTGATTTCCTTTCGGAACCAACCGGCCGTTTCCGGCGGCAGGATACCGCAGGGTAGCATGTAGAGGTTATCTTCGGCGTAGAGTTCGTTGGCCAGTTCCATACCGCCGCCGTGGCGCAGCCAGGCCATCATCTCACCGGCGCCGGGGCCGAAGGGCACGGCCGCGAAGAAGGCATAGGCCGAGTTCTTGCCCGTGTTGAAGGCCGGCGACCCGTAGGCCGCGTCGATAGACCCGTTCGAAACCGCGTCGTAATACTGCGTGCCGGCCACCAGCGCACCTGGTTCGAAGACCCGGATGTCGAAGGCTCCGCCCGAGATCATGTCGATGGTTTTGCCCAAGTGATAGGACGTGGCGCCAGCCACGGGCATCGCCTCGGGGTAGGTGGAGTGCATCCGCCAGCGGACGCGGTCCTGTGCGTGGGCGGGCAGGGCTGCTGCGGCCGTTACGGTGGCCAGCGCGATGCTGGCGATGATCTTTCCATAGGTGCGAGTCGTCATTGTTTCCTCCCTGTGACACACTCTCTCTGACGTGGCTAAATCTTCAGCCGTAAGTGGCGTCGATCTCCTCCCAACGGTGCAGATCGACCGCGTCGCTCAGCGTGGCATAGTCGTCCATCTGCCCCGCCAGCCCGGATGTGGTGCCGGTTGCCTTCAGCTCGGCCAGTGTTCCAGCCACGGCGCGCGATGCCGACAGCAGCGTGGAAAGCGCGTGAAAGACAACCGAGAACCCCATATCCTGCGCATCCTGCGTGGTCAGATCCGCGGTTTCATTGCCATCGACGATGCTCAGCACGCGCGGGAAATCCAGCGTCCGGCCGATGGTTTCGGCCTGTGCGATAGTCTTCACCCCGTCGACGAAGACCATGTCGACGCCGGCATCGGCATAAGCCTTCGCCCGGTCGAGCGCGGCCTCCAGGCCGTCGACGCCAAGCGCATCGGTACGAGCGATAATCACCATGTCGCTGTCGCCGCGGGCCGTCATCGCCGCTTTCAGGCGCCGCACATTGGCGCCGGGCGTCTCCAGCCTGATGCCGCCCAGTTGGCCGCATTTTTTCGGCAGTATCTGATCCTCGAGGTGCACGGCGGCGACACCGGCCTGTACGTATTCCTCGATGGTGCGATGCAGGTTGTTGACTCCGCCGTAGCCGGTGTCAGCATCGGCGATCACCGGAACGGACGTACCGCGGACCATGTCACGGGCATGGGCAGTCATCTCCGTCTGGGTCATGAAGCCCAGGTCCGGCAGACCCAGCCGGGCGACGGTCGCACCGAATCCGGTCATGTAAATCGCAGGGAAGCCGGCGCGCTCCACGAGGCGCGCGGTCAGCGTGTCATAGGCACCGGGGGCGGAGACGATTTCCGTGCCGGAAATCAGGTTGCGCAGGGTGGCCGCTCGGCTCATCTCAGCGCCCTCCCGCCACGTCGAGCAGCGACCCGGTAGTGTAGGAGGACCCCGGCGACAGCAGCCAGATCGCAGCTTCCGCCACTTCCCCCGGCAGGCCCAGCCGCTTCATCGGGATGATGTCGGCCAGCGCGTCGACTTTGGCCCGGTCACCGAGAGAATCCATCTGGATCTCCGTGTCGATGATACCGGGCGCCATGGCGTTGACACGGACCTTCGGCGCCAATTCCTTCGACATGGACAGGGTCATGGTGGCGACACCGGCCTTCGTGGTGGCGTAGGCCATGTTGCCCACCATGCCACCGGTCCGAGCCGCGATGGACGACAGGTTCACGATGGAACGTTCGCCGAAATCGCCGTCCGCCTTCACGAAGGCGGCGGTGACCTGCGCGACGGAGGCGAGGTTCACTGAGAGCACGCGCTGGAATTCACCCGCGTCGAAGGCATCCAGCGTCATGATGCGCCCGATGATGCCCGCATTGTTCACGAGGTGCGCCAGACCGCCCCAGGTCGTGACGATTTTTGCCATGGCCGCGCAGACCGCATCGGCATCGGCCACGTCGACCTCCTGCGTCAACAGGCGGTCCCCATGTCGCTGCGCCAGCACGTCAAGCCGGTCACGGCGCAGGTCCCAGATCGCGACCTTCGCGCCCGAGGCCAGCAGACGCTCGGCAATCGCCAGCCCGATGCCCGAGGCACCGCCGGTCACCAGCACTGGCCGCTCGCGGAAATAGAAGCTGTAGTCGAGCGCAGGCATCGCCTGATCCATCGTGTCCTCCCGAGTCCTCACCCTGAAAACAGGCTAGCGTTG
>NZ_JBSWTP010000009.1:0-2500 GCF_056158605.1 Salipiger sp. ABN3_019
TAGATCGTCTGAGAGATACGTTTTGTTTGGAGTTTGTGGGTTTTACTAGGTTTGGCGGTGACCTACTCTCCCACGTCTTGAGACGCAGTACCATTGGCGCGGCAGCACTTAACGGCCGGGTTCGGAATGGAGCCGGGTGTTTTGCTTGCGCTATGACCACCAAACCGAGAAAAACCCACAACGTCGCGCGCAGCGCGGCGGGTCGGCGGAAGCGACCTGCGGAGCAGGTTGCGGGCCGACACCCCCGAATGCTGGGAGCGACAGATACCAAGTCAAGTATTGTGTAGGGGTTGTATGCTTCGATTGATCATGGAACAGCCTTGCTGTTCCTGGATCGGATCAAGCCTATCGGGCCATTAGTACCGGTCAGCTGAATGCATTGCTGCACTTACACCTCCGGCCTATCGACGTGGTGGTCTTCCACGGCCCTCAGGGATACCTTGTTTTGAGGGGGGCTTCCCGCTTAGATGCCTTCAGCGGTTATCCTGTCCGATCATAGCTACCCAGCACTGCCGTTGGCACGACAACTGGTCCACCAGTGGATCGTTCACCCCGGTCCTCTCGTACTAGGGGCAACTCCTCTCAAGTATCCTACACCCACGGCAGATAGGGACCGAACTGTCTCACGACGTTCTAAACCCAGCTCACGTACCTCTTTAAATGGCGAACAGCCATACCCTTGGGACCTGCTCCAGCCCCAGGATGAGATGAGCCGACATCGAGGTGCCAAACACTGCCGTCGATATGGACTCTTGGGCAGTATCAGCCTGTTATCCCCGGCGTACCTTTTATCCGTTGAGCGATGGCCCTCCCACTTGGGACCACCGGATCACTATGGCCGTCTTTCGACTCTGCTCGACTTGTCAGTCTTGCAGTCAGGCTGGCTTCTGCCATTGCACTCAACGAGCGATTTCCGACCGCTCTGAGCCAACCTTCGCGCGCCTCCGTTACGCTTTAGGAGGCGACCGCCCCAGTCAAACTACCCGCCACACAGGGTCCCGGAACCCGATAAGGGATCGCGGTTAGACATCAAGCAATGCAAGGGTGGTATCTCAAGGGAGGCTCCACGGACACTGGCGTGTCCGCTTCGAAGCCTACCACCTATCCTGCACATGCATGGCCTGATGCCAGTGTGAAGCTGTAGTAAAGGTGCACGGGGTCTTTCCGTCTAACCGCGGGAAGCCTGCATCTTGACAGGCAATTCAATTTCGCTGAGTCGATGTTGGAGACAGCGGGGAAGTCGTTACGCCATTCGTGCAGGTCGGAACTTACCCGACAAGGAATTTCGCTACCTTAGGACCGTTATAGTTACGGCCGCCGTTTACCTGGGCTTCAATTCAGAGCTCTCACCCCTCCTTTTAACCTTCAGGCACCGGGCAGGCGTCAGACCCTATACGTCGTCTTGCGACTTCGCAGAGCCCTGTGTTTTTAGTAAACAGTCGCCACCCCCTGGTTTGTGCCCCCAGCCAAAACTTGCGTTGAAACTGGGCCTCCTTCTCGCGAACTTACGGAGGTATTTTGCCGAGTTCCTTCAACATCGTTCTCTCAAGCGCCTTGGTATTCTCTACCAGTCCACCTGTGTCGGTTTAGGGTACGGTCTTAAAGTGGGGCTATTTCCAGGAACCGCTCAGCCGCCCTTCCAATCCGATAAGGAAGAACGACCTCTGCAATCCGTCACCACCACATGGCCCAGGAATATTGACCTGGTTCCCATCGACTACGCCTTTCGGCCTCGCCTTAGGGGCCGGCTTACCCTGCTCAGATTAGCTTTAAGCAGGAACCCTTGGACTTTCGGCGAGAGTGTCTCTCACACTCTTTGTCGCTACTCATGTCATCATTCTCGCTAGTGATCTCTCCACCGGATGCCTTACAGCCCGGCTTCACAGAAAGGACTTGCTCCTCCATTACATCCCGAAGGATGCAGAAGAGGAGTAGTCCTATGTCACACTACGCTCCGCTACCATGCGCTATGCGCATCCTCGGCTTCGGCTCATGGCTTGAGCCCCGTTACATCTTCGCCGCAGGACAACTTAATTAGACCAGTGAGCTGTTACGCTATCTTTAAAGGATGGCTGCTTCTAAGCCAACCTCCTGGTTGTTTTGGTCGTCCCACCTGCTTTCCCACTTAGCCATGAATTGGGGGCCTTAGCCGGAGGTCAGGGTTGTTTCCCTCTCCACTACGGGCGTTAGCACCCGCAGTGTGTCTGCCATCTAGTACTCCCTGGTATTCGGAGTTTGGTTAGGATCAGTAAGCCTGTGGGGCCCCATTACCCATCCAGTGCTCTACCCCCAGGGGTATTCGGATGACGCTCTACCTAAATAGATTTCGCGGAGAACCAGCTATCTCCGAGTTTGATTGGCCTTTCACCCCTAGGCACAACTCATCCCGACCTTTTTCAACAGGTGTGGGTTCGGACCTCCAGTTAGTGTTACCTAACCTTCATCCTGGTCATGCCTAGATCACTCGGTTTCGGGTCTGATCCATCTAACTCGACGCCCT
>NZ_JBSWTP010000009.1:7500-947500 GCF_056158605.1 Salipiger sp. ABN3_019
GCAGCCAATGGCATCATCGACTGCGACATGACCGGCGGTGCGTACCAGACCGGCAAGAACGCCGGCTTCCAGTTCGTCGGCGACATCATGGGCGGCTATGACACCCCCTACCAGCAGCTGTCGTGGCTGTATTACGGCGGCGGCCTCGAGCAGGCGCAGGAACTCTATAATGAGTTCGGCATGCAGCTGATCGGCTGGTGGGTCTACGGTCAGGAATTGCTGGTCTCTTCGACCCCGATCGCTGGCCCCGAAGATCTGAAAGAGTGGAAATTCCGGTCGCCCCCGGGCATGGAAACCGAGATCTTCGCAAACCTCGGCGCATCGCCCATCGTGATGGACTTCACCGAAGTGTTCACCGCGATGGAAACCGGCATCATCGAAGGCACCGACTATTCCGGTCTGGCCAACGACGAGTCGATCGGCCTGTTCGATCTGGCCAAACACGCCACCTACCCCGGCTTCCACTCGATGCCGTCGGACCACCTTGCGTGCAACAAGATGGTCTGGGACGGTCTGTCGGACCAGAACAAGCGCATCGTCGAAACCGCGATGGAAAAGCTGGCGCTGCGTTCGGCTCTGTTCTTCGAGAAGGCCAACAACGAAGCAGCCGCACGTCTGACCGAGGCGGGCGTCACGCTGCATGACTGGAGCGCAGAAGACCGCGCGACCTTCCGCGAAGCCGCGCAGTCGGCGTGGGACGTCTGGGCCGAGAAGTCGCCCGAGGCAAAGGCGCTTGTGGAAAGCCACAAGGAATACCTGGGCCAGCTGGGCCTGATGTCGGCGGAATAAGGGCGGCTTTCGCGTCCTGATCCATGACAGGCAGAGCGGCGGGCCCAGACCCGGGCCCGCCCTTCTTGTTTCATCTTTGTCGCATCGACCCTGACATCCCCTCCTCCGAAAGGGTTAACCAATGTCCAATCAAAGCCTCTGGCTCGGCTCGCTACGCGGCCCGGTCCGGCTGCTGGCCCTGCTAAGCACCGGGCTTGCGCTGGTCGTGTACGCCTGGCTCGTGCTCAGCCAGTTCATCTCTGCCGAACCTGTCGGCATGTACGAAATGCTCCGCCCCGCAGGCCGCCCGATGGTGTCGGTGATGCTGTGGGCGCTTCTCGCCGCGCTGCTGTTCGGCTCGATCTACCTGTCGGACACCCGTGGCTCGATCGAGATCGAGCCCACCGGCCCGCTCGACATCCTGTCGCTGGTGCTGTCGCGCCTGTCGATGATCGCGATCATCGCCATCGTGCTGGTGATGTTCTACGAGGTCGTGGCCCGCTACGTCTTTGAGAAGCCCACGCTCTGGGCCAACGAGCTGTCGCTGTGGATCGCGTCCTTCGTGTTCCTGTTCGCCGGGCTTTATTCCATGCAGCAGCGCAGCCACATCCGCATCTACATTATCTATGACATGATGCCGCGCTGGATGCAGAAGCTGGCCGACGTGATCTCGGTCTCGCTGATCTGGGTGTTCTTCTTCTGCCTGCTCTGGGGTGGCTACAACGAAGCCATGCAGAAGCTTGGCCGTATGGAGACCTTTGGCACCGCGTGGGATCCGCCCCTGCCGGCGACGCTGAAGATCGGCATTCTCATCATCATCGGCCTCGTGGCGCTGCAGGCGCTCTCCAACCTCATCGCGGATTGGAACAAGGCCCCCGAACACCACTCGCCCGCGGACGAGATCGACCAGACGGAGATTGAAAACATCCGTCGCACGCTGGAGGACTGACTTAAATGGTGGATATTGGCACACTCAGCCTGATCCTGCTGCTGGCAATGTTCGCATTGCTGGCGATCGGGATGCCACTGGGCTTCGCCTCCGCCTTTCTGGCAGTTGCGACGCTTGTGATGAAATTCGGCCCCGATCTGCTGTTCGGGCGCTTCGGCATGGGCCCCTTTGCGGTGCTGGGTCAGGCGGTCTATCGGCAGATGGTGAACTACGTACTGATATCGGTACCCTTGTTCATATTTATGGCCTCACTATTGGAACGCTCGGGCATCGCGCGGGACATGTACAGCTCGCTGAACGTGTGGCTGTCGCGGACCCGTGGCGGCATCGCCTTCGTGACCTCGATCATGGCCGTCATCATGGCCGCCATGTCGGGGATCATCGGCGGCGAGGTGGTTCTGCTGGGCCTGATTGCGCTGCCGCAGATGCTGCGCCTTGGCTACAACCAGAACCTCGCCATCGGCACGATCTGCGCGTCGGGCTCGCTTGGCACGATGATCCCGCCGTCGATCGTTCTGATCTTCTACGGGCTGGTCACCGAGACCTCGATCAAGGCGCTGTTCACCGCGTCCTTCCTGCCGGGCTTCATGCTGGCCTCGTTCTTCATGATCTACATCTTCATCCGCACGCGGATGAACCCCGACGAGGCCCCCCTGCCCCCGGCAGATCCGGACGCCCCGGCGGGCGGCGAGAAAGCCCTGATGTTCCTCGGCTTCCTGTCGCGGTTCGGCATGTGGATCGTGGCCGTGCTGACGCTGCGCGCGCTGTTCTTCACCGTCACCGGTGCCAACACCGTGACCGAGGGCGTCGACCCGATCCCGCTTGGCATGGTGTCGGACATTCCGTGGCTGATCGGCGCGCTGGTGGTCTTTGCCATCGTGGTCTTCTTCATCGTCGGCCGTGAGCGCACCGCCGTCGGCTGGGAGATGGGCAAGGGCCTGATCGCGCCCACCGTGGTGATCGGCGTCGTTCTGGGCTCGATCTATGGCGGCATCACCGGCATCACCGAGGCCGCCGGCATGGGCGTGGTGGCGGTCTTCGTCATCGGCCTGATCCGCCGCGAGATGAGCTTTGAGGTGGTCTGGGATGCGGTCATGCGCACGCTCAAATCCACCGGCACGATCATCTGGGTGACCATCGGCGCGGCAGCCCTTGCGGCGGCCTACACGCTGGCGGGCGGCCCGAGCTATGTGGCCAACCTGATCGTCGGCTCGGACCTGCCCACCATGGGGATCATCCTTGTGATGATGTTCATCTTCCTGATCATGGGGATGTTCATGGACTGGGTCGGCATCGTGCTGCTGATCATGCCGGTGTTCCTGCCGATCGTCATGCGCCTGCCCCCCGAGGAAATCGGCTGGCTCGGCCATGTGGACAGCAGCTATATCGGCATCTGGTTCGGTGTGGTGTTCTGTATGAACATGCAGGTGAGCTTCCTGTCGCCGCCCTTCGGCCCCGCGGCCTTCTATCTGAAGTCCGTCGCCCCGGCGCATATCTCGCTCACCGACATCTTCCGCGGCTTCCTGCCCTTCATCGGTCTGCAGCTTCTGGCGCTGCTGGTGCTGCTGGCCTGGCCGCCGCTGGTGACGCTGTTCCTGTAACGTGACCTTTTCGGAGGGGCGGCCAAGCGCCGCCCCTTCGCTTGACCCTCCGGCATCGGAGGCAGAGAGTTTCCCAAAGACCCCGCTGGCGCCGAAGATGCGCCGCCCGGCCTTTGCCCGACACCCCACACAGCCGCTCCATGGAGCATATGCCAAGATGAAAACCGTCCGCCTTTCCGAACATGACAACGTCGTCACCGCAGTCGTCCCGCTCGAAGTGGGCGACGAGGGCGCGACCACGCTGATCCCGCGCGGCCACAAGATGGCCACCACCGACATCGCCAAGGGCGCGCCGGTGCGCAAATACGCCCAGATCATCGGCTACGCCGCCGAAGACATCCCGGCAGGCGCGCATATCCACACCCACAACCTCGAGTTCCGCAACGTCGAGGCCGACTATGAGTTCGGCACCAACCTGCGCCCGGTCCCGCCTGCCGCAAAGCAAGACACCTTCATGGGCTACCGCCGCTCGACCGGCCGGGTCGGCACGCGCAACTACCTTGCGATCCTCACCTCGGTGAACTGCTCGGCCACCGCCGCGCGGATGATCGCGCAGCATTTCACCCCCGAGAAGCTGGCCGCCTATCCCAATGTCGACGGCGTTGTCGCCTTCGTGCATGGCACCGGCTGCGCCATGGGCGGCGACGGCACCGGCTTTGAGTTCCTGCAGCGCGTGCTCTGGGGTTATGCGCGCAACCCCAACGTCGGCGGCGTGCTGATGGCGGGCCTTGGGTGCGAGGTGATGCAGATCGACTGGCTGGTGCAGGCCTATGGGCTGACCCCCGGCCCGCTGTTCCAGAAAATGAACATCCAAGACGAAGGCGGGCTGCGCAAGACCGTCGAACATGGCATCGCGCAGGTCGAGAAGATGCTGCCCGAGGTCAACAAAGCCACGCGCACCGAATGCCCGGCCTCGGAACTGATGGTCGGCCTCGAATGCGGCGGCTCGGATGCGTGGTCGGGGATCACCGCCAACCCCGCCGTCGGCCATGCCTGCGACCTGCTGGTGGCGCAGGGCGGCACCGGCGTGCTGTCGGAGACACCCGAGATCTACGGCGCCGAGCATCTGCTGACCGCCCGGTCCACCACCCCCGAGATCGGCAAAAAGCTGATCGACCTGATCCACTGGTGGGAGGATTACACCGAGCGCAACGGCGGCTCGATGGACAACAACCCCTCGCCCGGCAACAAGAAGGGCGGGCTGACCACCATTCTCGAGAAATCCCTCGGTGCGGCGTCGAAGGGCGGCACCACGCCGCTGATGGGCGTCTATAAATATGCCGAGCCGGTCACCGCCAAGGGCTTCACCTTCATGGACAGCCCCGGCTACGACCCCGCCTCGGTCACCGGGATGATCGCCTCGGGCTGCAACCTCGTATGCTTCACCACCGGGCGCGGCTCGGCCTTCGGCGCGAAACCCTCGCCGACCATGAAGGTCGCCTCGAACAACGAGCTTTATCAGCGCCAGACCGAGGATATGGACGTCAACGCCGGGCGCATCCTCACCGAGGGTGCCTCGGTCGAGGAAGTGGGCCGCGAGATCTATGAGATGTGGCTGCGTATGGCCTCGGGCGAGCAGAGCAAATCCGAAGCGCTGGGGCTTGGCGACTATGAGTTCGTGCCCTGGCAGGTCGGCGCGGTGATGTAAGCCCGCGCCCGCCTTTTCACTTAGGCCCGTCTCTTCACACAGAAAGGACAAGACATGAGCAAACCCAGCATCGGGTTCATCGGGCTCGGCCTCATGGGCCGGGCCATGGTCGAATGCCTGCAAAAGGCGGGTTACGACGTGAGCGTCCTTGGCAACCGCGACCGCAGCGGCGTTGAAGAAGCGCTGTCGCGGGGCGGCTCCGAGGCGGGGTCGGCGCGTGACTTGGCAGCGGGCAGCGACATCGTGATGCTCTGCGTCGGCACCTCCGAGCAGGTCGAGAGCCGGATCTTCGGCGAGGATGGCGTGCTGGCGGGCACCAAGGCGGGGCAGATCGTCATCGACTTCGGCACCTCCCTGCCCGGCTCGACCCAGCGCATCGGCGCAGAACTGGCGGGCAAGGGCGCAAGCTATCTCGACGCGCCGCTCGGGCGCACGCCCGCCCACGCCAAAGAGGGCAAGCTGAACATCATGTGCGCCGGGGACGAAGCGACCTACGCGCAGGTCAAGCCGGTGCTGGACGTGCTGGGCGAGAACGTCTTTCACCTCGGGCCGCTCGGCTCTGGACATACGATCAAGCTGATCAACAACTTCTTTGCCATGACCACCGCCATGGCCATGTCCGAGGCCTTTGCCATGGGCGACGCTGCGGGCATCCCGCGCGAGAAACTCTACGGCGTGCTGGCGGCGGGGCCGAACCATTCGGGCATGATGGATTTCATCAAAAGCTGGGCGATGGACGGCAAGCTCGATCTGGCCTTCTCGGTGGACAATGCCGCCAAGGACGTGGGCTATTACCGCGCCATGGCCGAAGAACTGGGGGCGCGCTCGCGCATGTCCGGCTGTGCCTCGGAAACGCTGGCCGAGGCCTTGCAGAACGGCTTTGCCGGGCACATGGTGCCGGAAATGGTCGACTACCTCTCCAAGCACCTGAAAGGCTGAACAAATGCCCCTCCAACCGGCGCGGACGCGCTGAGCCATGGCCGTCGCTCCCCGCGAAGACAAGACGGCCCTGGGCCTGACGCTGATGGCCATTGGCGTCATCGGCTTCACCTGTATCGACACCTCGGCGAAATGGCTGCTGCAGCACGGGATCCCCGCACTGCAGGTGGTCTGGTGCCGCTATGCCGCGCATCTGGTGCTGGTGCTCGTCGCCTTCTTCCCGCGCGAGGGAAAGGCGCTGTTTCACACCGAGCATCCGTGGAAACAGGCGCTGCGCGCCGCGGCGCTGTTTGGCAGCACGATGCTGAACTTCCTCGCGCTTGGCTATCTGCCGATCACCGTGACCACGACGATCATGTTCGCCGGGCCGATCGTGGTGACGCTGCTGGCGATCCCGCTGCTGGGCGAGAAGGTCGGCCCGCATCGGATCGGCGCGGTCTGCGTCGGCTTTCTGGGCGTGCTGGTGGTGATGCAGCCCTGGGGCGCAGAGTTCCACCCGGCGATGCTGCTGTCGGTGGGCGCGCTGAGCAGCGCCGCGCTCTATTTCATCCTCACGCGGCAGATGGCGGGCAAGGAGAGCAACGCCACCTCGCAGGTCTGGGGCGGCGCGCTGCCGACGCTGCTGCTGGCGCCGGTGGTGCTGCCAAGCTGGGAGGCGCCCGAAAGCACCGGCGTGGGCGTGATGCTGGCGGTGATCGGCATCTTCGGGGCGGTGGCGCATATGCTGGCCACGGCAGCGCACCGCTATGCCGATGCCTCGGTTCTGGCGCCGGTGGTCTATCTGCAGCTGTTGAGCGCCGCCGCCGCGGGCCTGCTGATCTTCGGCACATGGCCGACGCCCTGGACGCTGCTGGGCGCGGCGATCATCATCGGCGCCGGGCTTTACATCTGGCACCGCGAGCGGCAGCGCGGCGTGCCGCATCACCGTCCGCCGCGGATGTGAGATACCGGTATTGAGGGGGCGCTGCCCCCTCGGCCTGCGGCCTCACCCCCGGCGTATTTTCAAAGAGAAGAAGCGGCGGGACCAGCCGAGTTCAGATCGGCCCCGATCCGGCCCGGCTCAGACCGCGTAATAGGCGCGGTACCACGCCACGAAGCGGCGCACGCCCTCGGTCACCGGCGTGTGCTGCGCATCCCCTGCCAGCGCGGTAAGCAGCGTGGTGTCGGCCCATGTGGCGGGCACGTCGCCGGGCTGCATCGGCAGCAGGTTCTGCTTGGCGGTAAGGCCGGTGGCCGCCTCGATCGCCTCGATGAAGGCGGTCAGCTGCACCGGGCTGCCATTGCCGATATTGAGCACACGCCACGGCGCCACCGGCGACAGGCTGTCTTCGGCGCAGGCGGGCGCGCCGCGCTGGGGCGCCAGCGGTGCCAGCCGTTCCAACGCCTCGACCAGATCGTCCACATAGGTGAAGTCGCGCATCATGTCGCCGCGGTTGTAGACGTCGATCGCCTCGCCCTGCAGGATCGCCTTGGTGAACTTGAAGAGCGCCATGTCCGGGCGGCCCCACGGGCCGTAGACGGTGAAGAAGCGGAACATCGTGACCGGCAGATCGTAGAGATGCGCATAGCTGTGCGCCATGCTCTCGGTCGCCTTCTTGGTCGCCGCGTAGAAGGACATCTGGTGATCCGTCCGCATCGTCTCGACATAGGGCATCTCGGTGTTCGACCCATAGGCCGAAGAGGTCGAGGCGATGAGCATATGTTTGGGCGGATGCGCCCGCGCCGCTTCGAGCAGCTCGAAGGTGCCCGCGATATTGCTGTCGAGATAGTCGCGCGGCTGCTCGATCGAGTGCCGGACCCCGGCCTGCGCGGCGAGATGGAAGACATAATCAAAGCGGTGCTGCGCGAAGAGATCCATGAGCAGGCCGCGGGTTTCGACCCGGCCCTTCACGAAGGTGAAACGCTCGTTCTCCAGCTGCGCAATGCGGGCGCGTTTCAGCGAGACATCGTAGTAATCGGTGATCGCATCGAGACCGATGACCTCATGGCCTTCGGCAAGCAGTCGCTGGCACAGGTGGAAACCGATAAATCCGGCGGCGCCGGTCACGAGCGTCTTGGGCATATGGAGCGCCTTTTCCTACGTCGGCCCCCCGATAGGCCAGACCCCGGCGATTGTAAATCGCCGGGGTGCCGGTCGGCGCTCAGCCGCGCCCGATGTAGGGCATGGCCGGAGCCATGACGGTGACGAACTGCACGTTCGCCTCGAGCGGCAGCGTGGCCATATGCATCACCGTGCTGGCCACATGTTTCGCGTCCATCACCGGCTCTACAGCGATGGAGCCATCGGCCTGCGGCACCCCTTGGGTCATCGCCTGCGCCATGTCGGTGAGCGCATTGCCGATGTCGATCTGGCCGCAGGCGATGTTGAACGCCCGCCCGTCCAGCGACAGCGAGCGGGTCAGCCCGGTGACCGCATGTTTCGAGGTGGTATAGGGCGCCGAGCCCCAGCGCGGCACATGCGCCGAGACCGAGCCGTTGTTGATAATCCGTCCGCCCTGCGGGTCCTGCTTGCGCATCCGGCCAAAGGCGGCGCGGGCGCAGAGGAACATGCCCGAGATGTTGATCGAGGAGAGCTTGAGCCAATCCTCGGCGGGGATCTCGTCGATCATCGCGCCTTTCACGTTGACGCCGGCGTTGTTGAACAGCGTGTCGATGCGGCCCCATTCGGCCATCGCCTTGTCAAAGCCCGCCTCCACCGCCGCGGGGTCGGAGACGTCGAAGGGCAGGACCAGCGCATTGGGATTGCCGTCCGCGGTTTCCTCTAGCGGCGCCTCGCGGCGCCCGACGAGGCCGACCTTCCAGCCCGCGTCGAGGAATGATTTCGCGGTCAGCCGGCCGATGCCGCTGCCCGCACCGGTGATGATGATGCTCTGCATGAAACTCCTCCCAGGAGATTGGACAAGAGATTGGACAAGGAAACGGCGCGGGCGTCCCCTCGCCCGCGCCGGAACTGAACTGCGTCAGTGGTTGTCGCGCGGCAGGACGCGGGCGACCTTTTGGTAGGCCGTGGCCAGTTCGAGGCAGCCGCCGTCGGACAATTGCCCGACGTGGCGACGGTAGATCTCCTGCCACGGGGTCTGGTTGACCAGTTCGGGCGCCTGCCAGTCGGCCTTGCGCTTCTCCCACTCGGCGTCATCGACCAGCGCGTTCATCGTGCTGGCATTGAGGTCGAGCCGCACCATGTCGCCGGTTTCGAGATAAGCCAGACCGCCGCCCACAAGCGCCTCGGGCGAGGCGTTGAGGATCGAGGGGCTTTCCGAGGTGCCGGACTGACGCCCGTCGCCGACGGTGGGCATGTGGTTGATGCCCTGCCGGATCAGCGCATCGGGCGGCTGCATGTTCACCACCTCGGCGGAGCCGGGATAGCCGACGCAGCCGACGTTGCGGATGAACAGGATGCAATGCTCGTCGATCTTCAGCTCGGGATCGTTGATCCGGTCGTGGTAATCCTCGGGGCCTTCGAAGACGATGGCGCGGGCCTCGAGGATGCCCTCCTTGCCCGGCTCCGACAGGAAGCGCTTCTGGAAGTCCTCGGAGATCACCGAGGTCTTCATCAGGGCGCTGTCGAAGAGGTTGCCCGAGAGCACCTTGAAGCCTGCATTGGTGCGCATCGGCGCGTCATAGGTCTTGATCACATCGGTATCGACCGAGCCGAGGCCGGTGACGTTCTCGCCCATGGTCTTGCCGCTGGCGGTCATCGCGCCTTCGTGGATGCGGCCCGCCTTGCGCAGCTCTTCCATCACCGCGGGCACGCCGCCAGCGCGGAAGAAGCTCTCGCCGAGGTATTCGCCAGCGGGCTGCATGTTGACCAGCAGCGGCACGTCGAAGCCGATGGTCTCCCAGTCTTTCACGTCAAGCTCGACACCGGCGTGGCGGGCGACCGCCTGCAGGTGCGGCGGGGCGTTGGTCGAGCCGCCGATGGCGCCGTTGACGACGATGGCGTTTTCAAAGGCTTCGCGGGTCAGGATGTCCGACGGCTTGAGGTCCTCATAGACCATCTCAACGATGCGCTTGCCGGTCTGATAGGCCATCGCCATGCGCTCGCGGAACGGCGCGGGGATGGCGGAGTTGCCGGTGAGCGACATGCCGAGCGCCTCGGCCATGGCGTTCATCGTCGAGGCGGTGCCCATGGTGTTGCAATGCCCCAGCGAGGGAGCCGAGGAGCAGACGCGCGACATGAACTCTTCGTAGTCGATCTTGCCTTCCGACAGCAGGCGGCGCGATTCCCAGACGATGGTGCCCGAGCCCGCGCGCTTGCCCTTCCACCAGCCGTCCAGCATCGGCCCGCCGTTGAGCGCGATGGCGGGAATGTCGACCGTGGCCGCGCCCATCAGCATGGCGGGGGTGGTCTTGTCGCAGCCGGTGGTCAGCACCACGCCGTCGAGCGGATAGCCGTGCAGCACCTCGACGAGGCCGAGGTAGGTGAGGTTCCGGTCGAGCGCCGCGGTGGGCCGCTTGCCGGTTTCCTGAATCGGATGCACCGGGAATTCCATCGGAATGCCGCCCGCCTCGCGGATGCCCGCCTTGATCCGGTCCATCAGGAAGACGTGGATCTTGTTGCAAGGCGCGATGTCAGAGCCGCTGTTGGCGATGCCGATGATCGGCTTTTCGGCCTGCAGCTCGTCGCGGGTGTATTCCTGGTTCTGATAGCGCTCCACATAGAGCGCGGTCATGCCGGGGTTGTTGGGGTTGTCGAACCACTCCTGCGAGCGGAATCGCTTGTTGGCACGTGTATCGGACACGGGTCGCTTCCTCTCCTTGACGCGCCTCCCCGCGCGCCTCTCGGGCGCGCCGGGGGACGCGCTGTTTCCTTGCGGCAGCTTCCCAATTTGGTATACCAAATGCAAGAGCATTCGTGGGAGGGAGGCGCACAGATGCAGGAAAGACAGGCCGGAAACGGCTTTTTATCAATTAAATTCATTGCCTTGCGTGCCCGCAAGAATCCACATCAAGGATTTCCCGCATGAGGCGAGAGGCCTTCTGGCAGGGCTATCGCGACTGCGCACCCTTCATTGCGGTGGTGGTGCCCTTCTCGCTTTTGTTCGGCGTCGTGGCGCGTGACGCGGGGCTGGATATTCTGCAGGTCATGGCCATGTCGGTGCTGGTGATCGCCGGGGCCTCGCAGTTCACCGCATTGGCGCTGCTGCAGGAAAACGCGCCGGTGTTCATCGCGCTAACCGCCGCGCTGGCGGTGAACCTGCGCATGGCGCTCTACTCCGCCGCGCTGGTGCCGCATGTGGGCCACGCGCGGCTCGGCACGCGGGCGCTGATGGCCTATCTCATGGTCGATCAGGCCTATGCGGTGGCGGTGAAAACCTACGAGGAAAAGCCGGCCATGAGTTGCGACGAAAAGGTCGCCTATTACTTCGGCGTCATGGCTCTGATCTGCCCGTTCTGGTACGGCTGCACGCTGCTCGGCGCGGTAATCGGCACGGCGATTCCCGCCTCGCTGCACCTCGATTTCGCCGCGCCTGTCTGCTTCATCGCCATCACCGCGCCGCTGCTGCGCTCGCTGCCGCATGTGCTGGCGGCGGGTGTGTCGGTGCTGTGCGCGATTCTCTTCGCGGGGTTTCCCGCCGGGCTGGGGCTGATCGCGGCGGCGCTGGTGGCGATGCTGGTGGGCGCACAGACCGAACTGGCCCTGCGCCGCCGCGCGCTACGGAGGCAGGCATGATCGACACGGCAACCTTCTGGACGCTGACGGTGCTGCTGGGCATCGGCACCTTTCTGGTGCGGTTTTCCTTCCTCGGCTTTTTCGGCCGCAAGACATTGCCCGAGTGGTTCGTGCTGCACCTCAAATATGTCGGCGTCGGCGTGCTGCCCGCCATGGTGACGCCGCTGGTGCTCTGGCCGCAGGCCACGGGCGGCGAGACCGAACCGGCGCGGGTCATCGCCGCGCTGGTGACCTTCCTCGTGGCGCTGCGCCTGTCGGTCACCGGTGCGCTGATCGCGGGGATGGGCACGCTCTATCTGGCGCAGGCGCTGTTCTGAGGCGCCTGCGCATACCGCGCGAAGCATCGCAATCTCTGAAAATGAGAGAGGGGCAGAAAATTAGAGAGGGTCGGCCCCCTCCTCCGAAGCCGACCCTCAGCGAAGCGCCGCCGGCTTGCGAGGGCGGCGGGCTTCGCGCTGTGCCGGGCGGCGACGTGCCTCGCACCCGGCGGCATTCTCACGCAGATGGCTCGCAGATGGTTCTTCGGGCAGACCGGCACGGCCCGCTCACGAAACTGCGATTCTCTGAGACCGCATTCGGCCTTCCGTGGTATCGGTACCACCGCGTATCAGAGGTCGTCAACAGGGCAGGCAGGGACAATCATGGCAGACGGCAGGAAATGGGTGACCATGGGCGATGTCGCGGCGCGGGCGGGGGTCGGCAAGATCACCGTGAGCCGCGCGCTGCGCACCCCCGGCAAGGTCAGCCCCGGCACGCTGCGCAAGGTGCAGGCGGCGGTTGACGAGCTTGGCTATGTGATCGACGAGACCGCGGGCGCGCTCAGCTCGCAGCGGTCGCGGATCGTGGCGGCGCTGGTCTCGACGCTGGAAGAGCCGGTCTTTGCCGCCACCATCCGCGGGCTCACCGAGGGGCTGGGCGCGGGCGGGCTGCAGCTGATGCTGGCCACCACGCAATATGACCCCGAGACCGAGGCGAGCCTGATCTCGACCATGCTTGGCCGCCGCCCCGAGGCGCTGGTGCTGACCTCGGACCGCCACACGCCCGCCGCCCGCGCGCTGCTAGAGCGTGCGGGCATCCCGGTGCTGGAGGTTTGGGGCCTGCCCGATCCGCCGGTGCATGCGGCGGTGGGATTTTTCAACCGCGAGGCGGGCGCGGCGATCACCCGCCACATGATCGAGACCGGGCGGCGGCGCGTCGCCTTCCTCGGGCTCAACCGCGAACATGACACCCGCGCGCAGCTGCGGCGGCAGGGCTATGTGGACCTCTGCGGGCAACTGGCGGAGGAGCGCATCGTCGCCGTCACGCCGCGGCCCGGCGTCGCCGGGCCCGAGCTTGGCGCGCAGGGGCTGGGCGAGATCCTGCAGCGCTGGCCCGACACCGAGGCGGTGGTCTGCGTCAGCGACATGCTGGCCAGCGGCGCGCTCTGCGAGGCATGGCGGCGCGGGCTGGATGTGCCGGGACAGCTGGCGATCTCGGGCTTCGGGGATTTTGATATGGCGAGCCCCGCCGCACTGGCGCTGACCACGGTGCATATCGACGGCATGGCGATCGGACGCCGCGCCGCCGAGCTGATCCTCGCGGGCGAATTGCCCAAGGGCCTGCGCGAGAACATGGGCTTCACCGTGGTGCGCCGCGCAACGAGCTGAGCGGCGCGGAACGGGAGGCGGGCGCTTGCCCGCGCCTACCCCTCGCCCTTCTTCACCTCCTCGGCCAGATCGATGCCACCCATCTCGGCGATCCGGTCCGACAGGCTGGGCACGTAGTCCGCGCCATGCCCCGTCGCCTCGGCGGTGGCGAAGTAATGTCGCGTGGCGCTGGCGATCAGCGCCGGGGCGTTGACCTTGGCCGCCATGGCATTGGCGTAGCGCACATCCTTGCCACCGTTGAAGATGCTGAACTTATGCGCGTCCATGTCGCGATCCACCGCGTAGCGCATGAAGGTGTCGAAGAAGCCGTTGCCCAGACGGCTGGAGCCGATCACCTGCCGCACGGTCTGCGGCGAGATGCCGGATTTGGCGGCGAGCACCGTCGCCTCGGCATAAAGCGCGGCATAGCTCATCGAGATGAGGTTCATCACCAGCTTCATCTTATGGCCCGCGCCGACCCCGCCGACGCGGTTGATGTTGCCCGCCCAGCATTGGATCACCGGCTCGACCTTGGCAAAGCTCGCGTCGTCGGCCCCGACCATGGCGTCGAGCATGCCCTCCTCGGCCTCTTTCGGGGTGCGCCCGAGCGGCGCGTCGACCATCGCGCCGCCCTTCTCGGCCAGTTCCGCCGCCAGCGCCTCGGTCGAGGCTGGATCGGCGGTAGAGCAATCCACCACGATCAGCCCCGGACGCGCGCCCGCAAGGATGCCCTCGTCGCCGCGCATCACCCCTTCAACCTGCGGCGAATTCGACAGGCACAGATGGATGATGTCGCAGGTCTCGGCCATGGCCTTGGGCGAGGCGGCCTCCTGCGCCCCCTGCCCCAGCAGATCCTCGACCGGCGCGCGGTCGCGGTTGCCCTTGATCCAAAGCGGGTAGCCGCCCTTGAGGATGTTCTTGGCCATGCCGTGGCCCATCAGGCCGACGCCGATGAAGCCCACTACGGGTTTGTCGCTCATGGTCTCTCCTCCCATGTCTTAAATCGCAGCCTTACAGCGAGGCGGTGATGCCGCCGTCGACGAACAGCGTGTGGCCGTTCACAAAGCTCGAGGCCGGGGCGCAGAGGAAGACGCAGGCACCCACCAGTTCCTCCACGTCGCCCCAGCGGCCCGCCGGGGTGCGCTTCTCGAGCCATGCGCTGAACTCGGGGTCGGCAACCAGCGCGGCGTTCAGCGGCGTCTTGAAATAGCCCGGCGCGATGGCGTTGCAGTTGAGCCCGTGCTTGGCCCAATCGGTCGCCATGCCCTTGGTCAGATTGGTGATCGCCCCTTTGGAGGCGGTGTAGGGCGCGATCCCCGGCCGCGCCAAGGCGCTCTGCACCGAGGCGATGTTGACGATCTTGCCCGCGCCGCGTCCGATCATATGCCGCGCGCAGGCCTGCCCGACGTAGAAGGCCGAATAGACATTGGTGCGCATCAGCTTGTCGAAGGCCTCGGGATCGAAGTCTTCGAGCGGGCCACGGTGCTGCATCCCGGCGTTGTTGATCAGGATGTCGATGGGGCCATGCTCGGCCTCGTAGCCGTCGACGGCGGCGCGGGCCGCGTCGTGGTCGACGACATCAAAGCCAAGCGCTTCGGCCTGCAGCCCCTCGCCCTTCAGCGTCTCCACCGCCTCTTCCAGCCGCTGCGGGTTGCGCCCGTTGAGCAGCACCTTGGCCCCCGCCTGCGCGAGGCCGCGCGCCAGCGCAAAGCCAATACCCATGGTCGAGCCGGTCACCAGCGCGGTGCGGCCCGTCAAATCGAACAGGGACATGATTTCTCCTCTACCCTTGGCCGCCGCGCGCATACCGCAAGGGCTGCGCGTACCCGCAATCCCATTGACAAAACGCGGCGGGACCGTATTCAAGAAAATGGTATACCAAATGAACCGCGATGCAAGCGGGGCCCGTGCAAAACCGCCCCGCCCGCAAGAGAGGACAGCGACGTGACACTCCCCGGCGCAGCCCCGCAGGACCGAAAGCCCGGCCCATGCTGAGCTTTGCCGCCGCCGTCTTTCTGCTGTTCATCACGCCGGGCCCCGGGGTTCTTTCGATCGCCGGTGTCGGCTCGGCCTTCGGCTGGCAGGGGGGGCTGCGCTATGGCGCGGGACTGTGGATCGGCACGAACCTTGTGATGACGCTGGTGCTGACCGGCTTTGCCGCGATCATCCTGTCGGTGCCCGCCGTGCGTATCGTGCTGATGGGGCTGTCGGTGTGCTACCTGCTCTATCTCGCCGCGCGCATCGCGCTGGCGGGCAGCCGCATCGCCTTCATCGAAGCCAAGACCGCGCCGGGCGTGCGCGCGGGCGTTCTGCTGCAAGTGATCAACCCCAAGGCCTATGCGGTGAACACCGCCATGTTCACCGGGTTTTCCTTTGCGCCCGAGAGCCTCGGTTTCGAGACCGCCGCCAAGATCCTCATCATGAACGCGATCTGGATCCCGGTGCATCTGGCCTGGCTGAAGGCGGGGGTGACCCTGCACCGGCTCAACCTCAGCTACCGCACCCAGCGGCTGATCAATTACGGCATGGCGCTGGCCATGCTGGGCGTCGTCGCGCTGGCCCTCGTGTCGGCCTTCGGCGGAACCTGACACTCAGACATCGACTATTCGGGAGGACCTTTAGAATGACCAAATATACCGGATGCTGGCCCGTGGTGCCGACGCCGTTCCACGACGACGGCTCGCTTGACCTCGAGGGCATGAAGCGCGTTCTGGACTGCACCATCGACATGGGCGTCGACGGCATCTGCATCCTCGCCAATTTCTCCGAACAGTTCCTGCTGTCGGACGACGAGCGCGCGATCCTCACCAAGCTCTGCGTCGAGCATGTGGCGGGCCGTGTGCCGGTGATCGTGACGATCTCGCATTACGCCACCCCAATCGCGGTGGAGCGCGCGCAATACGCCAAGGACCTTGGCGCCGACATCGTGATGATGATGCCGCCCTACCACGGCGCGCTGATGAAGGGCACTGCCGAGCAGACCTTCGAGCAGTTCCGGCAGGTGGGTGAAGTGGGCATTCCGATCATGCTGCAGGATGCGCCGCTCTCGGGTGTCGATCTGCCGGTGCCGCTGCTGGTGAAGATGGCCAATGAGATCGAGATGCTGAAGCTCTTCAAGATCGAGTGCCCGCAGGCCGCCGCCAAGCTGCGCAGCCTGATTGCCGAGGGCGGCGCGGCCATCGAGGCGCCGTTCGATGGCGAAGAGGCGATCACCCTGCTGGCGGACCTCGACGCCGGGGCGACCGGCTGCATGACCTCGGCGATGATCCCCGATCAGATCCGCCCGATCGTGGTGGATTTCCTTGCCGGCAACCGGCAGGCGGCGATCGACGGCTATGCCCGCGTGCTGCCCGCGGTGAACCATGAGAACCGCCAGTGCGGCTTTCGGTCGGCCAAGCACGCGATGCAGGTGGGCGGCGTGATCAAATCGGCCTTCTGCCGCCACCCGATTGCCCCCTTGCATCCCGACACCGCTTCGATGTTGATCGAGCTGATCAAGCCGCTCGATCCGCTCGTGCTGAACTGGGGCAAGTAAGGCCGCCCGGAATCAAGGCGAAGCCGCCGGGCGAGCGCCTGCCCGTCGCACCGGAGGTGCGCAATCATAGTTCTGCATGCCTTTGGCATGCGGGGCGGGCTGGCGCTCTGTCACCCTTGCGAGACGCACGAAGGTCGCCCGGGCTTGGCCGATATAAAGCGCGGACCTCGACCGTCGCGGCGCCACCCCACGGGCAGGCGCTCGCCCGGCTGTCGTAGCGCTGGCTTTGATTTCGTCCGGGCGGGCCTGCGCCCGGCACCCAAACTTGGAGACCTGAGAAATGACCCTCTTCACCCCGCTCGAACAGCTCCTTGGTGACCGCCTTGCCACCAGCGATGCCATCCGCGAGCAGAACGCGCGGAACGAGGCGCATTTCCCCCTCGCCATGCCCGACGCCGTGGCCTTCCCCGAAACCACCGAGGAGGTCGCCGCCATCGTCCGCTTCTGCGCCGAGACCGGCACGCCGATCACCCCCTTCGGCACCGGCACCTCGCTGGAAGGCCAGCATCTGGCGATCAAGGGCGGCATCAGCATCGACTTCTCGCGCATGAAAAAGGTGCTGGAGGTCAACGCCGAGGATCTCAACGTGGTGGTTCAGCCCGGCGTCACCCGCACCGAACTCAACGAGGAACTGCGGGCCACCGGCCTCTTTTTCCCCATCGACCCCGGCGCCGACGCCTCGCTTGGCGGTATGGCGGCCACCCGTGCCTCGGGCACCACGGCGGTGCGCTACGGCACCCTGCGCGAGAACGTGCTGGCGCTGGAGGCGGTGATGTCCGACGGCAGCATCATCCGCACCGGCACCAAGGCGCGCAAAAGCTCGGCGGGTTATGATCTGACGCATCTGCTGGTGGGCAGCGAAGGCACGCTCGGCATCATCACCGAGCTGACGCTGAAGCTGCACGGTCTGCCCGAAGGCATCGCCTCGGCCACCTGCCGCTTTCCGTCCGTCGAGGATGCGGTGAACTGCGTGATCCTGACCATCCAGTCCGGCCTGCCGATGGCGCGGATCGAACTGGTGGACGAGATGATGGTGCGCGGCTTCAACATCCACGCCGGATCGAGCCTGCCCGAGCAGCCGCATCTGTTTGTCGAGTTCCACGGCAGCCCGGCGGGCGTCGCCGAGCAGTCCGAGAGCTTTCGCGAGATCGCCGAGGAATTCGGCATGGAAGCCTGGGCCGAGGCCAATACCACCGAGGCCCGCAACGCGCTGTGGAAGATGCGCCACAATGCCCATTTCGCCTCTGCCGCGCTGCGCCCCGGGGCGGAGTTCGGCACGCTGGCCACGGATGTCTGCGTGCCGATCTCGCAGCTTGCCGAGGCGGTGCTGCAGGCGCAGGCCGATGCCCGCGCCGCAGGGCTGGTCAGCACCATCGTCGGCCATGTGGGCGACGGCAATTTCCACTGCGCCGCGCGCTTCAATCCCGCCGAGCCGGCAGAGGTCGAGGCGGTGCACGCCTTTGCCGGAAAGCTCAACGAGACCGCGCTGCGGCTCGGCGGCACGGTGACCGGCGAGCATGGCATCGGCATCGGCAAGCAAAAATACATGGAGGCCGAACACGGCCCCGCCCTCGCGTGGATGCGGCGCATCAAGGCGTCCTTCGATCCGCAGGGCATCCTGAACCCCGGCAAACTGTTGCCGCCCCAAGATTAATTGACTAGGAGAGATTTCATGCTCCCGCATAGCAACCCCACCCCCGATGCCCTTTTTGTCGGTCGCGTCTGGCGCCCCGGCGTCGGACCTGCCGTCGTCGCGCTGCGCGGCGAGACGCTGGTGGACATCACCAGCACGGCGATCCCCACGATGCGCGACCTGCTCGAGGGCGACGATCCGGCGGCGGCCCTGCGCGCAGCCACCGGCGAAGAGATCGGCACGCTGGCCGATCTCGCCGCTGGGTCCAAGGAAAGCGCGGGCGAGGATGTGCTGCACCTGCTGGCGCCCTGCGATCTGCAGGCGGTGAAAGCCTCGGGCGTGACCTTCGCGCAGTCGATGGTCGAGCGGGTGATCGAGGAGCAGGCGGCAGGCGATCCCGACGCCGCCGAGGCGATCCGCGCCAAGGTGAAATCCATCATCGGCAACTCGCTCTCGGGCATCGAGCCCGGCTCGGAAAAGGCGATGGAAGTGAAGCGCGTGCTGCAGCAGGAAGGCATGTGGTCGCAATACCTCGAGGTGGGCATCGGCCCCGACGCCGAGGTCTTCACCAAATCCCAGCCCATGGCCGCGGTCGGCTGGGGCGCGACGGTGGGCCTGCACCCGATCAGCAAGTGGAACAACCCCGAGCCCGAGATCGTGCTCGCCATCAACTCGCGCGGCGACATCCTCGGCGCGACGCTGGGCAATGACGTGAACCTGCGCGACGTCGAGGGCCGCTCGGCGCTGCTGCTCGGCAAGGCCAAGGACAACAACGCCTCCTGTGCCATCGGCCCGTTCATCCGCCTCTTTGACGCAAGCTACACGCTCGACGACGTGCGCAAGGCAGAGCTGACGATGACGGTGAAGGGCGAGGATGGTTTCGTGCTCAACGGTGCCTCGTCGATGAGCCAGATCAGCCGCGACCCGGCCTCGATCGTCGGCCAGACCATCGGCCGCCACCACCAGTATCCCGACGGGTTCATGCTGTTCCTCGGCACGCTTTTCGCGCCGACCGAGGACCGCGACGCCCCCGGTCAGGGCTTCACCCATCACGTCGGTGACGTGGTAACCATTTCCGAACCCGCGCTCGGTGCGCTAGAGAACACCGTACGCCTGTCGACCGAGGCCCCGGAATGGACCTTTGGCGCTGGCGCATTGATGCGCAACCTATCCCGGAGAAACCTTCTGTGACCGCTTTCCTCGCCCTCGGAGAATGCATGGTTGAACTGTCGCAGGCCGGAGACGGCCTCTACAAGCGCGGCTTTGCCGGCGACACGTTCAACACTGCATGGTACGCCCGCCGCCTGCTCCCGGAGGAGTGGACGGTGAGCTATGGCACCTGCGTGGGCGAGGACGCCGTGAGCACCGAGATGCTCGATTTCATCTCGGGCGAAGGGGTAGATGTGTCGACGGTCAAGCGTGTCTCGGACCGCACTGTCGGGCTCTACATGATCTCGCTCGACGGCGGCGAGCGCAGCTTCTCCTATTGGCGCGGACAGTCGGCGGCAAAGCTGATGGCCGACGATCTGACGTGGCTCGACGGCATTCTGAAGGGCCGCGAGATGATCCATTTCTCGGGCATCACCCTGGCCATCCTGCCGCCGAAGCAGCGCGAGATGTTCTGCGGCGCGCTGGCGCGGGCGCGCAAGAAGGGCGCGATCGTCTCCTTCGACACCAACTTGCGGCCGAAGCTGTGGGAAAGCACCGAGGCCATGCGCGCCGGGCTGACCATGGGCGCACGCACCGCCGACATCGTGCTGCCAAGCTTCGACGAGGAAGAAAGCCTTTTCGGCGATGCCACCCCCACCGAAACCATCGAGCGCTACCGCGAAGGCGGGGCCGACATGGTGGCGGTCAAACAGGGCGGCGATGCGCTGCACCTGTGGCAGCGCGAGGCCGGGATGCACCAGATCGAGGCGCAGACCGTGACGGATGTGGTCGACACCACCGCCGCGGGCGACAGCTTTGCCGCCGGTCTGCTGGCCGGGCTGGCGCAGGGCAAGGCCCCGCAGGACGCCGCCGCCGAGGCGATGCAGCTCGCCGCAAAGGTCATTCAGGCGCGCGGCGCGCTGGTGCCCGGCATCTTTGCCTAAGATATTGCTTTAGAACGATGTACCGGCGCCGCGTCAGGCGCCGGTTTTCTGCGCGATCCAGATCGTGTGCTTGGCACCGCGCTTGGTGCGCCCGGCGCGCACCATATGTGCCTTGGCGGCAAAGCCGTTCTGCCCGAGCCGCCGGGTGAACCCCTGATCCTGCGCCGCCGACCAGACCGCCAGTACGCCGCCCTTGCTCAGCGCCCGCCGCGCGTGCTGCAGCCCGCGCTCCCCATACAGCGAGTCGTTGCCCGCCCGTGTCAGCCCGTCGGGGCCGTTGTCCACGTCGAGCAGGATGGCATCGTAGCTGCCAGCCTCGGCACTGCGGATCTCTGCGGCCACGTCGCCAGTGCGGATCTCCACCCGCGGATCATCAAGGCAATCGCCAAAGACCGCGCCCATATGCTCGGTGGCCCAGCCGACAAGCTCCGGCACGATCTCCGACACGATCAGATGCGCGTCCTTGGCGGCCACCTCCTGCGCCGCGCGCAGGGTGAAGCCCATGCCGAGCCCGCCGATCAGCACCCGCGGCGCGGCACGCCCGCCGAGCGCCTCTAGCGCCAGCGTCGCCAGCGCCTCCTCCGAGCCGCTGAGACGGCTGCTCATCAACTCGTTGCCGCCCTGCAAACGGATCGAATATTCATGCCCGCGCCGCAGCAGCCGCAGCGTGTCGCCCTGCGGCGCTTGCGCCGTCGCGAGAAGTTCCCATGGCTGCATGATGCGGTCCTCAAGTGGTGGATGCGCCCGCCCTACCCGATCCGGCCCGCCAAGAGAAGCGGCGCATAGAAAAGCCCCCGCCAGCGGCAGGGGCCAAATCTCTTGCAAGAGATTTGCAACGTCCTTCGAAGGACGTTGCGCTTCAGTTCACCACCTTCAATTTACCGGCGTCAGCAGATCCTTGCCCGCAAGGAAGGCCGCAACGTTGTCGCGCTGCAGCTGGCCCATCGCCGCGCGGGTCTCATGGGTGGCCGAGGCCTGATGCGGCTGCAGCACGGCGTTCTCCAGCGTCAGGAAGCGCGGGTCCGGGTTCGGCTCGTTGAGGAACACGTCCAGCCCGGCGCCCTGAATGGTGCCCTTCTGCAGCGCCTCGATCAGCGCCTCTTCGTCGACCGTGGTGCCGCGCGAGATGTTGATCAGCACGCCGGTCGGCCCCAGCGCCTCGATCACCTCTTTCGAGACATAGCCTTCGGTGGCCGGGCCGCCGACGAGGGCGATCACCAGAAAATCCACCTCGCGCGCCAGCGCCACCGGATCAGCGTGGAAGGTCCAGCCCGGCGTCTCCTTCTCGGAGCGCGCATGATAGTGCATCTCCATCTTGAAGGCGGCCAGCCGGTCGGCGATCTCGCGCCCGATGCGGCCCATGCCGAGGATACCGGCCTTCTGCCCGCTCATCTTGCGCTGCAGCGGATGCGGGCCTTTTTTGCCCCAGTCGCCCGAGCGCACATGCGCCTCGGCGCCGCGCATGTCGCGGCAGAAATCCAGCAGCATCGCCACCGCAAGATCGGCCACATCATCGTTCAGCACATCGGGCGTGTTGGTCACCTTGATGCCGCGCGCCGAGGCATCACCCACGTTGATCGCGTCATAGCCGACGCCGAAGTTGGCGATCAGTCCGAGCGCCGGGAAGGCCTCCATCTGCGCGCCCGCAAAGGGGCTGTGACCAAAGAAGGCGATGGCCTTCAAGCCCTTGCGGGTCTCTTCGTCCAGCGCCTGCGCGGCATCGAGGCTTTCCACATGGGTCCAGCCCAGCTCGGCCAGCGCCTCGCGGCTTTTCTGGTCGGGGCTGCCGACCGCCAGTACATCCGTCATCTCAAAAATCCTTGTTGGGTCACTTCAGCGCCGCGCGCAGGGGCGCGAGCCAGCCGAGACCGGCCCTCGTATCCCCGCCGCGCGGCTTGTATTCCGCGCCCACCGGCGCCGCCCAGCCCGCCTCGGCAAAACCGGCCAGCAGGCGTTCGAAGCAAATCTCGCCGCCGTCGGGTTCGCCCCGGTCGGGCACCGCGGCGATCTGCACATGGCCGACCAGCGGCAGATGCGCCTTGAAGCGCATCAGCAGATCGCCCTGCATGATCTGCGTGTGATAGCAGTCGAACATGATGCGCAGGTTGTCCTTCCCCAGCGCCTCGATGATCTCGGCGGCATGTTCGACACGCGAAAGGTGATAGCCCGCCACGTCGCGATGATTGATCGGCTCGATCAGCACGCCCATGCCCTTCTCGCCCGCCAGATCGCAGGCAAGGTTCAGCGTCTCGCGATAGGCCGCCTCGGCCTCGGCGCCGCCATCGGTTCGCCCGGCCATCACATGCACGTTCTGCGCGCCGATCGCGGCACCATAGTCCACTGCCTGCTTCACCGCCGCCGCCGCCTCATCGCGACGACCGGCAAGCGCGGCAAGGCCGAAGTCCCCGCCCGCCACATCGCCGGGCACGGTGTTGAGCCCGAGCATGGCAAAGCCGGTCTCGTCGAGCGCCGCCTTCATCTCGGCCTCGGGCACGTCATAGGGGAAATGGCACTCCACCGCGTCGAACCCGTCGCGCTTCGCGGCGCGAATACGCTCGGGCAGCGGCAGCTCGGTGTAGAGAAATCCGATGTTTGCGGAAAACTTCATGTCTCAGTCCCACTCCACGTCAAACTTGTCGACCACCTGCTTCACCTGTCCAGAGGTGAGCATGCGCGGCCGGTGCCCCTGCAGCAGCAGCGCCAGCTTGGCGGTCTCTTCCAGTTCTTCCATCGCATAGACCGCCGCCTCCAGATCCTTGCCCGCGACCACCGGGCCATGGTTGGCCAGCACCACCGCCGAGCGTTTGCCCGCCAGCCCGCGCACCGCATCGCCCATGGCCGGATCGCCCGGCACGAAGAACGGCAGCAGCCGCACCTTGCCGAGCCGCATGACCGCATAGGCGGTGAGCGGCGGCAGCAGGTTCTCGGGGTCGATGTCGGGCATCATCGACCACGCCACCGCATGGCTCGAATGCAGGTGCACCACGGCCCCGGTCTTGCCGCGGGTCTCGTAGAAGGCGCTGTGCAGCGGCATCTCCTTGGTCGGTTTGTCGCCGCCAATCAGCATGCCGCGGTCGTCGAAACGCGACAGCCGCGCCGGATCGAGGCTGCCGAAGCTGGAGCCAGTGGGCGTGACCAGCAGCCCGCCATCCTCGGTGCGCGCCGAGATATTGCCCGATGCGCCGCCGGTGAGGCCGCGCTGGAACATCGAGGCGGCCATCTCGCAGATCTGCTCGCGCAGCTTGGTCTCGCTCATGCGCCCTGCTCCATCACGCGCGCCGCCTTGGCAAAGAAATCCGTCGCGCCGAAGTTGCCCGACTTCAGCGCCAGCACCATCTCGCCCGCGCGCATGACCGGCACGCCCGGGTCGATCTCCGGCCCGATCTCCAGCGCCTCGGGGGCCAGCGCCTCGACCACCGCGCCCGAGGTCTCGCCTCCGGCGCTGATGATCCGCTTGACGCCCTTGGCGGCCAGCGCGGCGGCGGTCTGGGCGAAAAGCCCCTCCAGCGCCGCGGCGACCGTCTCGCGCCCGTGCTTTTTCTGCGCTTCGGCCACCGTCCCCGGCTCTGCCGAGGAGTAGATCAGCGGCAGCCCGTCTTGGGCCACCGCCCACTCCGCCAGCGTCTCGGCGGTCAGCCCGCCAAGCGCCTCTTCGGCGGTGACCTCGCGCTTCGGCCCACCGTGGGCCGCGACCTGCGCGCGGGTGGCGTTCGAGCAGGACCCCGAGAGCGCAACCACCTGCCCGCCCTGCCCGGTCCATGCCCCGGCCTTGCCCGAAAGCGCGAAGTTGCCCGGCAGACCCAGCGCAATGCCCGAGCCGCCGGTGAGCAGCTTGCTGCCCCCCAGCGCCTTGCCCCAGGTCAGCAGATCCGCGTCGCGGATCGCGTCGGCGATGACAAAGCCGCGCCCCGCCTCCGCCTCTTCTGCAAGCCGCGCGCGGATCGCCTCCGGCCCCTGCCACACCGCGCTGGCGGGCACATGGCCAACACCGCGCGAGACCTGCGCGGCCAGCACGCGGCGCAGATCGGGGTCTGTCATCGGGGTCAGCGGATGGTTTTCCATGCCGCTCTGCGACAGCAGGTGATCCTGCACGAACAGATGGCCCTGATAGATCGTCCGCCCGGTCGCCGGAAAGGCCGGGCAGAAGATCACGCTCTCGGTGCCGAGCGCATCCGCCAGCGCCTCGGCCACCGGGCCGATGTTGCCTTCCGCGGTCGAGTCGAAGGTCGAGCAATATTTGAACAGGAACTGCTGACAGCCCTGCGTCTGCAGCCACTCCAGCGCCTGCAAAGACAGGTTCACCGCCTCGGCGGCGGGAATGGAGCGCGATTTCAGCGCCACCACCCCGGCCTCGACCTCCGGCGCCGCATCGCCCGTCGGCACGCCAACGTATTGAACTGTGCGCATGCCCTGCTTGACCAGCGTGTTGCCAAGATCGCTCGAGCCGGTGAAATCATCGCCGATACAGCCCAGCAGCATCACGCGTCTCCCGGCAGGGTCAGCCCCGCCGCGCGGGCGTAGACCTTGATCACCGCCGCATCGTCGATCAGCCCGTCGCCCGCCTCCGCCGCGGCCTTGAACTGCGACAGCGCCGCCTCGGTCATCGGCACCGGAAGATGCGCCTCCCCGGCGATGCCGCCGACGATGCCCAGATCCTTGGGCCAGATGTTGACCGCCGAGCGCGGGGTGTAATCGCCCTCGACCACATGCGGGCCGCGGTTCTCGAACATCCAGCTGGTGCCCGCCGAGGCCGAGATCACCTCGACGATGCGCGCCGGATCGAGCCCCTGGCTCACGCCCAGCGCCATCGCCTCGCCCATGGCGGCGATATGCACGCCCGCCAGAAGCTGGTTCACCGCCTTCATCGCGCTGCCCGCCCCGGCCTCATCCCCAAGCGGATGCACGGTGGCCGCCATGGCGTCGAGCGCGGGCTGCGCCGCGGCAAAGGCCTCGGGCGTGCCCGACGCCATGATCGACAGCGCGCCCTGCGCCGCCTTCACCGCGCCGCCAGAGATCGGCGCGTCAAGATAGTGCAGCCCTTTTGCCGAGGCCTCAGAGGCGAACTCGCGCGCCTGACTGGGCGCGATTGTGGCGCAGGAAATGATCGCCGCGCCCTCCGGCAGATGCGCCGCAGCCCCGGCCGTGCCGAACAGCACCTCGCGGGTCTGCGCGGCGTTCAGCACCACGCAGACAAGGATCGAGCTTGCCGCCAGCGCCTCGGCGAGACTGCCCTCGGCGCCGCCTTCGGCCTTGAAGGCCTCCATCCGCTCGGTCGAAATATCCAGCCCGTGCACGACGTGTCCTGCCCGCAGCAGCGATTGCGCCATGCCCATGCCCATCGAGCCGAGCCCGATCACCGTGATCTCTGCCAAAGTGCTCCTCCCGCAAAATGGTATACCAAATGAAGATGAAGCCTGCGGCCCGGAGTGTCAATGCGGCTGGTGGCGGTAACACGCCATTCCCGCCAAGGCGGGTCCTGCACTTCTTCTCTTTGAAAATACGCCGGGGAGCGCGAGGGGCAGCGCCCCTCGCCGTGCTGCGCGCCACGCAAGCTCTGCGGCCGGGCACGAAAAAGCCGCGCTCGGCAGGCGGCGCGGCTTTGGGGTATTTTGTGTCAGGCTGCGTTCTATCAGGCGGCGTTGCGCCGCCTCGCAAGCCGGGTCAGGCGCGATGCGCCCCATCGGCGAGGGATTTGACGAATCCCAGCACCTCGGCGACCGGCTTGCCCTCCGCCATGGCCGCGACGATGGCCGAGCCGACGACGCAGCCGTCGGCGACCCCGGCGATGCTCTCGGCGGTTTCCGGCGTGCGGATGCCGAAGCCGACGATCACCGGCAGATCGGTGCCCGCCTTGATCCGCGCGACTTCGGGGCCGACATCGGTGGCCTGCGCCGCAGCGGCGCCGGTGATCCCGGTGATCGAGACGTAATAGACAAAGCCCGAGGTGTTCTGCAGCACTTTCGGCAGGCGCTTGTCATCGGTGGTCGGCGTGGCGAGGCGGATGAAGTTCAGACCCGCCTTCTGCGCCGGGATGCAAAGCTCTTCGTCTTCCTCGGGCGGCAGGTCGACGATGATCAGCCCATCGATGCCCGCCTCGCGCGCCTCTTCGAGGAACTTGTCCACGCCGTGGCTGTAGATCGGGTTGTAATAGCCCATCATCACGATCGGCGTGCTGTCGTCGCCCTTGCGGAATTCCCGCACCAGTTCCAGCGTGCGGTTCAGCGTCATGCCCGCTTCGAGCGCGCGCTGCCCGGCCAGCTGGATGGTTTCGCCATCGGCCATCGGATCGGTGAAGGGCAGACCCAGTTCGATCACGTCGACACCCGCCTTCGGCAGACCGCGCACCAGTTCCAGCGAGCGGTCGAAATCGGGGTCCCCGGCCATCACATAGGCAACGAATCCCTTCTTGCCCTCTTCCTTCAGCGCGGCGAATTTGGCGTCGATGCGGGTCATGGCGGTCCTTCCCTTCGCAGGCGGGCGCGCGGAGCGCCCGGAATGTCGCGAAAGCTCTGCCGGATACCCAAGGGAAAATCAAGCGCATGTCTGACGGCGGCGGCCCGCTCGGCAGGCCATGATGCTGCGGGAGCCCGCCAAATCCTCCGCCGCCTCTGGACCTCGCCGCGCCCGGCGCCTTAGCTGCACGGCGAGGAGACATCACGAGGAGACCCCCATGCGCATTCTGTTCACCGGCGGCAGCGGCAAGGCCGGGCGCCATGTCGTGCCGCATCTCGCGGCGCGCGGCCACCGCATCCTGAACGCCGATCTCGCGCCTCTCGGACATCCCGGCGTGCATGATCTGATCACCGATCTTGCCGATCCCGGGCAGGTCTGGGGCGCGCTCACCTCCTACGCGGGCTTCGACGAGCTGGAGCCCGGCACCGGCCTGCCGAAGTTCGATGCCGTGGTGCATTTCGGCGCGCTCGCCCGCATTCTGATCCAGCCCGATTGCGAGACCTACCGGGTCAACACGCAATCCACCTACAACGTGCTGGAGGCCGCCGCCAAACTGGGCATTCCCAAGGTGATCTTCGCCAGTTCCGAGACGATCTATGGCATCTGCTTCGCCGATGGCCCGCGCCAGCCCGCCTATCTGCCCATCGACGAAGAGCACCCGACCGTGCCCGAGGATGCCTATGCGATCTCCAAGGTCTGCAACGAGGCCACCGCCCGCAGCATCCAGAAGCGCAGCGGGCAGGACATCTACGGGCTGCGCATCTCCAACGTCTGCGAGATCGAGGATTATCACCGCGATTTCCCGGCTTTCGCCGAGGACCCCGGCCTGCGGCTGCGCAATATGTTCGGCTATATCGACGTGCGCGATCTGGCGCAGATGGTGGAGCGCTGTCTCGACACCGATGGGCTGGGATATGAGGTGTTCAACGTGGTCAACAACGACCTAGCCGTGCCGCAGGACAATGAGGCGCTGCGCAGCCAGTTCTACGGCGGCGTGCCGGTGAAAACCCCGATGCAGCCGCGGCAGGCGTTCTTCAGCAACGCCAAGGCGCGGCAAATGCTCGGTTTCTCCCCGCAGCATGATTGGCGCAGCGTCTTGCGCGGTTAAACCGCCGGGCGGGATTTGACAGGTATCAAAGGCAGGCGCAGGCTTTGGGCATAGGCTGAGGCAACACGAGCCCAGCCGCCGCCGAGGAGTTCGCGATGACCCAGATGCCCAAGACCCCGCAAGCAGATGAGCCCACCGCCGACACTCCGGCCGTGGCGCCGGATGGCGCCGCCGCCCCCAAACTCGCCATCCCTCCGCATATGCCGCATCATCGTGGGCCGACCCCGGACGAGATCCGCCACGCGTTCGAGACCGGCGAGTATCCCTATGCCAAGAAGATGGCCCGGCGCAGCTACGAGCGGCAGAAGGCGCAGCTTCAGGCCGAATTGCTGAAGGTGCAGCTTTGGGCGCAAGAGACCGGCATGAAGTTCGTGCTGCTCTTCGAGGGGCGCGACGCCGCCGGCAAGGGCGGCACAATCAAACGCTTCACCGAGCATCTCAACCCGCGCCACGCCCGCGTCGTCGCGCTCAACAAACCCAGCGTCGAAGAGCGCGGGCAATGGTATTTCCAGCGCTACGTCGAACATCTGCCCACCGCGGGCGAGATCGTGCTCTACGACCGTTCGTGGTACAACCGCGCAGGCGTCGAGCGGGTGATGGGCTTCTGCGAGCCCAATGACTACCTCGAGTTCATGCGCCAGACCCCCGAGCTTGAACGCATGCTCGTGCGCTCGGGCATCCGGCTCTACAAATACTGGTTCTCGGTCACCCGCGAAGAGCAGAAGGCCCGCTTCAAGAGCCGCGAGACCGACCCGCTGAAACAGTGGAAGCTGTCGCCGATCGACAAGGCGAGCCTTGGCAAATGGGACGATTACACCGAAGCCAAAGAGGCGATGTTCTTCTACACCGACACCGCCGACGCGCCGTGGACGGTGGTGAAATCCGACGACAAGAAGCGCGCGCGCATCAACTGCATGCGGCACTTTCTGTCGACGCTGGACTATCCCGGCAAGGATCGCCGCATCGCCACCCCGCCCGATCCGCTGATCGTCGGCGGCGCGGCGCATGTGATCCACCGCTCGGATCATATTCTAGGCTCGGCGCTGAGCCCGACGGCTGCCACGCAAGCAGCCAAGGAAACCGCGTCCGAGTGAGGGTCAGAGCCGCTGGCCCAGCCAGTCCTGCAGTGGCTGCAGCCGCGCATAGCACTGCTGTAACGCGCCCACCGGGTCCGGGCTGAGCGTATCGTAGATGCCGTCGATCCAGAGCACGCAGCCCGGCCGCCGCATCAATTCCGACCGCGGCCCCGCAGGCACCCTCTGTTCAGGATCCGCTGCCGGGTCGATCCGCGCCTCGCTGCGGGTGATGAACCGCTCCAATTCCTCGCCCTCACGCCCCATCAGCGCCGCTTGCCACGCCAGCATCTGCCGCGCGTCGAATTTGAGGATCCCCGCCCCCGCCGTGGCGTAGCTGGGCGACAGCGCAAAATACCATGCCCTGCCGTCGGGCAACGCCCAGAGTGCGTGCAGATGGGTGTGGAACGGCAATTTGTCGTCACTGAACCGCACGTCCCTATGCGGCCGGAACAGCTTGGGCCGGGGGCGCTCGCCGCACAGGGTTTCAAGCTCGGGCGTCAGCAGCGATATCATGCGTTCGGCGGGCCGCTTCACCTCGCTGTCGTAGCGTTGCCGGTTCGTGTGAAACCACGCCCGGTCATTATTTGCTTCAAGCTCGGACAAAAATTGCCGGGCCTGTGGGGCGAACCCCGTCAGATCAATCAAACTTGCCATTAAAATTTCCCAAGGGAATCATGTCTCAAATATGGCCACCCTAGCACGAAGCCGCCGAAGCTCGGGGCAAAAGCTTGTGGCGGCTTTGAAACCCTGTAACGTCGCGCCGTCATGCCCCCTTTCCGCAAACTCCTCCGCCGTCTCGTCGCCCCCTTCGCCGCCGCATTGCTCTGCGCCCCGGCCGCGCAGGCGCATCCGCATGTCTTTGCGGATGTGGGGCTGGCGCTGGACCTCGATGCAAAGCGCAATGTCGTCTCGGTCGAGGTGACTTGGCGCTATGACGATTTCTTCTCGCTGCTCATTCTCGAGGACATGGGGCTCGATGCCGATGGCGACGGCGCCCTAACGTCCGAGGAACTCACGGCGCTGGAACGCTTCGATCTCGACAATTGGTACGAGGGCTTCGAGGGCGATCTTTACATGTATTCGGGCGAGCAGAAGCTGGCCCTCGGCGCGCCAGAGTTTGTCTCCGTCTCGGTCGACGAGGGGCGGATCACCTCGGTGCATCGCCGCAGCGTCAGCCCCGCCCCCGCCGACGGTCTGGTTATCGAGCCCTATGACCCGACCTATTACATCGCCTTCGAAGCCAGCCTGCCGATCACCCTGCCCGCCCCCTGCACGGCGGCCGTCGCCAAGCCCGACCTCGACGAGGCGGCGCGCAAGATGCAGCAGGAGCTGGCGCAGATCCCCGAGGATCAGTTCCTCGAGATCGAGCCCGGCCGCGACTTCGCCGACCGCATCGAGGTGACATGCGCCGCCTCCTGACGCTCGCCGCCCTGCTGGTGCTGGCGGTGGCGGTCTGGCTCTGGGGCTTTGGCGGTGCGGACCGGCTGGCCGTGATGGCGATGGAGGGCCAGCGCGAGGCGCAGAACGCCATGGCGCGCGGCCTCCGGGCGCTGCGGGCTGGCGAGCCGGGAGCGATGATGGCGCTGATGGCGGTCTGCTTCGGCTACGGTTTTTTCCATGCGGTCGGACCGGGCCACGGCAAGCTGCTGATTGGCGGCTACGGGCTGGGGCGGCGCGTGGCGCTGTGGCGACTGTCGGCACTGGCGGTGGCCTCGAGCCTCGCGCAGGCCGCCGCGGCGGTGCTGCTGGTCTATGCCGGGGTTTGGCTGCTGGGCTGGGGGCGCGAGCGGATGACCGCCGCCGCCGAGGACTGGTTCGCCCCGGCAAGCTACGCTGCGATCGCCGGGATCGGCCTTTACCTGCTGGCGCGCGGGCTGCGCCGCCTTCTGGCCGACCGCCACGCAGCACACGCTCACCACGACCACGACCACGACCACGACCACGACCACGACCACGAGGGCATCTGCCAGACCTGCGGCCATGCCCATGGCCCCAGCCTTGAACAGGCGCAAAAGGTGCACTCCCTGCGCGACGCGGCTCTGCTGATCGGTGCCATCGCCATCCGCCCCTGCACCGGCGCGCTGTTCCTGCTCATCCTCACGTGGCGGATGGGCATTGGCATGGCCGGCATCCTCGGCGCCTTCGCCATGGGGCTGGGCACCGCCTCGGTGACGCTCGTGGTGGCGCTGGCCTCGGTCTCGCTGCGCGAAGGCGCACTGACCCGCTTTGCTTCCGGACCCGGCACCGCCCGCGCGCTGGCATTGCTCGAAGCTGCGGCGGGCGCGATTGTCACACTCTTCGCGGCCCAACTCCTGTTGCGCACACTCTGAGGTTGCGTGAACAATTGCGTCAGAATAAAGCCCGTATATGACGCAAGACCTGCCATATTCCGCCCATATCCGCGCCGTTCTGGTGATGGGCCTGCCGCTCATTGGCGGCCATCTGGCGCAGCTCACCATCGGTCTGACCGATACGGTGATGATGGGGCGCTATGGCGTGCCGGAACTGGCTGCCCTGACACTGTCGATGACGCTGTTTCAGGTGCTGTTCCTCTTTGGCTCGGGGTTTGCCTTTGCGGTGATGCCGATGGTCGCGCAATACGCCGCGCGCGGCGACGAGGTGCATGTGCGCAGGGTCGCCCGCATGGGCCTGTGGCTGTCCGCCGCCTTCTTCCTGCTGGCGCTGCCGATCCTGTGGTTCTCGGGCCCGCTGCTGCGGCTTCTGGGACAGGACGATATCGTTGCGGCAAACGCCCAGACCTACCTGCGCATCGCGGGCTGCGGTCTGCTGCCCGCGCTCGGCGTCATGGTCTTCAAAAGCTATCTCGCGGCGCTTGAACACACCCGCGCGGTGTTTTGGATCACCGTCGCGGCGGCGCTGGTCAATGCGGCGGCGAATTACGCCCTGATCTTCGGTAATTGGGGCGCGCCAGAGCTTGGCATCCGCGGTGCCGCCATCGCCTCGATCTGCGCCCATAGCGCGTCGTTCTTCGGGGTGATCCTTTATGCGCGGCTGCGCCTGCCCGAGCATCAGATCTGGTTCCACTTCTGGCGCCCAGACATGGAGATGCTGCGCGAGGTGTTCCAGCTTGGTTGGCCCATTGGTCTCACCACGCTGGCCGAGGTCGGGCTGTTTGCCGCCACGGCGGTGCTGGTCGGCTGGCTGGGCACATTGCCGCTGGCGGCGCATGGCATCGCGATGCAGCTTTCGGGCGCGATCTTCATGATTCACCTCGGCTTTTCCAACGTCGCCACGGTGCGCGCCGGTCAAGCCATGGGCCGCAGCGACCTGCCCTTCCTGACCCGCGGCGCCATGGCAGCGCAGATCCTCTCCATCGGCACCGTGATCCTGACGGTGATCCTGTTCCTTGGCATGCCCGAGACGCTGATCGACCTCTTCCTGTCGGACGACGAGCCGCGCCGGGCCGAGATCCTGCGGCTTGGCACGCTGCTGCTGCTGCTCGCCGCGGTGTTCCAACTGGTCGACTCGATTCAGGTGATCGTGCTGGGCGTGCTGCGCGGTCTGCAGGACACCAAAGTGCCGATGATCATCGCCGCCGTGTCCTACTGGCTGATCGGCCTGCCCGCCGCCTATGTGCTGGGCTTCCCGCTGGGCTATGGCGCGGGCGGCGTCTGGATGGGCCTGAGCCTTGGCCTCGGCGTTGCGGCGCTGCTGCTCTACTGGCGCTTCTGGTACCGTCAGGTGCCGCATCTGTCGGGGCTGGCGCTTGCAAGGGGCGCGGGCGGCGACTAGAAGCGGCGCGACCGCAAGAACGCCAAGCCCGAGCCTTAGGAGCACGACATGGGATTTCGCATGGGGATCGTGGGTCTGCCCAACGTGGGCAAATCGACCCTTTTCAACGCCCTGACCAAGACCGCCGCCGCGCAGGCGGCCAACTTCCCCTTCTGTACGATCGAACCCAATGTGGGCGACGTGGCCGTGCCCGACAGCCGCATCGACACGCTGGCGCAGATCGCCGGGTCGAAGCAGATCATCCCCACGCGGATGACCTTCGTCGACATCGCCGGGCTGGTGAAGGGCGCGTCGAAGGGCGAGGGCCTCGGCAACCAGTTCCTCGCCAACATCCGCGAGACCGACGCCATCGCCCATGTGCTGCGCTGCTTCGAGGATGACGACGTCACCCACGTCGATGGCCGTGTCGACCCGGTGGCCGATGCCGAGACCATCGAGACCGAGCTGATCATCGCCGACATGGAGAGCCTCGAGAAGCGCCTGCAGAACATCGTGCGCAAGGTGCGCGGCGGCGACAAAGAGGCGATCCAGCAAGAGCGCCTGATGAAAGACGCCATGGCGATGCTCGAAGCGGGCAAGCCCGCGCGCCTCGTCGAGGTTGATGCCGAGGACACCAAACAGTGGCGCATGCTGCAGCTGCTGACCTCCAAGCCGGTTCTCTACGTCTGCAACGTCGACGAGGACGAGGCCGCCACCGGCAACGCGCTGTCGGAAAAGGTCGCCGAGATGGCCGCCGCGCAGGGCAACAGCCATGTGGTGATCTCCGCCAAGATCGAGGAAGAGATCAGCCAGCTCGACGGCGAAGAGGCCGAGATGTTCCTCTCGGAGCTGGGCCTCGAAGAGGCCGGGCTCGACCGTCTCATCCGCGCCGGTTACGAGCTGCTGCACTTGGAGACCTATTTCACCGTCGGCCCCAAAGAGGCCCGCGCCTGGACCATCCCGCAGGGCACGCTCGCCCCGCAGGCCGCTGGCGTCATTCACGGCGATTTCGAGCGCGGCTTCATCCGTGCCGAGACCATCGCCTATGATGATTTTGTCGCCTGCAAGGGCGAACAGGGCGCCAAGGAAGCGGGCAAGATGCGCGCCGAGGGCAAGAGCTACATGGTCAAGGACGGCGACGTGCTGCACTTCCTGTTCAACACCTGAGCCCGCCTCAGGTCCGGAATTGCAAACGCGGTGCCTCCCCCGAGGCGCCGCGTTTTTCTATGCCCGCGCGCCGCGCCGCCTCCCCCGGGCGCAGCCCACGAAAAAAGGCGCCGCCCCGCCGGACCGCGCCCCTTCTTCTCTTTGCCAAATACGCCGGGGGAGTCCGCATCAGCGGACGGGGGCAGCGCCCCCTCCCGGCACCAGCGCTCAGGCCGCCGCGGCCTCGGCCCCGCTCAGCCCCGCCGCCTCATCGCAGCCGAGCATGATGTTGAGGTTCTGCACCGCCGCGCCCGACGCGCCTTTGCCAAGGTTGTCGAGCACGCCGATCAGCGTCACCGCGCCGGTCGCCGGGTTGCCATGCACCGAAAGCTCCAGCGCATTGGTGCCGTTGAGCCGCTGCGGCATCACGCGGGGCTCATGCACCGATGCATCGACCACCGACACAAAGCGCTCACCGGCATAGGCCTTGCGCAGCGCCGCCTCGGCCGCGGCCTGGCCCTCGCTGCCCATGGCGGGCAGTTGCACCGCCACTGCCATGCCCTGCGCATAGGCGCCCACAGAGGGCACAAACACCGGCACCGCGCTCAGCAGCCCGTGCTTGACGATCTCCGGCAGGTGCTTGTGGCCCTGCGACGCGCCATAGAGGAACGAGCCATTGGTCTCGCCGCTTTCATACTCGGCAATCATGCCCTTGCCGCCGCCGGTATAGCCCGACACGCCGGAAATGGCCGGCCCTGCGGCCGGGTCGATCAGCCCCGCCTCCACCAGCGGACGGATCAGCGCAATGGCGCAGGTCGACCAGCAGCCGGGGTTGGACACGAATTGCGCCGCGGCGATCGCCTCGCGCTGACCCTCGGCCATCTCGGCGAACCCGAAGACCCAGCCTTCGGCGACACGGTGCGCGGTGGAGGCGTCGATGATCTTCGTGCCATGCGGCTCGGCGAGCCGCACGGTCTCGCGCGCAGCATCATCGGGCAGGCACAGGATGGCCACATCGGCTTCGGCCAGCGCCTCAGAACGCGCATCGGCGTCCTTGCGTCGGGCCGGGTCCACCTGAACGAGCGTGATATCCGCGCGCGCTTCGAGCCGCTCGCGGATTTGCAGACCGGTGGTACCAGCCTCGCCGTCGATGAACACCTTATGGGCCATGGCCTCTCTCCTTGGGTAAAGATGCGCCGCCATAACATGGCCGCAGCACAAAAGGAACTATGCCAGCGGCGGGCGCGGTCAAAAGCCTTCGAAGGCTTTTGCAACTTTCTTCGAAGAAACTTGCCTAGCCCTTCTCGTGGAAGAAATCATAGATGCGCTCGGCCAGCGCCTCGCTCACCCCGTCCACCGCCTTCAGATCCGCCAGATTCGCCCGCGCCACCGCCTTGGCCGAGCCGAAATGCTGCAGCAGCGCCCGCTTGCGCGCCGCGCCGACGCCGGGCACCTCATCCAGCGGGTTGGCCATCTGCGACTTGGCGCGCTTGGCGCGGTGCGTGCCGATGGCGAAGCGGTGCGCCTCGTCGCGCAGCCGCTGGATGAAGTAGAGCACCGGATCATTGCGCTGCAACGCAAAGGGCCGCTCGCCGATGCGGTGGAACTCTTCCTTGCCGTGGTCGCGGTCGACGCCCTTGGCGACGCCCACCATCGGGATATCCTCGACGCCATACTCCTGCATGATCTCCCAGACCGCCGAGACCTGCCCGGCACCGCCGTCGATCAGCAGCAGGTCGGGCCAGAGCCCCTTGTCGCGCTCGGGGTCCTCTTTCAGCAGCCGGGTGAAGCGGCGCGTCAGCACCTCTTTCATCATGCCGAAGTCGTCGCCCGGCACCAGGTCCTCACCGCGGATGTTGTACTTGCGGTACTGGTTCTTCATGTAGCCTTCCGGCCCGGCGACGATCATCCCGCCGACGGCGTTGGTGCCCATAATGTGCGAGTTGTCATAGACCTCGATGCGCTGCGGCGGCCCGTCGAGCCCGAAGGCCTCGGCCACACCGCGCAGCAGCTTGGCCTGTGTCGCGGTCTCGGCCATGCGGCGCCCGAGGCTCTCACGCGCGTTACGCGCTGCGCCCTCGACCAGCTCTGCCTTCTCGCCGCGCTTTGGCACCGCGATCTCGACCTTGCGGCCCAGCTTGCCACTAAGCGCCTCGGACATCGAATCCGGGCTCTCGATCTCATGGCTCAGCAGCACCAACCGCGGCGGCTCCTTGGTGTCGTAGAACTGGCCGAGGAAGGCTTCGAGCACCTCCGCCTCCTCCACGTCATCGCCGACCCGCGGATAGAAGTCGCGGTTGCCCCAGTTCTGCCCCGAGCGGATGAAGAACACCTGCACGCAGGCCTGCCCATGCTCCATATTCAGCGCCACGACGTCGGCCTCTTCCACGCCCTGCGGGTTGATGCCCTGCACCGACTGCACCTGCGTCAGCGCGCGAATGCGGTCGCGCAGCGCCGCGGCGCGCTCGAACTCCATCGCCTCGGAGGCGGCCATCATCTGATCCGCCAGCCGCGCCTGCATCTCGGTGGATTTGCCCGACAGGAAGCGCTGCGCGTCACGCACCGATTCCGCGTAATCCTCGGCGCTGATCTCGCCCGTGCAGGGCCCCGAACAGCGGCGGATCTGGAACAGCAGACAGGGCCGCGTGCGGCTGTCGAACATCGAGTCCGAGCAGTTGCGCAGCAAGAACACCCGCTGCAGCTGCGTCAGCGTACGGTTGACCGCCCCGGCGCTGGCGAAGGGACCGTAGTAGGCCCCCTTCTCGGTCTTTGCGCCGCGGTGCTTCTTGATCTGCGGAAAGTCATGCTCGGTGGTGACAAGGATGTTCGGAAAGCTCTTGTCGTCGCGCAGCAGCACGTTGAACTTCGGCTTGAGCTGCTTGATCAGGTTCTGTTCCAGCAGCAGCGCCTCGGTCTCGGTGCGCGTGGTCAGGAACATCATCGACGCGGTTTCCGAGATCATCCGGCTGATCCGCCGCGAGTGCTGCGCCGAGGGCCGCGAATAGCTCGACACCCGCGCCTTCAGATTGCGCGCCTTGCCAACGTAGAGCACCCGGCTCTGGTCATCCAGCATGCGATAGACGCCCGGACTGGAGTCGAGCGTCTTGAGGTAGCCGTGGATGACCTCGTAGCCGCGTTTCGGCGCCACTTTCGGAATGTCTGCTTCGTCGTTCATCACGTCGTTTCCGGTCTGTTCACCGCTTGCCTTGATTCTGCATCTCGCTGCAATGCCGGCCCCCTGAGATCAAGGAAGAATACATCCACTGTTCCTGTGGATAACCCTGAGGGGGAATTCCGGGGTTTTGCGATTTTCCCTTGAATCCTTGCCGTTTCGTCGATTTGCACAAAAATTGTGCCAAAACATAACGTGTTGATTTGGCTCGAAAGATTTACGCCGCTTCGCGCAAACCCTTGAAAGCTTGATGCTTTCCTAACACTTGGGTAACGCGCGTGTGACAGGTGCACAACTTGTCGCAGCCGCCCCGCCGCGACCTTAGTCGCGGTCGCAGGTGTCGGGTGTCTGCCAAGCCAGATGCTGGCCGCCATCGGTGCAGAGGAACTGCCCGGTCACCCCCGGCGCATCGAGGAAATATCCCAGCGCGCCGCAGATGTCCTCGGGGTTCGATCCGCGCTGCAAAACCGTCGCCGCGCGCTGCGTGGCGAAGCCCTCGGCGCTCTGATCGGCGCCCTGCAATGTCGGCCCCGGCCCGATGGCGTTGATCCGCACCTTCGGCGCCAGCGCCCGTGCCCCGGTCTGGGTCAGCGTCCAGAGCGCCGATTTGGCCAGCGTGTAGCTGATGAACTCCGGCGTCAGCTTGCGCAGCCGCTGGTCGAGCATGTTGACGCAAAGCGCGCGGGCCCGCGGCTCGCCGCGCGCGTCGGTCTCGGCCTCAGGCGCCTGCGCCGCGAAGCTCTGCAGCAGCACGAAGGGCGCGCGCAGGTTCGACTCCATCGCCCGGTCCCAGCTGTCGCGGGTCGCGGTCTCCATGTCGTCATGCTCGAAAATCGAAGCGTTGTTGATCAGCAGCCCGAGCGGCCCGCCAAGCGCCTCGGCAGCGCGCCCCACCAGTGGGGTCACTTGCCGCTCGTCCAGCAGATCGGCCTGCAGCGTCACCGCCCGGCCGCCCTTCTCGCGCACCAGCGCCGCGACCTCTTCGGCCGCCTCCGCCGAACCGCCGTAATGCACCGCCACGTCAAAGCCGCGCTCCGCCAGATACAGCGCCATCGCCCGGCCCAGCCGCTTGCCCGCGCCGGTCACCAGCGCGCGTTTCTCGATACCCATATGTCTTCCCCCCGAAACCGATCAGATCAGAACGTAGCTGACATATCCGACGTAAAGCGCCGAGAGCACCACCCCCCAGACGCGTCCGATGTCGCGCTTCATGAAGACGAAGGGCACGAGGATCAGCGAGGACGCCAGCATCACCCACAGATCGAAGCTCAGGAATTGCGGATCCACCGGCATCGGCTTGATCAGCGCCGCGACGCCGATGATCGCCAGCAGGTTGAACACGTTCGAGCCGATGACGTTGCCAAGCGCCACATCCGCCTGCCGCCGGATCGCCGCCATCACCGTGGTCGCAAGCTCGGGCAGCGAGGTGCCGAGCGCCACCAGCGTGAGGCCGATCACCGTGTCGGGCACGCCGAACATGGCGGCGATCTCGGTGGCGCTGTCGATCAGCAGGTTGGCGCCCACCGGCAGGCCGACGAGGCCCAGCACCAGATAGACCGCGATCTTCCAGCCCGGCATGTCGGGATCCGCACCCTCGGGCTCTTCCAGATCCTCAAGCTCGGCATCGGCCTTGCCGTTCTTGCGGTGGCTCAGCGCGTCGCGCACCAAATCCCACAAGATCAGCGCCATGACGCCCAGCATCACCAGCCCCGCGATCCAGTCGAAGGTGCCGCGGAAGGCCAGCGCGATGAACAGCAGCGAGGCGCCGATCATGATCGCATAGCTCTTGCGCGTGTCGTGGGTGGAGGTGTGCAGCACGGTGATCAGCGCCGGAATGCCCAGCACCAGCAGCACGTTGGCGGTGTTCGAGCCCACCACATTGCCCAGCGCGATCCCCGGAACGCCGTCGAGCGCGGCCTGTATCGAGATCAGCAGCTCGGGCGCGGATGTGCCGAAGGCCACGATGGTGAGGCTGACGATCAGCGCCGGGATCCCCATGCGCAAAGACAGGTTCACCGCCCCCTTGACCAGCGCATCCCCCGCCAGAAGCAGGATCACAAGGCCGAGGGCCGCGTAGACAAAAACCATTTCAGACCTTTCGTTCGCCGCAGGGACAGGGCCCCTTGCCGATCTTATGCCGGCCGCAGCGCGGACATTTCTTTCCCGCCTCGCGGCGGCTCAACCGCCCCACTCCCGGCAACCGCAGCTTGCCGAAGATCCCCAGCACCGCGATGACCACAAGGAAGAGGGCGACAATCTTTGCAAGCATGTCAGAGCCCGAAGCGCGCGTAGCCCGCGCGTTCCTCGATCAGCCCCATCGTCTCTTCGGCAAGGCTCAGGCCCAGCTTCGGGATCAGCCGCTTCTTCACGCCATAGCGGCGGAACTTCACCTTGTCGCCAAACCGCGCCTTCATCCCCGGCACCAGATGCGCGGTGCCATCGGCCAGCCCGACCTCCACCGCCGAGCGCCCGATCCAGATCTCGCCGGTGAAGAGGTCGGGATCATTGGCAAGCTTGCCGCCCCGCCGCTCCTTGATCTGCGTGATGAAGGTCTCGTGCAACTGGCCGAGGATGCGCTCGAGCCGCGCCACATCCTCTTCGCTCTCGGGACGGAACGGGTCGAGCATGCTTTTCGATTTCCCGGCGGTATGCACCCGCCGCTCGATCCCCTGCCGGCTGAGAAAGACATGCGCGCCGAAGCCCGCCGAGATCACCCCGATCGAACCGAGGATCGAGCTTTCGTCGGCAAAGATTTCATCCGCCGCCGAGGCGATCCAATAGCCGCCCGAGGCCGCCACATCCTCGACAAAGGCATAGACCGGCACTTTGGTCTCTTCCGAAAGGCGCCGGATGCGCGCGCCGATGAGCGAGCTCTGCACCGGCGAGCCGCCGGGCGAATTGATCTCCAGCGCCACCGCCTTGGGCTTGCCGCGCCGGAAGGCGCGCTCCAGCACCGGGGCCAGCGTGGTGTCGTTGAGACTGCCGCGTCCCGCCATGCCGATGGCGCCCTGCAGGCGCACGACCGAGACGGTGGGTTTGCTTTTCAGGAAGGGGATCGGGCTTTTCATCCCGGTGATGTAGACACGCCCCCGCGCGACGACAAGGCGGGGCGCAAAAGAACTCTCAAGTGATGCAGCGCGTCGCGCAAAGCGCGGGCATTTGCCGAATATGCCGACCAAATTCCGCCATTTGCCGCGCCCAGCGCAGATCTGCCGCCGTCCCCCCGCCCAACCACCGGACGGCGCAGAAAAGGGCAGAGCGCACCCACGCCCTGCCCTTCTTCTCTTTTACAAATACGCAGCCTTCCACGCACGCAGCCTCGGGCCCGGCGCAAACCGCCATCCCCCAAGACCCGCTTCTTAGGCGCGCAACTCAAGCCTGCGGCGGCTGACCGTTCGAGGCCGACAGCCCGCCGTCCACCGCAAGGTTCACACCATTGATGAAACAGGCATCGCGCGAGGCCAGAAAGCAGATCGCCGCCGCCACATCTTCGGGCTCGCCGGGACGGCCCAGCGGCAGGCGCTCCATGAATTTCTGCAGCAGCTCTTCGTTCTCGAACATATCCTCGGTCAGCGCCGAGCGGGTGATCGAGGGGTTCACCGCGTTTACCCGCACGCCGCTTTCGCGCGCGTCCAGCGCCAGCGCATGGGTCAGATTGGTGACCCCGCCCTTGGCGGCATTATAGGCGAACATGTTCCAATCGCCCCCTGTGCCCGAGACCGAAGAGGTGTTGACCACATTGCCGCGCGCCGTGCGCAGCGCGGGCCATGCGGCGCGGGTGACCATGTAAAGCCCGGTGAGATCGGTATCGATCACCTTGTCCCAGCTTTCGCGGTCCACCTCCTCGATGCTGCCCATGACGGCGGTCCCGGCGTTGTTCACCAGCACGTCGATGGCGCCGAAATGCGCCAGCGTCTCGGCTGAGATGCGCTTGGCGTCCTCTTCCTTCGACACATCGGCGCTGATCTTCAGCACCCGCGCCTCGGGCAGCCCCTCTGCGGCCTCTGCAAGGTCGTCTTCGCTGCGCGCCACCATGGCGACATTGGCGCCTTCCAGCACGAAGCGGCGGGCGGTGGCGCGGCCGATCCCTGTGCTGGCACCGGTGACGATCACCGTAGCGCCCTCGAACCGGTCGAGGCTCTCATAGGGCTGCGGGGCGATGGCGGGGTCTGCAACAATATCTTTCATCTCAATCTCCGTTTGGTCCGGTCCGGCGCGCCGCGCTTCGGCGCTGCGGGTCACAGATCAAACGAGCGGTCCCCCCTGCCCTGTTCCCGCCGCGCGAGGCACATCGCCGTGAACGAGGCGCCCCGGCCCAGTGAAACGCCCGGCCAGATGACCCGACCGGCCCAGTGAAACGCAAAGCGCCCCCGCGATGGCTCGCAGGGGCGCTTTGATGGCGGGGTCTTGGCCGCCGGTCAGCCTGCGGCGCGGGCCGAGGGCTTGAAGCTGATCCGGTCAGAGACGGTGAATCGCCCGCCGCCGGTCTTCTCGATCTTACCGTCGCGCAGAAGCTGGCCAAAGCTGCGCAGGCGATCCTCGCGGCTCGAGTCCTCGCCTTCCACCTGACGCACTTTGGTCATCAGCTGCGGGCGCGAGAACTGGGCGCGGCCCTCGATATACGACAGGTAAGAGGCTGCGGCCTCAAGAAGCTCCGGCAGGTCGTGCGCGCCGACGCTTTCGGCGTAGCTGGCGAAATCGCCTTGAACGCCCGCGGGGGCTTGCTCTTCCAGATCGGCCAGCGTCACGCGGCGCGGACGCAGCGGCGCTTCGGGCGCATCCGCGGTTTCGTTCACGCGCTGCTCGGCGACCAGCTTCAGCGGCGCGGGGCGCAGCGGAGCCTCGACGACCGGGCGCTCGCTGGCGGCCTGCGGAGCCGGCGCGGGGCGGCGCGGACGCACCACATCCGCCAGATCCTCGCGGTAGGGCTGCGCCTGCTCTTCGGCGTCTTTCTTGCGGCCCAGCAGACGGTCGGCGCGGGTTGCGGCCACGGCGGCGCGCAGATGCGCGATGGCGCTGCGGCGGCGGTTGCCCTCGGGCTCTTCAAGCTGGGTGTTGGTCTCGTTCAGGATGCGCGAGGTGTCATTGTCCTCGACGCTGGTCTCGGTCAGCATCATGCGCGCCGGGCTCGAGAGTTTCACCGCCTTGCGCACGTCCTGCTGCGCGGCGCGGATCATCTCTTCGATGTCACCGTCCTGCTCTTCACTGTCCTGATCGTCACTGGCCTGATCATCCCAGTCCTGATCGTCACCGTCCTCATCGGCCTCATCCAGCGGCGCGTCGAAAGCTTCGGCGAATTCCTCGGCCAGATCGTCGTCTTCGTCATCCTCATCGTCGAGCAGGGCATCGCGGGCAGCTGCGGAGGCGGCGAGGTCTTCCTCGTCGTCATCCTCATCGTCCCAATCGTCGTCGCCCCATGCTTCGTCGTCGAAATCCTCATTTTCGAGGTCTTCGTCGTCCCAAGCGCTCTCTTCTTCGGTCTCGGCTTCAAGCTCGGCAAGCAGCGTCTCGGCGGGCACGGGCGTGTCCGCTTGGGCCTCTTCCGCCGCCGCGCTGATCTGATCGAGATCGTCGACCTCGTCCCATTCATCCTCGAGACCGGCGGCCAGTTCGGCCTTCACCGCTTCAAGCTCGCGGGCAAGGTCGGCCTCGTCATCGGCGCTGAGGCTGCTCTTGGCAGGCTCTTGGCGCACTTCTTCCAGCGCACCCGTCGCCACGGCGGCGTCGAAGGCGGCGCGGCTCACCTTCACCACGCGCACCCGGCGCGGTTTGGACGGCTTTGCGGCCTCCGGCGCGGTGTTGGTGGCGGTGTCGGTGGCGGCTTCTGCGGAAGCCTCAGGTGCAACCCGGACCACTTTCGCGGGGGCCGCAGCTTTGGGCGCAGCCGCCTCGATCTCAGCCTCTTCAGCATTGTCCGGCGCGGCGGCAAAAGCCTTGGTCAGCGCAAAGGGGGCGTCCGCGACCGGCGCGTCGAGCTCTGCCTCAAGGTCCGCATCCGTGGCATCCTCTTGGTCGTCCCAATCTTCGCCCTGCAGCACCGACAGGTCGATCTGCATATCCTCTGCGTCGTCCGCGTCTTCAGCGGCCTCATCAAGGGCCACATCACGGACCTCGGGCGCATCCATATCGAGCGTGCCGAGCATGGCGGAGACGGCGGCAACCGTGTCTTCACCGTTCTGATCGGCGTCTTCGCTCACGTCCGGCGCGGTCGCGGCAACGGCCCCGCCCGACACAACGGCGCGAATGCGGCGCAGCTTGGCGGCCACGCTGTCGTCGGAGGCCGGAACGATGCCCGCAACCGGCGCGGCGGGCGCGGCAACAGCGGCAACCGGCTCGTCGTCGTAATCATCGTCAAAGGCGTCATGGGCGGGCGCGGCGCTTTCCGCCGCAAAGAACGCCGCCTCGGCGGAGAGGCTGTCATCGCCTTCGGCCAGAATCTCGGCCTGCGTCTCAGCCTGCGTGGATTCGGCGGCGGCTTTGGCAGCAGCCTCCGCTTCGCGCTGAAGCTCAGCTTCCTCGGCGGCGGCTTCCTCAGCGGCGGCTTCGGCGGCAGCGCGCTCGGCGGCCTCGCTCAGCGCCTGTTCCATGCCGCGCTCGGCGTCGGGGCCGACCACATCGGCACCTGCCTGCGCTGCCGCAGGCATCGCCGCATCGGCCAGCGGCCCGCGCAGCACCAGACGGCCGCTCTGCGCGTCGGCACTGACCTGCGCCTGCATAAGCTGCGCGGCAAGCTCGGGATCAAACTGCGGCGGCTCGGCACCGAAGAAGCGATCTTCCCGCACCACACCACGGAAGAAATTCGTGCTCTCCTTGACCACCGCGAGGGGATCCTCGAACCCTTCTGCCGTACAGGAGAAGGTGCCGTAGGAGACCGTCAATATCTTGCTGGAACTCACCATGTGCCGCTCACTCTTTCACTCGATCTGCAACAAACTGTTTACCATCCACTAGGAGACCAAAGCTGACCGAATCTGAGGTTTTCACCGTATCATTTCATGACCAAATTGTGGTCGTTTTCGCGAGAAGCCACTAAAAAGCCATGAATCCCGGAACGTCCGAACGTCTCAGGTCCGATGGACCCGTCTTGCTGGCGGGCGGCGGAGACTGCCCGCCCGACCTCTTGTCGCCGCTGCTGGACAAGGCTCAGCTGCGCGTGGCGGCCGATGGCGGCGCGGATGCGCTGCTGGCAGCCGGGGTGATCCCCGATGCGGTGATCGGCGATCTCAATTCCCTGACAGACGACGCCCGCGCCGCGATCCCGCCAGAGCGAATCCACCTTATCACGGAACAGGACAGCACCGATTTCGACAAGTGTCTGCGCAACATCGCGGCGCCTCTGGTCTATGCGGCGGGCTTTCTTGGTGCACGGCTTGATCACCAACTGGCGGCGATGACGGTTCTGGCGCGTCACCCCGACCGCCGCTGCCTGCTGGTGGGCCGCGATGACGTGGTGGCACTCTGCCCGCCGCGGATCTCGCTCGAGCTGCCCATCGGCTGCCGCTTTTCGCTTTATCCGATGGCGGACTGTGGCGGCACCAGTTCGGGGCTGCGCTGGCCGATCGACGGGCTGCGTTTCAGCCCCGATGGGATCACCGGCACGTCGAACCAGACCGATGCGCCGCGCGTGGATCTGAGCTTTGATGCCCCGAAGATGCTGATCATTCTGCCGGCGCAGCATCTGGCGCCACTGGCGCAGGCGCTGCTGCAAGCCGACGCGCGATGGCCCGCTCGCGCATGAGGATATAAAGCCCCGAGGCGACGGTGATGCAGATGCCCACCGTCGCCAGCCCGTCCGGCAGGTCGTTCCAGACCAGAAAGCCGAACAGCGTGGCGAAGGGAATCTCCAGATATTGCATCGGCGCCAGCGTCGCGCCGGGCGCAAAGCGCAGCGACCATGTCATCAGCAGATGCGCCAGCGTCCCGAGCAGGCCAATGCCAAGGATCAGCCCCCAGACCTCGGCCCCGTCGCCGCTCCACTCCAGCGCGGGCAGCATGGCCCCCGGCAGCAGCGCCAGCACCGGCACGAGGATCAGCACCGCCATCCCGCCCGAGATCGCCTGCAGCGAGATCGCATCGGTGTCGCGCGCGATCTGCCGCGTGACCAGCATGAAGAGCGAGAAGTTCAGCGCCACGCCCAGCGGCAGCAGCGCCGGCCAGCCGACCTCGGCAAAGGCGGGCTGCACCACCAGCAGCGTGCCGACAAACCCGACGCCGCAGGCCGCAAGCCGCCGCCAGCCCACCTCCTCGCCCAGCACATAATGGCCGAGCAGCAGCATGAAGAACGGCATGACAAAGGCGATGGCCACCGCATCGGCCAGCGGCAGATGGCGCAGCGCGGCGAACATCAGCCCAATGCCCAGCATATGCAGCAGCGTGCGCAGCGCGGTCAGGGCGAAGATTCGCCGCCGCATCCGCCAGACCCGATGGGTGGCGATCACCAGCGGTGCCAGCACCAGCGCCTGAATGGCAAAGCGCAAAAGCAGCAGCTGGCCGATCGTGACCTTGTCCCCAAGCAGCTTGGCCGTCGCGTCACCCATCGGGGCGACGATGCAGAAACCAAGCATCAAAAGGACACCAAGAAGGGGACGATCACCAACCATGAGGCGAACGGTAGCCGCACCTTTTCACTCAGACAAGAAATTCTGTCATGTGCCGCACCGGGTTTGACTGGGGAACCTCCGCTCTCAGCCCCACTGAAGGCCGCCCTGCCGCTGCGCCCAAGAGTGCGTATTTGTGGAACAATGAAGCGCGGGCAGCGGGCGGTGCTGCGGCTGTTTTGGCGCCGCGCGCCTGACCTCTATCCTGACGTCCAGCCTGACTTACATGCCGCAACGGGTGGCTGCCGCCGCATTGCCGCCAAGAGCCGGGTTGCGTGTGCAGTCGCCTTGCCCTACACAGCGCCCGTTCAACACAGCCGGAATGCCTGAGACGCCCCATGGAAAACGTGATCCTCATCGTGCACCTCCTCCTTGCGCTCGCGCTTATCGGCGTGGTGCTTCTGCAGCGATCCGAAGGCGGCGGCCTTGGGATGGGCGGCGGCGGCGGTGGCGCCATGAGCCAACGCGCAGCAGCCACGGCTCTGGGCAAGATCACCTGGGGGCTCGCCATCGCCTTCATCATCACCTCGATCACCCTGACGGTGCTCGCGGCGAGCGATGCAAGCGGCACCTCGGTCATGGACCGGCTCACCGGCGGCAGCTCCGCCGAAGAGAGCGACGGCTCCGCTCCGGCAACGCTCGACACGGATGGCCTGCTGCCGCCGCCGTCGGGCGAGACGGGCACCAATTCTGGCGCGGATGCGCCGATGGTTCCCAGCGCGGACTAATATCCGCCAGACTAACAACAGCTTGAGGGCCGCCTGTCAGCCGCAACAGCATCTTGCGGTTGGCTAGACAGTGCGGCCCGAATCCTTTATACGTGGACTCCCGTGATGCTGCGGCTCGTTGGGCCGTGGGTGTCCTCCATTTTGACGCAAATCACGGGGTCGCGCTGCCAATGGCACGTTTCATCTTCATCACCGGCGGTGTCGTTTCTTCGCTCGGCAAGGGTCTGGCTTCCGCGGCGCTTGGCGCGCTGCTGCAGGCGCGGGGCTTTTCGGTCCGCCTGCGCAAGCTCGATCCGTATCTCAACGTCGATCCGGGCACTATGAGCCCCTTCGAACACGGCGAGGTCTTTGTCACCGACGACGGGGCCGAGACCGATCTCGATCTTGGCCACTACGAACGCTTCACCGGCGTTCCGGCGCGCAAGACCAATTCCATCTCGTCGGGCCGCATCTACACCAACGTGCTCGAGAAAGAGCGCCGCGGCGACTACCTCGGCAAGACCATTCAGGTCATTCCGCACGTCACCAACGAGATCAAAGACTTCATCTCGATCGGCGAGGATGAGGTGGATTTCATGCTCTGCGAGATCGGCGGCACCGTCGGCGACATCGAGGGCCTGCCCTTCTTCGAAGCCATCCGCCAGTTCAGCCAGGACAAGCCGCGCGGCCAATGCGTGTTCATGCACCTGACGCTGCTGCCGTGGATCAAGGCCTCGGGCGAGCTGAAGACCAAGCCGACGCAGCACTCGGTCAAGGAACTGCGCTCGATCGGCCTCGCGCCCGACATTCTCGTGTGCCGCTCCGAGGGACCGATTCCCCAGAAGGAACGCGAGAAGCTCGCGCTCTTCTGCAACGTCCGCCCCGACAGCGTGATCGCCGCGCAGGACCTGTCGTCGATCTACGACGCGCCGCTCGCCTATCACCGCGAGGGGCTCGATCAGGCGGTTCTCGATGCGTTCGGCATCACCCCGGCGCCGCGCCCCAACCTCGAAAAGTGGGAAGACGTCTCGGAACGCATCCACAACCCCGAGGGCGAGGTGAATGTCGCCATCGTCGGCAAATACACCCAGCTCGAAGACGCCTATAAGTCGATCGCCGAGGCGCTGACCCATGGCGGCATGGCGAACCGGGTGAAGGTGAATGTCTCTTGGGTCGATGCCGAGCTCTTCGATCAGGAAGACCCGGCGCCGCATCTCGAAGGCTTCGATGCGATCCTCGTGCCCGGCGGCTTCGGCGAGCGCGGCACCGAGGGCAAGATCAAGGCGGCGCAATTCGCCCGCGAGCACAAGGTGCCCTATCTCGGCATCTGCCTCGGCATGCAGATGGCGGTCATCGAAGCGGCGCGCAACGTCGCAGGCGTGGCCAAGGCGGGCTCGGAAGAGTTCGACCACGAGAAGGGCGAGAAGCGCTTCGAGCCGGTGGTCTATCACCTCAAGGAATGGGTGCAGGGCAACCAGCGCGTGAACCGCTCGGTGAGCGACGACAAGGGCGGCACCATGCGCCTCGGCGCCTATGACGCGGTTCTGACCGAAGGCTCGAAAGTGGCCGAGATCTACGGCACCACCGCCATCGACGAGCGTCACCGTCACCGCTACGAGGTCGACATCAAATACCGCGAGGCGCTGGAAAAAGGCGGGCTCTGCTTCTCCGGCATGTCGCCCGATGGCCGCCTGCCCGAGATCGTGGAATGGCCCGATCACCCGTGGTTCCTTGGCGTGCAGTTCCACCCGGAACTGAAATCGAAGCCCTTCGATCCGCACCCGCTCTTCAAGGATTTCGTGCGCGCCGCGAAAGAAGCCTCGCGTCTGGTCTAAGTGCCACCCTCGCAGAATTTGAAAAGGCCCGGGCATACGTCCGGGCCTTTTTGCGATAGGGCCTGCGCCCGCGGATCAGCGCAGCGCGCCACGCCCGGCCAGCGCGGGCATCGCGCCCACCGCCCAGCTTTCCAGCGCAAAGACATGCCGCCGCAGCCGCAGCGCCGGGCGCTCGATCAGCACCCACGACAGATGCGCCACCAGCGCCGTCACCGGCAGCGACACCAGCGTGATCCAATACCATTCGCGCAGACCGGGCAGCAGATAGGCCACCAACTGCTCGATGATGAAGTGATACAGGAAGATGCCATAGCTCAGATCGGCCCGCTTCAGCACGCCAAGCCGCGGCACATTCATCAGCCCCAGCCCAACCGTCACGTAAGAGATCGCGAAAATCCCCACGTATTGGCCCAGCCCGCTAAGGCTGAACGCGATCACCGCGATCACCGCGCCGGCCAGCACGAATCCAAACCGCACGGCGATCACCTCGCGCCACGCATGCAGGCAGACGCCGCAGACGAAGGCCAGCACCAGCGCCCGTCCGGTGACCGTGCCAACCCAAGGGTCGAAATGCCAGCCGGTGCGCAGCCCCATTTTCACCACCGACAGGGTCAGGAAGGCCAGCAGACCCAGCAGCAGCACGCGCCGGTCGCGCCGCGCGCCAAGCAGCGTCAGAAGGCCAAGGCCGATGTAGCAATAAAGCTCGTAGGGCACCGTCCACAGCTGGCCGTTCGCCATGCCCTCCTGCGGGTTGCCCGCGAAGACCCCCGGCAGATACATCGACTCGTTGCTCACATGGCCAGTGGCGTTGAGCAGGTAGCGGGCGAACTCCTCGGCGGCGAAATACTCGGGCCACGCCAGCGAGGTCACCAGCGGTCCCAGCACCACCGCCGACAGCACCACCTCCACCGCCAGCGCCGGATAGATGCGGATGAACCGCAGCCCCATGAAGGAAAACAGCGTGCGGCAGCGATAGAGGCTGCCCGCCACCAGAAAGCCCGACAGGGCAAAGAACATCGGCAGCACGGTCATCGCCAGCCCGTCGCTGGGGAAATGGCTCCAGATCACCTCCATGTAGAATTGCTGCCCATAGGCGATCTGCACGCTGTGAATCGCCAGAACCAGAACCGAGAGCAGCAGTCGCATATAGTCAAAGCCGCTCGGGCGGCCCTCGGCCGCCGTCATGAAGTCCTCGATTGTCACGGTTTCGCTCCTCGGCGCGGCAGAGGGGCGTCCCGTCCTCTCGCAGCCGCGCGTAAAAATTTTCAAAAAATTTCTTCCGTCAATTGGGGGCAGCATCGCGCGCGCTTCAGGGTCCCGCAAGGCCGAACCACCCGCGCCGCCGATGTGGGCGCTCTGTTGCTCGCATTTGCGCCGCCCTGCGCGCCGACCTGCCCAGCACGGCGGCAGGCCGAAAGCGCGCGCCAAGGGCCATCGGCTCGACAGGGCGCGCCGCAAAGGCTATCTGCTGCGGCATATGCATGGGTTGTGCATGCTTTGTGCATCGCTTGTGCCCCCCTGCTCCGAGGCCCAGATGCTTTCCTACCAACATGCCTTCCACGCCGGGAACCTCGCCGATCTGCAAAAGCACGCGCTGCTTGCAGAGCTGCTGTCCTACCTCACGAAGAAGGACAAACCGCTCACCTATATCGAGACGCATGCCGGTCGCGGTCTCTATGATCTGACCTCCGACGAGGCGGTGAAAACCGGCGAGGCGGCGCAGGGCATCGGCGCCCATGCAGGCATCTTCGGGCCCGATCACCCCTATCTTGCCGCGCTGGATGCGGTGCGCCGCGAGCATGGGCCAAACGCCTATCCGGGCTCGCCGCTCATCGCCTCCAAGCTGCTGCGCGCGAACGATAAAATCCATCTCGCCGAGCTTCATCCGCAAGAGCATCAGGCGCTGACGCTGGCGCTGCGCGCGCCCAATGTGACGCTGCACCGGCAGGATGGGTTTGCCCTCGCCCACAGCCTCTGCCCGCCCGAGCCCCGGCGCGGCGTGCTGCTTGTCGATCCGCCCTATGAGCTCAAGCAGGACTACGTCGAGATCCCGAAATTCTTTCGCCAGATCAATAAGAAGTGGAACGTCGGCGTGCTGGCGCTCTGGTATCCGATCCTCAGTTCCGCCGCGCATGTGCCGATGCTGGCGGCGCTGACCGAGGATTTCCCCGACGCGCTCTGCCACGAGATCCGCTTTCCCCCCGTGCGCGAAAATCATCGGATGATCGGCTCGGGCATGTTCGTGGTGAACCCGCCGTGGGGTCTGTCCGAGGCGGCAAGCGCCCTCACCGATCGGCTGCGCCGTGCCAAGGCCGCGCGCTGACCGCGCAAGACCATTGCCCGCCGCCGGAAGCTGACGCAAAGTAAGTCAGACGACACTCAGCAAACAGGGCCGACATGACACGGTTCACGCCTAAGCGCAGCCGCGCGCACCGAGGCTAAGATATTGCCGCGCGGTCTGAAATTCTGGATGGCAGCCCCCGAGGCGACGCCGCTCGAACCCTGCGATGTGCCGCTGGCGCTCGGGGCGCTGTTGCTGCGCGCCGCCGCCGAAGCCCAAGGCCAGCCGCCATTGCTGCGCATGTCGGTGGTCGATGCGGTTCTGGCCCGCCGCCACGAATTGACCCCGCGCGAGGCCGCCGAGATGCGCATCTCCTGCCAGGCCGTCGCGGCGGCAGCCCCCGACACCGCCTGTTTCGCCGCGCTTCTGGCCCGCGCGGTCGGCTATCGCGAGCGGCTGGCGCTGGCGCATTGTCTTTATGAGGTCATGGCCGACGCCGAAGCGCCTGCTGCTTCGCTGCAGAGCGCGTTGTGGCTGTCGGAGCATCTGCTTTTCGTGACGCCGCAGGACCTTGCCGCGCCCAACCGCGCGAATTGACCGACGGTAGCTGGCCGCAGTTGGACGTAGCTGGGGGCTCTGCCCCCATCCGCTGACGCGGATTTCCCCCGGGATATTTGCCTCTAGACGAAGGCGGAAACCGCCGCACACAGCTTCGTGCGGGCCCCGTCACGCTCTGCCGTTGGCGCGGCGGCAAGAGGCGGCTATATCTTGCCTATGTTTGCGGATTTCCTGAAACGGCTGGTCGATCCCGGCCCCGAGCTCCTGCCCGACGCCGATGCGCGGCTGGCGCTCTGCGCTTTGCTCGTGCGTGTGGCGCGGGCCGATGAAACCTACGACCAGTCAGAGCAGGACCGGATCGACCGCATCGCCGCGACGCGCTATGGCCTGTCGCCCTTCGAGGCCAGCAAGCTGCGCCGCGAGGCCGAGGCGCTGGAGGCCGAGGCCCCCGATACCGTGCGTTTCACCCGCGCGATCAAGGACGCCGTGGCCTATGAGGATCGCATCGCGGTGATCGAGGCCTTGTGGCAGGTCGCGCTGGCCGACGGCAGCCGCGACGACGAGGAAGACGCGCTGCTGCGGCTGGTGTCGAACCTGCTCGGCATCAACGACAGAGATTCGGCGCTGGCCCGGCAAAGGGTCGAAGCCGCGGGCTGAGACCCCGTCCATCCGGCTGATTTCCGGGCAATTGCCCGTTTACGCCGCGCAAACCCGGCAGAGCCTGCTGTTTTGCGCATGGACATCGGGGCTGCTTTTCGCCCATTCTCGCCGCCAGATTCAGCAACTGCCCAAGAAGGTGAGGCTTGACCGATCCCGCTCCTGCCAACGCCCCAGCCAACGCAAAGACCCTCGATCCCGTCATCGAGATCCGCGATCTGCACAAGGCCTATGGCGAGCTTGAAGTCCTCAAGGGCGTCAGCATCACCGCCAAGCGCGGCGACGTCGTCTCGCTGATCGGATCTTCGGGCTCGGGCAAATCCACCCTGCTGCGCTGCTGCAACCTGCTTGAAGACAGCCAGCAGGGCGAAATCCTGTTCAAGGGCGAGCCAGTGCGCTGGCACGGCTCCGGGCACAATCGCCGCCCGGCGGACCCCAAGCAGGTGCTGCGCATGCGCACCAATCTTTCCATGGTGTTCCAGCAGTTCAACCTCTGGGCCCATATGACCATCCTGCAAAACGTGATGGAAGCGCCGCTCACCGTGCTCGGCCGTCCGCGCGCCGAGGTCGAGGCCGCCGCGCGGCGCTATCTCGACAAGGTCGGCATCGGCGACAAGGCCGACGTCTTCCCGGCACAGCTTTCCGGCGGCCAGCAGCAGCGTGCGGCAATCGCGCGCGGACTGTGCATGGAGCCCGAGGCGCTGCTCTTTGACGAGCCGACCTCGGCGCTCGATCCCGAGCTGGAGCAGGAAGTGGTCAAGGTGATCAAGGATCTGGCCGCCGAAGGCCGCACCATGATCATCGTCACTCACGACATGAAGATGGCCCATGACGTGAGCGATCACGTGGTGTTCCTGCACAAGGGGCTCATCGAGGAAGAAGGCGCCCCGGCCGAGCTGTTCGGCGCGCCGAAATCGGAACGACTGCAGGGCTTCCTGCGGTCGACCAGCCATGTCTGACAAGCGGCCAAGAACCGCAATCGGACGCGTAAACCAGGGAGCAAGTTACATGAAATCCATCCTTCTCGGCACCGCCGCGCTGGCGATGACCGCCAGCGTCGCGCTGGCACAGGACGTGGTGCGCATGGGCACCGAGGGCGCCTACCCTCCGTACAACTTCATCAACGACAGCGGTGAAGTGGACGGCTTCGAGCGCGAACTGGGCGACGAGCTCTGCACCCGCGCCGAGGTGACCTGCGAGTGGGTGACCAACGATTGGGATTCGATCATCCCCAACCTCGTGTCGGGCAACTACGACACGATCATGGCCGGCATGTCGATCACCCCCGAGCGGGCCGAGGTCATCGCCTTCACCCAGAACTACACCCAGCCCGACCCTTCGGCCTACCTCGTGCTTTCGGGCATGGAAGACGTCGATCTGAAGGGCGCCGTGATCGCCGCGCAGACCGGCACCATTCAGGCCGCCTTTGTCGCTGAAATGGGCGCGACCCTCGTGGAATACGCCACCCCGGACGAGACCGTCGCCGCCGTGCGCAGCGGCGAAGCCGACGCGGTTCTGGCCGACAAGAGCTATCTCGCGCCGGTCGCCGACGAGAGCGACGACGTGGTGCTGCTCGAGCAGGAAGAGCTGATCGGTGGCGGCGTCGGCATGGGCCTGCGCCAGAGCGACGCCGAGCTGAAAGAGAAGTTCGACGCGGCGATCCAGTCCATGAAGGACGATGGCTCGCTCAACGAGCTGCTCGTGAAATGGGAAATCGGCGCTCCGTTCTGAGCGCCCCAAGACGAGGGGGCCTGTCCGGCCCCCTCGACGGCTGATCCGACATGTTCTCTTGGTGTACCGACCCCGACGCGATCTCTGGCCTGAGCTGGCTGAGCTGCTACCTGACCACGGGCAAGCACATGTCGATCTATGTCTCGGTCGGCACCGTGCTGCTGCTGCTGGCGATCACCGCGCCGGTGGCTCTGGCCTTCGGTTTCGGCGGCGCCATGGCGGCCCGCTCGCCCTTCCCGCCGCTGTCGTGGCTGGGCAAGGGCTATATCGCCATCGTGCGCGGCGTGCCGGACATCGCCTTTTTCCTGTTCTTCGTCATCGCCCTCGACCAGTTCTTCGAGTGGATCCGCCACGAGGTGAAATGCCCCGACTGGGATCAGCCGATCCGGCAGGGCAATGACTTCGTGGTCTGCGCCGAGGCCAAGCTGCCGCTCTCGACCGCGGCGCAATGGGTGCATGAGACCTATGGCTTCTCGCTCGCGGTGCTGACCTTCGCCATCGTCTTCGGGGCTTTCGCGGGCAATGTGCTCTTTGGCGCCATGCGCGCCGTGCCGCACGCCCAGCTCGAGACCGCCGAGGCCTATGGCATGACCCGGCGCCAGACCTTCTGGCGCATCCTCGTGCCGCAGATGTGGGTCTATGCGCTGCCCGGCCTGTCGAACCTGTGGATGGTGCTGATCAAAGCCACGCCGCTGCTGTTCCTGCTGGGGGTCGAGGACATCGTCTATTGGGCGCGCGAACTGGGCGGCTCGAAGACCGCGCGCTTCACCGACTATCCGCACCCCGACTGGCGGGTGTGGTATTTCGCGGCGCTGCTGGTCTTCTATCTGGTCTTCACCCGCGTGTCGGAGATCGTCCTTGACCGCATCATGAAGCGCCTCACCCACGGTCAGGCGACCATGGGCGGCGAAGCGCAGAGGAAGGCCTCATGAGCTGCTGGGAAACCATTGCGGACTACGGGCTGCGCTCGATCGGCATCGGCGAGCGGCTGCTGCCGCGCGACAATTTCACCCTGTGCCAGCAGTTCACACTGATCGGCTCGGGGATGCTGTGGAACATCTACTTCGGCATCGTCAGCCTGATCACCGGTTTCTGCCTCGCCACGGCGCTGGCCATGGGCAAGGCATCGAAGATCACCCCGCTGCGCAAGCTGGCGGAATGGGTGATCTTCGTGTTCCGCGGCTCGCCGCTCTTCATCCAGTTCTTCTTTGCCTACTTCCTGTTCCTCAGCCTCAAGAGCGTCTCGCCGGTCTTCGATCCGCTGACCTCTGCATGGCTGGGCGCGGCGATCGTGCTGTTCTTCAACACCGCCGCCTATTCGGGCGAGATCTTCTACGGCGCGCTGCTGTCGGTGCCCAAGGGCGATGTGGAGGCGGCTGACGCCTACGGTTTCTCGGGGCTGCCGCGCTTTCGCCGCATCGTCTGGCCGACCATGCTGCGCCTCGCGTGGCCCGCCTACACCAACGAGGCGATCTTCCTCTTCCACGCCACCACGCTGGTGTTCTTCTCGGGCTTTCCGGCGTGGCAGCAGCGGGGCGACGCGCTCTATTACGCGAATTACTTCGCCGACAAGACCTTCAACCCGTTCATCCCCTACCCGATCCTTGCGGGCTATTTCATCCTGCTGACGCTCTGCGTGGTCGGTGTCTTCGGGCTGATCAACAAGCGGCTGAACCGGCATCTGCCGAAAGAGCGCCGCCAGAAGATGCGGATGCGTCCGCGGCTTCTGCTGCGCTGACGGAGCGGACGTGAGGCGCGCCGCCTGAGCGCCCTTGCCCAACGCCCCCACCATACTCCGGCACCTGTCGTCCCCGGAGTCCCGGCGCCCGGCCATATTTCGCGTGGCGCGCCGCCGCTCTGCGCGCCCGCTCTTTCATCTTTCCAAAAATACTCCTCTCTTCCCTCCAAGCCCCCGCTTGCCAGCGTGCATCCGAGTCGCTACGCTTAATTTGATCAAATTTCCGGATAGACCATGACAGACCCGAAAACCTGGCTCCGCAAGAACCCCCAGGTCCGCACCATCCGCGTCGCCGCCTGCGATCTCAACGGCCAGCCGCGCGGCAAGCGCGTGCCCTCCCGTTTCGCCCATAAGGTTGTCGAGGACGGCACCCGCTTCCCCTTCTCGGCCCTCAACCTCGATATCTGGGGCGAGGACATCGACGACAGCCCGCTGGTGTTTGAAAGCGGCGACCGCGACGGCGTGCTCAAGCCCACCGAGCGCGGCTTCGTGCCGATGCCGTGGCTCGAGGCCCCCACCGCGCTTCTGCCGATCTGGATGTTCCACGAGGGTGGCAAACCCTATGAGGGCGATCCGCGCCACGCGCTGGCGCAGGTGGTGCGCCGCTACAAGAAGCACGGGCTGACCCCCGTGGTGGCGCTGGAGATGGAGTTTTTCCTGATCGACGACAGCACCCGCAAGCTGCAGGTGCCGGTCTCGCCCCGCTCGGGCAAGCGCCGCAAGGCCGCCGAGGTGCTCTCGATCCGCGCGCTCGATGCGTTCGACATCTTCTTCACCGATCTCTACGACGCCTGCGAGGACATGGACATCCCCGCCGACACCGCCATCTCCGAGGCGGGTCTGGGCCAGTTCGAGATCAATATGATGCATCAGGACGATGCGCTGCGCGCCGCCGACGATGCGTGGCTGTTCAAGATGCTGCTCAAGGGACTGGCGCGCCGCCACGGCTTTGCCGCCTCCTTCATGGCCAAACCCTACGAGGACTACGCCGGCTCTGGGATGCATATGCATTTCTCGGTGCTCGACGAGGACGGCAACAACATCTTCGACGACGGTGGCCCCAAGGGCACCGACGTGCTGCGCCACGCCATTGGCGGCTGCGTCAACGCGATGAGCGACAGCACGCTGATCTTTGCGCCGCATCTCAACTCCTACGACCGGCTGATCCCCGAGAACCACGCGCCCTGCGGCATCTCTTGGGCCTATGAGAACCGCACCGCGGCGATCCGCGTGCCCTCAGGCAGCCCGGCGGCGCGGCGCATCGAGCACCGCGTGGCGGGCGGCGACGTGAACCCCTATCTGCTCATGGCGACCATCCTTGGCGCGGCGCTGGCCGGGATCGAGGACGAGATGGAGCCGCCCGCCCCGATCACCGGCAACGCCTACGCGCAGGATCTGCCGACGATCCCCACCGACTGGGAATTGGCGATGGACGCCTTCGAGGCGAGCCCGATCATGCCGCGCATCCTGCCGCCCGAACTGATCCGCAACCTGCTGCTGACCAAACGGCAAGAGCAGCTCTACATGGCCGAACTCTCGCCGCAGGAGCAGGTAGAAATCTATCTCGATACGGTCTGAGCACCACCTTGCCGCCCTCGGGCGGCAAGGCTACCTTCGGCGCAGAACGCCCTGGCCTGAAAGACGCGCCAGACAAACCGCGCCACATAAACCGCGCCAGCGAAACCAACGTGTGATCCATGAAAATCGGCATCCTGCAAACCGGCCTCGTTCCCGCGGAACTCGCGGCAGAGACCGGTGAATACCCCGCCTTCTTCGCCCGCCTCCTCGATGGCTACGGCTTTGACTTCGCCAGTTGGTCCGTGGTCGAGGGGCAGTTCCCCGAAGGCCCCGAAGCCGCCGATGGCTGGCTGATCACCGGCTCGCGCCACGGCGCCTATGAAGAGCACGATTGGATCCCGCCGCTCGAACAACTGATCCGCGACGTCTACGCCGCAGGCAAACCGCTGATCGGCGTCTGCTTCGGCCATCAGATCATCGCGCAGGCGCTTGGTGGCAAGGTCGAGAAGCACCCCGGCGGCTGGATCATCGGCCCCACCGCCTATCACTTCGAGGGCGGCGATAAGATCATTAACGCGTGGCATCAGGATCAGGTCACCCAATTGCCGCCCGGCGCCGAGGTGATCGCCAGTTCGGACTATTGCGACTATGCCGCGCTGCTCTATCCCGGCCATGCCTACACGGTGCAGCCGCACCCCGAGTTCGACGACAGTTTCACCCGCGCGCTGATCGACACCCGCGGCCCCGGCGTGGTGCCGCAGGACAAGCTCGACGCTGCCGACAAGGCGCTTGGCACGCCGCTCGACCAGCGCGCCCTCGCCGATCAATTCGCGCATTTCTTCAAGCAAAAGGCTCTCGCATGACCGAAGACTGGACCGGCCAGCTTCCGCAACCCGCCACCGCCTATCTCGAAGGGCGGCGGCTCGACGAGGTCGAATGCGTGATCGCCGACCTGCCCGGCATTGCCCGCGGCAAGGCGGTGCCTGCGTCGAAATTTGCCCGGCAGGATTATTTTCACCTGCCGGAGTCGATCTTTTACCAGACGATCACCGGCGACTGGGGCGAGGCGGCGGATGAAAACGAAGGTTTCATCGAGCGCGACATGATCCTGCGCCCGGACATGACCACTGCCACCGCCGCGCCGTGGACCGCCGACTGGACGCTGCAGGTGATCCACGACGCCTTTGACCGCAAGGGCGAGCCGATCCCCTACGCCCCGCGCAACGTGCTGAAGCGGGTGGTCGAGCTTTACCGCGCCCAGGGCTGGGAGCCGGTTGTGGCGCCGGAGATGGAATTCTTCCTCGTGGCGCGCAACGTCGATCCGGCCAAGGACATCAAGCCGATGATGGGCCGCTCGGGCCGCCCCGCTGCCGCCCGTCAGGCCTATTCGATGACCGCCGTGGACGAGTTTGGCCCGGTGATCGACGACATTTACGACTTTGCCGAAGCGCAGGGCTTCGAGATCGACGGCATCACGCAGGAAGGCGGCGCCGGTCAGCTCGAGATCAACCTGCAGCACGGCGATCCGGTGAAATTGGCGGACGAGATCTTCTACTTCAAGCGGCTGATCCGCGAGGCGGCGCTGCGCCACGACTGCTTTGCCACCTTCATGGCCAAGCCGATCGCCGACGAGCCGGGCTCGGCCATGCACATCCACCATTCGGTGATGGAGATCGAGACCGGGCGCAACATCTTCTCCGGCCCTGCCGGCGGCGAGACCGACGCCTTCTATCACTTCATCGGCGGGCTGCAGGCGCATCTTCCAGCGGCGATCGCCGTGCTGGCGCCCTATGTGAACAGCTACCGCCGCTACGTGCGCGACAGTGCCGCGCCGATCAACCTCGAATGGGGCCGCGACAACCGCACCACCGGCATCCGCATCCCTATCTCGGGTCCGTCGTCGCGGCGCGTCGAGAACCGCCTCGCGGGGATGGATTGCAACCCCTACCTCGGCATCGCCGCCTCGCTGGCCTGCGGCTATCTCGGCCTGATGGAAGAGCGGCGTCCGTCGAAGCAGTTCCGCGGGGACGCCTATGAGGGCGAGGGCGACATCCCGCGCGTGCTGGGACAGGCGCTGGATATCTTCGACGAGGCGACCAAGCTGCACGAGGTGCTGGGGCCGGACTTTGCCCGCGTCTACTCGATCGTGAAGCGCACCGAGTACGAAGAATTTCTCGCGGTGATCTCGCCGTGGGAACGCGAGCACCTGCTGCTCAACGTCTGAGCCAGGGGCGGGCGCGAACAGGCCGGGGGCGCTGCCCCCGGACCCCCGGGATATTTGCATCTAGACGAAGCGGAGGCGGTGTTTCATGGACCTGCTGTTTTCCAACGACCGGCGCGGGGAATACCCGCAAAGCTGGTACGCGGCCACGGCGGATGCGCTGCCCCCCTTCCCCGCCCTCGAAGGCGAGGCGCGGGCGGATGTCTGCATCATCGGCGGCGGCTATACCGGGCTGTCGGCTGCGCTGCATCTGGCCGAAGCCGGGCTCGACGTGGCGCTGCTGGAGGCGCATCGCGTCGGCTTTGGCGCTTCGGGCCGCAACGGCGGGCAGCTTGGATCGGGCCAGCGGCAGGATCAGCTGAGCCTCGAGAAGATGGTCGGCGAGGCCGACGCTCGGGTGCTTTGGGATCTTGGCGAGGAGGCCAAGGACCTCTGCCGCGGCCTCATCGCAAAGCATGGCATCGACTGTTATCTGCGCGACGGCGTGGCGTGGTGCGGCTCCAGCAAGGGCGACGTGCAGCATCTGCATGAGTATGCCGAGCATATGGGCACGCGCTATGGCTATGAAATCGAGCGGCTCGACGCCGGGGCCTTCCATGAGCTCTGCCCCTCGCCCGACTATTGCGGCGGCGTGCTCGACATGGGCGCCGCGCATCTGCACCCGCTGCGCTTTGCCCAAGGGCTGGCGAAAGCGGCGGCAGGCGCCGGCGCGCGCATCTATGAGACCAGCCATGTCACCAAGGTCGATCAGGGCCCCGAGGCGATCATCCACACGGACAAGGGCCGTCTGCGCGCGGGCCATGTGATCTATGCCTGCAACGGCTATCTCGGCGATCTGCAGCCCAAGGTCGCGGCGCGCGTCATGCCGATCAACAATTTCGTCGTCGCCACCGAGCCGCTGGGGGAGCGCACCCGTGAAGTGCTGACCCGCGACGTGGCCGTGGCCGACAGCAAATTCGTGGTGAACTACTTCCGCCTCAGCCATGACGGGCGGCTGCTGTTCGGCGGCGGTGAGAGCTACGGCTACCGCTTCCCCTCGGACATCCGCGCGCTGGTGCGCAAGCCGATGCTGGAGATTTTCCCCCAACTTGAGGATGTGAAGCTCGACTACGCCTGGGGCGGCACACTGGCGATCACCATGAAGCGCCTGCCGCTTCTGGCGCGGCTCGGGCCCAACGTGCTGTCGGCCTCGGGCTACTCCGGACACGGCGTCGGCACGGCGGTCCATGCCGGGCGGCTGCTCGCCGAGGCGGTGCGCGGCCAGTCGGCGGGCTTCGACGCCATGGCGGCGCTGCCGGTGCCGAGCTTTCCCGGCGGCGCGGCGCTGCGCTCGCCGCTGCTGGTGCTGGCGATGAGTTGGTACGCGCTGCGCGACCGCCTCGGAATCTAAGAAAAAATCCGCCGACCCCCGCAAGGCCCCCGTATTTTGCGGGGGCTTTATACTTGGCTGTCACAAACGCGGTGTTTAAGGTTTTCGAAAGAGACAATTCGGGATTTGTGAAATGAGCAGCCTTCCCAACATGCATGATGCGGAACCGATCCCCGAGGAAGCGCGGGCCGAGATCGAGCGTCTGCTGCAATCGGGCGACCTTTTCCGCTACACCGCCGCCGAGGATGCGCCCGTCGCGCTGCTGGAACGCGAGTTCGCGGCGATGCTGGGCAGCAAATACGCGCTGGCGGTGTCGAGCTGCTCGGCGGCGCTGTTCCTGTCGCTGAAGGCGCTCGGCCTGCCGCGCGGCGCAAAGGTGATGATCCCCGGCTTCACCTTCGCCGCCGTGCCCTCGTCGATCGTCCATGCCGATTGCGTGCCGGTGCTTTGCGAGGTGGGCGAGAACTACCGCATCGACCTGAGCGACTTCGAGGCCAAGCTCGGCGACGTGCAGGCGGTGATCATCAGCCATATGCGCGGCCACACCTCGGACATGGACGCGATCCTGTCGCTCTGCGACGCGCGCGGCCTGCCGGTGATCGAAGACGCGGCGCATTCGCTGGGCACCACTTGGGCGGGCCGCAACATCGGCACGCTGGGCAAGGTCGGCTGCTTCAGTTTCCAGAGCTACAAGCTGGTCAACGCTGGCGAGGGCGGCATCCTGATCACCGATGACGCCGATCTGGTGGCGCGGGCGGTGATCCTCTCGGGCGCCTATGAGCACAATTGGAAAAAGCACATGACGCCGGGCGACAACTCGGCTGAGCTGGAAGAGGCTTTTGCCCGCTGGCAGAACCGGCTGCCGCTTTATAACCTGCGCCTGTCGAACCTTGCCGCCGCAGTCATCCGCCCGCAGTTGCCGCAGGTCGCGCGACGGGTGCGCGACGGGCGCCGCAACCACGATCACGTGGCCGCCATCCTGAACCGCTCGCCGTGGATCGAGGTGCCGGAAAAGCTCGGCCCCGAGGAGCGCGCGCCGGATTCGCTGCAGTTCAACCTTACCGGCATGGATGCCGCCGAGATGCGCGCCTTCATCGAGGCCGCGGCGGAGGCTGGCGTGAAAGTGCAGCTCTTTGGCCTGTCGACCGACAACGCCCGCGCCTTCTGGAACTGGCAGTTCCTCACCGAGATCCCCGAGCTGCCGCGCACCCGCGCCATGCTCGAGCGCGCCTGCGACACGCGGCTGCCCGCGCGGCTGACGCTGGAGGAATGCTCTGCCGTGGCCGAGGTACTGGTCAGCGCGGCCGAAAGCGTGATGGGTCCGCTGCGCGCCTACGGCACCTGAGTGCTGCCTTTTGATCGGCGCTTGGGCTGGCGGCGCAGCCGCGCCGTCAGCCGCCCATCGGTCACCAAGAGCCCCAGCGCGATCACCCCAAGCCCGAGATAGACCCCCGGCGACAGACGCTCACCAAGGAAGAGCGCGCCCAGAAGGATCGCGAAGGGCGGGATCAGCAGCGTCACCAGCATCAGGTTCGCCGCGCCAGCCCGCGCGAGAATGGCGAAATAGAGGATGAAGGCCAGCGCCGTGGCCAACAGCGACAGCGCCAGCAGCGCACCCCAGACCTCGGCCGAATAGTCGAGGCTCGGCACACCCTCGCGCCAGATCACCAGCGGCAGCAGCAGCGCCGTGCTTCCGGCCAGCATCCCAAAGGCGTTGACCAACGGCGGCTGCCCCGCAAGGCGCAGCTTGGCCCAGACGCTGGCGAGCGAATAGCTCAGCGCCGCCAGCAGCACTGCCCCCTGCCCGAGGTTGCGCGGGTCCAGCGTCGTCAGCCGCTCGGGGCCAATCACCAGCGCCACCCCGCAAAGCCCCAAAGCTGCGCCCGCCAGCTTGTGCCAACTCAGCCGCTCGTCGCGCAAGAGCAGCCCGGCAACCACCGCGCCCAGCACCCCGGTCGAGGCATTGAGGATGGCGGCCAGCCCGCTTTCGATATGGGTCTGCCCCCAGAAGATCAGCGTGAAGGGGATGGCGTTGTTGAGCGCGCCCATCACCAGATAGGCACCCCAGACACGCGCGCTGCGCGGCAGGGCAAGCCCGCGCCAGCGCAGCACCAGCCAGAGCGCAGGCAGCGCCAACGCCACGCGGTGCAGCGTCACCTGCATCGGGCTGAGCGCGCGCAGGGCAATCTCGGCGAAGAGGAACGTGCTGCCCCAAAGCGCCGCGAGGGCGAGCAGCAGCAGGGCGGCGGTGCGGTCGATACGGGGGGAAGCTGCGTGATCCATGCCCCCGCTTTGCCCGATCCGGGGCGGCGGGGAAATCCGGATCCTGCGCAATGCGCCGATAGTGGGGGCGCCAAAAAGCAGATCGGGCCCCGAAGGGCCCTGGATCACTTGGGTGTCTTGATCACTTGTCCATCTTGGAGAGCTTCTGCTGCAGCTCCGCGAGTTGTTTCTTGATCGCCGCGAGGTCTTCCTCGCTCTCGCCGCCGCTCTCGTCTTCCTTCGAGGGGCCGGACCAATTGCCGCCCATCTGGCCAGACATGGCTTTCAGGAAGGCTTCTTGCTGCGCCTGCATCGCCTCGAGGCCGGGGATCTTCGGCATCATCGGATTGACCTGCGCCATGCCCTCGGCCCATTTGCTCTGGCTGTCGCGGAACATCTCGAAGCTGGCCGCAAGGAACTGCGGTACAGCCGAGGTGGCCTGCGTCGTATAGCTGCGCACGAGGTCGGTCAGCACGTTGATCGGCAGCACGCTCTCGCCGCGGCTTTCATGCTCGGCGACGATCTGCAGCAGATATTGACGCGTCAGGTCATCGCCCGATTTCAGATCGACGATCTGCACGTCGCGACCGTCGCGGATGAAACCCGAGATGTCCTCGAGCGTCACATAATCGCTGGTCTCGGTATTGTAGAGCCGCCGGCTCGCATAGCGCTTGATGAGCAGCGGTTTTTCGGTGTCAGCCACGTTGGACCCTCCCTCCACGCAGAGTTGAGGAAAAGCCTATGCGAGCGCAGAAAAAAAGAAAAGCACCAGTTTCACCGACACTTGCCGGACGGCTCACCGCCGCGATGCTGCAACATGCTGCATCGCGGCCTTAAAAATGCTGCGCAGCATTAGCCCTGCGGCGCTGCGGCGAAGATACGGTCGATGAATTCCTGCGTGCCGCGGCAGAACTCCAACGGCAGCGGATAGTCGGCTTCGCCCATCACCGCCCTGTTGAACGCTTCCACCTGCAGCACGTAATGATTCTCGGCGGGCCAGCGCCATGTGCGCGTCTCCAGCCCCGGCCCGTGCACTTCGACCCGCGCTTCGCCAAAGACCTGCACGTTGAAGGGCACCGGCAGGCGCATCACCGCCTTGGTGCCATGCAGCACGATCTCTTGCCAAAGCGCCGCCCGCGTCGAGACCCGCCCGGTGTAGAGAAACCCCGGAAACTGCGCCATCACATGCGCCGAGGCATCCACGCCGTTCTGCCAGTCGATCTGGGCCGCGAGGATCTCGCCGGGCTCCTGCCCGGTGATCAGCCGGATAGAGCCGAAGGCATAGACCCCGATGTCGCGCATCGCGCCGCCGCCGACATCGGCCTGATTGCGGATGTTCTGCATGTCGTCGTTGTAGAAGCTGTGGGTCGAGTCGACGCGCAGCAGATCGCCGATCTCTCCGGCCTGCAGCAATTCGCGCGCCTTGGCGAACTGCGGGTGATGCGCCACCATCCACGCCTCGGCGATCAGCTTGCCGGCCTTCTGCCGCACCGCCACCAGATCGTCGATCTCTTCGGCTTGCATGGCGATGGGCTTTTCGCAAAGCACATGTTTGCCCGCCTCCGCGGCCTTGCGGCTCCATTCCACATGCAGCGCGTTGGGCAGCGGGATGTAGACCGCGTCGATCTCGGGATCGGCCAAAAGCGCGTCGTAACTGTCATGCACCCGCAGGCCGGGGGCAAAGGCGGCGAAGGGCTCGGCCTTTTCGGGCTTGGAGGTCGCCAGCGCGGTCAGCGCTCCGCCCCGCCCCGCATGGATCGCTGGCCCCATGTGGTTCTTTGCGAAATTCGCGGCGCCCAGAATGCCCCATCTGACGTAATCACCCATGCTCAAATCCTTTCAGCCTTTGCGCAGATGGTAGCGTCGCCGCGGGGGGCTGCAAGCAGAACGCCCGCCGCGGATGCGACGGGCGTTCGGGGACACGTTCGGGAGGCGCGACGTCAGGCGTCGCTCAGCATTCCCTGTTCCTGCGCAAGCTCACGCATGCGCTTCTGCAGTTTCTCGAAGGCGCGCACCTCGATCTGACGGATACGCTCCCGGCTGACGTCATAGACGCTCGACAGTTCCTCCAGCGTCACAGCCTGTTCGGCAAGGCGGCGCTGGGTGAGAATGTCCTTCTCACGGTCATTCAGCACGTCCATGGCCTGCGCCAGCATCGCACGGCGCGCATCCATCTCGTCGCGCTCGGCATAGTCGGCAGCCTGATCGGCGTCCTCGTCTTCGAGCCAGTCCTGCCACTGCATCGAGCCTTCGCCCTCCGCGCCGACGGTGGCGTTGAGCGAGGCGTCGCTGCCCGACATGCGCCGGTTCATCGAGATCACCTCATCCTCGGACACGCCGAGATCGGTGGCGATCCGCTCGACGTGCTCGGGACGCAGATCGCCGTCCTCCAGCGCGCCGATGCGGTTCTTGGCCTTGCGCAGGTTGAAGAACAGCTTCTTCTGCGCCGAGGTGGTGCCCAGTTTCACGAGGCTCCACGACCGCAGGATGTATTCCTGGATCGAGGCGCGGATCCACCACATGGCGTAGGTCGCAAGGCGAAAGCCCTTCTCGGGGTCGAAGCGCTTCACCGCCTGCATCAGGCCCACGTTGGCCTCCGAGATAACTTCGGCCTGCGGCAGACCGTAGCCGCGATAGCCCATGGCGATCTTGGCCGCGAGACGCAGGTGGCTGGTGACCATCTTATGGGCCGACTCGGCGTCCTGCTCTTCGACCCAGCGCTTGGCCAGCATGTATTCTTCTTCCGGCTCCAGAAGCGGGAACTTCCGGATTTCTTGCAAGTACCGGCTGAGGCCGGCTTCCGGCGACGGCGCCGGCAGATTGGCGTAGTTGCTCACGTGTCCGTTCCTCCAATGTTATGGGGGTTAACATGCCATATGGGCAGGCCCCCGGATCATTTCAAGGCCGCGATGTTAGCGGTCTTACGAAGGTTTCACGTTTCTAACGCATGGATCCGTCGCGCGGATCCGTATTTCGCCGCTTTCACGCAGATGGGAAGCTTATGTCATTCCCCGCGCAGCACCTGCAAAAGATCGGCCATGTCTGCGGGAAGCTCCGCCTCAAAGCGCAGATGCTCGCCGGTGACCGGATGCTCAAAGCCCAGCAGAGCCGCGTGCAGCGCCTGCCGGTCAAAGCTGGTGGCCGCCGCCAATGCCTCGGGCGACAGCGCCTTTGGCGAGAGCTTGCGTTTGCCGCCATAGACCGGATCGCCGATCAGCCCGTGACCGGCATGGGCCATATGCACACGAATTTGATGGGTGCGCCCGGTCTCCAGCCGGCATTCGACCAGCGCCAGCGACGGCGGCGTGCCAAAGCTTTCCAGCACCCGCGCGCGGGTGGTGGCGTGACGCCCCTGCCCGTCGAAATAGACCGCCTGCCGCTGCCGGTCGGTCTTGTGCCGCGCCAGCCCCGATTGAATGCAAATCACCTCGCCCGGCTCCACCGACACGCCGCGCACCCCGCGCAGCCGCGGATCGGCGGTCGAGGGCAGGCCATGCACCACCGCCAGATAGGCACGCTCGGCGCTGTGCTTCTCGAACTGCGCCGCCAGCCCGTGATGCGCGCGGTCGGATTTGGCCACGACCAGCAGGCCCGAGGTGTCCTTGTCGATCCGGTGCACGATGCCCGGTCGCTTCATGCCGCCGACGCCCGAGAGGTCATCGCCGAAATGAAACAGCAGCGCATTGACCAGCGTGCCCGAGGGCGTGCCCGGCGCGGGATGTACCACCATGCCGGCGGGCTTGTTCACCACCACGAGGTCGGCATCCTCCCAGATGATGTCGAGCGGGATATCCTCGGGGCCGATGTGGCTCTCTTCGGCTTGCGGCACAGAGATCTCCAGCACGTCGCCCTCGGCCACCTTGGCCTTGGGGTCCGACAGCACCTCGCCGCCACGGGTCACCGCGCCCTCGGCGATAAGCCGGGCCAGCCGGGTGCGCGACAGGGCCGCTTCCTCTGGCACATCGCGCGCCAGCGCCTTATCAAGGCGCGGCGGCGGGGCTTCCCCGATGACGATGCGCAGAGGCTGCTCCATGTCCAATACTCCCGAAAATCCCGAGGATTTGCCCGAACCCGCCAACCTGCGCTTCCTGCGCCGGTTGGTGACGTTGCTGACGGCGGTGATGATCGCAGGGCTTGTAGCGATCCTGTCGCTGATTGTCATCCGCTTCACGAACGCCCGCGCGCCGCTTCCCGACGAGATCACCCTGCCCTCCGGCACAAAGGCAACGGCCTTCACCCAAGGCTCGGACTGGTACGCGGTGGTGACGGCGGACGATGAGATCCTGATCTTCAACCGCGAAGACCACCAGTTGCGCCAGACCATCGCGGTCAAGACCAACGAATAGACCTTCGCCTAGACAAAAATATCCCGGGGAGTCCGCGCATCAGCGCGGACGGGGCAGCGCCCCAAAACATCCGCATCCACACACCAGACACGCGGCCAGACGAGCGACATGTGTCCTGCAGCGAAACAAGCGATTTTCCGAAGGGGGAGATGGTACCGCCTTCCCGGTTCGAACGGGAGACCTCTTGATCCACAATCAAGCGCTCTAACCTACTGAGCTAAGGCGGCACGCTCGGGGGGAATAACGCCCTCCATTTTCGAATGCAAGCAGAAATCCGGCACTAAATTTGCCGCTCCCAATGCTGTTCGACCAGCGCCTGCCCGAAGCTGGTCACAGGTGTCGACGAGACAAGGGAAAACCCGTTCTTGGCATAGAGCGCGCAGGCGGCCTTGTGGCTTTCATGAGTCCAGAGCGTCATGCGCCCGTAGCCCGCCTCGCGCGCGAATCCCATGCAGGCGTCGAGCAGGCGCTGCCCCAGACCAAGACCCCGCGCCTCGGGCACCAGCAGGAAGAGCCGCAGCTTCGCCAGCCCCTCGCCCGCGCGCACGCAAAAGATGCTGCCGAGCCGCTGCTCGCCCGCCCATGCAATCCAGCCGCGCTCGCAGGCAGGATCATGCGCGGCCTCAAACTCTTTCAAGATGCTCTCCACCAGCACGCCGAAGCTGTCGTCGAACCTCTCGGCCTTTGCGTAAAGCTGGGCGTGCTGCGCCACCAGCCAGCCGCGATCGGCGGGCTCATAGGGTTTCAACGTGACCTGATCGCTTACCTGATCCATGGACTTCCGCCCCCGCGCTTGCATTATGTCTGGTGCGGCACTAAGTCCGCGCAATTCCATTCTGATGAGGGTGATCATGGGGATCAACAGCGAACGCGACATCGAGGCCAACCTGCAGATCGGCCCGACCGACCAGGGTATGGTGCGCCTTTACGTCTTTGCCGGCGACCTCGAGATCCCGATGGATTTCGATCCCGAAGAGGCCGAGGAAATCGCCGAGGAACTGCGCGCCGCAGCCGCCACCGCGCGCAAGGTCAAGCGCTGAGCCAGCGCCGCAGCTAACTCACCCCCAGGCGTGGAGTTGCGCCTCGGGGTCGCGCAGCGCCTGCAGGCGCCGCGCCGCATGGATGGCGAAGCGCCGGATCAGCGCATTGCGCCGCGCGCCGCTGAGCTTCACCTCCGGCGCCATCCGCAGCATCTCCGCATCATAGGCATCGGCGATGATCAGCCCCGTCCCTTCCGGCAGCAGATCGGTCGGGAAGGCCTCGTCCACCGCCCAGAAGTAGCGGTCGCACCAGTCCAGATAGCCCTCCCACTTGCCGTCCGACATGAAATCGGCGCGGCTGCTCTTGCACTCCACGACCCAGATCTCGCCCTTCGGCCCCAGCGCCATGACGTCGACGCGCTTGCCGCGCTCGGGGGTGAACTCCTCGACCACGGCAAAGCCGAGGCTGGCAAGATGGCGGCACACGCCCCGCGCCAGAAGCTGGCCGGGCATCAGTGGGATATCACTCTGCGGGATCATGGCCCCAATATGAACAATACGTGAACAAAAGCAAGCACAGAGCCACTCACTCTTTTTTGCGCCGCCCGCGCGCCTATTTCTTGTCAAATGGTTGCAGGAGGCCAGACGCATGACCGCCACGACTGACGACGCTGACAGGACCGGCGATATCCGCTCGGGCCAGTCCAAGACACGCGGGCTGCGGCACGCGCGCGAGCTGGAATTGCACCTCGGCTGGCTCGACACGTTTTCCGGCACCGCGCTCGGGGTTTTGTCTGTCGCTTCGGGCATTTACACCTATCTCGGCGTGTCCTCGCTGCTCGAAGAAGGCGGGGCTTTCACCGTCTTCGCCGCCGTCGCCTATTCGGTCGCGGTCTCGGTCGGGATCTTCGTCTTCTGGTCCTACCTGATGCGCCTCTTCCCGGCGATGCGCTCGACCCGGGCGCGCATGGGGCTGCTGGGGGCCATGGGGCTGGGCTCGCTGGCGATCATCGCCATGTCGTCCTGGCTCAACGCCGCGGCGCTGGCGGGCTCGGCGGCGGTTGAACAGCATCTCGCCACCACCGTGCAGCAATACCAGGGCGCGCTGGAGCGCACCCATGAGATCGCCCTCACCGGACAATCCCTCGAACGCGACGTGGCGCGCGTCCGGCAGAGCTTCGAGGATCTGTCGGAACAGGAGGCGCAGGGCTCATTGTCGGGCCTCGCCGGGCGCGGCGCGGTGTTCCGGGTGCTGCGCCAGAAGGCCGCCGAACTGTCGGCGCTCGAGGCGCAGATCGCCGAGCAGACGCCGCTGGTCGACAGCGCCTTCGCACAGGGCAACGCCATTCTGTCGCGGATGCGCGCGCTGACCGTCGAGCCCGGCCCGGTGGAGCCGCGCTCGGTGGAGTTTTCCGAGGCCGCGGTGGAACTGCAGGGGCTGATCGCGCAGCTGCGCCAGCTGTCGGTCGCGCCGCTGGTGGAACGCGCGGCGCAGGACCTCGCCGCCTCGGTGGTGCTGCCCGAGCTTGACGGCCAGAGCGACGCCGACCGCGGCAATCAGGCCGCCACCATCACTTCGGTGCTGGATGTTCTGGCGCAGCGCGCCACCACGCTGGAACGCGCCGCGCAGAACGTGCTGGCGCTGCAGCCCGCCGCCGAGGTCACCTATACGCCGGTCTCTGCCGCAGACGCGGTGATCATGTACGCCCGCAACTTCGTGCCGTCCTGGGCTGGGGCGATCGCCATCGACCTGCTGCCCGCGGTGCTGGTGCTGATCCTCGCGGTCACACATGGCGCCATCCGCCACGGCCGCGAAGGCGCCGAGATCGAGGACACGCTGACCCTCGCCGAGCTGCGCGCCGCACTGCACGCCATGCGCGACGTCGAGGCCACCATGGCCCGCACGCCCGCTGCCGCCGAAGCCGCGCCGGTCGCACCCGAAGACACCTCAGAGCGCGACACCGCAGATCCCCCCGCAGATCACCCTGAGGTCTCGCGCCTGCCGGGACGCGGCACATGAAACTCAGCGTCTCGCGGGCGCTGACCGGCGCGCTGGTGCTGCAGATCGCACTGGGAGCCTTTCTGGTCGTCGGCGATCTCGGAACCTCCGATTTCTCCCTGCCCCGCTTCGGCCCCTCCGCGCCGCGGCTGTCGCAGCCGGTGCAGCCCGGCGACCAGCGCCGCACCTTCGCGCCGAACCGCGATCTACCGCCGCTCTCGCCGCTGCGCGATCCGGGCGATCTGCCGGATCGGCTGACGCTGTCCCAGACCGAGGGCACCACATGGCGGCTGGAAGGCACGATCGCCGAAGGGGACGCCGAACGCGTCATCAAAGCCCTCGACGAGTTGCAGCCAGAGACGGTGATCCTGCAAAGCCCCGGCGGCTCGGTCCCCGATGCGCTGGCCATCGGGCGCCACATGCGCGAGATGGGCCTCGGCACGCGCATGCTGGAGGGCGAGTTCTGCTATTCCGCCTGCCCCTATCTGCTCGCCTCCGGCGTCACCCGCGACATCCCCGAGGGCGCCTCGGTCGGCGTGCACCAGCATTACTTCGGCGAAAGCACGATCCTGCCCGCCTTTGTCGCGGTCGAGCAGATTCAGCGCGGTCAGGGCGAGGTGATGGAATATCTCGACGAGATGGGCATCGACCCGATGCTGCTGCGCCCCGCGCTCGCCACGCCCTCCGATCAGATCTACGTGCTGCTGCCCGAGGAGCTGACCCGTTACAACTTCGTGACCGGATCATGACGGTGCCGCGCCGAGGATTTGCGCCCTGCCCCTTGCCGCGAGGCCACGCAGAGACTATCTGCGGCTCAGGCGGGTTCTGACCTTTGCGTGCATGGTTGCATTCCGGTGGCCTTAAGCAATTCCGAGGGAGTTGGCTCTGTCCGGGCCCTGGTCCGGTTACCTGACGCCCACCTGTATATACAGGTCCTCGGGAATGAGATAACCCCACGGAAGGACCGGTTCCCGCCACTTCTCCCCCCTCAAGATTTCCGGTCACAGCTCAGGGTAGGGCGCGGAAATCTGCCGTTCCTCCCGAGCTCCCCTCTTCCCGACCCCCGGAAACGAAAAAAGCGCCCCGCAAGGAGGCGCTTCGATTCGGCAAACAGACCTGAGGCGATCAGAGATGGCGGCGCTTGCGCGGCTCATCCACCGGCACGCGGATCGGCATCGGCTCGAGCGCCATGCGCTTGCCACCAGCCGGCGGAAACGCGTCGTCGCCCATGCGCATCACGGTCATCGCAAATTGCACGCTGGCAAAGACCAGACCGTTGAAAAGCCACAGAAGAAACACCGCCAGACCACCCATATCAGAATGCGTTACCAGATGCAGCAGGTTGGCGACGTTCTGCCACAGCAGCAGCGCCACAAAGCCCGCCGACAGGCCAAAGCCAATCGCGCATTGGGTGATGTAGAGGCGGACGAGTTTCGGCATATGACTTTCTCCTTCATCAGGTCGACAGAGCGTAACGTAACCTCTGCAAAGCTCAAGTCTCTTGCAAGATTCCGCTCCGTCACATTCAAATGTAGGGATACTTTTACGAAACGCAAGCAATCCTGCCGCGACGAAAGCGCAGCCCGGCCAAGTCCCGCCCAGCCAAGTCCCGCCCGGCCAAGTCCCGCCCGGCCAACCCCCGCCGAGCCGCGCCCGCTAGATCACACGCAAGTCGCTCTCATGCAAAAAGGCCGGCGTCCCCCGACCCCGGCCCCTTCTTCTCTTTAAAAATACGCCGGGGGAGTTGCGGCGCAGCCGCGGCGGGGGCAGCGCCCCCCTCTCTCCCCAGAACGCCCTAGAACGCCTCAGAACGCCTCGGGCTTGGCCTCGCGCGCCATATGGTCGAGGATCGCGTTGACGAATTGCACTTCGCGGCCCTCGGGGAAAAACGCCCGCGCCACGTCGAGGAACTCGGTGATCACCACTTTCGGCGGCGTGTCGAGCGCCACCATCTCGGCGCCAGCGGCACGGAACAGCGCGCGCAGGATCGGATCGATCCGGTCGATCGGCCATTTCGCCACCAGCGCGCGGTCGGTCATCTGGTCGATCTTCGCCTGCCAGTTCACCGCCTCGCCGACCAGCTTGCCGAAAAGATCAATGTCACCCTCGACCAGCTCCACGCCCTCTTCGACCTCCGCGCCGAAGCGGTAGTCGTAGAACTCCTGCATGGTCTTCTCGGCCGTCGTGCCCGAGAGCTCCATCTGATAGAGCGCCTGCACGGCATAGAGCCGCGATGCGGATTTCATACGGCGTTTCTGATTGCCGGAGGGGGGGACCGGGGTCGTCATGCGCTATGCTTTCCTTTGGAAGCGCCCGCGATCTGGTACTCGTCCTGGGCAGGAACGAATCCCACCCCCTTGCGGGCGCCGCCCCACCTACGTTCGAGCGCGATAAGATGCAAGGCCGCAGCAGCCGCGCCGCCGCCCTTGTTCTGGCCTTTCGCCTCGGCGCGCACCCGCGCCTGCTCGTAGTTCTCAACCGTAAGGATGCCATTGCCGATGCACAGGCCCTGCAGGCCCAGCAGCGTCAGCCCGCGCGAGCTGTCGTTGCAGACGGTGTCGTAATGGGTGGTCTCGCCGCGGATCACGCAGCCAAGCGCCACATAGCCGTCGAAGTTCGACATGCGCTCGGCGATGCCGATGGCGGTGGGCACTTCCAGCGCGCCCGGCACTTCGACGATCTCGTGGAAGCCGCCCACGGCCTCGATCTCGGCGATAGCACCGGCGATCTGCTCGTCGGCGATGTCCTTGTAGTAAGGCGCGACGACGATGAGGATTTTTACCGGCTTGTCGAACTCGGCGCGCGGCAGGCTGTAATGGGTTTCGTTCGAGGCCATCACTTCTCTCCGATCTTGCGGGTGCCGACGATCTCGAGCCCATAGGCCTCGAGCCCGACGACGCGCGGGGTGGGCGAGTTGGTCAGCAGCACCATCTTCGACAGGCCGAGCGACGACAGGATCTGCGCGCCCAGACCGTATTGACGCAGGGTGCGCGGCGAGACGTCGTCATGCAACTCCAGTTTCATCGAGGTGTCGCGCAGCAGCACGACCACGCCGCGGCCCTCTTCGGCGACTTCCTTCATCGAATTGCGGAACTCGTCCGAGCGGCCACCATGGCCGGTGCCGATGATGTCGAGCATCGGGTCGAGCGCATGCATCCGCACCAGCACCGGCTCTTCGCCGGAGATGTCGCCCTTGGTCAGCACGATATGCTCGTCACCATGGGACTGGTCGGTGTAGATGCGCATGTTCCAGTCGCCGCCGAACTCCGAGTGGATCACCTCTTCGGAGCGCACGCGCACGAGGTTGTCGTGGCGGCGGCGGTAAGCGATGAGATCAGAGATCGTGCCGATCTTGAGCCCGTGGCGCTGCGCGAAGGCGACCAGTTCGGGCAGGCGCGACATGGTGCCGTCTTCGTTCATGATCTCGCAGATCACGCCCGCAGGGTTGAGCCCGGCAAGGCGCGAGACGTCGACGGCGGCCTCGGTATGGCCGGCCCGCACCAGAACGCCGCCATCCTTGGCGCGCAGCGGGAAGACGTGGCCCGGCGTGGCGATGTCGGCAGCCCCCTTCGAGGCGTCGATGGCAACGGCGACGGTCTTGGCACGGTCGGCAGCAGAGATGCCCGTGGTCACCCCTTCGCGCGCTTCGATCGAGATGGTGAAGGCCGTCTCGTGGCGCGAGGAATTGTTGACCGACATCAGGTGCAGGCCCAGCTCGTCGATCCGCTTGGAAGTCATCGACAGGCAGATCAGACCGCGGCCGTGGGTGGCCATGAAGTTGATCGCGTCGGGGGTCGCCCATTGCGCGGGGATCACCAGATCACCCTCGTTCTCGCGGTCCTCGTGGTCGACGAGAATGAACATCCGCCCGTTGCGGGCATCCTCGATAATCTCCTCGACCGAGGAAATCGCGTCTTTCCAGTTCTCTTCAACCGGACCCGGGTTTTCGTAATCCGCCATGTCGCCTCTCAATTCTGCACCCGCCAAATAAGACAGGCGGGCGCGAAAGACTAGGCCGGTTTTTGTGCGTGGCTGTATTGCACCCTGTGCAAGGCGGTCAGTCGAAAATATCGTCCAGAAGGTCGAACATGCCCGACAGCGCTTTTTTCGCCGGCGACTTGCGCTTGCGCTTCTTCGCCTTCTTGGCGGCCTTGCGCGCCACCTTCTCGGCCTTGCGCAGCATGTCCCGGTCCGGATGCGGCTTGGGGTGCGGGATGACCCCGGCCCGCGATGTTTCGGTTTTCAGGTTCTTCAACTGCCGCAGCGGCGCCCCGCAGGAGGCGCAGCTCAGTTCGTGACGGGACGTCCCGTCCAGCACAAGCGCGGCGCGGGCGCCGCAGTAACAACAGGTCGCAATCGTCTGGGCCATCAGCAGCATATGGGCGCGGCGGGCGCGCCCCGCAAGCTCAGGGCTTGGCCGCGTAAAGCGCCACCGCCGCCGCGTTAGAGACGTTGAGCGAGCCGAAGCCGCGGGCAAAGTCGATCTTCACCAGTTGATCCACCGTTTCCTTAGTGCGCTGGCGCAGCCCCGGCCCCTCGGCGCCCAGCACCAGCGCCACGGCACGGTCGCGCTTGCCATCAAGCGCCGCTTCGATGGAGGCCTCTGCCTCGCCGTCGAGGCCCAGCACCAGATAGCCCATGCCCTGCAGCGCAATGATCGTGTCCGCAAGGTTGCGCTCGCGCAGGTAGGGCTGACGTTCCAGCGCGCCCGAAGCGGTCTTGGCCAGCGCGCCGGTCTCGGGCGCCGAATGGTGCAGCGTGCCGATCACCGCCTGCGCACCGAACACCTCGGCGGAGCGCAGGATTGCCCCGACGTTATGCGGATCGGTCACCCGGTCGAGCAGCACCAGGCGCGGCGGCAGCGTGCCATCCCCCAGCGCCACATCATCCAGTCGGCCCCAATCCAGCGGCTTCACTTCCAAAGCGGCGCCCTGATGCACCGACTGCGGATCGAGCGGCGCGCCGAATTTGCGCGGGTCGTGGATCTCGGGCTCGATTCCCCCCGCTTCCAGCGCATCCTCCAGTTTTGCCTTGGCATTCAGGGTCAGGATCAGCCGCAGCTTCTCGCGCTTGGGGTTCATCAGCGCATCGCGCACCGCATGCAGGCCGAACAGCCAGACGGTCTCGGCCGCCTTGGCCTTTTTCGACTGTTCTTTCTCGACCACCCATTTCGGTTTCTTGACCATGGCACGCGTCCCTTTTTCCTGAGCTTCGGTCTCTGCATCGCCCTGTGACGCGCTGCAAGAGATTTTCCTGTTGACGGCAGTTTTCACTGATTGTAGTCAGCGCCCCACGACGCCGGGCAGCCGGCGGAGGACACCGTCAGACGGTGGAAAGTGGGCGACAGGCCGCAAGGTGTGGCAGGGGACTGTAACTCCCTCGCGGAGACGCACGCTTGGTTCGATTCCAAGGTCGCCCACCACTTTCCCTCTTCAAATCAGAGACCAAAGTGGCAGCTTTCTGCGGCATGTCCAGCCGTGGCTTTGCGCCTTTCGCGCATGCCTCACCGCATCCCGCACCATTCTGTCTGAGCGCAGCGCTCCCTCTCTCATCACGAAAAATCTCTATCAGATGAAGCACATGCGGGAACCCGCAGCGCTGGCACCTGTTAATGTCCTGCGACTGGCCTGACTTTTCCGCCTCCGGCAAGCCGACCGGCGCATCCAGAGAATCAGAAAAAGCAGGACACCCATGGCAGAATCATCGGGAGAAAGCCCCATTGCGGTCTACGGGGCGCTCGCAGCCAATCTTTTGATTGCCATCGCCAAATTCGCCGCCGCGCTCTTTACCGGCAGCTCGTCGATGCTGTCTGAGGCGTTCCACTCTGTGGTCGATACCGGCAATGAGGGGCTGCTGCTGCTCGGCCTCGCCCGCAGCCGCAAAAAGCCCGACGCCAAACACCCATTCGGCTACGGCAAGGAGCTTTACTTCTGGTCGCTGATCGTCGCGATGCTGCTCTTTGCCATCGGCGGCGGGCTCTCGGTCTATGAGGGAATCATCCACGCGATGAACCCCGAGCCGATCGAAGAGCCGATGTGGAACTACGCCGTTCTGGGAATTGCCTTTCTGGCCGAGGGCGCCTCGTGGATCATCGCCCTGCGCGCCATGCTCAAGACCCGCAAAGAGGGAGAGAGCGCGCTGCAGACCTTCCGCCGCAGCAAGGACCCGTCGGTGTTCACCGTCGTCGCCGAAGACACCGCCGCACTTCTTGGCATCATTGCCGCCGCGCTTGGCGTCTATCTGTCGGTGACCTTCGACGCGCCGGTCTTTGACGGCATCGCTTCGATCGTGATCGGCGTCATCCTTATTGCCGTGGCCTGCCTGCTGGTGTCCGAGACCCGTTCGCTGATCATGGGTGAAAGCGCCGACAGCGAGGTGACGCGCTCGGTCCGCAACATCGCGCTGGAAGAGCCCGCGATCTCCGAAGTGTCGAGCCTGCTCACCATGCACTTCGGCCCCAAACAGGTGCTGCTGAACATGGAAGCGCAATTCCGCACCGACCTCAGCGCCGCCGACATCTTTGAAACCGTCGAGCGGGTGCAGGCCCGCATTCAGGAAGCGCACCCCGAGGTGCGGCGCATCTTCTTCGAAATCGAAGCCATGCGGCGGCCCGGCGCGCAAGCGGCCTGAGCGGGGGCGACCGTCTGGCATCCTTGAGGCATCGGCGATAGGAGGTCGCCTCCTTCGCCGCCTTTTTATATAGAAGAGGCGGTTACACTGCGGCACCGGCGGCCCGGCGGCTGCCCTCTGCCACTTGGATGCGCCGAACCCGATGTTTTTGTACCGCCTGCTTCTGTCGCTCTTTGCCATCGCGATCCTTGGCCGCGCCGCACTCCGGCGCGACAGCGACACCCTTCGCGCGCGGCTTGCACTGGGCCCCGGCAATCCCGGTGCCCACGTCTGGCTGCACGCCGCGTCGAACGGCGAGTTGGCCTCGGCCAAACCGGTGATCGAAGCGCTGCGCGCCGCCCGCCCGGATCTGAGGCTGCTGATCACCTGCAACTCCGCCTCCGGTGTCAGCCTTGCCGAAAGCTGGGGGTTGGTGGCACGTCTGGCACCACTCGACCTCGCACGCGCCTCGCGGCGCATGCACCGGCGGTGGAACGTGCGCGCCCATATCACGATGGAATCCGAGCTCTGGCCGAACCGCCTGCTCACCTGCCCCGGCCCCGTGCTGGTGCTGGGCGGGCGGCTGTCCGAGGGCACCGCCCGCGGCTGGCGCATCTTTGGCGGCCTGCAAGCGCGGGTGCTGCGGCGCATCGCATTTCTTTCGGCGCAGGATGCCGGCTCGCACGATCGCTTCCTCGCCGCCGGGCTGCGCCCCGAAGCGCTTGGCCCCGTGGTCGACCTCAAGGCGCTCTACATCCCGCCCGAGCAGCGCGACCCGGCGCTGGAAGCCGAATTCCCCCGCGTCTCCACTTGGCTGGCGGCGTCGACCCATGAAGGTGAGGATGAGATCGTCCTCGCCGCCCATGCCGAAGCCCGCAAACACGAGCCGGGCCTGCGGCTGATCCTCGCCCCGCGCCACCCGCGCCGGGCCGAGCAGATCACCCGCCTCATCGCCGCGCAGGGTCTGAGCTGCGCCCGCCGCAGCTTGGGCGAGCCGCCGCAGGGCGCCGATGTCTATCTTGCCGACACGCTTGGAGAGATGGCGCTCTTCTACCGGCTCGCCGGGCGCGTGTTCATCGCCGGAACGCTCACCGACCGCGGCGGTCACACACCCTATGAGCCCGCCGCCTTCGGCGCGGCGCTGATCCACGGCCCGGACCTGCGCAACTTCCGCGCGCCCTTCGCCCTGCTCGATGCCTCGGGCGCGGCGCTGCAGATCAAGGATTCCGCCGAACTCGCCGCCGCGCTTCAAAGGCTGCGCACCCCCGGCGCGCAAAACGCCGCCGGAGGTGCCGCCCGCAGCCTGCTCGAACCCGAGGCGTCAGCGCATGACCTCGTCGCCCTGCTTACACAATATGTAGACGCCGCCGAAAAATAGGCGCAAGATTCCGGAAAAAGACCACGAGCAGGGATCCAGGATGAAAGCGTTGCCGGCCCTCGCCGTCCACAGCCTCGGCCAAGGACGGCTGCCCCGGAAGACCCAAGTGCAATACGCCGCGCTGTGTTTTCGCGTGCGCAACGGCAAGCTCAAGGTGCTGCTGATCACCAGCCGGGGCCGCGGACGCTGGACGCTGCCCAAAGGCTGGCCGATGCCCGGTCACAGCCCGGCCGGGGCCGCCGCGCGCGAAGCCTGGGAAGAGGCCGGCATTCGCGGACAGGTGCATGAGGTCTGCCTTGGCGGCTTCACCTACCGCAAGCGCAGTTCGCCGTATCCGCATCTCGCCCTCGTTTACCCTCTCGAGGTGGTCTCCCGCGACCGCAAGTTCCCCGAGCGCGGTGAACGCAAGCAACGCTGGGTCAGCCCGAAACGCGCCGCGGAACTCGTCGACCATCCCGAACTGGCGCAACTGCTGCGTGGCCTGAAACCCGCAGGCGGCAAAGACGAGCCCCGCTTGATCTCGGCTCAAAAAGCATTAGGTATCTAGGATCATTTCGGAAACTGCCGCATGATCCAATACTCTCTCAAATGCGCGGAAGATCACCGCTTCGACAGCTGGTTCCAATCGGCCAGCGCCTTCGACAAGCTGCAGGCCGCGGGCATGGTGGCCTGTGCCACCTGCGGCTCCACCAAGGTGGAAAAGGTGCCCATGGCACCGCGCGTGAACAATGGCGCCCCCGTGCCCAAACCCGAAGCGCCGAGCCTTTCCGAACCGGCCAATCCCGCCGAACAGGCGCTGCGCGCCCTGCGCGAGCATGTGGAGAAAACCTCGGATTACGTGGGCCGCGACTTTGCCCGCGAAGCACGCGCCATGCACAGCGGCGACGCCCCGCAGCGCGCGATCTGGGGCGAGACCCGCGGCGACGAGGCCAAGGCGCTGATCGAAGACGGCGTGCCCGTCGCCCCCCTGCCCTTCATGCCGACCCGGAAATCGAACTAGGACACTCCCATGCGACTGCTCATCACCGGCGCCAACCGCGGCATCGGCGCCGCGCTGGCCGACACGCTGCGCGCCCGCGGCAACGAAGTGCTGGGCACCGCCCGCAGCACCGAAGGCCTGCTGACGCTCGACGTGGCCGACCCGGCGTCGCCGCCAGCGCTGGCGGGCCAGCTTGGCGAGGCGCCGCTTGACGCGCTGATCTGCAACGCCGGGGTCTACTTCGACAAACCCGAGACGCTAGACACCGGCTACCCGGCGCAGATGTGGGCCGATATGTTCGCGGTCAATGTCACGGGCGTCTTTCTGACGGTGCAGGCCATGCTGCCGCTGCTGGAGCGCGCCGCCACGCCAAAGATCATGATCATCAGCTCGCAGATGGGGTCCAACGCGCTCGCCAAGGGCAACGCGCTGATCTACCGCGCCTCCAAGGCCGCAGCACTGAACCTTGGCAGCAACCTTGCCGAAGCCCTGAAACCCCGCGGCATCGCGGTGGGCATCTATCACCCGGGCTGGGTCGGCACCGAGATGGGCGGCGCTGGCGCCGATCTCACCCCGGCGCAATCCGCCGAAGGGCTCGCCGACCGGTTGGACGCGCTGAGCCTCGATGGCACCGGCTGTTTTGAGACCTGGGATGGCCGCGCCCACCCCTATTGATCTGCCGCAGCGGCCCGGAGATTTCCCCGCCGCTTTCGCCCGCGCATGGGCCACGCGCGAGGGCGCGGCCATCGCCGCGCTCTTTGCCGAGGACGCCGAGTTCGTGAATGTCACCGGCCTGTGGTGGCAGGGCCGTGCGGCAATCGCCCGCCCGCATGACTACGCGCTGAAAAGCTTCTTTGCCGAAACCACCCTGCGGCCCGGCCGTATCGCCACCCGGCAGTTGGGCGCGGATCACGCGGTGGTGCGCTGCCGCTTTCACATGACCGGCCAGCGCGCCCCGGATGGCAGCGCCGCCGGTCCGCGCCAGACCATCCTTATCTTCGTCCTGCAGCGCACGGCGGAGGGATGGCAGGCCGTCTCCGCGCAGAACACCGAGGTCATGCCCGGGCAAGAGACCTATGTGGCACAGGACGGGATCTCGACCGCCGACTATCGCAAGCCCTGAGCCTCTCCTGAGCCCCTTCCCGCGCCCCGACCGGACCATGCGCAAGGAACCGGGACAGGAAGGCGCTTTCATCTTTCCAAAAATACTCAAAAGCCCCCTGCCCGCGCAGTGATCGCTCACGGCGGCGGTGCAAGGCTCTTGCGCAGCCCGCCCCCCGCGCGTAAACGACCGCTGATTCAAAGGCCACCCCGGGGAAAACGCCATGCCCGTGCTCGTGATGAAATTCGGCGGCACCTCCGTCGCCACGCTGGACCGCATTCGCCGGGCCGCGAAACGCGTGGGCGTTGAGGTCGCCAAGGGCTACGACGTGATCGTCATCGTCTCGGCCATGTCCGGCGAGACCAACAAGCTGGTCGGCTACGTCGAGGAGACCTCGCCGCTGTTCGACGCGCGCGAATATGACGCCGTCGTCTCCTCGGGCGAGAATGTCACCGCAGGCCTGATGGCGCTGACGCTGCAGGAAATGGATGTGCCGGCGCGCAGCTGGCAGGGCTGGCAAGTGCCGCTGCAGACCACCTCGTCGCACAGCGCGGCGCGGATCGTCGACATCCCCACCGACAACATCAACCGCAAGTTCGGCGAGGGCATGAAAGTGGCCGTGGTCGCGGGCTTCCAGGGCATCAGCGCCGAGGGCCGGATCACCACGCTGGGCCGTGGCGGCTCGGACACCACCGCCGTCGCCTTTGCCGCCGCCTTCGAGGCCGAGCGCTGCGATATCTACACCGACGTCGATGGCGTCTACACCACCGACCCGCGGATCTGCGAGAAGGCCCGCAAGCTCGACAAGATCGCCTTCGAGGAAATGCTCGAACTGGCCTCGCTCGGCGCCAAGGTGCTGCAGACCCGCTCGGTCGAACTTGCGATGCGTTACAACGTGAAGCTGCGGGTGCTCTCCAGCTTTGAAGAACAGTCCGACGAAGCCGGTACGCTCGTCTGCGACGAGGAGGAAATCATGGAACTGAACGTCGTTTCCGGGGTCGCCCATTCGCGCGACGAAGCCAAGATGACCCTTGTTTCGGTCGCCGACCGTCCGGGCATCGCCGCGGCCATCTTCACGCCGCTCTCCGAGGCAGGCATCAATGTCGACATGATCGTCCAGAACATCTCTGACGAGGGCCGCACCGACATGACCTTCTCGTGCCCCACCAATCAGGTGGCGCGCGCCGAGAAGACCCTGCAGGACTGCAAGGACGCCGGCAGCATCAATTTCGCAGAGCTGAAGGCCGACACCGAAGTGTGCAAAATCTCGGTCGTTGGCATCGGCATGCGCAGCCAGCCGGGCGTCGCGGCAAAGATGTTCAAGGTGCTTTCCGACGAGGGCATCAACATCAAGGTCATTACAACCTCAGAGATCAAGATTTCGGTGCTTATCGACCGGAAATACATGGAACTTGCGGTGCAGGCGCTGCATGATGCCTTCGAACTCGAGAAGGCGGCCTGACAGACACCGCGGGCTCCCTTCCAAATAATTAGGGACAGGGTGGCCGAATGCCGGACGGCACGGAAAGCGAAAGTCGCAAGCTTCTCGGGCGGCTGCGGGACACCATGGCCGAGGACGCCGCCGGACAGGCGCGCCTCGACAAGATCACGCATCTGACCGCCGACTCGATGGGCACCGAAGTGTGCTCGATCTACCTCTTCCGCGATGAAGAGACGCTGGAGCTCTGCGCGACCGAGGGCCTCAAGAAAGAGGCCGTGCACCAGACCCGCATGCGCATGGGCGAGGGTCTGGTGGGCCGCGTCGCGCGCAGCGGCAAGGTGGTGAACACTGCCGATGCGCCCTCGGCCAAGGGCTTCCGCTACATGCCCGAGACCGGCGAGGAGATTTACTCTAGCTTCCTCGGTGTGCCGATCCAGCGCCTCGGCGAGACGCTGGGTGTTCTGGTGGTGCAGACACGGGCCAAGCGCGAGTTCACCTCTGACGAGGTCTATGCGCTGGAAGTCGTCGCCATGGTGCTGGCCGAGATGACCGAACTGGGCGCCTTCGTCGGCGACAGCGCGGCGCTTTCAGCGCGGCACACCCAGCCCACCCTGCTGCGCGGCGGCACCGGACAGGAAGGCACCGCCGAAGGCCACGTCTGGCTGCATGAGCCGCGGGTGATGGTCACCAATTTCGTCGCCGACGACCCCGAGCGCGAGCATGAGCGGCTGAGCGAGGCGATCGAGCGGCTGCGCGTCAGCGTCGACGAGATGCTCGCCGGCGCGGGCCACGACGCCGAACAGCTTGAGGTGCTCGAAGCCTATCGGATGTTCGCCAACTCCAAGGGCTGGCGGCGGCGCATGGAAGAAGACATCCAGCGCGGCCTCTCCGCCGAAGCGGCTGTAGAGAAAGAGCAATCCGCCGCCCGCGCCCGCATGAGCCAAGTGGCCGACAACTACCTGCGCGAGCGGCTCCACGATCTCGACGATCTGTCGAACCGCCTGCTGCGCATCCTGACTGGTCAGGGCAGCGACACCGGCGCGTCGATGCCGCATGATCCGATCCTCGTGGCCCGCAACATCGGCCCCGGCGAGCTGCTGGAATACGGCCGCCAATTGCGCGGCATCGTGCTCGAGGAAGGCTCGGTCGGCAGCCACGCCGCCGTGGTCGCCCGCGCGCTGGCGATCCCGCTGGTGATCAACGCGCCGCGCATCACCACAGAGGCGCTCAACGGCGATCACATCATGGTCGACGGCGATCAGGGCCTCGTGCACCTGCGCCCCGATGACACGGTGGTGTCGGCCTTCCGCGACAAGATCGCCATGCAGGCCGAGGCGCAGGAGCGCTATGCCTCGATCCGGCAAAAGCCGGCGATCTCGCTCTGCGGCAAGCGCATCAGCCTTTACATGAACGCGGGCCTTCTGGCCGATGTCCCGTCGCTCGAGACCTCGGGGGCCGAGGGTGTGGGCCTCTTCCGCACCGAACTGCAGTTCCTCGTACGCAACAAGATGCCCAACCGCACCGAGCTGGCGGCGGTCTACAAGCGCGTGCTCGATGCCGCGGATGCCGCTGGAGACAAGCCGGTGGTGTTCCGCACGCTCGACATCGGCTCGGACAAGGTGCTGCCCTATATGAAGCCCACCGACGAGCCCAACCCGGCGCTCGGCTGGCGGGCGATCCGCGTCGGCCTCGACCGGCCCGGCGTCATGCGGATGCAGCTGCAGGCGCTTTTGCGTGCCGCCGAGGGCCGCCCGCTGACGCTGATGTTCCCCTTCGTCGCACAATGGGAAGAATTCAGCGCCGCCCGCGAAGAGGTCTATAAGGCCATCGCTTTGGAGAAGAAGCTGGGTCATGTGGTGCCGGACAAGATCTCGGTCGGCACAATGCTCGAGACCCCAAGCCTCGCCTACGCCTCGAACAAGTTTTTCGAGGACGTGGAGTTTTTGTCGATCGGCGGCAACGACCTCAAGCAGTTCTTCTTTGCAGCCGACCGTGAGAACGAGCGCGTGCGTCGGCGCTATGACACGCTCAACGTCAGCTTCCTGACCTTCCTCGAACAGATCGTGCAGCGTTGCTCGGCCACCGGCACACCGCTGAGCTTCTGCGGCGAGGATGCGGGCCGCCCGATCGAGGCGGTCTGTCTGGCCGCCATCGGGCTACACCGCCTGTCAATGCGTCCGGCTTCGATCGGGCCGGTGAAGAGCCTGATCATGCGCACGGACCTAGACGCGCTCTACGACGTGATCTGCGACGCACGTGAGCGTGGCGAGCAGTCGGTGCGCGACGCGGTGATGGAATACATGCGCTGGCAAGGCTGAGGCGGGGCAAGGCCGCTATATGATGTGGCTTGAGCGGGTCCGGCGCGCTGGGTGAGCGTCTGCCCGTGGGATGGCGCTGCTCCGCATGAGGTCTGCGCTTTATGTCAGCCAAGTCTGGCCAGCACGTCAGCGGCGCGCGAGTTTCACAAAGCGCCAGCCCGCCCGGACGGGCAGGCGCTCGCCCGGCGCCTTCGGCTTTGTTCCGGGCGTTCTTAGACCTTTCCAATCTACGGGACCAAGGCTCGCCCGGCGCATCGGTCCCCCGCGCCCCGGGCGATTTGGATGTTGCGCGCATCGCCGGCCGTTCTGGCACGGGACACAACCCGCACCTTCTGCGCGGGCGTTGCGGCGCGGGTTTCACCGCGCCTCGCGCAAGTCTCTAGGCCATTAACCTTGCGAAGCGGTTAACCGATCTGCTTCTGCAGCGCCGCCACCAGTTCGGCACGCGGACGCCCGGTCTGCTGCGACAGTTTCAGCAGGCCGAACTGCACATGCGCCATTTCCTGATAATAGCTGGTGTAGGCGTAGTTCGTCGCGGCCCCGGCGGCAGCGCCCAGCACGGGGATCGTCTGCGCCGCCAGCTTCTGCCCCATCGCCGTCGCCAAACGCGGCGCAACCTTGCCGATCAGCCCGTGCACCGTGGCGCCGGTCAGCGTGACCCGCGTCGCCAGAAAGCCCAGATCCGCGCCATCATCCGTCGCCAGCGGACCGGCGGAGGCAAAGACGGCCAGACACTCGCGGCGGATCTCCGGCATCTCGGGGTCAAACCCATACTCAGCGGCGATGCCCTGAATGGCCCGCAGCAGCACGGTGACAGTGACCGGCAGTTCGGCCATGGCCGTAGGCAGCCCGCCCGCGCCGCCCGCGGCGCCCATGGCGGTGGCCAGCGCGGTGTTGAGCCACCCCTTCTGATCCGGCACCGCCCGGCGCGAGCCCGAGGCTGCCTTCAAGGAAAGCTCCAGCGCCTTTGCCGTACTGCTTTCAAGACGGTTCTTCACCGAGTCGGGCAGCCGTTCGAGCAGGTTCTCCGCCTTGCCGCCGATGAGGTTGAGCACCTGCAGCCCGACCCCGCCCGCGGCGCGGTGGCGACGGGCAAGCGCGGCGATCTCTGCCTCGATGCTGACGGGAACAAGCTCGGTTCCGGGGACTGCTGCGGTCATCTTGCGCCTCCTAGGGTCTTTCTAAGAAGATCGGCCCCGGTCCCGAAATTTCAAGCTTTGCGCGTGACCTCGCCGGTCACACCGGCCCATGCGCCGGGGCGCAGTTCCATCGCCAGCACGCGCTCGGGGTTGGTCGGCGGCGGCATCTCGACCCCGTCGATCTTGGAAAAGCCGAAACGGCGGTAATAGGGCTCGTCACCCACCAGCAGCACCCGGCCCCATTCCAGCGCCCGTGCCCGCTCCAGCGTGTCGCGGATCAGCGCCGCGCCCAGCCCCTCGCCCTGCGCCGTGGGGTGTACCGCGACCGGCCCCAGAAGCAGCGCCTGCACCTCGCCCACGCGCACCGGCCAGTAGCGGATCGCGCCGCCGATGATGCCGCTCTCGTCCTTGGCCACGCGGCACAGCTCGGCCACCGGCGCCACACCGTCGCGCAGACGGTAGGACGACAGCAGCGTCCGGCCCGGCGCAAAGCTGAGGTCATAGAGGGCCTCGACCTCCCAGACATCATCCGGGCGTTCCTGAAACAAGCTGTACAGAGGTGTGCTCTCCCGTGGCGTTTCCGTGGCGTTTTGGCTGAATTGGCCCTATCACGGGTCCAAAGACCGCGCAAACAGCTGAGAGGACAGGCATGTTCTACCGCCCCGAAGACGGCCACGGCCTGCCGCACAACCCGTTCAACGCCATCGTCACCCCCCGCCCCATCGGCTGGATTTCCACCCGAGGAACGATGGGCGACAACCTCGCGCCCTATTCTTTCTTCAACGCGGTGGCCTATGTGCCGCCGCAGGTGATGTTCGCCTCGACCTCGGCCAAGGACGACCGCGACGGCACCAAGGACAGCGTGGCGCAGCTGCGCGAAAGCGGCGTGTTCTGCGTCAACATCGTCGAATACGCGGCGCGCGACGTGATGAACCTCAGCTCCGGGTCGTGGCCGGCGGGCGAGGATGAGTTTGCCCTCGCCGGGATCGAGAAAGCCGAGTGCGAGACCATCGACTGCCCGCGCGTGGCCGGGGCGCCCGCCTCGCTGGAATGCAAGGTGACCCAGATCGTGCCGTTGGAAGGCGCGGCGAATTTCGCCGTTTTCGGCGAGGTCACCGGCGTTCACATGCGTGATGACTGCCTCAAGGATGGGCAGTTCGACGTGACCACCTTCCAGCCCCTCACCCGCCTCGGCTACCGCGACTATGCGGTGATCCGCGAGGTGTTCTCGCTCAAGCGCCCAGGGGAGTGAGCGCGCTTTCCCGCGCCGCCCTTCCGCGCTAGAGTGCCCCTGTTCACCGATGGAGGGAGCCATGGACCAGCGCCTTTGAAACCCTGACAGATGCGTTTCGAAAGGAGGCTCCCATGCCCTTTGCCCTTCCCTCCGCGGAGGAGAGTCACCCCATCATCCTGCCCGATGGCACCCCGCACGCGGGCACCGTGCATCTGCGCGCGGTGATCGACCATCCGTGCATCAAGGTCGGCCGTTTCACCTACGCCTCGGATTTCGATCCGCCCGCGGTCGACGGCTGGGCGGCGCGCCTCGCGCCCTATCTCTTTCCCTTCTCAAAAGACCGGCTGGTGATCGGCAATTTCTGCCAGATCGCCCATGGCGTGCGTTTCATCGGCGGCTCGGCCAATCATGAGACGCGTGGGCTCAGCACCTATCCCTTCATGGTGTTCGACCGCGAGGCCATTCAGGCCACGCAGCCCGACGCCCGAGGCATCGAGATCGGCCATGACGTCTGGCTAGGAACCGGCGCGATGGTTCTGGCGGGCGCAAAGATCGGCTCGGGCGCGATCATCGGCGCGGGTGCCGTGGTGCGCGGCGAGGTGCCACCCTATGCGGTGGTGACCGGCAACCCCGGACGCGTGGCGAAGATGCGCTTCGATCCCAAGACCATCGACCTTCTCTTGCGCCTCGCTTGGTGGCATTGGCGCGCAGAGCGCATCGCCGCGGCCCGCGGCGCGCTCGAGGCTGCGGATATCACCGCGCTCGAAGCGCTGGCCCCAGGCTAAGCCTCAGCCCCGGCGGCGGTAGCGGAACACGCCCGAGCCCTTCGCGATAAGCTCGCCGGTCTCGTCGGTGATCGTCGCCTCGGCAAAGAAGGTGCTCTTTCCGCCGCCGGTGCGCGTACCCTCGGCGATCAGCCGCGTGCCCTTGGGGCGCGACAGATACTGCACGTTGAGCGAGAGCGTCAGCGCCATCAGCTTGTCGTCCGCATCCCCGGTGAAGCAGCCCGCAAACCCCATCGCCGTGTCGAGCAAAGACGCATGAACCCCGCCATGCGGGTTCTCGTGCCGGTTCATATGCTCGGGCCCCAAGTCCAGTTCGAACCGGGCGAAATCGGCGCGCCAGTCGGTCAGCGCAGCGCCGAGGTGCTGCAGATAGGGCGAAGGGCCTTCGAGGAACGGCTCGGTCATGCGGGGTCTCCTGTTGCGCGCCCCTTGTGTCGGCGCTGCGCGGCGCAGGGTCAAGCCGGGGCCTTTGCGTCAGCCGAGGATCAGTCGCGCAGCTCGAGGAAGGTCACCCATTGTGCCACCAGCGCGGGCTGGTCGCGCCCCTGCCCCTCGATCTCGATCTCCACGTCCCAATGCACGGTGAGCCGCTCTTCCTCTTCCTCGACCCCGCCAACGGTGAAATGCCCGCGCACCCGCGAGCCCACCGGCACCGGGGTGACAAAGCGCACCCGATCAAAGCCGTAGTTCACATTGGCGATCTGTCCCGGAAAGGGCGGCACCGCGTCAGCGCACATGGCCGAGAGCAGCGACAGCGTCAGAAACCCCTGCGCCACCGGCTCGCCGAACAGGAAATCGGCGGAGGCCCCCGCGTCCTCGTGGAAGAATTTCAGATCGCCGGTCACCGCCCCGAACTGCGCCACTTTCTCCGCGTCCAGAAGAAACCAGCGCGACACCTTCGGCTCCATTCCTAGGATCGCCTCAGCTGGCATGGTGCCCCGCTTGCCTGTTGCTGCTGCCCCGGATCATCGCCTCTCCTTGCGCATTGCCAAACCCGAGGCAGATTGGCGGATCGGCCCCGCCGCTGGCAAGAGGAAATCCCGATCAGCCGCAGGGCATCAACCCGCCGCGTCCTCGCCCTGCATCTCAAGCTCCAGCGGCGCCGGTGCCGCGGCGGCCAGATCATCCACCCGCAGCGGCCCCGAGGGCTTGGCCAGGCGGTTGCGCACCACCCAGTGCAGCCGGTCGGAGGCGCGGGTGATGGCCACATAGGCAAGACGTTTCCACAGCGGCTGCCCGGCCTCGACGCGCCCCATGCGCGCAGCGGTGTAAAGATCGGGCGCAAAGACCTGCACGTTCTCCCATTGCGAGCCTTGGGCCTTGTGGATGGTCACCGCCGCCCCATGCAGGAAGGTTGCCCCCATGCGCGCGGCGAAGGGGATGAAGGGCTCTTCCTCGTCGGGCTTCTCGATTTTCACAATGGACGCCGCCGAAACCTGCGGGTCGGGCGCGCCCATCACGTGCAGCCGCGAGAAACCGGGTTTCTTGCCCGGCCCGAGATAGACCACCTGCGCGCCCTTGATCAGCCCGCGCGCCTCCAGATCGAGCCGTTTCTTGCGGTGCTTGAGCGGCAGTTCGATGCCGTCGCAGATCAGCGGCTCGCCGGGCAGAAGCTCGGTCTCGGGCGCGCCATGCACGGCACGGAAGGCGTTGATCAGCCGGATGCGCGTAGCGTTGCGCCAGACCAGCACCGGCGAGCGCGCCATCAGGTCCACCTCGACCCGCTGCCCCCAGATCACCCGGTCGTCCTTGGCCGCCATCTCCTCGACCAGCCGCTCGAAACGGTAGAAATCCACCTCCGGATCGGCCAGCGCATGCGCCAGATCGAGGATCGGGCTCGAGGCTTCCTGCCGGTGGATGCGCGACAGCTCCATCTTGCGGTCCTCGGCCACCGCGTCGAACACCATCTTGCCGGACTGGTTCACCGGCGCCAGCTGCGCCGGATCACCAAAGAGCAGCAGGTTGGGGAAGATCTCGCGCAGATCCTCGAACTGCCGGTCATCCAGCATCGAGGCCTCATCGACGAAGCCGATGTCGAGCGGCTCTTCGCGGCGTTTCCATCCGGTGATGAAATCGCTGCCACGCAGCCCCGCGGCGGCCAGCGCCGCCGGCACCGACTTGTGGCCCTGATATGCGGCATAGGCGCGGTCCAGCGCCTCATCGGTCAGCGCCTCGATCTCCGGACGCTCCTCGTTGCCCATCAGCCATTCGGCGATGCGCTCGTAGACCGGATCATAGACCGGCGTGTAGAGAATGCGGTGGATCGTGGTGGCCGGCACGCCGCGCATGCGCAGCACCGAGGCGGCCTTGTTGGTCGGCGCAAGGATCGCCAGCGTGCGCTTGTCGCGCTTGCGGCGGCTCTCGAAATCGCCCGAGACCACCTCGCAGCCCGCCTCCTGTAGCGCCTTGCACAGCTCGGCCAGCAGCAGCGTCTTGCCCGATCCGGCCTTGCCCATCAACGCCATGACCTTGGAAAGGCCCTCACGCGCGGGCTCGGTGGTGCCTTCATCCAGATCGACGCCAGCGCCGCGCAGCATCTCGGCCACGCGGTCCCAGGCTTCGGCCTGATCCTCGGAAAAACTGATCGCGGGCGCTGTCATGCGCGCGACCCTACTAAAGCGGCGCGCCGCGTACCAGAGCGCAGCGGAACGCGTATCGCTTTTCCCGGCGGAAAGCGCCTCTGGCGCGCGCCGGACCGCCTCCGGCGGGCGTATTTTTAAAGAGAAGAAGCCGGGGTTCGCGCCCTTCTTCTCTATAAAAATGCGCCCGAAAAATATGCCCGAAAAATATGCCTGGGGGCTATGCCTGCGGGTGAGGCGCGCAGCGCCGAGGGGGCGGCGCCCCCTCGACCGCGGTTCAGCCCTGACCGAGCTTCGGCGAGGGGCGCACCGGCGCAAGGGGCGTTTCCGACAGGCGGATGGGAGTGCGGATGCCGGGCACCCCGCCCGCCTCCACCGCCATGCCGCGCGCGATCACCTGCGGGTTGTCGAACACCTGATCGACCGAGTTGATCGGCCCGGCGGGCACGGTGGCCTTCTCCAGCGCGGCCAGAAGCTCGCCCCGGTCCCATGCCGCCAGCGCGCCCACCAGCGCGGGCCGCAGCAGGTCGCGATGCGCCACCCGCGCCTCATTGGTGGCAAAGCGCGGATCCTCGGCCAGCGTCAGCCCCAGCACATCGCAAAGCCGGGCAAACTGCCCGTCATTGCCGACCGCGAGGATCATGTCGCCCGAGCCGGTGGGCAGCACCTCATAGGGGGCAATATTCGGGTGCGCGTTGCCGAGGCGCCGCGGTGCCTTGCCGGTGGCGAGGAAGTTCATCCCCTGATTGGCCAGCACGCCCACGGCGCAGTCGAGCAGCGCCATGTCGACGAGCTGCCCCCGACCGGTGCGCGCCCGCGCTGCCAGCGCCGCCTGAATGCCGATCACCGAATAGAGCCCGGTGAAAATGTCGGCAAAGGCCACGCCGACCTTCTGCGGCTCGCCCTCGGGGCTGCCGGTGAGGTCCATCCAGCCCGCCATGCCCTGGATCAGGAAATCGTAGCCCGCCCGCTCGGCATAGGGGCCATCCTGCCCAAAGCCGGTGATCGAGCAATAGACCAGCCCGGGGTTCACCTCGCGCAGGCTTTCGTAGTCGAGGCCGTATTTGCGCAGCCCGCCGAGCTTGAAATTCTCGATCACCACATCGGCCTCGGCCACCAGCTCGCGCACCTTCGCCTGCCCTTCGGGCGTGCGGAAGTCGGCGATCACCGAGCGTTTGCCGCGGTTGGTGGCATGGAAATAGGCAGCCGAGCGGTCGCCTTCGCGCTCGATGAACGGAGGGCCCCAGCGGCGGGTGTCATCGCCCTGCGGCGCCTCGACCTTGATCACCTCGGCGCCGAGATCGGCCAGCACCTGCCCGGCCCAGGGCCCGGCGAGGATGCGCGCCAGTTCGATCACGCGCACCCCGTGCATCGGCGGCAGCGGGGGAACCTGCATCAGAAGAACGCCTGAATGCCGGTCTGCGCCCGCCCGAGGATCAGCGCGTGCACGTCATGGGTGCCCTCATAGGTGTTCACCGTCTCGAGGTTGGCCGCGTGGCGCATCACGCCGTATTCGATCTGGATGCCGTTGCCGCCGTGCATGTCGCGGGCCATGCGCGCGATGTCCAGCGCCTTGCCGCAGTTGTTGCGCTTGATCAGCGAGACCATCTCGGGCGCGGCGCGGCCCTCGTCCATCAGCCGACCGGTGCGCAGGCAGGCCTGCAGGCCAAGCGCGATCTCGGTCTGCATGTCGGCGAGCTTTTTCTGAAAGAGCTGCGTGCCCGCCAGCGGCTTGCCGAACTGCTTGCGGTCGAGGCCATAATTGCGCGCCTGATGCCAGCAGAACTCGGCGGCGCCCATGACGCCCCATGCGATGCCGTAGCGCGCGCGGTTGAGACAGCCGAACGGCCCCTTGAGGCCCTCGACATTGGGCAGCAACGCGTCCTCGCCGACCTCGACGTCATCCATGACGATCTCGCCGGTGATGCTGGCGCGCAAGCTGAGCTTGCCGCCGATCTTCGGCGCGCTCAGCCCCTTCATGCCCTTTTCCAGCACGAAGCCGCGGATCTTGCCGCCATGCGCCTCGGACTTGGCCCAGACCACAAAGACATCGGCGATCGGCGCGTTCGAGATCCACATCTTGGAGCCCTTGAGCACATAGCCGCCCTCGGTCTTCACCGCCCGCGTCTTCATGCCTGCGGGATCGGAACCCGCGTCCGGCTCGGTCAGGCCAAAGCAGCCGATCCACTCGCCGCTGGCGAGCTTCGGCAGGTATTTCATGCGCTGCTCTTCCGAGCCGTAGGCGTAGATCGGATACATCACCAGCGAGGATTGCACCGACATCATCGAGCGGTAGCCGCTGTCCACGCGCTCGACCTCGCGCGCCACGAGGCCGTAGGCCACATAGCCCGCGCCGATGCCGCCGTAGGCCTCGGGGATGGTCGAGCCGAGAAGGCCCAGCTCGCCCATCTCGCGGAAGATCTCGGGGTCGGTGTGTTCGTCGAGATAGGCATGCTCGACCCGCGGCAGCAGCTTCTCCTGCGAGAAGGCATGGGCGGTGTCGCTGATCATCCGCTCTTCTTCGGTCAGCTGCTCGCTGAACAGCAGCGGGTCCTCCCAGCTGAACGAGGCAAGCGCGGGTTGTTCCTTGGGCTTGAGGTGGGACAGGTCGGTCATCGGAAGGCTCCTCCGGAGGGATCATGCGTTTGGCGCGCAGACTAGCGCCGGGGCGGGCCGCTGGGAAACGATTTGAATTGCTCATGTCATGATCAAAACTCATAATCTGCGCATTCAGAGGAGTCCCGGATGCGCAAACCCTATATGCCCAGCGTCGGCGAGCTGGAGGCCTTTGTCGCCTGCGCCCGGCGCGGCACCACCACGATGGCCGCCGACAGTTTGAACCTCACGCAGAGCGCGATCTCGCGCTCGTTGGCGGCGCTTGAGGACCGGCTGGGCGTCGCGCTTTTCCTGCGCGTGCGCCAAAGGCTGGTGCTTTCGCCAGCGGGGCAGGCCTTTCTGCTGCAGGCTGAGAAGGTGCTGGGCGAGCTTGACGGCGCCGCCATGGGGGTCATGGCGTTCGGGGGGCAATCCGCCGTGCTGCGCCTCGCGGTGCTGCCGAGTTTTGCCCGCACATGGCTGATCCCGCGCCTGCCGAGCTTTGCCAAAGCCGCCCCCGGCATCACCCTCGATCTCTCTGCGCGGCTGCAGCCGGTGGAGTTCAGCCGCGATCCCTTTGACCTTGCGCTTATGCGCAGCCAGCATGAAACCCCCGGCACCAGCGCCGAGACGGTGGCGCGCGAAGAGATGGTGGTTGTCGCCGCCCCTGCCCTGCTTGCCGGGCGCGCCGAGCTTTCGGACGCCGAACTGCTCGAGCTGCCGCTGCTGCAGCAATCCACCCGCCCGACGCTCTGGCTCGACTGGTTCCGCGGCCGCGACACCGACGCGCGGCGCATCCTGCGCGGCGCCCGTTTCGACCATTTCGACATGATCCTCGATGCCGCGATGGCCGGGCTTGGCGTCGGCATCGTGCCGCAGATCATCGCCCGCCCGGCGCTGGCCAGCGGGCAGCTTGCCCTTGCCGCACAGCGCCGCTTCGACACCGGCGAGAGCTACGCGCTGATCCAGCCCGAACGCAGCGCCGACAGCGCCAGCGTGCAGGCGTTCCGCGACTGGCTCTTGCGCGAAATCGCAGCCTGACGCGGCGGCGCACACGCAGGGCCTGAACACATCGCTTGAGCTGCCCGATTATTCAGCACAGGCTTGCGCGGCGGCGCGCTGCCCGCATGCGGGCCTTTGCAAAAGTCCGAACTTTCTACTTCAGTAACGCAGACCAAACGGAAGGACACCATGGCCGAGGAGATCACCCGCAACGCAGGCACGGAAGAGGCCTTCACGCTCGCCCTGAACGCACAAGCCGCCCCCGGCACCCAGTGGACCGAAGCGCAGAATGCCATCCTCAGCGACGCCGGCTTCGCCACCGCTGCGGGCACCATCCGCGCTTGGCCAGGCTACGCCGAGACGCCGCTGGTGGCCCTTCCCGCGCTCGCCGCCGAGATCGGCGTTGCCGCGCTGCACTACAAGGACGAGAGCACGCGCTTCGGGCTCGGCAGCTTCAAGGCGCTTGGCGGAGCCTATGCGGTGGCGCGGCTGCTGCAAAAGGAACTGTCGGCACGGCTGGGCCGCGATGTGACCATGGATGAGATCACCGCCCGCGCGATCCCCGAGGCGGCGCAGATCACCGTCTGCTGCGCCACCGACGGCAACCATGGCCGCTCGGTCGCCTGGGGGGCGCAGAGCTTTGGCTGCGCCTGCGTGATCTTCATCCATGCCACCGTCTCCGAGGGCCGCAAGACCGCCATCGAAGCCTTCGGCGCCGAGGTCCGCCGCACGCCGGGCAATTATGACGACTCGGTGCGCGAGGCGCAGGAGGTGGCGAGCGCGGAAGGCTGGTTCGTGGTCTCTGACACCTCGTACCCCGGCTATATGGACGTGCCGCGCGACGTGATGCAGGGCTATGAGATCATGGCCGCCGAGGCGCTGGACGCCCTGCCCGAGCCGCCCACCCACATCTTTTTGCAAACCGGCGTTGGCGGCATGGCGGCGGCGGTCACCGCGCAGGCAGTGCGCCGCTACGGCGCGGACAGGCCGAAGGTGGTGCTCTGCGACCCCGATCAGGCCGCCTGCTTCCTTGCCTCCTACCGCACCGGCGCGCGCACGGCGGTGCATGGCGATCTCGATACGCTTATGGCGGGGCTCGCCTGTGGCGAGGTCTCGGCGCTGGCGTGGGAGATCCTGCAAGACCACGGCGACGCGGTGATCGCGCTCACCGATGCCGCTGCCATCGCCGCCATGCGCCGCCTCGCCTACCCCGAGGGCGGCGATCCTGCGCTGGTCGCGGGCGAGTCGGCCGTCGCGGGCATCGCCGGTCTGCGCCTTGCCATGGACGACCCCGAGGCGCGCCAGATGCTCGGCCTCGACGCCAGTTCCCGCATTCTCACCTTCGGCACCGAGGGCGACACCGACCCCGAGCTTTATGAGCAGCTCATCGGCGCCCCGGCCTCCCAGATACGCCTCTAGAAAAGGACCGACCCCATGAGCCGCAAGTTCACCGTCGCCGCCGCCCAGCTTGGCCCCATCGCCAAGGATGAGCCGCGCAGCACTGCCGTGGCCCGCCTCTGCGCGATGATGAAGGAGGCCAAGGCCCGCGGTGCCTCCCTCGTGGTCTTCCCCGAACTTGCGCTCACCACCTTCTTTCCGCGCTGGTTCATCGAGGCGGGCCCCGAGCTGGATCAGTGGTTCGAGACCGAGATGCCGAATGAGGCCACCGCGCCGCTATTCGCGCTGGCGAAGGATCTGCAGATCGGTTTTCACCTCGGCTATGCCGAGCTGACGCCGGACGGGCACCACTACAACACCGCGATCCTCGTCGGGCCCGATGGCGAGATCGCCGGAAAATACCGCAAGATCCACCTCCCCGGCCATTGGGAGAACGAGGAGTGGCGCCCCTTCCAGCACCTCGAGAAGCGCTATTTCGAAAAGGGCGATCTGGGCTGGCCGGTGTTCGACATGCTCGGCGGCAAGATGGGCATGTGCATCTGCAACGACCGCCGCTGGCCCGAGACATGGCGCGTGCTGGGTCTTGGCGGGGCCGAACTGGTCTGCCTTGGCTACAACACCCCGATCCACTTCGCGCCCGCGCCCGAGCATGATCACCTGCAGTATTTCCACAACGAACTGTCGGTGATGGCGGGCTGCTACCAGAACGGCACATGGGGCGTGGCGGTGGCCAAGGCCGGGCTGGAGGAAGGCTCTGTGCTGATCGGCGGCAGCATCATCGTCGCCCCCACTGGCGAGATCGTTGCCAAGGCCAGCACCTCGGGCGACGAGGTGATCACGGCAGAGGTCGATCTCGACCGCTGCGCCGAGATTCGCGCCAATGTCTTCAACTTCGAAGAGCACCGCGAGCCGCAGGACTACCTGCCGATCACCGCGCCCAAGGCGAAGCGCAAAGCGGCGGAGTAGGCCCATCCCCGGGCGCTCTGACAGGCGCCCGGACCGCCACCGCAGCCAGACCGTCTGGAACCGAAGACGCCCCTGAGGCGCTTGTCCCCTACACATTAGTGGGGACAGATATGACCGACCGGCCGCTTGAAGGAATTATGCACGACCTCTCGGAACTCGGAGACAGCGACGGCTGCATCGAGGTGCAAGAGGTGGTCCGCACGCTGGAATCGCGGGGCTTTGGGCCACTGCTCATCGTGCTGGCGGCCTTCCTCATGCTGCCGATCGGAATGATCCCCGGCGTGCCCGCGCTGATCGGCCTTTTGTTCATCCTCTGCGGCGCGCAGATGATGCGCGGCAAATCCGGGGTCTGGCTGCCTTCGAAGATCGCCAGCATCGAGTTCCCCGCCGACAAATTCACCGCCAGCATCAAGAAGGCTTGGCCCAAGGCCCGGAGCCTTCGTCGCTATCTTGGCTCGCGCATGACATGGGCGGCCAGCGGCACCATCTCGCGCATCATCGCCGTGCTGCTGATCTTCGCGGGCGCGGCGGTGATCGGCCTTGGCTTCGTGCCCGGCCTGCCGTTCCTCGTCGCCGTGCCGGTGCTGCTGTTCGGGCTTGGCCTGACCTTGCGCGACGGCCTGCTGATCATCCTGGCCTTCGCGCTGCTCGGCCCGGCGCTCTGGGCGGGCGCGGCCTGGGCGATGTAATTGGGGGCAATGTAAACACGGGCGATGTAACTGGACGCGATGTAGGCGCAAAGTAAAAGCGCGGGGTCAGGTCACCCCTGCCCCGCGCTTCGTTGCGTCCACAGCTCTTCGGTGCGCGCGCTACTCTTCCAATTCGATCAGAAGGTCCTTGGCGTCGATCTGGCTACCGGGCGTCACATGTACCGCCTTGATCACCGCATCGCGCTCGGCGTGCAGCCCGGTCTCCATCTTCATCGCCTCGATGGTCAGCAGCAGATCACCCTCCTTGACCGAGGCACCCGCCTGCACCGCGATCGACGCGACAACGCCCGGCATCGGCGCGCCGATGTGGTTGGCGTTGCCCAACTCGGCCTTGGGCTTGGCACCGCTCGCGGCCTTGGCCTTGCGGTCAGGCACGCGCACCGCGCGCGGCTGGCCGTTGAGTTCGAAGAACACCCGCACCTCGCCGTCATCCTGCGTCTCGCCGACGGTGATCAGGCGGATCTCCAGCGTCTTGCCGGGGTCGATCTCGGCGGTGATCTCGGCACCCGGCTCCATGCCGTAGAAATAGGCCAGCGTCGGCAGGGTGCGCACCGGGCCGTATTCCTCGTGCCGCGCGATGTAGTCGGTGAAGACCTTGGGGTACATCAGGTAGCCGTTGAAATCCTCGTCGTCGAATTCGACATCGGGGAACTTCTCCTGCAACTCGGCGCGCAGTTTGGCGAAATCGGCGGGCGGCAGATGCTTGCCCGGACGCTCGGTGTTGGGTTTCTCGCCCTTCAGCACCTTCTTGAGAATGCCCTCAGGGAAGCCGCCCGGCGGCTGGCCGAGGTTGCCGCGCATCATGTCGATCACCGAGTTGGGGAAGCTGACGTCGCTCTTGGGGTCCTCGACCTGCGCGCGGGTCAGCCCTTGGCTCACCATCATCAGCGCCATGTCGCCCACCACTTTCGACGACGGCGTCACCTTCACGATATCGCCGAACATCATGTTCACGTCGGCATAGGTCTTGGCGACCTCGTGCCAGCGCTCTTCCAACCCCAGCGAGCGCGCCTGCGCCTTGAGGTTGGTGAACTGCCCGCCCGGCATCTCGTGCAGATAGACCTCGGAGGCGGGCGCCTGCATGCTGCTCTCGAAGGCCGCATATTGGCCGCGCACCGCCTCCCAGTAGTTCGAGACCTCGCGGATCACGTCCACGTCGAGCCCGGTGTCACGCTCGGTGTGGCGCAGCGCCTCGACGATCGAGCCGAGCGTGGGCTGCGAGGTGTTGCCCGAGAGCGCATCCATCGCCGCATCCACCGCGTCGACCCCGGCCCGGCTCGCCTCCATGATGGTGGCGATGGCAGCACCCGACGTGTCATGGGTGTGGAAGTGGATCGGCAGCCCCACCTCTTCTTTCAGCGCGGTGATCAGCGCACCGGCGGCCGAGGGTTTCAGCAGGCCTGCCATGTCCTTGAGACCCAGCACATGCGCCCCGGCCTCTTTCAGCTGCTTGCCCATCGCCACGTAGTATTTGAGGTCATATTTGGCGCGGGCCGGATCGAGGATATCGCCGGTGTAGCACACCGTGCCCTCGCAGATCTTGCCGCTGTCGATCACCGCATCCATGGCGACGCGCATGTTCTCGACCCAGTTCAGCGAGTTGAAGACGCGGAACACATCGACGCCCGAGTCCGCCGCCTGCGCGACGAAGCTCTGCACCACATTGTCGGGGTAGTTGGTATAGCCCACGCCGTTGGAGGCGCGCAGCAGCATCTGCGTCATGACGTTGGGCATCTTGGCGCGGATGTCGCGCAGGCGCTGCCACGGGCATTCCTGCAAGAAACGGTAGGCCACATCGAAGGTCGCGCCGCCCCAGCATTCCACCGAGAAGAGGTTCGAGAGGTTCGCCGCATAGGCAGGCGCCACTTTGATCATGTCGAGCGAGCGCATCCGGGTCGCCAGCAACGACTGGTGACCGTCGCGCATGGTGGTGTCGGTGATCAGCAGCTGCTTTTGCTCCGCCATCCAATCGGCCACCGCCTGCGCGCCCTTTTCCTCAAGCAGCGTGCGGGTGCCCGGCGGCGGCGTTTCGGCGCGCAGTTCGGGCGCGCGCGCGGGCTTCAGCTCGGCATGCGGCTTGGGGCGGCCCTGCACCTCGGGGTGACCGTTGACGGTGATGTCGGCGAGATAGGTCAGCACTTTGGTGCCGCGGTCCCGGCGCTTCTTGAAGTCAAAGAGCTCGGGCGTCGTGTCGATGAACTTCGTGGTGTACTGGTTGTTCAGGAACACCGGGTGCTTGAGCAGGTTGATCACGAAGTCGATGTTCGTGCTCACGCCGCGAATACGGAACTCGCGCAGGGCGCGGTCCATGCGGGCGATGGCCTTCTCGGGCGTCGGCGCCTTGGCGGTCACCTTCACCAGCAGCGAGTCGTAATAGCGGGTGATCACCCCGCCCGCGTAGGCCGTGCCGCCATCGAGGCGGATGCCCATGCCGGTGGCCGAGCGATAGGCGGTAATGCGGCCATAGTCGGGGATGAAGTTGTTGGTCGGATCCTCGGTGGTGATCCGCGTCTGCAGCGCGTGGCCGGTGAGGCGCACGTCGTATTGGCTGGCCTTGCCGGTGGCCTCTGCAAGGCTCTTGCCCTCGGCGATCATGATCTGTGCCTGCACGATGTCGATGCCGGTCACCTCTTCGGTGACGGTGTGCTCGACCTGCACGCGCGGGTTCACCTCGATGAAGTAGAACTTGCCGCTGTCCATATCCATCAGGAACTCGACGGTGCCCGCGCACTCATAGTTCACATGAGCGCAGATCTTGCGGCCCAGCTCGCAGATCTCCTCGCGCTGTGCCTCGGACAGATAGGGCGCGGGGGCGCGCTCGACGACCTTCTGGTTGCGGCGCTGCACCGAGCAGTCACGCTCATAAAGGTGGTAGATGTTGCCCTGCTTGTCGCCGAGGATCTGCACCTCGACGTGGCGGGCGCGGATGATCATCTTCTCGAGATAGCCCTCGCCGTTGCCAAAGGCCGCCTCGGCCTCGCGCCGCCCTTCGAGCACCTTCTCTTTCAGTTCCTTCGACAACTCGATCGGACGCATTCCGCGCCCGCCGCCGCCCCAGCTGGCCTTGAGCATCAGCGGATAGCCGATCTCTTCGGCTTCCTTGGTGATGGCGCCGAAATCATCGCCCAGCACCTCGGTGGCGGGAATCACCGGCACCCCGGCCTCGACCGCCACTTTGCGGGCGCTGGCCTTGTCGCCAAGCGCGCGCATGGTTTCCGCCTTGGGCCCGATGAAGGTGATGCCCGCCTCGACGCAGGCATCGACGAACTCGGGGTTCTCGGACAGCAGGCCATAGCCCGGATGGATCGCGTCAGCGCCTGATTCCTTGGCAACACGGATGATCTCGGGGATCGACAGATAAGCCGCCACGGGGCCCAGCCCCTCACCGATGCGATAGGCCTCGTCGGCCTTGAAACGGTGGAGCCCCAGCTTGTCTTCTTCGGCATAGACGGCGACCGTCTTCTTCCCCATCTCGTTCGCGGCGCGCATGATGCGGATCGCGATCTCGCCCCTGTTGGCGATGAGAATCTTCTGGAACTCTGGCATTATCTTCCTCCGTCACTACCGCCATGCCTGCGGGTGACGTGGAGTGAACGCCATGCTGCGATGCGGCGCAAGATGACTATGCAAAGTTAGCACCCGTGAGCGCCAACTTTGCAAATCTCGCCATGCAGGACGGGCGCCCACACGCCAACGGGTGTTGCGGAAAGTGTTGAACAAATAAAGAACGCACCTTTCACAGCCCGCCGTGCCGCGCTAGATTTGCGCCATGAGCAGCTTTGACGACATGGATGCATTCGAGGGGGCCTCGCTGTCGCAGCGGGCCATGGCGGCGCGCCCCGCGCCCTATCTCGACGACCTCAACCCCGCACAGCGCGAGGCGGTGGAACGGCTCGACGGGCCGGTGCTGATGCTGGCCGGCGCCGGCACCGGCAAGACCAAGGCGCTGACCGCCCGTATCGCGCATCTGCTGACCACCGGCCGCGCGCGGCCGAACGAGATTCTTTCGGTGACCTTCACCAACAAGGCCGCGCGCGAGATGAAAGAGCGTGTGGGCCGCCTGCTCGGCCACGCGGTCGAGGGCATGCCGTGGATGGGCACCTTCCACTCGATCTGCGTCAAGCTGCTGCGCCGCCACGCCGAACTGGTCGGGCTGAAGACGAATTTCACCATCCTCGACACCGACGATCAGATCCGCCTGCTGAAACAGGTGATCGCGGCCAACAATATCGACGAAAAGCGCTGGCCCGCCCGGCAGCTCTCGGGGGTGATCGACAACTGGAAGAACCGCGCCTGGACGCCCGACAAGGTCCCGGCGTCCGAGGCTGGCGCCTTCAACAACCGCGGCACCGAGCTCTACGCCCAGTATCAGACCCGCCTGCGCGAGCTGAACGCCTGCGATTTCGGCGACCTGCTGCTGCATGTGGTGACGATCTTCCAGCAGCACGCCGATGTGCTCGAGCAGTACCAGCGCTGGTTCCGCTTCATCCTCGTGGACGAGTATCAGGATACCAACGTCGCCCAATACCTCTGGCTGCGGCTGCTGGCGCAGGGCCACACCAACATCTGCTGCGTCGGCGACGATGACCAGTCGATCTATGGCTGGCGCGGCGCCGAAGTGGGCAACATCCTGCGCTTCGAAAAGGATTTCCCCGGCGCCCATGTGGTGCGGCTGGAACAGAACTACCGCTCGACCGCGCATATCCTCGCTGCCGCCTCCTCGGTGATCCGCGGCAATGAGAACCGGCTCGGCAAGGAACTCTGGACCGAGGCCGATGGCGGCGAGAAGGTCCGCCTCATCGGCCATTGGGACGGCGAGGAAGAGGCGCGCTGGATCGGCGAGGAGATCGAGGCGGCGCAGCGCGGCTCGCGCGGCATGCGGCCCGTCTCGCTCGATGACATGGCAATCCTCGTGCGTGCCTCGCACCAGATGCGCGCCTTCGAAGACCGCTTCCTGACCATCGGCCTGCCCTACCGGGTGATCGGCGGCCCGCGCTTCTACGAGCGGCTCGAGATTCGCGATGCCATGGCCTATTTCCGGCTGGTGGTCTCGCCCGAGGATGATCTGGCCTTCGAGCGTATCGTCAACACCCCCAAACGGGGCCTCGGCGACAAGGCGCAGCAGAAGATCCAGATCAAGGCGCGCGCGAACGGCACGACGCTGCTCAACGGCGCGCGGCTGCTGCTGCGCGACAAGGAGATCACCGGCAAGGGCGCGGGCAAGCTGGCCACCTTCGTCGAGCAGATCGACCGCTGGCACGAGGTGGCCCGCCAGCAGCTGGGCCTGCCCTCGGAGGTGCAGCAGGACGACGATGATCTGGTGCTGATCGACGAGGACAAGCCGCTGGCCAAGACCATGAGCCATGTGGAACTGGCCGAGGTCATGCTCGACGAGAGCGGCTACACCGAGATGTGGCAAAACGACAAGAACCCCGATTCTCCGGGCCGGCTGGAAAACCTCAAGGAACTGGTCAAAGCGCTGGAGAATTTCGACAACCTGCAGGGGTTCCTCGAACACGTCGCGCTGATCATGGACAATGAGACGGAGGAGACCGGGGCCAAGGTCTCGATCATGACGCTGCACGCGGCCAAGGGCCTCGAATTTCCCGCGGTGTTCCTGCCGGGCTGGGAGGACGGGCTCTTCCCCTCGCAGCGCTCGATGGACGAAAGCGGCCTCAAGGGGCTCGAGGAAGAGCGGCGCCTCGCCTATGTCGGGATCACCCGCGCTGAGGAGCTTTGCACCATCTCCTTCGCCGCCAACCGGCGCGTGTTCGGCCAGTGGCAATCGGCCCTGCCCTCGCGCTTCATCGACGAGTTGCCCGAGCAGCACGTCGAGATTCTCACCCCGCCCGGCCTTTACGGCGGCGGCTATGGCGCTGCGGGCATGAACAGCGGCTTTGGCGGCGGATCGGGGCTGGAAAGCCGCGCCGCCGAGGCCAATGTCTACAATTCTCCGGGCTGGAAACGCCTGCAGGAACGCTCCTCCAGCGCCCGCTCGGTCAGCCAGCCGCGCGAGAGCCGCACTCAGGTGATCGACCTGCAGGCGGTCTCGGCCTTCGAGACCGGTGAGCGCGTCTTCCACCAGAAATTCGGCTATGGCGCCATCGTCGCCATCGAAGGCGACAAGCTCGAGATCGATTTCGAGAAGGCGGGCGTCAAGAAAGTGGTGGCCCGTTTCGTCACCGCTGCAAATTCGGCGGGCGACGTGCCGTTCTGACGCGCCGCCGGGGCGGGTTCTAGACGAAACACTGCCGCACACCGTGATATAAAAGAAGGCCCGGGGCGCACTCCTTCGGGCCTTCTTCTCTTTCCAAATACGCACGTCGCAACCGCCGGCTCAGCGCTCCGCCGGAGGGAGGCGCAGGCGACGGAGAGCCCGCAGCCCTCCGCCTTGCCAACAGCGGGCCTTGCGTTCTCAGCCTTCGTCCGCGCCGCGCCGCGCCGCAAATTGCCCGATGCTGGCGAGCAGGCGGCCGCGCCCTCCCCTGTAAGCGCGCCGCCGATACGCGCCGCCGCGAAGTTGCCGTCGCGTTTTGCTGCGCTTTTTTGCTCTCCGGGAATTTTCCGGCAAAAACCTGAATTTTCCTCTTGCGGAGGTCTGCGGGAAACTCTAAATCGCCCACACCAACAAGGAAGCGGGCGTAGCTCAGGGGTAGAGCATTACCTTGCCAAGGTAAGGGTCGGGCGTTCGAATCGCCTCGCCCGCTCCAGTTGGACCTCCGGCAGCAGCCGGGCCGGTGAAAGGCCGGATCGACAGACGGGCAGAGGCCTGAAAGTCGCACATGATGAATGGTTTGCGGGCGTAGCTCAGGGGTAGAGCATTACCTTGCCAAGGTAAGGGTCGGGCGTTCGAATCGCCTCGCCCGCTCCATTCACCACTTTCCTTCCAGACAAAGTTTCCAGACAGGCTGATCGACCTAAAGGCCGCTCGTAAGCGTTGCGCGCTTTACATGATCGCCTGACCACGCGCTGGCGGGCGACCCGAAGGCCGCCCTGCGGCGGCTCAGAACGCCTTGAAGGTCAGCGTCGTCAGCGAGCGCTCAATTCCCGGCACATCCAGCAAATTCTCGTTGATGAAATGCCCCACGTCGGCACCCTCGGGGATGTAGAGCTTGAGCAGCAGGTCCCAGTCGCCCGACGTCGAATAGAGCTCGGAGTGAATCTCGCGAAGCGCGATCTGATCGGCCACCTGATAGGTGGTGCCGGGCTTGCAGCGGATCTGCACGAAGACGCAGGTGGTCATGGTCGGGGCCTTTCGTTGATATGCGGGCAAGCTGTCACACCGCCCCCGCCGCCGCAAGCGTGCCCGCGGCGTCCGTAACGCGCGGGGCTTGGCGCGCGCCCTGCCCCGCCCTATAAGCCCCTGCGAGACATCGAGGAGTATGGTCCATGCGCAAGGCCGAGGTAAGCCGCAGCACCGCCGAAACGAAGATCGAGGTCGCGCTCGATCTCGACGGCACCGGCAGCTACGACATGAAGACCGGCGTGGGGTTCTTCGACCACATGCTGGACCAACTGGCACGCCATTCGCTGATCGACATGGTGGTGCGCGCCGAGGGCGATCTGCACATCGACGATCACCACACCGTCGAGGATACCGGCATCGCCATCGGGCAAGCGCTGGCCAAGGCGCTCGGCGACAAGCGCGGCATCCGCCGCTATGGCTCTTGTCTGCTGCCGATGGACGATGCGCTGGTGCGCGCGGCGCTCGACCTCTCGGCCCGTCCCTTCCTGGTGTGGAAGGTCGAGCTGCCCACCGAGAAGATCGGCAGTTTCGACACCGAACTGGTGCGCGAGTTCTTTCAGGCGCTGGCGACCCATGGCGGCATCACCCTGCACGTCGAGGCCATCGATGGGGTGAACTCGCACCATATCGTCGAGGCGGCGTTCAAGGCGGTGGCCCGTGCCCTGCGCGAAGCGGTCGAGCCGGACCCGCGCAAGGGCGACGCGATCCCTTCGACCAAGGGCGCGCTCTGAATTTTACGTGGGTCAGCGAGGGGCCAGCCCCTCGCGCTCCCCGGAGTATTTGCGGAAAGATGAAAGGGGCCGGGACTGCACCGGCCCGGAAAGGTGAGCCACATGCTGACGGCGATCATCGACTACGAGAGCGGCAACCTGCATTCGGCCGAAAAGGCCTTTCAGCGCATGGCAAGCGAGCTGGACGCCGGCACCGTGGTGGTGACCGACGATCCCGAGGTGGTGGCCCGCGCCGACCGGCTGGTGCTGCCCGGCGACGGCGCGTTCCCCGCCTGCGCCAAAGCGCTGCGCCACTCGGGCTGTTTCGACGCCTTGGTCGAGGCGGTGACCCAGAAGGGTCGGCCGTTCCTTGGCATCTGCGTCGGCATGCAGCTGATGGCGCGGGTCGGCTATGAATATGAAGAGACCCCCGGCCTTGGTTGGGTCGACGGCGAGGTTGAGAAGATCCTGCCCGAGGATCCCTCGCTGAAAGTGCCGCATATGGGCTGGAACGAGCTGGTCATCGACCACGAGCACCCGGTTCTGCACGGCGTGCAGAGCGGCGATCACGCCTATTTCGTGCATTCCTACCAGATGCGCATGCTGACCCCCGAGCACCGCATCGCCCATGTGGACTACGGCAGCACGGTGACCGCGGTCGTTGGCACCGGCACCATGCTGGGCTTTCAGTTCCACCCCGAGAAGAGCGCCGAGACCGGGCTGCGAATGATCGGCAACTTCCTGACCTGGGCGCCCTGATCCTTGGTGCTGGCGCGGGCTGCCTTTGCGGCAGCGCGCGGATTGCAAAGCGCGCCCCAGCGCGGCTATAGGGTGCCCGACACCGATCCCGTCACTGACCTTTTGCGGAGCCGCGCCATGATCCTCTACCCCGCCATCGACCTCAAGGACGGCAAGGCCGTGCGCCTGCTGCGCGGCGATATGGAGAAGGCCACGGTCTTCAACGACGATCCCGCCGCGCAGGCGATGGAATTCGTCGAGGCGGGCTGTGACTGGCTGCACCTCGTCGACCTCAACGGCGCCTTCGCCGGGGAGCCGGTGAACGCGGCGGCGGTCGAGGCGATCCTCGCGCGCACCAAAGTGCCCGCGCAGCTGGGTGGCGGCATCCGCGACATGGCGACCATCGAGCGCTGGCTCGACAAGGGGCTGGCGCGCGTCATCCTCGGCACCGTGGCGGTGGAGAACCCTGCACTGGTGCGCGAGGCGGCCAAGGCCTTTCCCGGCAAAATCGCCGTGGGCATCGACGCGCGCGACGGGCGGGTGGCCACCAAGGGCTGGGCCGAGGTCACCGATGTGGACGCGGTGGATCTGGCGCGCAGCTTCGAGGACGACGGCGTGGCGGCGATCATCTACACCGACATCAACCGCGATGGTGCCATGCAGGGGCCGAACATCGATTACACCGCCGCCATGGCGCGCGCCGTGTCGATCCCGGTGATCGCCTCGGGCGGCGTGTCGTCTCTGGCCGACCTCATCGCCCTGCGCGACTGCGGCGCAGAGCTCAACGGCGCGATCTCAGGCCGAGCGCTTTACGATGGAGCCATCGACCTGAAAGAAGCGCTGACCGCCCTCAAGGGCTGAGCCCTTCCCCGCTGAGCCCTTCCCCAGAGCCAAGCAAAAGGGCCGCCCGATTGGGGCGGCCCTTTGTGCATTCCGGGAGGCGCTAGTAGTTAAAGCGGCTCCGTGCGGTAGAGCTTCACCTTCAGGCTGCCGTGGGCCACCGGCGCCCCCGTCGGCAGAAAGCGCAGGCCGGTGGCCTTGGCCAGACCCGGCTCGGTGGTGATGATCCCCACGCGCCAACCGCCGAACTTCTCTTTCAGCACCGTGCCCAGCGAGGCGTGCAGCGCGTGCAGCGGGCCTTTCTCGCCGATCCGCGCGCCGTAGGGCGGGTTCACCATAACAAGCCCCGGCGGGCCTTCGAGACGCTCCAGATCGCTCACCGGGCGGCAGTCGAAGCGCGTCCACTCCGTCACCCCGGCGCGCTCGGCATTGGCGGTCGCCGAGCGGATCGCCCCCGCGTCGCGGTCGGAGCCATAGTAGAGCGCGGAGGGCGTGCGCAGCGGACCCTGCCGCTTCATCCCCTTGAGGTCCGCCGGCGCAAAGACCGCCAGACGCTCGAAATCAAAGGCCCGCGCCCGGCCCGGCAGCAGGCCGGCGGCGATCTCGGCCCCCTCGATGGGAAAGGTGCCCGAGCCGCACATCGGGTCGAGCACCGGCTCGACGCCATCGTAGCCGCAGGCCCGTATGAAGAGCGAGGCCAGCGTCTCGCGCATGGGCGCCTTGCTCACCGCCTGCTTGAGCCCGCGCCGGTGCAGCGGCTGGCCGGAGGTGTCGACGGAGAAGGAGACGAGGTTGTTCTCGATCCGCGCGAGGATGCGCACGCCATCCTCGGCCACGGGCGCGCCCAGTTCTTCGGTGATCGCCCGCTCGATGCGCTGCTTGGCGGCGCCTGCGTGGTAGATTTTGGATTTGCGGCTCAGCGCCTCGACCTTCACCGGCACATCGGCGCGCAGGATGTCGCCCCAGGGGAACTTGCGCGCCCGCTTGTCGAGCTGCGCCAGATGCAGCGCCGGAAAGCCGCCGATGCGCGCCAGCACCCGCGCCGCGCCGCGCAGTTCCAGATTGGCGCGCGCCACCTCGGGCCAGCCGCCCTGAAACGACACGCCGCCCTGCTCGGGCTTCAGCGGGCCGAAGCCGAGCGCCTTGGCCTCCTGCACCAGAACCGGCTCCAGCCCCGGCGCGCAGGCGAGGAAAATCTCGAAGGTGTTTTCCATGGCTCAGAGCAGGTCCAGCACGCGCTCGGGCGGACGGCCGATCACCGCGCGATCGCCCTCGAAGGCGACCGGGCGCTCGATCAGCTTGGGCGTCTCGGCCATAGCGCGCAGCAGCGTCTCATCGTCGCTGTCCTTGCTCAGCCCCGCCGCCTTGAACTCGGCTTCCTTGGTGCGCATCATCGCGATCACCGGCACGCCAAGCGCGGCCTGCGCCGCCTTCAGCTCATCATAGCTCGGCGCGTCTTCGAGATAGCGGCGGACCTGCGGCGCGACGCCCTTGTCTTGCAGCAGCGCCAGCGCCTCGCGCGATTTGCTGCAGCGGGGATTGTGCCAGAGGATCATGTCCAGTCTCCGCGCCCGGTGCCCACCGCTTCCTCGACCGAGGCAAAACCGTCGCGCGCCAGCAGCGCATCGAGCCCCTCGGCGATGTCCTGCACCAGCGACAACCCGCCGTAGACCAGCGCGGTGTAAAGCTGCACCGCAGACGCCCCGGCGCGGATCTTCTGATACGCCTGTTCAGCCGAGCCGATGCCGCCAACACCGATGAGCGGCAGTTGGCCCTCGGTCAGCTGCGACAGATGCGCCAGAACGCGGGTGGATTTCTCGAACAAGGGCTGGCCCGACATGCCGCCCGCCTCGGAGGCATGGGCCGAGCGCAGCCCCTCGCGCGAGAGCGTGGTGTTGGTGGCGATCACCGCGTCGACCTTCGAGGCCATGGCCACTTCGGCCACGTCCTTGAGCCCCTGCTCGTCGAGGTCGGGCGCGATCTTGAGGAACACCGGAATGCGATCATCGAGATGCGCGCGCGCCTCCATGACACCGCCGAGCAGCGCCGCCAGCGCGTCCTTGCCCTGCAGGTCGCGCAGCCGCTCGGTGTTGGGCGAGCTGACGTTGACGGTGGCGAAATCGAGATCCTCGCCGCAGCGCGCCAGCACCTTGGCGAAATCCGCCGCGCGGTCGTCGCTGTCTTTATTGGCACCGAGGTTGAGCCCCAGCACCATGTCGCGCGGGCGATGCACCAGCCGCCCGGCGGCGGCCTCCATGCCTTCGTTGTTGAAACCGAACCGGTTGATCGCCGCCTGATCCTCGGTCAGCCGGAACAGCCGCGGCTTGGGGTTGCCCGGCTGCGCGCGGGGGGTGATCGCCCCCACCTCGACAAAGCCGAAGCCCGCGCGCGACAGACCCGAAAGCGCCTCGGCATTCTTGTCGAACCCGGCGGCAAGCCCGATCGGGTTGGGCAGCCGCAGCCCCGCCACATCGCAGCGCAGCCGGTCCGAGGTGATCAGACCGGGCGCCGGCGCCAGACCCATCTTCAGGGCAAGCACCGCGGCCCGATGCGCCTGCTCGGGATCAAGCTTGTGGAACAGCGGCAGACCTGCCTTCTCGAGAAATCGCATCATGCCAGATCATCCGGAAACACATGCGCCCCAGAGCTGCCCACCGGCAGCGGACGCGCCCATTTGAGCCCCGCCATCGGCAAGGCGGCGTAGAGATGCGGGAACAGCGCGCCACCGCGCGACGGCTCCCAGCGCAGCTGATCCCCCAGATCCTCCGTCTCGTAGCAGAGCAGATGCAGCCCCTCGACGCCAGAAAAATGCTTCGAGGCGGTTTCGCGCACCTGCTCGGAAGTCGAGAAGTGAATGTAGCCGTCGGCCACGTCGATGGGCGCCCCGGCGGTCTCGCCCTGCGCCTGCAGCGCCGCCCATTCGTCGGCCCGGAGGATTTTGTAAATCAGCATGGGCTCCAGATGCCGTGGAACCCTGCGCCGGTCAATCCCCGCCTACCGAAAGGCAGGCCCAAGACGGCTCAGAGCCAGCGCCCGCAGTGCCGCTGGATGCGTGGGATGATCACCCAGACCATCGAGAAAACCATGATCGGGACAAACAGCAGGTTGCGCTGCCAGACCTGCCATTCGGCGGTGATGGGACCGATCAGATAGAGCAGCAGCGTGACAAGCGGATAGACCGCAAGAAACACGAAGATGGCGAACCGCAGACGGGACGGGGTCCGCGGCGTGGCTGTCGTGGCAGTCATGGGAGGACTCCATTTATCGGAACGATACGTTCCGTTTCATAATATCTGGCGTGCACGCCTGTAAAGGGCTATGCGATTAGAACCCGCCCTTTTCGCAGCAAAGCCCATCCGATGACCGAAAAACGAGCCTCCATCGGCGCCCGCCGCAACCCCGACACGGAAACCGCCGTGCTCGACGCCGCCGCAGAGGTGCTGGCCGAAAAGGGCATCTCGGGTCTCAGCATGGAGGCGGTGGCCAAGCGCGCGCGGGCTGGCAAGGCAACGCTCTATCGCTGGTGGCCGACGCGGGGGGCGCTGCTGCTGGCGGTCTACCGGCGGATGAAGTTCGACGATCACTACCCCGACACCGGCGCGCTCGAGAGCGACATCGCCGGGGTGCTCGCCTTGGTCCTTGGCCATTGGCGCGGCGGCACGGCGCAGGTCTTCCGCTCGATCATCGCCGCCGCGCAGGCCGAGCCGGACGTCAACGCCGCTCTCACCGAGTTTCGTCTGGAGCGGCGCGATGCGCTGGTGGGCGTCATCCACCGCGCCGAGGCGCGCGGCGAGCTTGCCCCCGGCCTCGCTCCCGAAGCACTGGCCGACGCGGTGATCGCCATGCTCTGGCTGAAGCTCCTGTCGGGGGAAACCGATGCCGATCCCGCCGAACTTGCCCGGGTTCTGACCCACGGCTGGACGCAAGGCTGACTTTTCCCTCAACGTGTTTTGACAGGCCGCAGAAGGCGTTGCAGGATCGGAAGATAATAACACGACAGAGAGGATTCCCATGTCGCTTCGTCTTCTGACCGGCGCCGCCGCGCTGGCGCTGACCGCTGGAACTGCCAGCGCCGACTATTCCATCACCATCCTGCACACGAACGACTTCCACGCGCGCTTCGAGCCGATCAGCAAGTATGATTCCACCTGCGGCGAAGAAGACAACACCGAGGGCAAATGCTTTGGCGGCTCGGCCCGCCTGCAGACCGCCATCACCGAAGCCAAGGATCGCGCCGGGAACTACCTGCTGGTGGACGGCGGCGACCAGTTTCAGGGAACGCTCTTTTACACCTATTACAAGGGTAAGCTCGCCGCCGAGATGATGAACCAGATGGGCTATGACGCGATGACCGTGGGCAACCACGAGTTCGACGACGGCCCCGAGGTGCTGCGCGGCTTTGTCGATTCGGTCGACTTCCCGGTGCTGATGTCCAACGCCGATCTCACCGCCGAAGATCTGCTGAAAGGTGAGATCCAGAAATCCGTGGTCATCGAGAAGGACGGCGAGAAGATCGGCCTCATCGGCCTGACCCCGGTGGACACCAAGGAACTGTCCTCGCCGGGCAAGAACGTCGTCTTCACCGATCCGGTGGATGCTGTTCAGGGCGAGGTCGACAAGCTGACCGCCGAGGGCGTGAACAAGATCGTGGTGCTGTCGCACTCGGGCTATCACACCGATCTGCGCGTCGCCGAAGAGACCACCGGCGTCGACATCATCGTCGGCGGCCACTCGAACACGCTGCTGGGCGACATGGACGGTGCCGAAGGCCCCTATCCCACCATGGTCAAGGACACGGCGATCCTCTCGGCCTATGCCTACGGCAAGTTCCTCGGCGAGTTGAACGCGACCTTCGACGATGAGGGCAACCTTGTCGAAGCCTCCGGCCAGCCGCTGATCATGGATGCCAGCGTGACCGAGGATGAGGCCACCAAGTCGCGCATCACCGAAGCGGCCAAGCCGCTCGACGAGATCCGCAACAAGGTGATCGGCGAGTCGAGCGCCGAGATCAATGGCAGCCGCGACATGTGCCGCGCCGAGGAGTGCCCGATGGGCAATCTCGTCGCCGACGCGATGCTGGATCGCGTGAAGGATCAGGGCATCGACGTCGCCATCACCAACGGCGGCGGGCTGCGCGCCTCGATCGACGCGGGCGAGGTGACCATGGGCGAAGTGCTGACCGTGCTGCCGTTCCAGAACACCCTCTCGACCTTCGAGGTCACCGGCGCGGTGATCAAGGAGGCGCTGGAAAACGGCGTCAGCCAGATCGAAGAAGGCGGCGGGCGCTTCCCGCAGGTTTCGGGCATGAGCTTCACCGTCGATCCCTCGGCCGAGGCTGGCAGCCGCATCTCCGACGTCATGGTCGGCGAGGCCGCGCTGGATGAAAGCGCCACCTACGGCGTGGTGTCCAACAACTTCGTGCGCAACGGCGGGGACGGCTACTCCATGTTCACCACCGCCGAGAACGCCTATGACTTCGGCCCCGACCTCGCCGATGTCACCGCCGAATTCGTCGCCGCAAGCAGCCCCTACGAGCCCTTCACCGAGGGCCGGATCACCGTGAAAGAGTGATCGCCATCTGAGGCACAAACGCCGAAGGGCGCGCCAAGCGGCGCGCCCTTCTTGGTTTCAGGCAGGCTTGCATGCGCGCTGCGGTGCAACATCCCCTTCCCCCCGCGGAAATTCCGCACTATCACAGCGCCATGTTGAAGACCCGCATCATCCCCTGCCTCGACGTGGCCGATGGCCGCGTGGTCAAAGGCGTCAACTTCGTCGACCTGCGCGATGCCGGCGACCCGGTGGACGCCGCCCGCGCCTATGACGCCGCTGGCGCCGACGAGATCTGCTTTCTCGACATCCACGCCACCCATGAAAATCGCGGCACCATGTTCGACGTGGTCACCCGCACCGCCGAGCAATGCTTCATCCCGCTCACCGTGGGCGGCGGCGTGCGCACGGTGGGCGACGTCCGGGCGCTGCTGCTGGCCGGGGCCGACAAGGTCTCGTTCAATTCCGCCGCGGTGGCCAATCCCGACGTGGTGGCCGAGGCCGCGGATCACTTCGGCAGCCAATGCATCGTCTGCGCCATCGACGCCAAGACCGTAGCGCCCGGCCGCTGGGAGATTTTCACCCATGGCGGCCGCCGCCCCACCGGCATCGACGCGGTGGAGTTTGCCATCACCATGGCGCGCAAGGGCGCGGGGGAGATCCTGCTCACCTCGATGGACCGCGACGGCACCAAGGCGGGGTTCAATCTGCCGCTCACTCGCGCCATCGCCGACGCGGTGCCAATCCCGGTGATCGCCTCGGGCGGCGTCGGCACGCTCGACCATCTGGTCGAGGGCGTGACCGAGGGCCATGCCTCGGCGGTGCTTGCCGCCTCGATCTTTCATTTCGGCACCTACACCATCGCCGAGGCCAAGGCGCATATGGCGCAGGCCGGCATCCCCGTGAGGCTCTGACATGTCGCAGATGACGCTGGAAAAGCTGGAACAGGTGGTCGCCGACCGCGCCTCCGCCTCGCCCGACGAAAGCTGGACCGCCAAGCTGCTCGCCAAGGGCCCGGAGAAATGCGCCGAGAAATTCGGCGAGGAAGCCATCGAGGCGATCATCGAAGCGGTGAAGGGCGATCGCGAGAAGCTCGCCTCCGAGGCCGCCGACGTGCTGTTCCACTTCCTCGTGATGCTGCGCGCGCGCGAGCTGCCGCTGTCAGAGGTCATGGCCGAGCTTGAGCGACGTCAGGGCCGCTCGGGCATCGCCGAGAAGGCCGCGCGGCCCAAGGGCTGAGACCACCGGTCAGGGGGCGCTGCCCCCTCGCCGCTGCGCGGCTCACCCCCGGCGTATTTTCAAAGAGAAGAAGCCAAAAAGAAGAAGCACAGGGGCCGGGACCCTGCGGCCTTCGTCTAGACGCAAATATCCCGGGGGAGTCCGCATCGCGGACGGGGGCAGAGCCCCCTTCCCTTAGCCTTCCTCAGCCACCCACGGCGTCGGCGAGCGGCATGGACGCCCCGATAAGGCGCTCGTATTCGATCTTCGTGCAGCGGTTCTGGATCACGTCGATCCCCTTCGCCTCGGCCTTGGCGGCGGCTTCGACGTGTTCAACGCCAAGCTGCATCCAGATCGTGCGCAGCTGCGGCAGATGCGACAGCGCCGCGCCGACCACCGAGGGCACCGCGTCGTGGCGGCGGAAGATGTCGACCATATCCACCGGGGCGTCGATCTCCGACAGGCCAGCACGGACGTCCTCGCCGAACAGCGTCTGCCCCACATGGCCGGGATTGACCGGGATGATCCGATACCCCCGCTGATGCAGGAAGCGCGAGACGTAGTGGCTCGGGCGCATGAGATTGGTCGAAACACCGACCACGGCGATCACCCGCGTGCGGGTCAGGACATCTTTGAGAAATGCGTCGGAATAGCTCATGCGAACAGCCTGTCACAGCGCCGGGGGAAGCGAAACTGGGAAAAGAAAAAGCGTCCGGGAGAAACCCGGACGCCAGTTACGGAACGAGGGACAGTGAAGGGGCTGCGGAAGTTCCGGTTCCGCGCCTCTGCATCAGAGATAGGCAAAAATGCCACGAATGTAAGACCCCTCGCGCTTACGTGATGAAAAAATCTTGACCTTCCCGCCTTCACGTGCTGGCGGACCTCACTCTGCGGCCATGGCAGCGCCGTTCAGCATCTGCCAAACGCGGTGCGGCGTGAACGGCATATCCGCCTGACGAATCCCCCGCTCCCACAGCGCGTCCTGCACGGCGTTCGACACGGCGGCCATGGAGCCCACGGTCCCCGCTTCGCCGCAGCCCTTCATCCCCATCGGGTTGCCGGTGGACGGCACGGGCTCGACATCGAAGGCGATCCACGGCGCATCCTTGGCGCGCGGCATGGCGTAATCCATGAAGGTCGCGGTCAGCAGCTGGCCATCCTCATCATAGACGGTGTGTTCGGTGAGCGCCTGACCCAGCCCTTGCACCACCCCGCCATGCACCTGCCCCTCGGCCAGCATCGGGTTGATGAGATTGCCGAAATCATCGACCACCGTGTATTTCACCACCCGCGTCACGCCGGTTTCCGGGTCGATCTCGACCTCGCAGAAATGCGCGCCATTGGGGTAGGAGCGGGCGTCGATGGCGGTGCGGGCGGACCAGCTCAGCAGATCCTCGCGGCCCTTCTCGCGGGCCAGCGCGGCAGCCTCGAGCATGGTCGGGTGCAGGTTCGAGCCTTCGGCGCGGAACTGCTCGTCATCGAAGCGCACGTCGTCGGGATCGACGCCCATCTCGCCGGCAAGAAACTCGCCAAAGCCCGCGATCATGTCGCGCACCGCGGTCAGCGTCACCGTCGCCTGCGTGGTCACCGAGCGTGAGCCCCCGGTGCCGCCGCCGCGCGGGATGCGGTCGCTGTCGCCCTGCACGAAGCCGATCTTCTCGACCGGGATGCCGGTCTGGTCGGCGAGGAACTTGGCGAACACCGTCTCGTGCCCCTGCCCGTTCGACTGGGTGCCGACGTAGATGGTCGCGCCGCCGTCCTCGGTGAACTCCACCTTCACGTCCTCTGCGGGATCGCCGAGGATGCTTTCAATGTAATAGCACAGGCCCAGCCCGCGCAGCTTGCCCTGCGCCTCCGAGGCCGCCTTGCGCGCCGGATATCCGGCGATATCGGCATCCGCCTCGGCATGGGCCAGCACGCGGGAGAAATCGCCCACGTCGTAATTCTCGCCGGTGACGGTCTTATAGGGGAACTCCTGCACGAAGTTGATGCGGCGCAGCTCCATCGGATCGACGCCGAGCTCGCGCGCGGCGCGGTCCATCACCCGCTCGAGCGTGTAGATCGCCTCGGGGCGGCCCGCACCGCGATAGGCGTCGACCTGCGTGGTGTTGGTGTAGAACCCCTCGACCCGCATATAGGCCGCCTTGATGTCATAGGTGCCGGTCAGCACCTTGGCATAGAGCGCGGTCTGGATCGCCTGCCCGAAGTTCGAATTATAGGCACCAAGGTTGCAGCGGGTGTGGTTGCGGTAGCCGAGGATGCGGTTGTCTTCGTCAAAGGCAAGCTCCGCCAGCGTCACCAGATCGCGGCCCGCGTGGTCCGAGAGCATCGCCTCGGTGCGGTCGGACATCCAGCGCACCGGCTTGCCCAACTGCTTCGCCGCATAGGCGATGGCGAAATACTCGGGATAGCCCGGAGCCTTCATACCGAAGCCGCCGCCGACATCGGGGTTGGTCACGCGGATCTGCTCGACCGGCAGGTCGAAGGCCTGGGCCAGTTCCGACTTCAGCCCCCAGACCCCCTGCCCGTTGAAGGCCACATGCAGCTTCTCGCCGTCCCATTCGGCATAGGCGCCGCGCGGCTCCATGGCGTTGACGATGACGCGGTTGTCGCCGACCTCGAGGCTGACCACCTTGGCGGCCTTGGCAAAAGCCTCATCGGTTTCGGCCTCATTGCCCAGACCATAGTCGAAGGCGCGGTTGTCCGGCGCCTCGGGGTGGATCGGATCGCCGCCCGCCGCCAGCGCCATATGCACCGGCAGATCCTCGAAATCGAACAGGATCGCCTCGGCGGCGTCCTTCGCCTCGATCATCGTCTCGGCCACGATCAGCGCCACCGGCTCGCCCACATGGCGCACGTGGTCCTTGGCCAGCACCGGGCGCATCGGGTCGGCGGCCTTGCTGCCGTCGCGGTTGCTGATCACCGTGCCGCCCATCGAGATGTCCATGCCGGAGGCCAGCAGATCCTCGACCGTCGCCACCAGATGCACACCCGGCATCTCGCGGGCGTCGGTCACGTCAAGCTCGGTGATCTTCGCATGCGCCACCGGCGAGCGCAGGACGAAGGCATGCAGCGCCCCCTCGGGTGCAATGTCATCCACATAGCGACCGTGCCCGGTGAGAAAGCGCACATCCTCGGTGCGCTTGAACGACTGGCTCTTGCCGAATTTTTCCATCTGGCTGGTCCTCCCGCGATGCGTCTTCGCGGGCGACTGTAGAGGGCATGTCGGCAGAGTCCAGCGCCCGGGACTGTGATCTCAGGACTGTTTTTCGATTTCCACGACTCTGCGTACACCATAGCCGTTGAAGCCGGTGACAAGGGCGCGCGAATAGGCCCCCATGCCCTCGAAGAGCAGGTAGTCCCCCTCCGCCAAGTCACCGGGCAGCGGCAGCAATTCCGGCAGCCGGTCGATGCTGTCGCAGGTCGGGCCAAAGACGATGCGCCGCCGCAAAGCGCCGCAAAGCGCACCGCCCGCAGCAGCCACCGGGCGCACCCGGCTCATCGGTGCGATGTCGCGCCATTCCGCCAGCCCGCCGTAGACGCCATCGTTGAGAAACACCGCCTCCTCATCCACGCCCTTCACCCGCAGCGCCAGCGTCAGCGCCTCGGCGGCCAGCGCGCGGCCCGGCTCGCAGACCAGTTGCGGCGCGGTGTCGAACGCGCCTTCGGTGACCTCGCGAATGGTGTCGAAGATTGCCTGCAGATCGGGGCGGTCGGTGTCGCGGTGCGCCGGAAAGCCGCCACCCACGTTGAGCCGGTGCAGCACCACTTTGGCCGAGCGCGCCACCGCAGCGGCCTCGGCGATGTAGCGCGCCCAAGGCTCGGGCGAGGCGCATTGCGTGCCGGGATGGAAGGTGAGCGAGGGGGTGAAGCCCAGCTCGGCCACCCGCCGGAGCAGCGCCGCCGCCTGATCGGGCGTGGCGCCGAACTTGGCCCCGAAATCATAGGCAGCGCCCGCCACCGGCAGCTTCAGGCGCACGGCGATCTCGGTGCCCGCGGGCAAGCTGCGCAGCTTCTCGAGCTCGCTGGCGCGATCGACGGACCACGACACGCAGCCCGCCTCAAGGCCCGCCGCGATCTCTGCCGCCGAGCGGACCGGGTTGTGATAATGCAGCGCCGCGCCGGGCGCATGGGTGCGCACCAGCTCCATTTCGGCGGGCGAGGCGACGTCGAAGGCGGTGATCCCTGCGCCGTGCAGCGCGCGGATCATCTCGGGCGCGGGGTTGGCCTTCACTGCGTAAGTCACCAGCCCCGGAAAACCCGCCCGAAATTCTCGCGCCACCTCGGCCAGCCGCTCCGGGTGAAAGAAAAACACCGGCGCGTCGGGCGCATTGGCCGCGAGCCAGCTTTCCGGCGTCGGCGATAGGCTGGGGTCGATCCGCATGTGTCACTGCCTCCTGCTGCGTTTTCTTTTCAGGATGGCGCAGAAAACGCTCGGATCCGCGTGGCAGATGGAACAGAATGTCGGGCATCATGCCACAGATTGACGACCGAACCGGACAGATCGACGAAACCGACCGTCAGCTCATCGCCCTACTCGAGGCCGATGCCCGTCTGCCGGTGGCCGATCTGGCGCGGCGGCTGGGGCTGGCGCGCACCACGGTGCAGGCGCGGATCGACCGGTTGCTCTCACGCGGGATCATCGCCGGCTTCACCCTGCGCCGCGGCGCCGCGCTGAAGGCGCCGATCCGCGCCACGGTGCTGGTCTGCATCGAGCCGCGCAGCCAGCCCGAGGTGCTCGCCCGGCTGCGCCAGATGCCAGCGGTCGAGGCCGCGCATACCACCTCGGGCCGGGTCGACCTGCTGGTGCAGGTGAGCGCGCGCAGCACCGAAGAGCTGGACGCCACGCTCGACAAGATCGCCGAGGCGCGCGGGGTGAAAAGCTCCGAGAGCCTGATCCACCTGAGCACGAAGCTGAATCGGGCCGGGTAGAGGCGCGCGCCCGGAATCAAGGCGAAGCCGCCGGGCGAGCGCCTGCCCGTCCCGTCGGGCTGGCGCTTTGTCACCTGCGCACGGCGTTCGAGTGTCACCCGGGCTTGGCTGACATAAAGCGGCGACCAAAACGGTTTCGGCGCCACCCCACGGGCAGGCGCGCGCCCGGCTCCCCTATCGCTGCCGTCAGAAAAAGCTCTGCGGGTCGATGTCGATCGCCATGCGCAGCTCGCCCTTGAGACGGAACTGCCCGGCCCATTCCGCCAGCGCCGCCTGCAACGCCACGCCCTTCGGGGCCTTCACCAGCAGCCGCACCCGGTGCCGCCCACGCACCCGCGCGATGGGCGCGGGCGCCGGGCCGTAGATCTGCGCCCCGATCCGCCGCAGCGGGCCGTCCTGCCGCGCCATGGCGTTGCCCAGATCGAACACCTCCTGCACCTCGGTCGACGACAGGATCACCCCCGCGAGGCGGCCATAGGGCGGCATCCCGGCGGCGCGGCGCTCATCGGCCTCGGCTTTCCAAAAGCCCTCTTCGTCGCCCGAGAGGATCGCCCGGATCACCGGGTGCTCGGGCTGGAAGGTCTGCAAAAGCGCCGCGCCCGGCTTCTCGGCCCGGCCCGCGCGCCCGGCCACCTGCCGCATCAGCTGAAAGGTGCGCTCGGCGGCGCGCAGGTCCGATCCCTGCAGCCCCAGATCGGCGTCGATCACCCCCACCAGTGTCAGGTTCGGAAAGTTGTGCCCCTTGGCCACCAGCTGCGTGCCGATGACAATGTCGGCCCCGCCCATGGCGATCTTCTCGATCTCCGCCTTCAGCTGCCGCGCCGAGCCGAAGAGGTCTGACGAGAGCACCGCCAGCCTTGCATCGGGAAAGACCTCCGCCGCCTCTTCGGCCAGCCGCTCGACCCCCGGCCCCACCGCCGCCAGCTTGCCCTGCACCTCGCAGGAGGGGCATTTCTCGGGCTTCGGCGTGCTCTCGCCGCACTGATGGCAAACGAGCCGCTGCAGGAAGCGGTGCTCGACCATCCGCGCGTCGCAATGCGGACAGGCGATCTGGTGACCGCAGGCGCGGCAGATGGTGACCGGCGCATAGCCGCGACGGTTGAGGAAAAGCATCGCCTGCTCACCGTTCTCGATCCGCCGCTTCACCGCCGCCTGCAGCGAGGGCGAGATCCAGCGACTGCCCGGCAGATCCTCGGCGCGCATGTCCAGCGCGCGCATCTCCGGCATCACCGCAGGGCCAAAGCGCGAGACCAGATCGAGCCGCTCATATTTGCCCGCATCGGCGTTGGCCCAACTCTCCAGCGAGGGCGTGGCCGAGGCCAGCACCACCCGCCCCGAACAGATCGAGGCGCGCAGCACCGCCATGTCGCGGGCGTTGTAGAGCACGCCTTCCTCTTGCTTGTAGGAGGTGTCGTGCTCTTCATCGACCACCGTCAGACCCAGATCGCGGAACGGCAGGAAGAGCGCCGAACGCGCGCCCACCACCAGCTGCGCGCCGCCCTCGGCCACGTGCCGCCAGACCCGCCGCCGCTCGGTCACCGTAACGCCCGAATGCCATTCGGCGGGCCTTGCGCCGAAGCGCGCCTCGACGCGGGTCAGAAACTCCGAGGTCAGCGCGATCTCGGGCAGCAGCACCAGCGCCTGCCGCCCCTGCCGCAGGCATTCGGCCACCGCCTCGAGATAGACCTCGGTCTTGCCCGAGCCGGTCACCCCTTTCAGCAGCACCGTGCCGTATGTGCCCGAGGACACACCCGCGCGCAGCACCTCGGCGGCTTTGGCCTGATCCTCGGTCAGCGCCTTGCCGCCATAGTCCGGATCGAGCCGGGCAAAGGCGGTATCGCGCGGCGCCTCTTCCTCGCGCACGGCCCCGAGCTTTGCCAGCCCCTTGACCACCGAAGAGGTCACCCCGGCGGCATCGGCCAATTCCTTCAGCGTCAGCGACAGGCCGCCCATCTCGTCGAGCACCTCCAGCACCCGGCGCCGCGCATCGGTGAGCCGCTCGGGCACGCTGTCACCGCGGCGGTAGATCTTGCGCATCGAGGGCGCCTCGCCCAGCCCCGGCGCGCGGGTGGCCAGCCGCAGCATCGCGGTGCGCGGCGTCAACGTGTAATCGGCGGATCGCTCAAGGAATTCCCGCAGTTCCGCGCGCATCGGCGCCGCCTCCAGCACCCGCGACGCGCTGCGCACCTTGGCGGGATCGAAGCCGCCCTGCCCCGGCCCCCAGACCACGCCAAACACCTTGCGCGGCCCCAGCGGCACCTCGACAAACGCCCCCTGCGCGCAGCCACCCGCGGGCGCCTTATAGTCCAGCAGCCGATCCAGCGGTTGCGTGGTCAGCACCGAGATCAGCGTGCCTTCGTCGTAGTAATCATCCATTGAGGGCAGGTCCGTTAGCGCTATTTTCAAGGGGGTTCCCGCCCCTCACCTCATGAGGTAAGACAGGCGCGACCGAATGCCAAGCCAAGCCTGGAGGGCTTACCCAGATGAAATTCTTTGTCGATACCGCCGATGTCGATGCCATCCGCGAGCTGCACGAGCTCGGCATGGTGGACGGCGTCACCACCAACCCCTCGCTGATCGCCAAATCCGGCCGTGACATCCTCGAGGTCACCAAGGAAATCTGCGAGATGGTGCCGGGCCCCGTCTCCGCCGAGGTGGTCGCGCTCGACGCCGAGGCGATGATCGCCGAGGGCCGCAAGCTGGCCGAGATCGCGCCGAACATCGCGGTGAAGGTGCCGCTGACCTGGGATGGCCTCAAAGCCTGCAAGGTGCTCTCGGAAGAGGGCAATATGGTCAATGTGACGCTCTGCTTCTCGGCCAATCAGGCGCTGCTCGCCGCCAAGGCCGGCGCGACCTTCATCTCGCCGTTCATCGGCCGCCTCGACGATCTGAACCTCGACGGGCTGCAGCTGATCGCCGACATCCGCCAGATCTACGACAACTACGGCTATGAGACGCAGGTGCTGGCCGCCTCGATCCGCTCGGCCAACCACATGTCGGACTGCGCCAAGATCGGCGCCGACGTCTGCACCGCGCCGCCCGCCGTGATCAAGGCGATGGCCAACCACGTGTTGACCGACAAGGGCCTCGCCGCTTTTGTCGCCGATGCCGAAAAGGCTGGCATCAAGATCGTCTGATCGCCTCCTCCTTTCCGGGATTCCAAAGGTCCGCCTCTGCACGAGGCGGGCCTTTTTCTTTTACATTTCCATAGCCTATGGACCCACCCCGGCTGCGCGCCCCGCCGCTATTTTCCGCCGTGCGTATTTTCAAAGAGAAGAAGCAGGGGACCGCGCGGGTCCACCCCGCGATCCGGCAGCCCGGGAAAGCAACAAGGCCGCGGGACCGCGAGGCTTCTCCTCTTGCGGTCATCGGCTCGCCAGCCTGTACCGCACAGCCACACCTAAGCGATCAGGGTTAACGGCAGATTACCCTCAAACCCCTGCGCGGCGCCGTCCGCTTCTTCTCTTTTCAAATACGCACATCCGGCGGCAGGGCCAGGGCTGACCTCAGAGGTTGGGCTCGCCCTGCAACCCCAGCAGCTTGCGGAACCCGGTCCAATAGCCCGGCAGCCGCGGCGGCTGCGAGAGCCCTTCCAGAGCCTCCTCGGCAAAGCGCGGCATGGCGCGCGGAGCGAAGTCGCGGCCCCAGTCGAGATAGGCGCCCGCATGCTCGGGGCGCAGACGGCAGGCCGAGCCGACGAGGCCGACCAGCGTTTCGGGGGCCGAATACCATTCGTCCTGAATGCCGGTGACCTTGGCCTTGAGGAAGGGACCGACCCAGCGCATCAGGCGCTTTTCCGAGAACAGCAGCAGAAGCTCGCCCATCTCGTCGCGGCTGTAGCCGATCAGCGGCGGGAAGGTGTCGTAAAAGATCGCCTGACCGTCCAGCACCGCGAAGTTGCGAATCGACGGGTGGAAGCCCACCCGCCCCTCAATTTGGTCGGCGTTGTTCCAGAACTGCGCGATGACCTGACCCGCGGCCTCCATCATTGCCAGCGTCGAGGCCAGATCCTCGCGTTGCATGCGCGGGCGCATCAGCGCGCTTTCGGGCAGCGCCTCTTGGAGGATCACCGGAATCCGCCCCTGCTCGGTCTGCATCAGCAGGAACTCGGTCTGCGGCAGCGGCACGCCGGTCTGCTCGAGCGCCGCGACATAGGCGTCATGCGCCTGCGCCAGCCGCTCCAGCTTCGCGCCGTCGGGCAGCCCGCGATAGACTTTGATCACCTTGTCGGCAAACGGGCCGTCGGCGGGCCGGAAGGGCGCGCAGAAATACCCGAGCCGCGAGATCGGCTGGCCCTGCCCCTCTTGGTGGCGGCGGATCGTCTCGGCAAGCGCGGCGTGGTCTGTGGTATCGGTCATGTCGGTCATGGGCGGGCATGTCTCCTGTTGCGGCACGCTTTACCCGTTTGCCAGCGCCTCCGCCACCTCTGCCGTCAGCGCGGCGACCTCGGCGCGGGCCGGGGTCTTGCGCCCTTCGGCGGCGCTTTGCCCCCGCCCGAAGGCCTCGGCATAAGCCACCCGGTTGGCCAGTTGCGCGGCGGCGATGCGCACGTCCATAGCGCCCACCGCCTCGGAGATCTCGCCCGAAAGCCGGGTGCCGGGGCGGGTGCGGTTGAGCACCACCATCGCCTCGCGGTTCTCGCGCCGGGCCAGATCGAGCACGCCCTCGGTGGCCCAGAGGTCGAGATGGCTCATCGAGACCGGCACCACGACCAGATCGGCGGCACGCAGCGCCGGGCGCAGATCGCTGTCGGCCTTGGGCGGCGTGTCGACGATCACCACGTCATGGCTGCCCGACAGCTTGCGACACTCGTAGGTAACCCCCCAAGCCGAGGAGGTGGCGAACTCCAGCGCGCCGAGCGCCTCGGGATCGCGTTCCAGCCGGGTCATGAACCAGCGCCCGAGGCTGCCCTGCGGGTCGATGTCCACCAGCGCCACGGATTTGCCCTGCGCAAGAAATCCGATCGCCAGATTGGCCGAGAGCGTGGTCTTGCCCGAGCCCCCCTTCTGCTGTGCGACGGTGATCACCGATCCGGTCATGGCTGCCCCTCCCCGCCCCTCTCAAGGGCTGTTTTGCACCCGCAGCATATCCGATCGCGGCACTCCGTCCAGTGTCCAGATGACGCGTGGTCGCCAAGGGATCGCCAAGCGGTTGCCAAGCGTCCTGCGTCATATTCATCCCACGTTAACCACGTCCGGAGCAGGCTTTCCGCAAGGGAGGCGCTCATGCGGAGGTTGGCACGGCTAGGTGTGCTTTGCGGGCTGCTCTGGCTCTGCGCCGGGCCGCTGCAGGCGGGGGCTTGGCTGCAAGAGCGCGGCGCGGGTTTCGCCAGTTCAACCACGCGGCTCACATGGCCGCAGAGCTACGGGCTTCAGGGGTGGCAACTGCCCAGTGGGCGATATGACACGCTCTATGTCGAATATGGGCTGAGCCCGCGGGTGACGATCGGTGCCGACCTCGGGCGGGCGATCTCGGGCGCGGGCAAATCGCTGCTGTTCCTGCGCCTGCCGCTGATCGGCGCGGGCCCGATGCGGTTGAGCGCGGAACTGGGGGCCGGACGGATCGAAGGATATCAGGCGCTGCGCCCCGGGCTGTCGCTGGGGCTCAGCCACGTGCGCGGCTGGCTCAATGCCGACATACTGGCGGAACTGCGTGGCGCGGCGGGCACCGATGTGAAGATGGACCTGACGCTTGGGCTCAACCTGCCGCAGCGCCGCAAGGCGATCCTGCAGGTGCAGACCGGGGTGCAGCGCGGCGATCCCGGTTTCGTGCGGCTGGCCCCTTCGGTGGTGCTGCCGCTGCGCGCGCGGCTGCAGGCCGAGATCGGCGCCAGCTGGGGGCTGGTCGGAGACACCAGCGCAGGGCTTCTGCTTGGCCTCTGGACGCAGTTCTGAAACGGCGCCGACGCCTTTTGGCGCCGGTTCGATCCGCCGATGCGCAGGGTCACGTATCCATGCGCACCAGCAGCGTCAGATCGCCAAGCACCGGCTCGGGCCAGATCACATGCACGTCGGACGCCCCGCTGCCCTGCTCCGCCGAGGTATAGGGTGTGACAAAGGCGGTGACATTCGCGCCATTGCGCGGCCGCGAGGTGAGCACGAGGCTTTGCACCTGCCGCGCGCGACCGCCGAAGGGCAGCTTGTTGCCGGTCGCGACCACCCATGTGGCGGCATGGGTGTTCTGGTCGTGGTTAACCTGCAACGGGTTCTCGGTCTGCAGGTCGATATTGTGGAAAGTGTTCTCTTGCATGAACACCCGGCGCATCGCGCCCAGGTCGAGCCCGGCAAAGGAGGTGTCGACCCGCTCGACCCGGGTGATCGTGCCACCCACGGCGCGGAAAAGATTGCCCGAGACGTTCATGCCGTTGACCATATGGCCGCTGCCATAGGGCTTCACCACGATGAAGGAAAACCAGTCGGCGACGTTCGAGCACAGCATGACATTGCCGGTGATCGACAGGCCCGCAAAGCCGAAGCCGCCCGAGAAATCCGGCTCGGGCTCGCGCTCGTTGGTCCATTCGACAAAGCAATTGTCGATATAATTGCCAAAGATCGTGGTGCTGCAGGCACGGAGGCACAGCACGATCCCCGCCGAGCGAATGCCGCTGCCGGTCTCGTCGCCCTGAAAGAAATGGTTGCCCGAGATCACCGCCTGCGCGCCCGAGATCACCGCGAAATGGCGGAACTGCGAGGCGCGGTTGTTGCGGATCTTCACATCGTTGGCGTTGGTGTTGATCGCCACGGACTGGCGGCTTTGCGTGGAGAGCCCGCCCTCGGCGCTGATGAACTGATTGTGGTCTATCAGAAGCCCCTGACAGCCCTCGCCGATCGAGGTGATGCCGCGGTGACCGGGACGGTTGAACACGCAGTTGCGGATCACATTCACCGTGCCGAGCGGCGGCAGCATCAGCCCGCTGGCCAGTTCCGAACATTGGAACTCCACATCCTCGACCTCGAACTTCTCGAGCTTGGTGAACCCCGAGAAATCCAGCATGTAGCGAAAGCGGGTGAAGGTGTAGCTCTGCGTGCCCACCGCATCCGACAACGGCTGCGAGAGGGTAATCTCCTGCGCGCCGACGTTCTTCGACTTCACGTAGATCTCGCGCCCCACCCCGGCGCCGGTGACAAGGCTGCCGACCTCGATATTGGCGATATTGGCCACATTGGTCAGGCGCCACTGGTTCGAGGCGGAATAGGTGGCGGTGCTGGTGACGCTGGTCGCCCCCCAGCCGCCGCTGTCCTCGGCCCGCAGCTGGCCGTTGCGCAGCACCCGGCGCTGCGAATAGGTGTCGCGGTTCGGCACGGCGGCCTGCACATCCAGCGGGCCGTTCATCGAGACGCGGCGCCCCCCCATGTCAAAGCTCTCGTGGTCGGCGTTGTTGAGCAGCGACTGCAGCCCCTTGGCCAAGGCGATCTCTTCATCGCCGCCGAAAGCATCGGAATAGGCGGGCAGGTTGAAATCCTTGGTCAGCGACAGGATCGCCGAGGCTGGCATGCTCAGCTGTCCCTCGAAGCGCACGTGGTGTTCCAAAGTGACCGAATTGGCGAGACGATAAGTCCCCGAGGGCACGATGATCAGCCGCCCGTCCGCCGCCGCGTCGGCGGCCTCGAAGGCGGCGCTGTCGTCGGTGCTGCCATCGCCAAGCGCGCCATAGTCGCGGACATCGACGCTCGCCAGCATCTGCCGCAGAAAGACCTCGGTGATATCCTCGATCTGCAGATCGTCGATGCGCACGACCCCGCCGTTCAGCCCCGTCAGGTCGAGCCCGAAATGCCCGTAGCTCGGCCCTGTGCCCCAGATCAAATCGACACCGGCGCGCGACCCGGCCCCCACGATGGCCGAGACCTCGACCACCTCGCCATAGCTGCTCAGCGCCACCGCATCCCCCTGCATCGGCACGCCGCTCACCGCCACATCGTTGCCGGTGCCAGCCCAGCCCGCGATGCGCACCGACGGCAGATTGCCCGAGATCGCCTTCACCCGCGCCGTCACCTGCAGGTAGACGCCGGGCAGGATCGGCGTCTGCCCCATGTAGCGCAGCTTTTGCGTGGTGTCGGTTTTCTGCAATTCCAGACAGCCGCCGAAATCCGCATCCGCCGGAACATAGGCCGCCGCAACAGACGAGGCGTAGGTGTCCGATCCCGGTCGCCCGTCGCCGCGCGACCACACATCCAGCCCTTCGGAAAATGGCGTGGGGGTCAGCACCACCCCGTCGGTCACCGCAATGTTCATGCCCTGCTTCCTCTGCTCTGATCGCCTCACGGGCCGCGCCGACCCAATGGGCAAAGAGCTAGAGAAGCGAGGTTAACGACGCCCAGTGACACCGCGCGCCGGACCGCCGCCACAGGCAACGGCAGATGGCGCTCAGACCGAGGCTTCGGGCAGGTCCAAAAGGCGCACGCCAGCGATGCGCCAACGTCCGTCGATCTGCTCCATCAGGTATTCCAGAGCATGGGCGCGGCCCGCCGTGTCGGTGACATAAACGTTCTGCGCCAGATAGTTGCCACGCTCATCAAGCCCGCCAAAACGAATCTCGCCGGGATGCCAGACCATCGGATAACCCTCGCGCACCATCCGCGAGAAATTCTCCGGCGTGCCAAAGAGCCCCTGAATGCCGGGGCTGGCAAAGGTAAAGGCGGTCTCGGCATCTTCGGCCAGAAAAGCCTCCATCTGGCTGCGGATGGTGCCGGCGATCTCATCTTCCTGCGCCATGACCGGGCCCGACAGAGCCCCGGCCAGCAGAAATGCGGCAAGACATTTGCGCATGAAAAAAACCTCCCTGAATGCTCAGGGAGGTAGTCTTTACTTACGTTAGGTCAAACCCGCAGGTCAGGCCCAATGGCTCAGCCCAGTTCGCCCGCCAGCCCCTTGCGGATCAGCGCCGCGGTCTCGTCGACGCCGTAGAGGGCGATGAACCCGCCGAAGCGCGGCCCCTGGCTCTGGCCAAGCAGCACCTCGTAAAGCGCCTTGAACCACTCGCGCAGGTTCTCGAACTCATGCGTTTTGCCGACCGAGAAGACCATGGTCTGCAGCGCTTCGTCCTCGACCGCGCCATCGTAGCCCTCAAGCTGAGCGGCAAGGTCTTCCATCGCCGCACGTTCCTGATCGGTGGGCGCGCGGAACTGCTTCGTCGGTTTGACGAAGTCGTTGTAGTAGCGCACCGCGTAACCGGCAGCGGCGTCGAGATCGGGATGCGTCTTGGGCTCGGCCTCGGGCGCGTAGCGGCGAATGAAGCCCCACATCGCTTCCTTGTCCTCGGCACCGGCGGCCGAGGCGAGGTTGAGCAGCATCGAGAAGGGCACCACCATCTTGGTCTCGGGCACGTCACCGCCGTGGATGTGCCACACCGGGTTGTTGAGCTGCGCCTTGGCATCCTGCGTCGGATAGGCGCGCAGCTGCTGGTGGTACTCGTCCATCGCCTTGGGAATCACGTCCCACCACAGGCGCTTTGCCGTCTTCGGCTTCTGGTACATGAAGTAGGACAGCGATTCCGACGAGGCATAGGTGAGCCACTCGTCGATCGACAGGCCGTTGCCCTTGGACTTCGAGATCTTCTCGCCGTTCTCGTCGAGGAAAAGCTCATAGGTGAAGTGCTCGGGCGCGCGCACGCCGAGCGTGCGGCAGATGCCGTCGTAGATCGGCGTGTTGGTCGAGTGGTCCTTGCCGTACATCTCGAAGTCAACGCCGAGCGCGGCCCAGCGAGCACCGAAATCGGGCTTCCACTGCAGCTTCACGTTGCCGCCGGTCACCGGAACGGTCCATTCCTTGCCATCGTCATCGTCGAAGGTGATCGTGCCTTCCTTGGCATCGACATTCTTCACCGGCACGTAGAGCACGCGGCCCGTCTCGGGGTGGACCGGCAGGAAGATCGAATAGGTCGAGGCCCGCTCTTCACGCAGCGATTTCAGCATGATCTTCATCAGATCATCGTATTTCTCGCAGCAACGCAGCAGGATCTCGTCGAACTGGCCCGACTTGTAGAAATCGGTCGCCGAATAGAACTCATACTCGAACCCGAAGGTGTCGAGGAACCGGCGCAGCATGGCATTGTTGTGGTGGCCAAAGCTCTCGAATTCCTCGAAGGGATCGGGGACCGAGGTCAGCGGGCGCTGCAGGTTCTCCTGCAGAAGCTCTTGGTTCGGCACGTTCTCGGGCACTTTGCGCATGCCGTCCATATCGTCCGAGAAACAGATCAGACGGGTCGGGATGTCCGAGATCACCTCGAAGGCGCGGCGGATCATCGTGGTGCGCGCAACTTCGCCGAAGGTGCCGATGTGCGGCAGACCCGACGGACCATAGCCGGTCTCGAACAGCACATATCCCTTCTCGGGCGGCGTCTTCTCGTAGCGTTTCAGCACCCGGCGCGCCTCTTCAAAGGGCCAGGCCTTCGAGCTCATTGCTGCGTCGCGCAGTTCGGACATTGAAACACTCCTTAGGGAAGAAACGCCCCCATTCACGGGGCAGTGCGCCCGCGTCCTATTGCAGCCGGGGCATGGGGTCAATAAATTGCGCGTAGCATGATTTTTCCGGAGTATTCCAGTGTCTGAAGCCGCCCCGCATCCGATGACCCCGCAAGACTGCCTCGTCGCCCTGATGATCGCGGTCTCGGCCTCTGACGAGAACATGCGTACCGCCGAGCTGGTGAAGATCGAATCCTCGGTCAACATGCTGCCGATCTTCAGCAACTACGACATCGACCGGATGCGCGTGGTCACCGATCTGGTGTTCGACCTCTTCGAACAGGAAGACGGGCTCGACGCGCTCTTCGGCCTGCTGCGCGACAACCTGCCCGAGCGGCTGAACGAGACCGCCTATGCGCTGGCCTGCGATGTGGCCGCCGCCGATGGCACGCTGCGCGAAGAGGAACTGCGGCTGCTCGAAGAAATCCGCTACGAGCTCGACATCGACCGGCTGCATGCCGCCGCCATCGAACGCGGTGCCCGCGCCCGTCACCTGCACGGCTAAGCACCCCGTTCTATACCCGGCCCTACCCCCTGCCCTGCCCTGCCCGGTTTCGGCAGGGCGTTGTGGCCATGGGCGGAAAACACCCTATCCCTGCGCGCCTTCCGCAGCGCAGCGTGACGACGGACGGTTTTTCGAATATGATGTAATTGTGCGCATTACCGCACTTAATCCACCACTCATTCTTTCCGAGTTGTTTCTGTTTTCACTGCATTTTCAAGGAAGACAGCCCATGTCACGTCATCACGTGACCCGTCATAGGTTCACCCTGTTCGCTGCACTGCTGCTTTGCCTGCTTCCGATCCTCGGCGCATTGGCATTGTGAGCACCCCGCTGGCCTGCCCTACCGGTCATCCGGCTGGGCGAGCGCGGCGCCTCCACGCCCCATTCAGGGCGCGGCGCTTTGCGGCGTGGCGACACTGCCGGACGAGGTTTGCGTGGTCGGCGTGACATCGGGGCTGGCGCTTGCCACGGCAGCAGCAGGCTCGGGTCCGGTGCCCTTGGGGAAGCGCACCGCCCAGCGTTCGATCAGATCCTGCTGCAGCGCCTTGGCGCGGCGGTTCCATTCACGCATGCCCGGCGGGCGCTCGCGCTCTTCCACCGGGATCGCGTCGCGCCGCGGCACGTCACCGCAGAAGATCGCGAACACCAGTTGCTCGCCGCTCGGCATATCGACAAAGCCGCCAAGACCGCTGACGAAGTTCAGCGTGCCGGTCTTGGCGTGCACCTTCAGCGGGTGATCCTGCACCGGTCGCCCGCGCCCGTCGAGCATGGTGATCGGCTTCAGCAATGGCTTCAGCCCCAGCCGCCGCTCGGCCTGCAGCAGCGCCGAGGCCACATCCGCCGCCGCGACCCGGCTGTTGCCGCCAAGGCCCGAATGGTCGGTCATGGCAATATGGGTCAGCCCCAGCTCGTCACGCGCCCAGGTGTTCATCACCTCGGCAGAATGCACGATCAATTCGGCATGCCCCAGCCGCTTGCGGGTGGCGGTCAGCCCGACCAGTTCGGCGGTCAGGTTGGTGGAATACTTCAGCATCTCCTTGAGGATCACATGCAGCGGCTCGCTCTCGCGACGCGCCACCAGAATCCACCGTCTCGACGCCATGCTCGATCACCGGCTCGGGCAGTTGCAGCCCCTGCGATCCAGCCAGTGCCTGAAACACTTCACCGGCGTAAAGCTCGGGCTTGCGCACCGGCAGCCAGCGCGAGCCGCCCTTGCCAAGCGCGTGGCTGGCCACGCTCCATTCGTCGCGCCCGTTCTGATCGGCATAGGTGTAGATCGGCCCATTGCGGTCCGAGACCGCCATATGCGCCATGCGCACCGACTGCCGCCCCGCCATCGAGGGCGCGTCCATGCTGACGTCATAGCCGTTGCCGTCGCGCTCCCACTCAAAGCTGACGCGGTTGTAATTGAGGTTGATCGCCGAAACCGCCGGGTTGTAGCTGACGTGCACCGGCTGCTCGAGGTCGATCTGCGCCGCATAGGGCAGCGCGCCACCATCGACGATGAAGCGCCCGGTCACCTTCTTGATGCCGATCTCGGCAAGGCTGCGCGCCATCTCGGCCAGCCCGTCGGTGTCCAGCGTCGGATCGCCGCCGCCGACCAGAACCAGATCGCCCTTCAACTCGCCGCCGACGATCGCGCCCGTGGTCCAAAGCTCTGTAGAGAAACGGTAATCCGGGCCCAGCGTGTCAAGCGCATAAGAGGCGGTCAACGACTTGGCAACACTCGCGGGCGGCAGGCCCAGCGTGCCCTGATGGCTCTCGAGCAGCTGGCCCGTCGCGGCGCTGAGCACCGCGTAGCCGACCAGCCCGTCGCCAAGATTGGCCTTGGCGATCAGGTCTTCGGGCGAGTCGAGCGTGCGCAGCGCAACATTGTCGCCGCGCCCAATCGGCCGCAAAGACCGTTCGACCGCGCCAGCAAACGCCGGGGCCGCAGCCGCGGAGACACCGGACGCAGCGAGGAAAGACAAAAAGTGACGACGAGACAGACCGCGGTTCATGCCGCGGATCTAACCGAAGCGAGTGAGGCGCAGCAAGCGTCCTGCACGCGCGAATACTTCACATTTGCGCCGGTTCGGCGCGCGTCCGCGCACGAATGGCCGTGGAACTGAGGTCCGACATCGGCAGGTTCACGAAGCACCAGCGCGGCGGCGTGGCAAGTGGCAGCACCGCCGCGGCCCGGCTCGGCAGCCGCGCATGGCGAAACACCGCCGCCGCCACCGACTCGCGCGCGGCCAGCCGGCTGCCCGGACGCGCCAGCACCCCCACCGGCACCCGGCGCATGATCTCGCGCCAGTCTTCCCAGCGGTGCAGCTGCGCCAGATTGTCGGCGCCCATCAGCCATGTGAAACGCACACCGGGGTGCCGCGCCTGCAGCAGCGCCAGCGTGCGGGCCGTGTGCCGCGTCCCGGCCAGCGCCTCAAAGCCGCTGACCATGACCCGCGGATGCTGGATCAGCGCGCGGGCCGCCGCGATCCGCGCCTCCAGCGGTGCCGGGCCCTGAACCTTGAGCGGATTGCCGGGGCTCACCAGCCAGATGATCCGGTCGAGGCGAAAGCGCTTCAACGCCTCCAGAGTGATGCGCACATGGCCTTCATGCGGCGGGTCGAACGATCCGCCGAGCAATCCGATCCTCTGTCCGGCCCGCAGATGAAAGCCGGTTTCATACGCATTCCAGAGCATTGCGCCCCTTCCTTTAGGAATGAATGCCCAAAGACACAGGATTTCGCTCGGGGATCAACCGCATTTTTCCACAGGGAGCGGGCCGTATCCCGGCAAACAAGGCATTTGCTTTCCCCCGTCGCGGTGCCATACACCCCCGCAAAGCTTTTTCACCGGAGGAACCGATGGCCAGCTATCAGTACGTCTACCACATGGACGGCGTCTCCAAGACCTATCCCGGCGGCAAGAAATGCTTCGAGAACATCCGTCTCAGCTTTCTGCCCGGGGTGAAAATCGGTGTCGTCGGCGTCAACGGCGCCGGTAAATCGACCCTGCTCCGCATCATGGCGGGCATCGACAAGGACTTCTCGGGCGAGGCCTGGGCCGCCGAGGGCGCCAAGGTCGGCTATCTGCCGCAGGAGCCCGAGCTTGATGCCTCGCTCGACGTGCGCGGCAACGTCATGCTTGGCGTGGCCGAAAAGAAGGCCAAGCTCGACCGGTTCAACGAACTGGCGATGAACTACAGCGACGAGACCGCCGACGAGATGGCGCAGCTGCAGGACGAGATCAATTCGCAGAACCTGTGGGATCTCGACAGCCAGATCGACGTCGCCATGGAAGCGCTGCGCTGCCCGCCGGACGAGGCGGATGTGACCACGCTTTCGGGTGGTGAGAAGCGCCGCGTCGCGCTCTGCAAGCTGCTGCTTGAAGCGCCCGACATGCTGCTGCTCGACGAACCGACCAACCACCTCGACGCCGAGACCATCGCCTGGCTGCAGAACCACCTCATCGAGTACAAGGGCACGATCCTCTGCGTCACGCACGACCGTTACTTCCTCGATGACATCACCGGCTGGATCCTCGAGCTCGACCGTGGCCGTGGCGTCCCCTACGAGGGCAACTATTCGAGCTGGCTGGAGCAGAAAGCCAAGCGCCTCGCGCAGGAAGCCCGCGAAGACAAGGCCAAGCAGAAGACCCTCGAGCGCGAGCTTGAGTGGATGCGTCAGGGCGCCAAGGCGCGTCAGGCCAAGTCGAAAGCCCGTATCGCCGCCTATGAAGAGATGGCAGGCCAGTCCGAGCGCGAGCGCGTCGGCCGTGCCCAGATCGTCATCCCCAACGGCCCGCGCCTTGGTGGCAAGGTGATCGAGGTCGAGGGTCTGAAGAAGGCCATGGGCGACAAGCTGCTGATCGAGAACCTCGATTTCTCGCTGCCGCCGGGCGGCATCGTCGGCGTGATCGGCCCCAACGGCGCCGGTAAATCGACCCTGTTCAAGATGCTCACCGGTCAGGAACAGCCCGACGAGGGCACCGTCACCTACGGCGACACGGTCAAACTGTCCTATGTCGACCAGTCGCGCGACGATCTCGATCCGGACGCCAACGTCTGGGAAGCGATCTCGGGCGGTGCGGAAATCATCCAGCTCGGCGACGCGCAGATCAACAGCCGCGCCTATTGCGGTGCGTTCAACTTCAAGGGTGGCGACCAGCAAAAGAAGGTCGGCCTGCTTTCGGGTGGTGAGCGCAACCGCGTGCACATGGCGCGCCTGCTGAAAGAGGGCGGCAACGTCCTGCTGCTCGACGAACCGACCAACGACCTCGACGTGGAAACCCTGCGGGCGCTCGAAGACGCGCTTGTCGATTTCGCCGGCTGCGCCGTGGTGATCTCGCACGACCGTTTCTTCCTCGACCGTATCTGTACCCACATCCTCGCCTTCGAGGGCGAAGCGCATGTGGAATGGTTCGAGGGCAACTTCGAGGACTACGAAGAAGACAAGAAGCGCCGTCTCGGTGCCGATGCACTGGAACCGACGCGGGTGAAGTTCAAGAAATTCGCCCGCTGAGCGGCACTCCGCCCAGCATTGCAGAAAATGAAGATGACCCCGCGTACACATTCGTGCGCGGGGTCTTTCGTTCCGGCGCGTGGATCATTAGGTGCCCGCTCGCGGAAGATGCGGCGAAGCGCCAGGCCTTCCGCGAAACACACGCATAGACCTCAAGAGTTCAAAATGAGCACGCAGTCCGCACAGAAGCAGCGCCAGTCGGCACCGAAGAAACGGGATCCCGAGCCAGAACCCACGTTCCGCTTTACCGACTGGGCGATGATCTGACGCTCAGGTGGCGATCAATGCCACCGCATACATGCCCAGACCAAAGACGGTATGGGCGATGAGACCAAGCGCCCGCCCCTTCCAGGGGGTGGGCGTTTTCGACAGCGCCCAGCCCAGCCCCATGCCCGGATGCAGCAAGAACCATCCCGCCGCGATGGTGATCAGCGCGAAGGCCCAGAGCGGCGCCCATGTGGGCGCTTCCAGCCAGCCCTTCCCCGCAAGCAGCACGAAGAGCACGCCGTAGATGGCCCCCACCACATAGTGGAAGGCCCAGCCGATGGCGCTTTCGCCCGGCACCGGTTCGGCGGCGTTTATATCGTCGTGGAAGACCTTGCCGCGCGCCACATGCGCGACCCAGCGGCCAGGGTTGCGCCATGCCGGACGCGGATAGCCCAGCACGAGATGCAGGCAGAGCGCCCAGAGGTCCATGGCCACGGTGCCGCCCAGCCCCATGGCGATCCCGATCATCAGTTGCTGCATCGATGGTCTCCCTGTTTCGCCTAGAGGTGCCGCAAGGGCAGCCGCGCCGCAAGCCCCCTCCCGGCCCCGTCCCAGCCCTGTCCCGGCCCCATCCTGCCCACTAAGAGGCGTGGGCCGATCTGACCGGCGCGCTGCGTCCCTGCAAGGCACCGGCGATCCTTCGCCAAACGCCGTGTGTAAATCCCGATTATCTTCAGCGCCTGAAGGCCGGGGCCCTCCCGGAAGTGGCCGAATCCCCTTGAAATTAGAGAATTGCCATGTAACGCTTGAGGCCGCTTAGGCTTCTATTCGACGACCCAGTTCCGACCCGGCACGCAGTCTATCGATACAGACGTTTCTACGCCGGGCTGCCGCAGTTCCGTGGGCAGCACAAGACAGGAAAGGGGTTTAACCCATGGCAACTGGCACCGTGAAGTGGTTCAACACCACCAAGGGCTACGGCTTCATCGCACCCGATGGCGGCTCCAAGGACGTTTTCGTGCACATCTCGGCTGTTGAGCGTTCGGGCCTGACCGGCCTCGCCGACAACCAGAAAGTAACCTACGAGCTGCAAGCCGGCCGTGACGGTCGCGAAAGCGCCGTGAACATCCAGCTCGCCTGAGCATCGGATTTCGCGGGGGACCTCCCCCGCACAGGAAAGGGGCGGCCCGTTTGGGACCGCCCCTTTTTCATGTTTGATATACCTGCTTTGATATACCTGCGCCGTGTCGGGCGTCAGACGCGCCGCTTCACCTCCCGCAGCGCCCGTTCGGCCAGCCGCAGCTTCTGGCTGTGGCTGCGCTTCACCGGACGGCGGCGCACGGGTCGGTTGCTGTGATGGGTGCTCGCAGCATAGCTCTTGGCGCCACGGCGAATGATGTTTGCAAAGGACATGGGTTCCTCCGGGTTTCGTCCAATGCCCCTCCCGGGGCTTGCAGGACAAACCCGCGCGCCGCCTGCAAGGTTCCCTGCCCCGAGCCGCAAGGCGATCCCCCGCCGATCAGCGGAACAGCCGCCATCCGGCAAATATCCGGGTCGCCGTGGTGATCGCGCAGGCCGCCGCAAAGATGCAGGCCAGCGGCGCGAAGGCACCCGGCCAGAGGCAGATCGCCGCCAGAAAGACGATGGTCTCGGCGCCTTCGGTGAGCCCGCCAAGGTAGTAGATGCCCTTTGAGGGGTACTCCTCCGCCGTCATCCCGCGCCGCTCGGCGATCAGCGAGAAGGCGAGGAAGGACGAGCCGGTGCCAATGAAGCTGGCGATCACCAAGGCCGCTGCGAGCGCGTTGGCCTCGGGATCGGCGAGCGCAAAGCCCAGCGGGAAGAGCGCGTAGAACAGAAAATCCAGCGCAATGTCGAGAAAGGCGCCCCGGTCGCTCGGCCCGGCCATACGCGCCACCTCGCCATCCAAGCCGTCTGCGAGACGGTTCGCCGCGAGCCCCACCAGCGCCAGTGCCGGAAGCCCAAGCGCCGCCGCCCCGGCCCCGGCGAGGCCAAAGCCAAAGCCCGCCAGCGTGATCCAATCGGCCTTTATCCCGGCGGCATAAAGCTTGCGGGCGACGGGGTGTAGCAGGCGGCGCTGCAGCGGCAGGAGAAAGGCATCAATCATCGGCGCAGTCTTGGGCTGCCTGCCCGGCGCGATCAAGGGGGCTGTGACGCGAGATCGGCGCTCAGACCCGCCGGGCGCGCAGCGCCAGCACCTGCCGCAGCGTCTCGGTGGGCGGCACGGTGCGGAAAATATCCCCCAGCATCGCCACATCGGCGCGCAGCCCGGCGATCCAGCCGCCGCGCTTGTCGTGCTTATAGGGGCTTTCCACCTCGGGCCAGCGCACCACGGCCACGCGCAGCCCCGCGTCGATCCACAGCCGGTTCATGAACACCTCGAGCCCGAAGCGCGGCAGCGCCTCGAGCGCTGCCAGTTGCGAGGCCAGAACCGCGCGCGGCATCACCCGCTCGCCTGAGATATAGTCGATGCCGATCATCCGCCACAGCAGCGGCGCGTTGCGGCGCAGGCTGATCGCCGCCCCGGCATGGCCCTGCAGTACGGGGGTGGCCAAGGCCGACAGATGCTCTGGCCCCAGCCCCAGCAGATCGCTGTCCAGAAGCAGCACATGCTGCCCGCGCGCCTCGGCGATGCCGCGCGCGACGGCGCGTGTCTTGCCGCCGTTGTGGGGCTGACGCAGCACCCGCAGATGCCCATGCCCCTGCCCCGCCGCCTCGGCGGCCTCGGCAGTGCCATCGCCAGAGCCGTCGTCGACCACCACGACCTCTCCGATCAGCGGATGGTCCAGCACCGCCTGCAGCACCCCGCCGATGCGCGGCGCCTCGTTATAGGCGGGGATGATGCAGCTGAGCGCGATCTCGGTCATTTCTTCACTCCCACCTTCAGCCCGCGGCGCAGCCCCCAGCCCACGGCGAAAAGCACCAGCCCGCCCAGAAGCACCAGCGAGGCGCGGGCGATCCAATTGTCGATCTGGCTGTAGGCCGAGCCCAGCGTGTAGCCGAGCGCCACGAAGAACAGGCTTTTGGGGATGGTCGCCAGCGTGTTGACCCAGAAGAAGCGCCACAGCGACATGCGCGCCATGCCCGCGGCCACAAGGATCGGCGCGCCGGCGCTATGGGTGATCTTGCCGACCACCAGCGTGCGCCCGCCCTTGTGGTGAAAATGCCCCGCCAGCGCCGCCAGACGCGCCCGGTTCAGCCCCATCTTCATCAGCCAGCGCTGCGGCAGCCGGGTCAGCCCCCAGCGCCCGATGCCGTAATAGAGCACGTCGCCAACCACATCGGCGACGATCACCACCAGCGTCACGCTCCAGATGTCCAGCAGGCCGCGGCTCGCTAGCCACGCAGCGATCACCGTGACGATCGGCCCTTCGAGCATGGCGATGGGGGCGAGGATCGCCAGCCCCTCCTTGGCGATGAGGGCGGTTACCGTTTCCAGTCCGATCAAGGTCTTACTCCGCAGGCCCCGCAGCCGAGGAGGGTGTGCTGCCGGGAGCCATATCCGTTCCGCGCCAGGAGATTCCGCGCCCCGCCCATGTGGCCACCCAGATCGCCGGAAGCAAGAGGTCGCGCATCAGCATGGCCGCGACATCCCGCGCGCCGGCAGGCCAGCCCGCCACTTTGCACAGGGTCCATTCCGCACCGTACCACAGGATCAGAAGCACCGGCAGCGCCCACAGCGGCGCCACCCCAAGGCTGATCACGCCGATAAGGCCCAGCAGCGCCAGCAGCGGCCCCTGCGCGATCTCACCGATGAAAAGCCCCGGAAACCCGTCGCGCCGCACCCGCGACCAGCGCAGCTGCCGGTCCCAGACCGTGCGCGCGGCCCGGCTGCCGATGGGCTGCGAGAACAGCCGCTGAGACAGCCGCACCTTCAGTCCCTGTGCGCGCACCAGCTTGGTCGCGGCGACGTCTTCGGCGAGGTTGCGCCCCAGCGCCCGCAGCCCGCCGCCCGCCTCCAGCACATCGCGTCGCCAGAACAGCGTCTTGCCCTGCGCAAAGCCCAGCCCAAGGCTGTCCGCCGCCAGTTGCCAGCGCCCCTGCGAGCTGTTGAGGAACGCGCATTCCACCGCGCCCCAGAAGTTTTCAGGTCGGCTGCCCGCAGGCGGAGCCGAGACCAGCCCGGTGCCCTCGCGCCATGTCGCCACAAGCCGCGTCAGATAATCGCGGTCAAGCAGCAGGTTGCTGTCGGTCATCACCAGATGCTCGCTACGTGCCGCCGCGACCCCTTTGAAGAGGTTGTTGAGCTTGGGGTTGCCGGTCTGCGCCACGTCGCCGATCAGCAGTTGCGCCTGCACCTGCGGATGCGCCGCGATCAGCCGCCGCACCAGCGGCACCGCGGCGTCCTGTTCTCGCGCGGCGCAGAAGATCACCTCATAGCTCGGGTAGTCCTGCACGAAGGACGAGGCGAGCGTCTCTTCGTCAAAGGCATCGAGCCCGCAGACCGGGCGGATAAGCGACACGAACGGCAGATCCGCCTGCGCAGGTCTCTGCTCGGGCCCCACATAACGTGCGCCCGCCAGCACCGCGCTCAGCAGGTGGATCGCCAGCGGCACAAGCACCAGAAGTAGCAGCAGCGTCAGCATCACATCGCCCCCTCGGCCAAGGCGCCTTTTTCGGGTGTGGCCTCGGCGGCACGGGCGGGCAGCGGGCGCGGCAGCGCCGCCGCCGGGGCGCGCTCATAGCTCACCAGTTGCAGCCGCCCGTCGAAATCCTCGGCCAGCGCGGTGAGGCTGTCGACCCAGTCGCCGCAGTTGGCATAGGCGATGCCGCTGCGCAGGCGCACGCCCGGCTTGTGCGAATGACCGCAGATCACCCCGCGCGCACCGGCCGCCTCGGCCAGCCGCGTGAGTTTGCGCTCAAACCCGTCACCCATCGCCAAGAGGCCGTTGGCCCAGGCAAAGACCCGGTCCACAAAGCTCTGCTCCCATTCGGTCAGCCCCGCGCGGCGACGCAGATAGGCGTCGAGCTGGCGCAGCGAGGCGTCGATGCGGCTGCCGAGCCGGGTCATGAAGTGCCAGCGCAGAATCCGCGGATCGCATTGATCCCCATGCAGCACGAGATAGCGCCGCCCGTCTGCGCCGTGGTGGATCACCGCCTCACGCAGCTCCCAGCCCTCGATGGCCGCACCGGGCGCGCGCATCTTGGCGTCATGGTTGCCGGGCAGATAGACCACCCGCGTCCCGTCCTTCGCCCGGCTCCGCAGCTCGGCCATGATCTGATCATGTGCCGCCGCCCAATGCAGCCGCCCGCCGTGCCACAGATCGAAGATGTCGCCGACGAGATAGATGGTCTCGGCCTCGACCCCGCGCAGAAACTCGAGGATCGGCCCCGACCGACAGGCACGCGCGCCGAGATGGAGGTCGGAAATGAACAAGCTGCGGTACGAGGTGCGGGCAATCTTGCCTGCGGAAAAGGTCGGCATCCGGGCATGTTCCTTCACTGTTCGCCCGCCTTATGGCGAATCGATGTATCGCCAATGTGACGAGGCACTGACGAGAACGCGCAGCCACCGCGACCGGTTCCTCACACAAGGAAAACTGTTTTGTGATTTCCAGCCCTTACCGCGGATTGCGCCGGATGCGACAAAGCGCCGAAAGGCGCCGCGGAGCGCGGGAAAAGAGGGCCGGGGCCGCGGGCTGGCAACGCGCATGTCGGTGTCTCGGAAATCAAGATCTCGGTAGAATTCGTAAAATATCGTCTCGCCCTGACCTTAGGGCAATTCCCGCAAGAGGCGAAACATGTTTTCCCAAGGCAGCTTACATTGGCGGAAAGCCGACCGATCGGCCTCGCCAGACAGAGCGAAGGACGCAAACAGATGCGCCGCGCGAACCATGTCAGAAATCTCGGAAAGAGTGGTGACCAACCCGGCCCTCTGGGCGGTGGTACGTGGCAGGGGCAGCAGGGTTCGAACCCGCGACCTACGGTTTTGGAGACCGTCGCTCTACCAGCTGAGCTATACCCCTACTGTGTTGCGCTCTCTAGAAGGTTCTGAAGGCGTGGTCAACCGGATATCTCCCAGAAATCCGGCTTCCGTTGCGCAGACTGCGGGAGCCCGCGATATCCCTTCGCCAGAGCCCTCCGCGCAGCGCTATTTCCCATCCGCCGGAGGCTCATAGGCGATCAGCAGCTTATAGGCGCAGATCGCCCCCAGCCCCAGAAAAACCACCGCCCAGCCCGGCCCGCCGATGGCGATCTCCAAAAGCCCCCAGCCGAGGCAGACCGCGGTGATCGCCACGCGCAGCCAGAGCGGACGGAAAAACGGGTGTGAAAAGTCGAACATGCGCCTGAACCGCCGGGTGTGCCCCGGCCCTCCTCCTGTGGTACCGCCCCTCCTAGCAGCATCGCGCCGCGCAGGCACCCTGCAACCTTGCGACGCGCGCCGCCAGACCCTGCGCCTGCGAACAGGCCCCCCGCGATGGCGCGCAGGGCGGCGGGGCGACAGCGGCGCCGCGCGCCCCTATCTTCTTTCAAGCAACAATCTCGGACACGCGCCATGACCACTGCCGCCTTCGCCCATCACCTGCACCGCCCCGACGCCGCGGATGGCTCCGCGCTGCTGCTCTTGCATGGCACCGGCGGCACAGAGACCGATCTCATCCCGCTGGGGCAGATGCTGGCACCGCGGGCCACGCTTCTGGGTCTGCGCGGCCGCGCCACCGACGAGGGGGTGACCCGCTGGTTCCGGCGGCTGGAAATGGCGCGCTTCGATCAGGCGCAGATCCGTAGCGAGGCGCAGGCCTTCGCCGAGGCCCTGCCCGCGCTGCTGCAGCACGAGCGGATCGACCCGGCGCGCCTCACCGTGCTGGGCTATTCCAACGGCGCCAATTTCGCCGCGGCGCTCATGGCGCTGCACCCCAAGCTGCTGCGGCGCGCGATCCTTTTGCGCCCGATGCTGGTGCTGGAAGAGCCGCCCGAGCCGGATCTGTCGCATCTCGAAGTGCTGACACTCGCCGGTGAGGCCGATCCCTATGGCCGCTACGCCCCGGCGCTCAATGACTGGCTGGAGCGTTGCGGCGCGGCGCTCGACGCCCGCCTGCTGCCCGCCGGGCATGGTCTCGGACAGGGCGATCTCGCCGCGGCCTCGGACTGGCTGGCCAAACGCGCGAACTGACGCCGAAGCGCGACAGGTCTTGCGATGGGCGTAGGAGATCGCCCCGGCCTGTGTCACTCTTGGCGTATGAGCCCCGAAACCCCGCAGTCCGCAGATCTCAAAACCCTATGGCCCGGCGCGGCAACTCGCTTCCTCGCGCTGCGCCTGCTGCCCGGCGATGATCTGCGCGCCGCCCTGCAGGCGGCATTCGCGGCCGAGCGCGAGCATGCGGGGTTCGTCGTCGCCTGCGTCGGAAGCCTCTCCAAAGTCGCCCTGCGCCCCGCCGGAAAGGACAGCGCGATGCTGCTGGAGGTGACGCTCGAGATCGTCTCACTGTCGGGCACCTTCTCGAAGGACGGCCCGCATCTGCATATCTCGGTGTCGGATTCGCGCGGCCAGATGCTCGGCGGGCATCTGCTCGAAGGCTCCATCGTGCGCACCACCGCCGAGGTGATCCTCGGCCTCGCCCCGGTGCATTTCCGCCGCGCGCCCGACCCGCGCACCGGCTACCCCGAGCTGTTCTTCGACTGACCGGCTTGACCGAACCGGGCCCTTCTTCTCTTTGAAAATACGCCGGGGTGAATGCCCGCAGGGCAGAGGGGCAGCGCCCCTCATCCGCCCTCAGCCAAAGAACGCCCGCCGCAGCAGGTTCAGCGCCGCCACCAGCAGCACGATCAGGGTGATCCGCCGGAACATCGCCTGATCGATCCGGTCATGCACGCGGCGGCCCAGCCACATGCCCCCCAGCGCCGGGATCAGCAGCGCCGCCGAGAAGGGCGCGGTCTGCGCGTTAAACACCCCCGAGAGCGTATGCGCGGCGGTCAGCGAGATCGCCCCTAGCCCATAGGCCACGCCCTGCACGCGGATCTGATCGCGCTTTTCGGTGCCGATCGCCGTCAGATAGGCCACGAAGGGCGGCCCCCAGACCCCCGACATGCCGCCGATGAACCCGGCCACCGCGCCCACCGTCGCCTCGAGCCTCGGGGTCGAGCCGTTCGGCAGGTTCGGCCGCCATCCGGCCAGCTGCATCAGGCAAAAGAGCGCCACCGGCCCGCCGATCATCGCCAGCAGCACCTGCGACGGCAGCACCCGCACCAGCTGCGCCGAGAGCGCCAGCATCACGAAGGCCACGATCAGAAAGACCTTGAAGCGTTTCACCGTCTCCCAGGCCGCGCGCGGCCCCTCGCCGAAGGCCTGAAAGGCGTTGGTCGCCAGCGTCGGCAGGATTAGCCCTGCAAGCGCCAGTTCGGGACCGACCACCGATCCCAGCCCCGAGATCATGATCATCGGCATGGCAAAGCCCACCATGCCCTTCACCGTGCCCGCCAGTGCTGCGACAGCGAAGGCGAGGGCAAAGGTCTGCGGTGATACGAGAGAGAAAAGCGCGTCCATAAGTGGCTCATATCACGGGCGCTTCGCCGCGACAGCCCCGAACGATAGGGTAATATTAAGTCGCATGATTTTATCACAGGGTATTTTTGTTGCGCTGCGACTGCAAAATCGCTATCCCCTCTCTGGCACGAGGAGGAGATGATTCATGGCGCATGACGGACAGGGTGACATGCTGAAGGACGGCACGATTCTGGACGATCTTCTGGGGCTCACCGGCGCGGCGTTGGCCCCGGTGGAACAGATCTTTGAAGAGGCCCGCAGCGCCCTGCGCGCCCTGACCGAGGAAGACGGCCGCGTCTCCGGTCGGCTGATCGAGGAAAACCAGTTCGCGGCCCATGGTCTGGCATGGCTCGCCACCTACGCCGAGTCGCTGCGGCAGTTGCACGGCTGGGCCGAGCGCATGGCCGCCGAGGGCACCTTCGGCGAGATCGAACAGCTGCTTCTGCAGATCGGCTTTGGCGAATACCTCAGCCAGATCGCCGGGGGCATCCAGATGAATCAGGGCGAGATGGTGCGCCTCAGCGATCTCGGACTGCCCGTCTCCGCCGCCGCGCCGCTGATGACCGGCGCCGCCGGAACCCTCGCCGCGCGCGGCAACAGCCAGAGCGCCCGCACGCGCCTTGTCGAACTGATGCAAGAGCGCGCCGCCGAGATCACCGTGGGCCGCACCGGGCTCGACGACGAGCTAGAGATGATCCGCGAGCAGTTCCGCCGTTACGCCGTGGAAAAGGTCGAGCCGCACGCACATGAATGGCACCTCAAGGATGATTACATCCCCATGGAGGTGATCGAGGAACTGGCCGAGATGGGGGTCTTTGGCCTTACCATCCCCGAGGAACACGGCGGCTTTGGCCTCAGCAAGGCCTCCATGTGCGTGGTCTCCGAGGAACTCTCGCGCGGCTATATCGGCGTCGGCTCGCTTGGCACCCGGTCCGAGATCGCCGCCGAGCTGATCATCGCAGGCGGCACCGAAGAGCAAAAGGCGAAATGGCTGCCCCGCATCGCCAGCGGCGAGACGCTGCCCACCGCGGTCTTTACCGAGCCCAACACCGGCTCGGACCTCGGCTCGCTGCGCACCCGCGCGGTGAAGGACGAGAGCGGCGATTACACCATCACCGGCAACAAGACGTGGATCACCCATGCCGCCCGCGCCCATGTAATGACGCTGCTCGCCCGCACCGATCCGGGCAGCGACAACTATAAGGGCCTGTCGATGTTCCTCGCCGAAAAGACCCCCGGCGACGACGAGACCCCCTTCCCCACCCCCGGCATGACCGGCGGCGAGATTGAAGTGCTGGGCTATCGCGGCATGAAGGAGTTCGAACTCGGTTTTGACGGCTTCAAGGTGAAGGGCGAGAACCTGCTCGGCGGCGAAGAGGGCAAAGGCTTCAAGCAACTCATGGAGACCTTCGAGAGCGCCCGCATCCAGACCGCCGCCCGCGCCATCGGCGTGGCGCAATCGGCGCTCGACGTGGGGATGCGCTATGCGCAAGAGCGCAAGCAGTTCGGCAAGCCGCTGATCGCCTTCCCGCGCGTTTCGGGCAAGCTGGCGATGATGGCGGTGGAGATCATGATCGCCCGCCAGCTCACCTATTTCTCGGCCCGTGAGAAAGACGAGGGCATCCGCTGCGACCTCGAGGCGGGGATGGCGAAACTGCTCGGCGCGCGCGTGGCTTGGGCCAATGCCGACAACGCGCTGCAAATCCACGGCGGCAACGGCTTCGCGCTGGAGTATTCGATCAGCCGCATCCTGTGCGACGCCCGCATCCTCAACATCTTCGAGGGTGCAGCCGAGATCCAGGCGCAAGTGATTGCACGTCGCCTGCTTGGGTGACGATGTCGCGACCCCTCCGGGGGAGGGGTCGCCTCGGCTGCACGCCGAGATTCAGGCGCAAGTGATCGCGCGCCGCCTGCTCGGCTGACCCCGGCCATATCGGACCACCGGCAAGGCCCCGCCCAGCGGGGCCTTTTTGCCCTGCGCGCCACGCAATCCGGCTACCCTGCTCTTGTCTGATCTGCATCAAGGCTGCGCCGCCGCCATCATGGTCTGGAGGGGTGAAATACATTCCAGGAGACTGATATGTCCTACAAGGAACAACTCGCCGACAAACGCCGCGAACTGCGCGAACTGCGCAAGGCCATCCCCGACACATTCGCCGGTTTCGTCGAGATGGAAAAGGCCGCCTCCGCCGAGGCCGCGCTGGACCACAAGCAAAAGGAATATGTGGCGCTTGGCATCGGCATCGCCATCCGCTGCGATTCCTGCATCCTCAGCCACGTCAGCGCGCTGGTCCGGCTCGGCGCCACCCGCGAAGAGATCGCCGACGTCTGCGGCATGGCGATCCAGATGGGCGGCGGGCCGGGCCTGATGTATGCCGCCAAGGCGCTGGCCGCCTATGATGAGTTCACCGCCGAAGGCTAAGCCCGCGACGGAATGCTCTGCGCGCTGCGTATCAGAGGGGCACAGGCAGAAAGGACGCCCGATGAACCCTCTGATCGCAGCAGCAGCCGCCCTTCTCGTTTCCACCACCGCCCTCGCGGCCCAACCGCAGGGGGCCGCCCAAGGCGGTCCGGGCGGTGACCCCATCACGCAGATGGACGCCAATGGCGACGGCAGGGTCACCCTCGCCGAGGCCGAGGCACAGAGCGCGCGCATGTTCGCCCGGCTCGACGCCAATCGCGACGGCAGGCTCTCGCAGGACGAAGCCCGCCCGCGCGGCCCGCGCCAAGGCGCGGCCAATCGCCCCGCCCCGCGCGACGGTGCGCCTGCGGGCCGGCCCGGCGGTCCGCGCATGGACAGCAACGGCGATGGCGTGATCACGCAGCCCGAATTCACCGGCGGCGCGCGGCAGATGTTCAAGCGCATGGATCGCAACGGCGATGGTGTGCTGAGCGGCGCCGAGATGACCCCGCCCAAGCGCCCGGGAAACTAGGCCGCATCCCGCCAGCCCCCCTGCGCAAACAAAAAGGCCCCGGCGGATCGCTCCACCGGGGCCTTTGATCTCTCAGAGCCAGAGGTCAGCCGCGCAGCGCGCCGCCGGTGGCCTTTTCGACCTTGGCGACGATCTTGGCCGCCACCTCTTCGATGTCCTTTTCCTTCAGCGTCTTGTCGCTGGGCTGCAGGCGCACGGTGATGGCGAGCGACTTCTTGCCCTCGCCGAGGCTGCCGCCGATGAACTCGTCGAACACGCGGACCTCTTCGATCAGCGCCTTGTCGGCACCCGCGGCGGCATTCACCAGATCGAGCGAGGCCACTTCCGCATCCACCACGAAGGCAAAGTCACGCTCGACCGCCTGCAGATCGTTCTGCGCCAGCGCCGGGCGGGCCGCATCGGTCTTGCGCGGCAGCGGGATCTCCTGCGGGTAGAGCGTGAACGCCACGACGGGGCCTTTCACGTCCATCTCCTGCAGCACCTTGGGGTGCAACTCGCCGAAGACGCCCAGCACCTTCTTGGGGCCGAGGCAGAGCTTGCCGTGACGGCCCGGATGCCACCATTCCTCGGCGCCGCGCAGGATCTGCATCTTTGCCGGGGCTCCCATGGCCGCCAGCAGCGCCTCGGCATCGGCCTTGGCATCGAACACATCCACCGGGCGCGAGGCGCCATGCACGTCCTTCGGACCGGTGCGCCCGACAAGGATGCCGGTCACCTGCGTCGCCTGCTCGCCCGGCTCGCCACCCGCGAAGGCCGGACCGCATTCAAAGAGCGCCATATCCGCAAAGCCGCGCGCCTGATTGCGCGAGGCCGCCTGCAGCAGCCCCGGCAGCAGCGAGGGGCGCATGTGGCTCATCTCCGAGCTGATCGGGTTGGCCAGCATCGTCGCATCGGTGCCGCCGCCGAACATCTCGGCCGCCGCCTGATCGATGAAGCTGTAGGTCACGCACTCGTTGTAGCCCAGTTCCGCCGTGGTGCGGCGGGCCACCTGCTCGCGCTTCTGCATCGGCGAGAGGATCGGCTTCGGCACGCCCGGCTGCGCGCGGCGCATGGGCTGCGGCTGCAGCTTGGTCAGCGAGGCGACGCGGGCCACCTCTTCCACCAGATCCGCCTCGCCCATCACGTCGGGACGCCAGCTCGGCACCGAGGCCATGTCGCCCTCGAGCGTGAAGCCCAGAGCGGTCAGCGTGGCGCGCTGCTCCTGTGCCGGGATCTCCATGCCGACGAGGCTGATCACCCGGTCGGTGTCGAGCTTATAGGCGCGGCTCACATCGGGGATGGCGCCAGCCACGATCACCTCGGAGGCCTCACCGCCCGCGATCTCGAGGATCATCGCGGTCGCCGCCTCGATGCCCGGCGCCACCGAGGCCGGGTCGATGCCACGCTCAAAGCGGTAACGGGCGTCGGAATTGATCTTCAGCGCGCGGCCCGTGTAGGCGGTGCGGACGGTCTCGAAATAGGCCGCCTCGAGGAACACATCCACGGTCTCGTCCGAAACGCCGGTAGGCTCGCCGCCCATGACGCCGCCAAGGCTTTCGACGGTGTCGCCGGCCGAGATCACAATCATGCCCGGCTCGAGCGTGTAGGTCCGCTCGTCCAGCGCCTCCAGCGTCTCGCCGCCCTTGGCACGGTGCACGCGCAGGTCGCCCTGCACCTTGCCCGCGTCAAAGACGTGCAGCGGGCGGTTGCGGTCGAAAGTGAAATAGTTGGTCACATCGACGAGGAAGCTGATCGGGCGCAGGCCGATGGCCTTCAGCCGGTCCTGCAGCCACTCCGGCGACGGGCCGTTCTTCACGCCGCGGATGACGCGGCCATAGAACACCGGGCAATCGTCCAGCGTGTCTTCGTCGATCGTCACGTTGATCGGCGAGGCGAAACTGCCGGGCACGGTGACCTCGGGCAGCGCCTTCAGCGTGCCAAGACCGCGCGCCGCAAGATCGCGGGCGATGCCATGCACACCCAGCGCGTCGGGCCGGTTCGGGGTGATGGCGATCTCGATCACCGGGTCGACCTTGGCCGGATCGTTCGCCGCCAGCCAGTCGATGAACCGCTCGCCGACCTCGCCCGAGGGCAGCTCGATGATGCCGTCATGTTCCTCGGACAGCTCCATCTCGCGCTCGGAGCACATCATGCCGAAGCTCTCGATGCCGCGGATCTTGCCGACCTGGATGGTGGTGTCGATGCCGGGCACATAGGTGCCGGGCGTGGCCACGACAACAGTGATCCCCTCGCGCGCGTTGGGCGCGCCGCAGATGATCTGGCTCTCGCCCGCATCGGTCATCACCGTGCAGACGCGCAGCTTGTCGGCGTCAGGGTGTTTCTCGGCCTTGACCACCTTGCCGATTTTGAAATCGGACAGGCGCTCGGCGGGGTTTTCGACCCCTTCGACCTCGAGCCCCAGATCGGTCAGTGCTTCGGTGATCTCGTCCACCGTGGCGGAGGTGTCGAGGTGGTCTTTCAACCAGGAAAGCGTGAATTTCATCTCTCGGCCCGGCTTGGTTTCGCTTGGGTCCGGTCCTTAGCGGAATGAGGCGGAAGGGGAAAGGGGGTTGGCCTCAGCGCGGGGCGTGCGCGGCCTCTGTGCTATCCCAAGGGGCGAAAGGGGCGCTGCCCCCTCGCCGCTGCGCGGCTCACCCCCGGCGTATTTTTAAAGAGAAGAAGCGCAGAGGTGGCACAGAAAAAGACTGGGGGGTTCCGGCCCCCGCGACGCCGCGCGGGCCGGAAGTGAATTGTCTGCGGCTCAGACGATCTTGCAGGCGTCTTCCATCTTCAGGCGCGGCAGGCGGTCGAACACTTTCGACGGCTCGCCATAGCCGAGGTTGATCATGAAGTTCACCTTCCACGTGGTGCCCGCAAGGAAGGCCTCCTCGACCGCCGCCGGATCGAAGCCGGACATCGGGCCGCAGTCGAGCCCCAGCGCGCGCGCGGCCAGCATCAGGTAAGCGCCCTGCAGCGAGGAGTTGCGGAAGGCGGTGTCGTTGATCATCGCCTCGGATCCGGTGAACCACGGCTTGGCATCGGCGTGGGGGAAGAGCTCGCCCAGCTTTTCGTAAAATTCGATGTCGTGGCAGACGATCACCGTGACCGGCGCGGTCATGGTCTTCTCGCGGTTGCCGCTGGACATGGCCGGGCTGAGCTTTTCCTTGGCGTCTTTGCTGCGCACGAAAACGAAGCGCGCCGGCGCACAGTTCGCCGAGGTCGGGCCCATCTTGGTCAGGTCATAGAGCTTTTCGAGGATCTCCTCGGGGATGTCCTTGTCCTGCCACGCGTTCTGCGAGCGGGCCTCGAGGAACAGCGTGTCGAGGGCGGCGGCGTCGAGCGCGCCGGGGAGTGCGATATCTTTCATCAATTTATGCCTTTCGAGCGGTCATGCGGGTTCGGCCACCGCGCCCTGCATCTGCGGGCGGGCGACCTCGAAGGTCTGTGCGAGGTCGGCGATCAGATCCTCGGAGCCGCGCGGCCCCATGATCTGCACGCTGAGCGGCCCGTCCGAGGTCCATGCCACGGGCAGGGTCAGAACCGGAAGCCCAAGGATCGAGCCGGGACGGGTGAAGCCGGTCATGCCCGAGATCATCCGGGCGATCTCGGCCCCCTGCGCATGCACCAGCGCCTCGGCCTGCGGCGCCACATCGGCAAGGCCGGGCAGCACGATCAGATCTGCAGCGCCGAAGATCTCGGCCTCGGTGCGGGCCATGGCGATCTCGCGGACCTGCCGGGCGCGCAGATAGGCCTGCGCCGGAATGCCCGCCGCCTGCGCCAGCCGCGCGCGCACCTGCGTGCCATAGGTCTCGGGCGTGTCGCGCAGCCGGTCGGCATGCACCGTCGCGGCCTCGGAGATGGCGATGACATTCGCCGGTTCGGTCAGATCCGAAAAGAACCCCATGTCGAGCGAGACGGTCTCATGCCCCTGCCCGCCAAGCGCGGCGCGCAGTTCGGCCATGGCGGCGCGCATCCGCTCCGAGGCGCCCTCGACGAAGCCGCCGCGGTCAAAGCCGATGCGCAGGCGGCCGGGGTCCTGGGCGGTGGCGCGGGTGCGCCCGCCGGAGATCACCGACAGCACGCGCCGGGCGCAATCGACGCTGGCGGCAAGCGGGCCGACGGTGTCCTGCGTCCAGCTCAGCGGCATGGCCCCGGTCAGCGGCACCACGCCAAGGCCGGGCTTGAAGCCGACGACGCCATTGCAGGCGGCGGGCACACGGATCGAGCCGCCGGTGTCCGAGCCGAGCGCCGCCGGCACCAGCCCCATCCCCACCGCGACACCCGAGCCGCTGGAGGACCCGCCGGGCACGCCGCCGGGCACCGCCGGGTTCTCGGGCATGCCGTGGTGATGGTTCTGCCCGGTCGGGCCCATGGCGAACTCGGACATCTGCAGCCGCCCGAAATCCACCGCGCCCGCAGCGTCGAGCCGGTCGAGCACCGCCGCGGTGCCCTGCGCGGTCTTGCGCGCCGAGGGATGACCGCCACAACCGACGGTCGAGCCCTTGCGGTCGAACATGTCCTTATGCGCCATAGGCACCCCATGCAGCGGTCCCAGCGGGGCGCCGTCGCGGCGGGCGAGATCGGCGGCGCGGGCCTGCTGATAGGCGCGTTCCCATTCGAGCCGCTGGAACGGCGAGAGTGTGCCGCGCGCGGCGATGCGCGCCTGCAGATCCTCGAGCAGCGCGACCGAGGTGGTCTCACCCCGGTCCAGCCGCCCCAGAAGCTCGGCGATGGTGATCAGCGTCATGCCCCGCCCTCCGCGAAGGGATCGGTGGCCGCCAGCGCGCCGCAGCGCCCCATCGGGCGCAGCGTGCCATTGCCCGGCGGGTCCAGCAGTGGGTTGGCGAAAATGCCGGTCTCGACCCGCGCGCGCTGGTCGCGGGCGATGGCAAGCTCGTCTTCCGAGGGCGCGCGGCCCAGCAGGGCGGTCAGCTCCTGTTCCATGTCAGAGGTCCTTTCCCAGCCGTCGGGATACGGCTGCTCTTGCGGCTGTGCTGGGTGCGGGCGGAGGCAATGGCCAGAGCGGCGCGGGAAAATTTCCGCACGCCGCACCGGCCTGCCAGCGGCGCGGTCAAGCGCTGTGCACCGGTGATGAGAAAATAGACGTTTGCCGGATATGCGCCCCATGTCGCCCCCTGTCCCCGCGGGGACAGCCGTGTCCCACCGGAGCCGCGCCAGAGGTGTCCCCGCGGGGACGGCGTTGCGGTGCGGGTGCCGCAGGGGGTGGAGGGGATTGAGCATGTCTTGTCCGCGGTCTCGGGGCATGGGTCTTAGGGTATGAGTCTCGGGGCATGGGTCCGGATGGCTGCAGGGGGCGGCGTCGCACCACGGCTGCCATCCCTATTGTCCGGACTAATGCAGAAACTCTGTCAACAAGTCCGCCGCGTTCTCGGCGCTGCCAGCGCCTCAGAGGCGCGGCTTAGCCCGAAAATTCATCACTCGCTTGCCGTGCTGCGAGAGCCGCGCCTAGGCCGCCTGCCCGGCCCGCGCCTGCGCGCGCACCTGCCGCCATGAGAGCAGCGCGCCGAGGAAGCCCACCGCGGAAAACAGCGTGAAGCCCAGCCCGTAGTCGCCCACCAGCCCATAGATGAAGGCAAAGCACGACGGGCCGATAATGACCCCGATGAACGTGTAGACCAGCAGCGCGCCGGTGTTGGCCCCCACCTTGCCCTGCGGCGCGGTGCGCGCGGCGGCGGCGAGGAAAACGCCGTTCCAGCCCGAGGCCACGCCGCCAAGCCCGGCCAGAAGGATCACCTGCAGCGCCGCGGGGAACTCGGCGATCCAGTAGAGCGAGAAGAGGATGCCCCCGGCGATCAGCCCGATCAGCGCCAGCGTGCGGAAGCCGCCCAGACGGTCCGCCGCCACCCCCCATGCGACGCGGCCAATCGCGCCCATCAGTTGCGAGGCGGCGGCGACGCTGCCTGCGGCCACCAGCGTCCATCCATGTTCGACCAGCATGACCACGATGAAGGCGGTGGCGATGAGTTGCAGCGCCGAATAGAGCCCTCCGAGCAGGGCGAGCGTCTGCAGCCGCGGGTCCGCGTGGATCGCCTTCTGCTCGCGCAGCATGCGGCGCCAGACCCCCTCGGAGGCGGCACCGCGCTGGATCGGTTCGGGCCGGTCGGTCAGCAGCGACCACAGCAGCAGCAGCGCCGGTGGCAGCGCCGCGAGCACCAGCGCCACGCGCCAGCCCGCCCCAAGCGCCACCGCCAGCGCGGGCAGCAGCACATTGGCCAGCACCGCGCCGAGCGGCACGCCGCTTTGCTTGATCGAAAACACGAGGCTCTGGCTGCGGCGCGGGGTGAACCGGTGCAGGATCACCGAAGAGGCCGGATTGTTGAGCCCATAGCCGATGCCAAACAGCAGCGAGGCAAGCACCATGAGCACCGGCTGGCCGCTCGCCAACATCAGCAGCCCGAGCACGAAAATCGCCAGTTCGAGCCGGATCACCCGCTCGGCGCGCAGGGTCTCGACCACCGCACCGGCAAAGCCCGAGGCGAACATGCCCGAGAAGTAGATCAGGCTGATCTGATAGCCGATCCAATGCGCCCCGATGCCAAGACTTTGCGCGACTTCGGGCGCCAGCGCGGTCAGCGCGAGAATGCTGCCCGTGGCGGCGATCTGCACCAGCGTCATCACCGTCAGAGGCTTGATCCATTGGGTCGGCGCAGCGGGCGCGCCTTGGGTCGACAAGCTGTCGGTCATTCGCGTAAAGTCCGGACTTGATGGGGTGCCAGAGGGCGGAAACTGCGCACCACTAGTAAATAAGTCCGTACTTATTGACAAGATTTTGATCCGCGGGAGGGGAGCAAGCGTCATGAGCGATCTGGACAGCGACCAATTGCCGGGCAGCGCATCACAAGAGGGCAGCACGTCTACGCCGCTCTATTTGCAGGTGGCGCATCGGCTTGAACGGCAGATCGTGTCGGGCGAGCGCGCGGTGGGCAGCCTGCTGCCGCCCGAGGCGGAACTGGCGGTGCAGCTTGGGGTGAGCCGCCACACCGTGCGTCAGGCGATTGCGCAATTGCGCAAGCGTGGAATGCTGGCGGCGCGCAAGGGCGTGGGCACGCGGGTCGAAGCCTCGAAACCCGACTGGCGCGACCGCTTCCGCAACGACAGCCGCGACGATCTTTTCGATTTCGCCAGCCAGAGCGAGTTCTTCATCGAGCAGAAAGAGCGCCGCGAGGTGCGCGGCAAGACCGCCGCCGAGATCGGCTGCCGCCCCGGAAAACGCCTGATCTACATGGCCGGGCCGCGGCATTTCATTGGCGAGCCGACGCCTTTCTGCTGGAACGAGGTCTATCTCGATCCGATTGCGCAAGACGTGGTGGCCGACATGAGCGTGCTGCGCTCGTCGCTGTTTCAGCTTGTGGAGCAGCGCACCGGCGAGCGGATCGAAGAGATCCAGCAGGAGATCCGCGCGGTGGAGATCGACGCCGAGGTCTGCGCCGCCTTGCGCCGCCCTGAGGGCACCATCGGGCTGCGCATCACCCGCCGCTATCTGGCCTCGGGCGGGCGGCTGCTGGAATACGCGATCCAGACCTCGCCCGCGGACTCCTTCGCCTATAGGACGAATCTCTCGGCCGAATAGGCGCCGCCCCACGGCTCGCGCAGCGCCCAAGCGGGTGACAGCGCGGCGCCGGTTTGCCCAGAAAATCACCAGCCGACCGGACAATGCGCAAAAGTCCGGACTTTCCTGCGGTCCCTGCTGGACCTGCGTCGCAATGCCCGGACTAAGTTCGGACATACAAAAAAGACGATACGTCCAGCAGGAGAATTCACATGGATATGGGTGTCTTCATTCCGATCGCCAACAACGGCTGGCTGATCTCCAAGGGCTCGCCACAGTACATGGCGACGTTCGACCTCAACAAACAGGTGGTGCAGAAGGCCGAGAGCTATGGGCTGGAGTTCGCCCTGTCGATGGTCAAGCTGCGCGGCTTCGGCGGCGAGACCGAGTTCTGGGACCACGCGCTGGAAAGCTTTACCCTGATGGCCGGGCTTGCCGCGGTGACCTCGGAGATCAAGCTCTTTGCCTCCACCGCCATCCTGACGCTGCCGCCTGCGATCGTGGCGCGCATGGCCTCGACGATCAGCTCGATCGCGCCGGGCCGCTTCGGCGTCAACATCGTCACCGGTTGGGCCGAGGGCGAATACAGCCAGATGGGCCTGTGGCCGGGCAATGAGTGGTTCGGCTACCGCTATGATTACGCGACCGAATACGTGCAGGTGATGAAGGACCTCTGGGGCACCGGAAGCTCGGACCTCAAGGGCGAGCATTTCACCATGGACGATTGCAAGCTCTCGCCGCCGCCGGCAGGCGATGTCGAGATCGTCGCCGCTGGCATGAGCCCGCGCGGCATGAAGTTCGCCGCCGAATACGCCGATTACAACTTCATCCTCGGCAATGGGATCAACACGCCCACCGCCTTTGAGGAGAACTCGAAGAACCTCGTGGCGGCCAGTAAGGAATCGGGTCGGGACGTGGGCGCCTATGTGCTGTTCATGGTCATCGCCGACGAGACCGACGAAGCGGCTATGGCCAAATGGCAGAAGTACCACGATGAGGCCGATATGGACGCGCTGAAGTGGCTGATCGACCAGTCCAACGTCGATCAGGGCCGCGACGGCACCTCCACCGCCAAGCATATGGCGATCCCCGAGGGCGCGGTGAACTTCAACATGGGCACGCTGGTCGGCTCTTATGCGACGGTCGCCAAGATGCTCGACGAGGCCGCCGAGGTGGAAGGCGTGAAGGGCATCATGATGACCTTCGACGACTTCCTCGAAGGGATCGACACCTTCGGCCAGAAGATCCAGCCGCTGATGCAGTCGCGCAGCCACAAGCTCAAGGCCGCCTGAGCCTGCGGGCTTCATTCAGCTGACTGGCGCGGCCGCCCCTTTGCTCCCCTCTGTGTTTTTGGGGGCGGCCGCACATACCACGGACCACCCGATGACTGACCTTTTCCGGCTCGACGCCACCTCCGCCCGCGCGCTGATGCGCGATGGCCGGTTGACGCCCCGAGACCTGACCCGCGCCTGCCTTGCCCGGATCGCCGAGCGTGACGGCGAGATCCGCGCATGGCTGAGCCTCAACCCGCGCGCCGAAGCAGAGGCGAGGGCCATTGCCGCCTCGGACCCGCGCCCGCTGGCGGGGATCCCTGTCGGCATCAAGGATGTCATCGACACGGCAGACCTGCCGACCACGCACAACTCGCCGCTCTACAGCACCCGCCGCCCCAGCGATGACGCGCCCTGCGTCGAACTGCTGCGCGCGGCGGGGGCGATCATTCTTGGCAAGACCGACACCACCGAGTTCGCCGCCGCCGGGCGCAACGCGGTGACCGGCTGCCCCGCCGATCCGTCGCGCACCGCGGGCGGCTCTTCGGCGGGATCCGCCGCCGCCGTGGCGGATTTCCATGTGCCGCTGGCGCTTGGCACCCAGACCGGCGGCTCGACCATCCGCCCCGCAGCCTTCTGCGGCGTGCCGGCAATGAAGCCAAGCTGGGGGCTGATCTCTGCCGAGGGGGTGAAGCTCTATGCCGCCAGCCTCGACACGGTGGGTCTGTACGCGCGCTCCTATGCTGATCTTGACCTCTTGGGCGAGGTCTACGGTTTCCCCAGCGGAGAGGCGCCCCCTGCCCGGCCCCGGCTGGCGCTGTGCCGCACGCCCTATGCCGACGAGCTGGCCCCCGAGATGCTGGCGCTGCTGGAGGCGCTGCCCGAGCGGCTGGCGTCGCTCGCCGACGTGGACTGGCTCGACCTGCCCGAAGAGATGGCCGATCTCGATGCGCTGCACCGCTGCGTGTTGCTGAGCGAGGGGGCCGCCGCCTTCCGCAACCTGCGCCACCGTGGCCCGCTGGTTCACGATGATTTCATCGCCCGCGCAGATCGCCGCGAAGGCCATAGCGCGCGGCAGATGTTCGAGGCCTACGACCGGCTTGCAGACCACCGCCGCACCTTTGAAACTCTTGCCGCGCCCTTTGACGCGGTGATCGCCCCCTCGGCACCCGGTTTTGCGCCGACAGGCCGCACGCCGGGCAACCCGAAATTCAATGCGCTCTGGACGGCGATGCAACTGCCCTGCATTCATGTTCCAGTAAGCGCGGATCCGCTGCCGCTGGGTGTACAACTGGTGGCAGCGCGCGCGCAGGACCGCCGGCTGATCCGGTTGGCCGCGCAGATCGCACCGGCGATGGCTCTCTCCCGGCCCGCCGCGATGGAAAGAAAGGACGACTGATGGACCCCAATGATTTCAAGAACGGCATGCGCCGGCTCGCCGCCGGTGTCTCGCTGATCACCTGTGAGACGGGTGGCGCGCGGCACGGGCTGATCGCCACCGCCGTGACCTCGCTCAGCGCCGAGCCGCCGAGCCTGCTGATCTGCGTCAACGCCTCTGCCTCGATCCACGAGCATCTGAGCGAAGCCAAGTCCTTCTGCGTGAACGTGCTGTCGCGCGACCAGCAGGACATCGCCACGCGCTTTGCCATGCCCAAGGACCGCGAGACCCGCTTTGAAGTGGGCGAGTGGAGCGAGCTTGAGACCGGCGCCCCGGCGCTGCGCGGCGCGCAGGTGAGCTTTGACTGCCGCCCGGCGCAGAAGAGCAGCTTTGGCACCCATACGATCTTTATCGGCGAGGTGATCGCGGTGACCGACTGGGGCAGCGATTCCGATCCGCTGCTCTACCACGACGGCAAGTTCGAGCATCTGGTCAAGACCGAGGTGGTCTGAACATGAGCGGCGCGGCGGAGAATTATGCAGGTGTCTACGACCGGCAGGTGGGCTTTGGCGCGCGTCCGGCGCTGGTGCTGATCGACTTCGCCCACGCCTATTACGACGAGGCCTGCCCGCTGTTCGCCGGTCCCGGCGCGGTGAACGCGCTGGCGGCGGCGCTGGACCTGCGCGCCGCGGCGCGGGCGGCGGGGGTTCCGGTGGTGCTGACGCGCATGGCGCTGCACCCCAGCGGCATCGACGGCGGGCGGTTCTTTGAAAAGGCCGCCCCGCTGGAAGCCTTTCTGCCGGGCCGCGCCACCGCCGAGTTCGCCGAAGGTCTGGCGCCCGAGGAAGACGAGTTGGTGGTTCCCAAGCAATACCCGTCGGCCTTCTTCGGCACCTCACTTGCCTCGACTCTGCACGCCATGGGCTGCGACAGCGTGATCCTGACGGGGCTGACCACCTCGGGCTGTGTGCGCGCCTCTTGCGTCGATGCCATGAGCCACGGGTTCCGAACGCTGGTGGTGCGCGAGGCCTGCGGCGACCGGCACGAAGGCCCGCATGAGGCCAATCTCTTCGACATGAATGCGAAATACGCCGATGTGATCGGTCTGGACACCTGCCTTGCGGAATTCGAGCGCATGGCGGGCCATGTTGCGGTCAGGGCCTGACGTCCCTAGCAGGGTCTGATCCATTCGGGGACCGGGGCAAACGCCCCGGCACCCCGTTTTTTGATCCGGCGCAGATCAGCGCGGGTCGAAATAGTTGAGCGGGATCTTCAGGTAGCTGCGACCGTTGTCCTCGGGATCGGGCAGACGCCCGCCGCGGATGTTCACCTGCAGCGCCGCCAGCATCAGTTTCGGCAGAGGCAGCGTGCCGTCGCGCTTGTCGCGCACCGCGCGGTACTCCTGCTCGGACGGGTCGTCCTTGAGGTGGATGTTCTTCGCCTTATGCTCGGCCACCGTGGCGCAGCACTGCGCCTCACGCCCCTCGGGGGCGTAGTCGTGCCCCACATAGAGCCGCGTGTCCTCGGGCAGCGAGAGGATCTTCATCAGGCTCTCATAAAGCTGCGCGGAACTGCCACCGGGGAAATCCGCGCGCGAGGTGCCGCTGTCGGGCATCATGAAGGTGTCATGCACAAAGGCCGCATCCCCGGCGACATAGGTGATCGAGGCCAGCGTGTGACCGGGGCTGAAGATCACCTTCACCGGGATCGCGCCGACCGTGAATTCGTCGCCATCGGCAAAGAGCACATCCCATTGCGCGCCGTCGGTCGGCAGATCGGGCAGGTTGTAGATGCCCTGCCAGAGCTTCTGCACGTCCTTCACCTTTTCGCCGATGGCGGTGGTGCCGCCGATCTTCGACTTGATGTAGGGCGCGGCAGAGAAATGATCGGCATGCGGGTGGGTGTCGAGGATATGGGTGATCTCGATCCCGGCCTCCTGCACATAGGCGATGATCGCGTCGGCGTTATGGGTGCGCGTGGCCCCGGCCAGCGGGTCGAAATCCAGCACCGGGTCGACGATGGCGCCCTTCATGCTGCCCGGGTCATGGAAGACATATTGCCAGCTTCCGGTCGGCTCGTCCCAGAAAGTCTTTACGACGGGGCTGATTGTCATTTGGCTTTCCTTCTTCGGCTGTCGGGCGGATCGGTGCCGCCCTTACATATTCGTTGCAGCGAATGTATTGCAAACCAAGCCGAAGTCATCCCCCCGCCTGCGGAAATTTTGTCGCAGTGTTTAACGGGTCGGCTGTCCACCACCTTGCGGGCGAGCGCGATGAACTGCGCCCGCTCTTCTTCGGTCAGCCCGCCAAGGATATCGGGCTGCAACTGCGCCACCAGCGGCGCCACCTCGGCCCGCGCCGCCTCGCCCGCGTCGGTGAGACTGAGGCTGCGGGCGCGGCGGTCTTCTTCGTTGACCTGCCGGGCCACCAGCCCTTTTTGCACCAGCCGTTTGACCACCTCGCCGATGGTCGCCCGGTCATAGGCGATGAGCGCCGCCAGCTTCGCCTGATCAATGCCGGGGTTCTGCGACAGCACGTCGAGCGCGGCATATTGCACCGAGGTCAGCTCTACCGGCGCCGCTTTCATCCGCTCGTGGAACACCGCCGTCGAGCGCTGGTTGAGCCGCCGGATCAGGTGGCCGGGCATCGAGGACAGGTCGTTGCGCTGGGTCAAAGGGTGGGCCTCCAAATATGATATGTATACTTACCATGTTGACTCCAGCCCGGTCCAGCGCTGTATAGTAAGTACACGTATCATCTGGGAGGACCTCGCCATGCAATTTCACCTCAACGGGTTCCGCCCCGGCGATCCGGCCATTGCTGAGCCGCAGGAAGCGGCCTCATCGCAGGACGTCGACGTTCTGATCGTTGGCTGCGGCCCGGCCGGGCTGACGCTGGCGGCGCAGCTTTCGGCCTTCCCCGAGATCTCGGTGCGCATCACCGAGCGCAAATCCGGCCCGCTGGAGGTGGGACAGGCCGACGGGATCGCCTGCCGCTCGGTCGAGACGTTCGAGGCCTTCGGCTTTGCCGAGAAGGTCATGAAAGAGGGGTATTGGGTCAACGAGGTCTCTTTCTGGCGCCCCGGCACAACCGGCGCGCTGCACCGTGCCGACCGCATTCAGGACGTCGAGGATGATCTTTCGGAGATGCCGCATGTGATCCTCAATCAGGCGCGGGTGCATGACTTCTACCTCGAGATCATGCGCAACTCCCCGCGCCGCCTGACCCCGGACTACAACCGCGAATTGGTGGAACTGACCGAGACCGGCGACGCCGACCACCCGATGCAGGCGACGTTCAAATGCCTCGATGGGACCGGCACCGAGACGATCCGCGCCCGCTATGTCGTTGGCTGCGATGGTGCCCGCAGCACGGTGCGCGCCTCGATGGGCCATGCTTTGAAGGGCGAGTCGGCGCGCCAGCTTTGGGGGGTGATGGACGTGCTGCCGGTCACGGACTTCCCTGACATCCGGCTCAAGGCGGCGATCCAGTCGGCGGATGAGGGCAGCGTGCTGATTATCCCGCGCGAGGGTGGCTACATGGTGCGCATGTATATCGAGCTGGACGAGTTGCACGGCGAGGAGCGCGCCGCCGACCGCGATGTCAGCGCCGAGATGCTGATCGCCAAGGCGCAGGCGATCCTTGCGCCCTACACGCTCGATGTGCAGGAGGTGGCGTGGTGGTCCGCCTATGAGATCGGCCAGCGTGTTTGCGATGCCTTCGACGACGTGCCCGAGGCGATGCGCGGCCGCCGCAGCCCGCGCATCTTCATCGCCGGGGACGCCTGCCACACCCACAGCCCCAAGGCCGGGCAAGGCATGAACGTCAGCATGGCCGATACCTTCAACCTCGGCTGGAAGCTCACCGCCGTGCTGCGTGGGCGGGCGGCCCCTGCCCTGCTCGACACCTACTCTGAAGAGCGCCGCGCCAAGGCCAAGGAACTCATCGACTTCGACCGCGACATGGCGCGCCTGTTCAGCGCCAAGCCCAAGGACGCCGCCGAGGCCGCGCAGTTCCAGCGCTATTTCAAGCAGCACAGGCGTTACACCGCCGGGGTCGAGACGCGCTACGACCCCTCGCTGATCACCGGCGGACCCGAACATCAGGCGCTGGCGGCGGGGCAGCTTGTCGGCAAACGGTTCCATTCCGCGCCGGTGGTGCGGCTGGCGGATGCCAAGCCGGTGCAGCTTGGCCATGCCTTCAAGGCGGATGGGCGCTGGCGGGTGCTGGCCTTCGCGCCCGCCGGCGACGCCGGGCAAGCGGGCGGCGCCTTGGCACAGCTTTGCGCCGAATTGGCGCCGGTGATCGCGGGCTTCACCCCCAAGGGGGCAGACCCCGACAGCGTGATCGACCTGCGCGTCGTCTTCCAGATCCCGCACCGCGAGATGCGACTCGAGGAGCTGCCGGGCGCGCTGCTGCCGCAGAAGGGCAAATACGGACTCACCGACTATGAGAAGGTCTTTTGCCCGGCGCAAAATGGCCCCGATATCTTCGATCTTCGCGGCATCGACAGGGCCCGTGGGGCGCTGCTGATCCTGCGCCCGGACCAATATGTGGCGCAGGTGCTTCCGCTCGACGCGGCAGAAGAAATCACGAATTTCTTCAAGGGCTTCCTGCTAAGCGCGTGACCTCGAACGCCCCTTTGAAATCTCCTCGGGCCGCCGCCCCCAACGGCGGCCCGCAGCGCATCTTCGGAAATAGTTATTGACTATAACTATTATCCTCCATAGCCTTTTAAGCGAGGAGGAACCCGATGACGCATCCCGACGATATTTCGGACGCGCCCAAAGGGCCGAAAGTGGAGGATACGGTGCTCGGCAATCTGATCGGCTACCGGCTCAAGCGCGCCTATATGCAGATCCAGCCCGAGGCACAGCGCGTGCTGGCCGAGGACGATCTGCGGGTGGTCAGCTTTTCGTGCCTGTCGATCATCACCGACAACCCCGGCATCGTTCAGTCCGAGCTTGCGGACGCCCTGCAGATGGAACGCTCCAACCTCGTCGTGATCATCGACGAGCTGGAACAGCGCGGGCTGATCGCCCGCAAGAAGGTTCCCACCGACCGTCGGCGTTATGCGCTGACCGCCACGCTGCGCGGACGCCGCTTGCGCGACCACGCCGCCGAAAGGGTGAGAACGGCCGAGGACGAAATCATCGGCCGCCTCAACGACGAAGACCGCGCCCACCTAATGACCGTCCTCGGACGGCTCGAGGACAAGGCGCGCTAGAGGAGTTGCGCGGGCGGCAGAGGAGGCCGGCCGTGTTGTTCAAACGGGAGGAAATTCATGAATAAGCGCATTGCCGCGAGCCTGCTCGCCTGCTCGATCTCGGCGCTGGCCGTCAGCGCCTCGGCCGATACCATCCGCGCCACCAGCGCCTTCGGCCCCAACCACGCCATCGCCAAGGATGTCTATCCGGTGATGTTCAAGAAGCTCGAAGAGCTGACCGACGGGCGCTGGACCGGGATGGACACACCCTCGGGGCTGGTCGCACCCAACGAGATGTCCACCGGCCTGCGCGACGGGGTGACCGAGTTCGGCCCGCTCCTGATGCCCTATTTCGTCGCCGAATATCCCGACAGCGTGCTGGTGTCGGAGCTGTCGATGCTGGGCTCGAGCGCCATGGTCGTCTCGTCCGCCGTCACCGAATACATCGCCACCTGCGAGCCCTGTCAGGCCGAGTTTGCGCGCAATGGACAGGTGTACCTCGGGTCAGACACCACGCCGCTTTATGACCTGCTGTCGACCAAGCCGGTGAAGACCGCCGACGACATGAAGGGGCTCAAGGTCCGCTCGGGCTCGCCCTTCTACGCGGCCTTCGTGGAAAGCGTCGGCGGTGCGCCGGTGCAGATGCAGTCGAGCGAGCTGTTCGAAAGCCTCAGCCAAGGCGTGATCGACGCCACCTTCTCGTCGCCGCATGAGATCATCGCCAACCGTCTGGGCGATGTGGTCGACTATGTGACCGAGATCGAGCAGGGCGTGTTCAACGGCGCCGCCGTGGCCACCGCCAGCAAGATGCTCTGGGACCGCATGGATGGCGATGACCGCAGCGCGCTGGCCACCGCTGCGCAATACGGGCTCGCCGCCGGTCTGGCCGGGTTCGACACGCAGATCGAAGAAGTGCGCGCGGGCGATATGGTCGAGTTCATCGAGCCCGACCAGAGCCTGATCGACGCCCGCGACACATTCAACGAAGACCGTCTCGCCAATGCCGCCTCGATCCTCGAAGAGCGCGGCGTCAGCGACGCGCAGACCAAGATCGACCGCTACAAGGCGCTGATCGACAAGTGGGAAGAGCTGGTCACCCCCGGCATGACCCCCGAAGAACTGGGCGCGCTGCGTGCCGAGGAGATCTGGTCGAAGATCGACCTCTCCAGCTACGGCAGCTAAGCCCAAGCGGCACGCGCTGGCGCTCCCCGGGCGCGTGCCCCCTCTCGCAAACCCCGACATTCTCCGGAGGATCGGATGTTCACCCCGATTGAGTTCGCCGTGGCGCGGATCAGTATGGTATTGGGCGGCTTCGTGCTGCTGGCGATGATGGGACAGGTCGTTGTCGACGTGTTCATGCGCGCCTTCCTTGGCGCGGGCTTTCCCGGCACCTCCGACCTTGTCGGCAAGTATTACATGGTCGCCGTCAGTGTGCTGCCGCTGGCCCTGACCGAACTGAACCGCCGCCATATCGAGGCCACGGTGTTCACCCAGACCCTCACCGGCGTGCCGCTGAAACTGGTGCAACTGCTGGGCTTCGGCGTCTTCGCTGCGGTGCTGGCGGTGCTGACCTATGGCTCGGGGCTGGAGGCGATCCGCCAGATGCAGCGCGGCGCCTATATCGAGGCGGGCACCCTGCGCTTTGTCACATGGCCGAGCTACTGGATCCTGCCGATCTCTTTCGCGCTGGCGCTGCTGATCATGGCGATCCGCATCATCGAGGTGCTGACCGGCCGTTTCGGCGATCACGACCGTGACCCCGTCGGCGCCCTAGAAGACGTCACCAAGTCCGGGGAGGACATCTGATGGACCCCGTCACCATCGGCATTCTCGCCCTCGCCGCCCTGCTGATCCTCATCGCCCTGCGCGTGCCGATCGCCGCGAGCCTGATCCTCGTGTCCTTCGTTGGCATCTGGGCGGTCGCGGGCATTCGCCCGGCGCTCTCGATGCTCTCGACCATCCCCTACACCACTTCGGCAAGCTGGACGCTCAGCTCGATCCCGATGTTCCTGCTGATGGGCTACATCGCCTATCACTCCGGCCTGACCCGTGGCCTGTTCGAGGCTGCGCGGGTCTGGTGGGGCTGGCTGCCCGGCGGGCTGGCCATCGCCTCGCTGGCGGGGGCCTCGGGCTTTGCCGCCGTGTCGGGCTCGTCGGTCGCCTGTTCCGCCGCCATCGGCCGCATCGCGGTCCCCGAGATGGCCCGTCAGAAATACGATCTGCGCATCGCCACCGGCGCGGTCGCCGCGGGCGGCACCATCGGCGCGCTGATCCCGCCCTCGATCATCCTGATCCTCTTTGGCATTCAGGCCGAGATCTCGATCAACGACCTCTTTCTTGGTGGGCTTTTCGTCGGCCTCGCCTCGCTGGCCTTCTACATCTGCGCCGTGCTGCTGGTCTGGCTGCGCAGCCCCGAGAGCCTGCCCCGCGCCGAGCCCTACACCATGGGCGACCGCTGGAAGAAGACCGCCGAGATCTGGCCGGTGCTGCTGCTGATCGGCGCGGTGTTCGGCGGGCTCTTCACCGGTTTCTTCACCGCCACCGAGGCGGGCGCTTTCGGCAGCTTCGTCGCGCTGGTCCTCGGTATCGCCCGCCGCTCGCTGAGCTGGGCGGACTTCAAGGAAAGCCTCGTCGACACGCTGCTTTCGTCCGGCGCGCTCTTCATCATCGCCATCGGCGCCAACCTCTTCACCCGGCTCGTGGCCATGTCGGGCCTGTCGATGCAGATGGGCATGTTCGTCGAGGGGCTGGGCCTCGGCACCTTCGCGCTGCTGCTGGTGATCGTGGTGATCTACCTGATCCTCGGCATGTTCCTCGAGCCGATCGGGGCGCTGCTGCTGACCCTGCCGCTGTTCCTGCCGATCCTTGCCCAGCATGGCGTCGACAAGCTGTGGTTCGGCCTGCTGGTCGCCAAGCTGCTGGAGATCGGAATGATCACGCCGCCCGTGGGGCTCAACGTCTTCGTCATACATTCGGTCGCCCGAGACTACGTGCGGCTCGAGCAGGTGTTCGCGGGGATCGTGCCCTTCATCCTTGCCGACCTCGTGCTGGTCGGCGGCATGCTCGCCGTGCGCGGCTTCTTCTGAGGACTATTGCAATGGACATCAAAGGAACCATCGCCCTCGTCACCGGCGCCGGAAGCGGCCTCGGCGAAGCCACCGCCCGGCGACTGGCGGCAGAGGGCGCGAAGGTTGCAGTGCTGGACCTCTCGGCCGAAGCCGCCGCGCGCGTCGCGGGCGAGATCGGCGGGCTGGCGGTGGCGGTCGACGTCTCGGACGCTGCCGCGGTAGAGGCCGCATTTGCGCAAGTTGCGCAAAAGCTCGGCACGCCCCGCATTGCGGTCAACTGTGCCGGGATCGGCACCGCCACCCGCATTCTGCCGCGCGATGGCTCGCTGCCCATCGAGGCCTTTGAGCGCACGCTGAAGGTCAACACGCTCGGCAGCTACATCGTGCTCAGCCACGCCGCCCGCGCCATGTCGGCGCTGGAGCCGGTGGATGCGGACGGTGCGCGGGGGATCATCCTCAACACTGCCTCGGTCGCCTATCAGGACGGGCAGATCGGACAGGCCGCCTATGCCGCCTCCAAGGGCGGGATCGCCTCACTCACCCTGCCCGCCGCGCGCGAACTGGCCCGCTTCGGCATCCGCGTGATGACCATTGCGCCGGGACTTTTCGAGACCGCCATGAGCGCCGGACTGCCGCCCGAGGCGCGCGCCGCGCTGGAGGCTGGCCTGCCCTTCCCCTCGCGCATGGGCAAGCCCGATGAGTTCGCGCTGCTGGTGCAGCAGATCATCCAGAACCCGCTGCTGAACGGCGAGGTGATCCGCCTCGACAGCGCCGTCCGGCTCGCCCCGAAATGACCGCCCGCCCCAAGTTCCCGAAGGAGACAGCCATGTCCGACCACGCCAAATATCTGACCACCGAGGTGGACGGCCAGATCGCCACCATCACCATGATCCGCACCGACAAGCGCAACGCCATGAGCGACGGGCTGATCGCGGCGCTGGAGAACGCCTATGTGACCCTGCCCGAAGAGGTCCGCGTGGTGATCCTGACCGGCGCGGGCGGGCACTTCTGTTCGGGGCTCGACCTGTCGGAGCACGTCTCGCGCAGCGCCGAGGACGGTGTTTACCACTCGCGCAACTGGCACCGGGTGATGGAGATGATCCAGTTCGGCGGCAAGGTGACGATCTCGGCCATGGAGGGCGCGGTGATCGGCGGCGGGCTGGAACTGGCGGCCTCGACCCATGTGCGCATCGCCGAGCCGTCGGTGATCTTCCAACTGCCCGAGGGGCGGCGCGGCATCTTCGTCGGCGGCGGCGCCTCGGTGCGGGTGGGCCGCATCCTCGGGGCGGATCGCATGGTCGAGATGATGCTGACCGGGCGCAAATACGGGGCCGAGGACGGGCTGCGGCTGGGGCTGACCCACTACAGCGTCGAGGCGGGTGAGGCGCTGCCGCTGGCCCGCAAGCTGGCCGAGCAGATCGCCGGCAACGCGCCCATGTCCAATTACTTCATGGTGCAGGCCCTGAGCCGGATCAACGACATGTCGCGCAGTGATGGTCTCTTTACCGAGAGCCTCTGCGCCGCGCTGGTGCAGACCACCCCGGACGCCGAAGAGGGGCTGAACGCCTTCCTCGAAAAGCGCGCGCCCGTGTTCCGCTGAACCGAACCGGAGGGAGGAGGAATGGATATGACCATCATCGAACGCGCCCCAGCAGGTCTTGAGGCCCGCGCCGACTGGGCCCGCCGCCACACGCTGACCCGTTTCGTGCCGCATAAGGTTGTCCGCGAAGACCGCACGGATGGCACCATCCTGCTGCGCTCGGGCTATGATTTGCCCGAGGCGGTGCCCAACACTGGCGCATGGTTGCACGAATGGGCGGTCAAAGCCCCCTATCGCGTCGCCGTTTCGGAACGTCCCACCGAGGGGCCCGGATGGCGCAATGTCACCTATCAAGAGCTGCTGCAGCAGGTCCGCGCCATCGCCTCGGCGCTGCTGGCGCGCGGGCTGGGCGCAGGCGACACGATCGCCATGCTCTCGGGCAACGGGCTCGATCACCTGCTGGTCTCGCTGGCGGCGCAATACATCGGCGTGCCGGTGGTGCCTCTGGCCGAGCAATACTCGCTGATCCCCGAGGCGCATGGCCGCCTGATCTACGTGCTCGACAAGGTGACCCCCAAGCTCGCCTTCGTCGATGACGCCACGCGCTATGCCTCGGCCCTTGCCCTGCCGCAGCTGGCGGAGGTCGAGGTGGTCGCCGCGCGCGGCGAGGCGGGCCGCCCGGTCACCCCTCTGTCGGAGCTGATCCATACCGAGGAAAGCCCCGAGCTTGATGCCGTGCACGCCAAGGTCGGGCCGGACACGCTGGCCAAGATCCTCTTCACCTCCGGCTCCAGTTCCGACCCCAAGGGCGTGCTGACCACCCACCGCATGATGTGCGTCAATCAGGTGCAGATGCAGGTCGCCTTACCCTTCCTGATGGACCACGCGCCGCGCATCACCGACTGGCTGCCGTGGAACCACGTCTTTGGCGGCTCGCACAACGTGAACATGATGCTCGCGCATGGTGGCACGCTGACCATCGACAGCGGCAAGCCCACCGGCAAGGGCTTTGCCACCACCCTCAAGAACCGCACCGACCGTCCTGGCACGCTGGCCTTCAACGTGCCCGTGGGCTGGAACATGCTGGTGGATGCGATCAAGGACGACCCGGCGCTGCAAGAGCATCTCTTCAAGGATCAGCAACTGCTGTTCTACGCCGGGGCCTCGCTGCCGCAGGATGTCTGGGAAGCGCTCGAGCAGTTCTGCATCCATGCGCGCGGCGGGCTGCCGATGATGATCTCGAGCTGGGGCCTCACCGAGACCGCCCCCGCCTGCCTGATGGTGCACGAGCCCATCGGCCGCTCGGGGGTGATCGGCGTGCCGCTTCCGGGTGTCGAGGTGAAGCTGATCCCCGACGAGGACATGCGCTGCGAGATCCGCGTGAAGGGCCCCAACGTGATGCAGGGCTATTTCAACGACCCCGCAAAGACCGCCGAAGCCTTCGACGAGGAGGGGTTCTTTATCACCGGCGACGCGGTGCGCTTTGTCGATGCCGAAGACGCCAACCGCGGGCTGATCTTCGACGGGCGTGTGTCCGAAGACTTCAAGCTCGATACCGGCACCTGGGTGCAGGCGGGCAACCTGCGCATGTCCGCGCTGAAGGAGCTCGCCGGGCTGGCGCAGGACGTGGTGATCTGCGGCCATGATCGCGGCGAGGTCGGGCTGTTCATCTTCCCCGTGCCCGGTGCCGCCAAGCCGGGCGAGGAGACGCAGGGCGCGATCACCGACGCCGAGCTGATGACCAAGATCGAGCTGCGCCTGCGCGAGATGAACGCCCATGTCACCGGTTCTGCCAAACGCATCACCCGCGCGCTGGTGCTGGCCGAGCCGCCCTCGCTGGAGCACCACGAGATCACCGACAAGGGCTCGCTCAACATCAAGAAGATCCTGACCCGCCGCGCCGACCTGCTGGAGCGGCTCTACGACAACGAAGACCCGGCGCTGATCCGCGTCTGAGGAGGCATCCCCATGATCGACTTCGCAAAGATCCGCGCGATCGATTTCCACACCCACGCCGAGGAAGCCTGCGGCTGCCACACCGATGATGGCTATGACGAGCTGCAGTCGACCATGGCCAAATACTTCGGCGCGCCCTGGGCGCATCCGCCGACCATCGACGAGACCGCCGCGCATTATCGCGAGATGAACATCGCGGCGGTGATCTTCCCCGTCGATAGCGAGCGCGAGACCGGCTACCGCCGCTATGACAACTACGAGGTCGCCGACGCCTGCGCCAAGAATAGCGACATCCTCATCCCCTTCGCCTCGATCGACCCGGCGAAGGGCAAGCTGGGCGCGCGCGAGGCCCGCGATCTGGTGGAGAACCACGGCATCAAGGGCTTCAAGTTTCACCCCACGATGCAGGGCTTTTACCCCAACGACCGCATGGCCTATCCGCTTTATGAGGCGATTGCCGAGGCCGGGGTTCCGGCGCTTTTTCACACCGGGCAGACCGGCGTCGGCTCGGGCATGCGCGGCGGCAACGGCATGCGGCTGAAGTACTCGAACCCGATGTATATGGATGATCTGGCGGTGGATTTTCCGGACATGCCGATCATCCTCGCGCATCCCTCCTTTCCTTGGCAGGAAGAGGCGCTCTCGGTCGCGCAGCACAAGCCCAACGTCTACATCGACCTCTCGGGCTGGTCGCCGAAGTATTTCCCCAAGATCCTCGTGCAATACGCCAATTCGATCCTGAAGAAGAAGATGCTCTTCGGATCCGACTGGCCGATGATCGCACCCGAAAAATGGCTCGACGCCTTCGACAAGGCCGAGTTCAAGGACGAGGTGCGCCCGCTGATCCTCAAGGAAAACGCCATGCGCCTGCTGGGCATCGCCGCCTGAACGACCCGCCCGCGCGCGGAGGAGGCGCGCGGGCATCAATGACACGGGAGGACACTCATGAAATCGCTTCTGGCCAGCACGGCCCTCATCTGCATCGCCGCCCCTTCCCTCGCCCTCGACTGCGAGGGGCTGACGCCCGAGGCGCTCGGCCTTACGGGGGTCACCTTTACCGAGGTCGCCGCCGTCGCCGCAGGCGAGGACAGCCCCGCCGCGCAATGCCGCATCCGCGCCCGCACCGCCGAGCGCGTGGGCAGCGACGGCAAGGACTATGCGCTGACCTTCGAGCTCGCCTTGCCCGACGAGTGGAACGGCGATTTCGTGCATCAGTTCAACGGCGGCAACGATGGCGAGGTGAAGCCCGCCACCGGCGCGCTCAAGTCCGGCACCGGCGAGACCTCTCCGCTGGCGCAGGGCTTTGCGGTGGTCTCCAGCGATGCGGGCCACGACGGCAAGGCCAACCCCGATATGGGACTGGCGGGCGGCGCGGCCTTCGGCTCTGATTTCGAGGCGCGGCAGATGTACGGCTACAAGGCGGTGGAGATCCTCCAGCCGCTGGCCCGGCAGATGGTCGAGGCCTACTATGAAACGCCGGTGACCCACGCCTATGGCATCGGCTGTTCGAACGGTGGGCGGCACGCGATGGTCGCCGCCGCGCGTATGCCCGAGGCCTTTGACGGGCTGCTGGTCGCCGCGCCGGGGTTCAACCTGCCCCGCGCCGCGGTCCAGCACGCGCTGGACGTGCAGGCCATGACCCCGATCACCGGCGATCTGCGCAGCGCCTTCTCGAAGGACGATCTTGCTCTGGTCGCTCAGGGCATCCGCGCCAGTTGCGATGCCCTCGACGGGCTCGAGGATGGTCTGGTGATGGACACCGCCGCCTGCCAGTCCGCCTTTGACGTGACCGCGCTGCAATGCACCGAGGGGCAGAACTCCGGCTGTCTGTCGGAGGCGCAGGTGACTGCTCTGCAGACCATCCACGCCGGGCCGAAGGGGGCGAGCGGCGAGCAGCTTTACTCCGACTGGAGCTGGGATGCGGGCATCGAAGGCGGCAACTGGCGCTTCTGGAAGGTCGAAAGCACCGTGCCGCCATGGGAGCAGATGCCGATCATCGCGGTGATGGGCGCGGCCTCGCTGGCGCAGGTCTTCACCGTGCCGCCCACCGAGGTCGAGGGCGCCCCGCAGGCGCTGGCCGATTTCCTGATGCAGTTCGACATTGCCGCGCAGGCGGGCGCGATCGACGCCACCTCCGAGGCCTTCCCCGAATCCGCGATGGAGGTGATGAGCCCGCCGGGTGCGGACGATCCCGAACTGGCGGCCTTCCGCGATGCGGGCGGCAAGATCATCGTGACCCATGGCGTTGCGGACCCGGTCTTCTCGGTCAATGACACCGCCCGCTGGTATGCCGCGTTGGATGCCAACAACGGCGATGACGCCGAGGCTTTCGCCCGCTTCTACCCGGTGCCCGGCATGAACCATTGCGCGGGCGGGCCGGCCACCGATGCCTTCGATCTTCTGACGCCGCTGGTGGCCTGGGTCGAGGATGGCGAGGCGCCCGGCGCGGTGACCGCCAGCGCGCGGGCCGACAACGCCGAACTGCCGGATGCGCTGCAAAACGCCAGCCGCCCACTCTGCCCGGCGCCGCAGGTGGCGCGCTATCAGGGTGGTGACGTCAAATCCGCCGACAGTTTCAGCTGCGAGTGAGGCCCGAATGATCCCCTTCCAAGCCCCCACCGACGAGATCTTCGACAGTCTGCGCCGCTTTGCCGGGGACGCCCCCGGCTGGGATGCCGAGTTGTCGCAGGAGATCACCCAGCATTTCGCCGCCTTCGCCGAGGGCGTTCTGGCACCACTCAACGAACCGGGCGACCGGCAGGGCTGCGCGCTGGAGAATGGCCGCGTGCGGATGCCCGAGGGCTTCGGCGCCGCCTATGCGGAGCTGGCGGAAAGCGGCTGGCAGGGGCTCACCGCGCCCGAAGAGTTCGGCGGGCAGGCGCTCGACCATCTGACCGCCGCCGCGGTGTCCGAGATCTTCTCGGGCGCCAACCATTCGCTGCAGATGGTGACGGGGCTGGTGCCCGGCGCGATCTCGACCCTGCTGGCGCATGGCACGCCCGCGCAGCAGGCGGGCTATATCCCGCGGCTCACCTCGGGAGAGTGGCTCTCGACCATGTGCCTGACCGAGGCAGGGGCCGGATCGGACCTGTCGCGCATACGCTGCAAGGCGGTGCGGGATGACGAGGGCTGGCGGATCGAAGGGCAGAAAATCTTTATCTCCGGCGGCGATCAGGACATGTCGCAGGGCATCCTGCATCTGGTTCTGGCGCGCAGCGGCGCGCCCGAGGACGGGGTGAAGGGGCTGTCGCTGTTCCTCTGCCCCTCCGAAACCGGCGGCCTGCGCAACGCCATCACCGTCACCCGCATCGAGGAAAAGCTGGGCCTGCACGCCTCGCCCACCTGCCAGATGGAGTTCGACGGCGCCAAGGCCGAGCTGATCGGTGCCGAAGGGCGCGGGCTGGCGGCGATGTTCACCATGATGAACCACGCGCGGCTCGACGTGGCGCTGCAGGGCGTTGCCCATGCCACCCGCGCCCATGCCATCGCCGCCGCCTATGCCGCCGAGCGCAAACAGGGGCGCCTGCCCGATGGCAGCCCTGCCCTGCTCTGCGATCATCCCGACGTGGCGCGCATGCTGTCCGAGCAACTTGATCTGGCCCGCACTGCCCGCGCCATGTGCCATATCGCGCTGGCAGAACTGGAAAAGCGCGAGGCCCCCGCGCTGATCGAATTCCTCACCCCGCTGTGCAAGATCTACGGCACCGAGGCGGGCATCCGCTCTGCCGATCTGGGGATCCAGATCCTTGGCGGCTATGGCTATCTCGAGGAATATGGCGTGGCGCAGGTCTGGCGTGACGCGCGGATCACCTCGATCTACGAGGGCGCCACGGGCATCCACGCGCTGACGCTGGCCACGCGCGGGCTGAAGCTGGACGGCGGCGCGGCGATCGAGCAATTCGCGGCGCTGCTGATGCGGCTTGGTGGCGAAGATGCCGATCTGGCGCTGCGCTGCGAGGCTTGGCAAGGACACGCAAGGACGCTGGCCGAGGCAGAGGACGTGCGCGCCGAGGCGCATGGCTTCGCGCAGGAGACGGCGGCGGTGCTGGCGCAGGCGATCCGGGTGAAGCTGGCGGCGGGCTGATCTCTCGGCGCGCCGCCTTGGCAGCGCGGCCCGCCCGCGTTATGGGGGCGGCACACAACCCAGAGGCCCGACGATGCAGATCACTCACCTTGTCACCCATTCCGGCGGTTTCCACGCCGACGAGCTGCTGTCTTCGGTCATTCTGACCCGGCTGCACCCGCAGGCCGAGATCGTCCGCACCCGCGATGCCGCGTGGATCACCCCCGGCGAGGGCAAGGTGATCTATGACGTCGGCCGCGACTATGACGCCGAGCAGCGCATCTTCGACCACCACCAGAAAGACGCGCCCCTGCGCGAAGACGAGCAGCCCTACAGCTCGTTCGGCCTGATCTGGAAGCACTTCGGCGCCGACTACCTGCGCGCGCTGGACGTGCCCGAAGAGCAGATCGACAGCATCCACGGCAGCTTTGACCGCGGTTTCGTGCTGCCCGTCGACCTGATGGACAATGGCGCGCTCAGCCCCTCCGAGGCCGGGCCGATGCTGACCGGGCTGACGCTGCCGGTGCTGCTGGAAAGCCTCAAGCCGGTGTTCGACAACACCGCGCCCGAAGCCGATGACATGGCCTTTGCCGATGCGCTGCAGATCGCCCGCGCGCTTGTCGAGGCGCAGATCCGCCGCAAGGCCGCCAAGCGCCGCGCCGAGGCGCAGGTGATGGCCGCCATCGAGGCGGCGGGCGAAAGCCGCGTGCTGGAGCTGCCGCAGGGCATGCCGTTCCGGTCGGCGGTGGACGCGGCCGGGGCCGATCACCTGCTCTTCGTCGTCACCCCGCGCGGCGAGGACTGGACGCTCGGCGGCATTCGAAAGAATTCCGACGGTTTCGAACAGCGCGCCGATCTACCCGCCGCATGGGCCGGGCTGACCGACGCGGCGCTGGAAGAGGCCAGCGGCGTGCCGGGTGCCAAATTCTGCCACAACGGGCGTTTCATCGCCGTGGCGAGCAGCCGTGAGGCGGTGATGAAGATGGCCGAACTGGCTGTCGCCGAGGCGGAAGCGGAGCAGCAAACCGGCGCGGCCTGAGCCACGCCGGTCCGGCCATTCCCTAGCCCGCGTCAGCCGTTGTTGAGCACCGGCTCGAAGCTGATCATCAGCACGTCTTCGGGCGCCAGCGTGGCGGTCGGGCTGACTCGCTCGGCGGTGTCGGAGCCACCGCGGAAGACCTCGTAGACCGTCTCGACCGCGGTGCCGAGATCGGCGGCGGCCGCCGGGCTGGCGCGGCGCAGGTAATCCAGTGCCATCTCCAGATCGGTCTGCTCCAGAGCCACGCGCTGATCGGCCTCCAGCTTGTCCTGAAGCAGCTTCAGCCGGTATTCGGTCTGCGCCTCCTGAATGTCGCTCTCGGCATTGGCGCGGGTCTGCTTGGCGCGCGAGACGAAGGCGGCGATCTCCAGCAGGTCGGCGTTATACTCGCTGAGGTCGATCTTCAGGCCCAGCGTCTGCTCTTTGCGCGCAAGGCCACGGGATTCCAGCTCTTGCATGCCCTCAAGCTGCTCCTGCGTGGCTTCGAGCCGTTCGAGGATCAACGCGCGGCGCTGGTCCAGCATCCCCGCCTCTTCATCAGCGAGCGAGCTTTTCAGCGTGGCACCTTGCTTGAGGTCCTCCAGCAGCGAGCGGCGCAGCCCCACCAGATGCTCTTGCTCCTGATCGAGCGTGCTGCCCTCGCCCACGCCTGCGGGCGCGTCGCCGCCGTCAAGCCGCGCCAGTTCGCGCGCCAGCGCGTCCCGCTCGCTCTGGGCAAAGTTGAGACGGCTCTTCGCCTCGGCCACGGTGTTGCGGGCGTTCTGGATCTCGCGGTCGCTCGACATCTCTTCCTGCAGACGCTCGAAGCCGCCCGCCATGGCAACCGCCTTCATCACCGTCAGGCCCGGGCGGTATTCATAAGCGCCCGGCGTATCCACGGCCCCCAGCACGAAGACATCGCGATATTCCTGCATGTCCACCAGCACCAACTCGCGGCTCGAGAAACGCTCGCGCGCCTCGGTCTCGATCCGCTCTTCGATCTCGCGCATGGTCAGCCCGGCCACGGTAACCGGCCCAAGCAGATGCAGCGCGACATTGCCGTCGGCGCGCACCTGAAACGTGCCCGAAAGCTCTGGCTTGCCATAGACCGAGATGGTCAGCCGGTCGCCGACATCAACCTTGTAGTCTTCGGCCTCTGCCGCGGCGGGGCTGCCAGCAGAGATCAGGGCTGCTGCCAGAATAAGGGCCGACGTCAGGCCGGCGGTCAGGTGGCGAAGGAAAAATGCCATTCTCGCTACTCCTCAGTTGGAACTGTCCAGACGGGGCGCCCCCGGCTGGCGGCGCGCGCTGCGACGCGGCCGGTGGTTGCTGTCGTAAAGGGCGAAGATGCGCTCGCGCATAACGTCGGCGCTGAAGCGGTCGGCCACGGTCCCGCGGGCGGCGGAGCCAAGCGCCTCTGTGGCGGAGCGGTCGGACAAGAGCCCCTCCACCGCCGCGGCCAGCGCCGCGGGGTCCTGCGGCGGCACAAGCCGCCCGCTGCTGCCATCCTGCAGCACGTCGGGAATGCCGCCAACCGCCGTAGAGGCGATGGCGCATTGCATGGCCATGCCTTCGAGCAGGATCATCGGCAGACCCTCCCAAGCGGATGAGATCACCAGCACGTCAAGCGCCGCAAGCAGCTCGCGCATCTGGGTGATTGCGCCGGTCAGGATCAGCCGCTCTGGCCCCAAGCCAAGGCTGCGCGCCTGCGCCTCGATCTGCGTGGCAAGCGGCCCCTCGCCCACGACGAGGAACACCGCCTCGGGCAGACGCTGCGCGAGGATGGCGGCGCTGCGCAGGAAATTCTCGTGATCCTTCTGCGGCGTCAGGCTGCCGACCACTGCGATCACCGGGGAGCCGGTCTGCACGCCATAGGGCGACAGATCGAGCGGCTGCACCTGCGCGGGATCGAAGTGATCGAGGTCGATGCCGTTGGCGATGGTCTGGATACGGTCGGCGCGGAAACCGCCGGTGCGCGCCACATGTTCCGATACGCGCTCGGACACGCCGATACAGGCATCGGCCCCGGCGGTGACCGTGCGGTAGGCAAGGCTCTTTGCCTTCTTCTCGCGCCACGGGTCGGTGTTGTGCAGGGTGATGATCCGCGGCACCCCCGAAAGCCGCGCGGCCATCTGCCCAATGAGATCGCTCTTGATCAGATGGGTGTGCACGATGTCCGGCTGCCACTCGCGGATCAACTGCATGCAGCGCGCCAGCGCGCGCGGATCGCGCAGACCTTTCTGGCTCAGCCGGGTCATCCCGACACCGCGCTCGGCCACCCGCGCCTCGAGCGGACCTTGGCTGAAATAGGCCACATGCACCTCGCCGCCCCGCGCCCGGACCGCATCGAGCAGGCCCAGCAGCAGCATCTCGGCGCCGCCGATCTTCAGGCTGTCGATCACGTAAAGGATACGCTTATTCACCATGTCACCTCCAACTCTGCACGCGGGAACGAGGGCTCGCCGGGGAAATGCGCGGCGATGCGGCTGGCCACGGCGTCCCATGTGAACTGGGTCGCCCGGTCCTTCGCCGCCGTGCCGAGGCGCTGGCAGCGTTCGGGGATGGCGAGCGTCTGGAAGAGCGCCTCTGACAGCGCCTGCGCGTCCCCGCTGGGCACCACATGGCCGGTCTCGCCCTCGACCACGATCGAGCCGATGTCGCCGACGTCGGTAGAGACCACCGGCAGGCCGAATTGCATCGCTTCGACGAACACCACGCCAAAAGGTTCGAGCCGCGACGGCATGCAAAAGCACGAGGCGTCGTGGAAATGCTCGGAGACCTCTTCGAGCGGCAGGCGGCCGAGCACCTCGATGCCGTCGCCAGCCACCTCGGGGCGACAGCCGATGATGGTCAGCGTGGCGTCGGGCAGGCGCTTGCGCAGCAACTTGTACGCCTCGACCAGTTCCGGGCCGCCCTTGCGCTCCCAGTCGACGCCGACAAACAGGATGCGGCGCTTGGCGAAACGCTCGGTGGTCAGCTCGACCGGACGCTTGGGCAGAACCGAAGCGCCCGCGCCAATGGCCGACGCCTGTTCCGGCGCGATCCCGTAGTGTTCGATCAGCAGGCGGCGGATCTTTGGCCCGAAGGTGAAGACATGCTCGGCCTGCGTGTAGATCTGCCGCTCGCAGTCGAACCAGCCACCGCTTGGGGCGCCGAACTGGCCTTGCAGCGCGGACATTCCTGCCCGCGCCACATGATCGGTATAGACGAAGTTGGGAATGCCCGGCAGCGCCGCGTTGAACAGCGACTGGGTCTGCAGGGTGAAGTCGAATTCCATCGGGTGGAACCGGTCGCGGATCATGTCGTTGACCGCCTTGTAATAGGTCTGCGAGCGCGACAGCCGGTAGCGCAGCATGTCCTTCGAGCTCCAACTCGACAGACCGTATTCGCGCTGCACACCCACAAGGCAGCGCAGCTGGCCGAGCATGTCCTCCTTGAACTCCTTGACCGCGTCGAACACCTCAAGCTCGATGTCCGGCCGGACCCGGCGCAGCGCTTGTTCGAGCTGCGCGTTGATGTGCGAAAAGCTGCCACGAATGACCATCAACCCCCGCAAACTTCCGGGGCGGGCCGAGCTAAAATCCTTCATATCAACCAATGACCTCGTCCACATATGCGTATTCCAGATAATCGATGCGGAGCGGCTCAGCGCCGTCCGAGATGCCGTTGAAGGTGATCACGTCGCCCGCTTCCAGTTCGACGCTGCTGGTCAGATGTTCGGCGAAGGACGTCTTGTTCACCGTCGCGTCGCCGGCATCCGCATTCCAGATGAAGCTGTCGACCAGCACCCCGTTCACGAGAATGTCCAAGCTCGACTGCCCGTCGAACTCGTCGAAATGGCCGAGCGTCAGATCGTAGCTGCCGGTGGCATCGTCGAACACGAAGCTGGCGCTTTGCGTGGTCGAGGAACTGGCCTGGATCATCTGGCCGCCCGACGCGTGGCTGTTGCTCTTGATCACAAAGCCTGCGTCGAGCGAGAAGGTCTCGGCCTCGACACGCACCGGATCGCTGGGCGGTGTGGTGGTCGAGCCGCCCCCGGACGAAGACGATCCCCCATCAAGCGGCGTGAAGTCGATGAAGTCGATCCGCAGCGGCTCGCCACCGTTCGACGTGCCCGACAGTTGCAGCACATCGCCCGCGTCCAGCGCGATGCCAGAGATCGTGTGCTCGGCAAAGGACGTCTGATTGACCGTTGCATCACCGGCATCGGCATCCCAGACGAAGCTGTCGATCACCGTGCCGTTGAGGATCACATCGAGCACCGACTGGCCGTCGGACTCGTCGAAATACCCAAGCGTGATGTCGAAGCTGCCCGCGCTCTGATCAAAGGTGTAGCTGGCGATCTGCGTGCCAGAGCTGGTGGCTTGGATGAAGCTGCCGCCCGAGGCATGGGAGTTGCTCTTGGCCACGAAGCCCTGCACGAGCGTCATATCCTCGGCCTCGACGCGGAACGGATCGCCCGTCGCGGCGCCACCGCCTCCGGTATCTCCGCCACCCGTATCACCGCCGCCAGTATCTCCACCACCGGTGTCACCGCCGCCCGAACCACTCCCCTCGACCGGGGTGAACTCCGCATAGTCGATGCGCAGCGGCTCGCCGCCGTTCGACGTGCCCGACAGTTGCAGCACGTCCCCCGCGTCCAGCGCGATGCCAGAGATCGTGTGCTCGGCGAAGGAGCTTTGGTTCACCGTCGCATCGCCGGCATCCGCGTCCCAGACGAAGCTGTCGATCACCGTGCCGTTAAGGATCACGTTCAGCACCGACTGGCCGTCGGACTCGTCGAAATACCCCAGCGTGATGTCGAAGCTGCCCGCGCTTTGATCAAAGGTGTAGCTGGCGATCTGGGTGCCGGAGCTGGTGGCTTGGATGAAGCTGCCCCCCGAAGCATGGGAGTTGCTCTTGGCCACGAAGCCCTGCACGAGCGTCATATCCTCGGCCTCGATGCGGAACGGATCGCCGGTCGGCGTGCTGCCGCCGCCGGAACTGCTGTCTGCATCGTAGGTGAGGTAGATCGCGTCACTCGTCGGCCCGAGCGGCAGGTCGTCGTTGCCCGGATCGATCACCGAGGCGACGATGCCGAGCGGCAGTTGATCTTCGCCGGTGAAATCATAGGCCGCGACCCCCGACAGATCGAACAGCGCCGTGATGTCCTGCGCGCCGCCGGTGAGGGTCACATCCACCGTCTGCACTTCGACCGCGTTGTTGGCCGGGAACTCCGACGCTGCCAGCGCGGCAAGCTGCGCATCGAGGGTCGGCGCATAGGCCTGCTCGGAGCTGGTGCCGGTGCTGAAGGCGTTGGTGGTGGGCTGGATCATGCCCTTCATCAGCACCACGCGCAGGACACTGCCCGCCGCGCCGTTGACGATGACGCTGAAGTCATCGTCAGAGTAGGTGCCGACGCCGCCCTCGCTGAGACCGTTGACCGAGATGCTGGCCGTGGTGCCCGGCACGGATTGCGACGACAGCCCCTTGGAGCCAGCCTGCGTGTCGGTGCCCTGCAGATAGCCGGTGCTGGTGGTGCCATCGGCATAGGTGACAGTAAAGCTGGAGCCGATAAGCTCTGCCCCCGACACCCCGCCGACATCCCACGCCGGATCGGTGCCCTCGTCGAGCGTCGACTTCTTGGACCCGGCCACCGAGTTGGGATCCATATCGACCGAGAAGGTCACACTCTCGCCGCTTTCGAAGCCACCGCTGGACGATTGGTCGAAGGTCAGCACGATGCCCTCGTAGCCGGCGGTGCCCCCGGCCCCGACATAGGTTTCGTTGTTCGGGTCGCTCTCGTCATTGTTGGGCGCATCCACTCCGGTGCCGCCAGCGGAGTTGATGGTCAGGACCTTCGAGATCGTGTCGCCCGCAACGCCGAAGGGATCGAACACCGCGTCGGTGAGGATCGCATTGCTGACGTCGATCTCGACCTTGGTGACAACCTTGTCGCCGACGTTGGTCAGCACGAAAGAGCCACTGTCATAGTTGGATTTCTGGACGTTGTTGGAGTTTTCGTTGATCGCAAGCGTCACCGCGCCGCCGCTTGTTGCGCCACCGTCGTTGTCCGTGATCGTCACCATCGCCGTATCCTCCCCGATGGTCGCATTCGCCCCGGCCACGGCGGTGATCACCACTTCGAAGGTTTCGGCAGCCTCCCCCAGCGCGTCATCGAGAATGTCGATGGTCACGCTGGCATCCGCCGAACCCCCGGCAATCTCGCGCGTGCCGGTGTAGACGCCTGTGCTGGCATTGAAGGTCGCATTCGCAACGCTGTAGTCGCTGGCCGCCGTGGCGGTGAGCGGACGCACCTCGAACTGCACCAGCACCTGACTGTCGGACGGCACGTAGTTGCTGGCCGAGATCGCCACGGTCACCGACCCGTCGCCTTCGGCCACCGAAGCATCCGCGACCGAAATCGCCGGCCCGTCTGCAACGCTGTCGATGGCGACGATCTCGATGGCGTTGATCAGCGGGTTCTCGACCACACGGGCAAAGTCGATGTCGGCGATGCCATCGTCGATCGTGCCGGTCCATTGCACCATGCCGCCGACGGCATTGCCGAAGGCCGCCACGACATCGAAGTCGTCGAGGAACAACGCGCCCTCGATCGAGACGTCGAACACGCGGTCGCCGATCTCCGTGGTGCCGCTGTAGCCGTCGCCCATATAGAGCCGGATGGCATAGGTGCCCGGATCGACGGCGAACTCATATTGCATGCCCTCGCCGGTGTTGCGCGCCCAGCGTTCCTGGGTGAAGACGCCCACCGGCGTGGTGCCGGGCACCGATGTGTCGAGCTCGGTGATGTTGAACGTCGAGACCGTCGTGGTGCCAGCCACGATCACCGAGGTGTCGCTGGTCCAGTCCATGCCGCCATCGGTCGCCGCCACATCGGCATTGCCCGCCACCCAGCGGTGCACGACCTCGCCGTCCGAGGCATTGGTCACCTCAATCCAGTCCCATGAGGCGGCAAAGCTGTCGTCCCCGACGTCGGTCGAGGCCACCATGCCGACAACCGCGCCGGTGGTGCTGCCGAAGTTGTTGTAGGTCCCGAGGACGGATTCGATCACCGCCGAGGGCAGAACCAGAGCAGCGGTCGAAACCCAGTCGGTATAGACGCCGTTGTTGACGTAGCGCGCCTTCGCGGTCGCGGTGCCCGCGCTCATGTCGAGGTCAATCGCCACCTGGAAATTGGGATCGCCGACGCCGAGGATCTCGGGGCTTTCGATCCCGGCGATCTCGACGAAGCTGGTGACATAGCTGTCGTCTTCTTCGACCAGCAGCTGCACGCCGTATTTGATCGTACCGCCGTCATCGACAACCGCGATGGTGGCTTCGGCGAAATTGTCCTGATCGCCCGGCCCAACCATCAGGCCGACCTTCTCGCCGCCGTCCCACGTCTTGGCGGGCGCATCGGTGTTGAGCGAATAGGTGAAGATGTTGACCATCTCGGTGGTGATCGTCAGCGCGCTTGCACCCGAGGACATGAAGCCGATGCCCAGCACGTTCTGCTGGCTGTCCGCCGTGCCCTCTGCACTGCCGGCATAGGCCTCGTCGATCGACACGAAGCTCGAGGCACCGCCGACGTTGAACACGCCGCCATTGAACAGGCCCTGCGTCGGATCACCGCCGTTGTCGGTGGCGGGCAGAACGTTGTTGCGCCAGACCGCGTTGATGCCGATGCCGCCTGCGATGCTGTCGCCGTCCGGCACCGCCCCAAGCGGCGTGGACGAGGGGTTGTTGAGCTCGAAATCCCACTTCGCGGTGCTATTGGGGCCGACAACCACGCCCTTGCCGTCGGTCGCATCGCCAACATGGCTGTCGAGAATGTTGTCGACGCCATCGAGATCGAGATCATCGCTCGGATCCAGCGGCTCGCCACCGGGCACGAAGATCGCGATATTGTTCGCGCCATAGACCGCGCTGACGATCAGCCCGGCGAAATCGTCGAGGCCGTCACCGTCCTTGTCGATGAAAGTGCCAAGCCCCTCATCGCCCAGCGTCGTCACCGCCAGCGGGTTCGAGCCGAAGTCGGTGAGCGTATAGACGATCGAGGCGGAATCCACCCTGCCGTCGCCGTCGGTATCCTCGGGCTGCACGAAGTAGAGCGTCTCGTCGAAGCTGGCGCCGATGATCGTGCCCGCAAGCTGACCGCCAAAGAACGTCGCGGTGTATTCCGCCATGCCGTTGGTGGATTCCGGCGTCACCAGAAGCGAGCCATCCTCATCTTCGTCCAGCGTTTGGGACTCGGGTGAATAGACCGTGCCGTCCATGACCGAGGTGCCGTCGAAATGCGCCAGAACGTCGGCGATCGAACTGCCGGGATGCTCCCAGTCGTAGCCCGAGACCACGTCGAAGAAATCCGCCGGAAGCCCGGTGTCGCCGGTCACGTCCACCCAGTTTCCATCGCCCTGCTGCTCGTAGATGATCAGCAGTTGCGACAGGAAATCACGGGCCTCAGCCTCATTGGCAAAGAGCACTTCACCATTGGCGATGATCGGATCGCTGGAACTTGCGCCCGCGTAGGTGCCATCGCTGTTGAACGCCAGAGACAGCGCTTCGGCGGCGGCGCGGATGACGTTGGCATGGCCGCCATAGGGGCCGTATTCATCCGTGATCTCGCCCAGATAGTGCAGCTGATCCCCAAACCCGCTGCTGCTGAGTTCCGAGAACTCGTTGGTGCCGAACTCCGAGGTCCAGTCGTTGACCACCGCGCCGTCGGAGTACGAAAGCGGCTGGCCACCCCAGCCGCCGTTCGGGCCGTTGTCCCATGTGTAGACCTGCCCGTCTTCGGTCACCAGCACGTCATAGGGGTTGCGAAACCCCGGTGAATGAACGGTCAGCGGGTTGTCCACCAGCGTCAGTTGACCACCGTCGCTGACCAGAACGTAATCGCTGATCTTGGCCATGTTCAGGCCGTTGTTGCCGCCGGCCCAGTCGGGCTGCAGCACGCCGTTGATGCTGCCGTTGTCGTCGAGCGTGAAATTCGGATCGAGATCGAGGTTCGCGATGTCCAGCGTGCTGAGATCGACGTTATCGCGCGAGGGATCATCCAGCGTCGGCAGATCGAGAATGAAGAGATTGCCGTTGGCATCGGTGCGGATGTCGTAGGATTCGAGGTCGGTCAGGTTGATCTTGATGACCGAGGCCGAGTAGGCGAAATCGACCGTGCCCGCAAAGTTGTTGCCCGGCGCACCCTTGTTGGTGTTGCCGCCGATCGTGACCCAAAGATAGGTGTCGCCGGTGTCGGGATCGACCGACAGATCAAGACCGTTGGCCGCGTGGTTCTCTTCCGAGCGGGGCAGTCCGCGCACGATGGCGACATTCGACAGTACCTCGCCGGTGTCGGCATCCAGCACGATGCGGTGGATCTGACTGGAGTTGGTGTCGAGGCCGCTGTCCTCACCGACCGCGATCCGCCAGTCCGAGGACGTGACGTAAAGCACGTCATTGCCATCCTCATCGGTGGTCGCCACCAGCCCGGTCATCTGCCGCTTGCTGGTGGAATTGGTCGTGCCGTCGTCGTTGAAGTTCTGCGTGTCGTCGGCGATCACATCGATCGCGATGGCAGAGGTGACCACGAAATCAGAGGTCGTATCCGCATCCGATCCGTCGGGCTGACGCTCGATCTCGTAGCGGTAGATCGTGCCATCCTGCTGGGCAACGAAGAGCACAGGGTTGCCGGTCTCGCTGAAATCCAGCGCGGTGGGGTTTGTATTAAGCTCGCCACTCAAGTTGGTGACGCCGAATGTAATTTCCTCGGGCATGGGAAGATCCTCAGAGGAGAGGGAAAAAAGAAATGTTTTAAATCACTTATTGTTCTGTCAGGTTTTTGGCGTGCCTGGGCGGCGGCAATTGCCGCCCGGTCGAACCCCACTCTCTAACGTCACAAAGTCTCGTGTATTGGCTCTTGGGTCTTGGGGGAGGATCGGGCCCGCCTGTCCGGCGCGCCCGACAAGGCCATTCAGGCGCTGCGGCTCAGGGCGCGTCGCAAGCGGGCCGAAAGGAATTCGGACCGATGCGGCACGACCACAGCTTGGAACAGATAGCGGCTCAGGATGTGCGCGCTGAAATCGCTCTTGGCGCGATAGGCAACCTGCACACGTCCGTTCGGCGCGGTGGCCTGAACGGTGCTCAGATCGACCGTGGCGCTGCGTGTCTGGCCATCGGGCAGGTTCATCACCAGCCGTCCGGTCAGCGGCACGTTCAAAGCGCTGCCCTGTTCGAGGATCAACTGATCTTCGTCGACCCAGAACACCGCGCGTTCAGAGCCGTCGTCGCAGACAAAACGGATGTCATAGAGCCGGGCGCGCGCCGCCTCGACCCGTTCGGCCTTCCCGCCGAACAGCCGCGACAGGATACGCGAACCGGTGCGCGCCAGAACACAGGCGCCGACGATAAACACCAGAGAAATTTCGCCCAGATAAGACACTTCGGTGCCGCACAGCTTGTTGTTCAGGCGCGAGCGGATCGCCTTGGAGGTGCCGTGGCTCATATAGGCCTGCGCCGGGCCGATCATGCCGGGCTTGACCCGGAAACGGCGCTCGTAGTTGGGGATCTCCGAGGCATATTGTGCGGCGATCTCGGGGCGCACCGGGCGCGGTCCGCACATGTTCATGTCGCCCTTGATGACATTGAGGAGCTGGGGGATTTCATCAAGCCGGGTCTCGCGGAGGAAGAGGCCCATGGGCGTTTCGATGCCCGACCCTTTGGGAAGCACCTTGTCTTTGGTCAGCTGTGCCGCCTTGGCGCTGTCGAGGGTGCGGAACTTCAGCACGTCGAACAGCTCGCCGTTCTCGCCGATGCGCGGGCCACGGTAGAAGATCGGCCGCCCCTGAGTGAGCGCGACGAGACCGGTGATGACCAGAAACAGCGGCAGCACCATTAGAAACAGGGTCATGGAGATGGCGAAGTTATAGGCCCGGTAGAAGAGGCGCGACCGCGGCTGGAAGCCAACCGAGAACCGGGGCCAGGCTGCGCTGCGTCCGGGCGCCGGAAGCGCTGCCGCCTGTGCGCCAAAGCCCGAGGAATGCGCGGCAGAGGACTTCAGGTCGGTACGGTAGTGAGAGTTGGTGAAAGCTTTGAGGCGGGCGGTGGTGTCGTCTAGAGGTTGGAAACTCTTCGGTTTTTCGAGATCGTTATTGGTTGAAAAATCCATCGTAAATATCCTCGGCAGACTTAAAACGGCAACAGAGGCGAGCCCCCGGCCAAAAGTACGAACAATAAGGGCCGCGGTGATCCGCGGTGATCAAAATATGCGCGAGCAGTGCGCCGGATGGTGGCCAAAAAAAGGCCGGAACATGCTCCTAAAAATGTGGCGGAGCGATAAGAATTCAAACTAAATCAAAGCATATGATCGCTATGAAAACAGTAGCTTTTCATGGTGGGAGTTGAAAGCTGTTTTTTGGAGCAACGCGCCCAAGTTTGTGAAAACAGCCATCATTCAGCCGCGCCTTTGCCGCAGTTGCCTGCGGACTGAGCATCAGTTTATCCCCCGCTCCTCAGCCGCCATTTTCGATATCTGCGGTGGGCGCAGGGGCCTCAGAACAACCTATAGTTGTGCAAGCCTCTGAGGACTCGAGGTCTTCTGCGGGCTCCGGCTCTGGCTTGGGCTTACGCCCCCCCATCACCCACTCTGGCGAATCGATGATGTAGCCGCTGCGGCTGCGCACCTCCTCGATGATCCGACGGTCGACGGCATCGCGTTCGGGCAGCCGTGCGCCTGCATGTGCAAGCACGGCGTCTTCAACCTGCGCCGAAGGCAGCACCGGCGTGCCGCTGCCTTCAAAGACCGGCTTTTCCGAGAGCGTGGCCTCCCCATCCTCGCGCAGCGCACCGATGTTGTCCTGCAGGAAGAAATGCGGCTCGGTCAGATCGCCATCCTGAAGGTAGAATGGCGGGCGTTCGACGCTGTCAGGTCCGCGCACATAGACATTGCCGAGAATGTTGATCTCCGACCCGGTGCCCTGCAAGCCGTTCGGCCCCCAGTTATAGACGAGATTGTTGATCAACTCGATGCTGCGGCTGTGGTCCTTGATCGCGGGATTGCGGTGCCGGTTGTGCGCCATAAGGTTGCCGACCAGCGTGATGCGCTGCGCCGCGCCGCCTCCGACCAGAAGGCCCATGCTGTGACGCCCCTTGGGATGAATCGACTGATCAAGGCCTTCGGCAATGATGTTGTTCGAGATCGTCACATCCGAAACGTCGCCCCAGACCGCCAGCCCCTCATCCACCGACCAACTGATTGAATTGCCATCGATCAGCACGTTGCGGATCGGCGCCTTGCCCCAGCCGATGGAGATGCCGTCACGGTTCTCACCGCCATCGCCGGGCCCGTCGCCAGGGCGCACGCGCAGGCCGCGCAGGATCACATTGCTGCCGATCACCCGCAGGCGCCCCCCGGTCAGCGTGACCGCAGAAGGCGCGCCACGCCCGTCCACGGTGATGTCTGCGCCGATCTCGATCTGCCGGCTCAGCGCGATGGTGCCGCCGATGTCGAAGTGGATCACCCGTGGTCCGCCCGGAGCCTCAATGGCTGCGCGCAAGCTGCCCGGCCCTTCGTCCGCCAGCGAGGTGACGGCCACGCGCCGCCCCCCTGCCCCGCCCGTCGTCGCGGCGCCAAAGCCGACCGGCGGCGCGTCTTGCGCTTCGCCGGGCACAGTCTGCGACACCGCTTCACCGACGCCAAAGACCCAACCGGCGATCACTGCGCCGGTGACGAATACAGCCAGCCGCAAAAGACCGGTCACGCGCACCGAGGGTGCCATAGTGGCTATCCTAACACTGGTTGCGACCCGGACACCGCAATGTCCGGGTCATGCCCTTCGGCAGCCGCAGAGGGCTGCGCTCAGGAGGTGGCCTGCATCTGCCGCGCGGGCTTGTCCAGCAGGTCCTCGAAATAGGCGATCGTCTTTGCAATGCCCTGCGAAAGCTCGACATTCGGGGTCCAGCCGAGGTGCTCTTGCGCAAGGGTGATGTCGGGGCGGCGCTGCACCGGGTCATCGCTGGGCAGTTCGCGCGACACCAGTTGCGAGCGCGAGCCGGTCTGCGCGACGATCATCTCGGCCAGTTGCTTGACCGTGCATTCCTGCGGGTTGCCAAGGTTGACCGGTCCGGTGAACCCGTCGGGCGTGGCCATCATCCGCATCATCCCGTCGATCAGCTCATCCATGTAGCAGAACGAGCGCGTCTGGCTGCCGTCGCCATAGATGGTGATGTCTTCGTCGAACAGCGCCTGACGGATGAAGTTCGACACCACCCGGCCATCCTGCGGATGCATCCGGGGACCATAGGTGTTGAAGATGCGCACGACCTTGATCGGCAGCCCGTGCTGGCGGTTGTAATCGAAGAACAGCGTCTCGGCGCAGCGCTTGCCCTCGTCATAACAGGACCGCACGCCGATCGGATTGACGTTGCCCCAATAGCCTTCGGCCTGCGGGCTCACCAGCGCGTCGCCATACACCTCTGAGGTCGAGGCCTGCAGGATCGGGCATTTCAGACGCCGCGCCAGACCCAGCATGTTGATCGCCCCATGCACCGAGGTCTTGGTCGTCTGCACCGGATCGTGCTGATAGTGGATCGGCGAGGCCGGGCAGGCGAGATTGTAGATCTCGTCGACCTCGACATAGAGCGGGATGGTCACGTCATGGCGCAGGAACTCGAAGCGGGGATTGCCCAGCAGGTGCTCGATGTTGCGCTTCGTGCCGGTGAACAGGTTGTCGACGCAAAGCACCTCGGCACCGCTTTCGAGCAGGCGGTCGCACAGGTGAGAGCCGAGGAAACCCGCCCCGCCCGTGACGAGGATGCGCTTACGGCTGTTGTAGTTGCGCTTCAACATGATGTTTCCTTTTCAAATAGGCAAAAATCAAAAGTCTTAAAAACAGTGTGCCGCGGGCTCAGCGCCCGGCGGCGGCTCTTGGGGATGGGCGTGCCGGCATCGGCCAGCCCAGTTTTGCAAGGTCACGCCCCAGCAGGTCCTGCAGCTGCAGCATGTCTTCGGCGTAGTGACGCGCGATCTCATCGGCGAGGTCCGGCGGTACCTTCAGCTTGCCGAGCTTGGTGTTGTTAAGCGCGTCCATCCTCTTCACGAGGCCCAGCGACTGCACGCCCAACGCCCGCTTGATCGGGCCCGAGACCACCTCGCGGGCCGGGCCGGCGCGCGACACCATGAAACGCACCAGCTTTGAGCGTGCCTTCTTGGCCTCGTTCACCGGGGTGAAATCGGTACGCCCGTCGTCCGGCAGCCCGAGAAATTCGAGGGTCCGGCGGTACGTGCCCGCGGTGTCCGCGCGCATCTCTTCCTGAAAGAGCACCAGCACGCGCTCCCGCGGGACGCGCGCGAAGAGCCGCGCCATCATCTCGCCGAAGGCGGCGGTGCGGTGATAGAGCAGCGTCGAGGGCGCACGGCAGCCGCGCGGAATATCCTTGCCTGCCGCGCGCGCTTCCGAAAGCTGCCACGCGGTGCGGAAATCCTCGACGTTCTCGTCCAGCGCGTGAATCAGCTGCCGGTGCAGCGAGACCAGCATCTTCACCGGGTTTCGCAGCATGACGATGAACCGCGCATCCGGGCGCGCCTTGAGGATCTCGGAAATCGCCGCCTCGGAATAGAGATACCAGACCGAGCCTTCCATCATCACCCGCGCCGCTGGATCGCTGGGAAAGATGGCGCGATACTGAGCGGCATCGTCGCACAGGCACAGCCCGTTCAGGTCATGCGAGAAGTAATGCGGCTCTTTGGGGCTGGAAAAGGCAACCTCAGGGTGTTCCGACAGATAGTGACCCAAGGCTGTGGTGCCGCATTTCGGTGCGCCGATCAGATAGACGGCGGGCGGGAAAAGCGCGGTGTCCGAGACCAATTCGGACGCGAGCGGCAAAGAGTGGGTCGACACGGCAGTCTCCTACTGCGTCGCCGGACCGGCTGACCGCCTTGACGGCGGCAGAAGCGTTAGATGGATCGGGGCGCTGGCCCGCAGGGGCTACCGGGGGATGCGATCAGAGGATGATCGCCAGAATATACCCGGCCAGAGCGCCAAAAAATGCAATACCAATCCAAGCCATCGCCCCGAGGCTGAACCCGACGAAAAATGAAATAAGCCAAGCGTAAAAAATTGCTGTAAGTGCACAGCTCGCCGTCAAAATCGCTATGCGGACGTAGCTGCGGTCGCGCCGCGGTTGCTCGTCAGCTTGCCGTTCAAACGACGCATTTCGCGATCCTTCGGCTGCGCCGTGATCGCGCTTCAAACGTAACCTCCTTTCCAAAATATTCAGCGGCATCGACCAATCCTGACAAGACGGATGAAATCCGACGTCGGCTTTGCCGGGAGAGGCGATTTGACTGACACAATGTCCCCCTGAAGCTTTGGGACGAATTCCAACAATTCCGGGCCCGTAGTGAAAACGTCTTGGACCCACCTTTCATAACTATCCTTTGACGATACGCAGCGCCCCGAAGAGGCGTCAAGACTTTATGGTCCGGCCTCCGCTGGCGGTGGCGCGGCGTGGCGCGCGTGCCTTTCAACGGGGCGTTCACCGGTTCTGCAGAGGCGGCGGCGGCACGTCAGCCCGCGGATGGTGCCAGTCGCGGCGCTGGCCGGTTTCGGCATAGATCGCCAGCAGCCGTTCCACCCATGTGGCAGTGCCATAGCGCCCGAGCGCCCGCTCGCGCACAGCCTCGGCGGTGGCGCTGCGCAGACGCGGCGTCTCGATCATCTCGAGCATAGCGCGGGCCAGCGCCTCGGGATCGCGGGGCCGCACCAGAATCGCGCCGGTGCCTTCCAGCACCAGCCCGTTTTCTCCGACATCGGTCACCACCGGCGGAAGACCGTTGGCCATCGCCTCCAGAAGCGAGACCGGCGCGCCCTCCCAATGCGACGAGCTGACAAAGATGTCGCTGGCCGCCAGCACCTCGGGGATGTCGCTGCGCATGCCAAGGAACCGCAGCGCCCCCTCCAGCCCAAGCTGCTCGGCCTGCGCCAGCAGCGCGGCATGACGGGGTGCATCGCGGGCATCCCCGACCAAGAGAAGCACCGTGTTGGGCGCAGCTTCATGCACCGTCGCGAAGGCATCGAGCAGAACCTCATGCGCCTTTTGCCCGATGATCGCCCCGACGCAGACCAGCGCGATTTGATCCTCGCCAAGCTGCAACTCTCGCCGCAGCCGCGCTCTCGACCCGAAGGGCGCGACCACGCTGTCGGCAACGGCGTTGGGCACAACGCGGCACCCCGAGCGACCGATCTCTTTCGCCGCGGCCTCGGCCACCGCTTCACCCACGGCGATCTTGTTCACCCCGGGCAAGCGCATCGCCACGCCCTGCAACACTCGCCGACCGGGCCGGATACGGCGGACCGAGGGTTTGACGTTGTGGATCGTCGTGACAAACGGGATGCCCAGCAGTTTCGACGCATACGCGCCAAGCGTGCTGGACGAAGCCAAATGCGCATGCAGATACTCGATCCGCCGCGCCCGCAACGCCGCAACCAACCGCCGGAAGCGGCCAAAGTCGGCGAGATTGCGGCCCGGCAGCATCACCACCTCGGTGCCCAGCGCCCGCAGTTTTTCATAAAACGGGGTCCGCAGATCGCTTAGCACGAACACGGTCAGCTCCACGTCAGAGCGGGCGCGGACCGCCTCGGCAAAGGTCAGCACAAGGCGCTCGGCGCCGCCGGTGACAAGTGTGTCGATCAGATATCCCAGACGCAGCGGCTCGGGGCTTTCAATAGCCGTCGCCTGCGCGGGAAGATCAATCTTCGCAGCCTTCATGGGAATATTCCGTCCGTAAATGGGCTCGGACGCGCGCGACCACAGCCGCGCGCGAGACAGACTCAGCGCGCCAGATGCGCCGGCCGATCATCGCCACGGGGCGACTGCTTCATCACGGTGACGCTGGGCCCCTGAAGCTCGTCTTCGTCGCGCGTCTTCTTCGGGCGGGAGCCCAGAATTATCGCGATCATATAGGCGGCGAAGGCGGCAATCGCGGCAACCACCACGGCGATCGCGAACTGTGTGCGCGGCGACATGTTGACCGGGTTGATCGGCGGCGTGCCCTCTTCGATCACCCGCACGTTGTCAAAGCCCGAGACTTCGACGGCGCGCGCGTCACGCAGGCGCAGGTCAAGCTCGGCGATCCGCTCGGTCTGGGCGGCTTGCCGGGTCTGCAGCAGCCGCGCCCGCGGCAGCACTTGCGACAGGTCGGACACCTGCGTCTGCGTTCCCGCAAGCTCGCGCTCGAGATAGGCGATGCGGCTCTCGGCCTCTTCCACCTGCGTCTGCGCCTCGACCGCCTCTGCCTCGAACCCCAGACGGTTCTCGAAAGACGTTTGGCGCTGGCGCAGGGTGATCAGTTCGAGTTTAGACTCGCGCAGCTCGGTCTTGAGCTGCACCTCGTCGTTGATCGCGTTTTCATATTGCACTTCGAGCCCGCTGGCATCCGGCCCGCCCAGCAGATCGGTCAGTTCGGCGTCGATCTCCTCGGCCTCCTGCTGCGCCTTTTCGAGACGCGCGGTGATGGTGACAAGCTCGCGCTCGGTATACATCTCTCGGCGGTGATCAAAGAAGGCGACGATCAAAGCGTTGACCAGATCCGCGGCGACCGCGGGATTGGTGTGAAAGACCGAAACCTTCACCACATAGGACCCGGTGATCAGCTCGATCATCGTGCTCTCGTCCAACCGGATCGTCGCCCCAACAAGCCCCGCTTCCGTGTTCGGCATGTCCGGGTAGACCCGCTCGAGCCCGACCGACTCGATCGCCTCCCGCACCAGCTTGGGGTTGTCCAGAAGCAGCATCTCGGCGTTCACGAAGCCCTGAAAGTCGCCGGCGTTCGGCGCTTTGATGTCCGTAAGACTGGGGTCCGGCACGTAAACATATTCACGTCCCAGCGCGAAGGAGACCAATGATCTGGCTTCGTACACTGGCCGGGACTGTTTGATGGCATAGAGAAGCGGCGTGAGAACTGCGCCAAATACGACGACTGCAAGAATGATGCGTTTCACGGTCAAAACCAATCCAATGACGCCGGGAGGCATCGGTAAAAAAAGAAATTGAAATAGTGCGAAATCACTTAGTCTGATACCGAACTGTAGCATCGCCCCCTGCTTGCGGCAACAATTCCGCGCCGCGCCGCGGAAAAACACGGGGTCGTGACCCGGAGCCTAGATCGAACGCGCTAAACTTGTGCAACCACCCCGCGGATGCGCATTTGCCCTTTGCCGCGCCGGGTACAGACCTTAGACTTAACTCAATTCTCTATACTTCGGCCGCATGTCGCCCCCGCGATGTCATTTTTCAGGCCGCCGCATTATTCATTTCCCCTCCTCATGTTTTCGAGGACTTTCCTGCATGGCGTTTTCTCCCGGCAAGGCCACGACCAAGAACCTGTTCTGGGCCTATCTCTCCTTCGCTTCCACAAAGCTTCTGAACTTTGTCGCGGTGATCATCATCGCACGCTACGTCGATCCGGCCGAGTTCGGCCTGATGGCGATCTGCCTCGCGATCATGGGCTATTTCGAGATCATCTCGAAGTTCGGCCTCGGCGCGGCGCTGATCTCGGTCAAGGATCGGCAAGAGGAAACGGCGAATGCCGTATTCTTCTGCGCGCTCTTCACGTCCGGCCTGATGGCCCTGCTACTGTGGTGGGGGTCCGGCGGCATCGCCGGGCTCTTCGACTCGCCCGAGTTGCAACCTCTTCTGGGCACCATCTGCCTTGTGCTGGTGATCCGCGCGGTCAGCTCGGTGCACATCAGCCTGCTGTTCCGAGAGCTCAGCCTGCGCAAGAAGCTGGTGCCAGATGTGGCGCAGGGGCTGGCCAAGGGGCTGATCTCGATCACTTTGGCGATGATGGGATACGGCGTCTGGGCCTTGGTGCTGGGCTATGTGGTTGGGGCGGTGATCGGCACCGTGATGCTATTCTGGATGCGGCCATGGCGACCCACAGCCCTGCCCGACTGGCCGACGGTGCGATATGTCATGGGCTATGGCTCGTATCTCATCGGTGCCGAGACGATCAATTCCACGCCCCGTCTGCTCGACAACCTGCTGGTCGGCAAGTTCCTCGGTCCTGCCGCACTGGGCATCTACGCGATCGCCTTTCGCATCCCCGAACTGGCGATCAAGAGCTTCACCTCGGTCGCGGGCACGGTGCTGCATCCGGTGATGTCAAAGATCCAGACCCACCCCGAAGAGCTTGCGACCTATTACTACCAGTCGCTGCGCTACTGCGCGCTGCTGATGTTCGGCGTGGGCGCTGCCATCGCCGTGCTGGCAGAGCCGACGGTGCATGTCCTCTACACCGACAAATGGTACGGCATGATCGCTCCGATGCAGTTCATCGCCGTAGCCTTCGCCGTCAGCACGCTCAACATGGTGCCCGGCGGATTGCTCAAGGCGCTGAGCCGCACCGACCTGATGTTCCGCGTGGCGCTGTTCAATCTGCCGGTGTTTGTGCTGCTGCTGGCGGCGGCTATTCCCTTCGGCATCACCGCGGTTGCAGCGGCGCAGCTTGTGCTGGCCTTCGTGCGCTTCGTGCCCACCTATCTTGCCACCAAGCGGGTGATGCATGTCACCGCCGGAAAGGTCTTTGCCGCCCTGCGCCCGGCGCTGATCTGCGCCGGAAGCGCCACGGTCTCGGCCTTCCTCGTGCTGCAACTGCACAGCGGATCGGAACTGCTGCGCCTGCTCGCCGGGGCTGCCGCCTTTGGTGCGACCTACCTCGTGGCGCTGCGCATTCTCGTCCCCGAGGCGTTCAGCGCCGGGCAGAGGTTCATCCTGAAGCGGAGGCGCGCATGATCTTCGCATCACCCCCCGCAGCGACAGCCACGAAGGGAGCACGGCCATGAGCGACACGCTGCTGCCTCCCCCCGTAATGGCGTCGACTGGCGCGGAGTGTTCAGCGTTCTCGGCGCGGGGCTCATGGCCCTTGCTGTGTCATACGTCCTGGCCAGCCGCTCGCTGACACTGCTGATGATTGCCCCGGTCGCCCTGCTGATTTTCGCCGTCGGCATCCGCTATCCGATGATGGCGCTGGCCGGGCTGATCGCGATGATCATGTCGAACCTTTCGGACAATCTGATCGAGTTCTACGGATTGCCCTCGCTGGCCAAGATCACCGCGCCGGGGCTCTTCGTGCTGCTGGCGGCGCGCTACGCGGTCTACAAGGACAAGCCCTATGTGCCGATGGTCGCCATCACCTTCCTTTGCATCATCTTTGCGCTGAAACTGATCAGCGCGACCTACGCCCTGCGCTGGGGCGTGAGCGTCGATCTGTCGAAGGACTTCATCAAGGAGGCGGCGGTGGCCATCCTCGCGCTGGCCTTCATGAACCACAAGCGCGGCTTTGAAACGGTGGCGCTGTCGGCGACCATTCCGATAGCCATCATCTGTATGCTCGGTGTGTATCAGCTCGTCTTCGGCGCGTCGCCGTCGGGTTTCTCTGGGTTCTCGCGCTTCACCGAAAGCTCGAGCCGATTCTCCGGTATGCTGCTCGACCCCAATTTCTTTGCGGCGATCGTGGTGTTCACCGTGCCCTTGGGCCTCTTCCAATTCTTGAACGCGCGCAATCCGCTCACCATGGTGCTTTGGGCCTTGGTGGTCGCGGCGATGATCGCCGGGCTGCTTGCCACGCAATCACGCGGCTCGCTGATCGGCCTCATGCTGGGGCTGATCGTCTTGGCGACAAGTTTCACGCGGCGACAGTTCTTTGTCGCATGTATTGTCATGGTTCTGGTCGTGGTGCTCGCCGGGGTCATTGCCAGTGATGAGCTGATCGAGCGTTTCTCTAGCATCTTCAGCACCGCCGCTGCTGGCGAGGCGCAGGACGCCAGCACCGAGGGCCGACTGGCCAGTTGGTCGGTCGCCTACAACGTGTTCAACGAACATCCGTGGTTTGGCGTTGGTGTCGGAAATTTCGAGGCGCACTATCAGAACGGCGCGCTTGAGGCCGGGCTGATCTTCCGCGGCGAAGGCCGGGCGACTCACAGTCTCTATCTGGAGTTTCTCACCGAACAGGGAATCGTCGGCCTGCTGGTGTTCCTTGGCTTTGCTGCTTTCGGAGCGGTCAACTTCTTCCGCAGCGCGGCACTGGCCCGAAGCTGCGGCGACGAGCTGATGGCGCGGCGGCTGATCGCCTATTGCGGCGCCTTCGTCGGCTACCTCGCGGCGATGACCTTCTTGCAGGATTCGATTCCCCGCTTCCTGTGGTTCGTCACCTCTCTGGCGGTTGAATCCTACATGATCACGCGCTGCATCTACGCCGATCATCCGGCCCTGCGCTTTCGCAGTCGGCGCGTCCCCCGGCCACAACCGGTCGCGGTGAACTGAGGCGTCTGCAGCGCGCTAAGCTGAGCCTGCAAAAGCAATGCGCCAGCCCGTTTCGGGGCCGGCGCATTTTGCGTCCGATGTCTCGGAAAGAGTTCCAGTGGTGAGCCGTGCAGGATTCGAACCTGCGACCCACTGATTAAAAGTCAGTTGCTCTACCAACTGAGCTAACGGCCCACTCTGCAGGAATTTTGACACATGGTGAGCCGTGCAGGATTCGAACCTGCGACCCACTGATTAAAAGTCAGTTGCTCTACCAACTGAGCTAACGGCCCACTATGTGTGGGGCGGCTTCTAGAAAGTGTGGCCGGGAGGGTCAAGCGGTAAAATGAAAAATCTGTCCAACTTGTTTCGCGGCCCGATCCCGCTGCCTGTCCGCCGGGCTCTGAAGGGCCGGGTTGCCCGCTTTCCGATCCGACCTCTGTGCAAGGCTGCATCCCGCCTTGCAACACAGGCTGGAAACGTTTGGTCAACGCGCGTATATGCGCGCGGATGAAACACGCGCCCACATATCACCTGCCCTTCATGAAGATGCACGGGCTTGGCAACGACTTCGTCGTGCTCGACGGTCGGGCGCGTGACGTCGCCATGACCCCTGCCCTCGCCATGGCCATCGCCGACCGCCACCGCGGCGTCGGCTTCGACCAGCTGACGGTGATCTCCAAGACCGACGCCGGGGATGCTCATCTGACCTTCTACAACGCCGACGGCTCCACCGCCGGGGCCTGCGGCAACGCCACGCGCTGCATCGCGCGCTTCCTGATCGACGAGACCGGCAAGGACGCCCTGACGCTCACCACCGAGCGCGGCGTGCTGCTGGCGCGCGATGCCGGCAACGGGCTGACCTCGGTCAACATGGGCCAGCCGCAGCTGCGCTGGGACGAGGTGCCGCTGGCGCACGAGATGGACACGCTGGAACTGCCGATCGACGGCAGCCCCACCGCCACCGGCATGGGCAACCCGCATTGCACCTTCTTCGTCGAGGATGCCGAGGCGGTGGATCTGGACAGCTTCGGCCCCGCGCATGAGCATCACCCGCTTTATCCGCAGCGCACCAATGTGCAGGTCGCCAGCCTCATCGGCCCCGATCACCTGCGCATGCGCGTCTGGGAGCGCGGCGTGGGCCTCACGCTGGCCTCCGGCTCGTCCTCCTGCGCCACCGCCGTCGCCGCCGCGCGCCGCGGCCTGACCGGGCGCCGCGTGACCATCGAGCTTGATGGCGGCACGCTGCAGATCGACTGGCGCGAGGATGGCGTCTGGATGACCGGCGGCACCGCGCATGTGTTCGACGGCAATTTCACCCACGATTGGCTCGAGGCGGTGTCATGACCAGCGCGCCCAAATTCACCACTCTCGGCTGCCGCCTCAACGCCTATGAGACCGAGGCGATGAAGGATCTTGCGTCTCAGGCCGGTATGGAAAACGCGGTGATCGTGAACACCTGCGCCGTGACCTCCGAGGCCGTGCGCAAGGCGCGTCAGGAGATTCGCCGCCTGCGCCGCGAGAACCCCGACGCCAAGGTCATCGTCACCGGCTGCGCCGCGCAGATCGACCCCGACAGCTTTGCCGCGATGACCGAGGTCGACGCGGTGGTCGGCAACACCGAAAAGATGGCGCCCGAGACATGGTCGCGCCTGTCCAGCGGCTTCATTGGCGAGACCGAGCGCGTCATGGTCAACGACATCATGTCGGTGACCGAGACCGCGGGCCATCTGATCGACGGTTTCGGCACCCGGTCGCGCGCCTATGTGCAGGTGCAGAACGGCTGCGATCACCGCTGCACCTTCTGCATCATCCCCTACGGCCGCGGCAATTCCCGCTCGGTCCCTGCGGGCGTGGTGGTCGACCAGATCAAGCGGCTGGTGCAGCAGGGCTATAACGAGGTGGTGCTGACCGGGGTGGACCTCACCTCTTGGGGCGCCGATCTGCCCGGCACGCCGCGGCTTGGCGATCTTGTCATGCGCATCCTGAAGCTGGTGCCGGACCTGCCGCGCCTGCGCATCTCGTCCATCGATTCCATCGAAGCCGACGAGAACCTGATGCAGGCCATCGCCACCGAGACGCGCCTGATGCCCCACCTGCATCTGTCGCTGCAGCACGGCGATGATCTGATCCTCAAGCGGATGAAGCGCCGCCACCTGCGCGACGATGCCATCCGTTTCTGCGAGGAGGCACGCAAGCTCCGCCCCGAGATGACCTTTGGTGCCGACATCATCGCGGGCTTCCCGACCGAGACCGAAGAGCATTTCGCCAACTCGCTGAAGCTGGTCGAGGAGTGTGACCTCACGTGGCTGCACGTTTTCCCCTACTCGTCGCGCCCCGGCACCCCTGCCGCGCGCATCCCGAGCAAGGTGAACGGCAACGACATCAAGGCCCGCGCCGCGCGCCTGCGTGCCGCCGGGGATGCCGCCGTGCAGCGCCATCTGGCCGCGCAGCCGGGCCGCACGCATCAGGTGCTGATGGAGAGCCCCGAGATGGGCCGCACCGAGCAATTCACCGAAGTGCTCTTCGACACGCCGCAGACGGAAGGCGCGATCGTCACCGCGACGATCACCGGCATCCGCGGCACGCAGCTGACGGCCTGAGGCCATGCATCCGAACCCGACCTTCCGCCGGACCGAGCTTGCCCGCAGCCTCGATCTCGTGCGCGCGCGCTCTTTCGGCACGCTGGCGGTCAGCGCCGAGGGCGCGCCGCTGCTGTCGCATGTGCCCTTCCTGCTGTCGGAAGATGCCAGCTATGCCGACCTGCACCTCGTGCGCTCGAACCCGATTTGCCGCGCCGCCCGCGACGGCATTCCCGCACGGCTCGCGGTGACTGGCGCCGACGGCTACGTCTCGCCCGACTGGTACGGCGATCCCGGACAGGTGCCGACATGGAACTATGTGGCGGTGCATCTGACCGGCACGCTCGAGCCGCTGCCGCACGCGCAGATCGACCCGCTGCTGGCCGAACAAAGCGCCACCTTCGAGGCCCGCCTTGCCCCCAAGAGCCCTTGGACCATGGATAAGATGGACCCGGAGGTCCGGGCCAAGCTGCAGCGCATGATCCTGCCCTTCCGGCTGCGCATCGACGAGATCGACAGCACCTGGAAGCTCTCGCAGAACAAGACCGCTGAGATGCGCGAGAGCGCCGCCGACAAGCTGCAGAGCGGTTTCGGGATGGACCTGGGCACGCTGGCCACGCTGATGAAGGATCCGCCAGCCGACGAGGCGTGACGATTGCGCGGCGGTCTCATTTCCGCCAAGACGGGCGGCATGACACTTCAAGCCCGTGCCCTCATCGTTCACCTGCTTACCGCAACCGGTGCCGTTTTTGCCATGCTCGCGATGCTGGCCGCCGCGCAGGAGGACTGGTCGATCATGTTCCTGTGGCTGGTGGTGGCCTTCGCCGTGGATGGCGTCGACGGCCCGCTGGCGCGCAAATACGACGTCAAGGTCAACTCACCGCGCTTCGACGGCGTGCTGCTCGACCTGATCATCGACTATCTGACCTATGTGTTCATCCCCGCCTTTGCCCTCTTCAACTCGGGGCTGCTGCCGGGCTGGACGGGCTGGTTCGCGATCATCGTCATCACCTTCGCTTCGGCGATGTATTTCGCTGACAGCCGGATGAAGACCACCGACAACTCGTTCCAGGGCTTTCCCGGCTGCTGGAACATGCTGGTGCTGGTGCTCTTTGCGCTGAAGCCGGATTTCTGGGTGATCCTGACGCTGGTGGCGGTGCTGTCGGTGGCGATGTTCCTGCCGCTGAAGTTCATCCACCCGGTGCGCACCGTGCGCTGGCGGCCGTTCTCGCTGCCCATGGCGCTGATCTGGACCGGCTGCGCGGGCTGGGCGGCCTGGACCGACTTCCACGCCGGAAGCTGGGCGCATTGGGGTCTGGTGATCACCTCGGTCTATCTGATCTTCGCGGGCATCGCCCAGCAGGTGATTCCCCAGCGCCGCTGATCACAACCCACACCGCCCAACGAAAAACGCCGGCCCCCGCAAAGAGGCCGGCGTTTTCTTTCGGAAGGCGGTCCGGGGCTTGCCCGCTCAGGCCTTGAGCCGCCAGCCGGTGCGGAAGAGCCCCCAAGCGCCGAGGCAGACCACCGCCGTCGCCACAATCGAGACCACGGCCCCCAGCGCCGGGTCCGCGTCCGACACGCCGAGCACGCCATAGCGGGCACCGTCGATCAGATAGAACACCGGGTTGAACTGCGTGATCTCGTACAGCAGCGGCGGCAAAGCCTCGCGCGAGTAGAAGGTGCCCGACAGGAATGCCAAGGGCGTCACGATGAAATTGGTGATCGCTGCCATCTGGTCGAACTTATTGGCGAACAGCCCCGCGACGATGCCAACGGACGACAGGAACGCCCCGCCCAGCAGCACAAAGCCCAGCACGATCAGCGGATGCGCGGGCACCAGTCCGGTGGTCGCCCAGAGCCCGAGCAGGATGGCGCAGGCCACCACCAGCCCGCGCGTGATGCCGCCCGCGAGATAACCGATCACCAGTTCGAACGGCGCCAGCGGCGGCATCAGCGTGTCGACGATGTTGCCCTGAACCTTCGAGATCACGATCGACGAGGAGGTGTTGGCAAAAGCGTTCTGGATCACCGTCATCATCAGGATGCCGGGGGCGATGAACTGGGTGAAGGGCACGCCCATCACCTCGCCGCGGGTCGGACCTATCGCAATGGTGAAGATCACCAGAAACAGACCGGCGGTGACCAGAGGCGCCAGCAGCGTCTGCGTCCAGACCGCAAGAAATCTTTGGGTTTCGCGGCGGCACAGAGTGGCGAGGCCGAGCCAGTTCACCGCGCCGAAACGCCGGGCGCCGGGCTCAAAGCGGGCTTGGCTGTCCATGAGGTCTCCTTTCCGTTTGGGTCCGGCTTGTAACTCGCCATACGATGACTACAATAGGGCCCCTGATGGAATTTTCAGGCGGCCCTTGATCACGGGCCGCTTTTTCTCAAGCAAGGATCGGACATGTCCTGGACGGATGAGCGCGTCGAGCTTCTCAAGAAGATGTGGGCCGAGGGCCAGTCGGCCAGCCAGATCGCCAAGGAACTTGGCGGCGTCACCCGCAATGCGGTGATCGGCAAGGTGCACCGGCTGGGCCTCTCGAACCGCACCGCCCCTGCTGGCGGCGCGTCGGCCCCTGCTGCGCCCGCAGCCCCGGCCAAGGAAGCCAAGCCCGCAGCGAAGGAAAGCAGGGCCAAGCCCGCACCCAAGCCGGAACCCGCGGCAGCGCCCGAGCCCGCCGCGCGCGAGGCGGCCCCGGTGCCCGAAACCCGCCCGGCGCCCGTCGGCCCGTCGCGCAAGCCGATCGTGCCGGCTGGCCAGCCGCTGCCGCCGCAGCCCTCGGCCAATGAGATCAGCCCCGAGGCTCTGGCCAAGGTCAGCGAGGTCGAGAAGAAGGCCAAGAAGCTGTCGCTGATGGATCTGACCGAGCGCACCTGCAAATGGCCGGTGGGCGATCCGGCGACCGAGGACTTCTGGTTCTGCGGCCTGCCGGTGCAGCAGGGCAAACCCTATTGCGAGGCGCATGTGGGCGTGGCCTTCCAGCCGATGTCCTCGCGCCGCGACCGCCGCCGCTGAGCCGCGCATCGCCAAGCATTCTGAAACCGCCCGCGGCTCCGGCCCGGGCGGTTTTTTCGTGCCTGCATCGTTGTGCCTGCCCGCCCGCGCGGAAGCTGCGCCGATTTTCGCCCGTTCCGCAGGGGGTTGCGCAACCTTGCCGTGACCTCCAGCGTTGTGCCCAAGCAATGGGTGAAAACGCATGACCGAACTTCAGACCCTCATCGGGGACTATGCCGCGCTGCTGTCGCTGGCGTTGATCGTCGGCCTCTTCGTGCTGTTCATGCTCGAGGTCTACCCGCCCGAGGTGCCTGCGGCGGGCCTCGCCGCGCTCTTCGTGGCCCTGGGGTTCGTCTCGACCGATGAGCTGCTCTCGGTGTTCTCGAACCCCGCGCCGCTGACCATCGGGGCGATGTTCGTGCTGTCGGGCGCGCTGGTGCGCACCGGGGTGCTCGAAGCGATTTCGAACATGGTGATCACCCAAGCCAAGGAAAAGCCCGCGCTGGCGCTGATCGTGATCCTTGGGGTGACGCTTCTCGCCTCGGGCTTCGTCAACAACACGCCCGTCGTTCTGGTGCTGATCCCGGTGGTGATCCGGCTCGCGGCGGCGCTCGGCAAGGCGCCGACCCGGCTGCTGATCCCACTGAGCTATGTGGCCATCCTCGGCGGCACCTGCACGCTGATCGGCACCTCGACCAACCTGCTGGTCGACGGCGTTGCCCGCGGTCAGGGACTGGAGCCCTTCGGCATCTTCGAGATCACCCCCATCGGCCTTCTGGTGGCGCTGGCGGGCGGCGGAACTCTGGCCCTGCTCGGCCCGTGGCTGCTGCCAAACCGGCAGGCCAGCGATCCCGACCAGATGCTTGGCGAGACAACGTTTCTGTCGGAGGCCGTGCTCACCGACGACAGTCTCGCCGGCACGCCGCTCTCCGAGATTGCCCCATTCAAGCGCGGCGGCGTCAGGGTGATCGGCCTGCGCCGCAAAGGCCGCGCCCTGCCCGCCCCGCTCGAGGAGCAAGAGCTCGAGAAGGGCGACACGGTGATCTTTCGCGCGCCCACTTCCGAACTTCTGACGCTGCATGACGATCCGGCCCTGAAGATCGGCCTGCGCCGCGGCGAGCCCCCCGAGGGCGAGCTTGTCACCGTCGAAGTGGTGGTCTCGCCGCGCAAGTCGAGCCTTGGCCGCAGTCTCGGCAGCATGTCGTTGGGGCGGCGCTTTGGCGTGCGGGTGCTGGGCGCGCACCGGCACGAACACAACCCCGGCCCCGACCTCGGCTCGGTGCGGCTGCGCCCTGCCGACAAGCTGCTGCTCGAAGGCCCGCCCACGGCGTTCCAGACGCTCGAGGACGAAGCGCAGCTGGTCTCCGTCAGCCGCCCCACCGGGCGCGCCTTCCGCCGCGGCCGCGCGCCGCTGGTGCTGGCCGCGCTGGCCGGCGTGGTGCTGCTTGCGGCCTTCGGCGTGATGGAGATCGCCACGCTCTCGCTGCTCGCGGTCGCCGCCATTCTCATGCTGCGCTGCATCGACGCCGATGAGGCATGGGGCGCGGTGGATGGCGCGATCCTCGTGCTGATCTTCGCCATGCTGGTGGTCGGGCTGGGCCTGCAGAACACCGGCGCGATGGATCTGCTCGTCGGCTGGCTGGCGCCGCCGATCTCTGGCATGCCGCCCTTCCTCGCGCTGCTCTCGGTCTATCTGCTGGCCTCGCTGCTGACCGAGACCGTGACCAACAACGCCGTCGCCGTGGTTTTCACCCCGATTGCCATCGGGCTCGCCCAGAGCACCGGGCTCGATCCGCGGGCGCTGACCGCCGCCGTGATGTTCGGCGCCTCGGCCAGTTTCGCCACGCCGATCGGCTATCAGACCAACACGCTGGTCTATGGCGCGGGCAATTACCGATTCTCCGATTTCCTGAAGATCGGGCTGGCGATGAACCTCGTGGCCGCGCTGGCCGCCTGCGCCGGGATCCTCTGGCTCTATGGGTGACCCGGCATAAGGGGGCGCTGCCCCCTCGGCGCTGCCGCGCCTCACCCCCTTGCGTATTTGAAAAGAGAAGAAGAACTGGGACCCTCTTTGGCTTCTTCTCTTTCCAAATACGCAAGTCGCGCCCGCCCCATGCGCGCGGCGCCGCAGAATGAAGCGCCACGGTGCCAAGCGCCCTTTCCCGGAGCCGAGAGAGCGCGTATATGCCGCCCATGCAGAATCCGCCCGATCTTCGCCCCGACCTTGCCCGCGCCCGCGTCACGGAAACCCGCCGCGATGGCCAGCCGACCATCGGCATGGTCTCGCTTGGCTGCCCCAAGGCGCTGGTCGACAGCGAGCGCATCCTCACCCGGCTGCGCGCCGAAGGCTATGGCATCTCGCCCGACTATTCCGGCGCCGATGCGGTGATCGTGAACACCTGCGGCTTTCTCGACAGCGCCAAGGCCGAGAGCCTCGAGGCGATCGGCGAGGCGCTGAAGGAGAACGGCCGGGTGATCGTCACCGGCTGTCTCGGCGCGGAGCCCGAGTATATCACCGGCACCCACCCCAAGGTTCTGGCGGTCACCGGGCCGCATCAATACGAGCAGGTGCTGGACGCGGTGCATGGCGCCGTGCCGCCCTCCCCCGATCCGTTTGTAGATCTGCTGCCCGGCTCGGGCGTGAAGCTCACGCCGCGCCACTACAGCTATCTGAAGATTTCGGAAGGCTGTAACCACAAGTGCAAGTTCTGCATCATCCCCGACATGCGCGGCCTGCTGACCTCGCGCCCGCAGCGCGCGGTGCTGCGCGAGGCCGAGAAGCTGGTCGAGGCGGGGGTGAAGGAGCTGCTGGTGATCAGTCAGGACACCTCGGCCTATGGCACCGACTGGAAGGACCGCGACGAGAAATTCCCGATCCTGTCGCTGGCGCGCGAGCTGGGCCAGTTCGGCGCATGGGTGCGGATGCATTACGTCTACCCCTACCCGCACGTGCGTGAGCTTATCCCGGCGATGGCCGAGGGGCTGGTGCTGCCATATCTCGACATTCCGTTCCAGCATGCCCACCCCGACACGCTGAAGCGCATGGCGCGCCCCGCCGCCGCCGCGCGCACGCTCGACGAGATCGCCGCCTGGCGCAGCGATTGCCCGGACATCACCCTGCGCTCGACCTTCATCGTCGGCTACCCCGGCGAGACCGAAGACGAGTTCCAGACGCTGCTCGACTGGATGGATGAGGCGCAGCTCGACCGGGTTGGCTGCTTCAAATACGAGAACGTCGAGGGCGCGCGCTCGAACGCGCTGCCGGATCATGTGCCCGAGGAGGTCAAGCAGGACCGCTGGGAGCGCTTCATGGAGAAGGCGCAGGCGATCTCGGAGGCCAAGCTCGAAGCCAAGGTCGGCCAGACCCTGCAGGTTCTGGTGGACGAGGTCGACGAGGATGCCGCCACCTGCCGCACCAAGGCCGATGCGCCGGAGATCGACGGCAACCTGTTCATCGACGAGGGCTTCGAACACCTCAAGCCCGGCGACATGGTCACCGTCGAGGTGGATGAAGCGGGCGAATACGATCTCTGGGGCCGGTTGATCGAATCGAACTGAGCCCATTCCGCCAGCAGGCCGCGGCAGTGCCCGCGGCCAACTGGCACTTTTGACAGGTTCTGACACAAATCGCGCCAGCGCCGGGCCCCTTTGGGGCCCGTTTTATTGCGCCAGCGCAATCCGTTGCGCGCATGAGCCGTGCTATCCTTCAGTCATTGGGCCAATGGAGGAGGGGCTCGGAGATTTTCTGGTTCCAGCGGCACTGGCCGCGCCGGGAGGCGGCGACAATTTCGGTCGGCTTGCGACCGCATCCCTGCGTGATCACCCTTTATCTCTTCGGAGACCGTTGATTTTGCTTTTGGATTTCATCACGGCGCGATGCTCCCGGTTTTCCGGGAGCATTTATTTTGGCGCTCCCGCTGCGCCGTGACTGAGCCAAGACCAGAGCGCTAGAAGACGCAGCGCGCCGCCTCTGGCCCCGAGGGGTCGAGGCCCGGCTGCAGCGGATCGGGCAGCACGCCAAGCGACATCCCCAGCGCTGCAAGCTCTGCGCGCGATGTCATGCCGGTGCGCGCGCACAGCGCCTGCAGCCGCTGCCGCACCGCCGAGACAGATATCTCGAGCACGCCCGCGATGTCCTTGTCGTGCAGCCCTGAGCCGATCAGCCCCAGCAATTCCATCTGCTTTTCTGTGATCTGTCGGCGCAGCGGAAACTCGCGAGCAAAGCAGGCCGCGAACCGCTGGTGGCCCAGCAAGGCGGCGGTGCTGAGCGTCCAGCCATGGGCGTGGAGGATCGCCAGCATCTCGCGTCGCGAATGATCCCCCGCAAAGCTGAGCATTCCGGCGCGCGGCGGCGTGCCCTGGCGCAACGGAAAGGCCACGCCCGCCCGCATCCGGCGCCGCGCCGCCTCGCGCAGCACCTCGATCCTGCGCTCGGGCAGAACGCGGTATTCAGAGAGGAACTCCAGCCCGATGGTGATCGGCGTCAGATGCGCGGCGGCGTGACCGCGCAGATAGGACCAGCGGCCGATCTCCGCATCGCTGCCAAAGGCCTCGAGCCAGCTGGTGTCATGCGAGCTTCGGACAAAGAGCGGGCGGCGGCACGCACTCTGCAAACTCGAGGCGATCAGATCGACGAAGGGCAAATCGAGGGTCCGGCCAAGCCGGACGATCAGCTGCCAGACCTGCTCGGTCGTCTCGGTCATCTCCAGTTCAGTCAGGAACCATTGCAGCAGGTCCGGGACATGCCGCTCAGCCTCCAGCATGGGCCGCCGCGGCGCGGGGCCCTCTCCCGTGTGCCACATCACTCAACCTCCCGATCATGACCCCGGCAACAGGTCCCCCATCTTCGGACAAGACCCTCGGTTTGGCAATTTTTTCGCGCAACACTTCCGCTCCGGCGCGCGTGGTCAGGCTTGCGAAGCGCGCGCGGCTGCGGCAGGACAGCGCGCATGGCCAAGCTGCATTTCCACTATTCGACCATGAACGCCGGCAAATCGACCCTGCTTCTGCAGGCGGCGCACAACTATCGCGAACGCGGCATGGAGGTCTTCCTGCTGACCGCAAAGCTCGACACGCGCGCCGGGCAGGGCCGCATCGGCTCGCGCATCGGCTTGGGACAAGCGGCCGAGACCTTCGCCGCCGAGGACGATCTTTTTGCGATGATCGCCGCCGCGCGCGAGACGACGCCGCTGGCCTGCATCTTCATCGACGAGGCGCAGTTCCTCACCGAAGAGCAGGTCTGGCAATTGGCGCGGGTGGTCGACGACCTGAAGCTGCCGGTGATGGCCTATGGCCTGCGGGTGGATTTCCGCGGCAAGCTGTTTCCCGGCTCGGCGGCGCTGCTGGCGCTGGCCGATACGCTGCGCGAGGTGCGCACCATCTGCCATTGCGGGCGCAAGGCGACGATGGTGGTGCGGCAGGATGGCGACGGCACCGTGCTGACCGACGGCGCGCAGGTGCAGATCGGCGGCAATGAATCCTACGTCTCGCTGTGCCGCAAGCACTGGCGCGACGCGATGGGCGACCACGCGGCGCAGGGCTGAGTTCCGCGGGCGCCGCGCGCCCACGGAGAGCTGAACACGGTGAGCTGAAGACGGAAAGCTGAAGACTGGCTCAGACCGGGTTCGGCACCGCTTCACCCGCGAAGAAGGCCCGCAGGTTGGCCACCGCCATGCGCCCCATCTCCTCGCGCACTTCCAGCGCCGCCGTGCCCAGATGCGGCAGCAGCACCGTGTTGTCGAGCAGGCGCAGCGCCTCGGGCACCTGCGGTTCATGCTCGTAGACGTCGAGCCCCGCGCCGCCGATCTGCCCTGCCTCCAGCGCCGCGATCAGCGCCGCCTCGTCGACCACGTCGCCGCGCGAGATGTTGATGAAATGCGCATGCGGTTTCATCGCCGCCAGCACGTCGGCATTCACCGTGTGCCGCGTCGCGGCCCCGCCCGGCAGAGCGGTGACGAGAATGTCGACATTGGCCGCCAAGTCCTCGGGCGTCTCATAGCGCGTCGCCGGATGGGCGAGGCTTTTCTCGGACCGGCTCGTATAGGCCACCGGCATGCCAAAGCCGAAATGGCAGCGCCGCGCGATGGCCTGACCGATGCGCCCCATGCCAAGGATGCCGACGGTCTTGCCGGTCATATGCAGCCCCAGCATCTGCACCGGGTGCCAGCCCTGCCAGCTGCCCATGCGCACCATGCGTTCGCCCTCGGCGGCGCGGCGGCAGGACATAAGCATCAGCGTCACGGCGATATCGGCGGTGGCGTCGGTCACCGCGCCGGGGGTGTTGGTCACCGTGACCCCGGCGTTGCGCGCCACCTCCACGTCGATGTGGTTGAAGCCGACACCGAAGTTGGCGAGGATCTTCGCGCGCGGCACACCGGCGGCGGCGAAGACTTCGGCGTTATACTGGTCGCCAAGCGTCATCAGCACGCCGTCGTAGTCTGCCAGCGAGGCCAGCAATTCATCGCGGCTCATCGGATCGGGCCGGTCGCGGTAGGTCACGTCAAAGCTGTCGCGGGCCTCGGCAACAACGCTGTCGGGCAGGTTTCGGGCGATCAGGATCTTGGTCAATGCAGGCGTCCTCCCAGCGGTACACTCTTGTCAGGGGTGGCAAGCACCACCGCGCCCGCCTCGTCGGAGAAACCTAGAACGAGAACTTCCGACATGAAGGGGCCGATCTGACGTGGCGGGAAATTCACCACCGCCATCACCTCTTTGCCCAGCAGGTCCTCGGGGGCGTAATGCACCGTAATCTGCGCCGAGCTTTTCTTCTCGCCGATCTCCGGGCCGAAATCGATCCAGAGCTTGATCGCGGGCCTGCGCGCCTCGGGGAACGGCTCCGCGCGGACAACTTTGCCCGCGCGGATGTCGACCTTGAGAAAGTCGTCGTAGCTGATCTCAGCCATTGGCCAATTCTTCCGAGCGGCGCACCGCTGCGCCGACCGTGGCGCGGATCAGCGGCGGCAGGCCCTTGCCCTCGTCCATCAGCACCTCGAGCCCGGCCTGCGTCGTGCCATTGGGCGAGGTGACGTTCTTGCGAAGCTGTGCCGGATCGTCGTCGGCCTGCATCGCCAGCGCACCAGCACCCGCCACCGTGGCCTTGGCCAGCTGCATGGCAAGCTCGGGCGCCAGCCCCTCGGCCTCCCCCGCCTTCGCAAGGCATTCGATCATGTGAAACACATAGGCCGGACCCGAGCCGCTGACGCCGGTCACCGCGTCCATCTGGCCCTCGCCCTCGAGACGCACCACCTCGCCCACCGCCGAAAGCAGCTCTTCGGCCATGGCCATATTCGCCTCGCTGGCGTTGGTGTTGCCGGCGAGCGCGGTGATCCCCTGACCCACCGCAGCGGGCGTGTTGGGCATGGCGCGGATCACCGGCGTGTTCTCGCCCAGCATGGTCTCGTAGGTGGCAATGGTGACGCCCGCGGCGACCGACAGGAACACCGTCGAGCCATTGCCCAGCTTGGCCAGCACCGGCAGCGCATCCGCCATCATCTGCGGCTTGACCGCCACCAGCACGATCGCCGGGCTGTCGGGCAGGTCTTCGTTGATATGCACGCCCTGCGCCTGCAGCCAGTCCGAGGGGCGCGGATCGTTGACCCAGACCGAGCCCGCCGGCAGACCGCGCTTCAGCCAGCCCTCCAGCATGGCCGATCCCATCTTGCCACAGCCCAGCAGCACGAGCCCGCGCTGCGCCAGTTCACCGTCCGTCATCCGATCCTCCTGTCGACGTTCGCGCAAGTGATACGCGCGCCCCGAAAAGGGTGCAACGGCCCGCCTCCCGGCAAGTCCTTCCTCTTGGCGAAAATATCCCGGGGGAGCAGCGCCGAGCGCGGCGGGGGCAGCGCCCCCATCCTGCCTCGCTGCCCATCCGCCTCGGCCAGCGGCCTCAGGCGATGATATCGGGCGTCAGCCGGTCCTCGATCATCGCGATCTTGTCCTTGAGGAAGAGCTTCTTCTTCTTCAGCCGCTGCAGCGTCAGCTGGTCGGCTGTGCCGCGCTCCTGCAGGGCGCGGATCGCCTCGTCGAGGTCGCGGTGCTCGTGGCGGAAGACTTCAAGCTCCACCCGCAGCACCTCTTCGGTCTTCATCGAGATGTCTTGCGGCGCGTTCATGGCTGTCCATCCTTGGAACTCACGGGAAGCATTACGATACCAAGACTTGCCGCGGCCGCAAAGCCCTTGCAAGGGTCTTGCGCTGCCCGGCGCGGCTTCCCATATTCCATGGTGTCGGGTTGCCGCTCACGGGGCCCGGCGGACGGTCGCTTCCCTGTCAAGGACATGTCATGAGCAAACTGACCCTGGGTTCCTATCCGCATATGCTCGGCTTCGAGCAACTCGAGCGCTTGCTCGAGCGCACAGCCAAGTCGAGCGAAGGTTACCCCCCTTTCAACATCGAACAGACGTCGGATCACTCCTACCGGATCACGCTGGCCGTGGCCGGGTTTTCAGAGGCCGATCTCGCCATCACCGTCGAGGACCGCCAGTTGGTGATCCGCGGACGGCAGCGCGACGACGGGTCCGACCGGATCTTCCTGCACCGCGGCATCGCGGCGCGGCAGTTCCAGCGCAGCTTTGTGCTGGCCGATGGTGTCGAGGTGGGCGAGGCGGTCATGGAGAACGGTCTGCTGCACGTAGACCTGACCATGTCCCGTCCAGAGACGGTGGTGCAGACCATCAATATCAGAAAGGGTTGAGCCATGAACACGAAGTACGACTTCCCCGAATTTGACGCCGAGCGCATCGTCTATGTCCGCTCCGTCGAGGTGAGCGAACTGCCCGAAGACGTGCAGGAGCAGGTCGGTGACACCACCCGCCTCTATGCGGTGCACCGCGCCGATGGCGAGCGGCTGGCGCTGGTCCGCGACCGCGGCATGGCCTTCGCGCTGGCCCGGCAGAATGACCTCGCCCCCGTCACCGTTCATTAAACTGTCCACGAAGCTTGGATGAGCCCTTGAGCACGCTGCCGCTGGACTGGGTCGACGCCTTCACCGATCGCCCGTTCGGCGGCAACGGTTGTGCGGTGCTGCATGGCGGCGCGGCGCTGGAGGACGAGACCTGCAAGCGCGTGGTGCGCGAGACCTCGCTGGTCGAATGCACCTTCACCGGCCCCTCCGATGTGGCCGATGTGCGGGTGCGCTACTTCCTCGCGAGCGGCGAGATTCCCTTTGCCGGACATCCCACCGTCGCCACCGTCGCTGCGCTGCTGCATCGCGGGCTGGTGAGCGGCGATCGGCTGACGCTGGAGACGCTGGCCGGGGTGATCCCCATCGAGATCGACCGCTCGGTCTCCCCTCCCCGCATCGTGATGACCCAGATCGCGCCCACCTTCGGCGCCAGCCCCGACAAGGCGCTAGTGGCAGATGCGGTCTCGCTGTCCCCGTCGGATATCCTCGGGCAGCCGCAGGTGGTCTCCACCGGGCTGCCCTTCTGCATCACCGTGCTAAAGGACCGCGACGCGCTGGAGCGGGCGCGCCTCGACACGGAGGCGCTTGCAAGGCTGGCGCAGACCATCGGCGGGCGCATGGACCTTGCCGAGCCCTTCCTCGTCACCTTGGAGGGCGCCACCGAGGCGGGCGACACCTTCTCGCGCCTGCTGCTCGCGCCGCCAAGCCCGCCCGAAGACCCGTTCACCGGCTCGGCCACCGGCGCCATGGCGTCCTACCTCTGGTGCAAGGGGCTCCTCGACGCGCCGCGCTTTATCGCCGAACAGGGCCATGGCATGGGGCGGGCCGGTCAGGCGCAGGTCGAGGTGCTTGGCCCGCCCGAGGCCATCACCGGCGTGCGCGTGGCCGGACAGGCGCATGTGCTCATCTCGGGCGAGATACACCTTTAGGCCACGACCCTCAGAAACGGATGCTGTAATTGGTGCTCAGCACCAGCGGCTGCACCGGATCGAACACCTGCGTGCCATTGAGGTTGAGCGTGAAGCTGCGCTTCTTGTGGGTCCAGCTGAGGCCGGTCTTCAGGCTGGGCGTCTCGTAATCGCCGGAACTGCCGTCATCCACCCACGCGCCATAGCTGTAGCCCAGTTCGAAATAGGGGCGGAAGTTCCGCTCCAGCCGCAGCGTCGCGCGGGTGCGCAATGTCGCGGTGAGCTTGCCGATCTGCCAGCCCGCGACATCCCCGACCCCGCTGCTGGCCTGCCGCGACAGGGACAGCCCCGCAGTGCCCGACAGATCGAGCTTGCGCAGCTTGTAGGCCCCATTGGCATCCAGCCCTGCCGCCGTCCGCCACGCCGCCCGCGGCGTGCTGCCGAGCCGGTAGTCGGGCCGGGCCAGCGCCGCCCATGCCTTGAACCCCAGATTGTCGTTCAGCTTGGTCTGCAGATAAGGCGCGAAGCTGAGCGTGCGCGAGCGTATCTCTCGCCCGGTATCGAGTTCAGCCATGCCGTAGCCGGTGGCAAAGCCCAGCCGGGTGCGCACCCCCAGCGGCTTTTCGAACCCCAGCAGCATGTCGAATTTCCGCCCTCTGGTATCGCCGTGATACTCACGCGCCTCGAACGCCCACCACATGCGCGGGGCGCGGCTGCTGGCGGGCGTTGCCAGAAAGAAGCCCTTGTCGGTCAACCGCACCTGACCGTAGCCCGTGGTCGCATGGCCCAGCACGCTGTTGAACGCCCCGACCGAAGCGCTCAGCGTGGTCGACACGCCGCTCCGGTAGGCAGAGCGCAACGCATCCTCCGCCCGCACCGGCAACGCCGGGAGCAGGCAGATCAGCAGCAGCGCAAGCGCGCGCAGGATCGAGGCGGTCTTCATGGCGGTCTCCGGCGGCAGACTTCCGGGCGACATGGTTCCGGGTGACGGTTCTGATCCGAACGCCTGTGTGGGGCGCCGGGGCGAGGTCTTCGATTCTGGTGGTCGGATCCGAAATAATCGCCCTGCCGCAGCGCATCAAACCCCTGCTGGCGCAGAGCTCCTCAAATCTACGAGAGAGACGCAGCGTTACCGCAGCCGCGGGGCGCGCCCGCGACTTTTGAGGCCATCTGCGCAGCGCGACGCCCGCTTCAGTGCCCGGCGATCAGCCCCATTGCCTCAAGTTTCAGCACCACCTGATGGGCGCAATTGTCGACATCCGTGCCTTCGGTTTCGACCCGCAACTCGGGGTTTGCGGGCACGTCATAGGGGTCGGAAATGCCGGTGAATTCCTTGATCTTGCCCTCACGGGCCATCTTGTAGAGCCCCTTGCGGTCGCGCCGCTCGCATTCTTCGAGCGCGGTCGCCACATGCACTTCGACGAAGGCACCATATTCCTCGATCCCCTCGCGGACCTTGCGCCGGGTGGTGGCATAGGGGGCGATCGGAGCGCAGATGGCGATGCCGCCGTTCTTTGTGATCTCCGAGGCGACATAGCCGATGCGCAGAATGTTGAGATCGCGGTGCTCTTTCGAGAAGCCCAACTCGGAGCTGAGGTTCTTACGCACGATGTCCCCATCAAGCAGCGTGACCGGGCGGCCGCCCATCTCCATCAGCTTGGTCATCAGCGCGTTGGCGATGGTCGATTTGCCCGAGCCGGAGAAGCCGGTGAAAAACACCGTGAACCCCTGTTTCGAGCGTGGCGGCTTGGTCTTGCGCAGTTCCGAGACCACCTCGGGGAAGGAGAACCAATCGGGGATCTCCAGACCTTCGGACAACCGCCGCCGCAGTTCGGTGCCCGAGATGTTGAGGATGGTCACCGTCTCCTTGTCGGCGATCTCGTCGTTGGGCTCGTACTGCGCGCGCTCCTGCACGTAGACCATGTGTTTGAACGGCACCATTTCGATGCCCATCTCCGCCTCATGCTCTTTGAACAGGTCCTGCGCCTCATAGGGCCCATAGAAATCCTCTCCGGCGCTGTTCTTGCCCGGCCCCGCGTGATCGCGCCCCACGATGAAATGCGTGCAGCCATGGTTCTTGCGGATGAGCCCGTGCCAGAGCGCCTCGCGCGGGCCCGCCATACGCATGGCCAGCGGCAGCAGAGACATGGTGGTGGTGGAGGCAGGGTATTTGTCGAGCACCGCCTCATAGCAGCGCACGCGGGTGAAATGGTCGACATCGCCGGGCTTGGTCATGCCGACGACCGGGTGCAGCAGAAGGTTCGCTTCAGACTCGCGCGCGGCGCGGAAGGTCAGTTCCTGATGCGCGCGGTGCAGCGGGTTGCGGGTCTGGAACGCCACCACCTTGCGCCAGCCGAGCTTGCGGAAATAGGCGCGCAACTCGTTCGGCGTGTCGCGCCGGGCGCGGAAATCATAGTGCACGGGCTGTTGGATGCCGGTGATCGGCCCGCCAAGATAGACCTCCCCCGCCGAATTGTGCAGGTAGTTCACCGCCGGATGCGCGTCATCGTCGGCCCCAAAGACCATCTGCGCTTCCTTGGCCTTGTCCGGCACCCATTTGTCGGTGACGGTCATGGTGGCAAGGATCACCCCTTCTTGGTCGCGCAAAGCGATATCTTGGTCCAGTTCGATGCTGTCGGCGAACGCCGCCTTCACATCGAGGGTGATCGGCATCGGCCAGAGCGCCCCATCGGCAAGCCGCATGTTCTCGACCACGCCATCGTAGTCCTCCTCCCCCAGAAACCCCTTCAGCGGGTAAAAGCCGCCGTTCATCAGAAGTTCGAGGTCGCAGATTTGCCGGGGGCTCAGATCGAGGCTGACAAGCTCCGCCGCCTCGAATTTCATCTTCTGCGCACTGTCGTAAGAGACATAGAGCTCCGGAATAGGAGCGAGGTTTTTGGACATGGTCATGTAAAAATCTCTTGTATCAATAATGGCAAACGGATGCCGGTACGGGCAATGACCTCAGTGAAAGCCCTGCCCGCAAAAATTTCAACTCTCGCTTGAAGTTGGCCCGCGTTAATGCGGCGCCAGAGCCGAAGCTGCCTCTACGGCAGGCGCAGTGCGGGTCTGCCTGACGAGCGCTCAGCGCCTTGCAGATGCGCCGCGGCGGCGCAGCAGAACGCCCCCGCCGAGAAGCAGCCCGGCAAAAACCGGCAGCGCGGGCGGCAGTGGCACCGGCGACGGCATCTGCGCCGTGACGGTGAACTGCGCAGAGCCCAGCCCCGCCCAGACGCTGAGCGGGTCCACGGTCAGGCTGAACTCATACGCCCCCGGATCCAGATCAGCCTCGTAGACGCCGTGAAATAGGCCGGTATCAGAGGTGTAGGTCCAGTCCAGCGCCGCACCTCCGGTGCCGGTCAGGCTAAAGCTGGCGTTGGGCCACAGCTTGTCACGCACCGAGATCGTCACTTCGCTGGGATCGGAAAGCAGCAGCGACCAACTGTCACCGCCGCCCGGCAGGATCAGGTCAATGGTGTCGCCAGTCCCGTACCACGCGAAGAGGTAGGACGAGCTACCATCAGGCGCCACGGTGACCGCCGAAGCGACGGACGGGCCGACAAGCAACGCCGCTAAAGCAGCGAGCCGAACACAAAACAATCTCAACATTTGCACGCCTTACACAGGGCTTCACCAAACAATCCGTGCGAGATCGCATTCCCGCACGGATCGCCCATAAGGCGTTCACATGGTTAAGAAATCGTGAATCGTAGGCACAGAAAACCCGAAGCCCTGTATCCGAGGGCTTCGGGTCTCAGTCATTCACATGCCGCCGCCGGGCTCACCAGCGGCGCTATGCCGGCTCAGTTGCCGGTCGCAGCCGCCGCTTCGCCCTGCGGCGCGCCATGGCCGAGCGGCTCGGTGGTGTCCTTGCCCGCCTCGAGGCCTTGCTCTGCCAGCCAACGCTCTGCTTCCAGCGCAGCCATGCAGCCCATGCCCGCCGAGGTTACGGCCTGACGGTACTTATGGTCGGTCAGATCGCCCGCAGCAAAGACACCGGGGATCGAAGTTTCCGTGGTGCCCGGCTTGGTCACCACATAGCCGCCCATGTGGGTCTCGAGCTGGTCTTTCACCAGTTCCGACGCGGGCGCGTGGCCGATGGCGACAAAGACGCCCTTCGCCGGGATCTCGGTGATCTCGCCGTTCCGCACGTCTTTCACCTTCACGCCGGTCACGCCCTTGGGCATGTCGTCGCCGACCACCTCTTCGAGCTGGTGGTGCCAGAGCGTTTCGATCTTGGGGTGCGCGAAGAGACGCTCTTGCAGGATCTTCTCTGCGCGCAGCGTGTCGCGGCGGTGAACCAGCGTCACCTTGGAGGCGAAGTTGGTCAGGAACAGCGCCTCTTCCACGGCGGTGTTGCCGCCGCCGATCACCACGATCTCCTGCCCGCGATAGAAGAAACCGTCACAGGTGGCACAGGCCGAGACACCGAAGCCCTTGAACTCTTCCTCGGTGGGCAGGCCCAGCCATTTGGCGCGGGCCCCGGTTGCAAGGATCACCGCATCGGCGGTGTAGGTGGTGCCGCTGTCGCCATGCGCCACGAAGGGCCGCTTGTCGAGTTCGAGCTTCGAGATGATGTCGCCCTCGATCTCGCAGCCCATGGCGCGCGCATGCGCTTCCATCTTCACCATCAGTTCGGGGCCTTGAATCTCGGTCTCGCCGGGCCAGTTCTCAACCTCGGTGGTGGTGGTCAGCTGGCCGCCGGGTTCGAGCCCCTGCAGCAGCAGCGGCGAGAGCATCGCCCGCGCCGCGTAGACGCCTGCGGTGTAACCGGCCGGACCGGAGCCGATGATCAGAAGCCGTGTGTGGCGGGTGTCGGACATGTCGTGCCTCTCGCGAGCTATGGCATTTGCTTTGCGAAGTGCATATAGCCACGCGCGGCGACGACGCAAACCCCGTGCCGACCGGTTCCCCACCCGATTTTCGCACAGTTAAGAATTTTTCAAGAATATGAAAGATTATTGCGCCGGGTGTCTGGTTGCTATAATATTCGCGAAAAGCTTCAAGGAAGACGCATGCCCGCCCACAGGCTCGACCCCATCGACCGGAAGATTCTGGCAGAACTGCAGGCCGATGGCCGCATGACCAATGTCGAACTTGCCCGCCGCGTGGGCATCTCCGCCCCGCCCTGCCTGCGCCGTGTGCGCACGCTCGAGGAGCAAGGCTTCATCAAGGGCTACCACGCCGAGGTTGATTCCCGCGAATTGGGCTTCGAAGTGCAGGTCTTTGCCAGTGTCGGGCTGCAAAGTCAGGCCGAGGCCGATCTGCGCGCCTTCGAGGACCGCTGCCGCAACTGGCCGCTGGTGCGCGAGTGCCACATGCTCAATGGCGAGGTGGACTTCATCCTCAAATGCGTGGCGCCCGATCTTTCGACCTTTCAGGCCTTCCTGACCGAGGATCTGCTGACCGCTCCGAATGTGGGTTCGGTGAAGACCTCGCTGGTCATCCGCTGCGCCAAGGATGAGCCGGGCGTGCCCTTCGACGTGCTCGAAGAGCGGCTGAGCCGGACCGCCTGATTGGCGGACCGGCAGCGCGGCGTCACAGCTCGATCAGTTGATCCAACGCTTCACGGGTCGAACGCATCATCGACAGCTCGCCAAAATCCTGCAGACCTTCGATGTTCTCGAACATCGACAGGAACAGGGCGCGCATGTTCTCGCTGCTAAGCGCCGACAGCGCCGTGCCCGGATGATAGGTCTCCATCTCGATGCCGCCGACGCGGATCGTCGCATGGCGCTGCACCATCAGGTGATAAAGCTGCACCGCCCCGCCCGGGGTGACCGGCACGATGCGGTCCCAGTCGGCCTCATCCGAGACCGGGACCATCACGCTGTCGTTGCCGAGCAGGCTGCGCAGCTTGGCATTTTTGACAACCATGCGCGCCGCCGGACCGAGCAGCAGGTCAGAGCCGGGCCGCCCCACGCCATAGGCCTCTGCGGTCACGCGGGTCAGCGTGTCGAGCGCGCTGCCCTCGCTGCGCACGCCGGGCACATAGGTGGTCGATCCGATCCATGTCACCGACTGCACGCCGCGGCTGGTTTCGATGTAATCGCCGGGCAGAAGGTCTTCGATGGCGATCGGGCCACGCGCCGTCTGAATCAGGGTGCCGCGGGCAAACGCCGAGCAGGCCTCTTCGAACAGAGGGATCGCCGGGGCGATCTGCTGCTTCATCGCCAGCGACAGATCCGGCAGCAGTGCGGCGACCTCGTATTTGCGCATGAGAGAAGTTGCGCGCCGAGGTCGCCCACTCCGGAGAGATACCGGATCGCGAGGAATGGATTGCGAAAACGCATCGTCGCGGCCTCGTACCGCGTGATGAATACTGGTCATGTGAACATCCCTTGAGAGGCTGTCACATCCGTGTTGGCCCCCACCAACAACGACAGACGGACGTTTAACCGACTTGGCCTTGAACAGGCCTCAATCTGGCATTTGTGTCAAAATTGGCAAGGTTTTGTCGGGAAGCTGGACCCCAATACCTGCGACCTGCAGAGATTGTCGCGAGATGACGAACCAGCCCGCCACATTTTGGTACAGAGAATTTCGAATCAATGCCCGGAAGCTGAAAGGTTTCAGCCGAGATCGCGCTGCGGGTGAACTCGCCTCAGAGGCGGATGGCCGAGATCAGACGTCCGTAATCCGCTTCGCGCTGATGCGTGGTGCGGCGGAACGAATAGAAGCGCTCGGGATCGGAATAGGTGCAATGACGGGTCCACTCCGCCTCGACCCCCGCCGCGCGGAGCCGGTGCAGGCCATAAGCCGGAAGGTCGAACTGCATGCGATCCCCCTCGCCGCCCGCGAAGAAGCGGGCGTTGCCCTGATCCTCGGCCAGAAACTCCTCAAAGAATTCCGGGCCGACTTCATAGGCGCGCTGGCTGATGGTCGGACCGATCACCGCGCGAATCCCGTCGCGGCTGGCGCCAAGCGCGATCATCGCATCCACCGTCTCTTCGAGAACGCCGCCCTGGGCCCCGCGCCAGCCCGCATGGGCCGCACCGATGACCCCCGCCTCCACATCGGCGAAAAGCACCGGCTGGCAGTCCGCGGTCAGCACCGAGAGCGCCAGCCCCGGCTCGCGCGTGACGAGCGCGTCGGCCTCGGGGCGCGGCTCGGGCAGCGGGTCAGTCACCGTGACGACGCGCGGCGAATGCACTTGGCTGACGGTGATCAGCGCCTCCAGCGGCACCTCCATAGCCTGCGCCACGCGGGTGCGGTTGATCGAGACGATCTCGCGTTGGTCAGAAGACCCCGGCCCGCAGTTGAGCCCGGCAAAAACGCCCGAGGACGCGCCGCCCTTGCGGGTGAAGAAGCCATGCCGAAGCGGGGAGAGCGTGTCTGCGGTGATTATTTCCAGCGTCATGCGTCCAATCCGGGCGGGGTAGCTGTGCCCGGACCGTAGAGCCCCAGCACCTTGAACAAACTTCCCATTTCGTCGGGGTGCGTCAACCGGCGATGTGCACGGATGTGCGCGTCGAGTGCCGCGCCGGTCAGCCCGGCGGCCAGCGCGCGGGCGCGCTCGGTGATGCCCAGCCGCTCCAGAAACACGCCCTGAGCCGTCAGCCCCGACACCTGCGCCGGGGCCGCCGCCGCGGCCAATGCACTGAAGTCCACATGCGCGGTAAGATCGGCATCCCCCGGCGTGTCCAGCGGACCGACCTTTTGATGCGCCCGCACCGCCTGCAACGTGTCGCCAAGGCTGCCCCAGCTGCCGTAGTCCACCAGCAGCGCGGCACCGCCATGGGCAGCGATGCGCCTGCCGATCTCCTGCGTGAGCGCCTCGGCCGGTGCGCAGGTCTCGACCAGATCGCCCTGCTGCGTGCCCGCAAGCCGGTGCTCCAGCGCCGCCTGCGGGGCGATGTCGGTCAGACCGAAGGACAGCGCGCCCTCGTGCCAGCCGACCACGCGTTCCCGCCAGCCGTTGCCGTCGCGCAGGAACTGCCGCACCGGCAGCGCGTCGAAAAACTCATTGGCGATCAGGAAAAGCGGCGCCTCGGGCAGATCGGCGAGGCTGTCGTGCCAGACCGGCGCATGATCCCCAAGCCGCGCGGCCTGCTCGGCGCGCAAGGCCGGAGAGGCCTCCACCAGATGCAGCTCGGCGGCGTCCAGCAGCCCCGGCACGCCGCGCATGGCGCGCAACGCATCGGCCATCAGCGTGCCACGGCCCGGCCCCAGCTCCGCCAGAACGAAATGCGCGGGCCGTCCCTGATCGAGCCAGCTTTGCGCCAGCGCGAGCCCCAGCAGCTCGCCGAACATCTGGCTGATTTCCGGCGCGGTGGTGAAGTCGCCCTTGGCGCCCAGCGGATCGCGGATGGTGTAATAGCCGTGCTGCGGGTGCAGCAGGCACCATGTCATGTATTCGGCCACCGTCATCGGCCCCTCGGCCGCGATGCGCGCCTGAAGGAGCGGCAGCAGCGCGCTCATGCCCGGCGCCGCGCCCAGAGGATGAGGCCGATGCCCACAAGGATCATCGGCAGCGACAGCATCTGGCCCATGGTCAGCCCGTAGCCGCCCACCTGCCACGCCAGCCCCAGCGGGTTGCCGGGCGAGACGAATTGCGCGTCGGGCTGGCGCACGAACTCGACAAGGAACCGCGCCACGCCATAGCCCGCAAGGAACACACCCGCCAATTGCCACGGCGTCTTGAGCCCGCCCTTGCGCAGCGCCAGCCACAGCAGCAGCGCGCCCAGCAAGATGCCTTCCAGCGCCGCCTCGTAAAGCTGCGAGGGATGGCGCGCGCAAAGCTCGCCAACCGCCTGCCCGCAGGCCTGCGCCGCGTCGCCCGGAAAGATCACCGCCCAAGGCACATCGGTGGGCCGCCCCCAAAGCTCGCCGTTGACGAAATTCGCCAGCCGCCCGAGGAACAGCCCCGGCGGCACCGAGATCGCCAGCATATCGGCGGTCGAGCCAAGCGGGATGCGGTTCTTCAGGCAAAAGCCGAGGAAGCCGATCAGCACCCCAAGGAAGCCGCCGTGGAACGACATGCCGCCATGCCAGACCATCAGGATCTCGGCGGGGTGGGTCAGGTAATAGGCGGGCTGGTAGAACAGCACAAAGCCCAGACGTCCGCCAAGGATGATGCCCAGAATCACCCATGTGAGCAGCTGCTCGACCTGCGCCGGGCTCATCGGCGGCGTGTCTGCAGGCCAGAGCCGCGCGCGCTTCACCGCCGCGACGGCGATCCGCCAGCCGATGATGATGCCCGCGATATAGGCAAGCGCGTACCAGCGCAGGGCGAATTCCATGCCGAAAGCCGAGATCGAAAAGACCTCGGAGGACAGGGGCGGAAAAGGAATGGCAGCTTTCATGCGCGATGTGTGCCGGGAGTTTCGAGACGAAGTCAACCTTGTGACCGGGGGCTCGCCGCTCCATATAGATCCCAATCACATGACGGAGAGCCCAATGCAGACGCGCAACAAGGTATTCGAAGATCTGTCGCAGCTCATGACCAACGCCATGGGCGTGGCGCAGGGCGCGAAAGACGAAGCGGAAACCGCGATGAAATCCATGATCGACCGCTGGCTGGCGGATCGCGATTTCGTGACGCGGGAAGAATTCGACGCGGTCCGCGCCATGGCGCAGAAGGCCCGCGAAGAGAACGAAGCGCTGAAGGCCCGCCTCGACGCGCTGGAAAAGGGTCAGGGCTGACCCGCGCAGGGCTTCGGCCCTGTTCGACATTATGAGCAGGGCGGGCCGTGCCCGCCCCTCATCAACCGATCTTTGTGTCTGGCCCCTTCTCAGCCGGCCCTCATCACCCCGCCTGACGCTGCGCGACCAGATCGCCGCCCGTCAGTTCCGCTGGCGGGTAGAGCACGATCTCATCGCCCTCGCTCAGCCCCTCCAGCACCTGCACCTCGATGCCATTGCCCTGCCCGAGCGTGACGGGCACCTGTACGGCGCGCCCCTCCTCGACCCGGAAGACCGCCCAATCCGCGCCTGCGCGGAAGGCCGCGCTTTGCGGGATCTGCAGCGTGTCCTGATCTTCCCAAGTGACGATACGCGCCAGAACCCGATAGCCATGCCCCAGCGCCGCACGCGCCTCCGGCGGCGCGGTGAAGCGCAGGATTACCCGCACCCGCTGCTCCTCGACCCCCAGCGCCGAGACCTCGGTGGTGCCCAGCGGCGCGATCCGCTCGACCTCGGCATCCAGCGCGCCCGGCCCGCCCCAATCCTCCAGCAGCGCCCGCGCGCCCGGGCGCACCTGCACCGCGTCGGATGACAGCAGGTCCACCGCCACCTGCAGGTCCTGCGCGATATTGCCGATCTCCAGCACCGGCGCCCCGGCAGCCAGCGAGGTCTCGGACTGCTCGACCACCTGCAGGATGCGCCCGTCCACCGGCGCGCGCAGCGGGATGTCGCTGGCCCCGACCTCGGCCAGCGCCTCGGCCAGCCCCTGATCGTCGAAGCCAATGAGTTGCGCCTGCGCATTGGCCAGCTCCGCCTCGCGCATGGCCACCGCCGCGCGCGAGGTTTCGAGCCGCGCCTGCGCCGCCAGCGCTGCTGTGCGCGCCTGATCGAGCGCGGCGGTCGAGATGGTGCCCCGCGCCGCCAGCGCCTTGGCCCGGTCGTGGTCCGAGACCGCCAGTTCGACGTCGGCCTGCGACGCGCTGACCTCGGCCTTGGCCTGCAGCAGCGCCGCCTGCGCGGCAGCCACCGCGGCCCGCGCCTGCTCGCGGGTGCGCAGGTCCAGCACCGAAGGCGCGGCGGGGCGCATATGCGCCACCGTATCGCCCTGCGCCACCGCGTCACCGTCGATCGCCTGTACCCGCAGCAGCCGACCGGCGACCGGCGTGGTTACCACGTAGACGTCGCGCACCTCGGTTTTGCCTTCCTCGTCGATGGTCACCACCAGCGGCCCGCGGGTGACCGCGCCAAGATCGACAAGCACCGGGCGCGGCCAGAAGGCGGCGGCCAGCGCGACCCCGAGCAGCAGCGCAAGGCCGAGGCCAAGGATCAGACGGGTGCGCGTGCGTGTGTGATTGAGAGCCATGAGATCAGTCCCGTGTCTTGAGCGCCGCCACCAGATCGGCGCGGTCCACGTCGCGTTTCACCAGCAGCCCCGACAGCACCGCCCCGGCGATCACCACAAGCGCGGCAAAGCCGAAGGCGGCGGGATCGAAGACCACCGAAATCGTGTAGAGGTCGGACGAATAGGCTGCCGCCAGAAGATGCGCGATGCCCCAGCCCAGCAGCGCGCCGCAGGGCAACGCCAGCAGCGTGACCAAGCCCAGCTCGCCCAGCAGCACATAGGCGGCCTCGCCCTTTGAAAAGCCGATGACCCGCAGGCTGGCAAGGTCATGCGCCCGCTCGGCCAATGCGATTCGGGCGGCGTTGTAGATGATCCCGAAGGTGATGGTGAAGGCCACCGCCGCCATCACGAAACGCGTCGCGCCGGTGCCTTGGTTCATCACCCGTTCAAAGGCCTCGCGGGCCTCGGCCTTGAGGCTCACGCCCGCCACCACCGGCAGGCCGCGCAGCCAGATCTGCACCGCCTCGGCCTGCGCCGGATCAAGCCGCAGCGCCGCGCTCGAGATGCGGCGCGGCTCGAACAGCGCCCGACCCAGCGCGTCGAGCGACATATAGGCCGGCGCGCCCAGCACCGTCTCTGACACGCCCGTGACCGGCAGGCGCAGCACCGGCTGCGCGCCTTCGCGCACTTCGACGGTCAGCACGTCGCCCACCCGAGCGCTCAGCGTGCCCGCCAGCGCATGGCTCAGCACCAGCCCCGGCCCGTTCAGGGCGATCGGCTGCAAATCCGGCGTCAGCGCCCGCACCAGCGCGGGGTCGGGCGGCAACCCGGTGATGGCACCGCGATAGCTCGAGCGGCCGTTATGCAGCACCACCGGCACCATGCGCGCCCCCTCGGCCCGCAGCACGCCGGGCTGCCGGGCAAGCTCCAGCAGGGTCTTTTCAGACACCGCGTGGGTGAAGGTGACGCTCGCCTCGGAGCGGTCGAGCACGTCGAAGCTCATCGCCACCGCCTGATTGAACCCGGCGTGGATGGTCAGCATGGCGACCGAGAGCCCCATGCCGAAGGTGATGCCCACCACCGCGCCCAGCATCCGGAACGGCGTGCGGGTGAAGCGGCGGATCACCATGCGGGTCGGCTGATCGAAGAGGCTCAGCGCCCCGGCCCAGCGGCCCGCGCGGCGGTAGTCGGCGGGGGCTGGCGGACGCATCGCCTCGGCGGGCTGCAGCGCGAAGATGCGGCGCAGCACCACCGCGCCGCCTGCCGCGGCGGCCAGCACGCTCACCGCCAGCCCAAGGGCCAGCGCGGCGGGATCGAGCCGGAAGACGAGGAAGGGAAACTTGAAGAACTGCAGGTAGAGCTGCACCATCCCGCGCCCGCCCAAAATGCCCAGCCCCGCGCCCAGCAGCGCACCGGCGACGGCGATCACCAGCACCAGCTTCATGTAGTGCCCGCCGATCTCTGCCGCGCGGTAGCCGAAGGCCTTGAGCAGCCCGATCTCCTCGCGCTCGGCCTGCACCATGCGGGCGATGACGATGTTCAAAAGGAAGGCCGCGATGCCCAGAAACACCGGCGGGATCGCCCCGGCGGTGTCGCGCAGCCCGCTGATCTCTTCCGACACAAAGCGATGCGAGAACTGGTCCTGACGGTCGTAGGCCCCCGCCGAGCCCCATGGTTTCAGCACCCGGTCGAGCGCCGCGATCACGCCGCGCGGGTCTGTGCCCCGGGTCAGCGTCACGATGATCTCGGAGAAAGCCCCCTTCATGTCGTAGGCCGCGGCGAGCGAGGTCTCCGACATCCACAGCACCGCAAAGCGCGCGTCATCGGGCACCATTTCGCCCGGCGCGGCGGCATAGAGAAACTCCGGCGAGCGCGCCAGCCCGGTGATGCGCAGGCTGCGGCGCGCGCCGTTCATCACCACCTGGAGCCGGTCGCCGGGGTGTAGCCCGTGTGCATCGGCAAAACTGTCGAGCAGCACCACCTCCTCGGGCGCGCCGGGCGCGAACATCCGCCCCTGCTGCAGACGGATGGCATTGAGCACCGGAGCGCCGTGGTCGGGCAGCGACAGCGCCTCGGCAGAGACCGGCACCGCGCGGCCCGGCAGTTCGATCCGCGCCAGACCGGCGATGCGCCCCTCGGCAAGCGCCACGCCGGGCAGTGCGGTGACCTGATGCAGCACGTGGCGCGGCGCGCGGGTCACCGGCGCAAAGACCTCGGCGAAGCGATAGCGCTCGTAATAGCCGCGCCGCGTCTCATCGAGCGTATCGACCAGCCCGGCCATCATCACCTGCATCATCACGCCCAGAGCCATGACCACCGCGATGGCCGCCGCCTGCCCCTTCATGCGCCACAGATCGCGCGAAAGCTTGCGGTCGAGCGCGCTCATCCGGTCACCACACGATCTCTTCTGCCGGGCGCGGCGCGTGGTTCATCTCGACCTCGCGGATCGCGCCATCGGCAAAGCGGATCACCCGATGCGCCATGGCAGCGGTGGCGGCGGCATGGGTGACGATCATCACCGTGGTGCCAAGGCTGCGGTTGAGATGCTGCAGGACCCCCAGCACCTCACGCCCGGTGGCGCTGTCGAGCGCGCCGGTCGGCTCGTCGCAAAGCAGCACCTCGGGGCGTTTGGCCACGGCGCGGGCGATCGCCACGCGCTGCTGCTCGCCGCCCGACATCTGGCTGGGAAAGTGGCCCTTGCGCGTCTCCAGCCCGACCATCGCCAGCGCCTCGGCAGGTGCCATGGGATCGGGTGCAATCTCGGTCACCAGCGCCACGTTCTCTTCGGCGGTGAGCGAGGGCATCAGGTTGTAGAACTGGAACACAAAGCCAAGGTGGTCACGCCGGTAACGGGTGAGCGTGCGGTCGGGCATCTGCGTCAGCTCCTCGCCCCGGAACCACGCCCGCCCCGCGCTGGGGCGGTCGAGCCCGCCGAGAATGTTCAAAAGCGTCGACTTGCCGCTGCCCGAGGGCCCCAGCAGCACGCTGATCTCTCCGGGCGGCAGCACGAGATCGACGCCGCGCAGCGCATGCACGGCAGAGGCCCCTTCCCCGTAGACACGGGTGAGCCCTTCGACACGGTAGATCGGCTGCTCTGTCACGGCGCCTCCCTCTTTCGGCATTAGCCTAAGGCAGAGGGCGCGCGTCTGTCTTGAGACGGATCAAATGGCGCCGCGTCAGCCCGGACGCGCCAGCCCCTTCGCCTCGTCGAGCAGCGCCTGCAGCACCGGCGTATAGGGCTCCTGCCAAGGCGCGATCAGCCCGACCTCATGCGCACGGCTGTCCTCGGCCATCGGCACCAGCGCCAGCGGTTTGCCCTCGGCAAGGAAGGTCGCAAGATCGGTGGGCAGGATCGTCAGCCAATCGCCCATCAGCACATTGCTCACCAGCACCACGGTGGAGTTCGATTCGATCGCCGAACTGGGCTCGATCCCGGCTTCCATGAATTGCCGGTTGATGATCCGCCGGTTCTGCATTTCGGGCGTCAGCAGGCACAGGTTCAGCCCGGCCAACTCGCGCCAAGACAGCTCGGTCCGCCCCGCCAGCGGATGATCGTCGCGGCACACCAGCCGATAGGCCTCGCGGTAGAGCGGACGGGTGGTGACGCGGCCCAGCGGCTCGTTGTCGAGATAGGAAATACCCGCGTCGATCTCGAGATCGTCGAGCATCGACAGGATGTCGGCCGAGGCGCGCGACAGCACGGTGAAAGTGACCCGCGGATGGCGCCGGTTGAACTGCGCGGCCAGCGTCGACGCCCATGTCAGCGCGGTCGGGATGACCGCCAGCCGCAGATGCCCCGCCAGCCCCTCGCGCGAGGCGCGCATCTCGTCGCGCAGCCGCCGGGTGTCGCCGACAATCTGCCGTGCCCAGACCAAAGCGCGCTGCCCTTCGGGGGTCAGCCCGCCAAAGCGCGAGCCGCGCTGCACCAGCTTCACGCCCAGTTGCTCCTCAAGCTGGCGGATGCCGGTGGACAGCGTCGGCTGGGTGATACCGAGGCTGACCGCCGCGCGACCGAAGTGCTGCTCCCGGGCGAGCGCGATGAACATCTCCAGCTTGGGGATCATGATTGCCTATCAAAATTGCGCATTTTCATCATGATCGCCTCTCAATGCAGGCGGCGCAATCCTCTGCCCGCAAGGAACTGCACGGCGCGCGGAACATTGTCTTGGCGTGCGACCAACCGCGCGATCCAAGGGAGTTACCATGACCGCCTACCTCATCGGCATTGCCTTCATGCTGCTGACCGCCTGTCTTCACCACGCGCTTCTGGTGCTGGCGACGTCCAGCGTGCCGGACCGCCTGCGCAGCAGTAAGGCGCTGCCGATCACCGTCTTTGGCCTGCTGGCCCTGATCCACCTGATCGAGATCCTGGCTGGGGGCGGCGTTTACCTTGCGCTGCACCGGACACTCTATCCCGAAGCCTTCGGCGGCAGCTTCAGCGGCACATGGAACGACTATGTCTATTTTTCGGGGATGAATTTCACCACGCTCGGCCAGACCGGCATGAAGGTGACCGGGCCGCTGCGCATCGTCGCGATGATGCAGGCCCTCGCCGGGTTCATGGTTCTGACCTGGTCGGCGAGCTATCTCTACGGCGCGTGCAGACAACAATTCGTCGGGGAATACGAGCAAAGCCGAGAGGGCTAAAACGCCCCGGTGCGGCCGCTTTGCAAGACAGCGGCGCGATCTTGGCAAGGTGGCGATCCCGGCAGGATTCGAACCTGCAACCTGCCCCTTAGGAGGGGGCTGCTCTATCCAGTTGAGCCACGGGACCGACGCCCCTCCCTTAGCGTGGGCGCGACCGGTTGTCACCACGCAAGCGGAAATTCCGCCGCGCCGCGGGCTTGTGCTTGTATGCCCTGACAGAAAGGCTAACATTCAGGTATTTAGAGTATTGGAGGAGCCTGCCGTGGCCGACACAGATCCCCGCCCCCTCACCCTGCGCGACGTGTCCGAAGCCTCCGGCGTCTCCGAGATGACCGTGAGCCGCGTGCTGCGCAACCGGGGCGACGTGTCCGAAGCGACCCGCGCCAAAGTGCTCGAAGCCGCCAAGGCGCTTGGCTATGTGCCCAACAAGATCGCAGGCGCGCTGGCCAGCCAGCGGGTGAACCTCGTCGCGGTGATCATCCCCTCGATGCGCAACATGGTTTTCCCCGAAGTGATGGCGGGCATCTCCTCGGTGCTCGAAGACACCGAGTTGCAGCCGGTTGTGGGCGTCACCGACTATATGCCCGAAAAGGAAGAGCGGGTGCTTTACGAGATGCTCTCGTGGCGCCCGTCCGGCGTGATCATCGCCGGGCTTGAGCACACCGAAGCCTCCAAGGCGATGATGAAGGCCAGCGGCATTCCGGTGGTCGAGATCATGGACATCGACGGCAAGCCGGTGGATTGCGCCGTCGGCATCTCGCATCGCCGGGCGGGCCGCGAGATGGCCAAGGCGATCCTGCGCGCGGGCTATCAGAAGATCGGCTTTCTCGGCACCAAGATGCCGCTCGACCACCGTGCGCGGAAGCGGTTCGAGGGCTTCACCGAGGCGCTTGCCAAGAGCGGCGTCGAGGTGGTGGATCAGGAGTTCTATTCGGGCGGCTCGGCGCTGAAGAAGGGCCGCGAGATGACGCAGGCCATTCTCGAACGCGAGCCCGAGATCGATTTCCTCTATTATTCGAACGACATGATCGGGGCGGGCGGCTTGCTCTACCTGATGGAACAGGGCCGCGATATTCCTGCCGAGATCGGGCTTGCCGGGTTCAACGGGGTCGAGCTGCTGCAGGGGCTGCCGCGACAACTGGCCACGATGGATGCGCACCGCGCCGAGATCGGCCGCAAGGCGGCGCAGATCATCGCCGCACGGGTCGAAAACCCCGAGGCCGAGTACGAGAGCATCGTCGAGCTGACCCCCAAGATCGCCTATGGCGACACGTTGCGCCGCTGACCTAGAGCAGCGGCCGCCGCGCCGGTTCTTCGGTGTCGGTCATCGCCAGATCCGCGAGTTTCTCCACATCGCTGATATGCAGCTCGCCGTCGTTCCATTCGGCGAGCTTGCGGCTGCGCAGCTTCGCCAGCGTCTTGTTGGTGTGCACAAGTGACAGGCCAAGCGCGTCGGCTAGGTCCTGCTGGCGATAGGGCATCGGCACGCGCGGCCCCTGCCCAATCCCGAGGTCCGAAAGTCGGCTGTAGATCTTCAGCAGCGCCCAGGCCACGCGCTGTGTTGCATCGCGCTGGCCCAGCGTCGCCACCGTCTCGCCAAGGAAATGCTCTTCCGCCGCAGCGATCCACGTCACATCGTAGGCCAGCGACGGCTGTTTGCGGTACAGCGCCCAAAGGTCGGAGCGGTTGAACACGCACAGCCGCATCTCGCTGGTGGCCTGCACCGAATGTTTCATCTCGCCCAGCAGCCCGGCCTGAAGCCCCACCAGATCGCCCGGCAGCAGGAAATTGATCACCTGTCGGCGGCCGTTCTCCAATGTCTTGTAACGTAGACCCATACCTTCGAGCACGGTGAAGATTTGCGGCGAAGGCGCGCCTTCGATCATCAGATGCGAGCCGCGATCAATGCTCAACTCACCGGCTTTGAAGCCCTCCATAAAGGCAAGTTCGTCGTCTTCGAAGGCACGGAACAGCGACTTGCGGCGCAGCGGGCAATGTTCGCAGGAAATCTGACGCATGGGGGCTCTCCTATGTCACAGATTAATGCGCGCCACCCCCGTCTGGTTCCACATTGCGCCCAGCGAGAGGAGACCGCGAATGATTCCCGACGACACGCCCGACACCGGGCCGGGTTTTCTCGTGCTGCTGAGTGATCCCTTTGTGGCCGAAGATGTTGCCCGAAGCATTTCCGAGAACGCGCCAGAAGCGCGTGTGCTCTGCGCACAGACCCCCGAAGCGGCCCTTCTGATGGTTCTGGCCGAGGGCAGCGTCTCTGTGGCGCTGCTGCAGATGCCGCCCGACGATGTGCCGCAAAGCCCGCTTGTCGAGTTGCTGCGCCAGAAGGGCACCCGCATTGCTTTGGCTGGCGATGCCGCCGAGGAAGCGGGCGAGGCCTGCCCCTATGAGGTGCTGCAGCGCCCGTTCAACAGCAGCCAGTTGATGCAGGCATTAAAGCGCGCGCGCCCTGCCTGAGCCCCGCTTCAAGCCCACCTTCATCATAGGGTCATCACACCGTTACATCCGCGTCACCGCGCCGTCACCCGACGCCCTTAGGAGTCGGGGCGTCTTTTGATGAGTGCCGTGGTTCAATGCGCGGAGTATTGGTTCCGTATCCCCCGGTCAAAAAACGCAGTGATTTTATGAAGAAAGGGGTGGCGCTTGCGCCACCCCCATTTTCATTGCCGAGGCTTTGCGCTTACTGCAGCGCGGCGTCACTGATCTTATGGGTCCAGGCCGCCTCGCCCGGATCCTTGGTGATCACCGGATCGGCACCGGCGCTCATCAGCACGTCGACGGTGCGCTGGAAGTCCGCCGGATCAAGCGCGCCGTTCGAGCCCGCGGTCAGCTTGGCCACTTCGCCCATCATGCGCTTCTGGTGCTTTTCGGTCTGCGCGCCGGTGGCGTCTTTCTCCAGCACGATTTCAGCGGCCTCATCGGGGTTTTCCTCGGCCCATTTCCAGCCCTTCATCGAGGCGCGCACGAAGCGGGTCAGCTTGTCGACCATCTCGGGATCCTCGAGGTTTTCCTCGGTGGTGTAGAGACCATCCTCGAGCGTCGCGATGCCCTCGTCCTGATACTTGAAAACCACCAGATCATCGGGCGTCAGCCCCGCATCGATCACCTGCCAGTACTCGTTGTAGGTCATGGTGGTGGCGCATTCGACCTGTTTTTGCAGCAGCGGATCGACGTTGAAGTTGATCTTCTGGATGGTCACCCCACCCTCGGATCCATCGGTCGGGTAGCCGAGCTTGGACATCCACGAATAGAGCGGCAGTTCGTTGCCGAAGAACCACGTGCCCAGCGTGTGGCCGGGAAAGTCTTCGGGGCTCTCGATGCCATGCTCCTTGAGGCAGGTCAGCATCAGGCCCGAGGATTTGAAGGGCTGGGCGATGTTGACGATCGGCGCGCCGTTCTCGCGCGCGGCCAGCGCCGAAGGCAGCCAGTCGACCATCACGTCGGCCCCGCCGCCCAGCAGCACCTGCACCGGCGCAATGTCGGGACCGCCCGGCTTGATCGTCACGTCGAGGTCTTCTTCGTCGTAAAAGCCCTGCTCCGCCGCCACGTAGTAGCCGGCGAACTGCGCCTGCGTCACCCATTTGAGCTGCAACGTCAGCTCGTCGGCGGCCTGTGCGCCGCCCGCGGCGAGCCCCATCGCCGTGGCGATCCCCCATGCAGTAAACTTGGTCATCTTACACTCCTGTTGCGTTGCGCGTTTCTTGGTCTTGTCTTCTTCACTGGCCCCGCTGCGACGGGTGCCAGAAGGTCGCGGCGCGTTCGATCAGCGCCACGCCGCCGTAGAAGGCCGAGCCCGCAAGCGCGGCCACCACGATCTCTGCCCACACGAGGTCAAGCTGCAGCAGCCCGACACTGGTGGAGATGCGAAACCCCATGCCGCGGATCGGCGAGCCGAAGAACTCGGCCACGATGGCGCCGATCAGCGCGAGGGTGGAGGCGATCTTCAGTCCGTTGAAGATGAAGGGCAGCGCCGCCGGCAGCCGCAGCTTCCACAGCGATGTCCAATAGCTGGCGGCATAGGTGCGCATAAGATCGCGCTGCATGGCGCTGGTGTCGCCAAGGCCCTCAACCGCGTTGACCAGCACCGGAAAGAACACCATCACCACCACGACCGCCGCCTTCGATTGCCAGTCGAAACCGAACCACATGACGAGGATCGGCGCGATGCCGATCACCGGCAGCGCCGCCACGAAGTTGCCCACCGGCAGCAGCCCGCGCCGCAGGAAGTCGAACCGGTCGACGACCACCGCCATCACCAGCGCCGCGCCGCAGCCAAGGATGTAGCCCGAGAGCGCGCCCTTCAGCACGGTCTGCACAAAGTCCTCCCACAGCACGCCGCCCGACTGGGCGAAGCGCAGGGCAACCGCCGAAGGCGCGGGCAGCAGCACCGGCGAGATGCCGAAGCCGCGCACCACCGCTTCCCAGACAAAGATCAGCGTGAGCCCGAAGATCACCGGCACCGCCAGCGCCGCCCAGCGGCTGCCCTTGCGCTTCGACAGGCGGACATTGAGCGCAAGGCCCGCGGCCCAGACGATCAGCCCCAGAACGATCCAGATCATGCCATCCCCATGCGCTTGAGTGTCACCCGCTGGAGAAGGCCAATCAGCCCCACCAGCACCGCCGCCAGCGCCGCCGCCATCAGCAGCGCCGACCATATCTGGATGGTCTGCCCATAGTAGCTGCCCGCCAGCAGCCGCGCCCCAAGGCCCGCGACAGCCCCCGTGGGAAGCTCGCCGACGATCGCACCCACAAGGCTGGCCGCCATTGCGATCTTCATCGAGGTGAAGAGGTATGGCATCGACGAAGGCAGCCGCAGGCGTAGGAATTCCTGCCCGCGCGAGGCGTTCCACGTGCGCATCTGGTCAAGCTGCATACGGTCGGGGCTGCGCAGCCCCTTCACCATGCCCACCACCACCGGGAAGAACGACAGATACATCGAGATCATCGCCTTCGGCAGCAGCCCCGACAGCCCCATGGCATTGAGCACCACGATGATCATCGGCGCGATGGCGAGGATCGGGATGGTTTGGCTGGCGATCACCCAAGGCATCACCGACATGTCCATCACCCGGTTGTAGACGATGCCCAGCGCCAGCGCGAAGCCCAGCAACGTGCCAAGGCCAAAGCCCAGTACCGTGGCGCTCATGGTCACCCATGCGTGGTAGACGAGGCTGCGCTTCGAGCTGGGCTTTTTCATCGCCACCGTGTCCCAAAGCTCACCCGCCACCTGATGCGGCGCCGGCAGCTTGGGCTTTTCCTGCGACCATGTGGCGGCGATCAACTGCGGCGAGGTGAGCACCTGCTCCTGCCGCGCCGCCTGATCGAGCACCCATTGCTTGTTGAGCATGACCGCCGCCGCGTACCAGATCACCACAATGGCCAGCACGACGGTCAGAACGGGAACGATCTTCTTCATCGCGTCCACTCCATGCTGATCTCCTCGACGGTCTCCGGCGGCTCCGGCGCGATACGGCCGGTCTCGGCGAAGCCCTCGCGGCGGTAGAAGCGCTGCGCGGCAAGGTTCGGCGCATGGGTGTGCAGCCAGAGCCTCTCGCGCCCGTCCTTGGCGCGATCCAGAAGCGCCTTGCCGAGCCCGACCCCGGTCCGCGCGCAATAGAGCGCGCCGATCTTCAGCGTGGCAGGGTCGAGCGACAGATAGCCCTCGATCGGGTCTCCGCTCACCCAGATCTCGCGCTCGGCAAAGGCCTCGCGGATGAACCCTTCGATCTCGCTCTCGGAAAAGATCCGCGGAAACCAAGGTGTCGCGTCGATCCAGCCGTTGACCACCGCGGCGCAGCCCGGAATGTCGGCCTCGCCCGCGCGCCTTACCTGAAGATCGGTCATCCTAGCCCCCTGCAGCTTTCATCTTTCCTCAAATACTCATGCCCCTCGGCCCGCGGGTTCCGGTGCTCCTTGAGTATTTTTAGAAAGATGAAAGGTTTAAGTGTTTGCCTATCTCCGCGGTACAGGCTGGAGAGCCGATGACCGCGAAAGGTGAAAGGGGAGCCCGCGTTCCGAGACAATCTGCGGGGCGGCACCGGGGCGCGGCGCGACATCGGCGCGCTCCGGGTCGCAGCGCTGGCGGCACGCGGTGCCGCTTGCGTGTCGGCCCTTTGGGCATCAGTCACTGGCAGCTCAGTCATAGAGAACTCAGTCATAGGCAGCTCAGTCATAGGCATGCCCCGCCCGCAGCCCCTCGCGCACGCGGTGCGCGATCTCGAGGAATTCCGGCGTGTCGCGGATATCCAGCGGGCGCTCATTCGGCAGCGGGCTCTCGATCACATCGGTGATCCGGCCCGGGCGCGGCGACATGACGACGATCTTGGTCGACAGATACACCGCCTCGGGGATCGAGTGGGTGACGAAGCAAATGGTCTTCTGGGTTCTCGCCCAGAGCGCCAGAAGCTGCTCGTTGAGGTGATCGCGGACGATCTCGTCGAGCGCCCCGAAGGGCTCGTCCATGAGCAGAATGTCCGCATCGAAGGCGAGCGCCCGGGCAATGGAGGCCCGCTGCTGCATCCCACCCGACAACTGCCAGGGGTATTTCTTCTCGAAGCCCGACAGCTCGACCAAATCCAGCACGCGCTGCACCCGCTCGGCCTGATCGGCTTTCGAATAGCCCATGATCTCCAGCGGCAGGCGGATGTTGCCGCCGATCGTGCGCCACGGGTAGAGCCCCGCGGCCTGAAACACATAGCCATAGGCGCGGGCCTTGCGGGCGGCTTCCGGTGTCACGCCGTTGACCAGTACCGTGCCCGAGGTCGGCGTCTCGAGATCGGCCATCACCCGCAGGAAGGTGGTCTTGCCGCAGCCCGAGGGGCCGATGAAGGAGACGAAATCGCCCTTGCCGATCTTCAGATCGACGTCTTTCAGCGCCTGCACCGGGCCGTCGCCGGTCTCGAACACGAGGTTCAGCCCCTGCGCCGAGATCACCGGCGGCATGTCCGCATGGACCGCTTGTGTCTGTCTCATCTCTTGCCTTCCCTGTTCTTCCGGCGGAGGCGTCTGGCGGCCCCCTGCCATGTTTCTTGCCGTGCCTCTTTCCCGGCCACGCTCAGACGCCGCTGGCGGGGATGCCGCTGCGCGCCACCGGGCGCGGCGCGGTCAGGTCTTTCCATGCGCTGAGTGCGCGATTGACCGGCCCCGAGGGCGGGCGGGCGACGAACTGCCCATGGCCCTCTTGCGAGCTCATCGCGCCTTCGGTCACCGAGACCCGACCCCGGCTCAGCACGAACCGCGGCAGGCCGCTGACTTTCATGCCCTCGAAGACGTTGTAGTCGATGGCCGATTGCTGGCTGCCGGCCGAGATCACCTTCTCCCGCTTGGGATCGAGCACCACGATATCGGCGTCCGCGCCGGTGAGGATCGCCCCCTTGCGCGGGTAGATGTTGAGGATCTTGGCGATATTGGTCGAGGTCACCGCGACGAACTCCTGCGGCGTCAGCCGCCCCGTCACCACGCCCTGCGTCCAGAGCATTGGCAAACGGTCCTCAAGCCCGCCGGTGCCATTGGGGATCTTGGTGAAATCCCCCAACCCGTAGCGTTTCTGCTCGGTGGTGAAGGCGCAATGGTCCGTCGCCACGCAGGACAGCGAGCCCGCTGCGAGCCCGGCCCAGAGGCTGTCCTGATGGCGCTTGTTGCGAAACGGCGGCGACATCACCCGCCGGGCGGCGTGATCCCAGTCAGGGCTCGCGTATTCGCTGTCGTCGAGCGTCAGATGCTGGATCAGCGGCTCGCCCCAGACCCGTTTGCCCGCCTGCCGCGCGCGGCGGATGGCCTCATGGCTCTCTTCGCAGCTGACATGCACCACGTAGAGCGGCACCCCCGCCATATCGGCGATCATGATGGCGCGGTTCGTCGCCTCGCCCTCGACCTGCGGCGGGCGCGAATAGGCATGCGCTTCGGGGCCGGTATTGCCCTCGGCCAGCAGCCGCGCCGAAAGCTCGGCCACCACGTCGCCATTCTCGGCATGCACAAGCGGGATTGCCCCCAGTTCGGCGCAGCGGCGGAACGAGGCGAAAAGCTCGTCGTCGTTCACCATCAGCGCGCCCTTGTAGGCCATGAAATGCTTGAAGGTGGTGATGCCGCGATCCACCACCTGCTGCATCTCCTGCCAGACCTGCTCGGACCACCATGTCACCGCCATGTGGAAGGAATAGTCGCAATGGGCGCGGCCCGCCTTGTTGTCCCACATCTGCAGCGCGTCCAGCAGCCCCTGCCCCGGCGACGGCAGCGCGAAGTCGACAACCATGGTGGTGCCGCCGGCCAGCGCGGCGCGGGTGCCGCTGTCGAAATCATCGGCGGAATAGGTGCCCATGAAGGGCATCTCGAGATGGGTGTGCGGGTCGATCCCGCCGGGCATCACGTAGCAGCCCGAGGCGTCGAGCACCTCGTCGCCGCTCAGGTTCGGGCCGATCTCGGCAATCCGGCCGTGTTCGACCAGCACATCGGCCTCGTAGCTCAGATCGGCGGTGACGATCGTGCCGCCTTTGATCACAGTGGATTTGATCACCGTGGACATGTCTCTCTCCCTGTCGTCTGCGCGGGTCCGGGCTTCCTCTTGGCGAAAATATCCCGGGGAGTTCGCGGCCCCCGGGTCGTGGACGGTGCCGCGGACGGGGCAGCGCCCCGCTTCAGCCCACGACCTCCGCCGTCTCCAGCACCGCATGCAGCAGCACATCGGTGCCCGCCGTCGCCCAGTCCTTCGAGATCTCCTCGGCCTCATTGTGCGAGATGCCACCGACGCAGGGGCACATGATCATCGTGGTCGGCGCGACCTTGGCGGCCCAGCAGGCATCATGCCCGGCGCCAGACACGATATTCATATGCGAGTACCCAAGCGCCTCGGCGGCCGCGCGGACATTGCCGACAAGCTCTGGCGTGAAGGTGACCGGGTCGAAATGGCCCACCGCCTCCACCGCGCAGCCGACCCCCAGCTCGGCGCAGATCTCGGGCGCGCGCTTCTCGATCTCGGCCCGCATCCCGTCGAGCTTGGCCTGATCGGGCGAGCGCAAATCCACGGTGAAGATCACCTTCTCGGGCAGCACATTGCGCGAGTTGGGCTCAAAGGTCATCTGGCCGACACCCGCCATCGTGTGCGGCTGCGCGGCCATGGCCACCTCCTGCGCCATCTCGAGAATGCGGCTCATCGCCAGCCCGGCGTTGACCCGCATGTCCATCGGCGTGGAGCCCGTGTGCGCGGCACGGCCGGTCAGGGTGAATTCGAGCCACCACAGGCCCTGACAATGGGTGACCACGCCGATGTCCTTGCCCTCGGCCTCGAGGATCGGCCCCTGTTCGATGTGCAGCTCGTAATAGGCGTGCATCTTGCGGTCGCCGACGGTCTCGTCGCCCTTCCAGCCGATGCGTTCCAGCTCTTCGCCGTAGGTCTTGCCTTCGAGGTCCTTGCGTCCATAGGCGAACGCGAGGTCATGCACGCCGGCAAAGACGCCGGAGGCCAACATCGCCGGGGCGAAACGCCCGCCTTCCTCGTTCGACCAGTTGGTGACGACGATCGGGTGTTTCGTCTTGATCCCCAGATCGTTCATCGTGCGCACCGTCTCCAGCGCCGCAAGCACGCCGAGCACGCCATCGTATTTGCCGCCCGTGGGCTGGGTATCGAGATGCGAGCCCATATAGACCGGCAGCGCCTCTGGGTCTTCGCCCGCGCGGGTGGCGAACATCGTCCCCATTTCGTCGAGACCCATGGTCATGCCCGCCGCTTCGCACCATTGCTGAAACAGCGCGCGGCCTTCGGCATCCTCGTCGGTGAGCGTCTGGCGGTTGTTGCCGCCCGCCACGCCCGGACCGATCTTGGCCATCTCCATCAGGCTGTCCCACAGCCGATCGCCATTGATCCGAAGGTTCTTGCCCTGTGCCGCGATACCCTGTGCCGCCATAGTCTTGTCCTCGTCGCCTTGTCCTGCGATGTGCATGTCCTGCAATGAGGCGCTTGCGCGTCTCCCGCGTGTTTTTTACCGTTTGGTAAAGGCACGATTGCAATGCGCCCCGGAGGGTTCCGCGAAGTGCCCTTCCGACAGTCGCAGCATATGCACAACGAACGGGCAGATGCGCCCGCAAAAACAGCAAGTCAGGAACCGGATGCCCGTTTCTCCCGCGAAAAAGCCCAGCCGGATCCAGATCCGAAACCGCCGAAAGATCATGGAGGCGGCGCTGGACGAATTCTCGCAAAACGGATTTCGCGGTGCCACGCTCGACCGGATCGCCGAGGCGGCGGGCATGTCGAAGCCCAATCTCATCTATTATTTCGACAGCAAGGAAGCGATCCACGTCGCCCTGCTCAACGCGCTGATGACCGAATGGCTTGATCCGCTGCGCGAGATGAACCCCGAGGGTGAGCCGATGGAGGAGATCCTCGGCTATGTGCGGCGCAAGATGGAGATGAGCCGCCAGTACCCGCGCGAAAGCAGGCTCTTCGCCACCGAGATCATTCAGGGCGCGCCGCGCATGTTGCCGCATCTGCAGAGCGACCTGAAACCGCTGTTTGACGAGAAATGTGCGCTGATCGCGGGCTGGATGGAGAGCGGCAAGCTGGCGCGGCAGGATCCGCAGCAACTGATCATGTCGATCTGGGCGCTGACCCAGCATTTCGCGGATTTCGACACGCAGGTGCGGGTTCTGGTGCCCGACGAAGAGCCCGGCTGGGCCGCCGCGAACGCCCATGTGGAAACGGTGTTCCGCAAGATCCTCGCGCCAGAAGGCTGAGGGCTGGGGGCTCAGGGCTGAAGGCCCCCTCTCACCCACTCATTGAGCGACGGCGAACAGCACGACGCAGAAAGCAGAAAGGCCGCGCTTTGCAGCGCGGCCTTTCCAACATCGTACGAACAGAAGGATTAGTTCTGTGCGTAGTATTCGATGACGAGGTTCGGTTCCATCTGAACCGCGTAGGGCACGTCGGCGAGGCCGGGGGTGCGCACGAAGGTCGCGGACATTTTGGAGTGGTCTGCCTCGATGTAGTCGGGCACGTCACGCTCTGCGAGCTGAACAGCTTCCAGCAGGACGGTCATTTGCTTCGACTTCTCGCGGACCTCGATCACATCGCCTTCCTTCACACGGTAGGAGGGGATGTTCACGCGCTTGCCGTTCACCAGCACGTGGCCGTGGTTCACGAACTGACGCGCAGCAAAGACGGTCGGCACGAACTTGGCGCGGTAGACAACGGCGTCCAGACGGCGCTCGAGCAGGCCGATGAGCAGCTCACCGGTGTCGCCCTTGATCCGCTCTGCTTCCGCGAAGATGCGGCGGAACTGCTTCTCGGTCATGTCGCCGTAGTAGCCCTTGAGCTTCTGCTTGGCGCGCAGCTGCAGACCGAAGTCCGACATCTTGCCTTTGCGGCGCTGACCGTGCTGGCCGGGGCCGTATTCACGCTTGTTCACCGGGGACTTCGGACGGCCCCAGATGTTTTCGCCCATGCGGCGGTCGATTTTGTACTTGGCAGACGTGCGTTTGGTCACGGCTGATCTCCTTCATAAGTTGCGAAGGGCGTTGTCCTCCTGCCCGAAGGCCGACAGGCATCCCCTTGCGGGGGCCACCAACACCAATGAGCGCGCGCTTATATGGGCTTTGGCAGGGGAGTCAACAGGCCAAACCCGCCCTGCCCGCTTTTCCCGGCCAATTTCGCCACGCGGCTCGGCGCCGGGCGGGGCTTAGCCGGGAATTAACCCCTCTGCGCGCAGCATGACAAGGACGGCGACAGGAGAGCGTGATGACGAAAACAGACGCAGAGCGCGGCGCGGCGTTTGGGGCCAAGCGGCGAAAAGCGGCGCAACGAAACCAAAGGGGCGCCCAGATCACCAGCTTTCCCGCCGCCCCGCGCGAGGCGGCGAAAGCTCCGCCCACCGATCTGCTTGCAACAGCGACGGACCTGCGGGATCGCGACATCCTGCAGCGCGTGCGCGAGGCGATCCGCCATCGGCAGGTGCTCTTGGTCTTCCAGCCCGTGGTGCGCGCCGCCGCGACAGAGCAGATCGCCTTTCACGAAGCCATGCTGCGGGTCATGGACGAAACCGGCCGGATCGTCCCCGCGCGCGAGTTCATTTTCGAGATGGAAGAACGCGAGGAGGGCCGCCTGCTGGATTGCATCGCGCTGGAACAGGGCCTTGCAGAGCTGATCCGCACCCCGGATCTGCGCCTTGCGATCAATATGTCCGCTCGCTCGATCGGCTATCGGCGCTGGATGCAGGTGCTGGAGAAGGGCATCAACGCCGATCCTACCGTAGCAGAACGGCTGATCCTCGAGATTACCGAAAGCTCGGCCATGCTGCTGCCGGAACTGGTGATCGGCTTCATGACCGACCTGCACCGCCGCGGCATCACCTTCGCGATGGATGACTTCGGCGCAGGCCAGACCGCGCTGCGCCATTTCAAACGCTTCTCCTTCGATATCCTGAAGATCGACGGCCAGATCATTCGCGGCATCGCCCGCGATCCCGACAATCAGGTTCTGGCGCGTGCCATCGTCGCCATCGCCGAAGAGTTCGACATGTTCACCGTCGCCGAATTTGTCGAGTTGCTGGAGGACGCGCAAACTGCCGCCGCCAGCGGTATCGACTGCCTGCAGGGGTATTTCTACGGCGCTCCCACCGTCAGCCCGGACTGGCGAGAGAGTGCCGCTCCAAACGTTGCGGGCCGGGGCGGCCCCCTGAACCGTTAGGACGATCCCGCCCTACCCTCTGAAACTGCGACGAATTGCGCTATCAAACGCAAAACCGTGAAGCTGCCTCTGTGCAGTTGCGGATCCCCGCGTTATCAACAACGGTGAGGCCAATACGCGGAGGCCCAGACCCCGCCACGAGGGCGGCGGACGGGCACTCCGACTGCACGCTTTGCTTGGAGGGAGAACTTCATGACCAATGTCGTAATCGCGTCTGCCGCACGTACCGCCGTCGGCAGCTTTAGCGGCGCTTTTGCCAATACACCTGCGCATGATCTGGGGGCCGCCGTGCTCGAGGCGCTGGTGGCACGCGCTGGGATCGAGAAGGGAGAGGTCTCGGAGACCATTCTCGGTCAGGTGCTGACCGCCGCGCAGGGCCAGAACCCGGCGCGTCAGGCGCATATCAATGCCGGTCTTCCCAAGGAAAGCGCCGCATGGTCGATCAATCAGGTCTGCGGCTCGGGCCTGCGCACCGTCATGCTGGGTGCCCAGCACATCCTTCTGGGGGACGCCGATATCGTCGCCGCGGGCGGTCAGGAGAACATGACCCTCTCGCCCCACGCCGCGCATCTGCGCGCCGGTCACAAGATGGGCGACGTCAAATATATCGACACGATGATCCGCGACGGCCTGTGGGACGCGTTCAACGGCTACCACATGGGCCAGACCGCCGAAAACGTCGCCGAGCAGTGGCAGATCAGCCGTGAGCAGCAGGATGAATTCGCTGTTGCTTCGCAGAACAAGGCCGAAGCCGCGCAGAACGCTGGGAAGTTCGACGACGAGGTGATCCCCTTCGTGGTCAAGCACCGCAAGGGCGACATCACCGTCGACAAGGATGAGTACATCCGCCACGGCGCCACGATCGAAGCCATGCAAAAACTGCGCCCGGCCTTCACCAAGGACGGCTCGGTCACCGCGGCCAACGCCTCGGGCATCAACGATGGTGCCGCCGGTGTGCTGCTGATGAGCGCCGAGAACGCCGAGAAGCGCGGCATCCAGCCGCTGGCGCGCATTGCCTCTTATGCCACCGCCGGGCTCGATCCGTCGATCATGGGCGTTGGCCCGATCCACGCTTCGCGCAAGGCGCTGGAAAAGGCAGGCTGGAAACCCGAAGACCTTGATCTGGTCGAGGCCAACGAGGCCTTTGCCGCGCAGGCCTGCGCCGTGAACAAGGACATGGGCTGGGATCCGGCGATCGTGAACGTGAACGGCGGCGCCATCGCCATCGGCCACCCGATCGGCGCGTCGGGCGCGCGCATTCTCAACACGCTGCTTTTCGAGATGCAGCGCCGCGACGCCAAGAAGGGCCTCGCAACGCTCTGCATCGGCGGCGGCATGGGCGTTGCCCTCTGCGTCGAGCGCGACTGAGCTATCGCCGCGGGCGCCGCTGACCCCGTCAGCCCGGCGCCCGTGGCACACGTGCCCACACTCAGGACACGAAAGGCGGCCATGACGACAGGTCCACACATGCCGCGGATTCCCCGCGACCCCGCGCAGATCGTCTTTTCCGGCGGCGGGCTGCGCTGTTTCTGGCAGGGCGGCTTCATGACCGAGCTTTGCCGGCACCGCGCGCGCCCCACCCCGCAGCGCATCACCGGGGTCAGCGGCGGCGCGCTCGCCTCCAGCGCCTATATCGCCGGGATCGAGGAACGGCTGCTCGACCGCATGTGCGCCGCGTTCGAAAAGCAGGACAGCAATATCGACCTGCTGCGCCCCGACGAAAACGGAATCACCCCGCATCAAGAGCTTTACTGCGAGGTGGTCGCAGAGGTCATCGACGCCGAGGCCGCGCGCAAGATCGCCGAAGGGCCGCAGCTGCAGATTCTCATCGCCCACCCGCCGGAGACGCCACTGCCGACAATGACCGGCACAGCGCTCGCCGCCGCCTATGAGGCTGAGCTGCATCTCGTCGGCTCGCCGCATTTCAACTGGGCCGAGAAGATGGGCCTTACCGCCAATCTCATCGATGCCAATGCCGCCGCCCGCGAGGGTCGCCTCGTCGAGCTGATTTGCGCCGCCGCGGTGATCCCCCCGGTGTTCGAGCCGCCGCTTTGGGAGGGACGCCGGGTCGTCGATGGCGGCATGGCCGATCAGGCTCCGCTGCCAGAGCCGGATGAGGGCGAGACGATGGTGCTTCTCACCCGCGAGTATAAGCGTCTGCCCGAGGTGGAGGGTCGCCACTACCTCTGGCCCTCGCAAGAGACCGCCGCTGACAAGATCGATTTCACCGACCCGCAGAAATTGCGCGACACTTGGGCACAAGGCGCCCGTGATGCACAACAAATGCTGGACAGCTGAAAACTTCTGCGCAACAAAGTTACTCAAAAGTTAACAAAAATATAACAAGCTTTCAAATCACGACGGACTGGACTGGAGGATACTATGGCGAAAGTTGCACTGGTCACGGGAGGGAGCCGAGGGATCGGGGAGGCGATTTCCAAGGCGCTTAAGGCCGAAGGGTATGAGGTGGCTGCGACCTATGCTGGCAATGACGAGAAGGCCGCGGCCTTCACCGAAGCGACGGGCATCAAGACCTACAAATGGGACGTTGCGGATTACGACGCGTCCAAAGACGGGATCGCTCAGGTAGAGGCGGATCTCGGCCCGATCGACGTGGTGGTGGCCAATGCGGGCATCACCCGCGATGCGCCGTTCCACAAGATGACGCCGCAGCAGTGGAACGAGGTGATCAACACCAACCTCACCGGCGTGTTCAACACCGTGCACCCGATCTGGCCGGGCATGCGCGAGCGCAAATATGGCCGGGTCATCGTGATCTCGTCGATCAACGGTCAGAAGGGCCAGTTCGCACAGGTGAACTACGCCGCGACCAAGGCCGGGGATCTTGGCATCATCAAGTCGCTGGCGCAGGAAGGCGCGCGCTACGGCATCACCGCCAACGCGATCTGTCCGGGCTATATCGCCACCGAAATGGTCATGGCCGTGCCCGAGAAGGTGCGCGAGTTGATCATCGCGCAGATCCCCGCGGGCCGCCTTGGCGAGCCCGAGGAGATCGCGCGCTGCGTGGTCTTCCTTGCCGATGAGAAGGCGGGCTTCGTGAACGGCTCGACGATCTCGGCGAATGGCGCGCAGTTCTTCGTCTGACCCATCCGGCAGACGCCTGACCTAAAAGACGGGCCCCGGCTGCAGATCGCGCCGGGGCTTCTTCGTTTACCCCCAAACTCCCCCCTACTGTGCACTGATGCAGCCCTTCCGCGCGGTGGCGTTTGTTTTCTGTTAACCACTTTCTTCCTATGTCTCTGACAATTCCGCATCAGGAGAGAGACCATGCTCACGCAAATCAAAGGCCTGCACCATGTGACTGCGCTGGCTAGCAGCGCGTCTCGGAACAATGATTTCTTCACCCATACGCTCGGCCTGCGCCGGGTGAAAAAGACCGTCAACTTCGACGCGCCCGACGTCTACCACCTCTACTATGGTGATGAGGTCGGCACGCCGGGCTCCGTCATGACCTATTTCCCCTTCCCCAACGCCGCCCGCGGCAAGCCGGGCAGCGGCGAGGTGGCGACCACCGCCTTTGCCGTGCCCGAAGGCTCGCTCGACGCTTGGGAAGCGCGGCTGACCGAGGCGGGCGTGAAGGGGCTGGAGCGGCTCAACCGCTATGGCGAGCACCGTCTGGTGTTTGAAGGCCCCGATGGCGACGGGCTGGCTCTGGTCGAAGCCGATGACAGCCGCACGCCCTGGACCGGCGGCGGGATCGGCGAAGATATGGCGATCCGCGGCTTCCATTCGGTGCAGATGCGCCTGCGCGACGCGGGCCCCACGGCGGAACTGCTGCGCTTCATGGGCTATCAGGAAGAATGCCGGCAAGAGAAGGTCATGCGGTTCTCGCTGCCCGAGCACAATGGCGCCGGCACGATCGACATCGAGACCGTAGATGTACCCCGCGCCGGTCAGGGCGCGGGCAGCGTGCACCACATCGCCTTTGCCGTCGAGGACCGAGCGGCACAGCTTGAGGTGCGCAATGCGCTGACCGAGAACGGCTTTCAGATCACGCCGCAGATCGACCGCGATTATTTCTACGCGATCTACTTCCGCAGCCCGGGCGGCGTGCTGTTTGAGGTGGCCACCAACGAGCCGGGCTTTGACCGCGACGAAGACCGCGCCCATCTCGGCGAGGCGCTCAAGCTGCCGACCCAGCACGCGCACCTGCGCGAGCAGCTGGAGAAGCGGCTCGAACCGATCGACTGACACGCCGCGCGCAAAATCCCGCACGAAACCCCGAAACGGATGCGCCCCCGGAGCCTGGCTCTCCGGGGGCGCTGTTTTCGCGCAGGGCACCACGACACGCACGGCCTTGAACACGCGCGGACGGAGGCCCGCGTCTCTTCGTGCAAGGGTGTGAAAAGGGTGCGTGAAAAACCGTGCTTTGAAATTGCCGCGTCGCCTCGCGCCGTCCGGCGCCTGCCCTGCCGCCCGGGCCCGGAGATTCGGGCCCGGAACCTCTGCGGTCCGGCGGCGCGGCTGCCGTGCGGACCTGATCGCTCTCAAGGTGGGTGGGTGCTTCGCGCTAGGGCGATACCTGCCCGGGCGCCGTTCAGGTCGCCTCTACCGAGAGCCGGTTAATCTCTTCCTTGATACGGAGTTTTTGCTTCTTCAGGGCTGCGACATGCAGGTCGTCCGCGCCCGGACTGCGCTGCATCTCCTCCACGGTCGTGGCGAGGTTTTGGTGCTTCTTCTTCAGTTCCTGCAGGTGAGAAGTTAAGCTCATTATGTCCTCCTTTTTGCTTTGGGCAGAGACAGTGCAGCATAACTTTTACATTCTGTCACGCCGCACCCGCAGCATTGCTTTACGCAGGGTGAGAACCCTGCTCGGAAGCCCGCTCATCTGGAAAAGCTGATCGGTTTTCCATCACGCAAGACTGCTTTGATGACATTTGTATAATCGTCGCCATCTTCAAGGTGACATGCGCCAGCGTGAAGCACGAGCGAGGGGCAAAGGCGGAAAGCCGCGCGCCCGCCCTTGCGTCCACGCGCGAGAATCAGCCGGGGCGCTCGCCCCTCGCGCGGGGCCAGAGGCAGCACCTCGACCGAGCCCAGATTCGCCGCCAGCGCCGCCAGAAGCTCCGGCAGGCGCTCGACCCGCTGCACGAAGGTGGCGGTGCCGCGCGGTTTCAGCCGCCGCGCCGCCAGCGTCACCCAATCCGCCAGCGGCAAGGCCCCCGCCAAGGCTAGCTCGCGCCCGGCGTCCGGCGCGGCACTGCGCTTGCCCTCTTCGAAATAGGGCGGGTTGGCGAGAACATGATCGAAGCTGCGCGCCTTCAGCGCCGCCGGAGGTGCGGCCAGATCGGTCTCATAGACCTCTCCCGTTAGCCCGTTCTCGGCAATGTTACGGCGCGCGAGCGCGGCATAGGCAGGCTGGATCTCGGCCCCGGCCAGCGAAAGCCCGCCCACCCGCGCGCCAAGACAGACCAATGCCGGGGCGCCGCCGCAGCCAAGCTCCAGCACCTCCTGCCCCGGCTGCGCCTCGACCGCCGCAGCCAGCAGCACGGGATCGACTCCCGCGCGATAGCCAAACCCATGTTTTGGCTGCCATATATGCGCCATCCCGCCGAGAAATGCGTCGCGACGCACCTCTTCCTCGGCGAAGGGCTCGCGCCTCATGCACCGGCCTCGAAGGAGACGCCGTTCTCGCGCAGCACACGCCGCGCGGCCTCCAGATCGCCGGTTCGCACCATCAGGCGGCGCGGCAAAATTCCTAAGGATCCCTCGAGGACGCTCATATTTACGTCCAACTCAAAGCTGTCTATACCCTGCCCATCAAGGAGGGTCTTCGCCAGCGGGATCAGCGTTATGTCGGTGGTACGCAGAAGTTCTTCCATAAAGGGGATGTAAGGACAGGGCCCCGGCCTTGTCGAGCCTGTGACGGGGGTCTGATGGGCTTGGATACGGCAAAAGCGAAACCGCATGATCGGCTGGCCTCGATGCTGGCGGACGAGATGGGCGCGGTGAACGTGCTGATCCGCGAGCGGATGGCATCGAAACACGCGCCGCGCATTCCCGAAGTGACCGCACATCTGGTCGAAGCGGGCGGCAAGCGCCTGCGCCCGATGCTGACGCTCGCCGCGGCGAATATCTGCAATTACGACGGCCCCTATCACGTGCATCTGGCCGCGACGGTGGAGTTCATCCACACCGCAACGCTGCTGCATGACGACGTGGTGGACGAAAGCGCGCAGCGCCGGGGCCGCCCGACGGCAAACCTGCTGTGGGACAACAAATCCTCGGTGCTGGTCGGCGACTATCTTTTCGCCCGCAGCTTCCAGCTGATGACCGAGCCGGGCAACCTGCGGGTGCTCGAGATCCTGTCGAACGCGGCGGCCACCATCGCCGAGGGCGAGGTGCTGCAGCTCACCGCAGCGCAGGACCTGCGCACCAGCGAGGACATCTACCTGCAGGTGGTGCGCGGCAAGACCGCCGCGCTCTTCTCGGCGGCGACCGAGGTGGGCGGCGTCATCGCCGGGGCTGATGAGGCTGAGGTGAAGGCGCTCTTCGATTATGGGGACGCGCTCGGCATCGCCTTCCAGATCGCCGATGACCTACTCGACTACATGGGCGACAGCTCGGCCACCGGCAAAAACGTCGGCGACGACTTCCGCGAGCGCAAGCTGACGCTGCCGGTGATCAAGGCCGTCGCGGCGGCGGACGAAGAGGAGCGCGCCTTCTGGCAGCGCACCATCGAGAAGGGCAAGCAGGAAGAGGGCGACCTCGAGCACGCGCTGAAACTGCTGAACAAGCATGGCGCGCTGGAGGCCACCCGCGAGGATGCGCTCGGCTGGTCGGAAAAGGCCAAGGCATCGATGGCGCAACTGCCGCAGTCCGAGCTGCGCGACGTGATGATCGAACTGGCCGATTTCGTGGTGGCGCGGCTCTACTGAGCCCGCGCCTCCCAGCCTTCGATCCTCAGCCCCGGCGCGGCATCGCCCGCGCCTGCTGATCTCCCAAAAGACCTTCGGCGACCCACCACTCCGGACGCGCCGCGCGCAGCGCCTCTGCGGCGGCACCCGCCTCGGCCATGCTGGCAAAGAGGCCAAAACACGTCGCGCCCGAGCCCGACATGCGCGCGAGCCGGCAGCCCGGCAGAGCCTCCAGGTCCGACAGCACCGTGCCGATCACCGGCTCCAGAGCGCGGGCCGCGGGCTCCATGTCGTTGCGCATCCCCCTGAGCCAGTCGATCAGCCCCTCCGCCCCGGCAAACTCCGGCAGGCGTTCGGGCATCGGTGGGTTGTCGCGCGAGGTCAGGCTGCGGAAGATCTGCGGTGTCGAGACCGGCACGCGCGGGTTCACCAGAACCGCGGGCAGCGGCGGCAGCGTGACCGGCTCCAGCCCCTCGCCGATGCCGCGGACGCGGACAGGACGAGACGCAAGGCACATGGGCACATCCGCCCCCAGCGCCAGCAGTGCCCCCTCGGCGCGGGTCATCACATCATCATCCAGCGGGCCTAATTCAGCCAGCACGGCGCGGGCGGCAGCGGCGGCATCCGCCGAACCACCACCGATGCCTGACGCCACCGGCAGCACCTTCTCCAGCACGATCTCGGCCCCCTGCCCTTCGCCGACCATGGCGGCGGCGCGCAGCGCAAGGTTGTCGCCGTTGGCCGGAATGCCCGCGGCCTCCGGCCCCTCGACGCGCAGGCTCAGATCCTCGGCAGGCGCAACGCGCAGCGCATCGCCCACGGGCGCGAAAACGACCAGCGAGTCGAGCAGGTGATACCCGTCGTCGCGCTGGCCGGTGATGTGCAGGGTCAGATTGATCTTCGCCGGAGCGAAGACGTCAGTCCACGTCATGCGCCACCTTCAGCGGCGGCTTGCCCTCATCCGCAAGAACCGCGTCGAGACCGACCTCGAGCTTGCGGCGGATGCGTTCGGGATCGACATCGTCCGAAGCGTCTTCCCAGCCCACAAAGGACAGTGCGCGCTGCCACTGGAACCGCGCCTCGACCTTGCGACCGACGGCCCAGTAGACATCGCCCAAGTGATCATTGACCACCGGGTCCACCGCCATCAGTTCGGCGGCGCGCTCCATATGGCCGACCGCCTCGTCGTAGCGTCCCAGCCGGTAAAGCGCCCAGCCGAGGCTGTCGACGATGTAGCCGCTCTGCGGTTCGGCATCGACCGCGCGCTCGATCATCTCCAGCGCTTCGTCGAGGTTCACGTGATGCTCGACCATGGAGTAGCCGAGGTAGTTCAGCACCTGCGGCTGGTTCGGCACGAACTCAAGCGCGGCGCGGAAATCCTTCTCCGCCGCTTCCCAATCACCGTCCCGCTCTTTGCAGATGCCGCGCGCATAATAGAGAAACCACTGCGCCGGATCGGGCTCGTCGAACGTGTCGAGGGCGCGGTCATAGGCGGCAATCGCCTCGTCGTAGCGCTCCAGCTGGCGCATCAGGTCGCCCAGCGCCGATTGCACCGCAGGCATATTGCCATGGGTGTCGGCCAGTTGCTCCAGCACTTCGACCGCCGCATCAAGCTTGCCCTCGGCGCGCAGCGCGTCGGAGCGGCCAAGCTCGGCGACATGGAAAGAGGCGTCATCCCGCGGCACGCGGCGGTAGGTTGCGGCAGCCAGCTCGTATTGGCCCATCTGCTCCAGCAGATCGCCCGCCATCAGCAGCGCGCCCACATGGTCGGGGCGCAGATATTCGGCGACGCGCACGTGCAGCAGCGTGTAATCTTCGGCGCTTTCGTTCGCGAGGGCGCTGGCGATGGTAAAGAAGACTTCGGCAATCCCGTCGCGCGCCGAGGTGATCACGTCAAACGGCAGCGTCTCACCCGCTTCGAGCTTGGCGCGCAGGTCGGCCATGCCGGGATCAAGCTGCTTGCCCAGCGCGTCGTCGATCAACGAAACCGCATCCTCCTGCCGGTCGATCTGCGACAGGATCTCGAGCCGCGCCATCAGCCCGCGCCGGGTCATCTGCATGCCGCCCGAGCCGGGCTCGGCAAAGATCGCCTCCGCGCCTTCGAAATCCCCGACCGACGCCAACGCCATCGCCTTGTGATAGGCGGCAAAGCCCGCGAGGCCCCGCTCTTTCCCCACATCGTCAAAGCCAGACAGCGCAGCGGTCACATCGCCGCGGCCCAGTTCGGCCCAAGCCTTGATCAGCCCGTCGACCAGCGGTCCCGCCGAGCGGCCTTCTTCCACCCGCGACAGCAGTTCGGCGTAGTTTTCCTCATGCGCCAGCACCGCGACTTCGGCCAGATGGCCGACCTGACTGTCATGGCCCTGCGCGGTCAGTCGCTCGGCCAGCGCCTCGGCGCTGTTGAAGTCGCCCAGCCCGATATTGGCCAGAGCCGCGCGTTCGAGCAGATCGGCATTCTCGGGGTCATGCTTGACCGCCTCGCCGTAGTAGCGCGCCGCCGCCTTGAAATCTCCGGCAAAGCTGGCCTGCCGCGCCGCAAGGTAATCGCCCGACAGGCTTTCGGCCGAAGCCGCGCCCGCCGCCATCAGCGCCAGTGCCATGACCGTGCCGCGAAGTGTCCCGATTGCCTTGCCCGACATGCCGCCTCCTGTTGATTGGTTGCCACAAAGATTAGCCCGCAGGGCAAAGCGGCGCAATCCGTGCACCGTTCACGCAAAGGGGAGCGCGGCAGCTTGCTGATGACCCTGCGGCAATCTGCGCCACTCTGCGGCGCGGCATTTAGTTTGCACTACAAATCATTTTTATCTACATCGATCTTCATGACACAGTATTCCGCCCCCCGCGACCGTTTCGGGTTCGCCTTCGTCTCGCTGGCACGGCGCTGGCATCGCGTCGTCGACATGCGGCTGGCCGAAGCCGGGTTGACCGACGCCACATGGCGCCCGCTCATTCACCTTGCCGAAGGCGGCGACGGCATCAGCCAGCGCGAGCTTGCGGCGCGGATCAGCCTTGATACCTCCACACTCGTGCGTCTGCTCGACCTGCTGGTGGAGCGCGGCTTCATCGAACGCCGCGTCGACCCGAACGACCGGCGCGCGCGGCGCATTCACCTCACCGAGGATGGCCGCAGCGAGCTGAGCAGGATCCGCGCCATGCTGCTGCAGGCCGAGCACGACCTGCTGTCCGGCATCGGCGAAGACGAACTCGCCAGCATGCTCGGCAGCTTCGCCCGCATCACCGCCCGCGCCGAGACGATGCTGACCGACAAGACCGACCGCGAGGAAACCGCATGACCGCCGCCATTCAGACCCTTGGCTTCAACAAGGACCGGCTCACCTTCGCCCTGCGCACCGCCTTTGCCGCCTGCCTCGCACTGATCATCGCGTGGCTGCTGGGGCTGGAACATCCGCAATGGGCCGGGATGACCGTCTGGGCTGCCTCGCAGCCGGTCCGCGGGCAATTGCTTGAGAAGGGCCTTTTCCGCTTTGCGGGCACCGTGGTGGGCACGATTGCCGGTATCGGGCTGATCTTTGCCATGCTGGTGCATCCGGCATTGCTGGTGATCGGCCTCGCGCTCTGGGTCGGTCTCTGCACCGGGCTGGCCAATCTTGCGCGCGGGTTCGTGGCCTATGGCACCGTGCTGGCCGGATACACGGCGGCGATGGTCTCGCTGCTTGACGTGGGACACCCGGAAAACGTGCTGGCACTTGGGGCCGACCGCATGGCGACGGTGCTTGTGGGCGTGGTCGCCGCATTGCTGGTGGGCTGGCTGTTCGCCCCCGCCGCCGACGGCAAGGCCTTGCGCGGCCGCATCCGGGCGCTGCTGGCCGATCTCTGCGAGCAGATCGCCGCGCCGGAACAGGATGCCGAAGCGGCCCGCGGGCTGATCTCGGCCATGGCGGGCGCAGAAGAGGCGCTCGACCCGCACGCCGCAGGCTCGCTGCGCTCGCACCGCGAAACGCGGGCCACGCGCAATCTGCTTTCGACGGCGCTGGCCGTTCTGCTCTGGCGGCGTGGCCGCGACGTAGATGCGGTGCCCGAGGCCGCCCGCCTTGCGCTGACCGAGGCCGCTGCCGCCTTGCGCGCGGACGATGGCGCAACCGCGCTGGAGGCGCTGGAGCGCGCCGCCGCCCTGCCCGGTCTGGAAGAGAATCTGCGCCCGCTCGTCAATGCATTGGCCCGCTGGCGTGCCCCCGAGAACCGCAGCGCGCCCGCGCCCGAAAGCGCCCTGCCCATGGTGCTGCACCGCGACTGGATCGGGGCCCGCGAGGCGGCGATCCGCGCCACCGGCGCGCTGCTGCTCTTTGGCGCGCTATGGCAGATCACCGGCTTTGCCGCCGGGGCCTTCCTGCTGCTCGGCATGTCGATCATGATCTCGATCTTCACCACCTTCGAGAACCCCATCGCCATGCTGCCCTTCGTGTTTCTGGGCCAGTTCATGGGCGCGGCAATGGCGATCGCCATACGCTGGCTGGTCTGGCCGCATGCGAGCGCCGAATGGCAGATGGTGGCGATGATGCTGCCGTTCATCGTGCTGGGCGGCGTCTTGGGCGGGCATGACCGCGGCATGAAGGTCAGCTTCGACTACAATATGGTGATGTTGCTTCTGCTGCATCCCGCCCTGCCGCTGACCGGCAGCTTCGGCACCTCGGTGATGATGGGGCTGGCGGTGGTCGCCGCGCCGCTCGCCGCGCTGGCCGCCTATCGCACCATCTATCCGCCGACCCTACGCCGCAAGCAGGCGACGCTGGCGCGGATGATGCTGCACGATGTGGCCGCGCTGGCCGCAGACCCGGCAGCACCCCAGCACCGGGACGTGTGGCGCGCGCGGCTCTATCACCGGATGCTGCGCCTCTTCCGGCTCACGGAACGCTCGGCGCGGGCGCAGCGCGATGCGCTGGACACAGGGCTGGCGCTGCTCGATCTCGGCCATGCGGCGATGCGCGCACAGGAGATACTCGCTGCGCCCGACACACCGGCAACCGAGCGCCGTGCGCTCTGCGCCGCGCTGGCCCGGCTGAAACGGCTCGAGCAGACCCCGGCGCGCGCCGAAGGAGCGCTCAGCCGCCTTGCGCGCCGCGCAGCGGGACAGGACGCCGAGATCTTCCGCCACGCCGCGCGCAGCGCCGGGCTGCTGGGCAGCTAGGCCTCTGCTTTAGAGGCGCCGCAGCCAGCGGTGCGCGAAGGCCATCTTCTCGCGCACCGGCTGGGTCAGCACGAAGGGGTAGAGATCGGGCAGATCGAGCGCCCGGTTCACATGGTTCACCGCGATCGACAGGTTCACCGCTTGGGTGATCAGCGCATCGGTGTCCGCCTCTAGATAAGGATCATAGCCTTCGCCCGGCATCCCGGGCAGCCGCAGCCCGCTGGCCACGCCACTGTCGAGCATCGAAACCAGATGCTGCAGATGCGCCAGCGTCTCGGCCCAATCCTCATGCGGATGCGCCGTGGCGTAATGGGTGATGTGAGTCTCGCCGGGGTCGGCGGGCGCATCATAGTGCCGCTGCAGCGCAGCGCCGTAATCCTCGCGCTCGTCGCCAAAGAGCGGGCGGAAACTGTCGAGGAACCCCGGCTCTCCGGCCAGCCGCAGGAACAGGAAATGCGCCATCTCGTGACGCATATGGCCCAGCATGGTGCGGTAAAGCTCGTCAAACTGTTCCTGCCGCTCGGCCAGAACCGGATCGCTCGCCTCGGTGACGTTGATCGTGATCAGCCCGTCGGCATGGCCCATGATCACATCTTCCTCGCCATGAAGTGTCTCTTCCGAGAGCATGCGAAACACCGGGCGCGCGCCCGCGTCGTTCGAGGTGAACCAGCCCCAGCGGCCAAGCTCGGCGAGCATCCGGCGCTTGGCGTATTCACTGGCTTCCCACAGCGGCAGGTTCTGTTCGGCGCGCAGGTCGGGCACGGTTTCGGTCATCGCGCAGGAGCGGCAGAGCCCGCCCTCTTCGGCCACCCAGTTGCAGGCGATGTCATCGCGATTGGCGCAATGCGCCGCCCCCGCGACCATGGTCTGAGCGTCGGGATCGAAACTGACCTCCTGCCCGCAGCCGCAGGCGAGATTGTGGAAATAGACCGGGCTGGAGCAGGCGGGGCAGCGGAAGACTTGCATGAAAGTTCCTCATGGGCGGAATACGCAGCGGAAACGGCGCTGAGCCCCGGCGGGTTCCGCCGCGCCATTGCGCGTGCCAGTGAAGCGGCAAAGAGCAGCGCATGGGAAGGGCTTTGCGTAACGGCGTGATGACGCCGGGGTTTCGATAGTGGCGCGGGCCATGCGCCGGGCAGGGATCAAACCGCCGCGCCCCCTTCGCAAAGGAATCACCCTTGCGAAATCCGCTGCAGACACGTATATGGCGCTTCAACAGCGGCGCGTCGGTCCTGGCACCGAAGCTCCACCGGGAAACACCGACGGGCCGCGCGCCCGTATTTTTGTTTCCGAAGGAGTTGGAAGAATGACCGACCTCATCGCCAAATCATCGCTCGATAAGCGCCTCGCCGAGATCGTCGGCCCCGTCATCGAAGACATGGGGTTCGAGCTTGTGCAAATCCGCCTTATGGGCGGCAAGACCTCGACGCTGCAGATCATGGCCGAACGGCCCGAGGGCGGCATCGAGGTAGATGAATGTGCCGACATCTCCACTGCGGTCTCGGCCGTGCTGGACGTCGAGGATCCGATCATCGATGCCTACACGCTCGAGGTCTCCTCGCCCGGCATCGACCGCCCGCTCACCCGCCTCAAGGACTTCGAGACCTTCGAGGGCTATGAGGTGAAACTCGAAACCTCGGAACTGATCGACGGCCGCAAGCGCTGGCGCGGGGTTCTGACCGGGGTGGAGGGCAGCGAAGTGCTGCTCAACATCGAGGACGGCGACGAAGAGCAGACCATCGGCCTGCAATTCGACTGGCTGTCGGACGCCAAGCTGGTGCTCACCGACGAGCTGATCCGAGACATGCTCCGCGCCCGCAAGGCGCAGGAAGTGGACGAAACCAAATTCGACGACATCGAGGCCGACGACGCGGCCGCTCAGGAGGACTAAGACCATGGCAATCACCTCTGCCAACCAGCTCGAGCTTCTGCAGACCGCCGAGGCCGTCGCCCGCGAGAAGATGATCGACCCCTCGCTGGTGATCGAAGCGATGGAAGAGAGCCTCGCCCGCGCCGCCAAGAGCCGCTACGGCTCGGAGATGGACATCCGCGTGAAGATCGACCGCAAGACCGGTCGCGCCAGCTTCACCCGCGTGCGCACCGTGGTCGAGGATGACCTCCTCGAAAACTATCAGGCCGAGATGACCGTCCAGCAGGCCAAGCAGTACATGGCCGACCCCAAGGTGGGCGATCAGTACGTCGAAGAAGTGCCGCCGGTGGACCTTGGCCGGATCGCTGCGCAGAGCGCCAAGCAGGTGATCCTGCAGAAAGTCCGCGAAGCCGAGCGTGACCGCCAGTACGAAGAGTTCAAGGACCGTCAGGGCACGATCATCAACGGTCAGGTCAAGCGCGAGGAATACGGCAACGTCATCGTCGACATCGGCCGTGGCGAAGCGATCCTGCGCCGCAACGAGAAGATCGGCCGCGAAAGCTATCGCCCCGGCGACCGCATCCGCTGCTACGTCAAGGACGTGCGCCGCGAGGCCCGCGGCCCGCAGATCTTCCTGTCGCGCACCGCGCCGGAATTCATGGCCGAGCTGTTCAAGATGGAAGTGCCGGAAATCTACGACGGCATCATCGAGATCAAGGCCGTGGCCCGTGACCCCGGCTCGCGCGCCAAGATCGGCGTGATCTCCTACGATGGCTCGATCGACCCCGTGGGTGCCTGCGTCGGCATGCGCGGCAGCCGTGTGCAGGCCGTCGTGAACGAACTGCAGGGCGAAAAGATCGACATCATCCCGTGGAACGAGGACATGCCGACCTTCCTCGTCAACGCGCTGCAGCCGGCCGAAGTGTCGAAAGTGGTTCTGGACGAAGATGCCGAGCGCATCGAGGTTGTCGTGCCCGACGAGCAGCTGTCGCTGGCCATTGGCCGCCGCGGTCAGAACGTGCGTCTGGCCTCGCAGCTCACCGGTCTCGACATCGACATCATGACCGAGGAAGAAGAGAGCAAGCGCCGTCAGGCCGAGTTCGAAGAGCGCACCAAGCTGTTCATGGACACGCTGGACGTCGACGAGTTCTTTGCTCAGCTGCTGGTTGCCGAAGGCTTCACCAACCTCGAAGAAGTGGCCTACGTCGAGCTTGACGAACTGCTGGTCATCGACGGCGTCGACGAAGGCACCGCCGAAGAGCTGCAGACCCGTGCCCGCGAATTCCTCGAGGAACAGGCCCGCAAGGCGCTCGAGAAGGCGCGTGAGCTGGGTGTCGAGGACAGCCTTATTGAATTCGAGGGCCTCACTCCCCAAATGGTAGAGGCACTGGCGGAAGACGGCATCAAGTCGCTCGAAGATTTCGCCACCTGCGCTGACTGGGAACTTGCCGGTGGCTGGACCACGGTCGACGGCGAGCGCCAGAAGGACGATGGCCTGCTCGAGAAATTCAATGTCGATCTTGATGAGGCACAGAACCTGATCATGACCGCCCGCGTCATGCTGGGCTGGGTCGACCCCGAGGAACTGGTGGCCGATAGCGCCGAGGGCGATGAGCTCGAAGGTGACGACGACGCTGCCGAAGAATCGGAGGCCTGAGCCACAGATGACTCGCGGAGGCCGGGATAAGGACAGGGCGGACGGGCCCGAGCGGCGCTGCATAGCCACGGGCGATGTAGAGCCGAAGACCGGGCTGATCCGCTTCGTGGTCGGACCCGAGAACCAAGTGGTTCCCGATATCGCCGGCAAGCTGCCGGGTCGGGGCATCTGGGTCTCGTCCGATCGCAAGGCACTGGAAAAAGCGGCGGGCAAAGGTCTCTTTGCCCGCGCCGCCAAGGCACCGGTGACGGTGCCCGACGATCTGGCCAACCTCGTCGAGGGGATGCTGGCGCGTCGTGTGGTCGATCTCATCAGCCTCGCCCGCAAGGGCGGCGGTGCGGTCGCTGGCTACGAAAAGGTAAAGGATTGGCTGGGTAAGGAAGAAGCCCGCGTGCTGATCCAGGCCGAGGACGGAAGCGCCCGCGGCAAGACCAAACTCAGTACTCCCTACGGGGGGAACTACATCGGCTGGCTCACCGCGGATGAGCTGGGGCTGGCCTTCGGACGTGAAAAGGTGATACATGCCGCGCTTGGCGCTGGTGGACTCACCAAACGTGTTGTAGAGGAGGCCCAACGATTGAAGGGCCTGCGCGTCGCATCGGCGGACGCGAGACCGGCAGCAGGGGCTGCCGCGGGCGGCAAGGGCCGCCGGAAAGGATAAGAGAATCTTAATGAGCGATAACGACGGCAAGAAGACTTTGGGTTTGCGCGGCGGCTCCCGTTCGGGGAACGTGAAGCAGAGCTTCAGCCACGGGCGCACGAAAAACGTCGTGGTAGAGACCAAGCGTAAACGCGTCGTGGTCCCGAAAGCGGGCGCCGCTGGCGGTGCAAAGGGTTCGGGCGGCGGATCGCATGGCGGATCGGGCAAGCGCCCGGCGGGCATCACCGAAGCGGAGATGGAACGCCGGCTGCGCGCGCTGCAGGCCGCCAAGGCGCGTGAAGCCGAGGAGGCTGCACAGCGCGAGGCCGAGGAAAAGGCTCGCGCCGAAGAGCGTGAGCGCCTGCGCGCCGAGAAAGAACAAAAAGAGCGCGAGCAGCGCGAAGCCGAAGAGCGGGCCAAGGCGAAAGCCGAGGAAGAAGCGCGTAAGGCCCGCGAGGCCGCCGAGGCTGCGGAAGCAGCCAAGAAAGCCGACGCCGCGCCGAAAAAGGCCGCTGCCAAGGACGAGAGCGCCGCTCCCGCCCGCGCAGCTGGTGCTCCGGCCGCGAAGCCGGCGGCACAGCCGCAGCGCAAGGCCGACCGCGAGCGCGAAGAGCGTGGCCGTTCGGCCCGTGGCCGCGACGATGGCGCGCGCCGCTCCGGCAAGCTGACGCTGAACCAAGCTCTGGGCGGCGAAGGTGGCCGGCAGAAATCCATGGCCGCGATGAAGCGCAAGCAAGAGCGCGCGCGTCAGAAGGCGATGGGTGGCAGCCAGCAGCGTGAGAAGGTCGTGCGCGACGTTCAGCTGCCCGAGGCGATCACCGTCGCGGAGCTGGCAAACCGTATGGCAGAGCGCGTCGCCGACGTGGTGAAATCGCTGATGCAAAGCGGCATCATGGCGACTCAGAACCAGTCGATCGACGCCGACACCGCGGAACTGATCATCGAGGAATTCGGCCACCGCGTGACCCGCGTGTCCGATGCCGACGTCGAAGACGTGATCAAGATCGAAGAAGACAAGCCGGAAGACCTGCAGGGTCGTCCGCCGGTCATCACGATCATGGGCCACGTCGACCACGGCAAGACCTCGCTGCTCGACGCGATCCGCAAGGCCAATGTGACCTCCGGCGAAGCTGGCGGCATCACGCAGCACATCGGCGCCTATCAGGTGACCACCGACAGCGGCGCGGTCCTGTCGTTCCTCGACACCCCGGGCCACGCAGCCTTCACCTCCATGCGCTCGCGTGGTGCTCAGGTGACGGACATCGTGGTGCTGGTGGTTGCGGCGGACGACGCGGTGATGCCGCAGACCGTCGAAGCGATCAGCCACGCGAAAGCGGCTGGCGTGCCGATGATCGTGGCGATCAACAAGGTCGACAAGCCCGAGGCGAACCCGACCAAGGTGCGCACCGATCTTCTGCAGCATGAAGTTGTTGTCGAAGAGATGTCGGGCGATGTGCAGGACGTGGAAGTCTCCGCCAAGAGCGGCAAGGGCCTCGACGAACTGCTCGAAGCCATCGCGCTGCAGGCCGAGATTCTCGAACTGAAGGCCAACCCGAACCGGGCGGCCGAAGGTGCGGTGATCGAAGCCAAGCTCGACGTGGGCCGTGGCCCGGTCGCGACCGTTCTGGTGCAGAACGGCACGCTCAAGCAAGGTGACGTCTTCGTCGTGGGCGAGCAGTACGGTAAGGTCCGTGCGCTGATCAACGACAAGGGCGAGCGCGTCAAGGAAGCCGGTCCGTCGGTTCCCGTCGAGGTGCTGGGTCTCAATGGCACGCCCGAGGCAGGCGACGTTCTCAACGTCACCGAGACCGAGGCGCAGGCCCGCGAGATCGCCGAGTACCGTGCTCAGGTCACCAAGGACAAGCGCGCCGCAGCCGGTGCCGCAACGACCCTCGAGCAGCTCATGCAGAAGGCCAAGGACGACGAGAACGTCTCGGAGCTTCCGGTCATTGTCAAAGCGGACGTGCAAGGCTCTGCCGAAGCGATCGTTCAGGCGCTCGAGAAGGTCGGCAACGACGAGGTGCGCGTGCGCGTCATCCACTCGGGTGTGGGCGCGATCACCGAAACCGACATCGGCCTCGCCGAAGCGTCGGGCTGCCCGGTCATCGGCTTCAACGTTCGTGCCAACGCTCCGGCCCGCAACGGCGCTAACCAGAAGGGTGTGGAGATCCGGTACTACTCGGTGATCTACGATCTGGTCGACGACGTAAAAGCCGCGGCTTCGGGCCTGCTGTCGAACGAAATCCGCGAGCACTTCATCGGCTACGCCGAGATCAAAGAAGTCTTCAAGGTTTCGAACGTCGGCAAGGTTGCAGGCTGTCTGGTCACCGAAGGCGTTGCACGCCGCTCCGCGGGCGTTCGCCTGCTGCGCGACAACGTGGTGATCCACGAAGGCACGCTGAAGACCCTCAAGCGCTTCAAGGACGAGGTCCCCGAGGTGCAGTCCGGTCAGGAATGCGGCATGGCCTTCGAGAACTACGACGATATCCGCCCGCAGGATGTCATCGAGATCTTCGAGCGCGAGGAGGTCGAGCGCAAGCTCTGACCCCTCCCCTGCCCCCACTCCGGGGCGCTTCTGGGGCACTACAGACCAAAAAGCCGGCGATGCTCCATCGCCGGCTTTTTTCATGTCTGGTGGCCTGTCGCCGGGAAAAGCGGGGCCTGGGTGAAGGAAACGCTGGCGGCAAAAGATCTCCGCACCTGCGCGGCAAAAGCCGACGGCAGAAACCCGGACCCGTCAGCCACAAAAAATGCGAGCCGCCCTTTTGGGGCGACTCGCATATCGTTGACTTCTAGGGGGCGTGTAAATCAGACCGGGCGCCCGGTGAAGAGCTGCTGCCCGACACGCACCATGATGCGCCCATCGGGAAAAGTCTTCTCAAGAAAGCCCTGGACCGAAATGCAGCTACCCATAATGATGGTGCGCAACATGTTGTGTCCTCAACTAAAACCTTGCGAAGACGTTTTTAGCGCATGACCGACAACAAAACTACACTTAAGTTGCACAATTCTGTTTCATTAGTAGGCAATTCCGCACTTTTTTGCGCTGAATTTATGGTCAATCAGGCCGAAACCCGAAAAACCCCTTGCTTATAGCAGATCGCGCAGAATCGGGATCAGCGGGATATCCGCGGGCGGCATCGGATAGGCCGACAGGTCTTTTGCCCGCGCCCATTTCAGCACCTGCCCTTCGCGCGCCTGCGGCACACCCTGCCATTTGCGGCAGGCGAAAAGCGGCATCAGCAGATGGAAATCGTCATAGGCGTGCGAGGCAAAAGTCAGTGGCGCAAGGCAGCTGTCCCATGTCTCGATGCCGAGCTCTTCGTGCAACTCGCGGATAAGCGCCGCCTCGGGCGTCTCCCCAGCCTCGACCTTGCCGCCGGGAAACTCCCACAGACCGGCCATGGACTTGCCCTCGGGGCGCTGTGCCAGCAGCACGCGGCCCTCTACGTCGATCAGGGCAACGGCGGAGACGAGGACGATCTTCTTCATGGGCGGGCGCTTTCGGCAGGAACGGAAAAGCGAGGGGCCAGCCCCTCGCACTCCCCGGGATATTTGCCTCTAGACGAAGAGGCAACCGCTCACGAGCGGTAGTCGGCGTTGATGCTGATGTAGCCGTGGGTCAGGTCACAAGTCCACACGGTGGACGTGCCCTGCCCGAGGCCGAGATCGACCGAGATGGTGATCTCGGGCTCTTTCATCAGCCGCGCGCCGTCTTCCTCGCGGTAATCGGGCGAGACCCAGCCTTTCTCGGCCACCAGCACGTCGCCGAAGCGGATGGTCAGAAGGTCGCGGTCAGCGGCAGCGCCGGATTTGCCGATCGCCATGACGATGCGGCCCCAGTTGGGATCCTCGCCGGCGATGGCGGTCTTGACCAGCGGCGAGTTGGCGATGGCCATGGCGTGGGTGCGCGCATCCGCGTCGCTTTGTGCGCCGGTGACCTGCACCGTGACGAATTTCGTCGCGCCCTCGCCGTCCTTCACCACCTGATGCGCGAGATCGAGGAAGACCTCCTCGAGCGCCTCGGCAAAGGCGGTGTCGGCCTCGGTCACCTCGACGCCCGAAGCGCCGGTGGCGCCCATGAGCAGCGTGTCGGAGGTCGAGGTATCGCTGTCGACGGTGATGCAGTTAAAGCTGCGGTCGTTGATCTGGCTGACCAGTGTCTGCAGCAGCGGTTGCGGCACTTTCGCGTCGGTGAAGACATAGACCAGCATCGTCGCCATGTCGGGCGCGATCATGCCCGAACCTTTGGCGATGCCGGCGATCTTCACCTCGCCGCCCGGCAGGCTGACCGTGACGGCTTTGCCCTTCGGGAAGGTGTCGGTGGTCATGATCGCCTTGGCGGCGCCAGAGATGCCATCCGCATCGAGCGCGGCCACAAGCTCATCGACCTTGGCGGTGATGCGCTCATGCGGCAGCGGCTCGCCGATGACGCCGGTGGACGACGAGAACACGCGGGTCTCCGGCAGGCCGGTCGCGGCCGCCACAGCCGAGGTCACCGCGCGGGTGCTCTCGATGCCGTTCTTGCCGGTGAAGGCGTTGGAGTTGCCCGAGTTCACGATGATCGCCGCGCCCTCATCCGAGGCCGCGCCGATCTTCGCCTGACAGTCCAGCACGGGGGCGGACCTTGTGGCCGAGCGGGTGAAGACCCCCGCCATGGTGCTGCCCGCATCAAGCTGGGCGAGCATGACGTCGGTGCGCCCCGCGTAGCGCACCCCCGCGGCGACGGAGGCGAAACGCACCCCGTCGATCACCGGCAGTTCAGGAAAGGCCGCAGGGGCCAGCGGGGAAACGGCGAGGGTCTTGGCCACTTACTTCTCCAGCAGCTCGAAGTTGGACAGAACCGAGGGGTCGATCTCGCCAGCCTCGGTGCGGGTGATCTCGGCGCCAGCAATAGCGTCGTCCATATAGGCTTTCACCGCCTCCTGCTGCACCTGCTGAGCGATCTGGTCGCGCACCTCGTCGAGCGCCGGCGCTTCCTTGGCGCGGGTCTCGTTGAGCTTGATCACGTGCCAGCCGAACTGGGTCTGCACCGGCGCCTCGGTGATCGCGCCGGGCTCCATCTTCTCGACGGCGGCCTGGAACGGCTCGACCATCATGCCGGCGCTGAACCAGCCCAGCTCGCCGCCATTCGGGCCCGACGGGCCGGTCGACTTCTCTTTCGCCACCTCGGCGAAATCGGCGCCGCCCTGCAGCTCTTCGATGATCGCTTTCGCTTCGTCCTCGGACTCCACCAGGATGTGCGACGCGTTGAATTCCTGCCCCTGATCGGCATCGGCGTATTGCGCATCGTAAGCGGCTTGGATCGCCTCGTCGGTCACCGCAGCCTCGGCCACGGCAGAGACGGTTTCGGCGGCCATCAGCGTGCGGTGCTCGGTGGCCATCGACAGCTTCACGCGGTTGGTCTCGACCGCCTTCTCGTCCTGCGCCAGCACTTCTTGCTGCACGAGCTGGTCGAGAATGCCGCTCCAGAGCACGTCATCGCCAAGCTGCTGATACTGGTCGGGCAGGCTGGCGCGGATGATCAGCATCTCGCCCAGCGTGATGTCCTGGCCATTCACCGTGGCAACGACGGTCTCGGCACTCGGCGCCTCGGTCTGCTCCTGCGCGTGAAGCGGCAGCGCGAACGTGAGGGCCAGCGCAGCCGCGCCCAGTTTGGTGAGGGTTTTGGGCATCTAGGCGTCCTTCCTGTTGGCCGCCCGCCACCGGGCGGCGTTGACACTTACCAACCTGCCGCTTACATCGCCTGAAGGCTCTGCAAGGCCGGTCGTTCCCCTGTGTCATATGGGTTGAGTGCGAGGCGGGCAAGCGGATGCCTCACGCAGAACACGACTTTGTCAGACAGGACAGGCAGGCCACATGCTCGGAATGGGAAAACTCGCGCGGAAGGTGTTCGGCACCCCGAACGACCGCAAGATCAAGGCCACCCGACCGCTGATCGCAGAAATAAACGCGCTGGAACCCGAGTTCGAGGCTCTGGACGACGCCGGTCTGATCGCCAAGACCGAAGAGTTCCGCAAGCGGGTCGCCGGGGGTGAAAGCCTCGACAAACTGCTGCCCGAAGCCTTCGCCAACTGCCGCGAGGCAGCCAAGCGGGCGCTTGGTCTGCGCGCCTTCGATGTGCAGCTGATGGGCGGTGTTTTCCTGCATCAAGGTAACATCTCCGAGATGAAGACCGGCGAGGGCAAGACGCTCGTAGCCACCTTCCCCTCCTATCTCAACGCCCTCTCGGGCAAGAGCGTGCACGTGGTGACGGTGAACGATTACCTCGCCCGCCGCGACGCCGAGTGGATGTCGAAGGTCTTTGCCGCGCTCGGCATGACCACCGGCGTGGTCTACCCGCAGCAGCCCGAGGCCGAAAAGAAACAGGCCTATGCCTGCGACATCACCTACGCCACCAACAACGAGCTGGGCTTCGACTACCTGCGCGACAACATGAAGTCCGAGCTGGACCAGATGATGCAGCGTGGCCATGGCTTTGCTGTGGTCGACGAGGTGGACTCGATCCTCATCGACGAGGCCCGCACGCCGCTGATCATCTCCGGCCCGAGCCAGGACCGTTCGGATCTTTATGTGGCCATCGACCGGCTGATCCCCGAACTGCCCGCCGACGCCTATACGCTCGACGAAAAGACACGCAACGTCACCTTCACCGATGAAGGCAACGAGGCGCTCGAGGATATGCTGCACCGCCGCGGCATCCTGCCCGAGGGCCAGACGCTCTATGACCCGGAAAGCACCACGGTGGTGCACCACGTCAATCAGGGCCTGCGCGCACATAAGCTCTACACCCGCGACAAGGACTATATCGTCCGCGACGGGCAGGTGGTGCTGATCGACGAATTCACTGGCCGCATGATGGCGGGCCGCCGTCTGTCGGACGGTCTGCATCAGGCGATCGAGGCGAAGGAGGGCTGCCAGATCCAGCCCGAGAACGTCACCCTCGCCAGCGTGACTTTCCAGAACTACTTCCGCCTCTATGGCAAGCTGTCGGGCATGACCGGCACCGCGCTGACCGAGGCCGAGGAATTTGCCGAGATCTACAAGCTCGGCGTGGTCGAAGTGCCGACCAACCGCCCGATCGCGCGGATCGATGACGACGACAAAGTCTATCGCACCGCTGGCGAGAAATACGCCGCGATCACCGAAGAGATCAAAGCGGCGCATGAGAAGGGCCAGCCGGTCCTCGTCGGCACCACCTCGATCGAGAAATCCGAGATGCTCTCGCAGCTGCTGACGCAGGCCGGGCTGAAGCACAATGTGCTCAACGCCCGCCAGCACGAGCAGGAAGCGCAGATCGTCGCCGACGCGGGCAAGCTGGGCGCGATCACCATTGCGACCAACATGGCCGGCCGCGGCACCGACATCAAACTTGGCGGCAACTTCGAGTTTCAGGTGATGGAGGCCATCGCCGCCGATCCCGAAGCCGACCCCGAGGACATCCGCCAGCGGCTCGAGACCGAGCACGCCAAGGCCGAGGCCGAGGTGAAGGAAGCTGGCGGTCTTTTCGTTCTGGCCACCGAGCGCCACGAAAGCCGCCGCATCGACAACCAGCTGCGCGGCCGTTCCGGCCGTCAGGGGGACCCGGGCCGCAGCTCGTTCTACCTGTCGCTCGAAGACGACCTGATGCGCATCTTCGGCTCCGAACGGCTCGACAAGGTGCTCTCGAAGCTGGGCATGAAAGAAGGCGAGGCGATCATCCACCCGTGGGTGAACAAGTCGCTGGAACGCGCGCAGGCGAAGGTCGAGGGCCGCAACTTCGACATTCGTAAGCAGCTGCTGAAATTCGACGACGTGATGAACGACCAGCGTAAGGTGATCTTTGCGCAGCGTCTGGAGATCATGGAAGCGCAGGACCTCTCGGAAATCGCCGAGGACATGCGCCACGAGGTGATCGACGAGCTGGTCGAGACCTATGCCCCCGCCAAGGCCTATGCCGACCAGTGGGACATGCAGGGCCTCTATGCCGCCTGTATCGAAAAGCTGGGCATCGACCTGCCGGTCATCGCTTGGGGCGAGGAAGAGGGCGTCGACGCCGAAACCATCCGCGAGCGTATCGAAGAGGCCACCGACAAGCAGATGGCCGAAAAGGCCGAAGCCTTCGGCCCCGACACCATGCGCCAGATCGAAAAGCAGGTGCTGCTGCAGACCATCGACACCAAATGGCGCGAGCACCTTCTGACGCTGGAGCACCTGCGCTCGGTCGTGGGCTTCCGCGGCTATGCGCAGCGCGACCCGCTCAACGAGTACAAGACCGAGGCCTTCCAGCTGTTCGAGTCGATGCTCGAGTTGCTGCGCGAGCGCGTGACCGAACAGCTTGGCCGCGTCCGCCCGATGACCGAGGACGAGCAAAAGCAGATGCTGCAGCAGATGGCCGCGCAGCAGGCCCAGCAGCAGCAGATCGCCGAGCAGGCTAAGGCCGTGGGTCCGAGCGAGAATGCCGCCACGCCCGAAGCGCATGAGCCGCTGGTCGATGGTTTCGACGAGACCGACCCGGCGACTTGGGGCAACCCGAGCCGCAACGACCCCTGCCCCTGCGGCTCGGGCAAGAAGTTCAAGCACTGCCACGGCAGCCTCTGAACCGGTCAGATCGGCTGACGTAACAACGGGGCGGGTCCGCGCGATATGTCGCGGGCCCGCCCCGATGACTCCGCGGCTTCGCCCAATCAGCGCCTCTTTTCGAAGACAGACTGTTTCCCAGATCAGTTCGAGCGGCCGAGTCTCTGGCCGCGGTTCAGAGTGACGGGGGAGTTCGCAATGGGACGGATGAAAACCTACAGACTTGCGGCAGTGACCATTGGCGCGGCGCTGAGCATCGGCTTTGCCATGCAGCAGCATGATGCGCGCAGCCCAAAGCCCGCCGCCCTGCAGATCGCGCAGATCGAAGACACCTCTTCGGCTGCGCCGCTCCGGCTGCCCGCCGACCGCGCCGCCGAAGCCGCCCTGCCCCCCGCACAGCTGCATCTTGCCGCCGCGGTGACAGAGCCCGCCCTCGGCACGCCGAGCCTGCCCGAAGAGACCTCTCTGGAAGCGGCCGATTGCAGCGTGACGATGAGCGCGCGCACTGGCGCTGGTGCCATCGTCGCCTTGGATATCGATGCGCCCTGCTACGCCTCCGAGCGTGTCACCATCCACCACAACGGGCTGATGTTCACCGAGGTGACCCAACCCGACGGGACGCTGCGGGTGAAGGTTCCGGCTCTGGCGGAACATGCGCTTTTCATTGCCTCTTTCGCCAATGGCGATGGCCAGACGGCGATCGCCGAGGTTCCCGCCCTGCCCTTCTATGATCGGGTGGTGCTGCAGTGGCGCGGTGACAGCGGCCTGATGCTGCATGCCAATGAGTTCGGCGCCCGCGATGAAGATCAGGGCCATATCTGGGCCGCCGCCGCGGGCGATCTGACCCGCACCGCGCAGGGCGAAGGCGGCTTTATGACCCGCCTCGGGGACGCCGAAAGCCCCGACCCGCTGATCGCCGAGGTTTACACATTCCCCGCCGCCGCCGCGAAGAAGGCAGGCGCCGTGGCGCTGACCATCGAGGCCGAGATCACCGGGGCCAACTGCGGCCAGCAGATCGAAGCGCAGACGCTGGAGCGCCGCCTCGGCGACAAGCTGCGGGCGCGCGATCTTACGCTCGCGATCCCCGATTGCAGCACCACAGGCGACTTTCTGGTGTTGAAAAACCTGCTCGAAGACCTGAAGATCGCCGCAAAGTAGAACGAGCGGTCAAGAGGCCCAGATGAGACAGGTCCGTGCGGCGATCATCGCCGCACTTTTCATTCCGGGCGCCCTGCTCGCCTCGGGTCTGGGCACCGCGGCTGCTGCGCAGGACGTCACCCTGCGCTCGCGCGATGGCGGTATCGAGCTGAGCGGCACCATGCTTGGCTTTGATGGAGAGTTCTATCGCATCGACAGCCGCTATGGCGAGCTCACCGTCGACAGCTCTGGCGTGCTCTGCGAAGGCGTCGGCTGCCCCTCCCTCACCGATTTCGTCGCCGAGATGCGCATCTCGGGCGCGGCGACCATGGGCGATCTGCTGATGCCTGCGCTGATCGAGAGCTTTGTGCAGCGCAACGATTACACCGTCACGCACAGCACATTGACCGAGGGCGGCACCCGCTTCACCCTCAGCGATCCCGAACGGGTGATCGGACGCTTCGACGTCGCCCCATCCAGCACCGACGAGGGCTTTGCCGATCTGCTGGCCGATGAGGCGGACATCGCCATCGCCCTGCGCGCCATTCGCCCGGCAGAGCAGGAGCTTGCGCGCGCCGCCGGTCTCGGCGACCTCAGCGAGCCCAACCGCAGCCGCGTGCTGGCGCTGGATGCGCTGATCCCGGTGGTCGCGCCAGACAATCCCGTGGGCGCAGTGACCCTGCCCGATCTGGCGCATGTCCTGTCGGGCGAGATCGACAATTGGCAGGCGCTTGGCGGACCGGATGCGCCGATCGTGCTGCATCTGCCGCCCGAAGGCTCGGGACTGGTGCAGGCGCTCGAGGACCGGCTTTTGCAGCCCCCCTCCCTCAGCCTGCGCAGCGCCGAAACCAAACGTCACGCCACCGCCCCCGAGCTTGCCGAGGCGGTCACCGGCGATCCGCTCGGCCTCGGGTTCATCAGCGCCGCCGAGGTTGGCAACGCCCGACCCTTGGTGCTCACCGGCAGCTGCGGTTTTCATCTGCGCGGCACACGGCAGGCGATCAAGACCGAAGACTACCCGCTGACCATGCCGGTCTTCGTCTACCTGCCCGCGCGGCGGTTGCCAAAGCTGGCCCGCGAGTTTCTGGAGTTCACCCGCTCGGCCCCGGCGCAGATCGTCATCCGCCGCGCCGGTTTTGTCGATCAGGCCCCCGAGGAACTGCCGCTCGACGCGCAGGGCGACCGGCTCGCAAATGCGGTACAGGTGGCCGAGGGCGAAGACGGGCTGGGCGAGCTGAAACGGCTGGTTACCACACTGGCGCCGATGCGGCGGCTGACCACCTCCTTCCGCTTCGAGCCCAATTCCGCGCGCCTCGACGCGCAGTCGCGCTCCAACGTGCAGCAACTGGCCCGCGCGCTGGAACTGGGCGACTACGACGGGCGCACGCTGGTGTTCGTCGGCTTCTCGGATGGTCAGGGACCCGCCGCCGGAAACCTCGAGATCGCGGCGGAGCGCGCAGCTTCGGTGCGCGATGCGGTGCGTTCGGCGGCAGAGGCCACGGACCTTGCGGGCATCACGCTGGAGACCGATGCCTTCGGCGAGGCCATGCCCATGGCCTGCGACGAGACGGTCTGGGGCCGTCAGGTGAACCGCCGCGTCGAGGTTTGGCTCCGCTGAGCTAAAGCAGCCCTTCGGCCCGAAAGCTCAGCTCGCGCGAGCGCCCGATCACCAGATGATCGTGCAGCGTGATGTCCATGACACCCGCCGCCGCCTCGATCTGCGCGGTCATGTCGATGTCGGCGCTGCTGGGTGTGGGATCGCCAGAGGGATGGTTGTGCACGAGGATCAGCGCGCTGGCGTTAAGCTCGAGCGCGCGTTTCACCACCTCGCGCGGGTAGACGGGCACGTGATCCACCGTGCCCCGCGCCTGCGCCTCATCGGCGATCAGCACGTTCTTGCGGTCCAGAAACAGGATGCGGAACTGCTCTGTCTCGGCGTGCGCCATGGCGGTCTGACAATAGTCCAGCAGCGCCTCCCAAGAGCTGACCACGGGCCGTTGCAGCACCCGGCTGCGGGCAAGCCTGTGCGCCGCCGCCTCGACGATCTTCAGTTCCGTCACCACCGCATCGCCCACGCCCTGAACATCGCGCAGTCGCGCGGGCGGGGCCGAGACCACGCCGTTGAAATCGCCGAACCGCTCAAACAGGCGGCGCGCCAGCGGTTTCACGTCTTGCCGGGGGATCGCGCGAAAGAGCACCAGTTCGAGCAATTCGTAATCCGGCAGCGCCTCTGCCCCGCCCTGCAGGAACCGCTCGCGCAGGCGCTTGCGATGATCGCGGATGTAGGACGGCAGCGCGCGCGTGCCCGGCACCGGCTGCACCGGCGCCTCGTCGTGGGCGAAGAGCGTGGGCTGGCTGTCCGAGAAATGGCGCGGGCGGGTCATCGCTTCAGCATGGCGGCAGCGTGGTTAGAAAAGCGTTAAGCGCCATCCGTGCGGACAAACGAAAACGGCGCGGGAGACCCCGCGCCGCTTCCCGAAGTCTCTAGAGCCGTGGCTCAGCCCTTCATCGAGTCCCAGAACCCTTTGACCGAAGAAAAGAAGCTCTTCGACTCGGGGTTGTTGTCCTCGGACTGTCCCTCGAACTCGCGCAGCAGTTCCTTCTGACGCGAGGTGAGGTTGACCGGCGTTTCCACCGCCAGTTCGATGAACATGTCACCGGTGCCGCCGCCACGCAGCGAGGGCATGCCCTTGCCACGCAGGCGCATCTGACGACCGGACTGGCTGCCCGCAGGGATTTTCACCCGGCTGCGGCCGCCGTCGATCGTCGGCACCTCGATGTCGCCGCCAAGCGCGGCGGTGGTCATCGACACCGGCACGCGGCAGTGCAACTCGGTGCTCTCACGCTCGAAGATCTCGTGTTTCTTCACCTCGATGAAGATGTAGAGATCGCCCGGAGGCCCGCCACGCATGCCCGCCTCGCCCTCACCGGCCAGACGGATACGGGTGCCGGTCTCGACCCCTGCGGGGATGTTCACCGACAGCGAGCGCTCTTTTTGCACCCGGCCCTGACCGCCACAGGCGTTACAGGGGTTCTTGATGATCTGGCCCAGTCCCGAACAGGTGGGACAGGTGCGCTCGACGGTAAAGAAGCCCTGCGTGGCGCGGACCTTGCCCATGCCCGAACAGGTCGGACAGGTCACCGGCTCCGCGCCGCCTTCGGCGCCCGAACCGTGGCACTCGCCACATTGCACCGAGGTCGGCACATTGATGGTCTTTTGCAGGCCGCCGTAGGCCTCTTCGAGCGTCACACGCAGGTTGTAGCGCAGGTCGGCCCCGCGCGCTGCGCGCGTCCGTCCGCCACCGCCACCGCGGCCACCGCCCATGAAGTCGCCGAAGAGATCGTCGAACACGTCGGAGAAGGCCGAGGCGAAGTCGCCCTGCTGGCCGAACCCGCCGCCGCCCGGACGGCCACCGCCACCCATGCCACCCTCAAAGGCGGCGTGGCCGAACCGGTCGTAAGCTGCCTTCTTGTCGGCGTCCTTGAGGACCTCATAGGCCTCGTTCACTTCCTTGAACTGAGCTTCAGCGTCAGGGTTGTCCGCGTTCCGGTCGGGGTGAAGTTCCTTCGCCTTCTTGCGATAGCCCTTCTTGATCTCGTCCGCGGAGGCCCCTTTGGCGACGCCGAGCAGCTCGTAATAGTCACGCTTGGACATCCATGCCCTCCTTGGCCCGGAACAGAAAAGGGCCGGTCCGGCATCCGGACCGGCCCCCGTCTGGTTCCGCTATGGCTTAGCTGCGCTTGCGGTCATCGAGGTCTTCGAAATCCGCGTCCACGATGTTGTCGTCATCCGCCGGGCCCGACTTGTCGGCGTCACCGGCATCGGCTTCGGGGGTGCTGTCACCCTCTTCGGCCTGCGCCTTGTAGATCGCCTCGCCCAGACGCATGGCCGCTTCGGTCACGTTCTGGATGCCAGCCTTCAGCTTCTCGCCGGTGATGTCGTCCTTCTCGAGGTCGTCCTTGAGCGCCGACAGCGCCAGTTCGATGGCCTCGATGGTGGACGGATCGACCTTGTCGCCGTGGTCCTCGATCGATTTCTCGGTCGAGTGGATGAGGCTTTCCGCTTGGTTGCGGGCCTCGACCAGCTCTTTGCGAGCCTTGTCCGCCTCGGCGTTCTCCTCGGCGTCCTGCACCATCTTCTCGATGTCGGCGTCCGACAGGCCGCCCGACGCCTGAATGGTGATCTTCTGCTCTTTGTTCGTGCCTTTGTCTTTGGCCGAAACAGAGACGATGCCGTTGGCGTCGATGTCGAAGGTCACCTCGATCTGCGGCAGACCGCGCGGTGCCGGCGGGATGTCCTCGAGGTTGAACTGGCCGAGCAGCTTGTTGTCGGCAGCCATCTCGCGCTCACCCTGGAAGACGCGGATCGTCACGGCCGACTGGTTGTCTTCGGCGGTGGAGAAGATCTGCGACTTCTTGGTCGGGATCGTGGTGTTGCGGTCGATCAGGCGGGTGAACACGCCACCCAGCGTCTCGATGCCCAGCGACAGCGGGGTCACGTCGAGCAGAACCACGTCCTTCACGTCACCCTGCAGAACACCGGCCTGAATGGCGGCGCCCATGGCAACCACTTCGTCCGGGTTCACACCCTTGTGCGGCTCTTTGCCGAAGAACTTCGTCACTTCTTCGAAGACTTTCGGCATACGGGTCTGACCGCCGACCAGAACAACCTCGTCGATCTCGTCTTTGGTGAGGCCAGCATCCTTCAGCGCGGCCTGGCACGGCTTGATCGAGGCTTTGATCAGGTCCGACACGAGGCTTTCCAGCTTCGCACGGGTCAGCTTCATGACCATGTGCAGCGGCTGGCCGTTCGAGCCCATCGAGATGAACGGCTGGTTGATCTCGGTCTGGCTGGAGCTGGACAGTTCGATCTTGGCCTTTTCCGCAGCTTCCTTGAGACGCTGCAGGGCCATCTTGTCCTTGGTCAGGTCGACCTGGTGCTCTTTTTTGAACTCATCCGCGAGGTAGTTCACGATCCGCATGTCGAAGTCTTCACCGCCGAGGAACGTGTCGCCGTTGGTGGATTTCACTTCAAACAGGCCATCGTCGATCTCGAGGATGGTCACGTCGAACGTACCGCCGCCAAGGTCGTAGACGGCGATCGTCTTCAACTCTTTCTTGTCGAGGCCATAGGCCAGCGCAGCCGCGGTCGGCTCGTTGATGATGCGCAGCACTTCGAGGCCAGCGATCTTACCGGCGTCTTTCGTCGCCTGACGCTGCTGGTCGTTGAAGTATGCGGGAACGGTGATGACCGCTTGGGTCACCTCTTCGCCAAGATAGCTCTCGGCGGTTTCCTTCATCTTACCCAGGATGAAGGCAGAGATTTGCGACGGCGAGTATTTCTCGCCCTTGGCTTCAACCCAGGCATCGCCATTGCCGCCGTCCACGATTTTATAGGGGACGATGTTCTGGTCTTTGGTCACTTCCGCATCGGTGGTGCGGCGACCGATCAGACGCTTGACGGCGAAGATGGTGGCTTCGGGGTTGGTCACGGCCTGCCGCTTTGCGGGCTGGCCAACAAGACGTTCGTCGTCGGTGAAGGCGACGATCGACGGGGTGGTACGTGCGCCTTCGGCGTTTTCGATCACGCGTGCCTGGCTGCCGTCCATGATGGCGACGCAGGAGTTCGTGGTGCCGAGGTCGATACCGATCACTTTGCCCATGATTCGATCCCTTTCCAATTCAAGGCGATGACGCGAGGCGTTCGGACCCGTTACGGCATCCTGCCCCGCTTGTTTCAGAAGCCGTCCGGCGGGGGCCTCGCGGCGTTCGAAGGGTATATAAGGAGGGGGTTTGAACGCTGCAAGCGGCTGTGGCGAGGCTTTGCCTGCATTTGGGGGGAAATTCTTTGCACGCCGTGGCGGAATGCCACAAAACGGGGCCATGACGTCCCCTCTCGACATCCGCGGCTTCAAACTCTTTCAGGGTTTTCTCGACCGGCCTGCGCAGGAAGCGCTGGTCGAAACCCTGCGCGCGCTGCTGCGGCAGGCGCCGCTCTACCAGCCGGTGACGCCGCGCGGGCAGAAAATGTCGGTGCGGATGAGCGCGGCGGGGCGTTTCGGCTGGATCACCGACCGGCGCGGCTATCGCTACGAGCCCCGCCACCCCGAGGGCATGGACTGGCCACCGATTCCCGAAGAGGTGCTGGCGATCTGGCGCGAGGTCTCGGGCGCGGCGCGCGAGCCCGAGTGCTGCCTGATCAACTGGTACGGGATGGGCGCCCGCATGGGGTTGCATCAGGACAAGGACGAGGCGGATTTTTCCTGCCCCGTGGTCTCGGTCTCGCTCGGCGACGAGGGGCTTTTCCGCATGGGCAACGAGACGCGCGGCGGCAAGACCGAGTTGGTCTGGCTGAAATCCGGCGACGTGGTGGTCATGGGCGGCGAGGCCCGGCTGCGCCATCACGGCGTCGACCGTATCCGCTTTGGCTCGTCGAGCCTGCTGCCGCAGGGCGGACGGATCAATCTGACGCTGCGCGTGGTGACTTAGCGCAAAAGTTCGCAGCAGCCGCCATAGGTGCCGGTGACCCGGCCCGTCATCACCAGCACCGCCGATAGCCCGTAAAGCCGGTCGGACATGCCGTCGCTGCATTCGGCCTCGGGGCTGGCCACCAGCACCGCCTGCAGATCGTCTGCCCCCGCCACCACCGAGAACGGGCGGGTCATGCCGCTGGCGGTCTCGATCGGGCCGGCAAGCAATGTGGCGCTGCTGTCGGGGGTCTGCCACGTGGCGCTGTCCTCTTGCCGCGCCTCATAGGACCAGAACGGCTCGGTCCCGAAACAGCGCAGCCCGGCGACCTGCGGAAGCGTGCCCTCTGCCGCGGCCGAAAGGAACGACATGGAAACCCAGCCCACCCCCTCGCCGGTCACGACGCGGCCCCATGTGCCCGCGTCGTTCAGCGCACTGACCTGCACATCCGTTGCCGTGGGCGCGAGCGTATCAAGTATCTCGGCGTCGGCTGCGGGCGCCGCGCGCACATTCAGCAGATCATCCGCCGTCACGCCCGAAACATCGTAAAAGCCCGGCAGGTCTTGGGCCGAAACGGCGCTGGCCGCCAGCACAGCTGCCGCGATGATGAGATGTCGCATGGGGGCCTCCTCCCGAAACGCGCCTTTGGGGTTAGAGTGCGAAGCTTTGCCGATGCAGTCCAGTTTTTCCGTCGGATCAGGCTTTCTGTCGCGCCAATTCTCTGTCGGATCAGGCTTTCTGTCTGGGTCGGCCCGCGCTTTAGCGCCTTGCCGCCCAAGAGGCCGAGGCATGTTTGCGGGTGTAGAACTCGCCCATGAGACCGATCATGATCAGCACGATCGACACCCAAAGCGCGTATTCCCAACTGGAGTTGCGAGGGAAGTAGTTGGAGAAGGCGTAGCCACGCGACTGATCGATGGTGTGGAACAGCGGGTTCCAGTCGAAGATCGCCAGCATCCCCGGCGTCAGCGAGTTGGCCACGAACATCTTGCCCGAGGCGATCATGTTGGCACGCTGATAGACCGTGGTGATGATCGACACCGGCGTCGGGAACCACGGCTTGGCGGCCAGCAGCACCATGCCAATCGCCGCCCCCGAGAACCACGACAGCAGCAGCATCGCCATGGCACCGATGGGATCGTGAATCTCGGACATGACGAAGGGATTGAAGGCCACGTCATAGACGAACAGGATCGCAAAGAGCGACAGGATCTGAATGTAGAGCGTCGAGAGCATGGCCGCGGCGATGGAGATCGCAGTGTTCATCGGCGCGTGCTGCATCATCGGGCTCGCCGGACCTTCGGACCCGGCGACCGCGCCCAGCGTCTTGGTGTGGGTCATATAGAGGAACACGCCGGTCATGATGTAGATCATGAAGTCGCCGCGGATCGCCGTGCCGCGCATCCCCAGAATGTGGAACATGAAGTAGAAGGCCAGAACGAAGATGATCGTCTGCAGCATGTTCATGAAGATCGCCATGAAGGCGTTGCCATGGCTCTTGCGCACCGCCCGGACCGAATTGTGGTAGATCAGCTCACTGATGTAGATGGCCGATCCCAGCCGAGAGCGCGGCTTTGAGGTCTGAAACATGGCAACACTGCTCCGGTACTGGCGGAAAAGGACGGGTCTTCTTGCCCATCTAGACGCAGCGCAGCATAAGAGTCGCAGGCCTTCAAATCAATAAATCCGCGCAGCGGAAGGGAGTACCGCCTTGAATTACGAGAATCTTGTTGCCGTGATCCGACGCCTTGCCCTCGAGGCTGGGGACAAGATCATGGAAATTTATAATTCCGATGATTTCGAAGTTAAGTCCAAGTCCGACGCCAGCCCGGTCACCGAAGCCGACGAAGCCGCAGATGAACTGATCTCTGCGGGCCTGCGTGAGGCTTTCCCCGATCTGCCGCTGGTGACCGAAGAGCAGGCCGACAGCCATGAGGTCGACGCGATGACCTTCCTCATCGTCGATCCGCTCGACGGCACCAAGGAATTCGTCAACCGCCGCGGCGATTTCACCGTGAACATCGCGCTGGTGGAAAACGGCGTGCCGACCATGGGCGTGGTCTACGCGCCGGCCCGCGACCGCATGTTCTACACCGACAGCGTCGGCAAATCGGTCGAGGAAATGGGCCCCTTCGACAAGGAGACCCCCGGCGAGACCAAGCCGATCAAGGTCAGCGACCCGGACAATTCGGCGCTGCTCGTGGTCGCCTCGAAGTCGCACCGCGATCAGGCGACGGACGATTACATCAGCAAATACAGCACCGCCGACATGAAGAGCGCGGGCTCGTCGCTGAAGTTCTGCCTCGTGGCCACCGGCGAGGCCGATATCTATCCGCGCCTTGGCCGGACGATGGAATGGGACACCGCCGCGGGCCAGGCCGTGCTGCAGGGCGCGGGTGGCCGAGTGGTGCGCTTTGATGATCACACGCCGCTGTCCTACGGCAAGCCGGGTTTCGCCAACCCGTTCTTCATCGCCTACTCGCCCGATGTCGCGCTGAAAGAGGCGTGAGCCGGGCATGACCGCCCTGCCGGTCAGCGTGGTGATCGTGAGCCGTGGACGCCCCGCGGCGCTCGATCTTTGCCTGACCGGCGTTGCGCAGCTCGATCACCCGGCCTTCGAGGTCGTGGTGGTCGCCTGCCCCGAGGGGGCCGCCGCCGTCGCGGCCCGCCCGGACCTGCCGCATATCAAGCTCATCCCCTTCGACGAACCGAATATCTCCGCGGCCCGCAACCTCGGTATCGCGCAGGCTGCGGGAGAGATTGTTGCTTTCATCGACGATGACGCGGTGCCCGAGCCGCTCTGGCTGCATCACCTCTGCGCCCCTTTCGCCGACCCCAACGTCGCCGCCGCCGGAGGCTATGTGCGCGGCCGCAATGGCATCTCCTTCCAATGGCGCGGGCGCTCGATTGGCGCCGATCTGCGCGAGGAAGACTTGCGGCTCGACGCGCCGGGCCCGCATCTTCCGGATCTGCCCGCAGGCCGGACGGTCAAGCTGCAGGGCACCAATATGGCCCATCGCCGCGACCTGCTGGCGCGCATGGGCGGTTTCGACCCTGCTTTCCGCTTCTATCTGGATGAGACGGACCTCGATCTGCGCCATGCCGCCGCCGGGCATCGGGTGGCCGTCGCTCCGCTGGCCGAGGTGCACCACGGCTACGCCGCCAGCGCCCACCGCGGCGCCGACCGCACGCCGCGCGACCTGAGCGAGATCGGCGCCTCGATCCATGCCTTCCTGCTCCGACATCTCCCGGTTGAACAGCATCCCGCGGTCTGGGCCGCCCAGCGCAGCGCGCAGCGGGACCGTCTTCTGCGGCTGATGCAGCGCGGTCCGCTGAATGCCGACGACGTGCACCGCTTGCTCAAGGGCCTCGACCGTGGCTGGCAAGACGGCGCCGCGCGGCCTGCTGCGCCGCTGCCCCCCATCGGGCGCAGCCCCTCTCCCTTTCTGCCCCATCCCGGTCGCCCCGGGGCTCGGCGTGTCACATTGAGCGGGCCAATATGGCACCGCGAGGCCCTGCGGCAGCAAGCGGAGCGCCGCGCAAAAGCAGGCGAGATTGTGACGCTCTACCGGTTTTCCCACACCGCCCTATACCACCGCGTCCGTTTCAACCCGGGCGGATACTGGGAGCAGACCGGAGGGCTCTACGGCCGCAGTCTGCGCAGTGCCAATCTTTTGCAATTCTACCGCTTTTCCGCCCGCGTCCGCGCCGAAAATTCCCGCGTTTCTGGCGCAAGGGGCGCGGTAGGCAAATTCGCGCTCCACAGGCCGTAGATTTACTTTTACGCTCTCAGGACAATATGATTGTTATCAATTGATTCATGCTGACCTCTCTGTGCTCAGCGCACGTCCAAGGAGCAAAATTCATGTCGCGCAAAGTTACAAAAGCGATCTTTCCCGTCGCGGGTTTGGGCACCCGCTTCCTGCCCGCAACCAAGTCGGTTCCCAAGGAAATCATGACGCTGGTCGATCGCCCGCTGGTCCAATACGCGATCGACGAAGCCCGCGCCGCAGGCATCAAGGAATTCATCTTCGTCACCTCGCGCGGCAAGGGTGCGCTCGAGGATTATTTCGACCACGCGCCGCAACTCGAGCGCGAGCTTGAAGCCAAGGGCAAGGACAAGCTGCTCGAAACGCTGCGCTCCACCAACATGGATTCCGGCGAGATTGCCTACATCCGTCAGCACAAGGCGCTCGGCCTTGGCCACGCGATCTGGTGTGCGCGCCGCCTGATCGGCGATGAGCCCTTTGCCGTCATGCTGCCCGACGACGTGATCGCCGCCGACAAGCCCTGCCTGCAGCAGATGGTCGAAGCTTATCAGGAAGTGGGCGGCAATATGGTTGCGGCCATGGAAGTGCCTGCCGACAAGGCCTCCTCCTACGGCATCCTCGACGTGCAGGAAGACATGGGCTCGCTGGTCTCGGTCAAAGGCATGGTCGAAAAGCCCGCCGCCGGAACCGCGCCGTCGAACCTCGCGGTGATCGGTCGCTATATCCTGTCGCCGCAGATTCTGCAGAACCTCGAAGACAAGCAGGTCGGCGCCGGCGGCGAGATCCAGCTGACCGACGCGATCGCCAAGCAGATCGGCAGCGAAGACGACGGTGTCTACGGCTTCCGCTTCAACGGCCAGCGCTTCGACTGCGGCTCCAAGGCGGGCTTCCTGCAGGCGACCGTGTCCTTCGGTCTGGAGCGCGACGAGCTGCGCGACGATCTCGAGGCGTATCTGCACGAGGTCATTTCCTCGCGCAAAGCCGCGCAGTAACGTCTGTAGTCACATCTGATGGCAAATGTTCTGGTGACGGGGGGCGCGGGCTATATCGGCTCGCACGCCTGTAAAGCTTTGAGACAGGCAGGGTATACGCCTGTCACTTATGATAATCTCGTCACCGGCTGGGAACAGGCGGTGAAATTCGGCCCCTTCGAGAAGGGCAGCCTCTCGGACCGCGCGCGGCTCGACGAGGTCTTCGCCAAGTACCAGCCCATCGCGGTCATGCATTTCGCCGCGCTCAGCCAGGTCGGCGAAGCCATGTCCCAGCCTGGTCTCTACTGGCGCAACAATGTCGAAGGCTCGCTGACGCTGATCGAAGCCGCCTGCGCTGCGGGCTGCAAGAACTTCGTCTTCTCCTCGACCTGCGCCACCTATGGCGAGCATGACAATGTGGTGCTCGATGAAGAGACGCCGCAAATCCCGCTCAACGCCTATGGCGCGTCCAAGCGGGCGGTAGAGAACATCCTGCGCGACTTCGCGGCGTCGGACGGGCTGAACCACGTGATCTTCCGCTACTTCAACGTGGCGGGTGCCGACCCCGAGGGCGAGGTGGGCGAGCATCACCGCCCCGAGACGCACCTTATCCCGGTGATGCTCGAGGCGATCGACGGCAAGCGCCCGGCGCTGACCATCCATGGCACCGATTACGACACGCCGGACGGCACCTGCATCCGCGACTATGTGCATGTGATGGATCTGGTGGACGCGCACGTACTGGGGCTGAAATGGCTCGAGGCGGGCAAGCCCTCTTCGGTGTTCAACCTTGGCACTGGCAAGGGCTTCTCGGTGCGCGAGGTGATCGACGCATCGCGCGCCGTCACCAACCGCGAGGTGCCGCATTCGGAAGGACCGCGCCGCGCCGGGGATGCCACAAAGCTTGTGTCGGGCTCAACCCGCGCATTGGCCGAGCTTGGCTGGGAACCGGCACGCTCGACCATGCCAAAGATGATCGAAGATGCGTGGAACTGGCACCTCAACGGGCACTACGATCACTGAGGTGACGCCCCCTCCGGCACGCTTGCTGGATTTGACGCGGCTCGCCAGTCGCGCAGGGCGGGTGATGACCGGCGTGGACCGCGTTGAATATGCCTATCTGGACCGGCTCCTGCAGGAGCCGGTTCCGCTTTTTGCGCTGGTCAAAACCTCTCTGGGTTACTTGCTGCTGGACCGCACCGGCTGCGCCGAGATGAAGCGGCGGCTCGACGCACAGGACTGGCCCGATCCCGATCTTCTGGCCCGCATGGCCCGCCGAAATGACCCGGCCCGCGCCGGCGCCGAAATGGCGCTGCGCCGCGCCGCATGTGCTCGCGCCCTGCCTGCGCGTCTCGGACCGATGTTGCGGCGTCACCTGCCTGCGGGAGCCGTCTATCTCAACACCGGGCACAGCAATTTCTCGGACCGGGTGATCGCGGCGCTGCGCCAGTTGCCTGAGATTAAGATCGCGGTGCTGCTGCACGACACGATCCCGCTCGACTGGCCGCAGTTCCAGCGCGAAGGCAGTGTCGAGACCTTTGCCGCCTTCCTGCGCCGGGTGGGCCAAAGCGCCGATCTGGTGATCTGCAATTCCGAGGTGACCCGCCGCGATATGCTGCGGCACCTTTCAGGGCAACGCACCCCCAAAAGCATCGTCGCGCATCTGGGTGTGCCCCGCCCCGCGCCCGGCACAGCGCCGCAAGGGCCATGGACCGGCGCGCCCTATTTCGTCGTGCTCGGCACCATCGAGCCGCGCAAGAACCATGCGCTGCTTTTGGACATCTGGCGTGACCTCGCGCCGCCCGCGCATCTGCTGATCTGCGGCCAGCGCGGTTGGAGAAACGAGGATGTCTTTGCCGCGCTCGACGCGGGCCTCCCGCGCGTTCACGAGCTGCCCGGCCTGAGCGACGCAGAGATCGCCGCCCTGCTGCGGCAAAGCGCGGGGCTGCTCTTCCCCAGCCATGCCGAAGGCTATGGCCTTCCCCCGGTCGAAGCAGCGGCGCTTGGCGTGCCCGTGCTCAGCGCGCCACTGCCCGTGGTGCAGGAGGTTCTGGGCGACAATCCGGTTTACGCAGACGAATCGGACCGATATCTTTGGGCCTCAAGAATAAGGCAAATGGCCAAAGGGTATCGGGCGCAACCGGACGAGGCGGTTCAGGAGCGGGGAGCTTTCACCCCGCCAAGCTGGGACGCCCATTTCAAAGCCGTGTTAACCCTGATTTGATAGCTGGCGCCAAGCCGGCCGCGGGGCCTCGCCCCGAATGAGGGATAACGCGTGGGTGCATGGCAATCATACAGGCTTCGGCTGCAGCGCAAACGCTGGCTGATCCGGGCCCTGCGCAAACGGCGTGAACTGACCGCCGTCACCGACCGCACCGGTAGCCTCCGCCCGTCCGATCTCATAGTCTTTTGCACCGCCCGCAACGAGGGCGTGCGCCTGCCGTGGTTCCTGAAATACTACCGCGAGATGGGCGTGAACCATTTCATCATGGTCGACAACGACAGTTCCGACGGCTCGCTCGATTACCTCAAGGCGCAAGAGGATGTCTCGGTCTGGCATACAAGCGCCAGCTACAAACGATCGCGCTTCGGCATGGACTGGATCAACTGGCTGCTGCGCCGCTATGGCCACGGCCATTGGGTGCTGGTGGTCGATCCTGACGAGCTGTTCCTCTACCCGTTCTGCGACACCCGCCCGCTGCGTGCACTGACCGACTGGCTCGACGCCTCCTCGATCAAAAGCTTTTCGGCCATGTTGCTGGACATGTACCCCAAGGGGCGGCTCGACGCGCAGCCCTATGAGGCCGGGCAGGACCCGCTCGAGATCGCCTCGTGGTTCGATGCCGGAAACTACTCGGTGAAAAAGAATAAACGGTTCGGCAACCTGTGGATACAGGGTGGCCCGCGTGCGCGCATGTTCTTCGGCGACCGGCCCGAACGCGCGCCCGCGCTCAACAAGGTGCCGCTGGTCAAATGGGATCGCCGCTACGCCTACGTCAGTTCGACGCATATGCTGCTGCCGCGGGGCCTGAACCTCGTCTATGACGAGTGGGGCGGAGAGAAAGCCTCGGGCCTGCTGCTGCACACCAAGTTTCTCGACACGTTCAACGCCAAGGCCGAAGAGGAGCTCAGCCGCAAACAGCACTACGCCGGCTCGACCGAATATATCGCCTATGCCGAGGGGGTCCGCGACAATCCCGACCTCTGGTGCAAATGGTCCGAGAAATACATCAATTGGCGCCAGCTCGAGATCCTTGGGCTGATGTCCAAGGGCAACTGGGCATGACGGGGCGGCGGCTATGAGCGTCGGGATCATCATGCTGGTGCACACCGCCTTTGACCGCGCCGAGCAGGTGGCGCGGCATTGGGCGCGGGCGGGCTGCCCGGTGGTGATCCATGTGGACAGCAAGGTGCCGGAAAAGACCTATGGCGCCTTCACCAAGGCCCTGTCCGACCTGCCCGAGGTGATCTTCTCGCCCCGCCACCGCTGCGAATGGGGCACATGGGGGCTTGTCGCCGCCAGCCAGGACGCCGCCGAGATGATGCTAGATCGCTTCGCGGCGGTGCGGCACGTCTATCTCACCTCCGGATCCTGTCTGCCGCTGCGCCCGGTCGAGGAACTGATCGACTATCTCGACGCACGCCCTCAGACCGATTTCATCGAAAGCGCCACCACCGCCGATGTTCCGTGGACGGTGGGCGGGCTCGACCACGAGCGGTTCACGCTTTTCTTTCCCTTCTCTTGGCGCCGCAACCGCTACCTCTTTGACCGCTTCGTCGAAGCACAGCGCGCGCTGCACGTCTCGCGCCGGATCCCCAAGGGGGTCGTGCCGCATATGGGCAGCCAGTGGTGGTGCCTCACCCGGCAGACCCTGAGCGCAATCCTGCAGTGCCCGCAGCGCCGCCGCCACGAGCGCTATTTCAAGCGCGTCTGGATCCCCGATGAGAGCTATTTCCAGTCGCTCGCACGGCTCTATTCGCAGAATATCGAAAGCCGTTCCCTGACGCTCTCGAAGTTCGACTTCCAAGGCAAGCCGCACATCTTCTACGACGATCACCTGCAGCTGCTGCGGCGCTCGGATTGTTTCGTCGCGCGCAAGATCTGGCCCCATGCCGGGCGGCTCTATCAAACCTTCCTGAACCATCCCGAAAGCGCTGCGAACCGGCAGGAGCCGAACCCCGGCAAGATCGACCGCATCTTCGCCAAGGCGGTCGACCGCCGGACCCGTGGACGTTCGGGGCTCTATATGCAGTCGCGCTATCCCAACTTCGGCTGGGAGAACGGAATGACCGCGGCGCGCTATTCCGTGTTTCAGGGATTTGCCGAGCTTTTCGAGGATTTCGAGCCGTGGCTCGGTCGTGCCACCGGGGCGCAAGTGCATGGTCATCTCTTCGCCCCCGAGCGCGCCGAATTCGCCGGGGGGCAGACGCTGCTCAACGGCGCGCTGCCGGACACCGCCGCCTACCGCGACTGGAACCCCAAAGCCTTTCTCACCAACCTGATCTGGAGCACGCGGGGCGAGCGCCAGTGCTTTCAGTTCGGACCGCATGACGCGCCCGACATCATGTGGGACATGGCCCGCGACCCCAACGCCCAGATCAGCGTCATCTCGGGCGCTTGGGCGGTGCCCCTGTTCCGCTCCGGGGGGGACTTTTCCAAACTGCGTGCCGAGGCGGCGGCCCTGCAGAAGGCCGAACATGCGCTGCTCGATCAGCTGCGCTCGCCCGACGCCAAGGCGCGCATCCGCATCTGGACCATGGCTGAATTCATCGAGGCCCCGATGGAGCCGCTACAGATGATCATCGACGAGATCGGCCACAAATCCCCCCGCCGCTTGGCAGAGGCGCCGGTGATGCTCGACCTGAACGGCTTTGGCCGGTTCCTGCAGCAACTCAAGAACCAAGGGATGCACCCCTACCTCATGGGCGACTTCCCGGTCGAACCGGCGCCGCGCCCCAGCGCATCTCCGGCGCGCAAACCCTACCTCGTGAAGAACTGAGTTTTCATGTCCAACCGTTTTGACAGTTTCGTCGTCTTTGCCGAGATGCGCACCGGCTCGAATTTCCTCGAGACAAACCTCAACGCGATGGACGGGCTGACCTGCCACGGCGAGGCGTTCAACCCGCACTTCATCGGTTACCCCAATTCGAGCGAAATTCTCGGCATCACTCAGGCAGAGCGCGACGCCGACCCGCTGCGGCTTTTGCAGGTGATCCGGCAGCAGACGCCGGGCGGCATGGGCGGCTTTCGCTTCTTCCACGACCACGATCCGCGCGTGCTGCCGACGCTGCTGGAGGATGAGCGCGTGGCGAAGATCGTGCTGACCCGCAACCCGGTCGAAAGCTACGTCAGTTGGAAGATTGCGCAGGCCACCGGCCAGTGGAAGCTGACCAACGTCAAAAAGCGCAAGGACGCGCAGGCAGAGTTCGACGGCCCCGAGTTCGAGGCGCATCTGGCGCGGCTGCAGGATTTTCAGGTGCATCTGATGACCGCGCTGCAGACCTCTGGGCAGACCGCCTTCTATGTGGCCTATGAGGATCTGCAGAACGTCGCGGTGATGAACGGGCTGGCGAAATGGCTGGGCATCCCGGCCCGGCTTGACGCGCTCGACGCCTCGCTCAAGCGCCAGAACCCGCAGCCCGTGGCCGAGAAGGTCGCCAATCCCGACGAGATGGAGCGCGCACTAGCCCGCCTCGACCGCTTCAACCTTACCCGCACGCCGAGTTTCGAGCCGCGCCGCGGGCCGGTGGTGCCCTCTTACGTGGCAGGCGCGGAAACGCCGCTGATCTACATGCCGATCCACTCTGGCCCCACGGACAGCGTGCGCCAATGGCTCTGCGCCCTCGACGGCGCGACCGAAGAGGCGCTGACCACCGGCTTCAGCCAGAAGACCCTGCGCCAGTGGAAACGCGCGCGGCCCGGACACCGCGGCTTTACCGTCGTGCGTCACCCTCTGGCCCGCGCCTATGACGCCTTCTGCACCAAGATTCTCGACACCGGCCCCGGCGGCTACGCGCGCATCCGCAAGACGTTGCGCCGCGCCCACGGGCTGCCGCTGCCCGAAGGCGCCCCCGGCCCCGACTACACCGCCGAGCAGCACCGCGCCGCCTTCGACGCCTTCCTGCGTTTCGTGAAGGCCAATCTCGCCGGGCAGACCGCCCTGCGCATTGACGGGTATTGGGCTTCGCAAAGCCAGTGCCTGCAGGGCATGGCCGAGTTCACCCTGCCCGATATGATCGTGCGCGAAGACGAGATGGCGGTTTATCTGCCGGCCTTGGCCATGCAGGTGGGTCATCCCGCGCCGCCGGAACCCGAGGCCGAAGGCCGCTCAAGCGCCGCGCCCTATACGCTTGCCGATATCTATGACGCCGACCTCGAAGCGCTGGTGCGGGACGTCTACCAGCGCGACTACCTGATGTTCGGTTTCGGCGACTGGGCCTAGGGCCTCCCATTCAGCAGCGCGCAACGAAAAAGGAGCGGACCTTGTGGCCCGCTCCTTCAGAACGTCATGTCGCGCGAACTCACGCCGCCTGCGACGAGCGGTCCTCGGTCAGCACCGCATAGAGCGTCGCCGGGTCCGGGTTGGCCCGCAGCTTGGTGCAGAGCGCCGCATCGCGCAGCGAGCGCGAGACCAGCGCCAGCGCCTTCAGGTGCTCGACCCCGGCGTCTTCGGGCGCGAAGAGCGCAAAGACCACATCCACCGGCTGACGGTCGACCGCTTCGAATTCAACCGGCTTCTCCAGCAGGATGAACACGCCGTGCACCTGATCGATGCCCGGAATCCGCGCATGCGGCAGCGCGACGCCATGGCCCACGCCGGTGGGTCCAAGGCTTTCACGCTCCATCAGCGCCTCGACGGCCGAGGCCGCGTGGATGCCGTAGGCGGATTCGGCCAGCTCGGCGATGTCATGCATCAGCCGCTTCTTGCTGCTTGCCGCCGCGACGACCTTCACGGCCTGCGGTTTCAGGAGTTCAAGAAAGGTCATTGACCGCCCTTTACTGTCTGCTCGAAGGCGCCGATCACCCGGCAGGTTGCGACCCTTACGGATCGATCCAGCCGATATTGCCGTCTTCACGCCGATACACGACGTTCACGCCATCCTTTTTTTCGTTGCGGAAGACCAGCACGGGAGCCCCGGCCAGTTCCATCTGCATCACGGCTTCGCCTACGGTCAGCGACGGGATCGAAGTCTCCATCTCTGCCACGATAATGGGCTGCAGCGTGTCGGGCTCGGCATCTTCATGCGAGTCCTCTTCGCGCGCGAGGATATACGAGGCAGCGTTCTGGAGTTCAACGGGCTCCGCGCGATCCTTGTGATGGTCTTTCAGGCGTCGCTTGTATCGACGCAGCTGCTTGTCGATCTTCTCGCAGCAGCCGTCGAAGGCCGAGTAGATCTCGGTCGCCTTGTCCTTCGCCGAGGTTGTCAGCCCCGTCGACAGGTGGACAGTGACCTCGCAGACGTATTCATGCGCACTCTTGGAAAAGGTGATATTCGCATCGGTAGGACGGCCAGAGTACTTCCCAAATACCCCATCAAGCTCTTGTTTTGTATGAGTTTGAAGTGCGTCGCCGATATCGATCTGCTTACCCGTGATCTGATAGCGCATCTTTGTTCCTTCTCTCTTTGGATCCGTATCGCATCCAGCCCGGAGGCTGCCTCAGATGTGGTACGGATCAGGGGTGACGCAAGGCCGCTGCAGAATGGATCCGACGTCCCCTCTCCTCTGGGGACGCATATGCCGGAGCTGCAGAATAACGGTGCGTCATGTCCTTATTTGAGGTCAGCACCCCCCGTTTTGTCAATGATCTGTCGCAAACTCGAGAGGGTAGGATAGGCGAAATTCCTCAAGGAATCGCTTTAGCTGATGCGGAAATTTTCACCGAGGTAAACGCGGCGCACGTTTTCGTTCTGCACCACTTCCGCCGGTGTACCCGACATCAGCACCTGCCCGTCGTGCAGGATATAGGCCCGGTCGACGATCTCGAGCGTCTCGCGAACGTTATGATCGGTGATCAGAACGCCGATGCCGCGCTTCTTCAGATCGGCGACAAGATGCCGGATGTCGCCAACGCTGATCGGGTCGACGCCGGCGAAAGGCTCGTCGAGCAGCAGATACTTGGGGTTGGCCGCAAGGCAGCGGGCGATCTCGACCCGGCGCCGCTCACCGCCCGAGAGCGCCAGCGCCGGCGCGCGGCGCAGGTGCTCGATGGAGAAGCCGCCCAGAAGTTCCTCCAGCCGCTCGCGGCGGCGGTGGCGGTCGGTCTCGGAGATATCGAGCACGGCGGCGATATTGTCTTCGACCGAGAGGCCGCGAAAGATGGATTTCTCTTGCGGCAGATAGCCGATGCCCATGCGCGCGCGGCGGTACATGGGCAGATAGGTCACCTCGCGCCCGTCGATGGTCACCTGCCCGCCTTCGGGGTTCACCAGACCGGCGATGGAATAGAAGGTGGTGGTCTTGCCGCAGCCGTTCGGCCCGAGCAGCGCGACGACCTCGCCGCGATCAAGCTTCAGCGTGACGTCGCGGATCACCGTGCGCTTGCGATAGCTCTTGCGCAGGTGCTCGACCCGCAGGCCCTGACCGCCTTCGGTCACAGTAAGTTCGGGGCGGGCCATCAGTTCTGACCTTGCCCGCTGCTGTCTTGATTGATCACCGTCTGCACCCGCCCGGCCATCTGCGCCGTGCCAGCCTCGAGGTTGACCACCATCCGCTCGGAGGTGAGCGCGTTGCCGCCTTGGGTCAGCAGCACATTGCCGGTCATCACCACGGTGCCTGCGTCGATGTCGTAATCCGCGCGCTCTGCCTCGGCGGCTTCCTCGCCGCTGACCAGCGTCACGCCGCCGGTGGCCTCCATGCGCTGGATACGGCCCGCGCCGCTTTCGCCCTCGGCGTAGACCACCAGAACCCGCGGCGCGGCGAGGCGCATCTCGCCCTGCCCGATCACCACATTGCCGGTATAAAGCGCCGTGCCGTCCTTCTGGTTCACCTCCAGCTGGTCGGCGGTCACCTCGACCGGCGCGCTGGTGTCCTGCTGCATCCCGCCGAAAGCCACGCTGGTGCCCTGGGCAGACACGGGGCTGACCAGCGCGAGCAGCGCAATCATCAAGGCGGCAATGCGAACCATCATCAACTCACTCTTTTTCCGGATCATATATCAGCTTCACGCCATCCGTGAAAAGCAGTTGCACGTCATCCTCTTCGCCCGAAGAGGTTATTTTCAGGCGACCGGCGGTGAAACGCCCCGCAGGCCCTTCTCCGCTCACCGGCGCCAGGGTCTCGGCCTCGATACGATCAAGGGCCGCGCGCATCTCGTCTGTGGTGATCACATAGCCGGTCGAACTGGTGATCCGCACGCCCTGTTGCAACAGCGCCGCCTGCATCCCGTCGCTCATCGTGGCGAGGTTCGCATCCAGCGTCAGTCTGCTGCCGTCGGCCATATCCATCGTGGCGAAGAACCCGTCCGCTTCGACCTCGCCGTTATTGCCCGCGGTGGGCCGCGCGCTTTCGGCGGTCATCGTCACCGAGTCGCCGCGCGGCGTGGTGCCGGAATATTGCGGCGCCGCCACCTGCTCCCGCTCGGGAAGGCTACCTTCGGCGTAGGGGATGCTCTGCGAGGTCTGCGAGCCACGCGACAGCAAAAACAGCGTCGAGAGAGAGGCCAGCGCCACCAGCGGCAGCAGGATCTTCAGCCAAGCGATAAAGCTGGAATATAAATCTCGGCGCTGTGCCATCGGTCAGCTATGCGCAAAAATGTCGGTGTCCGCCCAGCCGAGCAGATCGAGCTTGGCGCGTGCGGGCAGGAAATCAAAGCACGATTGCGCAAGCTCACTGCGGCCCTCGCGCGCCAGCATGACGTCGAACGCCTCGCGCAGCCGGTGCAGATGCAGCACGTCGGAAGCCGCGTAGTCGATCTGTGCCTGCTTCAGCTCAGGCGCGCCCCAGTCACTGGATTGCTGCTGCTTCGAAATGTCGACGCCCAGCAGTTCCTGCGCGATGTTCCGCAGGCCGTGACGGTCGGTATAGGTGCGCACAAGACGGCTCGCGATCTTCGTGCAATAGACCGGCGCCGCCAGCGCACCAAAGGCATTATACATGGCAGCAATGTCGAAGCGCCCGAAGTGGAACAGCTTGAGCACCTGCGGATCTTCGAGCAGGCGGCAGAGGTTGGGGGCCTCGGTCTGGCCGCGCGCGACCTGAATCAGATGCGCGTCGCCATCGCCCGCCGAAAGCTGCACGACACACAGCCGGTCGCGATGCGGGTTGAGCCCCATGGTCTCGCAATCGATGGCCACGACAGAGCCAAGGTCCAGCCCGTCCGGCAGATCGCCCTGATAGAGATGGTTCGCCATGCTGGCCCCTTCGGTTCACGCAACGTCGGTTCACGCAGGTTCAATTCGCGTGGGCGCGCGTGATCACGCGCGTATGCCCGCACATAGGCCTCCGCCGCGCGCCATGCAACTGCGGCGGTGACGGCAAGATCGCCACATTCGCCCCTTTGGTCGCCCCCAAATGTGACGATATTTGCCGCCAATGAGGCGCCAAACGGGCGACACACGGCACTGATTCGGGCGCGCCGATCGCAGATTACATCAACTTGTAACATTTCGTGAGTCGCGATGATCGCCTTTGGCGTGTGCCGCCCGACCGGCATTCCGCTCGAGAAAATCACTCGGCCCGGGGATCGGAAACCCGCCATCCAGCGGCGCCTTTGTTTCCCAATTTCGGCAGATGATTTCGTCGCGCTTCTGGCCCAGCCAGCAAAATCACCGGAGTACGGAAACGATCAAGCCGCGGGCCCAATTTTGGACACATCACGAAGACGACGAAAGCGGCGGCAAGCGCGCACCGTTTCCAGAATTTCACACTGAAGAGCAGGCCAGACTGGCCGGAATACCCCGCAAAAAGCCCGTCCATAGGCCCCGTAAGCCCCTCAGCGGCAGGGGTTTCCCGCGCAGATTTCGGTTCCCAAAGTCACCTCAAGATTGCGTTCCTAAGCTTGAGTTGACGATGATCGCGGCTGGTTCCATAAGGGGTCTTGTCGGGCGGACGCCTTATTTCCGCCGCATAACGGCACTTGGGGGTTGGTGCTTCCACTTTGGGAGTGTGTGTGAGTCTGCTGAAAGTCGCTTGGGACTGAACATCTGAAAAATTGATATGCCTGCCGGTCAGGTCCGACCCGCGATGCCCCTGGCACCGTGTTTGAACCTTGCATCCCAAGGCCGTCCCGCGCGCCCGAGTGCCGCCTTGCATAGCTTCCGTCGATGAACCTCGGGGAGGTCGAATTGACGATGCATGCCAACCAATCGCGAAACGCGGTTGTCGATTTCGAAAACCTGATCGACGAGGCGCTGAACAGCGCCCCGCATCGTGCCGCCTATCGCGGCGTGTTCAAGCGCGTGCTCGACATTGCGCTGGTACTGATCATGGCGCTGCCGGTGCTGCCCTTCGTGCTGGTCTTTGCCGCGCTGGTGGCGCGTGATGGCCATGCGCCGTTTTACCTGCAACGCCGTGTCGGGCGGAATGGGCGCGTATTCCGTATGTGGAAGCTGCGCACCATGGTGCCGAACGCCGATTGCCTGCTGGCGGCGCATCTGCGGGCGAACCCGCTGGCGCGCATCGAGTGGGACCGCAATCAGAAGCTGCGCAACGATCCCCGCATCACCCCGCTCGGGCGTCTGCTGCGCAAGACCTCGATCGACGAGCTGCCGCAGCTGTGGAACGTGCTGCGCGGCGAGATGTCGCTCGTCGGCCCGCGCCCGATGATGGTCGAGCAGACCCCGATCTACCCCGGCACCGCCTATTACGCGCTGCGCCCCGGTATCACCGGTTTCTGGCAGACCTCGGTGCGCAACGAGGCCAGCTTCTCAGAGCGGGCGAAGTTCGACACCGCCTATCTGGCGGAACTGTCCTTCGTGACCGACATCAAGGTGCTGGCGCGCACCGTCAAAGTGGTCTGGACCGGCACCGGCTGCTGACACGCCCCTCCCCCCGAGACGGCACAAAGCCCCCGCAAACGCGGGGGCTTTCTTTTTACCTTCCTGCGCGACCCGCCCCAAAGCAAAGGGCGCCCGGGTTTCACCGGACGCCCTCTTTCGGTCGTCTCTGCGGCGGCTGGCGATCAGGCGCTCGGCAGGATGACGATCTCGACGCGGCGGTTCTGCTGCTTGCCTTCCGGCGTCAGGTTCGACGCGATCGGCTGATCTTCGCCGCGACCGATCGACTGCACGCGGTAGGAGGGCACGCCCTGCTGCATCAGCAGCGAGGCCACAGCCGACGCGCGACGCTGCGAGAGCGACTGGTTGTAGGCAGCCGCGCCGTCGCTGTCGGTGTGGCCGATCACCTGAACGGTGGTGTCAGGATATTCCATCAGGCTGCGGCCGACGGTGGCGATATCGCCCTGCAGGTCGGGACGCAGCGACGCGCTGTCTGTGGCAAACAGGATGTCCTGCGGCATGGTCACGATCAGGCGGTCACCGGTGTTGGTGATGCCGACGTTGTTGCCAAGCTGCTGGCGCAGCGCCGCTTCCTGCTTGTCGAGGTTGTTGCCGATCAGGCCGCCCGCGATGGCACCTGCAGCAGCGCCCGCAAGCGCGTTTTTGGTGGCGTCGGAGTTGTTGCCGCCAATGGCGCGGCCCGCGACAGCGCCGCCAAGGGCGCCGATCAGCACGCCGTTCTTGGCTTGGCGGTTCGGATCGTTCACGTCGGTACAGGCGCTCAGCGCCATGGCGCCGGCGAGAGTGAGAAGAACGGTTGTCTTTGCCCGGAACATGTAATGCCTCGTTTCGTTGGCCCAAACTTGGGTGTGCCCCTGTTATAGTGCCCATATCCGCTCCGCCAATGGCGCGCTGCACACATTGTCGGCAGATCCCCGCCCACGTTTGTCATAGTATTTCCGGCATAGTGCTTGCGGGCTTTCAGGCCCGCGCGCCAAGCTCCTGCGACCCGGCTTTTGGCGCTCCGGCCTCCTGCGCCTCCAGCCGCGCCGCTTCCCAGGCGAGGATTGCGCGCTTCACCGGCAGACCCCAGTGGTAGCCGCCGAGCCCGCCCGACTTGCGCAGCGCCCGGTGGCAGGGGATCAGCAGCGAGACCGGATTGCGCCCCACGGCGGTGCCCACCGCGCGCACCGCACGCGGGCTGCCGATGGCCTCGGCGATCTCGGAATAGCTGGTGACATGCCCCGAGGGGATGCGCATCAACGCCTCCCAGACCTTGATCTGGAACGGCGCGCCAATGAGGTAGATCGGCAGCTCGCCCTGCTGCTGCACCCCGAAGGCCGCCAGCACCCAAGGGCGCAGGAACATCGGATCTTCGATGAACTCGGCATTGGGCCAGCGCGACAGCAGGTCCTGAAAGGTCTCCTCCTCGCCCGCTTCGGCGGCAAAGCCCATGCCGCAGATGCCCTTCTCGGTGCCCATGACCAGCGCCGGGCCGAAGGGGCTTTCGAACCAGCCCCAGAAGATCACCAACCCCTGCCCTCCCTTGGCAAACTCGCCGGGGCTCATCGCCTCCCAGCGCAGGAAGAGGTCATGCAGCCGCCCGCCGCCCGAGAGCCCCGCCGCATGCGCCGTCTCCAGCGTCGAGAACCGGTCCGAGAGCAGCGCCTTGGCGTGGCCGAGCGCGAGATACTGCTGGAAGCGCTTCGGCGAGACCCCGGCCCAGCGGGAGAACAGCCGCTGGAAATGCGCCGGGCTCATGTCCATCTGCGCCGCCAGCGTCTCGAGCGTCATCTGCGGGCCGCCCGCGTCAATCAGCTCGATCGCGCGGCGCATGACATTGAAGTGGTATCCCTGCTGTGCAAGCTCGCCCATCGCGGCCTCCTGATGCTCCTGACCCTTGGAATAGCGGGAAACCGGCCTCGCGCGCGACCCGAATGTTGCGCAAGCGGCGCGGGCGGGATTTGCGTATTTATCAAAGAGAAGAAGGTGGACTTGCGGGAATGGGCCCGGCGTTGCATAGCAGAGATCATGGCCAAGCAGCTCGATTATCACACGATCCGCGAGATCTTCACCCGCTTCCACGCCTCCGAACCGGAGCCGAAAGGGGAGCTCGACCACGTTAACGCTTACACGCTGGTGGTGGCGGTGGCGCTTTCGGCGCAGGCGACCGACGCGGGGGTGAACCGCGCGACGCATGAGCTGTTCAAGATCGCCGACACGCCCGAGAAGATGCTCGCGCTCGGCGAAGAGGGCGTCATTCAGCACATCAAGACCATCGGCCTTTACCGCAACAAGGCCAAGAACGTCATCAAGCTGTCGAAAATCCTCGTCGAGGACTACGGCGGCGAGGTGCCCTGTTCGCGCGCCGCGCTGGAAAGCCTGCCCGGCGTCGGGCGCAAGACTGCCAATGTGGTGCTGAACATGTGGTGGCACTATCCGGCGCAGGCGGTGGACACGCATATCTTCCGCTTCGGCAACCGTTCGGGGGTCTGCCCCGGCAAGGATGTCGTCGCCGTCGAGCGCGCCATCGAAGACAATATCCCGGTGGATTTCCAGCAGCATGCGCATCACTGGATGATCCTGCACGGGCGCTACACCTGCGTCGCGCGCAAGCCCAAATGCGGGGCCTGCCTGATCCGCGACCTCTGCCAGTTCGAGGAAAAAACCCTATGAAGAAGTATCAGGTTGTCGGCATCGGCAACGCCATCGTCGACGTGCTGACCCGGGCCGATGACTCGTTCCTCGAGCATATGGGCATCACCAAGGGCATCATGCAGCTGGTCGAGCGCGAGCGCGCCGAGCTGCTTTATAGCGCCATGGAGGGCCGGGTGCAGGCGCCGGGTGGCTCGGTGGCCAACACGCTTGCGGGCCTCGGCAACCTCGGGCTGCGCACCGCCTTCATCGGCCGGGTGCATGACGACGCGCTGGGGCGTTTCTATGCCGAGGCGATGGAGAAGGACGGCACCGCCTTCGTCAACCCGCCGGTGCCCGGCGGTGAGCTGCCGACCTCGCGCTCGATGATCTTCGTGTCCCCGGACGGCGAGCGCTCGATGAACACCTACCTTGGCATCTCGGCCGAGCTGGGCCCGGATGATGTGGACGAAGCGGTGGCCGCCGAGGCCGAGATCGTCTTTCTCGAGGGCTATCTCTTCGACAAGGACAAGGGCAAGGAGGCCTTCATCCGCCTCGCCCGCGCCTGCCGCGCGGCGGGCGGCAAGGCCGGGATCGCCATTTCCGATCCGTTCTGCGTCGAGCGTCACCGCGAGGACTTCCTGCAGCTGATCGAGCACGAGATGGACTATGTGATCGGCAATGAGGCCGAGATCCGCTCGCTCTATCAGGACGGCTCGCTGGAGGCCGATCTGGCCCGTGTCGCGGCGATCTGCCCGCTGGTGATCTGCACCCGCTCGGGCGATGGGGTGACGATCATGCGCGATGGCGAGCGCACCGATGTGCCGGTGACCAAGATCGTCCCCGTCGATGCCACCGGCGCGGGCGACCAGTTCGCCGCGGGGTTCCTTTATGGGCTCGCCACCGGCACCGACATGGCGACCGCGGGCCGCATGGGCACCGTCGCGGCGACCGAGGTGATCAGCCACATGGGCCCGCGCCCCGAGGCCAGCCTTCCCGAGCTTTTCCGCGAGGCCGGTCTGCTCTGAGGCGGCCCATCCCCCGAAAACGAGAACGGCGTCCCCGCGGGGACGCCGTTTTTCGTTGCGGCACAGCTTGGCGCGCTTAATGCGCCTCCGCCCAGTTCGCCCCCTGCCCGGCGTCGACCACCAGCGGCACGTCGAGCTTCACCACCGGCTCGGCGGCGCCCTCCATGACCTCGCGCGCGGTGGCGATGAGCGTGTCGACGCCGCCCTCCTCGACCTCGAAGATCAACTCGTCGTGCACCTGCAGCAGCATCTTGGCGGGCTGGCCCTCAATCGCGGCGGGCATGCGGATCATCGCGCGGCGGATGATGTCCGCCGCCGTGCCCTGGATTGGCGCGTTGATCGCGGCGCGGCGCGCAAAGCCCGAGCGCGGGCCCTTGGCGTTGATCTCGGGCGTGTGGATCACCCGTCCGAACAGCGTCTCGACCCGGTCGTGTTCCTTGGCGAAGGCAATGGTGTCATCCATGTAGGTCTTGATGCCCGGGAAGCGCTCGAAATAGCGGTCGATGAAGGCCTGCGCCTCGCCGCGCGGGATGCGCAGGTTGCGCGCAAGGCCGAAGCCCGAGATGCCGTAGATCACCCCGAAGTTGATCGCCTTGGCGCGGCGGCGGATCTCCGGCGTCATCTCGTCCATCGGCACGCCGAACATCTCGGACGCGGTCATCGCGTGAATGTCCTGCCCCTCGCGGAAGGCCTGCTTGAGCGCGGCGATATCGGCCATATGCGCAAGGATGCGCAGCTCGATCTGGCTGTAGTCCAGCGCCACGATCACCTTGCCCTCGGGCGCGACAAAGGCCTCGCGGATGCGCCGCCCCTCTTCCGAGCGCACCGGGATGTTCTGCAGGTTCGGCTCGGTCGAGGCGAGACGCCCGGTGTTGGCCCCGGCGATGGAATAGGAGGTGTGCACCCGGCCGGTCTCGGCGTTGATATGCTCCTGCAGCGCGTCGGTGTAGGTCGACTTCAGCTTCTGCATCTGGCGGTAGTCCAGCACGCGGGCGGCGAAGTCATGCTCGGTGGCGAGATCCTCCAGCACCTCGGCGGGCGTCGACCATGCGCCGGTCTTGGTCTTCTTGCCGCCCTCGAGCCCCATCTCGGCAAAGAGGATCTCGCCCACCTGCGCCGGGGAGTTGACGTTGAACGGGTGCCCCGCCAGTTCGTGCAGTTCGGCCTCAAGCCCGGCCATCTTCTGCGCGAAGGCGGTGGACATGCGCGAGAGCGTGCCGCGGTCCACCTGCACACCGGCAAGCTCCATCTGCGCCAGCACCGGCACCAGCGGGCGCTCAGTGCCTTCATAGACGCGGGTGACGCGGGAGAGGTGCAGTCGCGGCTTCAGCAGCTTCCACAGGCGCAGGGTGATATCGGCGTCTTCGGCGGCGTATTTCACCGCATCCTCGATCGGCACCCGGTCGAAGGTGATCATCTTTTTGCCCGAGCCCAAGAGCTCCTTGATCGGGATCGGCGTGTGGCCGAGGTAACGCTCCGACAGCGTGTCCATACCGTGGCCGTGCAGACCTGCGTGCAGCGCGTAAGAGATCAGCATGGTGTCGTCGATCGGCGCGACGCCGATACCGTAGCGCGACAGCACCTTGGCATCGTATTTCATGTTCTGGCCGATCTTCATCACCGCCGGGTCTTCGAGCAGCGGCTTCAGCAGGTCCAGCGCCTCGTTCATCGGCATCTGCCCCTCGGCCAGATCGTCCGAGCCGAAAAGGTCGCTCTCGCCGCCTGCCGCGCGATGCGCCAGCGGGATGTAGCAGGCCTGCCCCGGCTCGACGGCCAGCGAGACGCCGACCAGATCGCAGGTCATCTCGTTGAGGCCGGTGGTCTCGGTGTCCACCGCGACCCAGCCGCACTGCCGGGCCTGCGCGATCCACGGCGCAAGATCCGCGGCGCTTTTCACCCATGTGTAGGCGGCAGGATCGATGGGCGGCATCTCGGGCGCGTCACCGGCGGCGGGCGTGTCGGCGGCGGGCGCCTTGGCCTCGGTGATCACCGGCGCCTCGGCCCCGAGGGTGTTTGCGATGCGCTTGGTCAGCGTGCTGAATTCCATCTCGGCGAGGAAGGTCAGCAACTTCTCGGGATCAGGATCCTGCACCTCGAGATCGTCGAGGGTGAAATCCAGCGGCGTCTCGCAATCGAGTTGCACCAGCTTTTTGGACAGTTCGATCTGCGCGCGGTTCTCGACCAGCGTCTGGCGGCGCTTGGGCTGCTTGATCTCCTCGGCGCGGTCCAGAAGCTCTTCGAGCGAGCCATATTCGTTGATCAGCAGCGCCGCGGTCTTGATGCCGATGCCCGGTGCACCCGGCACGTTGTCGACCGAATCCCCGGCCAGCGCCTGTACGTCCACTACGCGCTCGGGGCCGACGCCGAATTTCTCGATCACCCCATCGCGGTCGATGCGGCGGTTCTTCATCGCGTCCAGCATCTCGACGCCATCGCCGACCAGCTGCATCAGATCCTTGTCCGAGGAGATGATGGTCACGCGCCCGCCCGCATCGCGCGCCTGACACGAAAGCGTGGCGATGATGTCGTCGGCCTCATAGCCCTCAAGCTCCTTGCAGGCGATATTGAAGGCGATGGTGGCGTCGCGGGTGAGCGGGATCTGCGGGCGCAGATCCTCTGGCATCGCCTCGCGGTTGGCCTTGTACTGATCATAAAGATCGTTGCGGAAGGTGTGGCTGCCCTTGTCGAAGATCACCGCCACATGGGTCGGCGCATCGGGGCCGGAGCTGTCCTCGACGTATTTCTGCAGCATGTTGCAAAAGCCGCTGACCGCGCCGATGGGCAGCCCGTCAGACTTGCGGGTGAGCGGCGGCAGCGCGTGATAGGCCCGGAAAATGAAGGCCGAACCGTCGATCAGATGCAGATGGCAGCCCTTGCCGAACTGGGTCATGGTGGCGTCTCCTTGGCCTCGCGCGTTTGCATCGGTTTGCCACGGGCAGGCGCAGGGTGCCAGAGGCGATCACGGCTATGCGCAGGTTGCAGGGGGGCGCTGCCCCCGCCCGCTGCCGCGGCCTCCCCCGGGATATTTCGATCTAGACGAAGCAGGTCCAGGTTCCCGCAGCTTCGTCTAGACCCAAATATCCCCGCCGGAGGCAGGCCCGGCGGCACCGCAGGGCGCGCCCCTGGGCAAGCGCTCAGCCGCTGCCGATGAGCACCCCTGCCGCCAGCACCAGCCCGCCGCCGAGCACCACCTGCATCGCCGCGCGTAGGAACGGGGTTTCCATATAGCGCTTCTGGATCCAAGCGATGGCCCAGAGCTCGCAGAAAACGATGATCCAAGCGATGATCGTCGCCGTCCAGAAATGCGGGATCAGATAGGGCAGCGCATGGCCGAGACCGCCCAGCGTCGTCATCACCCCCGAGGCGATGCCGCGCTTCAGCGGCGAGCCACGGCCCGACAGCTCACCATCGTCCGACGCGGCCTCGGTGAACCCCATGGAGATGCCCGCGCCGACCGAAGCGGCGAGGCCCACGAGGAAGGTCGTCCATGTGTCTTGCGTGGCGAAGGCGGTGGCAAAGATCGGCGCCAGCGTCGAGACAGAGCCGTCCATCAGCCCCGCCAGCCCCGGCTGCACCCATGTCAGCACGAACTGGCGGTGCGCCATGCGGTCTTCGCTTTCGCGCGCCGCCCCATCGAGATGTGTCTCAGCCAGTTCCCCCGCGCGTTCCTCGTGGCCTGCCTCCGCTGCCGCGAGATCCCCCAACAGCTTGCGCGTGGCGGCGTCGCTGCTGCGCTTGGCGGCCTCCACATAGAACCGCTCGGCGTCGCGTTCCATCGCCTCGGCCTCGTCGCGGATGCGCTCGAGCGGCAAATTCTGCACCAGCCAGACCGGGCGGCGTGCGTAGAAACCCGCCACATGCTCGCGCCGGATCAGCGGAATCACTTCGCCAAAGCGCATGCGGTGCAGGTTGATCAGCGCCCGGCGGTGGCCGTCTTCCTCTTCGGCCATACCGTCGAAGATCGCCGCCGTGTCGGGATAGTCGGCGCGCAGCATCTCGGCGTAGGAGCGGTAGATGCGGGCGTCATCCTCCTCCGAGGAAATCGCCAGCGCGAGCACTTCCTGCTCGCTCAGGTCGCGGAAGTGACGCCGCTGGGTGAAAAAACGCATGGGAGGACTCCGGGAGTACCAGTTTAGAATAATTCTAATCTAGGGAATTTCACCGCAGTGGCAAGGCGGCAGAATGTCCCTTCTTCCGGCATCTTGCTTGCTTGAACTGAACTGGGCGGTTTATGCTTGTCCGGACAAAGGAGCAGCCCGATGAGGACCGAGACAGCTGGCGTGCGCCGCGGGCGGAAGTTCGAACAAGTGCTGGATGGGGCACGGGCGATCTTTCTCCGCGATGGGTTCGAAGGCGCCAATGTCGATGAGATCGCCAAGGCCGCCGGGGTCTCCAAAGCGACGCTCTACAGTTACTTCCCCGACAAGCGCCTGCTCTTCATGGAGATGGCCAGCCGCCAATGCGCGCTGCAGTCCGAAAGCGCCATGACCACCATCGATCCCGGCCAGCCGCCGGCGGTGGTGCTGCCGCTGGTGGCGCGCAGCTTCCTTGATTTCGTGCTTTCGGACACCGGGCAGCGGATCTTTCGCATCTGCATCGCCGAGGCCGACCGCTTTCCTGATCTCGGCCGCCAGTTCTATCAGACCGGGCCGATGTTCATGCACCGCAAGCTCACCGGCTATCTCGAGGCGGCGCGGGCCCGCGGCGAGCTGAAGGTCGAGGATATCGAACTGGCCGCCGATCAATTCACCGAACTGTGCAAGGCCGGTATCTGGATCCGCGCGGTGTTCGGCGTGGCCGCGCGCCCCGGCCCGGCAGAGATCACCCGGGTGGCCGATGGCGCGGTGGCCACCTTCCTTGCCCGCTATGGTGCCTGACCCGGATTTCTGACTGGGGCGCCTGACCAGCGGGGTCAGTCGAGCCGCCGCACCAGCATCTGGTTGCCCGGCCCGCGCTTGGTCTCAAAGACTTTCAGCTCATCCACCAGATCCGACAGCTTGCGCTTGCCGTAGCTGCGGGTGTCGAAATCGGGGTTGGCGGCGGTGATGAACTGCCCCAGTTGGCCGAGCGTATACCAATCGTCTTCCTGCTCGATCGCATCCATGGCGGTGAAGATAAGGTTGCGCGCATCTTCGAGGCTGCCGCTCTTCTGCGGCTTGATCCCCGCCGCCTTTTCCGGCGCGCTGTCGAGGTTTTCGAGGAAGATGAACCGCTTGCAGGCCTTGCGGAAGGCATCGGGCGTTTTCTGCATCCCCATGCCATAGACATCCAGCCCCTGCTCGCGGATGCGGCTGGCAAGCCGGGTGAAATCGCTGTCGGAACTGACCAGCACGAAGCCGTCGAACCGGCCCGAATGCATGAGGTCCATGGCGTCGATGACCAGCGCGATGTCGCTGGCGTTCTTGCCCACGGTATTGGCGGGCTGGTGGTGCGGCACCAGGCCGAACTCGGCGGTCACCTTGGACCAGCCCGACATCTGCTGGCTGGAAAAATCGCCGTAGCAGCGGCGCACGCTGGCCTCGCCGAGGCTGGCCAATTCGTCAAAAATCGCCTTGGCGTATTTCGGCGACGTATTGTCGGCGTCGATCAGAACCGCCAGCAGGCGGGTGTCGTCTCGCATCTTTATCTCCTTCGCGGGCTCAGTTTCCCGCAAGCGTCTTGTACATGACCAGCGCATCCACGTCGCCCTCTGCGGGGTGGTGGAAGGCACCGGGAAGGCGGCCGACAATGTCAAAGCCCGCCCTCTGCCAGGTCTCGACCGCGCGGCGGTTGGTCGAGACCACGAAATTGAACTGCATGGCTCGGAAGCCAAGCTGCGGCGCGATCTTTAGCGAATGCGCCAACATGCTGCGGGCGATCCCCTTGCCGCGCGCTTCACCCGCGGTGACATAGCCGCAGTTGCACACGTGAGAGCCGCCGCCCTTCTGGTTGCGCACGATATAGTAGGTTCCCAGCAACCGCGCCCCGTCGCTCACCACGAAGACCCGCCGCTCGGGCCCGGTCCAATAGGCGATCGCCGCCTCGCGCGAGATGTCGGGGTCGATTGCATAGGTGTCGCCGGCGCGGAACACCGGCTCCAGCATCTGCCACAGGCCCTCGGCATCTTCGGGCGCATAGGCGCGCAGCTCTATCGTCTCGCTCATCAGCTCTGCCCCTCGGTCTCGATATGGATGATCTCGCCGCAATGCTTGCAATGGATCGCATCGGCGTCATGCAGGCGCAGCCCACAGGTGGCGCAGGTCTTCTTCACCTTGATCGGGCGGAACAGCACCTGCGCCAGCCGCAGAAACAGGGTGACGCCACAGATCATCACCACCACGGAGATCACCCGGCCCCACGAGCCGTCGAGCGTGATGTCGCCATAGCCGGTGGTGGTGAGCGTGGTCACGGTGAAATAGAGCGCATCGGCGTAATTGTTGATGTCGTCATTGGTGCGGTACTGCAGGGCGTAAACCAGCCCGGTCATCACAAAGAGGAAGACCATCAGGTTCACCACCGCGATCAGCACGTCCTCGTTCTGGCGAAAGAACCTGAAGTCCTCGCGCAGCCGCTTGCTGAGCTGGTAGGTGTGCAAGAGCCGCAGTGTGCGCAGCACCCGCAGGAAGCCCAGCCCTTCCCCAGCCAGCGGCGCGAGGAAAGAGATCAGCGAAACCAGATCGGCCAGCGTCGCCGGGCTGAACAGAAAAGGCGTTTTACGCGGCGCGATCCACAGCCGCGCGAGGAAATCGGCGAGGATCACCACACCGAAGAGCACGTCGATGGTCTCCACCAGCCGCCCGTGATCGGTGAAGGAGGTGCCGATGACAAACACGACGGTGAAGATGTCGAAAGCCAACAGCGCATAGCGAAAGCGGTGCGCCAAATCGCTATCGCCCTCGTAGAGGTCCCTCAATTTGTCGCGCAGGCTCATCTCGGCCATCCCCTGTTCGGCAATATTGCAGCTATAGGGTGGCGCGGGACTCCCGGCAAGCCAAGCGCCTGCCGGGAAAATTTTCACAAAGGGCGCTGTGCCCCGGCGGGGTCACGCCGATCTCAGAACTCGACCACCGCGCGGATCGACTTGCCCTCATGCATGAGATCGAAGCCGTGGTTGATCTCGTCGAGAGTCAGCTTGTGGGTGATCATCGGGTCGATCTCGATCTTCCCGTCCATGTACCAGTCGACGAATTTCGGCACATCGGTGCGGCCCTTGGCGCCGCCAAACGCCGTGCCCTTCCAGACCCGGCCGGTGACCAGTTGGAACGGGCGGGTGCTGATCTCGGCCCCCGCCGGTGCCACGCCGATGATCACCGACACGCCCCAGCCGCGGTGCGAGCACTCCAGCGCGTCGCGCATGACCTTGACGTTGCCCGTCGCGTCGAAGCTGTAATCCACGCCGCCGATCTGATCCGCGCCGCGCTTGGTCAGATCCACGATGGCCTGCACCGTGCTGTCGACCTTCGACGGGTTCACGAAATGGGTCATGCCGAACTTGCGGGCCATCTCGGCCTTGGAGTCGTTGAGGTCCACGCCGATGATCATATCGGCCCCGGCCATGCGCAGGCCCTGGATCACATTGAGCCCGATGCCGCCCAGCCCGAAGACCGCCGCGGTCGCGCCGATCTCGACCCCCGCCGTGTTGATCACCGCGCCGATGCCGGTGGTGACGCCGCAGCCGATGTAGCAGATCTTGTCGAAGGGCGCGTCGTCGCGCACTTTCGCCAGCGCGATCTCCGGCATCACCGTGTGATTAGCGAAGGTCGAGCAGCCCATGTAGTGATGGATCGGCGTGCCATCGAGCATCTTGAAGCGCGTGGTGCCGTCGGGCATCAGCCCCTGCCCTTGGGTGTTGCGGATCGCGGTGCAGAGGTTGGTCTTGCCCGACAGGCACGACGGGCACTCGCGGCACTCGGGGGTATAAAGCGGAATGACGTGATCTCCGGGCTTCAGCGTGGTGACGCCCTCGCCCACTTCCAGCACCACACCGGCGCCCTCATGGCCGAGGATGGCCGGAAAAATGCCCTCGGGGTCGGCGCCCGAGCGGGTGAACTCATCGGTGTGGCAAAGACCGGTGGCCTTGATCTCCACGAGCACCTCTCCGGCCTTCGGGCCGTCAAGCTCCACCTCCATGATCTCGAGCGGTTTGCCGGCTTCCAGCGCCACGGCTGCACGGGTTCTCATGTCTCTGTCCTTCCTGAAGGGAATGCGGTTGTCCGCACCTAGCTTCGGCTTTCCTTCTGCCGCAAGCAGTTATGCGCCCTTTCGCAGAATTTTCACGACACGGCCCGGTTTTCATTGTTCAACAAATACGCAGCCCGCCACCCTGTCTGCGCTTTCATCTTTCCCCAAAATACTCACCGCCACCCTCCGCCAAAGGCGCGGCGCAAAAGAAAAGGGCCCCACCGTCTCCGGCAGGGCCCAGTCTCTCCGATGGAGAGGATATCTTATTCGGCGTCTGCCAGAGCCTCTTCGGCTTCGAGGCGCGCTTTGTCGGCTGCGCCTTTGGCTGCGACGTCGCGGTCGACGAACTCGATGATCGCCATCGGCGCCATGTCACCATAGCGGAAGCCAGCTTTCAGGATGCGAACGTAGCCGCCCTGACGCTCGGCGTAGCGCGGGCCAAGCACTTCGAAGAGCTTCGCAACGTGCATGTCCTGCTTGAGCTGCGACGCAGCCTGACGGCGGGCGTGGACGTCGCCGCGCTTGCCGAGGGTGATGAGCTTTTCCACCACGCGGCGCAGTTCTTTCGCCTTGGGCAGAGTGGTTTTGATCTGCTCATGCTCGATGAGCGAGCCGGCCATGTTTGCCCACAGCGCCTTGCGGTGCTCGTGGGTACGGTTCAGGCGGCGGTAACCTTTAGCGTGACGCATATTCTATCTCCAGATACGTGTTTTGCTTTGTCCGGGACCCCATGCGTGCGGGGCCCTCTCCTTGGGGCAGAATTGCCCTTGTGTGAAAGGCGGGGTTTCCCCCGCCCCTCAGTTGGCTCAGAACTGGTCTTCCAGTTTCTTTGCCAGATCTTCGATGTTGTCCGGCGGCCAGTCCTCGACGTCCATGCCAAGGTGCAGACCCATGCCCGACAGCACTTCTTTGATCTCGTTCAGCGATTTGCGGCCGAAGTTCGGGGTGCGGAGCATCTCGGCTTCGGTCTTCTGGATGAGATCGCCGATGTAGACGATGTTGTCGTTCTTCAGGCAGTTCGCCGAACGCACCGACAGTTCCAGCTCGTCAACCTTCTTGAGAAGGAGCGGGTTGAACTCGAGACCATCGTCGTCGTCCTGACGGCCAGCGGATTCGGGCTCTTCGAAGTTGACGAAGATCGACAGCTGGTCCTGCAGGATGCGGGCGGCGAATGCGATCGCGTCCTCGGGCGTGACCGAACCATCGGTCTCGACCTTCATGGTCAGCTTGTCATAGTCCAGAACCTGACCTTCGCGGGTCGGCTGCACGTCGTAGGCGACTTTCTTGACCGGCGAGTAGATCGCGTCGATCGGAATAAGGCCGATCGGTGCGTCTTCCGGCTTGTTCTTGTCAGCCGAAACGTAGCCCTTGCCGGTGTTGACCGTCAGTTCCACGTAGAAATCCGCGCCCTCGTCGAGGTGGCAGATCACGTGATCCTTGTTCAGCACGTCGATGCCAGCGGTTTCCGCGATATCGGCAGCCGTCACCACGCCCGGACCTTTGGCGGTCAGGGACAGGCGCTTGGGGCCTTCGACTTCCATGCGGAGAGCCACACCCTTTAGGTTCAGGATGATGTCGGTGACATCTTCCCGCACACCGGCGACCGACGAGAACTCGTGCAGCACGTTGTCGATCTGCACCGAGGTGATTGCCGCGCCCTGAAGGCTCGACAGCAGGACCCGACGCAGCGCGTTGCCGAGGGTCAGGCCGAAACCACGCTCGAGCGGCTCGGCGACGAGGGTCGCAACGCGGGTAGGATCGGCGCCGGGGCGAACCTCCAGCTGGGTCGGCTTGATAAGTTCAGCCCAGTTCTTGTGGATCATGCGTCCCTCCATTCCAGTCCGCGCCCCATGTCCAAAGGCGCAGACGCCCGAGGTTAAAATGACGAAGGCAGGGCCCCGCACTCACGGCAGGGCCCCACCCGATAAGTTGATGCGATCAGACGCGACGACGCTTCGGCGGGCGGCAGCCGTTGTGTGCAATCGGCGTCACGTCACGGATCGACGTGATGTTGAAGCCAGCAGCTGCCAGAGCGCGCAGAGCCGATTCACGACCCGAACCGGGGCCCTGAACTTCGACTTCCAGCGTCTTCACACCATGTTCCTGAGCCTTGCGGCCTGCATCTTCGGCGGCGAGCTGAGCAGCATAGGGGGTCGACTTACGCGAGCCCTTGAAGCCCATGGTGCCGGCGGACGACCAGGAGATCGCATTGCCTTGCACGTCCGAGATCAGGATCTTGGTGTTGTTGAACGACGAGTTAACATGCGCCACGCCTGCGGCGATGTTCTTGGAGACCTTCTTCTTGCCTCCGCGACGGGTATCACGTGCCATTGGTCAGCCTCCCTTATTTCTTCTTGCCTGCGATGGGCTTTGCGGGGCCCTTGCGCGTGCGAGCGTTGGTGTGAGTCCGCTGACCGCGGACCGGGAGGTTGCGACGGTGACGCAGGCCACGGTAGCAGCCAAGGTCCATCAGGCGCTTGATGTTCATCTGCGTTTCGCGACGCAGGTCACCTTCGACGGTGTAGTTCGCGTCGATGTGCTCGCGGATCGCCAGAACTTCAGCGTCCGACAGCTCGTTCACACGACGGGTTGCGTCGATGTTCACGGCTTCGCAGATGGCTTTGGCGGAGGTGTCGCCGATACCGGTGATGTAAGTCAGGGCGATCGGCACCCGCTTATGGGTCGGGATGTTAACGCCGGCAATACGTGCCAAGTGTCTATTCCTTTCGTTGCGGTTCCGTAGCTCCAGAACCTTTTTTCACAACATGAGCCCGAGGCACGAAGGCGCCGCCGGGCTGTCCGCTGATGAGGTGATCTGCAAGGCAGGCAAAGCCAGCCCAACAAATTGAGTCTCGATAAGAGATGGGAGTGGGTATGAGGATTCGTAAGGGCCGTCAAGACCCATTCGGGAACCATTCTCGATCCCCATCGTTTACAGTCTCATGCAGGTCACGACAACCCTTCCCCAAGTCCCCGGCAGCCACCCTGCCCTCTCTTTCCGCATCGCGCAACCCCGCGTGAGCGAGGCGCCTCAATGATTTACCAGTTGCTCTACACCAGCCGCTCGCTGTTCCCGCGGCGGCATCCTTCGGACGTGGACATCATGACGAAGGCGATGGATCGCAACCTGATCCTCGGGGTAACCGGCTGTCTGCTGCGCGAGGAAGGTGGCTTCTGTCAGGTGCTTGAAGGGGCGCGCAGCACCGTGCGCGGCCTGTTCGAGGAGATCCGTCAGGACAGTCGCCATTTTTCGGTAGTCGAGCGGGTGAACCGGCAGGTCACCGAGCGCATGTTCCCACGCTGGTCGATGGCCTATGGCACCTTGTCGCTGGAGGATCGGGCGTATCTGGCGCGCCTCTACGCCGGAGAGGGGCGGAATCTCTCGGTCGCCTTTGCCCGGGTCCAGCGGATCGCCGGGGCGGCCTGAGGCGGTTCTATCTAAGGCGGGGAAGGAGGTGGGGGCTCTGCCCCCGTCCGCGGGCGCGGACTCCCCCGGGATATTTCTGCCAAGAGGAAGGCAGGACCCCGGAGGAGGAAAAGCTCAGTCGAGCTTGGCTGCGATGGCGGCTTTGACGTCGCCGATCTCGCCCAGGCCATCCACGCGGGAGTGCTGCCCCTTTGCGTAGTAATAGCCGATCAGCGGCGAGGTCTGCTTGTAGTACTCCATCAGGCGCTTCTGCAGCGCCTGCGCGTTATCGTCGGCCCGGCGCTTGAACTCGGTGCCGCCACAGTTGGAGCATTTGCCATCGGCCGGGATCGGCTTGGTCAGGTCGTTGTAGACCTCACCGCAGGATCCGCAGGTCGAACGCGCGGTGATCCGCTCCACCAGCGCATCGTCGTTCACCCGAAGCTCGACCACGTGATCCAGCGTCTGGCCCTGCTCTTCGAGCAGCTCCGCCAGCGCATCCGCCTGTTTCAGCGTGCGCGGGAAGCCGTCGAAGATATAGCCGGCGGTGGGGTTCGCCTCGAGCTTTTCGCGGATCAGGCCGATGACGATCTCGTCGGTGACAAGCTCGCCACGCGCCATAACGTCGGCGACCTTGTTACCCATCTCGGTGCCGCTGTCCTTTGCCTCGCGCAGCATGTCGCCGGTCGAGAGCTGGATCATGCCGCGCTCTTCCACGAGGATCCGGGCCTGGGTGCCCTTGCCTGCGCCGGGCGGTCCAAGAAGAATGATATTCATCGCCGAGCGGGTCCTTTCCGTTTGCGTGCCTTACCTTTACCGCGCAGCTGCGATTTCTGGATAAGACCTTCGTATTGATGTGCGAGCAGGTGGCTTTGGACCTGCTGGATCGTGTCCATCGTCACCGAGACCACGATCAGCACCGAGGTGCCGCCGAAGTAGAACGGGATGGCGAACTGCGAGCGCAGGACCTCGGGCAGCAGACAGACCGCCGTCAGATAAGCAGCGCCCAGCACCAGCACCCGGTTGACCACATATTCGAGGTGCTCGGCGGTTTTCTTGCCCGGACGGATACCGGGAATGAAACCGTTCTGGTTCTTCAGGTTGTCGGCCACTTCATCGGGTTTGAACGACACGTTGAACGTGTAGAAATACGCGAAGAAGATGATCATCGCTGCGAAGAACAGCAGGTAGAGCGGCTGACCCGGGCCAAAGTAGGCAAGGATCGTCGACATGACCGGACCGGTGGAGCCAGCCTGGCTGAAGGTCGCGATCGTCGTCGGCAGCAGCAGCAGCGAGCTGGCGAAGATCGCCGGGATCACGCCCGCCGGGTTCACCTTGATCGGCAGGTGCGACTGCTGCGCTTCGGTCATCCGCATGCCGACCTGACGGCGCGGGTATTGGATGGTGATCTTGCGCAGGGCGCGTTCCATGAACACCACGAACATGATCACCGCGACGACCATGACGATCACGCCGATAATCAGCGCCGGCGAGATGGCCCCCGAGCGGCCCGAGGCGAAGAACTGTGCCAGCGCCGCCGGAATCTCGGCGATGATGCCCACGAAGATGATGAGAGAGATGCCGTTGCCGATGCCGCGGGCGGTGATCTGTTCGCCCAGCCACATCAGGAACATGGTGCCGCCCACAAGGGTGATCACCACGGCGGCACGGAAGTACCAGCCCGGATCATGGGCGAGATCGCCCGCCTCGAGGCTCACCGCAAGCCCGTAGGCTTGGAACAGCGCCAGAGCGACCGTGCCGTAGCGGGTGTACTGGTTGATCTTCTTGCGGCCCTGCTCGCCTTCTTTCTTCAGCTGCTCAAGCGCCGGCACCATGGCCGTCAGCAGCTGAACGATGATCGAGGCAGAGATATAGGGCATGATGCCGAGGGCGAAGATGCCCATACGTCCCAGCGCGCCACCGGTGAACATGGAGACCATGCCGCCGATGCCTTGACCGGCCTGCTCCATGAACTGGCGCAGCGCGGCGCCATCGATGCCCGGAACGGGGATATATGTGCCGAGTCGGTAGACGATCAGCAGCCCCAACGTAAAGAAGATGCGGTTGCGAAGGTCCGTCGCCTTGCCAAGCGCCGCCCAGCTGGTGTTGGCGGCCATTTGTTCCACAGCGGATGCCATGAGGGTCCTCTCTCAGACGAAACGCCGCCGGGGCGCTTTCCGGCTCCGGCGGCGTTCGTGGAAAACGTGGGGCCTTATGTAAGCGGCACGGCGGCCGCTCACAACCCGCTTATTCGGCCGCGGCTGCGGTCTTGAGCGCGCCACCTGCCTTCTCGACCGCCTCGACAGCGGCTTTCGAAGCACCGGTCACGTCGATGGTCAGAGCGGAGGTCACTTCGCCCTTCGCCAGAACGCGGATGCCGTCGAGCTTGCGGCGCACGAGGCCGGAGGTCACCAGCGTGTCTTCGTTGATCGAAGCGGCGTCGAGTTTGCCGGCTTCAACGAATTTCTGGATCAGGCCGAGGTTGACCACGGCGTAGGACTTCCGGTTCGGCTTGTTGAAGCCACGCTTGGGAAGACGCTGGTAGAGCGGCATCTGGCCGCCTTCGTAGCCGTTGATGGCCACACCCGAACGCGATTTCTGGCCTTTGATACCACGGCCACCCATCTTGCCTTTGCCCGAACCCGGGCCACGGCCGATGCGCTTCTTCGTACGGGTTGCGCCTTCGTTGTCGCGAAGTTCATGAAGTTTCATTGTCGCTTCTCCTTGCCGGATGTGCCCCCCAGCGACGGATGGAGCAAACGCGGCATGCATGTTTTCGGAATCGGTGACGCGGATTCGTAGAACCCGGCCACCGGGGGCGTATAGCGCCCGATACGGCGCGGTGCAAGGGCAGTGACCTGCCGCCCGGACCGCAGCGTTGAAGTGTGGCACCGGAACTGTTGCGAATTGGTTACCGCGAGCAGCCTTCGAAGGCTGCTGCCCCGCGCCCGGCGCACAAAAGAAAACGCCCCGGCATGAGGTCCGGGGCGTTTCCGAGATTGGCAAAGAGAGACGGCTTAGCCGCGCTCTTCGATGATCTCGACCAGGTGCGGGATCTTGCGAACCATGCCGCGCACGGCGGGGGTGTCCTCAAGCTCGCGGGTCTTGTTCATCTTGTTCAGGCCCAGGCCGATCAGCGTCTGGCGCTGCACGGCGGGGCGACGGATCGGCGAGCCGATCTGCTTCACAACGATGGTCTTAGCCATGGGTCTCAGGCCTCCTCAGCCACTTGCGACGATTCCGCGGGGGCCTCGTCACGCTTGGGGAGGATGTCGGCGACCTTTTTGCCACGACGCTGTGCGACGCTGCGGGGCGAGTTCACCTTCTCCAGCGCGTTCAGGGTGGCGCGGATCATGTTGTAGGGGTTCTGCGAACCGATCGACTTGGCGACCACGTCGTGCACGCCGAGCATCTCGAACACGGCACGCATCGGACCACCGGCGATGATCCCGGTACCGGTCGGTGCGGTGCGCATCACCACACGGCCAGCGCCGTGACGGCCTTCGATGTCGTGGTGCAGCGTGCGGCCTTCGCGCAGCGGCACGCGAATCATTTTGCGCTTCGCTTGCTCGGTCGCCTTACGGATGGCCTCGGGGACCTCCTTGGCCTTACCTTTGCCGAAGCCCACGCGGCCCTTCTGGTCGCCGACGACGACGAGCGCGGCAAAGCCGAAACGCTTACCGCCTTTGACGGTCTTCGACACACGGTTGATCGCGACAAGGCGATCGGCGAATTCCGGAGCTTCGTCGCGCTCGCGACGGTTCCGGCGGTTCTCACGTTCTGCCATCTGGCATCCTTTTCTCAGGTTGGCGCGTGGCGGTTAAGGCCGGAGCCCGTGCCGCATCGGCACCGTTTGGTCCAATCCAGGTGATCGACGCGCCAAGCGGGCCGTGATCCCGGATCATCGAGGCGTTGCCGCCTGCAAAAGCGCAAGGCGGGACGAGCCCGCCTTGCGTGTTTCGATCCTGCGGCGGGCTGACCCGCCGCCAAGATCAGATTTTCAGGCCTGCTTCGCGGGCTGCGTCGGCCAGAGCCTTGACGCGACCGTGATACAGGAAACCACCGCGGTCGAAGTAAGCTTCTTCGATGCCGGCTTTCTTGGCGCGTTCGGCGATTGCCGCACCCACCTTCTGAGCCGCGTCGATGTTCGCGCCGTTGCCGGTCACGCCCAGGTCCTTCTCCATCGAGGAGGCGGAGGCCAGGGTCACGCCGCGAACGTCGTCGATCAGCTGAACGCTGATGTTCTTGTTCGAGCGGTGCACCGAGAGGCGCACGCGGCCGGCGTTGGACTTGCGAAGCTTGTTCCGGACGCGCAGGCGGCGCTTGAGGAACAGTTCCCGTTTGCTGAGTGCCATTTTCTGCGTCCTTACTTCTTCTTGCCTTCCTTGGCGAAGATGTATTCGCCTTTGTAGCGAATACCCTTGCCTTTGTAGGGCTCGGGGCGGCGCCAGTCGCGGATGTTCGCCGCAACCTGACCAACCTGCTGTGCATCATGACCTTCGATGATGATCTCGGTCGGCTTCGGCGTGGTCACCGTGATGCCTTGCGGGATGTCGAAGTTCACATCGTGGCTGTAGCCGAGGTTCAGCTTCAGGATCGAGCCCTGGACCGCGGCGCGGTAACCCACACCCTGGATCTCAAGCTCTTTCTTGAAGGTGTTCTGAACACCGTGGACCATGTTCGCAACAACGGTACGGGACATGCCCCACTGCTGACGGGCGCGCTTGGAGTTGCCGCGCGGCGTCACGGTGATGACATTGTCTTCGACCGCGATGGTCACATCGTCGGTAGCGTTGAAGGTCTGGGTCCCTTTCGGGCCCTTCACTTCGACGGTCTGACCGGTGACGGATGCAGAGACACCCGACGGCAGCTCGACCGGTTTTTTCCCAATACGAGACATGAGTCCCTCCTTAGAATACCGTGCAGAGCACCTCGCCGCCGACATTGGCAGCGCGGGCGTTTGCGTCCGACATCACGCCTTTGGGCGTGCTGACAATCGAGACACCCAGGCCCTGACGGACCTGCGGGATGTCGCTCACGCCCATGTACACACGGCGGCCCGGCTTCGACACCCGCTTCAGTTCGCGGATGACGGGGGTGCCGTCGAAGTACTTCAGGCTGATCTCGAGCGTCGGGTGACCGTTGACGTCGGTGCCCTTCTCGTAGCCGCGGATGAAACCTTCGTCCGCCAGCACGTCGAGAACCCAAGCGCGCAGTTTGGAAGCCGGGGTCGAAACGACCGACTTGCCGCGCATCTGGGAGTTACGGATACGGGTGAGCATATCGCCGATAGGATCGTTCATCTCATACCCTCCTTACCAGCTCGATTTCACGAGACCGGGTGCCAGGCCGTTCGAGCCGAGTTCGCGCAGGGCGATACGGCTGACCTTGAGCTTCCGGTAATACGCGTGCGGACGACCGGTCAGCTGGCAACGGTTGTGCAGACGGGTCGGCGAGGAGTTGCGCGGCAGTTTCGCCAGGTCAAGGCGAGCCTTGAAACGCTCTTCCATCGGCTTGGTTTCGTCGTTCGCGATCTCTTTCAGAGCGGCACGCTTGGCGGCATACTGTTCCACCAGCTTCTGACGCTTCTTTTCGCGTTCGATCATGGATTTCTTAGCCATGTGTCTCGCTCCTCAGGCGTTGAAGGGCATGTTGAAATGCTTCAACAGCGCCTTGGCTTCCGCGTCGGTTGCGGCGGTGGTCGTGATGATCACGTCGATACCCCAAACCTCATCGACCTTGTCGAATTCGATTTCCGGGAACACGATGTGCTCCTTGATGCCCATGGCGAAGTTGCCACGGCCGTCGAAGGACGGCTTCACACCACGGAAGTCGCGGATACGCGGCATCGCGATGTTGATCAGACGATCGAGGAAGTCGTACATCCGGTCACCACGAAGCGTGACCTTGGCACCGAGCGGCATGTCTTCACGGACGCGGAAGCCGGCGATCGACTTCTTTGCCTTGGTGGTGACGGCCAGCTGACCAGCGATCTTGGTCAGGTCTTCCTGAGCCGATTTCGCCTTTTTGGAGTCGCGCACGGCTTCTGCACCGCAACCGATGTTCAGAACGATCTTGTCCACCGAGGGGATCTGCATGTCGTTCTTGTAGCCAAACTCTTCTTTCAGAGCGGCTTTGATCGTGTCGCGGAACTGCGTCTTGAGACGCGGCGTGTAGGTCGCGGTATCAAGCATCGATCACGTCTCCCGTGGTCTTGGCGAAGCGGACCTTCTTGTCACCTTCCATGCGGAAGCCGACGCGGGTTGCTTTGCCGTTGGCATCGACGATCGCCAGGTTCGACAGGTCGATCGGCATCGCCTTCGGCGTGCGGCCGCCCTGCTCGGTCTGCGACTGGCGCTGGTGACGGATGGCCATGTTCACGCCACCGACAACTGCCTTGCCACCTTTGGGATCGACGGACTCGATGGTGCCGGTCTTGCCTTTGTCCTTGCCGGACAGGACGACGACCTTGTCACCTTTACGGAGTTTAGCAGCCATTACAGCACCTCCGGAGCGAGCGAGATGATCTTCATGAAGTTCTTCGCGCGCAGTTCGCGAACCACCGGCCCGAAAATACGGGTGCCGACAGGCTCGCCCGAGTTGTTCAGGATGACGGCCGCGTTGCGGTCGAAGCGGATCGACGTGCCATCTTCACGACGAACTTCCTTGGCGGTGCGCACGACGACGGCCTTACGGACGTCACCTTTTTTCACGCGGCCGCGCGGAATGGCCTCTTTCACCGAGACGACGATGATGTCGCCGACCGATGCGTAGCGGCGATGCGAGCCGCCGAGGACCTTGATGCACTGAACTTTCCGGGCACCGGAATTGTCAGCAACATCCAGATTGGTCTGCATCTGGATCATTTGGTTTCTCCCGACCTTTGGGGGTTGTTCTTGGTCTACCCCCCAGGGTTTCGATGATGCTGAGCACCATCGCAGGAAAAGCGCATGCCCCGGTCGTTAGACCGAGGCTAGACGCTTATTCTGCGATGACTTCCCAGCGCTTCGTCTTCGACTTGGGCGCGCATTCGATGATGCGGACCGTATCGCCAACGGCGAACTTGCCGGCCTCGTCATGGGCACGGTATTTCTTCGACTTACGAATGGTCTTTTGCATGACCGGGTGCTTGAAGCGACGCTCGACCGAAACGGTGACGGTCTGTGCGTTTGCCGTGGAGGTCACGGTGCCTTGCAGGATACGCTTGGGCATTACTTAGCCTCCCTTACTCGGTTGCGGCCGCGCCAGCGGCTTTTTGGTTCAGCACGGTGTTGACGCGGGCAACGTCGCGGCGCACCTGACGGATGCGGGCGGTGTTCTCGAGTGCGCCGGTCGCTTTCTGGAAGCGCAGGTTGAACGCTTCCTTTTTCAGCGCGACGAGCTCGTCCCGGAGCTGGTCCGGGGTCTTGTTCGCAAGTTCTTTGGCGTCCATAAGGTCGCTCCTTCGTTTCAACATCACCGGAGAGCCCCGTCGTTATGCGGGTCACCCTGATTCCCGGTGGAGGTGGATGAGCGCGCGATATAGGCCAGAATCCGGACCGTGACAACCCTGTAAAACAAGGGCCCGCGCGCATGGCTGGGTTGCCCTAGCCGGGGTCTCAGAAAGCGACCCCAGCAGTGGTGGGGCCAGGCCCCCGGATCACTCCCACTTGTAGTTGAAGCTGACCGAGATGCGCTCGTCCTCGGACATGTTCATCGGCACCTCGTGGCGTAGCCAGCTTTCCCAGAGCAGTACGTCGCCCACCGCAGGGGCCTCATAGATGAAGCTCTTGAGCTCTTCTCGGCAGCCCTTGCGGCGCGTCGGAGCGGCCATCATCATCGGCAGCCGCGGGTCTTCCAGCTTCAGCGCGCTGGCGCCATCGGGCATCGACACATAGGTGGTGCCGGAGATCACCGAATGGGGGTGGATGTGCGAGCTGTGGGTGCCGCCCTCGGGCAGGATGTTGATCCACAGGTCTTCGAGCACCAGCGCCTTGTCGCCAAGGTCGAACTCGAGGTCCTCGGCAAAGGCCGCCACATGCTGATCCAGCGCTTTCACCAGATCGCCAAAGATCGGAAATCGCCACGGCAGGTCGGTCAGCGACGCATAGGAGGTGTATCCCGGATAAGCGTTGTTCTCGCACCACTCCTGCCCGGCCTCGTCATCCTCGGCGATGGAATAGCACGAGCCCTCGAGCTCATCGGCGTCGATCGCCGGATCGAACTCCGACAGCCGGGCGCGGTAGAGACGGGTCGCAAAGAGGGAACGGATCTGGGCCATGGCGCGGTCCTCTGTCCTGATGCGCAGCACAGGCCCCCCTGCCCCGCGCGGGATTGAAATGGAAAGCCCCCGCCGATTGCTCGGCGGGGGCCTTTTTCATGCGGTTATCCCGAAGGGATTACCAGTCCTCGCGAACCACGACGCGCGACTTGATCGGCAGTTTCATGGCCGCCAGACGCAGCGCCTCACGGGCGACGTCCTCGGGCACACCGTCGATCTCGAACATCACGCGGCCGGGCTTCACTTTGCAGGCCCAGAAATCCACGGAACCTTTACCCTTACCCATCCGGACTTCGGTGGGTTTGGAGGTCACGGGAGTGTCCGGGAAGATACGGATCCAGACCCGGCCCTGACGTTTCATGTGACGCGTCATCGCGCGGCGAGCCGCTTCGATTTGGCGAGCAGTCACACGCTCGGGCTGAAGAGCCTTCAGGCCGTAGTGGCCGAAGTTCAGGTCGGAACCGCCCTTGGCCTCACCCTTGATGCGGCCTTTGAACATCTTCCGGAATTTAGTGCGTTTCGGTTGAAGCATTTCTCAAACCTCCTCAGCGACGGCCGCCCATGGCGCCGCGCGGAGCCGGACCGTCTTGCAGTTCCTGCGACTTGCGGTCGCGGGCTGCGGGGTCATGCTCCATGATCTCGCCTTTGAAGATCCAGACCTTGATCCCGATGATACCATAGGGGGTCGTGGCTTCTACGTGCGAGTAATCGATGTCGGCGCGCAGGGTGTGCAGGGGCACACGGCCTTCGCGATACCACTCAGTACGTGCGATCTCGGCACCGCCCAGACGACCAGCGACGTTCACCCGGATACCCAGGGCGCCCATACGCATTGCGTTCTGCACGGCACGCTTCATCGCGCGACGGAACGACACACGACGCTCGAGCTGCTGCGCGATGCTCTCACCCACGAGGCGGGCGTCGAGCTCGGGCTTGCGCACTTCAACGATGTTGAGGTGCAGCTCGCTGTCGGTCATCTTCGCCAGCTTCTTGCGCAGGACTTCGATGTCTGCGCCTTTCTTGCCGATGATGACGCCGGGGCGTGCGGTGTGGATCGTGACGCGGCACTTCTTGTGCGGACGCTCGATGATGATGCGGGCAACACCGGCCTGCTTGCACTCTTCGTGGAGGAATTCGCGGATCGCGATGTCTTCCAGAAGCAGATCACCATAGTCCTTGGTGTCGGCGTACCAGCGGCTGTCCCAGGTGCGGTTGACCTGGAGGCGCATGCCGATCGGATTGGTCTTGTTACCCATTAGGCTTGCTCCTCGACCTGACGCACCTTGATGGTGAGTTCCGAGAACGGCTTGTTGATGCGACCAAAGCGGCCACGTGCACGCGGACGACCGCGCTTCATCACAAGGTTCTTGCCCACATAGGCCTCGGCGACGACGAGCTCGTCAACGTCCAGACCGTGGTTGTTCTCGGCGTTCGCGATAGCGGACTGAAGGCATTTCTTCACGTCCACGGCGATCCGCTTTTTCGAGAAAGTCAGGTCCGTGAGAGCACGGTCGACCTTCTTGCCGCGGATCAGCGCGGCCACCAGGTTCAGCTTCTGGGGCGAAGTGCGCAGCATGCGCAGCTTTGCCATCGCCTCGTTGTCCGCCACGCGGCGGGGATTCTTATCCTTGCCCATGGCTTACTTCCTCTTGGCTTTTTTGTCAGCCGCGTGACCGTAATAGGTCCGAGTTGGCGAGTACTCACCGAACTTCTGACCGATCATGTCTTCGGAGACGTTCACGGGAACATGCTTCTGGCCGTTGTAGACGCCAAACGTCAGACCCACGAACTGGGGCAGGATCGTCGAGCGGCGCGACCAGATTTTGATGACTTCGTTCTTGCCAAATTCGCGGACTTTCTCGGCCTTTTTCAGGACGTAGGCGTCGACGAACGGGCCTTTCCAAACAGAGCGCGTCATGGATTACCGCCCCTTCTTCTTGGCGTGGCGCGAGCGGATGATCAGCTTTTGCGACGCCTTGTTGGTGTTGCGGGTACGCTTGCCCTTGGTCGGCTTGCCCCACGGGGTCACCGGGTGACGACCACCCGAGGTACGACCCTCACCACCACCGTGCGGGTGGTCGATCGGGTTCATCACGACGCCGCGGACGCTCGGACGCTTGCCATAGTGGCGGTTACGACCGGCTTTACCAAGGTTCTGGTTCGAGTTGTCGGGGTTCGACACGGCACCGATGGTGGCCATGCATTCCTGACGAACCATGCGCAGTTCACCCGACGAGAGGCGGATCTGTGCGTAGCCACCGTCACGGCCGACGAACTGGGCGTAGGTGCCCGCGGCGCGTGCGATCTGACCGCCCTTGCCGGGCTTCAGTTCGATGTTGTGGACAATGGTACCGATCGGCATGCCCGAGAAGGGCATTGCGTTGCCGGGCTTGATGTCGGCCTTGGCCGACGCCACGACGCGGTCGCCGATGGCGAGGCGCTGCGGGGCCAGGATGTAGGCCTGCTCGCCGTCGTCATACTGAACCAGTGCGATGAACGCGGTCCGGTTGGGGTCATATTCGATGCGGGCCACGGTGGCCGACACGTCGAACTTGTTCCGCTTGAAATCGACGATGCGATAGAGACGCTTTGCGCCACCGCCGCGGCGGCGTGCAGTGATCCGTCCGGTGTTGTTCCGGCCGCCCGACTTCGTCAGACCCTCGGTGAGGGCTTTGACGGGACGTCCTTTATACAGCTCCGAACGGTCGATCAGCACCAGCCCGCGCTGGCCCGGCGTCGTCGGCTTGTACGACTTAAGTGCCATGCTTTCTGTCTTCCGTTGTAATGCGACAGCACCCGCGTATCGGGTGTGCCGGAGTTTAGCCCCCCGAAGGTGGCCGATTTAGAGGGCCCCGAAGGTCCCAGGCGATCTGTTCTTTCGAACAAAAGCGAAGCCCCGGACGAATCCGGGGCTCAGCGGATGGCCTGCTCTAGTCAAAGAGTTGATCAAGGTCAAGCGCAACCGCCGCCGCAAAGGGCCTCGAGGCCCTTATTTGCCGGGGTTTGGGGCGATTTCCGCCCTCCCCCGCCCGGCCGAGGAATGCAGCCGGGAATTGGAAAAGCCCCCGCCGAAGCGAGGGCTTTCCCGAACTTGCCGAAGGCAACGATCAGAGACCGGTGGTCACGTCGATCGTGTTGCCCTCTTCGAGGGTCACATAGGCCTTCTTGACGTCGTTCCGCTTGCCGATCTGGCCGCGGAAACGCTTGACCTTACCCTTGGTGATCGTGGTGTTCACCGATTTCACCTTCACGCCGAAGAGCGCCTCGACGGCCTCTTTGACTTGCGGTTTGGTCGAGTCGATCGCCACTTCGAAAACCACGGTGCCGTTCTCGCCGACCATGGTGGATTTCTCGGTGATGATCGGCTTGCGGATCACGTCGTAGTGTTGTGCCTTAGCGGTCATTTCAGTCGAGCCTCCAGAGCTTCGACACCCGCTTTGGTGAGCACGAGAGTGTCACGCTTGAGGATGTCATAAACGTTGGCGCCGACGGAGGGCAGCACGTCCAGACCGTCGATGTTTGCGGCGGCGCGGGCGAAGCCCTCGTTCACCGAAGCACCGTCGATCACCAGAGCGCGCTTCCAGCCCAGGCTCTTGACCTGTGCCGCCAGCGTCTTGGTTTTGCCATCGGTCTCCGCGGTGTCGATCACCACGAGCGAGCCGGTCTTGGCTTTTGCCGACAGAGCCAGCTTCAGGCCGAGTGCGCGCACCTTCTTGGGAAGGTCATGCGCGTGGCTGCGCGGGGTCGGACCCTTGTAGATACCACCCTTGCGGAAGATCGGCGCCTTGCGGGAGCCGTGGCGTGCGCCGCCGGTGCCCTTCTGGCGATAGATCTTCTTGGTCGAGTAGCTGACTTCCGAGCGGGTCTTGACCTTGTGCGTACCGGCTTGCGCCTTGTTACGCTGCCAGCGAACCACACGGTGCAGAATGTCGGCGCGCGGCTCGAGATCAAAGATCGCGTCCGTCAGCTCGACTTCGCCCGCGGCACCGCCGTCGAGTTTGATCACGTCGAGTTTCATTCGTCGCCTTCCTTCTTCTCAGCTTCGGCTTCAGCCGGAGCAGCAGCGGGTTTCAGGGCAGCCGGCAGAGCAGCGTTCTCGGGGAACGGCTTCTTCACGGCGTCCTTGACAGTGACCCAGCCACCTTTCGAGCCCGGCACCGCGCCCTTGATCATGATGATGCCGCGGTCGGCATCGGTCTTCACGACCTGCAGGTTCTGCGTGGTGACGCGGACGGCACCCATGTGGCCGGCCATCTTCTTGCCTTTGAAGACTTTGCCCGGGTCCTGACACTGACCGGTCGAACCGTGCGAACGGTGCGAGATCGACACGCCGTGCGATGCGCGAAGACCACCGAAGTTGTGGCGCTTCATTGCACCGGCAAAGCCTTTACCGATGGTCGTGCCGGCAACGTCGACATACTGACCTTCGAAGTAGTGCTCTGCCGAGATCTCTTCGCCAACGGCGATGAGGTTCTCTGCATCGACGCGGAATTCCGCGATCTTCCGCTTCGGTTCCACCTTGGCCGCGGCGAAGTGACCACGCATGGCCTTCGACACGTTCTTGGCCTTTGCAGCACCGGCGCCGAGCTGAACGGCGCTGTAGCCGTCCTTGTCAGCGGTCCGCTGTGCGACGACCTGGCAACCTTCGAGTTGGAGGACGGTCACAGGGATCTGCTTGCCGTCTTCCATGAACAGCCGGGTCATGCCGACTTTCTTTGCGATAACTCCAGAGCGCAACATGATCTGCCCCCTTACACCTTGATCTCGACATCCACGCCGGCCGCGAGGTCGAGCTTCATCAGCGCGTCCACGGTCTGCGGGGTCGGATCTACGATGTCGAGAAGACGCTTGTGCGTACGAATCTCGAACTGATCGCGGGATTTCTTGTTCACGTGCGGGCCACGCAGAACAGTGAATTTCTCAATCTTGTTCGGCAGCGGGATCGGGCCGCGAACGGTAGCGCCGGTGCGCTTGGCGGTGTTCACGATTTCCTGCGTCGATGCATCGAGGACGCGGTAATCAAACGCCTTGAGCCGGATACGGATGTTCTGGTTCATCGAACAGTCCTATTTTGGCGTTAAGGTTGAGAGGAGGATGGACGCGCATCGCCGCACCCTCATCGAACCTAAAAGGCGGGGAATCACCCCGCCCTTCACGACCCTTGGGCCGTTGCGCGCATATACGGCTGAGAGCCTTGCTTGGCAAGCCCCAGCGCGCAGGCGCCGCATGGGTATTTCCGCAAGTCAGCCGTGCCGGGGCCTCAGGCACCCACATCGACGAACCGCGGTTATGGAAAAAGGGCCGCCCGGAGGCGGCCCTTTCCCGATCTGCTGCCCGGCGTAGGTGCCGGGCGCGCATGCATCACTCGAGGATTTTCGAGACGACGCCCGAACCCACGGTCCGGCCACCTTCACGGATGGCGAAACGCAGGCCGTCTTCCATCGCGATCGGTGCGATCAGCTCGACGGTGAACTTCAGGTTGTCGCCCGGCATGACCATCTCGGTGCCCTCGGGGAGGGTCACGGTGCCGGTCACGTCGGTGGTGCGGAAGTAGAACTGCGGACGGTAGTTCGCGAAGAACGGCGTGTGACGGCCACCTTCTTCCTTGGTCAGGATGTAGACCTCACACTCGAACTTGGTGTGCGGCTTCACCGAACCCGGCTTACACAGAACCTGACCACGCTCAACGCCTTCACGGTCGATGCCGCGCAGCAGGGCGCCGATGTTGTCGCCTGCTTCACCGCGGTCGAGCAGCTTGCGGAACATTTCCACACCGGTACAGGTGGTTTTCTTGGTGTCGCGGATGCCGACGATTTCCAGTTCGTCGCCGACGTTCACAACGCCACGCTCCACACGGCCGGTCACAACGGTGCCGCGGCCCGAGATCGAGAACACGTCTTCGATCGGCATCAGGAACGGCTGGTCAACGGCACGCTCCGGCTGCGGGATGTACTCGTCCACAGCAGCCATCAGTTCCTTGATCTTCTCTTCGCCGATTTCCGGATCGCGGCCTTCCATTGCGGCCAGAGCCGAGCCTGCGATGATCGGAATGTCGTCGCCCGGGAAGTCGTACTCGGACAGCAGCTCGCGGACTTCCATTTCCACCAGCTCGAGCAGTTCCGGATCGTCCACCTGGTCGACCTTGTTCAGGAACACGACCATGGCGGGGATACCCACCTGGCGGCCCAGAAGGATGTGCTCGCGGGTCTGCGGCATCGGGCCGTCAGCTGCGTTCACAACCAGGATCGCGCCGTCCATCTGCGCCGCGCCGGTGATCATGTTCTTCACGTAGTCGGCGTGACCAGGGCAGTCCACGTGTGCGTAGTGGCGTGCTTCGGTCTCGTATTCCACGTGCGCGGTCGAGATCGTGATGCCGCGTGCTTTTTCTTCCGGCGCGCCGTCGATCTGGTCGTACGCACGGAAGTCACCGAAGTATTTGGTGATCGCTGCGGTCAGCGTGGTTTTGCCGTGGTCAACGTGACCGATCGTGCCGATGTTGCAGTGCGGTTTGCCGCGCTCAAACTTTTCCTTTGCCATCTTTACAGACGTCTCACCTCTAGGGGGTCGACTGCGACCCGGTTTCGCATCGCGGGCCGTTTATTGAGTCGAGAGCAGAAAATCAAGCGTCTGTTGACAAATGGCGGCTTCGAAGCGCGGTTATTCGGTCACGGTTTCGCGCTCTCGGCCAGCCTTGGCCGATGTCGCGGCGGCAATTTCGGTCTCCTGCCCCGCGTCCGGCCCCTCCTGCGCAGCGGTTTCAGCCTCCATGTTGGCCGCCGCAAGACGCGCTTCCGCCGCATCCTGCGCCGCCTCGCCGCCGAACCAGCCCTGCGCGCGCAACTCGCGGCGCATCCACATCTCGATCTGCAGCGCCGCATTGGCCGAGAGGTTGCGCATCTGCTCGGCCTTCGACTGGGTCAGCCCCGAGCCCGCCAGCGTTTCGGGGGTGATCGCTTCCATGACGGTGATCTGCTCGGGCGTGTCGTTGAGCTTTTTCTGCGCCGCATCATCCCAGATTGTCACCTTCAGGATCAGCGCCGACTTGGGGCTGAACACCAGCGGCACGCCGGGCTGGGCCAGCACATAGCCTTCGACGCTGGTGCCGATGTGATAGTATTTCTCGCCGCCCTGCCGGTCGAAGCGCTCCTCGATGGCGTGATCCACCGCGGCTGTCCATTCCTCGGCGCTGGCCTCGCGCGACAGCGGTCCCTTGACGATGTTGGGCGCCACCACCTCGGAAAAGCCGAGCTTGAAATTGCCCAGCGGTTCCGCCGGTTTCTCGAGATTGCGCTGACCGTTGGCGCAGGCGGTGAGCCCGAGAAACATGGCAAGGGCGGCGGCAAGGCGGAACATGGTCGAACTTTCGGCAAACACTGGGGCCCGAGGGATAGCCCGGCGGCGGCGGCGCTGGCAATCTCCCGGCTTTGCCGTGGCCCGCAGCGCACCTATCTTCTGCTAAGAGGTGTGACATGATCGAAACGTCGTCCGAACCCCAAAGCCCCGCCGCCCCCGCGCCGCTGCCGGTGCGCGCGCCGCTGGTGACCGAACCCTTGGGCATTCTGGCCAGCCTGCGGGCGGCGCGGCGCAATCTGCTGGCGATCATCCCCGATCTCGCGACCCGCACGCCAATGGTGTCGGGCCGCACCGGCGCGCGCTGGCATATGCTGATGGAGCCGGGCGCGATCCGCGAAGTGCTGCTCGAACGGCTCGACGACTACCCCAAGTCGATTGTCACCAAGAACCTTCTTCGCCCGGCGATCGGCGAGTCGATGTTCGTCGCCGAAGGCGCGCAATGGCGCTGGCAGCGGCGCGCCGCCGCCCCCGCCTTTTCGGCCCGCAATATGAGCAACCTCGGCCCGATCATGGCCGGTGCCGCGGACCGGGCGGCGCAGCGGATCGCCGCACAGCAGGGGCGCGCCGTCGACCTCTACGAAGAGATGGTCACCACGACCTTCGACGTGATCTCGGAAGTCACCTTTTCCGGCGGCGAGGCCTTTGCCCGCGACGCGGTGCATCGGGCGATCGACGGCTATATCGCCGATGCCGGGCGGATCTCGCTGTTCGACGTGCTGGGCCTGCCCGATTGGGTGCCCCGCCCGGGGCGCATGCGCTCGGCGGGCGGGCTGACCGAGATGAAGCGCGTGGCGGATGCCGCCATTGACGACCGCGCCGCCCGCGGCCCGCGCGAGGTGCCGGACCTTCTTGACCTGCTGCTGGCCGGCGAGGACCCGGAAACCACACGCCGCATGAACACCGCCGAGCTGCGCGACAACCTGCTGACCTTCATCGTCGCCGGGCATGAAACCACGGCGATCACCCTGTCTTGGGCGCTCTACCTGCTGGCGTTCGATCCCGAGGCGCAGCAGCGCGCGCGGGACGAGGTCATGGCGGGGGTCAGCGGCGATACCGCCAGCGCCGCCGAGGTCGCCGAGCTGCCCTATCTGCGCCGGGTGATCGACGAGACGCTGCGGCTCTATCCGCCAGCCGGGATCGTCTCGCGCACGGCGCAGGTGCCGGACGAGCTCTGCGGGCGCGAGATCAAGCCCGGCGATACGGTGATGATCCCGATCTACGCGCTGCACCGCAGTCATCGCCTGTGGGAAGACCCGGACGCTTTCCGCCCCGACCGCTTTCTCGAAAAGCCGCCGCGCTACGCCTATCTGCCCTTCGGCGACGGGCCGCGGATCTGCATCGGCGCGGCTTTTGCGCTGCAGGAGGCGCTGATCGTGCTCGCGACGCTGCTGAAGCGCTTTCGCTTCAGCGCCATCGAAGGCCGCGCGCCGGAGCCGGTGATGATCCTTACCCTGCGCCCCGAGGGCGGCGTGTGGCTGGAGGCCGAACCGCTCTGACGCCGCACCTCTGGCACGCTTCGGATATGCGTATTTGGAAAGAGAAGAAGCCCTAGGATCTCCGGTCCTTCTTCTCTTCGGAAAAATACGCCGGGGGTGAGGCGCGCAGCGACGAGGGGGCAGCGCCCCCTCTCTTCCTCAGTCGCGGTTGGCGCCGGGCACCCAGAGCACATCCGCCGCGCCGCCATCATTGGCCATACGCGCGGCGCAGAAGAACCAGTCGCTGAGCCGGTTGAGATAGGTTACCGCCGGGCGGTTCACGTCCTCGAGCGTGGCCAGTTCCACCGCGCGGCGCTCGGCGCGGCGGGCGACGGTGCGGCACTGGTGCAGGAAGGCGGAGGCCGCCGTGCCACCGGGCAGCACGAAGCTGCGCAACGGTTCGAGCTGGGCGGTCATCGCGTCCATCTCGGTCTCGAGCCGGTCGACCTGCGCCTGCGTCAGGCGCAGCACCGGGTAGCCGGCCTCGGCGTCCTTGGCCATATCGGGGCGGGCAAGGTCGGAGCCGAGATCGAAAAGATCGTTCTGGATGAGCGCCAGTTTCGCATCCAGCGCCGGATCCGCGTGCAGCCGCGCCAGCCCGACCACCGAGTTCAGCTCGTCCACCGTGCCATAGGCCTCGACCCGCGGCGCAAATTTCGGCACCCGCGAGCCATCGACCAGCGCCGTGTCGCCCTTATCGCCGGTGCGGGTGTAAATCTTGTTGAGCACGACCATTCAGCTTCTCCGGATCAGCACAAAGACAAGGATGAGCACCACCGCCGCAAATTGCGCGATGATGCGCCAGCGCATCGCCTTGTTGGCGTATTTCTTGTTGAAGGCGCCTCCCTTCGCGAAAGAGCCGATGCCGAAGAGCAGAATGCCCACGACCGCCATCATCACGACGGCAACGACCAGAAACAGCGGGTCATCGCGCATGGATTTGCCTCCCTATCCTCTTGCTCCCCACATAGCCGGTTCGCGGCCAAAAGCGAAGGCGCCCGGCTGCGACCTTAGCGCGCTCCACCCGGCCTCCTGCGGTTAGCGGGCGCGTTCGATGATCCAGTCGAGCAGGCGCGACGGCAGCAGGCGGCGCAGCGTGCCCATGATGTGGGTCGGCGTGGTGACATAGTAGCGCGGCGCGGGATGATCGCTCTCCAAGGCGCGGATCAGCTTTTCGGTGACCGCCGAGGCGGGCAGCTCGAATGTGTCCTCTTGCGGGGCCGCATAGAGCCGCTTGCGCAGCGAGCCTTCGTATTGCGCGCGGCGCGGGCTGTCCTGCCAGTTCACCCATTGCTCGAAATGGGGGACGGAATTGGCGCGGATCTTCGAGGTGATCGGGCCGGGCTCGACGAGGATCACCTTGATCGGCGTGTCCGACATCTCGATGCGCAACACGTCGGTCAGCCCTTCGAGCGCGTGTTTGGTCGACACATAGGCCCCGCGCCATGGCATCGGCACCAGCCCCAGAACCGACGAGCAGTTGATGATCCGCCCGTGCCCCTGCGCGCGCATCACCGGGATCACCATGCGGGTCAGCGTGTGCCATCCGAAGAGGTTGACCTCAAAGATCTCGCGCAGCGCGCCGGTGGGCAGATCTTCGAGCGCCCCCGGCACCGCGTAGGCGCCATTGTTGTAGAGCGCGTCGAGCGTCCCGCCGGTGGTCGCCAGTACCTCTGCCAACGCCGCCTCCATCGAGGCCTCATCGGCATAGTCGAGCCGCGGGCTCTCGAAGCCTTCGATCCGCAGCCGGGCGCAATCCTCTTCGCTGCGGCAACTGGCAAACACCCGCCAGCCACGGGCGCGCAGGCCGCGGGCCGCCGCAGCGCCGATGCCCGATGAGCAGCCGGTGATAAGAATAGATTTTCGGGATTCTGTCGCAGCCTGTTCGGTGCTCAATGCCATACGCCGGTCTCCTGTTCGCAGAGACCGGGATAGGCGAGGCTGGCGGGGCCTGCAATCGCTGGTGGCTCAGTCCGCCGCCTCAGTCCGCCGCCTCAATTTACAGCCTCAGTTCACCGCGGCGGCAAGATAGGCGTCATACATCCAGCCAGCGGTGCCGCCATCTTGCGCCTGCAGCTTCACCCAGCCGTCGCCGGGATCGCTGAGCACCTCGACGCGGTCGCCTTCGCCGAGCTGACCGACGACGCTGTAGCTGGTGCCCGGACCATAGCGCAGGTTCACCCGGCTGCCGGTGACCTTGCGCAGATCTGCGGGCGTCTCAGGCTCGGCGCTTTCGGGCTCGAAGCTGGCCGCGATGGGTTTGTCGGGCACTGCCGCCAGCGCAAGGTCCATGCTCTTGGCTGTCGCCGCCGCCTCGGTGACCTTCGCCTCGGTCACCGTCGCCTGCGATTCGGCGGGCCCCACATCGGTGAGTGAGGCGGTGCTGGCGCGCGTAACCTCAGGCACGGCGGCGGCGTCTGCTGAAGCTGCGGGCAGACTTTCGGCCTCGGCTGCGCGGACCATCACCGGCAGATCGACGCCATTGGTTCCGGCGGAGAAATCCGCGCCTCCGGACATCGCGTACCAAGCCCAGCCCAAAAGGCCAAAAGTAAGCACCATAAGGCGTTTCATGCTGAAATCTCCTGAACAGAAAAGGGCTGGCTGAAAAAGGCCGCGGGCGCACCGTTCCAATACTCGGCGTCGCGCCCATCATAGCCGATTTGCGCGCTCGCCTTAAGCGGGAATCTGGAAAAATCCGCTCTGAATGGAATTCGCGGTGCGGATCGCTTGCCCGCGCTTTTCTGCGCGGGTATCACAATATGCATGAACGATATCGTCGATGACCCCAACATGAACCCTCGTAACGTGGCAGAGACCCTGCGCCGGGCAATCGGCGAGCGGTACCTGACCTATGCTCTGTCGACGATCATGAACCGGGCGCTGCCAGACGCCCGTGACGGGCTCAAGCCCGTGCATCGTCGTATCCTTTATGCAATGCGCCGGCTGCGACTTAGTTCCAGCGGCGGCTTCCTGAAGTCGGCAAAAATCTCCGGCGACACGATGGGGGATTTCCACCCGCATGGCGACGCGGCGATCTATGACGCCATGGCGCGCCTCGCGCAGGACTTCACCATCCGCTACCCGCTGGTCGACGGTCAGGGCAACTTTGGCAACATCGACGGCGATAACCCGGCGGCCTCGCGCTATACCGAGGCGCGGATGACCATCATGGCCGAGGCGCTGCTGCAGGGTCTCGACGAGGACGCGGTGGACTACCGCCCGAACTACGATGGCCGCCTCGAAGAGCCCGTGGTGCTGCCCGCCTCCTATCCCAACCTGCTGGCCAACGGCTCGTCGGGCATCGCGGTGGGCATGGCGACCAACATTCCGCCGCACAACATCGGCGAGCTGATCGACGCCAGCCTGCACCTCATCAAGTCGCCGAACGCGCTGGACGAGACGCTGCTGCAATATGTGCCCGGCCCCGATTTCCCCACCGGCGGGGTGATCGTCGAGTCGCGCGAGAACATCGCGCAGGCCTATGCCACCGGGCGCGGCTCGATCCGTCTGCGCGCCAAATGGGAGGTCGAGGACCTTGGCCGCGGACAGTGGCAGGTCGTGGTCACCGAGATCCCCTATCAGGTGCAGAAGTCGAAGCTGGTCGAGCGGCTGGCAGAACTGATCCAGACCAAGAAGGTGCCGATCCTCGCCGATATCCGGGACGAGAGCGCCGAAGACATCCGCATGGTGCTGGAGCCCAAGAGCAAGAACATCGACCCCGATTTGCTGATGAACCTGCTGTTCAAGAACAGCGATCTGGAGATCCGCTTCTCGCTCAACATGAACGTGCTGATCGACGGCGTGACGCCAAAGGTCTGCTCGCTGAAAGAGGTGCTGCGCGCCTTCCTCGATTTCCGGCGCGACGTGCTGTGCCGCCGCTCGCGGCACCGGATGGAAAAGATCGACCACCGTCTTGAGGTGCTGGAAGGGCTGATAATCGCCTTTCTCAACCTCGACCGCGTCATCGACATCATCCGCTATGACGAGGACCCCAAGGCCGCGCTGATGCGCGAGGACTGGGGCCGCAAGATCGCCCGCGCCACCTCCGAGGCCGATTACGTCTCCCCTGCCCCGGTGTCGGGCGAAGACGAGTTCGGCCTGACCGAGGTGCAGACCGAAGCCATCCTCAACATGCGCCTGCGCAGCTTGCGCAAGCTCGAAGAGATGGAACTGGTCGCCGAGCGTGACAAGCTGATGGAAGAGCGCGCCGGTCTCGAAGACCTTCTGGCCAGCGAAGACCTGCAGTGGAAGCGTATCTCGGGCGAATTGCGCGAGGTGAAGAAGGCCTTCACCAAGGATCTCGAGCGGGGCGCGCGCCTCACCGCCTTCGCCGAAGCGGGCGAGGTCGAGGAAGTGCCGCTGGAAGCGATGATCGAGCGCGAGCCGATCACCGTGGTCTGCTCGCAGATGGGCTGGATCCGCGCGATGAAGGGCCACATCGACCTGAACTCGGAACTGAAGTTCAAGGACGGCGACGGCCCGCGCTTCATCTTCCACGCCGAGACGACGGACCGCCTGCTGGTCTTCGGCTCGAACGGGCGCTTCTACACGATCTCTGCCGCCAACCTGCCCGGCGGGCGCGGCATGGGCGAGCCGCTGCGGCTGATGGTCGACCTGCCCAACGAGGCGCAGATCATCGACATCTTCGCGCATGTGCCGGGCCGCAAGCTGCTGCTGGCCTCCTCTGCCGGGGATGGCTTTGTGGTGCCCGAGGCGGATGTTCTGGCGCAGACCCGCGCGGGCAAGCAGGCCCTCAACGTCCGCGAGCCCGCCTTCGCCAAGATCTGCAAGCCAGTGACGGGCGACGCGGTGGCGGTGGTCGGCGAGAACCGCAAGGTGCTGGTCTTCATGCTCGACGAACTGCCCGAGATGGGCCGGGGCAAGGGCGTGCGTCTGCAGAAGTACAAGGATGGCGGCCTGTCGGACCTGACCACCTTCACGCTGGCCGACGGCCTCACATGGAAGGACCCGGCCGGGCGCACCCGCACCCAATCCGACCTTTCCGAGTGGATCGCCAAGCGCGCCACCGCGGGACGTATGGCGCCGCGCGGCTTCCCGCGGGACAACACGTTCACCTGATCTGCCTCGGCAGGCAGAGCTGAACTCTCGAACAAGGGGCCGCCTTCGGGTGGCCCTTTTGCTGTTCGACTCCGCTGAAAGCGACCTACCGCCCCCTCTGAACCGAGGTCTGCGAATCAAGTTTCGGCCCGCCCTAAGCCCTGATCAGGCGCCACCTCAGCCCATCGCCTATTTTTTATGCAAACCACCAACGCGCGCGAAACGCGTTTCCGACCGTTCGAATTTCCGCCGCGACATCGCGCTGCTTCGCGCCCACACAAGCGCGCTAACGCAGCGGCGTTTTGGCACGCTTGGCCAAATTGGCACTGTTTCCCTCGCGTTCACTTCGCTATCACCCCACGGGAGAACCAGAAGTGCCGTGCTTGCCGCGGCGAAACAAAGGGAGTGATCCGCTCATGAAGGTGCTTGTGCCCGTGAAGCGCGTGATCGACTACAACGTGAAAGTCCGCGTGAAAGCGGACGGCACGGGAGTCGATCTTGCCAACGTCAAGATGTCGATGAACCCGTTCGACGAGATCGCCGTCGAAGAGGCCATCCGCCTCAAGGAAGCTGGCAAGGCCGAGGAAGTGATCGTCGTCTCGATCGGCGTCAAGCAGAGCCAGGAAACCCTGCGCACCGCGCTGGCCATGGGCGCTGACCGCGCCATCCTCGTGACCGCCGCCGATGACGTGCACACCGACATCGAGCCGCTCGCCGTCGCCAAGATCCTCGCCAAAGTGGTCGAGGAAGAGGCCCCCGGCCTCGTCATCATGGGCAAGCAGGCGATCGACAACGACATGAACGCCACCGGCCAGATGCTCGCGGGCCTTCTGGGCTGGGCGCAGGCGACCTACGCCAACAAGCTCGACGTCGAGGGCGATGCCGCCACCGTGGCACGCGAAGTCGACGGCGGCCTGCAGACCATCAAGGTCGCGCTGCCGGCGATCATCACCGCCGACCTGCGCCTCAACGAGCCGCGCTACGCGTCGCTGCCGAACATCATGAAGGCGAAGAAAAAGCCGCTCGACGAGAAGACCGCCGCCGACTTCGGCGTCGACGTCGCGCCGCGCCTCGAGATCGTCAAGACCTCGGAGCCCGAAGAGCGCGCTGCCGGCATCAAGGTGGGCTCGGTCGACGAGCTCGTGGCGAAACTGAAAGACGCGGGGGCACTCTGATGGCTGTTCTTCTTCTTGCAGAGATCAACGACGGCGCGCTGGCGCTGGACGCAACCGCCAAGGCGGTGAACGCCGCGGCGAAACTGGGCGACGTGACGGTTCTGGCCGCCGGCGCTTCGGCTGCAGCCGCCGCCGAGGAAGCCGCCAAGATCGACGGCGTCGCCAAGGTGCTGGTCGCCGAGGATGCGCTGTACGGCCACCGCCTCGCCGAGCCGGTCGCGGCGCTGATCGTCTCGCTCGCCGGTGAGTATTCGCACATCGTCGCCCCGGCCACGACCGACGCGAAGAACATCCTGCCGCGCGTTGCCGCGCTGCTCGACGCGATGATCCTGACCGATGTGACCGCCGTGGTCGACGCCGACACCTTCGAGCGTCCGATCTACGCCGGTAACGCGATCCAGACCGTGAAGTCGAAGGACGCCAAGAAGGTCATCACCTTCCGCACCTCCACCTTCGACGCCGCTGCCTCCACCGGCTCGGCTTCGGTCGAGACCATCGGCGCGGGCGACAACCCGGCGCTGTCGGAGTGGGTCGAAGACAAGATGGCCGAGAGCGATCGTCCGGAACTCACCTCGGCGAAGATCGTCGTCTCGGGTGGCCGCGGCGTCGGCTCGGAAGAGGATTTCGCGCTGATCGAGAAGCTCGCCGACAAGCTCGGTGCCGCCGTGGGCGCGTCGCGCGCCGCCGTGGACTTTGGCTTTGCCCCGAACGACTGGCAGGTCGGCCAGACCGGCAAGGTCGTGGCACCCGACCTCTACGTCGCGGTCGGCATCTCGGGCGCGATCCAGCACCTTGCAGGCATGAAAGACTCCAAGGTGATCGTCGCGATCAACAAGGACGAAGAAGCGCCGATCTTCCAGGTTGCCGACTTCGGCCTCGTCGCCGACCTCTTCGAGGCCGTGCCGGAACTGACCGACAAGGTCTGAGCCGAACGCTGGTTTTGAGACCAAAAGCTTTGCGAAAGGCCCGCCCCAACGGCGGGCCTTTTTGCATCCACCTTAGACGCCATGAGCAGAGCCCGTGCACAGATGCACCCGCGCTGTGCGCGCGGGCGGATTGTGTCGTCACGGCGAGAGCGTAGGTATGGGGGCAAGGCACGGCCCACCTCCCCTCATGGGCTGACCCAATCCAAATTCATCCGGAAGGACACCCTCATGGCTCTCAAGCTGAAGATCATCCTCGGCTCCACCCGCCCCGGCCGCATTGTGCCCATCGTCGGCAAATGGGTCGAAGACCTCGCCAAGCAGCAGAACGGTTTCGACGTCGAAGTTGTCGACCTCAAGGAAATCGACCTGCCGCTGCTCGACGAAGCCGGCCACCCGCGTGCGCAGGCCTATGAGCACGAGCACACCAAGAAATGGGCCGCGAAGGTCGCGGACGCCGATGCCTTCATCTTCCTGACCCCGGAATACAACAGCTTCCCCTCGGCTGCGCTGGTCAACGCCATTCAGGCGCTCGCGGTGGAATGGGAGCGCAAGGTCGCAGCTGTCGTCAGCTACGGCGGCGTTTCGGGCGGCATGCGCGCCGCGCAGGAACTGCGCCAGCTGCTGGTCAACATGAACGTCATGGCGCTGCCGCAGTCGGTGCCGGTGCCCTTCGTGTTCAACTACATCGGCGAAGACGGCGTGCTGCGCCCCGACCAGCCCGTGGTTGACGGCATGGCCGGCATGTTCAGCGAGCTGGCCGCTTGGGGCGAAGCCCTCAAGCCCGCCCGCGCCAAGGCGGCCTGAGCCCTTTTCCCCATTCCCGGCTCAGACCCACAAACGCCCGGCCATTGGCCGGGCGTTTTTTGTTGCCGTGAAGGTCTGGCGCGGGCCCGGCCCGCGCCGGGGGTTCAGCTCGACACCTGCTCGCGCAGGATCGACGCGGTGAGCGAGATCATCAGATAGATGCCCGAGAAGATCAGGAACGCCAGAATGGTGTTCTCGAAGCTGCGCGGGTAGCTCGGGTCCTCAGAGGCCACCGGCTCGACCGAGGTGGTCAGGTATCGCGCCTGGCTGTCGGCATCGCGCCGCGCCTGCTCCAGCCGCTCCAGCGCGGTTTGCAGCATTAGATCGCGGGTCGCCAGATCGGCCTGCGCCAATTGGATCTGCACCGCCTTCTCGGCCAGCGAATCCTCGCCCGTGGTGGCGGTGTTCATCTGCGCGTTGAGGTCCTCGAGCAGCGCTTCGAGACGGCGCACATCACCGCGCGCACCCTCGACACGGCTGCTGTTGGGGCGGGCGTTGTCGAGCAGCGCCTGCAGGGTCAGCCGCTTCTCCTGAAGCTGCACTTCGATGTTGCTGATCTGCGTGCGCAGCGCCGCGATCCGGCCCTCGGGGTCGATCACCGACCCCTGCTGCTGCAGCCGCACCAGCTTTTCCTGCGCATCCTGACGTTCGGCCTGCGCCTCTTCGAGGCCGACCTCGGCGTCGGTCACCGCGTTCGAGCGCTTGCGCAGCGACAGGTTGTCCACGCGGTCCTCGGCGTATCCGATCAGCGCCCGGCTGAAGCGCGCCGCGGTCTCGGGATCGGCGGCTTGGATCTCCATCTTCACCACACCCTCGGTCGGGTCATAGCCGATGTCGATATTGCGCTCGTAGACGGCGAAGGCGTCCTCGGTCGAGGCATCCTCGTCAAGACGCTGGATCGGGTCGATCCACGCTTGCTGGTAATGCGACCGGAAGCCCTCGTCGCGGTCGAGCCGCAGCATGGCGTCCTTGGACATCAGGTAGCTTTGTACCGCGATCGCGTCCTGATTGGTGGCGAATTGCGTGCCCGAGAACAGGCTGCCCATGGAGGAGGCCGAGTTTTCGGCCTTGAGGATCAGGAACTCGGACTTGGTGGCATACATCGGCGTGGCGACCACATAGAAATAGTAGCCCGCGATCAGCGTCGGCAGCAGCACGAAGAAGGCCAGCCGGGTCAGCAGCAGCGCCATCTTCTTGCGGCGACGCTTGGCCAGTTCCTGCTGGATCTTCATGATCTCGGCGGCGCGGCGCTCTGCCGGGCTGGCGGTCTGGGTCGACGGCAGGTTGGTCTTGCCCGCCGGAACGGTCTGCGGCAGCTGGGTGCCGGGCTTGCGCCCATCGGGCTGCACGGCGGGCACAGCGGCCTGCGCAGCGGTGCCGCCACCGCCGCCCTGCCCTGCGCCACCGGCAGCCGCCTCGGGCACCACCAGTTCGAGCATGGTGCTGCGGCGGAACGGGTCGATCCCGCGGGCCCGCAGCAGGCGCACCGCATCATAGTCGGAAGCAGGCTCGAGCCCGTGTTTCTGCGCCACCCGGCGCGCGAGCCGCAGCTGGCGGCCGGTCAGCCCTTCGCTGCGGATCGCCTCGATATCGGTGGTGCCGGACTTCGGCGCGGCGTCGGACGGCGTCTGCGCCTTGGCCTCGCCGGACGCGGTGTTGGCGAACCGCGGCAGCCCCTCGGGCTTGGCCGGGGCGGCCTCGGGCATCTCCTCGGGACGCGCGGCTGCGGCGGTGTCGGGGCGGCGGATGCGGAATTTCTTAGCCTTGGGTTTCATAGTCATAGAGCTGTTTCGCTTCTTCCAAGGTTTCAAACTGGTGCAGCTTGCCGTCCATCAGGACCGCCGCCTTACGGGCAAATTTCTCGAGGATCGCCGGCTGGTGCGAGACGATCACGATGGTCGTGGTCCGCAATCGTTCGGCGAGAATCTCGCCGGCCTTACGGTTGAACTCGACGTCGGTCGAACTCGGCATCCCCTCGTCGATGAGATAGATGTCGAAATCCAGCGCCAGCATCAGCGAGAAGGTGAACCGCGCCTTCATCCCCGACGAGTACGTGCCGATCGGCTGGTCGAAATATTCGCCGAGCCCGCAAAGCCAGCGGCAGAACGCCTCGACATACTCGGGATCGAGCCCATACATCCGGGCGATGAACCGGGCGTTTTCACGCGCCGAGATCTTCGAGATCACGCCGCCCATGAAGCCGAGCGGAAAGGACACGCGCGATGTGCGGCGAATCTCGCCCTCATCGGGCTTTTCCAGCCCCGCCATCATGCGGATCAGCGTGGTCTTGCCAGTGCCATTGGGCGCGAGGATGCCGACGCTCTCGCCGAGCGACACTTGAAAGGACACACGGTCGAGGATCACCTTGCGGCGTTCTCCGGTCCAGAAGGACTTGCTGACCATGTCGAACTCGATCATCACCCACCCCTTTCGAGCGGCCTGCATACTACGGCCCTCGGGTTACGTGACGGTTATTTGGCGAATTAGGTCAGATTATGACCAAAATTTGCAACAACGCCATTCCATCTATGTCACTGATCCCGAAACCACATAAATCCTCGCCATCTGCGTGCGCGAACCTTGGTCGAATTGCGCTTTAAGCCCCTGACGAAGCATGTATGGTTCGCCTAGAACGAAGGACGGCAGGAGCCCATAGCGCATGAGCTACACACTTGGCCTCGCGACCATGGACAACAGCGCGGCCGCGCTCTTTCACGAGGGGCAACTCGTCGCCGCCGTAGAGAATGAGCGGCTGAGCCGGATCAAGAACGATGGTGGCTTCCCGTGGCTGGCGATCGACGAATGCCTCGCCATGGCGGGGATCACCGCCAACCAGATCGACCATATCGCCGTCTATTGGCAGCCGTGGCGCCTTGCCACGCGCGGCTTCGGCACCCTGCGCAAAATGGCGGGCTCGCCGCATGCGCGCAGCGCCATCGCGGCGCGGGCCCGGCAGATGTTTGTCAGCGCGCCCGACACGCCCGATGGCGAGGTTTCCGGTTCGTGGAGCGACCTTTTCCGCCTGCGCCGCCTGCTGCGCGACCGCTTTGGCCCCATCGCCGCGAAGATCAGCTTTCACGACCACCACCTGTGCCACCAGCTTTACGCCGAGGCGATGCGCGACTGGGATGATTTCGTCTCGCTCTCCTACGACGGCGGCGGCGAAGAGAACTCGACCGTGCTGCATGTGGTGCGGGACGGAAAGCGCGAGCTGATCTCGCGCCACCGCTGGCCCAATTCGCTGGGCCATTACTACAGCGTGTTCACCGGCTACCTCGGCTTCAAGATGCTCGAGGGCGAATACAAGATGATGGGGCTCGCGCCCTACGGCAAACCGGTCTATCGCGATGCTCTGCGGGAACGCGCGCTGCGCCTGCTCCCCGGTGGCCGCTATGCGCTCAACACGCGGCTGTGCGACTATCACGCCGCGCTGAAGGGCATCTTCCCCGACGAGATGGAGCGCCATTTCGGTCCGCGCCGCGCGCCGGATGCCGAGCCCGAGCAATGCCATGTGGATCTGGCGACCTCGGTGCAGCAGGTCCATGAGGATGCGGTGGAGCATCTGCTCGCCCCGCTGCGCGACAGCCACCCCGATCTGCGGCGGCTGGTCATTTCGGGCGGCTGCGCGCTCAACGTCACCGCCAACGGCAAGCTGCTGGCCAAGGGCGTCTTTGACGAGATCATCATCCCGCCCGCCCCGCATGACGCTGGCTGCGCCATCGGCGCGGCGATGGCCGACCTTGCCGCGCGCGGGATCAGCGGCGCACCAGAGCCGGTGCGCGCGCCCTATCTGGGCCGCGGCTACAGCGTGCCAGAGATCGAAAGCGCCATCGCCGCCGCGGGCCTGCCAGTGCCGGAAGCGTTGCCGGAGGATGCGCTGGTGAGCAACACCGCGCAGATGCTGGCGGACGGGCTGGTGATCGCGTGGTTTCAGGGCCGCAGCGAGTTCGGCCCCCGCGCGCTGGGATCGCGCAGCTTCCTTGCCGATCCGCGCCGCGACGAGATGCGCGAAGAGCTCAACCGCAAGATCAAGAAACGCGAGATCTTCCGCCCCTTCGCCCCGAGCGTCGCCGAGGAAGCCGCCAGCACCTTCTTTGAGATCGACCAGCCCAGCCCCTATATGAACATCGTTGCCCGCGTGCGCGACGACAAGGCCGAGGCGATTCCGGCAGTGACTCACGTGGATCAAACCGCCCGCGTGCACAGCGTCTCGGCGGCGGCCAACCCGCTTTATCACGCCCTGCTCACCCGCTTTGGCGCACTGACCGGCGTGCCGGTGCTGCTCAACACCTCGTTCAACATCCAAGAGCCCATCGTGCACAGCCCCGCCGACGCGCTGGCCACCTTCCGCGCCTCCGGCGTCGATGCGCTGGTGATCGGCCCCTATATCGTCACCCGCGAGGCGCTGGCATGACCGATCCCGACCTCTTCCTCAGCATCGACTTCGAAGATTTCGCCCATGATCTGAAACGCGATCTGGGGCTGTGGGAGACCGGGCCGCTGCGCGGTGACGCGCTTTGGGCCGGGTATGAAAGCATTGATGGCTTTCTGCGCGATCAGGGCGTGCGCGCCACCTTCTTCTGCACCGGGATCATCGCCGACCAACTGCCCGACCTGATCGGGCGCATCGCCGAAGACGGGCATGAGGTCGCCTGCCACTATTATTTCCACGACGAGTTGCGCAGCCAGTCCGCAGAAGAGGTCGAACACAACCTGCAGCGCGCCAAGGCCGCGCTGGAAGAGGCCGCCAACGCCCCGGTGCAGGGCTTCCGCGCCCCCAAGTTTCGCATCGAGAAATCGGACCCGGCGCAATACCGCGCGGTAGAGCGGCACTTCACCTATGATTCCTCGTTCTTTGCCGGAAGCCGCGGCGAGGTCCGCGCCTTTCGCAAGCGGATGGGGCTGACCACGCTGAAGCTGCTGCCGATCTACTCGGCGGCGCCCTTCGAAGGGCTGCCGGAGATGAAGCTCGGCGGCTCTTATCTCAAACTCTTCCCTGCCGCCTTCGCCGACCGGCTGCTTTCGGGCTGCGAGGATGCAGGCATGCCGCCGCACATCTATCTGCACCCCTATGAGTTCACCGCCGGCGGGGAGTTCCTGCTCAGCCGCGCCGAACGCGCGCCATTGGGCCGCCGAAGCGCCGCCTATTGGGGCCTGCGCCAGCATCAGTGGAGCACCATCGGCAACGCCGGGCTGAAGTCCAAGCTCGACCGCATCTGCCGCCGCCTCGGGCTCTATGGGCGGCTGAGCGACCACCTTGAGGCCGCCGAGGTCACCTAAGCGGCCCTGCTACTGGCGGCACCGCCCGCCAACGCCTACCTCTGTGCCATGTCTCAAAGCCTCAGCGCCCTTCACGCCCGCATCGCCGCCTGCCGCCTCTGCGCCGACCGCTTCGCCGCCACCGCCACCCGCCACGCGCCGCGCCCGGTGCCGTGGTTTCGCCCCGGTGCGCGGCTGCTGATTGCCGGGCAGGCACCAGGCATGCGGGTGCACACCTCCGGACGGCCCTTCAACGACCCTTCGGGCGACCGGCTGCGCGCGTGGCTCGGGCTTTCGGAAGAGGAGTTCTGGGATCAGAGCCGCGTCGCCATCGTGCCCATGGCCTTCTGCTTTCCCGGCTATGACGCCAAGGGCGCGGACCTGCCGCCGCCGCCCATCTGCCGCGCCACATGGCATGACCCGCTGTTCGACGCGCTCGGCCCGCTGCCGCTGCGGCTCTACGTTGGGGGCCACGCGCACCGCTATCACCTCGGCACGAAACGCGGCGTTACCGAGACCGTGGCGGGCTGGCGCGCGCATATGCCGGACGCCTGCCCCTTGCCCCATCCGTCTTGGCGCAATACGGCTTGGCTCAAACGCAATCCGTGGTTCGAGGACGAGCTTCTGCCGGTCCTGCGCGCCCGTGTCCGCGAGGTACTGACATGACCACCACACCGCTCGACGCCGCCCTTACCGCGATGGAAGCCGCGCCCGAGGACGACAACGCCCGCCTGCGCTTTTACGAGCGCCTCGCCGATGGCGAGCTTTATCTGCTGCTCACCAAGGAAATCGACGGCGCCCAGATCGAACCCGAGCTTTTCGACCTCGGCGATGCGCGCTTCGTGCTGGTTTTCGACCGCGAGGAGCGGCTGTCGCAATTCGTCGGGCGCGCCGCGCCCTATGCCGCGCTCTCGGGCCGCGCCGTGGCCAATATGCTCGCCGGTCAGGGCATCGGGCTGGCGGTGAACATCGAGGTCTCCGAGGCCTCAACCCTGCTGCCCCCCGAGGCGGTGGACTGGCTGGCGGCAACGCTTGGCCACGGCCCTTCGGAAAGCGAGGCGCGCATCGAGGAGGTGTCGCAGCCCGGCGGCCTGCCCGAGGCGCTGCTGCAGGCGCTCGACACCAAGCTGGCCACCGCCGCGGGCTTCGCGCGCTGCGCATGGCTGGCGGGTGCCAGCTATGAGGGCGGCGGGCGCGGGCATATCCTCGCCTTTGCAGGCACGCTCCCCGGTGCCGAGGACGCACTGGCGCGCGCAGTGAACGAAGCGCTGGTGTTTTCCGGCATCGAGGCCGGGGCGCTCGACGTGATCTTCCTGCGCGACAGCGATGAGCTTGCCGCCAGCCTCACCCGCGTCGGCCTGCGCTTTGACCTGCCACAGATCGAAGAGCCCGCGCGTGTGGAGCGCATCGCCCCCGGATCCGACCCCGACAGCCCGCCGATCCTGCGCTGAGCCTCCGGCGCGTCAAAGGCGCCCGCTACAGACCAAGCTCCTCGCGCAGCGTCGGCAGTGTGTCGCCGGGCGCGGGGCACGCCTCCCAGACCGCGCGCCCGATGGCCCGCGCAAGGCACAGGCTGGCCGCGTGGCCGATCTGCGCCAGCTGCAGCGAAGGCTCGATCAGCGCCTGCCGCCCGGTGGCGCAGGCGAAAACCAGATCGCCATCCATCGGCGAATGCGCCGGGTGGATCGCCCGCCCGATCCCATTCTGCGCTGCCACCGCCATGCGATGCGCCTGCGCCTTGTCGAGTTGCGCATCCGTGGCAACCACCGCGATCGTGGTGTTCCCGAGCGCCGCCATTGCCCCGACCTTACGGCTCTGCGGCATGTCGTGAAAACCCTTCGCCGGCTCGGTGCCGAGGCCGCCGAACTCGTCGCCCATCTCGAAAGGCGCGGCCCAGAAATGGCGCCCCGAGGGGGTCATCACGCTGCCCATCGGGTTCACCGCCACCAGCGCGCCGACGGTGAGACCGCCCTCCAGCACCATCGAGGCCGAGCCCAGCCCGCCCTTGTGCTGCGCGGTCTGCGCGCCGCAGCCTGCCCCGCGCGAGCCCAGCCGGAACTCGGTTCCGGCATTGGCCAGCGCCTGCCGCCCCAGCGCGGGATAGGGGTTCACCCCCCAGTGCTTGTCGCCGCCGTTGAGCAGGTCAAAAAGGATCGCCGCGGGCACAATCGGCACGCGGGCCGAGAACACCTCAAAGCCGCGCCCCTCTTCGTGCAGCGCATCCATCACCCCCTGCGCCGCCGCCAGCCCGAAGGCGCTGCCGCCCGCAAGCACCAGCGCATCCACCCCCGGCGCGGTCTTGTCCGGCGCCAGAAGGTCGGTCTCGCGCGTGCCGGGCGCGCCGCCCATGACCGAGACGGAGGCCACCATCGGCGCCTCTGCGGTCACCACCGACACGCCGGACTTGAGCAGCGAATCCTCGGCATTGCCGACCCTGAGGCCGGGGACATCGGTGATCAGATTGAGGGGACCGGGTCGCATGAAACCACTCCTTGCAGCCACTGGTTGATAATTTGCTGCGCTGCAGCAAAAAACAAGGGCGCCCGCTGTCGCAGGCGCGCCTTTGCGTATTTAGCGAACAATGAAAGGCCTTATGCCGCCGATGGCCTGCTGAAAAGGGCCCGTGAAAGGCACCGGTCCGTCTTCTTCTCTTTCAAAATACGCCGGGGGAGTCGCGGCGCAGCCGCGGCGGGGGCAGCGCCCCCACCGACGCCGCCTTCAGATGCAGCGCCCGCCGTCCACTTCCATGCACACGCCGGTCACCAGCGAGGCCTCGTCCGAGCAGAGATACAGCGCCGCGTTGGCCAGATCCTCGGGGGTCGAGAAGCGCCCCATGGGGATGGTCGAGAGGAACTTCTCGCGCATTTCCGGCGTGTCCTCGCCCATGAAGCTCTTGAGCAGCGGCGTGTCGCCCGCCACCGGGTTCAGCGCGTTGACCCGCACGCCGAAGGGGGCCAGCTCGATCGCCATGGCGCGCGTCGCGGTGATCATCCAGCCCTTCGAGGCGTTGTACCAGTTGAGCTTGGGTCGCGGCGAAACGCCCGCCGTCGACGCGATGTTGAGGATCGCGCCCGCGCCGCGCTCTTTCATCCCCGCCACGAGCGCGCGGGAGGTGAGATAGACCGACTTGCAGTTCACCGCCCAAACCTTGTCGAAATCCGCCTCGCTGATCTCTTCCATGAAGCCCGGCAGATGCGTCACCCCGGCGTTGTTCACCAGAATGTCGACCCGGCCCAGTTCGGCCCCGGCGCGCAGCGCCATCTCCTCGACCGAGGCACCGTCGGCCACATTCACCTCATGCGCCACGCCGCCGAACTCGGACGCCACCTCCATGGCGCCCTCCATGTTGATGTCGGCGACCATCACCCGCGCCCCCTCTGCCGCGAAGCGCCGCGCGATGCCCGCGCCAAAGCCCGAGCCCGCGCCGGTCACGATGGCGGTTTTCCCGTCCAGTCTCATTCCTGTCTCCTCCCTCAAATCCTCTGGTGCCGCGCGCAGCCCTGTCCTGCAACCGCAGGCTTAGCCGTGATGCGCCGCCACTGTCTTCAGCACCGAGAAACCATACAGCGCCTCGAAGCCCTTCTCGCGCCCGTGACCGGACTTGCCGACCCCGCCGAAGGGCAGCTCTACCCCGCCCCCGGCCCCGTAGTTGTTCAGGAAGACCTGCCCGGCCTTCAGTTTCTTCGCCAGCCGCATCTGCCGCGCGCCGTCGCGGGTCCAGACGCTGGCGACGAGCCCGTACTCGGTGCCATTGGCGATGCGCAGCGCCTCGGCCTCGTCGTCGAAGGGGATGATCACCTGCACCGGGCCAAAAACCTCGTCCTGCGCCAGCGCGTGATCCGCCGGAACAGGGCCATAGAGGCAAGGCGCCACGTAATGCCCGCCTTCGGGCAGCCCCTCGGCCAGTCGCGCGCGCGCCAGCACCGGCAGGTCGGCGCCCTGCTCCAGGAACCCCTCGACCCGGCGCTTCTGGGTTGCGTTGATCAGCGGGCCAATGTCGCGGTCCTCCATGGCGGGGCCGACGAGTTTCGCCTCATAGGCGGCGGCCATGCGGGTCATCACCTCGTCCAGCACCTCACGCTGCACGAGGATGCGCGAGGAGGCCGAGCAGGTCTGCCCGGCGTTCTGCAGCCCGGCATTCACCAAGAACGGCAGCGCCGCATCGAGATCGGCATCGGCAAAGACCAGCTGCGGGGATTTGCCGCCCAGTTCCAGCGTCACCGGGATCACATTGTCCGACGCCGCGCGCTGCACGGCGGCGCCGGTGGCGACCGAGCCGGTGAAGCTCATGTGCTGCACGCCGGGATGCGACGACAGCGCCGCCCCCGCCTCGGACCCCAGCCCCGGCACCACGTTGAGCGCCCCCGCCGGAAGCCCCGCCTGCTGCGCCAGATCGGCGAAATGCAGCGCGGTCAGACAGGCGTCTTCGGCCGGTTTCAGCACGCAGGCATTGCCCATGGCGAGCGCCGCACCGACCGAGCGGCCGATGATCTGCATCGGGTAATTCCACGGCACGATATGGCCCGTGACCCCATGCGGCTCGCGCAGCGTGTAGACCGTGTAGCCGTCGAGATAGGGAATGGTCTCGCCGTGGATCTTGTCCGCCGCGCCACCGTAGAATTCGCAATAACGCGCCAGCGCCACCGCATCGGCCCGCGCCTGGCTGAGCGGCTTGCCCACGTCCTGCGCCTCGATCCGGGCGAGCATGTCGACATTTTCGAGCACCAGCAAACCGATACGGGTGAGGATGCGCCCGCGCTCCAGCGCGGTCATCGCGCCCCATTCGCCGTCAAGCGCCGCCTGCGCTGCGGCCACGGCCTCGTCGATCTCTGTCTTGCCGCCGCGGGCGATGCGTCCGATTTCCTCGCCCGTGGACGGATCGCTCAGCGGCAGCGTGTCCGCGGTCTCGCGCCATGTGCCGCCAATAAGCACGCGGGCGCTGTCAAAGGGGCTCCCCTCCGGCATCGTCATCTCCTCCCATCTCCGGCGCCGGCAATCGCGGCGCCGCCTCCATGAGAGATTTGGTATACCAGTGCTGGGGATTGTCAAACACGTCGCTTGTGTCGCCGCGCTCGACGATCTCGCCTTCGCGCATCACCAGCACCCGGTCGGTGATACCGCGCACCACCGAAAGATCATGGCTGACGAAGAGATAGCTGAGGCCCCGCGCGCGCGACAGATCCGCCACCAGATCGAGGATCTGCGCCCGCACCCGCACGTCGAGCGCCGAGACCGCCTCGTCGAAGATCACCAGCTCGGGCTCGATGATCAGCGCGCGGGCGATGGCGATGCGCTGGCGCTGCCCGCCCGAGAAAGCGTGGATCGGCGCCTCGGCGTGCTCGGGCTTCAGCCCCACGGCAGTGAGCGCCCCGGCGATGGCCGCCTGCCGCGCCGCGCCTTTGGGCGGGTCCGGCAGCAGGTGGAAGGGCTCGGCGATGATCCGGCCGACGCTGTGGCGCGGGTTGAACGAGCCATAGGGGTCCTGAAACACCACCTGCACGCGGCGGCGTATCTCTGGGTCGGATTTTCCATGCGAGAGGATCGGCTTGCCGTCGAGGGTGATCTGCCCTTCCTGCAACGGCTCCAGCCCGAGGATTGCGCGGCTGAGCGTGGACTTGCCGCAGCCCGACTCGCCCACGAGGCCGACCCTTTCGCCGCGGCGGATGTCGAAACTGACGCCTTTCACCGCGCGAAACTGCCCGCGCGGCGCAAAGAGGCGCTGGCGCGGCAGCGGATAGGCGCGCACCGCATCCGCAACGCTCAGCATCGTCTCGCCCGCCGGGACCGGCGCAAGCTCGGGCTGATGCCGCGACGCTTCGAAGAGCTGGCGGGTGTAGGGATGCCGCTGCTCGGTCAGGACCTCTCGCGTGGGGCCCTGCTCGACGATGCGGCCCTCGTTCATCACCGCGATCCGGTCGGCCATGCCCGCCACCACCGCAAGATCATGGGTGATCATCAGCAGGCCCATGCCCTCCTCGCGCACCAGACCGGTGAGCAGGTCGAGGATCTGCGCCTGCGTGGTCACATCGAGGGCGGTGGTGGGCTCGTCGGCGATCAGCAGCTTCGGGCGCAGCGCGATGGCCATGGCGATGCCGACGCGCTGGCGCTGGCCGCCAGACAGCTCATGCGGGTAGCGCGTGGGCGGGATGCGCGCAGGGTCGAGCCCGACGCGGGCCATCACCTCGGCGGCACGGGCACGGGCGGCGTCGCGCGGCATGGCCTTGTGGATCAGGATCGTCTCCATCACCTGATCGCCAATGCGCTGGACCGGGTTGAGCGCGGTCATCGGCTCCTGAAACACCATCCCCACCTCGCGCCCGCGCAGGGCGCAGAGTTCGCGCTCGGGCAGGGTCAGAAGGTCTTGGCCCTGCAGCAGCAACTGACCAGAGGTCTCGGCTCGCTCGGGCAAAAGGCCGATGGCCGCAAGCGCGGTCATCGATTTGCCGGAACCGGACTCGCCGGTCAGGGCGAGGATCTCGCCGGGCTGCAGGCGCAGCGAGACGCCCTGCAGGATGGGGATTCCGGTGATGGAGAGGGTCAGGTCTCGGGTTTCCAGCAGCGCCTGTGCTGCCTGCCGGACCGGGGGCGCTGCCCCCGGACCCCCGGGATATTTTGGTCTAGACGAAGTCATCATGCGCGCGAAGGTCTCAGGCGGGGGTCGAGCGCGTCGCGCAGCCCGTCGCCGAGCAGGTTGAGGCCGAGCACGGTCAGCACGATGGCGAGCCCCGGCACGATGGCCACATGCGGCGCCAGCGCCACCATGGTCTGCGCATCGGCCAGCATGCGACCCCAGCTGGGCACCGGCGGCTGCGCGCCGAGACCGACGTAGGAGAGACCGGCCTCTGCAAGGATGCCCAGCGAAAACTGGATGGTGCCCTGCACGATCAGCAGGTTGGCGAGGTTGGGCAGGATGTGCTCGAAGCTGATGCGCGGCGCGCCCTTTCCGGCGACGCGGGCGGCGAGGATGAACTCGCGGCGCCAGAAGCTCAACGCCGCGCCGCGGGTCAGCCGGGCGAAGACCGGGATGTTGAAGATGCCGATGGCGAGGATCGCGTTGAGCGCCCCAGGTCCGAAGATCGCGGTGATCAGGATCGCGATGACCAGCGAGGGGAAGGCGAAGATCAGATCATTGGTCCGCATCACCAGCTCGTCGAGCCAGCCGCCCTGCCGCGCGGCGGCGGCAAGGCCCAGCGGCACGCCGAGCCCCATGCCCAGCCCAACCGCCACCAACGCCACCGCCAGCGAGGTGCGCGCGCCGGTCATGATCATGCTCAGCATGTCGCGGCCCAGATGATCGGTGCCCAGCAGATGGCTGGCCGAGGGCGGCTGCAGCCGGGCGGCGATATTCACCGTCTCGACGTCGCCGGGGGTCCAGAGGAAGGACAGCAGCGCCGCGCCCGCAAAAGTGAGGGTCAGCGCGGCGCCGAGGATCAGCGAGGGTCTCATCTTGCGCGCCTCAGTCTTGGATCGACCAGCGCATAGGCCATATCGGTCAGGAAATTCACCGCGATCACCGCGAAGACCAGCAGCATGACCACCGATTCGACCACGATGAGGTCGCGCTGGGTGATCGACTGGAAGATCAGCCGCCCGAGACCCGGCAGAAAGAACACCTGCTCGATGATGATCGCCCCCGCCAGCAAAAAGGAGAACTGCAGCCCGAGGATCGTCAGCACCGGGATGAGCGCATTGCGCAGCCCGTGCCGCCACAGCGCCTGCCGCCGCGAGAGCCCCTTGGCGCGGGCGGTGCGGATGAAATCCTCGGACAGGATGTCTATGAGAGAACTGCGCGTGATCCGCGCGAGGATCGCCGCCTGCGGCAGCGCCAGCGCCACCGCCGGAAGGGTCAGCGATTTCAGCGCCAGCAGCGGGTCGTCCCAGCCGGGAAACCCGCCCGCGCTGAACCAGCGCAGCTTCAGCGCAAAGAGCAGCACCAGCAGCATGGCGAACCAGAAGTTGGGGATGGCGATGCCAAGCTGCGTGGCGCCAATGACACCGGCATCGCCCGGCTTGCCGCGGCGGGCGGCAGCGTAAATCCCGGCGGGGAAGGCGATGAGCACCGAAAGCGCCAGCGCGTAGAGCGCCAGCGGCAGCGACACGATGATCCGGTCCGCCACCATCTGCGCGACGGGGGTGCGATAGGTATAGGAGGTGCCGAAATCGCCCGAGAGCATGCCGCCGAGCCACGACAGGTAGCGCTGCCATTTCGGCAGATCGAGCCCAAGCTCGCTGCGCAGCGCCGCCACCGTGTCGGGCTGCGCGTTCATGCCCAGCATGTAACTGGCCGGATCACCCGGGGCGACCTCGACCACAAGGAAGATGACCAGCGACGCCGCCAGAAGCGAAAGCGCCAGCGCGGTCAGACGTTTGAGCGCATAGGCAAGCATGGGGGCACGTTATGCGGCAGGCAAGGCGCGGTCCAGCGGTCGCGCGCTCATTGCTGGATCAATTCCAGCGGGTCGTAGCCGAAGCCTCTGCCCCATGCCACATGCGGCAGGCTGTCGGGTTTGAAGCGCAGCGCCTGCATCTCGTCGCGGGTGACGAAACGGCGCTCGGTCACCACGCCCTCGGGGTCTTGCCAGCCGTGGTCGATCACCCCGGCGTCGATGCGGCAGCGAAAGAAGATCTCGACCTGATGAAAGCCGCTCTTGGGGTCATGGAACTCGTTCACCAGACAGGGCGGGCCGACCTTCACCTCCAGCCCGGTTTCCTCGCGCAGCTCGCGGGCGAGGTTCTCGGGCAGCGAGGCACCGGGTTCGACGCCGCCGCCCGGGGCACACCACAGATCGCTGGTGCCGCCGGGCCATGCGTTAACCAGCAGCAGGCGGTCCTCGTGCAGCAGCACGGCGCGGGCGGCGAGGCGGGGAGATTTCTGCATGGGGCTGCCTGTCCTTTTGCCCCTTTCATAGGGCCGGGCGGGCGCGTATCTCAAGCGCCGAGCCCGCCCCGCCCTCACATCTCCATCGAAAGGTCCCTGCCCCGTGCTCGATCTGTGCTTCCAAAACGCCCGCACCCTGCGCCCCGAGGGCTGGAGCGATGCGCCGCTCTCCATCTGCGGCGGGCTGCTGCACGCGGGCGCGGCGGGCAAGCCGGTGGACCTGTCGGGCTTTGAGGTGCTGCCGGGCATCGTCGATGCCCATGGCGATGGGTTCGAGCGGCACATGGCACCGCGCCGGGGCGCGCTGCGCGAGCGCGAGAGCGGTGTGCTGGCCTGCGCCTCGGAACTGGCCGCCTGCGGCATCACCACCGCCGCGCTGGCGCAGTTCTGGTCGTGGGAAGGCGGGATGCGCGGGCCGGAGTTCGCCGAGGAGGTTTTTGCCGCGGTCTCGGAGGTGGCACCGACGGTGCCCGTGGACCTGCGCCTGCAGCTGCGGCTCGAGACGCATTTCCTTGATGGTTTTACCGGGGCCGAGGAAGCGGTGGCGCGCTGGGGCATCTCTTATGTGGTGTTCAACGATCATCTGCCGCACCAGCGGCTGGCAGAGGGCCGCAAGCCGCCGCGGCTCACCGGGCAGGCGCTCAAGAGTGGCCGCAGCCCCGAGGCGCATCTGGCGCTGATGATGGGTCTGCACGAACGCGGCGACGAGGTGCCGGGCGCGCTGGATGCGCTCGCTGCCCGTCTGGCGGCGCGCGGCGTGACCATGGGCAGCCATGACGACCGCACCGCCGCGGGCCGCGCCGACTGGCGCAACCGCGGCGCGCGCGTGTCGGAATTCCCCGAGACGGTGGAGGCGGCGCAGGCGGCGCGCGAGGCTGGCGACTTCATCGTGCTGGGCGCGCCCAATGTGGTGCGCGGCGCGAGCCATGCGGGCAATGTCTCGGCACTCGATCTGGTGGGCATGGGCCTGTGCGACGCGCTGGCCTCGGATTACCACTACCCCGCCCCGGCGCGCGCCGCGTGGCGCTGTGTCGAACTTGGGCTGCTGGACGAGGCGGCGGCGTGGCGGCTGGTCTCGGAAGGGCCGGCGCGGCTTCTGGGACTTACCGACCGGGGCCGGATCGAGGATGGGCTGCGCGCCGATCTGATCATCCGCGAGCAGGCGACGCGGCGCATCGTGGCGACCCTCGCCGGGGGGCGCGTGGCCTATATGTCGGGGGATGTGGCCGGGCGCTTCTTCAGCTGAAGCGCCCGCCCCGCTCCGTCAAAGGGCTCAGCCGCCGCGCACGATGCGGTTGACGTGACCCATCTTGCGGCCCGGCTTGGCTTCGGCCTTGCCATAAAGGTGCAGCGCGGTGTCTGTCTCGCGCAGCAGTTCCGGCACGCGGTCCATATCGGCACCGATGAGGTTTTCCATCTGCACGTCGCTGTGGCGCGCGCCGTCACCCAGCGGCAGGCCCGCGACCGCGCGGATGTGCTGCTCGAACTGGTCGACGGTGCAGCCGTTCTGCGTCCAATGGCCCGAGTTATGCACCCGCGGCGCGATCTCATTGACCACCAGCCCGTCGGGGCAGACGAACAGCTCGACGCCCATGACGCCGACGTACTCGAGCGCATTGAGGATGCGGCCCGCCAGCAGGATGGCGTCCTGACGGTGCGCCGGGGTGAGACGCGCGGGCACGGTGGTGGTGCGCAGGATGCCGTCGCGGTGCACATTCTCGCCGGGATCGAAGCAGGCAACCTCGCCGTCCACGCCGCGCGCGGCGATCACCGAGACCTCATGGCTGAACTCGACGAAGCCTTCGAGGACCGACGGCGCGCCCTGCATCGCCTCGAATGCGTCGGCGGCATCGTCCTTGGACTTGATCCGCGCCTGCCCCTTGCCGTCGTAGCCGAAGCGGCGGGTCTTGAGGATGCCCGGCGTGCCAATGAGCTCGAGCGCGTTATTGAGATCCTCGGCGGTGTCCACAGCGGCGAAAGGCGCGGTGCGCAGCCCGAGATCACGCAGGAACTCCTTTTCGGTCATCCGGTCCTGACTGACCCGCAGCGCCTCGCGGCCGGGGCGGATCGGGCGCAGCGCCTGCAGCGTGTCGAGCGCCTCGGTGGGGATGTTCTCGAACTCATAGGTGATCACGTCCACCGCTTCGGCAAAGCGGGTCAGCGCCGGTTTGTCGTCATAGGCGGCGGTGGTCACCGCATCGGCCACGTGACCGGCAGGAGGCTGAGCGCCCGGCTCGAAGATATGCGTGCGATAGCCGAGGCGGCTGGCCGCGACGGAGAGCATCCGTCCCAGCTGTCCTCCGCCGAGAATGCCGATGGTTGCACCTTGGGGAAGAGCGTCAGACATGGGGGCCTCCGTTGCGCGGTTCGGGGTTTTGCCGCTTTTCCTGCGGATTGGCGCCGCTTGCAACACCCGTTTGTATGGCGCGGTGCCGGAGTGCGCCCATGAGACCTCACCACATGCGCCGGTGCCAGCCGGGCGGGCGCTGGCCCGTGGGGTGGCGCGACTTGGATTGAGGTCTGCGCTTTATGCCGACAAAACCCGGAAGACGTATTTCTCCAGAGCACCGACGCAAAAGCGCCAGCCCGTGGGGACGGGCCAGCGCTTGCCCGGCGGCCTTCGGCCTTGTTCCGGGCCAAGAGGCGGCGAGCTCAGTCCCGCACAGGCTCTTCGGGGATCGAGTCCGACAGCGCCTGCCGCCATGCGTCGAGCCGTTCGGCCAGCGCCGGGTCCTGCAGCGCGAGGATGCCCGCCGCCATCAGCCCGGCATTGGCTGCGCCCGCTGCACCGATCGCCATGGTCGCCACGGGAAAGCCGCGCGGCATCTGCAGGATCGAATAAAGGCTGTCGACACCCGAAAGCGCCCGCGTCTGCACCGGCACGCCGATCACCGGCACGCGGGTTTTCGAGGCCATCATCCCCGGCAGATGCGCCGCGCCGCCGGCGCCCGCAATGATCACCTGCAGGCCGCGCCCGGCAGCCTCTTTGCCGTAGGTCCACAGCCGGTCCGGCGTGCGGTGGGCCGAGACGATCTTGACCTCATAGGCCACGCCCAGCTCGTCGAGCATCTGCGCCGCTTCCTGCATCGTGGGCCAATCCGACTGGCTGCCCATGATGATCCCGACCTTCACCTCTTCCGACATCTTCTGCCCTCATTGCCTGCGGAAAGCGGCACTATAGCCGCCCTGCCCCCGGTGTCCATGCGTCAGGCCCGCCCCCGCCTCTCGCTGCGCGCGCTCTGGGCAACGCGGTGAAAAGCATCGGCCTTCTCGTCAAAACCTCTGCGCGCGATTTGGCCGCGTCACGCGGGCGTGCCAAGCTGCCGCCAGTAGTCGGGGAAAATTTGGGGAAAAGGAGAGAGCCATGAAAGTCGGAATTGTCGGCGCGGGCATGGTCGGCTCGGCAGCGGGCTATGCACTGGCTCTGCGAGGCGGCGCGAGCGAGATCGTTCTGGTGGACAAAAGCGAGGCGCTGGCCCGCGCGCAGGCCGAGGACATCGCCCATGCGGTGCCCTTCGCCAGCCCCTGTCAGGTGCGCTCAGGCGGCTACGAGAAGCTGGACGGCGCAGAGATCGTCATCCTTGCCGCAGGCGTCGCGCAGAAGCCCGGAGAGAGCCGCCTGAGCCTGCTGTCGCGCAACGCCGATGTCTTTGCGCAGGTCATCGAAGGCGTGCAGAAGGCGGCGCCCAAGGCGATGCTGCTGGTGGCCTCGAACCCGGTGGACGTGATGACCGAAGTGGCGCTGCGCGCCTCGGGGCTGCCGACCGGGCAGGTGATCGGCTCTGGCACGATCCTCGACACCGCGCGCTTCCGCTCGCTGCTGGGCGGGCATCTGGGGATCGCGGCGCAGTCGGTGCATGCCTATGTGCTGGGCGAGCATGGCGATTTAGAGGTGCTGAGCTGGGCTTCGGCGCGCGCCGGGGCGCTGTCGCTGGACGAGTTCGCCGATCAGGTGCGCGCGCCGATCACCGATGCGGTGCGCGCCGAGATCGACGAGGCGGTGCGCCGCGCGGCCTATCGGATCATCGAGGGCAAAGGCGCCACATGGTACGGCATCGGCGCGGGGCTGGCACGCATCGTCCATGCGGTGCGCGACGACCAGCGCTCGGTGCTCTCGGTCTCGGTGGTGACGCCGCAGGTGGAGGGGGTGGAGAATGTCGCGCTCAGCCTGCCGCGCGTGGTGGGCCGCGATGGTGTGGTCGAGACGCTCATGCCCGCGCTCGACCCGGGCGAGGCCAAGGCGCTGCGTGCCTCGGCGGAGATGCTCAAGGAAACCGCGCTGGGGATCAGTTGATCGGTTGACCCCCGGCGCTTTTCCGGTGCCGGTCAGGCCCGGCCGTAAGCCTCGGCGATGGCGATCTGCAGCGCCTCGCCCGCCGTCTTGCCAGCCCATGCGATGAGCTGGAAGCAGGGGTAGTAGCGCTCGGAGGCCGCCACGGCGCCGCCGATCATCGTGTCGATCTGCTCGGCGCTGGCCACCTGACCCCCGGCCAGAACCAGACCGTAGCGGTAGACCATCAGCTTGGCGTCGGGCCAGTAGCTGAAGGCGCCCGCCCAGCACTGATCGTTGACGCTGTTGAGACCGGTGTAAAGCTCGGGCAGCGAGTCCTCTGGCGGCTCCATCTCGAAGCTGCAGATCATCCGCAGAGTCTCGTCGTAAGGCGACCAAGCCAGCGTGATCGAATAGGTTCGCCACTGGCCCTCGACCGCCATGGCGATCTGATCTTCGGCCACACGGTCGAAATCCCATTCGTTATGTTCGGCGAGGGTCTCGACGATATCGATCGGGTGAAGTTCTTCGCCCAGAAATTCTTCGGACAGTGCCATGCGCCACCTCTTATGGTTGTAGCTTTGGGGCTCGGCAGCGTCCCTAAAGCTAGGTGCCTGCTCTAGAGATTTGGGGGCAACCCCTTGTCTCTTACTACATATGGTGCCTGTGGCGCGGCGTTCATGTAAAGCGAAATGTTCGCGACACCCGCAATAAGTTGTGGAGTGATCTGTTATTTAATCAAGATGAAGCGTCCCCATATGTGGGCAAGCTTGGGGAGTCGCGAGGCCGCCGGACGCAAGGTTGCGAGTTTTTTCAGACAGATGACTCCGGCGCGGGCCCTGTGGATGAAATCGCCGTCCGCCGTGTGCGGTTCGGGGAAGAAACCCAGCGGTTCCGCGGGCTGGCGGCGCCGGGTTTTGCGTATTTTGGGAACAATGAAGCCTGCGCGGGGCGGAGGCCCGGCGGGTTTTGAGTATTTTGGGGAAAGATGAAGGTCCGGGCGGGCGCGGATCAGGACATCGGCTCAGGACATGGGCGCAGGGCCGGCGCAGGCGGCGAGAACCGGGGCGGCGGCCTCGGCGGGGACCACGGTGAAATGCTGCTCGCGCAGCCGCTCGCCGCCCGCCTCCAGCGCCATGGTCCAGGTGCCCTCAACCATCTCGTAGGGATATTCGAAGGTGAAAAGGCTCAGCCCCGGCGCGCCGGGCACGGCATTGGTGACCCAGCTTTCCCGCTCGATGTTGCGCGATCCCATGGGCGGATGGGTGACCACCACGCGCAGCGCCATGGGCGGCGCGTCTTCGGCGAGCATGAAGCGGATGCCGAAGCTGATGCCAAGGGCGGCGGGCACGACCTCGGTGGCCACGTCGATGCGGCGGCCCGGCTCGACCAGATTGATCACCCCCTGCTCGGTCTCCGGCGCCGGGCGCGCGCCCTCGGCGGTGATCTGGCAGATCACGCCGCGCTCGAGCAGGTGCATCGGCGCGGCGGAAAAGCTCTGCCCGGCCGTCTCGGAGGATCCGGCAAAAGAAGGGCCGGCCCCGGCAAACGCGGGACCGGCCAGCAGCAGAAGGAGCGCGAGATGGCGCATCAGCCGATCGCGGCGGCTTTCACGTCATCGTCGATATAGGGCACATATTGCGCGAAGTTCTCGGCGAACATGCTGACCAGCTTCTCGGCCTGCGCATCGAAGGCCTCTTTGTCCGACCAGGTGCGGCGCGGATCGAGCAGCAATTCGGGCACGCCCTCGACCGAGACCGGCACTTCGAAGCCGAAGTTCGGGTCCTTGCGGAACTCGGCCTTCGCCAGCGAGCCATTCAGCGCCGAGTGCAGCAGCGAGCGGGTCGCCTTGATCGGCATACGGTGGCCGGTGCCATAGGCGCCGCCGGTCCAGCCGGTGTTGACCAGCCAGCAGGTCGCGCCGTGCTTGGCGATCTTGTCACGCAGCAGGTTGCCGTAGGCTTCCGGGCGCAGCGGCATGAAGGGCGCGCCGAAGCAGGTCGAGAAGGTCGGCTGCGGCTCGGTCACGCCACGCTCGGTGCCCGCCACCTTCGAGGTGAAGCCCGACAGGAAGTGATACATCGCCTGCGCCGGGGTCAGCCGCGCGATCGGCGGCAGAACACCAAAGGCGTCGCAGGTCAGCATGATGATGTTCTTCGGGTGGCCACCAAGCGCGGTGGACGAGGCGTTCGAGATATACTCGAGCGGGTAGGCGCAGCGCATGTTGGCGGTCAGGCTGTCGTCCTCGAAGTCGAGCTCGAAGGTCTCTTCGTCGAACACCATATTCTCGATCACCGTGCCGAACTTCGAGGTGGTCGCGTAGATCTCGGGCTCGGCCTCAGCCGACAGGTTGATCGTCTTGGCGTAGCAGCCGCCTTCGAAGTTGAAGGTGCCGCGGTCGGACCAGCCATGCTCGTCGTCGCCGATCAGCACGCGCTCGGGGTCTGCCGAGAGGGTGGTCTTGCCGGTGCCCGACAGGCCGAAGAAGACGGCGGTGTCGACCGGGTTGTTCGGCGCGTGGTTGGCCGAGCAGTGCATCGCCATGATGCCCTTGAGCGGCAGCATGTAGTTCAGCAGCGTGAAGACCGACTTCTTGTTCTCGCCGGCGTATTCGGTGCCGCCGATGAGGATGGTCTTCTTGTCGAAGTTCAGCGCGATGACGGTGTCGGACCGGCAGTCATGCTTCTTGGGGTCGGCCTTGAAGCTGGGGCAGTTGATGACGGTGAAGTCGGCGATGAACTCATCCAGCTGCTCGCGCTCGGGGCGGCGCAGCATGTGGCGGATGAACAGGCCGTGCCAGGCCAGCTCGGTCACCATGCGGACCTTGATCGAATGCGCCGGGTCGGCGCCGCCGGTGAGGTCCTGAACGTAGTAGTCCTTGCCCTTCATATGCTCGAGCATATCGGCGTGCAGCACGTCGAAGCCCTCGGGCGACATGGCGCGGTTGTTTTCCCACCAGATGTTGTCTTCCACCGAGGGTGTCTTGACCACATGCTTGTCCTGCGGCGAGCGGCCGGTGAACTTGCCGGTGGTGACGTAGAAGGCCCCGCCCTTGCCCAGCGTGCCTTCGCCGCGCTTCAGGGCAGCCTCGATCAGCGCGGGCTCCATAAGATTGTAATAGACATTGCCCAGCCCTTCGATCCCTTGATCTTCAAGCCGGAATTGCGGGTTCACCCGTCCAAATGTCATCTGCCAAGCTCCTGTAGCCGCGATAATCGGCGGCGGTAGTCAATCGGGGCGGCGCATGGGAGGCCGTCCACCGGCAGCGCCCGCCACCGGTAACAGTGGCTTTAACATGCTGGGAACGGACAAGAACAGGACGCATCCATCGAGTTAGCGCAACCAAAATAGCTTTAGCGTTAGCACCCGGTCCGGCTAGCGTTACCATCGGTCAGCGACATGGCAGTTGCGCGCGATGGGTGAGACATTTTAGCCATTCGTTACGCAATTTCCGCTGCAATTAAGTCGCAGCTCTGGACTGATTCGCCGTGGGGGATTGTTGCGCAATCCGAAACTCCGCATAGTGCGCGGAAAAAGAAGGCTTTTACAGAGCAGTACAAGGATGAAGTGCTATGTCTAAAATCGCCCTGGTGGACGATGACAGGAACATCCTGACATCCGTGTCCATGACACTCGAGGCGGAAGGGTTTGAAGTCGAGACATATAATGACGGGCAATCTGCGCTGGATGCGTTCAGCAAGAAGATGCCCGACATGGCCGTTTTCGACATCAAGATGCCACGTATGGACGGGATGGATCTGCTGCAGCGCGTGCGTCAAAAGTCGCGCATGCCGGTGATTTTCCTGACCTCCAAGGACGATGAGATCGACGAGGTGCTCGGGCTGCGTATGGGCGCCGACGACTACGTCAAAAAGCCGTTCAGCCAGCGCCTTCTGGTCGAGCGGATCCGCGCGTTGCTGCGCCGTCAGGAGGCTCAGGCTGGTGAGGTGGTAGGGGACACCGAAGAAACCAAGCTGATGACCCGCGGCTCGCTGACCATGGACCCGCTGCGCCACTCGGTGAGCTGGAAAGGTCAGGACGTGTCGCTGACCGTGACCGAATTCCTGCTGCTGCAGGCGCTGGCGCAGCGTCCGGGCTTTGTGAAATCGCGCGACCAACTGATGGACGTGGCCTATGACGATCAGGTCTATGTGGACGACCGCACGATCGACAGCCACATCAAGCGGCTGCGCAAGAAGATGCGGACCGTTGATGCGGATTTCTCCGCCATCGAAACCCTGTACGGTATCGGGTATCGTTACAACGAAGAGTAACCGATGGCCTTGGCCGAGAGGATGTTGATGCGCGACGAGAAGTCGGGCGAACGACCAGATGCCGATGTTGTGCTGGGCGACGATTGGGTCGCCCCGGACAGCACGGTCGAGAAGGAATTGCGCGACAGCCGCGCCCGCCGTTCGCTGTTCTCGCTCAACCGTTCGCCGCTCACGCGCAAGATCATCACCTTCAACCTCATCGCCCTGAACGTGCTGGCGGCGGGGATTCTCTGGCTCAACTCGTCGCGTGACACGCTGGCGCTGCAACGCGCCGACGCCACGCTGGCGCAGGCCGAGATGATCTCGCATATGTTCGAGCTGCAGCTGCCCGAGGGCGCTCCGGTCAGCCTCGGCACGTCCGATGGCATCGACGTGGCGGCCACGCTCGACGGGCTGAACCTGCGGCGCGGCGCGCAGGTCATGGTGTTTGACAGCGGCAATTTCCTTGTCGGTGAGGTCAGCGGCCCGCCCGCTGCCGCCGCTCCCTTGGGGCGTGATACCATCATTTCCGACTTCCTCGACCGGCTCTGGCGCGGGGTTTCGGGGTTTTTCGACTATTTCCGCGAAGAAACCGCTCTGGGTCTCGAAGATCAGCTGCGCCAGCAGCTGGAGGCGGGCGATCCCGCCGTGGCGCGGGTGGAGGCAAGCACCGGCACCATGGCCGAGACGCTGTTCACCGCCTTCTCGCCCATCGTGCAGTCGGGCAATGTGATCGGCAGCGTCGCCCTTGTAGCGCCCGCCCCCGAGATCGACACAGCGGTTGGCGCCGAGCGCGAGCGCGTGCTGCAGATGTTCGTCATCGCCACCTTGGTGTCGATCGGCCTCAGCCTCGTGCTGGCCTCGACCATCGCCAACCCGATCTCGGACCTCGCCGATGCCGCCGAAATCGGCCGCGACCGCAACAAGTCGCAGGGCAATTCGCGCCGCATCCGCATTCCCGACCTGACCGCCCGCCCCGATGAGATCGGTCGCCTGTCGGGCGCGCTGCGCGGCATGGTCGCCGCGCTCTACGACCGGATCGACGCCAACGAACAATTCGCCGCCGACGTCGCGCATGAGATCAAGAACCCGCTCGCCAGCCTGCGCTCGGCCATCGGCAGCCTGCGCATCGTCAAGAAAGAAGAGCATCGCGACAAGCTGCTCAACGTGATCGAACACGACGTGCGCCGCCTCGACCGGCTGGTGTCGGACATCTCCAATGCCTCGCGGCTCGATTCCGAGCTGGTCAAGGAAGAGGAGCAGGAGTTCAACCTTCTGGAGATGCTGGGCAATCTCAGCCAGTTCCTTGGCGAGGACGCGCGCAAGAAGGGCATCGAGTTCATCGCCGACCTGCCCGAGAAGCCGATCCCCATCAACGGGTTGGAGCCGCGTCTGGCGCAGGTCTTCGTCAACCTGATCACCAATGCGATCTCCTTTTGCGAGGATGGCGATGCGATCCGCGTCTGGGCCCGCCGCCGCGACAACCGCGTGCTGGTGGTGGTCGAGGACACCGGCCCCGGCATCCCCGAAGAGGCGCTGCAGAAGATCTTCAAACGCTTCTACTCGCAGCGCCCAGAGAACGATTTTGGAAACAATTCGGGCCTCGGGCTCGCCATCTCCAAGCAGATCGTCGAGGCGCATGGCGGCGTGATCTGGGCCGAGAACATTCGCCCGACCGAGGCCGACATCACCTCGGAGCCGCTTGGCGCGCGTTTCGTCGTCGGCCTGCCGATCTGATCCCATGACGCCCCCAGAGCCGATCATCCTGCACGCCACCGCGGTGGCGGTCGCAGGACGGGCGCTGCTGATCCAAGGCCGCTCAGGCGCAGGCAAATCCGGGCTCGCGCTCGAGATGATGGCCCGCGGCGCACGGCTGGTCGCCGATGACCGCGTGGTGCTGACGCTTGAGGACGGGACCCTCTGGGCTGCCCCCCCTGCCCCGCTGGCCGGGCTGATCGAGGCGCGCGGCCTTGGCATCCTGCCCGCCGACCATCTGCCCCGCGCCGAGGTGGCAGCGCTGCTTGATCTCGACACGCAAGAGACCGAGCGCCTGCCGCAACGCCGCGAAATCATGCTGCAGGGGCGAAATCTCCCCTTGCTTCACAATGCCGCGCATCCCTATTTTCCCGCAGCGCTCGTTCAATATCTGAAGGGTGCAGCAAGGGATCCCTCGTGATGTCCGATCATGTCCGCAGTCATGTCCACAGCCATGGATGACTCGCCCAAAGCGCCCCAGCATGTAGTGCTGGTCACCGGCCCGTCTGGCGCCGGGCGCTCCACCGCGATCAACGCGCTGGAGGATTTTGGCTTTGAAGCGATCGACAACATCCCGCTCGGGCTGATCCCACGGCTTCTGGAAGGGCCCGCGCTGAGCCGCCCGCTGGCGCTTGGCGTCGACATCCGCAACCGCGATTTCACCGTCGAGGGGCTGCTCGGCCTGCGACGCGCGCTCGACGGGCAGCCGCTGGTGCAGGCGCAGCTGCTCTATCTCGACGCCGCGCCCGAGGTGCTGGCGCGGCGCTATTCCGAGACCCGCCGCCGCCATCCGCTGTCGCCCGACAGCGCCTACACCGATGGCATTGCACGCGAACTTTCCCTGCTCGAACCCGCGCGGAGCGCTGCCGAGATCCTGATCGACACCTCCGAGCTCAGCCCGCACGACCTGCGCGCGCAGCTTGCCGGATGGTTCGCGCAGGACGAGGCGCAGCAGCTTGCCGTCTCGGTGCAGAGCTTTTCCTACAAGCGCGGCCTGCCGCAGGGGCTCGACACGGTGTTCGACTGCCGCTTCCTCGACAATCCGCATTGGGTGCCCGAGCTGCGCGCCAAGACCGGGCTCGACGCCGAAGTGCGCGCCCATGTGCAGGCCGATCCGCGCTTTGCGCCGTTCCTCGAAAAGATCGTCGATCTGGCGCTCTTCATGCTTCCGGCCTGCACTGAAGAGGGCAAGGCGCATCTGTCGTTCGGATTTGGCTGTACCGGCGGGCAACATAGGTCGGTCATGGTGACGGAAACCGTCGCGCGCGCCCTTGCGGACCGGGGCTGGCAGGTGTCAACTAGGCACCGGGAACTCGAGCGCCGCGGCCAGACCGCCAAGGGCGTGGCAACTGGAACGGACGAAAGGTCGCAAGCGTGATCGGCATCGTGATCGTGGCGCATGGTGGACTGGCGAAGGAATATCTCTCCGCCGTGGAACATGTGGTCGGGGTACAGCCCGGAATCATGGCGATCTCGATCGAGGCCGATCACGATCGCGGCAAGAAACAGGCCGAGATCTGCGCCGCTGCGGACAGTGTCGACACCGGGGGCGGCGTGGTTCTGGTGACCGACCTTTTCGGCGGCTCGCCGTCCAACCTGAGCCTGCTGGCCTGCCAGCCCGAGAACCGCCGCATCCTTTACGGGATGAACCTGCCAATGCTGATCAAGCTCGCAAAGACCCGCCAATTGCCGGTGCCCGACGCCGTGCGCGGCGCGCTCGAAGCGGGGCGGAAATACATTGACAGTCAGAACGTCAAACCTGATGCCGTCTGAGGCCGCGCAACGGCCAAGCAATCAAGAGATCCACCATGAGTGATACATCGGTTCGCCGCGTGCTGAACATCGTCAACGAAAAGGGCCTGCACGCCCGCGCCTCCGCCAAGCTGGTCGAGGTGGTCGAGGGGTTCGACGCCCATGCCGAAGTATCCAAGGACGGCATGAGCACCGGCGGCGACAGCATCATGGGGCTTTTGATGTTGGCAGCTTCCAAGGGAAGCTCTATTGAGGTCGAGACCTCCGGTCCGGACGCTGCAGCCCTCGCCGACGCGCTCGAGGCGCTCGTGGCGAACCGGTTCGGCGAGGACAACTGACCCCCAGGTGGGTGCATGAAGGAACAGGGGCGGCACATGCTCGACAGCCATGAGGCGACGGCCAATCGGGGGACATCCGTCACCCCGGCCCATGCGCCTTATGACAAGCGCAAGCTGAGCTACGCCAACACGTTCACCAACCCGTGGAAGGCCAACACCATCCGCGCGCTGGAGTGGCTCACCGGCAAAATCCCCCTCATCCGCCTCGTGCGCAAGTTTGAACGCGTCGGTGTGCCCGACGGGCAGGCCTTCTGGCCGCAGGCGCTGAAGATGATGGGGATCGAACTGCGGACCCCGGCAGAGCAGATCGCGCGCATCCCCGCCTCCGGCCCGGTGATCGTGGTGGCGAACCACCCGCATGGGCTGGTCGACGGGATGATCCTTGCCGAACTGATCGGTCGTGTGCGGACCGACTATAAGATCCTCACCCGCTCGCTGCTGACCGGCGTCGAGGAGATCGGCCAGTTCATGATCCCGGTGCCCTTCCCGCATGAGGAAACCGCGCGCGAACAGAGCCTTGAGATGCGCGCCACCGCCATGGACCACCTGAAGCGCGGCGGGGTGATCGCGCTCTTCCCCTCGGGCGTGGTGGCGGCGTCGGAGACCCTTTTTGGTCCCGCCATCGAGGCCGTCTGGAACCCGTTCACCGCCAAGATGATCCAGCGCTCGGGTGCCACCGTGGTGCCGATCTATTTCCCCGGACAGAACAGCCGCGCCTATCAGATGGCCAACAAGCTCTCGCCCACGCTGCGGCAGGGTCTGCTGATCCACGAGGTGATGCACGCGTGCGGCAGGCCGCAGGCCCCCGTCGTCGGCGCGCCGATCAGCCCCGATGAGGTGCGCGGCTGGACCGGCAATCAGCGCGAATTCGTCGCCTGGCTGCGCGAAAAGACACTGGCGCTGAAGGGGCGGTAGGTCCCCCGCGCGGCGCGGCGATCCAGGCCGCAAGAGAGGGGGCGCTGCCCCCTCGCCCGTTCCGGGCTCACCCCCGGCGTATTTTCAAAGAGAAGAAGCGGCGGGCCTCAGCGCATTGGTTCAGCGTATTGGTTCAGCGCGTCGGTACCGGCTCGTCACCGCGGTAGTCGTAGAAGCCGCGTTTGGTCTTGCGGCCCAGCCATCCGGCCTCGACATATTTGGTCAGCAGCGGACAGGGGCGGTATTTGGTGTCGGCCAGACCGTCATGCAGCACGTTCATGATGGCAAGGCAGGTGTCGAGCCCGATGAAGTCGGCCAGCTCCAGAGGGCCCATCGGGTGGTTCGCCCCGAGCTTCATCGCCATGTCGATCGAGCGCACATTGCCGACGCCCTCATAGAGCGTGTAGACCGCCTCGTTGATCATCGGCACCAGGATGCGGTTGACGATGAAGGCCGGGAAATCCTCGGCGGAGGCCGCGGTCTTGCCCAGCGTTTCCACCACTTTCAGACAGGCCTGATAGGTCGGCTCGTCGGTGGCGATGCCGCGGATCAGCTCGACAAGCTGCATCACCGGCACCGGGTTCATGAAGTGGAAGCCAAGGAATTTCTCGGGACGGTCGGTGCGCGAGGCGAGCCGGGTGATCGAGATCGACGAGGTGTTCGACGTCAGGATCGTATGCGGCAGAAGATGCGGCAGCAGCCCCTCGAAAATCTTGCTCTTCACCGCTTCCTGCTCGGTCGCGGCCTCGATCACCAGATCGGTCTGCGCCACTTCGACGGTGTCGAGCGTGGTGCTGATCTTGGCCAGAGCGGCGTCGCGCGCCTCTGCGCTGATCTTCTCGCGGCTGACCTGCCGGTCGAGATTGCGGGTGATCAGGGCCAGCGCCTTGTCCAGCGCCTCCTGACTGACGTCCGACAGGCGCACCTCATAGCCCGACAGCGCCATGACATGGGCGATGCCATTGCCCATCTGCCCTGCGCCGATGACACCGATGCTCTTGATTTCCATGGGACCTACCCCGCTTTGATGCGCGGCAACCTTATGCGCCCGCGCCTGCCGGCTGCAAGCGGGGGCCGGGCAATTTTTGCGCGGTTTTTCTCATTAGCGAATTGTTGGGGCGCGGGGCGGATGCTGAGCCCCGGGTGAATGGGAATCAGAAATGGGGGGCGTCATGTCCTATGCCGAATCCGTTGAGGGTGCGCTTGAGTATTTCCCCTGCCGCTATGGCCGGTCGCGGACCCTGTTTCGCGGGCCGAAGCGCGAGGTGCATCCGCCGTATGTGGCGTTTCTGGGCGGTGCGGAAACCTTCGGGCGCTTTGTCAGCGAGCCCTTCGCGGCGCAGGTGGAAGCGGCGCTGGCCGAGGGTGGCGCACCGCACCCCTGCGTCAACCTTGGTGCGGTCAACGCGGGCATCGATCTCTATCTCGGTGATCCGGCGGTGATGGCGCTGGCCGATCAGGCCGAGATCAGCGTGCTGCAGGTGATGGGGGCGCAGAACATGTCGAACCGCTTTTACGGGGTGCACCCGCGGCGCAACGATCGCTTCCTGCATGCCTCCGACCGGCTGCAGCAGCTTTATCCGGAGGTGGATTTCACCGAGTTTCATTTCACCCTGCACATGCTCGGCCGGCTGCGCGAGATCTCGCAGGAGCGTTTTGCCGAGGTTACCGCCGAGTTGCGGCTCGCTTGGGTGGCGCGGATGAAACATCTGCTGACGCTGCTCGGCGGCCGCGTGGTGCTGCTCTGGGCTGCGGGCCATCCGCCGCCCGACACGCATGTGGATCGGCTTGCCCCCGCGCCGCTGTTCATCGAACGCGGCATGATCGAGGCGCTGCGACCAAGGGCATCGGCGGTGCTGGAACTGACGCTGCCGGAGGAGGCGCTGGCGGGCGAGACCGAGGGGATGATCTTCGCCGATTTCGAGGCCGCCGCCGCCGCCGAGGCGCTGCGGCCCGTGGGGCATGCGCAGGTCGCCAAGAAACTGACGCCGGTGCTGGACCGGCTGCTCCGCTGAGGCTGGGCTGGGCTGGGCTGGGCTGGGCTGGGCGAGCCAACTCTCTTCGAAGAGAGTTGCAAATTCCTTGGCGAGGAATTTGCCCCGGCGCGGCACCACCGCGACATCCGCTTTTACATCTCCGCGTCATGCGCGGCGTGCAAGCTCGGTCTGACATCTCTCTGAATTTGCGCCGGATCAAGGCGCGTGCCGATCTCGCGTGCCATTGGAGACGCCATGCAGCACATCGCTCCTCCCTCCCCCGCGCAACGCCCCGAACAACGCCCCGAACAACGCCCCGCCCAGAGCCCGGCCCAGTGCCAAGCCGATGCATCCGCCGCCGACCGCCACGGCGGCATCGACCGGGCGTTTCACGCGGCGCTGGCCAATGCCACCGGCGGGCTCTCTCCCATGGGGCTTGCCACGGCGTGGTTCGACTGGGCGGCGCATCTGGCCGGATCCCCCGCAAAACAGGCGGCGCTGCAGGAAGACGCGATCTCGGGCGCGGCGCGGATGATGCAGAACGCGGTGGGCTGCGCGCTGGGGACGGCGCCTTTTGCCCATGCCGCGCTCAGCCGCGACCGGCGGTTCGCCGATCCCGAATGGCAGCACTGGCCCTTCGATCTCGCCGCCCGCTGCTTTCAGCTGACCGAGGCGTGGTGGGACTGCGCCACCACCGGCGTGCAGGGCGTGAACCCGCGCCATGCGCAGCTGACCAATTTCGCCGCCCGGCAATTGCTCGACGCGGTGGCGCCGTCGAATTTCGCGCTGACCAACCCCGTGGTGCTGCGGCGCACGCAGGAAGAGCGCGGCGCCAACCTGATGCGCGGGCTGCATAATTACTTAGAGGATTTATCGATCTGGGCGCAGGGCGAAAAGCCCGACACCGGCGGTTTCAAGGTCGGCGAGACGCTGGCGGCGACACCCGGCGAGGTGGTGCATCGCTCGCCGCTGATGGAGCTTATCCGCTATACGCCGGTCACCGAGAAGCTCCACGCCGAGCCGCTGCTGATCGTGCCCGCGTGGATCATGAAATACTATATTCTCGATCTCTCCGAGCGGAACTCCATGGTGCGCTACCTGACCGGGCAGGGCTTTGAGGTTTACATGATCTCTTGGCTCAACCCCGGCGCATCGGAAGCGGAGATGGGGATGGAAGACTATGTGCGGCTTGGCATCTTCGACGCGCTCGACGCCATTGGCCGCGCGGTGCCGGGTGAGCGGGTGCATGCGGCGGGCTATTGCCTTGGCGGGACCCTGCTGTCGATCGCGGCGGCGGCCTTGGCCCGTGAAGGCCGGCAGGAGCGGCTCGCCTCCCTGACGCTACTGGCGGCGCAGGTGGATTTCACCGAGGCTGGCGAGATCACCCTCTTCATCGACGACAGTCAGGTCGCCTTCCTTGAGGATACGATGGCGCAGCAGGGCTATCTGCGGTCCGACCAGATGGCCGGAGCCTTCCAGATGCTGCGCTCGGTGGACCTGATCTGGTCGCGGACCATCCACGACTACCTGTTGGGTGAGCGCGCCGCGATGATCGACCTCATCGCGTGGAACGCCGACACCACGCGGATGCCCGCGAAGATGCATTCGGAATACCTGCGCCATCTCTTTCTCGAGAACCGCCTCGCGCTCGGCCAGTTTGAGATCGGCGGCGATCCGGTGGCGCTGGAGGACGTGCATCTGCCGGTCTTCGCCATCGGCACCGAGAAGGATCACATCGCGCCATGGCCCTCGGTCTGGAAGGTGACGCGATTCTTCGACGGGCCGATCACCTTCGCGCTCACCAGCGGCGGGCATAATTCGGGCATCGTGTCCGAACCCGGCCACAAGCACCGCCACTACCGGATCGGAGAGGTCATGCTGCATGCCGCCGACCGCGAAGATTGGGTCGCAGCGCAGCCGGTGAAGCAGGGCTCGTGGTGGCCGAAATGGACGCAGTGGCTCGCCAAGCGCGGCAGCGCGCGGAAACGGACGGCGGGACCTTGTCCGCTGCCCTCGCTCGGCGCGGCGCCGGGCAGCTACGTCTTCGGCTGACGCGGAACGAAAAGGGGCGCCACCCGGGCGCCCCAAGAGAGGCGGGGGCGCCCCGCCTCAGATGCTCTGTCCCCGAAAATCAGCCGGGGAAGAAGGGCAGCTTGCCGCCAAGTTCCGCAAGACGTCCCCAATGCGCGCGGTAATCCTCGCTAGCCTTCTGGTAGAAGGCGCTCTGGATGTGCATCAGTTCGGCCGGGGTCTTGCAGTGCAGCATCGCGTGCTGTGTCGAGACATCCTCGCGCACACGCTCGGCGGTGAAGCTCTGCATTTCGGCGCCGATGTCGAGCATCGTGTCGACGATCGCAGTGGCGGCATAGGGCTCGAAATTCCAGCTCAGACGGAACTCGCGCTCGGTGGGCGCGACCGTCGCGGCGGCGGGTCTTGCCGCGGCAGGTTTCGCAACAGGTTTCGGGGCGGGCTTCGGGGCAGAAGCCTTCACCACAGAGGGTCTGCTGGCCGCGGGTTTCGCAGCTGCAGCGCGCGGCGCCGGTTTCGGCGTTGCGGGCTTGGGCGATTCGGCGGATTTGGCCGTGCGGCGCGGCGCGGCGCGCGGCTTCGGCGCGGGTTTGGCCGCCGGTTTGGCAGGGCTCGCAGCCGGGATCGGCTCCGGAGCGGGCGCTGCCGCGGTCTCGGCCTTGGGGGTCTCTTTGGCGGCCTCGGGCGCTGCTGCGGTCTCGGGCTTCGGCGCCTCAGGTGTTTCTTTTATAACGGAAGTTGTCGTCTTGGCGTCAGACGCGGCGGCGGCCTTCACCGGGCTGCGGCGGCGGGTCGTGCTGCCCCGCGACGTGGTCGACTTGGCACGCGTGGTGGTCTTGCGGGGGGTCGAATTATCCATGTCTGGGCTCCTTCCAAGCAGGATAGTACAGGCCCACCCTTACCACAGGTGAGGCCCGAGCGGGACGCTGCACGTCCCGCTCAGGGCCAATTTGTCACAGGCTGCTCTGCAATGCAGCAATGCTCTCCTTCAGGATGTCCGCAACCCGGTCGATCATCGCCTCATCCATGATCAGCGTCGGCGAGAGGATCAGGATATTGCCCAGAGGCCGCGCGATGAGCCCGCGCTTCTGCGCCTCGCGCGCGATCCGCAGGCCGATCATCTCTTCGGGCGCGAAGGGCTCTTTGGTCTCTTTGTTCTTCACGAACTCGATGCCCATCATGAAGTGGCTGCCGCGCACTTCGCCGACGATGTCGAACTCTTCGAGCTGGCGCAGCAGCCCCTCGAACCGCTTGCCGGTCACCTGCACACGCTGCGGGATCTGGTCCCGCTCCATCAGCGCGATATTGGCGAGCCCCGCAGCGGCGGCGGCGGGATGGCCCGAATAGGTCATGCCATGGAAGAACATGCCGCCGGGACCCGAGATCACCTCGTGGATCTCATCCGACATGATCGTCGCCGAGAGCGGCTGATAGCCCGAGGTAAGCCCCTTGGCCGTGTTGATGATGTCGGGCTGCACGCCGAAGACATCCTTCGAGGCGAAGAAATGCCCGAGTCGGCCAAAGGCGGTGACCACCTCGTCGGTCACATATTTGATGTCATGCGCACGGCAGATCGCGGCCATCTCGGCGTGATAGCCCTCGGGCGGGACGATGACGCCGCCCGCGCCCATGATCGGCTCTGCCACCATGCAGGCGATGGTCTCGGCGCCGTAATGCGCGATCGTGTCCAGCAGGTCCTGCTTGAGGGCTTCGAGGAATTCCGCCTCGGTCATCTCGGGCGCCTCGCGCCACTGGTGCGGGCAGCGCAGGTGGTGCACCCATTCCCCGGATTTGCCCCAGCCCTCGGAGTAGCCGGGCGTGGTCATCGCAACGGTGAGGTTGGTCGAGCCATGGTAGGCCCCGTGGCGGCACAGAATGCGCTTCTTCTGCGGCTGGCCAAGGCGGTTGTAGTAATGGTGCAGGATGCGGATCGCGGTCTCATTCGCGACCGAGCCGGAATTGCCGAAGTGGACCTTGTTGAGGTTGCCCGGCGCCAGTTCCGCAAGCTTCACCGCCAGCGCCGCAGCGGTGGGATGGGTGAAATTGTAGAAGGTCGAGTAGAAGTCGAGCGTGTTCAGCTGCTCGGTGATCGCGTCGATGATCTCGGTTCGCCGGTGTCCGGCGTTGACGCACCACAGCCCGCCGATGCCGTCGATCAGCTCGTTGCCCTCGCTGTCGCGCACCATGGCGCCCTCGGCGCTGACGATGACCGTGCGCGCGCCCGACTGCTTGAGCGCGTTCAGGTCGGCCCAGCTCTGCACAAGGTTGGTGTCGGCGGTGAGCACGCCATCGGTGGAAATGTCGAGATCGAGCGACATGGGTTAGACCTCCCTGAAGTCCTGAAGTTGGGTAGAGCGAAGACCGGGCGCGATGGGCGTCCCGACCTCGGCGATGAGCAGCGTTTCGGCGGTTCCGGCGCTGGCGAGGGGCCGCGCGTCCGGTCCGGCGATCAGGGACTCTCCGCCAAAGGAGAGCCCGGCATCGGTGCCGCAGAAATTGGCGTAGGCAATCGTCACACCCACCTCGGCCGCGCGCGCAGGCACGAAGACGCGGGACACATGTTCGAACCCAACCGGGTTCGCGGTCGGCACAAGGATCAGCTCGGCGCCGCGCTCCGCCAGCGCCTTCACATGCGCGGCAAACTCGACGTCGTAGCAGATCAGCATGGCGGCGCGCAGGCCTTCCAGCTCGAACAGGCAGTAGTCGGAGCCGGGCGCGAAGCTGGCCTTCTCCATCGGCCCGAACAGCTGGATCTTGCGGTAGTGGCCCAGCTCGGTGCCATCGGCGTCCCAGCAGGTGGCGGCGTTATAGACCAGCTCGTCGTCACGCTCGGCCCAGCCGACGCAGAGCCCGCAGCCCGCCGCGCGCGCAAGGCCCGACAGGCGGTCGCCCCAGTCACCGCCGCGGGGCTGGGACAACGCGCCATGCAACTCGGGCTGGTTGTAGCCGGGCAGGAACAGCTCGGGCGCGACGAGCATCCGCGCACCCGCCGCCGCAGCTGCCTCCAGCTGGGCACCGAGGCGGGAGATCCCCGCCTCGATGTCGCCGCCGATGGGCGGCCCCTGATAAAGGGCGAGCTTCATCGTCACTTCTTCAGGTTGGTCCAGATCGCGTCGTACATCTCCTGCACGTCCTGCGCGCAGGCCTCCACGAAGACACCCTTCACGTCCGCAGGAGGGTTCGAACTCGGGCGAATTGGCGACCTCGGGGTCGAGGAACTCTTCGACGCCCTTCACGCCCGCGGTGTATTGCGCGTAGTTGGTGACCGCCGCGGCATTTTCGGGCTCGAGCAGGAAGTCCATGAACTTCAGCGCGTTGTCGCGGTTCGGCGCGTCCTTCAGCAGCACGACGTTGTCCATCCAGACGATCATGCCCTCTTTCGGGAAGACATACTCGATCGGTGCGCCCTCGGCGCGGGCCTTGGCCGAAAAGCCCGACCAGATCATGCCCGCCGCCGCATCGCCCGAGACCAGCACGTCCTTGGCCACGTCAGAGCCGAAGCTCGCCCAATCGGGCTTGGCGGCCTGCACCAGCGCGTTGAGCGCCTTCAGCTGCTCGCGGTCCGAGCTGCACTGCGGGATGCCCAGATAGAGCGAGGCCAGCGTCAGCGTCTCGCCCGAGGTGTCGAGCACGTTGATCTTGCCCTTCAGGTCCGCCGGCGGCTCGAAGATCAGCGACAGGCTGTCGAGCGGGCCATCATAGACCTCTTTGTTCACCGAGAAGGAGGTCGAGCCCCACTGATAGGGGATCGAGGACTGGCGGCCCGGATCGAAATCCACGTCCAGCCACTTGTCTTCGATGTTGCCGAAGTTGCTAAGCTCGCCCGGCTCGAACGTGTCGAGCATGCCCTCGTCGCCCATGATCTTGACCATATAGTCGCCCGGCACGGCCAGATCGTAGCTGCCCATCTTGCCCGCCTTCAGCGCGGCCAGCAGCGCCTCGTTGCTGTCGAAAGTGTCCATGGTCACCTCGACGTCATACTCCTCGGCGAATTTGTCGAGCAATTCCTGCGGGATGTACTCGAACCAGTGGTAGAGCGAGAGCTTGCCCTCGGCGCTTGCGCCGGTTGCCAGCGACAGCGCCAGCACGGATGTGGTGAGGAAGGTCTTCATGTCAGGATCTCCGCTGTTGGTCTGTTGGATGGTTTCTTGGTTTTTATCGTTTCGAGTGCCCCGCCCGCCCGATGATCCAGGAAAGCGTGACGAAGACCACCGAGACCCCCAGAAGCAGGGTCGATATGGCCATGATGTTGGGCTTGATGCCCTGTTTGACCGATCCAAAGATCGCCGTGGGCAGGGTCTCGACCCCTGCGCCTTTGACGAAATTCGTGATCAGGAAGTCATCGAGCGAGATGATGAACGCCAAGAGGAACCCCGAGAGGATCCCCGGCACCATCAGCGGCAGCAGCACCAGCCGGAACGCTTCCCAAGGGGTGGCGTAAAGGTCCATCGCCGCCTGCTCGTACATGTCCGGCACGCTCTGCATCCGCGCCGAGATCGGCAGATAGGCGAAGGGGATGCAAAACACGACATGGGCGATGAAGATGGTCAGCAGACCGGTCTGAAAGCCGATGGTGATGAAGAACACCAGCGAGGCCACGGCAGTGACGATCTCGGGCACCATGAGCGGCAGGTTGATCAGCGCGAGGCTGGCGGTCTTACCCTTGAAGCGCCCGGCCCGGTTCATCGCGACGGCGGCGGCGGTGGCAATCAGCGTCGCGCAGATCGCCGCCCCGATGGCGATGGTAAAGCTGTTGATCGCCGCGTCGCGGAACTTCGGCGCCTCGGGGCCGGTGAAGACATCCACGTACCACTTCAGCGAGAAGCCGCCCCAGCGGGTGATCGAAGTGCTGTCGTTGAAACTGTAGATCGCCACGATCACCAGCGGCGCATAGAGCACGAAAAGGCAGAGCCATGTGATCGCGCGAAAGCCGGTGAAGCGGCGCAGGTCGACGGGTTTGGCCATCAGGATGCCCCCCCGAGTTGCGGACGGAGGGCCGCGCCCGACCCTGGGTGGGCGCTTTGCAACGACTGTGGCAGGCGATTTATCCCGTAACCCCGAACGCTCTGCGAGCGGCAAACGGCATCGTAAGATGCGCCCTCCCGTGGGGAGGGTCGGGCGCGGCCCGGGGCTGGTCGCCCCGCGCCAATACGCCCGGAATCAAGCCGCCCGGAATCAAGCCGAAGGCGCCGGGCGAGCGACGGCCCGTCCCCACGGGCTGGCGCTTTGTCATCCGCGCGCGATGCTCCGACGACGCAGAATTTGGCCTCCATAAAGCGCCCTTGCCCAAGGCCGCAGCGCCATCCCACGGGCCGACGCTCGCCCGGCTTGCGTTGCACCAGAGCCGCCATCACCGCTCCCCCTTCGTCTGCGCCCGTGCGTGGATCAGCAGCACGCCCATGACGATGGTCAGCAGGATCATCGAGGCCGCCGCCCCGAACGGCCAGTTCCCAGCCGCGCCCTTGAACTGCTCTTCGATCAGCGAGCCGATCATGAATGTCTTGGCCCCGCCCAGCAGGTCCGGCGCAAGGAACGCCCCCAGCGACGGCACAAAGACGAGGATGCAGCCCGCCACGATCCCCGGCTTCACCACCGGCAGAATCACCAGCCGCAGCGTCTGCCAACTGCTGGCGTAAAGATCCGCCGCCGCCTCCGACAGCGAGAAGTCATAGCGCTCCACCGCGGCGTAGATCGGCAGCACCATGAACGGCAGGTAGCTGTAGAAAAGCCCCAGTTGCACGGCGAAATTGGTGTTCACCAGCGCCAGCGGCGTGTCGATGACCCCCAGTGCCAGCAGAAACTCGTTCAGCGGGCCGGTGTCGCGGATCAGGAACTTCATCGACACGGTGCGGATGAGCAGGTTCACCCAATAGGGCACGGTGATCAGGAACAACCAGACCGAGCGTTCCTTGGCCGCGCGGGTGGCGATGAACCACGCTGTGGGAAAGCCGATCAGCAGGCACAGCACCGTGGCCAGCCCCGCCTGCCAGATCGAGCGCCAGAAGATGCCGATATAGGTCCACTCGATGCTCGGCGGCTCGTCCCCGAACAGCCCGCGATTGAGGAAGAACTGATCGTAGGCGGCCCATGTGAATTCCCAGATGACGCCGCCGCGGAACTCTTTGGTGAGGAAAGAGTACACCGCCATGATCCCCACCGGCATCACCAGAAAGATGCCGATGAACACCCACGCCGGAAGCAGCAGCTTCGGCCCATTGCCCTTGTAGATCTCGGAATTGGAAGCGCCCGCCGGCGCGCCGCCCGCCATCAGTCCGACAGCAGACGCGCTGCGCCTGCCTCGATCTCGATACCCACTTGCGCGCCGCGCTCGGGAATGGCGCCCGCGCCGTTCTGCACCCGCAGCACCAGCGCCTCGCCATCCGACAGCCGGGTGTGCAACTGCGTGTCCGTGCCGAGGTAGACGTGATCCTCGACCGTGCCCTGCAACTGCCCCTGCCCCGCTGCGCAGAGCCCCAGCCGTTCAGGCCGCAGCGACAGATGCCCCTGCCCCGGCCGCGCGCCCAGCGCCGCCGGGCAGGCCAGCGCGGCGCCGCCCGGAAGCAGGATCTCGGCCCGGTCCTCAAAGACATGCTGCACGGTCACGTCGAGCAGATTGGTCTCGCCGATGAAATCCGCCACGAAGCGGTTCGACGGCGCCTCGTAAATTTCGCGCGGGGAGCCGATCTGCTGCACATGGCCCGCCGACATCACCGCGATGCGGTCGGACATGGTCAGCGCCTCTTCCTGATCGTGGGTGACGAAGACGAAAGCGATGCCGGTCTCGCGCTGGATCGCCTTGAGCTCGCTCCGCACCGCCTGCCGCAGCTTCAGATCGAGCGCTGAAAGCGGCTCGTCGAGCAGCAAGACCTTGGGCCGCGGTGCCAGCGCGCGGGCCAGCGCCACGCGCTGCTGCTGGCCGCCCGAAAGCTGGCCGGGGCGGCGCTCGGCGAATTGGCCCAGTTGCACCAGTTCGATCACCTGCTTGGCGCGGGCGCTGGCGTCCGAGCCGCTCCAGCCCCGGCGCTGTAGGCCGAACATGACGTTCTGCAACACGGTCATATGCGGAAACAGCGCGTATTGCTGGAAGACGGTGTTCACTTCGCGCTTATGCGGCGGCAGCGGCGCGATATCCTCGCCGTGCAGGCGGATGGCCCCTTCCGAGACGTCCTCGAACCCGGCGATACAGCGCAGCAAGGTGGTCTTGCCGCAGCCCGACGGGCCGAGCAGCGTGAAGAACTCGCCCTCCCCGATCTGCATCGACACGCCATGCAGCGCGGTGAACGTGCCGTAGTGCTTCACCACGTTGTCGATCTCGACCGCGTTTGCCGTCGGTGAAGTTGCGTCCACAGGCATCGAATCTCCTTGCCTATACCCCCGGTTTCTGGAGGATCACGCTAAGAACTGGCCGATCAGGGGGTATATACCCCCAAGGAGGTATGATGCTGCAGCTGCCGAACTCCGCCGAGGCCCATCTGGGGCGCACCATCGCCGCCCTTGGGGACGAGGATTTCCCGGCCGCTCTCTACTTGTGGTTGTCGCGCAGCTTCGAGATCGACAACACCACGATGCTCGCCTATTTCCAGTCCCGAAAGCCACAGGTTCTGTTCACGCAGTCGCGCGAGAAGCGGGTGCATGAACGTCTGGAAGAAGATTATCTTTCAGGGGCTTACCTGCTCGATCCGTTCCACGATCTGCACGTGCGAAAAGTCCCCGCCGGGCTCTATCGGCTGCGCGACATCGCCCCCGATGCCTTCCTGAGAAACGAGTATTTCGCGGCCTATTACCAGCGCACCACACTGATCGACGAGATCGCCTATGTGGCTTACCCGGCCGAGGGGGTATCCGTGCATGTCTGCCTTGGGCGCGACGCCTCTTCTCGGCAGAGCTTTTCCGCACGTGACCTGGACTATGCCCAAAAAATAGCGCCGATTGCCTGCGGATTGTGCGAAAAGCAATGGTCGAGCCTGTCGTCCTCTGGCGACTACACAGATGCTGCCGTGACCGGGCGGCTGATCGCCTCTCTGCAGAGCCGACACAGCATCAGTCTCAGCCCGCGGCAGGCCGAGGTGGCGCTCCTGATCCTGCGGGGACACAGCACCGTGTCGATTGCCCTGCGGCTGGAGATCAGCCCGCAGACGGTGAAGGTCTTTCGCAAGCAGCTCTACCGCAAATGCGGCATCTCCTCTCAGGGCGAGCTGTTCTCGCTGATCCTGCCGCTGCTGTCGGACTAGGCGGGCTGGGGCTGCGGAAAGAAATCTTCGGCGCTCTTCATGCCGGGCAGCGCCTGCATCCGCTGGGTCCATGTCGCCATGGCTGCCGAGGGGGTGACACCGGCCTTCTCGAGCCATTGGACATACCCCCAGATCGCGCAATCGCCGAGGCCCGGCGCGTCGCCGTGGAAGAATGGCCCCTCGCCGAGCAGCCGGTCAAAATTCTCGCGGTCGGTCTCGTAGCGCCCGGTGAGCCAGTCCACCGCCCCATCCGGAAAGCTGTCCCCGTGGGGACGCCGCGCCTCGATCAGCTGCGGCAGGCACATGCCGATGCGGTTGGCCTCCCACATCAGAAGCCCCGCGCCGCGGCGCAGCCCCTCGGGGCTGTCGCCCCCCAGCACGCGCCAGCGCGACGCGATCTCCAGCAGGATCGCGCCCGATTGGGTGAGCGCCGCATCCTCGAGCACCAGCGCGGGCACCTGCGCCAGCGGGCTGGCGGCGAGGAACGCAGGCGGGCGGGTTTCGGGCGCGGCCCAGATGTCGACAAAGACCGTCTCATGCGCGATCCCCGCCAGTGAGAGCGCCAGCGCCACCTTGCAGGCGTGGCCGCTGTCGGGGTGGCCGTAGAGGGTGATCTGCGTCATGTCGGTCTTCCTGAGTTTCTCCGCACCCAGTGTCTGCTGTCCCCGCGGGGACGGTCAAACGCTGTTTGGTGCCTCCCCCGATCACAAAGCGTGATGATCCCCTCGCCGGTGCTGGTTTCGCTTGACTGGACTGCGATTTGAGGGCGTGGTGCGCGCCGTCCCGCAACAGTTTCTTAACGCCCCTTGCGGCGTGCCTCTGGAGGCGCTGCATGACCATCCACGATCCCGCCGCCGAGCTGCGCGCTAACACCGCCGTACCCTTCGAAGAGGCGCAGGCGATGCCGGTCTCGGTCTATACCTCCGAGAGCTTCCTCGCGCTCGAAGAGGCGCATGTCTTTGCCAAAAGCTGGCTCTGCGCTGGCCGGACCGACGCGCTGAAGACCCCGGGCGATTATCTGACGATGGAGATCGCCGGTGAGCCGATCCTCGTGCTGCGCGACCGCGACGGCCGCCTGCGCGCCATGTCGAACGTTTGCCGCCACCGCATGTCGGTGCTGCTGGAGGGACGCGGCACCACGCGGGTGATCACCTGCCCCTATCATGCGTGGAGCTACAACCTCGACGGCACGCTGCGCGGCGCCCCGGCGATGGAGCTCAACAGCAGCTTTTGCAAGGACCAGACCCGGCTTCCCGCCGTGCGCTGCGTCGACTGGAAGGGCTGGATCATGGTCACGCTCGACCCCGACCTGCCCGAGCCCGCCGAGAGCCTGCCCGAGATGGACGATCTGGTGGGCTATCTTCGCATGGAGGACTACGTCGAGACCTTCCGCGAAGAGCACCGCTGGGACACCAACTGGAAGATCCTCGCCGAGAATTTCATGGAGAGCTACCACCTGCCCATGTGCCACGGCGGCACCATCGGCGGCGCGGTGGACCTGCGGAAGATGACCTGCCCGGAAGGATTTGCGGGGTTCAACTACCACCACATCCTGAAGGACGATTCGATCGCCCTGTCGATCGCCCACCCAAGCAACACCGAACTGCAGGGCGACGCGCGCCACCGGACGTGGCTGCTGTCGGTCTACCCCGCGCTGCTGATCACCCTGACGCCGGGCTATTTCTGGTATCTCAGCCTCACGCCCGACGGGCCGGGGCACGTGAAGATCCTGTTTGGCGGCGGGCTGCACCCCGACTTCGTCGCCGATCCCGAGGCCGCCGCGCATTTCGAGGCGCTGAAGGGTCTGCTCGACGCGGTGAACGACGAGGACCGGGGCTGTACCGAGCGGGTGTGGAAAGGCATGCAATCGCGCTTTGCCAAGCCCGGCGCGCTGTCGCATCTCGAACGGCCGAACTTCGAGTTCGCGCGGTGGATCGCGGGGAAGATCCCCGAGCAGAGTCCAGAAAAGTTCCCGGCGGCGGGCTGAGACCGAGAGGGCGGACCAGGGGTTTCACACCCCCGGACCCCCGTGGGATATTTTCGTCTAGACGAAGGGCGCAGCTTAGCCCTTGTTGGTGACGTTTTCGGCGAAGGATTTTTCGAAGGCGGCCTTCTGCTCGGGGGTGGCCGCGTCTTGCTGGGCGCGCCACGCGTCGTAAGGCATGCCGTAGAAAATCTCGCGGGCTTCGGATTTGCTCATCTCGATGCCGCGTTCATTGGCCGCCTCTTCGTACCAGCGCGACAGGCAGTTGCGGCAGAACCCGGCGAGGTTCATCAGGTCGATGTTGGCCACGTCGGGGCGGTCTTCCATCAGATGCTGGCGCAGGCGGCGGAAGGCGGCGGCTTCAAGCTCGATACGGGTCTGGTCGTCCATTTTGGTCTCCTCTCAAGTCAGTCGGGCGCGCGGGACAGCGCGGTCTTCAGCAGCGGTGCCAGCCGGGCGGCCCAATCGGCCTGATCTTCTTCGCGCTCGATCAGATCGTTGCGCAGTTCGATCAGCGTGTTGTGGCGGCCATGGTTCAGCGCGTGCTGATGCACCGAATCTCCCGGCAGATGGCCCGGATAGGGCTGGTTGCGTCCCACCACCAGATCGGGCTGCGCGGCGAGCAATTCAAGCAGCGCGTCCGACAGCCGCGCGTCCCATGCGTGCAGAATGCCCACATGCCACGGGCGCGGCAGCCGCCCGCGCAACTGCGGCGTGAAGGAATGCACCGAGACCAGCGCCGCCTCGGGACGGTGCGCAAGCAGGCTTTCGACCGCGTCGTGATAGGGCCGCCAGTAAGCTTCGATCCGGCGCGCGCGTTCCTCGGGCCCGGCGTGGCGATTGCCGGGGATCACCGAGCCGTCATAGAGCCGCATCAGCAGCGTGGGATCATCCTCGCCGCGGTTGGGGTCGATCACGAGGCGGGAAAAATCGCTCCAGACCAAGGGGCTTTCCAGCGCCTCGGCAAGCGCGCGGGCAACTCCCAGCGCGCCTATATCATAGGCAATGTGGCGCGCCATGTCGGCCTCGGGCAGGCCGAGGGTTCCCCCAAGCTCGTCCGGCACGGTATGTGTCGCGTGATCGCAGGTGACCACGAACCTGCCTTTCCGCTCGGCGCCTTCGATATGGTAGGGAGTATGGGTCATAATCGCTTTGCACTTTGCCGTCATCTCTGGCGTGCCATGTCTAGATCAGTTGCGCCGTGAAGGGAATTCGACAATAAAAGGCGCAGCTGTTAGCGATAACCGAACCGTTGCGGGTGGTGGATAGTTTAGCTTTGAACCACTACGCTGAGTGAGAATACGCAACTCCACAGCAAAGCGGCCCGCCGGGTCGCGGCAGGAGGTCGAGGAGTTCCAGATGAGACGTTTGCGCAAAGTGAAGATCGTGGCCACGCTTGGCCCGGCGAGCAACACCTACGAGATGATCCGCACGCTGCATGAGGCCGGGGCCGATGTGTTCCGCCTGAACATGAGCCACGGCAGCCATGAGGACATCACCAAGCTGCACCGCGCCATCCGGCAGGTGGAGAAGGATCTGGACAGCCCGATCGCCATTCTGGCCGACCTTCAGGGGCCGAAACTGCGCGTGGGCGAGTTCGCCAATGGCTCGGAAGACCTGGAATGGGGCGCGACCTTCCGCTTCGACCTCGACGAGACGCCGGGCACCGAAAAGCGCGTCTGTCTGCCCCACCCCGAGATCTTTCAGGCGCTTGGCGTTGGCGCGCACCTGCTGGTGAACGACGGCAAGATCCGCATGCGGGTCGAGGAATGCGGCGAGGATTTCGCCAATTGCGTGGTCGAGGCGGGCGGCACCATCTCGAACCGCAAGGGCGTCAACGTGCCCGACGTGGTGCTGCCGCTGGCGGCGCTGTCGGAGAAGGACCGGGCCGATCTCGAGTTCGCCGCGGCGCTTGGCGTCGACTGGCTGGCGCTGAGCTTTGTGCAGCGCCCCGAGGATGTGGAAGAAGCGCGCAAGCTCTGCGACGGGCGGGCCGCGATCCTGTCGAAGATCGAGAAACCCTCGGCGGTGAAGGCCTTTGACGAGATCCTCGCGGTGTCCGACGGCATCATGGTGGCGCGCGGCGACCTGGGCGTGGAACTGCCGGTGCAGGCGGTGCCGCCGATCCAGAAGCGGCTGATCCGCAAGTGCCGCGCCGCGGGCAAGCCGGTGATCGTCGCGACGCAGATGCTCGAATCGATGATCGAGAGCCCGATGCCCACCCGCGCCGAGGTCTCGGACGTGGCCACGGCCATCTATGAAGGCTCGGACGCGGTGATGCTCTCGGCCAAATCCGCCGCCGGGCAGTACCCGGTCGAGGCGGTGACCACGATGAACAACGTGGCGATCAGCGTCGAGAAGGACCCGACCTTCACCGAGGTCATGGAGAACTCGCGCAACATCGCCCGCAACACCGTCGCGGACGGCATCGTTGCGGCAGCGCGCGAGATCGCCGAGACCGCCAACGTGAAGGCGATCTGCTGCTTCACCTCCTCGGGCACCACCGCCGCGCTGGTGGCGCGCGAGCGTCCGCGGGTGCCGATCATCGCGATGACCTCGCTGCGCGGCACGGCGCGGCGGCTGTCGCTGACATGGGGCACCAACTGCGTGATGACCGGCGAGCTCGAGCAATTCAAGCAGGCGGTGGTCAATGCCGCGCGCGCGGCGCGGGCGCAGGGCTACGCGGGGACCGAGGACAATATCATCGTGACCGCCGGCGTGCCCTTCAACATGTCGGGCACCACGAACATCCTGCGCGTCGCCCCCTGCGACGAGCGGCTGATCTATTCGACCGATCCCGAGTAAGCGCAGTCACGACCGCAAATCACTGTTAAGCTTTCGCGGCGCGCGCCCTTCCCCGGCGCGCGCCGCTGCGTTTTGATCTGCGCCGCCGCCGCGCTAAACTCTCATCGGTGCCGGCAAAGGCATGTGTCCGTTTGATCAGTTCCGCGAAAGGCCGCAGCGGCGTGACCCCAGATCAGTTCCTCGTGCTTGGCCTGCTGCTTGCCGGGTTCGGCCTGCCGTTTCTGGTGGCCGCTTGGGCCGAGCGGCGGCGACCATGGGCCGGGGCTCTGCTGCTCGCGCTTGGCATCGGCTTTGTGCTGCATGCGCAGGTCTCGCGCCCCGGCGGCTATGGGCTTGCCGAGATCGAAGACGCGCTTTATGGCGTGATCGGCGCGCTGATCCGCTGACCGCGCGCCGCCTCTTCCCACCGATAAGGGCTTGCACCGCAGCCCGCTCCCGCCTATAGGGGCGCCTCTAACCGCGCGGCCGGCTCCTGTGGCATGCCGAGTTGCGCTGAACGCACTTCGTTAAGGAGACGAAAATGCCCAAGATGAAGACAAAGTCGAGCGCCAAGAAGCGCTTCAAGGTCACCGCGACCGGCAAGGTCGTGGCTGGTCAGGCCGGCAAGCGCCACGGCATGATCAAGCGCACCACGAAGTTCATCCGCGACGCTCGCGGCACCACCACGCTGTCGGCTCCCGACGCAAAAATCGTCAAGGGCTACATGCCCTACGACCGCTGAACAAGGAGTTCTGATCCATGGCACGAGTCAAAGGTGGTGTAGTCACCCACGCCCGTCACAAGAAGGTCATCAAGGCAGCCAAAGGTTACTATGGCCGTCGTAAGAACACCTTCAAGGTTGCAGCACAGGCCGTCGATAAGGCGAACCAGTACGCGACCCGCGACCGCAAGAACCGCAAGCGCAACTTCCGCGCTCTGTGGATCCAGCGTATCAACGCTGCCGTTCGCGCGCATGACGAGGCTCTGACCTACTCGAAGTTCATCAACGGCCTGAACCTGGCTGGCATCGAAGTTGACCGTAAAGTGCTGGCGGATCTCGCCGTGCACGAGCCGGAAGCCTTCAACGCCATCGTCGACCAGGCGAAAGGCGCGCTGGCCGCCTGATAGGCGCCAACGGCTGAGTTTCGAAACGCCGCTCCTTCGGGGGCGGCGTTTTCTTTTGCGCCCTCGCTGGGCTGTGACCTCGGCCCTTTACCTCGGCCTGTGACGTGTCTGGGGGCTCTGCCCCCGCCGCGCGATGCGCGGCTCCCCCGGGATATTTGCATCGAGACGAAGAGCAGCGGGTCCCTGCCCTTGCGCGCCGCCCCCGCAGCCGGTACTGCACGACCCCGAAGAGATGCTCGGAAGAGGCCCCGAATGGACGACCTGCGCGACAAGTATATCGACCTGATTGGCAAGGCGGCGGATGAACCCGCGCTTGAGGATCTGCGGGTGCAGGCCGTTGGCAAGAAGGGCGAGATCAGCCTGAAGATGCGCGAGCTGGGCAAGATGAGCCCCGAAGAGCGGCAGGTCATGGGACCGAAGCTCAACGCGCTGAAGGATGAGATCAACGCGGCGCTCGGTGCCAAGAAGGCGGCGCTGGCGGATGCGGCGCTGAACGAGCGCCTGCAGGCCGAATGGCTGGACGTCACCCTGCCCGGCCGCAACCGCCGCGTCGGCAGTATCCACCCGGTCAGCCAGGTCTGGGAAGAATGCACCGCGATCTTTGCCGACATGGGCTTTGCCGTGGCCGAAGGCCCGCAGGTCGAGACCGACTGGTACAATTTCGACGCGCTGAACATTCCCGGCCATCACCCGGCCCGCGCCGAGATGGACACGTTCTACATGCATCGCGCCGACGGCGACGAGCGCCCGCCGCATGTGCTGCGCACCCATACCTCGCCGGTGCAGATCCGCTCGATGGAAGCGGGCGGCGCGCCGACGCGGATCATCTGCCCGGGCCGCGTCTACCGCGCCGATTACGACCAGACCCACACGCCGATGTTCCATCAGGTCGAGGGGCTTGCCATCGACAAGGATATCTCGATGGCGAACCTCAAGTGGGTGCTGGAAGAGTTCTTCTCGGCCTATTTCGGCCGCTCGGTGAAGACACGCTTCCGCGCCTCGCACTTCCCCTTCACCGAGCCCTCGGCCGAGGTGGACATCCAGTGCCAGTGGAAAGACGGCTCTGTCACCGTGGGTGAGGGCGACGATTGGCTGGAGGTTCTGGGCTCGGGCATGGTGCACCCCAAGGTGCTGCAGGCGGGCGGCATCGATCCCAACGAATGGCAGGGCTTTGCCTTCGGCATGGGCATCGACCGGATCGCCATGCTGAAATACGGCATCCCCGACCTGCGCGCTTTCTTCGATTCCGATCTGCGCTGGCTTCGGAACTACGGTTTCGCCTCGCTGGACGTGCCGACGCTGCACGGCGGGCTGTCGCGCTAAAGCGCGTTGCTTGGCAGGATCAGAGGGCCCGGTGCACCAGCGCCGGGCCTTTTCCTTTGCCGGCGGCGCGCCATCTTCTGGTCCATGAAGCTGTTCAACCACGCCAATCGGCAGCGCAACGCCGACACGCGGCGCGTCTACGCGCTTTTCGAGATTGCCCACACGCTCGTCGATTTCGGCGCGGCGGTCTGTTTCACCATCGGCTCTGTGCTGTTCTTCTGGAAGCAGTATGAGACCATCGCGATCTGGTTCTTCACCGTGGGCTCTGTGCTGTTCATGGTGAAGCCGACGCTGCGGCTGACGCGCGAGATCAAGCTCTGGCAGATGGGCAAGCTGGAGACGCTGGCGGAGCGGGAAAAGGGCGGCTAGCGCCGCGAGGCGAGCCAGGCGAGGCGCACGAAATTGCGCTCGACCAGCGCCATGGCGGGGGCGCGGGCCCCGGCGGAGCGGATCGACAGATCGGTCTCCATCAGCATCGACAGCGCGTCTTCGAGCCGGTCCGCATTCCAGCCCGAGGCCTGACGCAGCATGCGGTCGCGGCGCGGGCCGAAGAGCGGCGGGCGCAGGCGTTGCACACCCGCTTGCGGGCCACCCTGTGCCGAGGCCAGCGTGTAGAGCACGCGGAAGTGGCGCATGGCCATGATCAACAGCGTCACCGGCGCCACGCCCTGCCCTTCCAGCCGCTGCATCAGCGGGCCGATCTCGGGCGAGCGGCCCTCGGCCACCACATGCAGGATGTCGTCCAGCTCTGCCTCGATGGAGGCGGGCGCGCAGGCGGCGACCTCCTCGGGCATCAGCGGCGCGGGATCGTCCAGCTTGTAGAGCGCGAGCTTTTCCAGAACCTGCCGGAAGTCGCCAGGCTCCAGCGCACGGGCCAGATGATCAAGCGCATCGAAGGCGGCGCGATCGACCTGGGTGAGCCCGGCCTTGGTCAGCGCGGCCTCGATCTCGTCGCGGCCCGGAGGATCGGAGTAGATGCCGATGGCCAGCGCCTCGGGCGCGGCCTCGAAGAGCTTGCGCAGGGCGGATTTGGCGGTGAGCTGACCCGCGGTGACGATGATCTGCGCATCGCCGGGGCGCCAGTCGGTCAGCGCCGCGCCCATGATCTTGGCGAGCCCGTCGGTCGCCTCTTCCACAAACACCACGCGCGGGCCGGGGAAGAACCCCTGCGCCTTTACCGCGTCGAGCAGCATCGCGGGATCCTTGCGCAGATCACCGCCCGACATCCGCGTGAGCCGCATTTCCGTCTCGGCCTCGGGGCCGACCAGAGCGGCGATCACCTCTTGCCGGCGATGGGCGACGCGCATGGCGTCCTCGCCGAACAGCAGCACGCCGGACCGCGTGGGATCCGGCTTGCGGAAGAAGGCCTGTGCGTCGCGCCCGGACAGCTTCATTGCGGCAGGTCTGCGGCGACCAGCATCAGCCGGTCGATCACCCGGTCGGCGAGCATGATCATCAGCCGCTCTTCGGCGTCGCGCTCCGAGGCCTGCGTGGCCGCGGTCGAGCCGGTGGTGGAATAGCCGGTGAACGACGAGGTGGAGCCCTCGGTCAGCGTCTCGGCACTGGCCGTGTCGCGCAGTTTGAAGCTGGCGTCGCCGACCAGACGGATGCGGGTGGTGTTGCCGTCAGCGAGCGAGCCCTGCCCGGTGCTTTCGGTGCGGATCGTCGTCTCGAGCTGATAGGGCGCGCCGCTTGGAGCGCGGCCCAGCCGTTCCTCGATCCGGCGGTTGAAGAGATAGGCGTTGGGGCTATCCGGATCGCTCAGCGCGATCTGGCCGAGCAGCGCCTGCCCGCGCCCCTGCGGCCCGTAAACCGGGGTAAATCCGCAGCCCGCGAGCGCAAGCGCGCCGCAGGCTGCGAGGAAGGTTCGACGATTAGGCGACCACATTGACGATCCGGCCCGGCACCACGATGAGTTTCTTCGGCGCGGCCCCTTCGAGGGTCCGCACCACAGCATCATGTGCGAGGACGAGTTTTTCAATCTCTTCCTTGGGCATGTCCTTGGGAACGGTCAGTTCTCCGCGGCGCTTGCCGTTGACCTGAATCGGCAGGGTCACGCTGTCTTCGACCAGCATCGCCTCGTCGGCCTTGGGCCAGGGCGCGGTGGCGATCAGCCCTTCGCCGCCGAGCAGCTGCCAGACTTCCTCGGACAGGTGCGGGGTCATCGGCGACATCAGCTGCGCCAGAACCTTCGCCGCCTCGCGCTTGGCCGCGCTGCCGGCCTTGGATTTGCCCAGCACGCCGGTGAAGGCATAGAGCTTGGCGATGGCCGCGTTGAAGCCGAAGCTTTCGACGCCCATGGTCACATCGTGGATCGCCTTGTGCATCTCGCGCAGCAGGGCCTTGTCCTCGGCACTCTCGGGCGCGTCCGACTCGGCGATCTCGGCGGCGATGCGGTAGACCCGCGCGAGGTGCTTGGACGCCGCCTCGGCCCCCGAAGCGGTCCATTCCACGTCACGCTCGGGCGGGCTGTCCGACAGCACGAACCAGCGCGCGGTATCGGCGCCGTACTGGCCGATGATCGCGACCGGGTCGACCACGTTGTTCTTGGACTTGGACATCTTGGCCGAGGGGATGATCTCGACCTCGGTGCCGTCTGCAAGGAAGCCCTTGCCGTCCCTCAGTTCCACCGCCTCGGGGTAGTGGTAGACCGGACGGCCTTCGGCGTTGCGCGTCTGATAGATCGCGTGGGTCACCATGCCTTGGGTAAAGAGCGCGTTGAACGGCTCCTTGCTCTTTTCGGGGAGGTGGCCGGTGATGTGCATCGCGCGGGCGAAGAAGCGCGAGTAGAGCAGGTGCAGGATCGCGTGCTCGATGCCGCCGATATACTGATCGACGTTCATCCAATACTCGGCCTCGGCCATGTCGATGGGCGTGTCGGCGCGCGGCGAGGTGAAGCGGGCGAAGTACCAGCTCGAATCGACGAAGGTGTCCATCGTGTCGGTTTCGCGCCGCGCCGGGGCGCCGCAGGACGGGCAGGCACAGTCGCGCCACGAGGGGTGACGGTCGAGCGGGTTGCCCGGCACCGAGAAATCGATCGGCGTGCCGTCTTCGTCGTAGGGCAGCGCGATCGGAAGGTTTTCCTTCTTCTCGGGCACCACGCCGCAGGCCTCGCAATGAACCACGGGAATCGGCGCGCCCCAGTAGCGCTGGCGCGACAGGCCCCAGTCACGCAGGCGGTATTTGGTCACGCCTTCGCCAATGCCCTTCGACGCGCAGAAATCGACGGCGGCGTTGACGGCCTCTTCGCCGGTCTGCACCTCTTCCCCGGCGACGAGACGGGTGTAACGCACCTTCTCGGTCTTGGCGGGAACGAAGGGCTCTGCCTGGATGTCGATCTCACCCTCGAGCGGCACGAAGGTTTCCACGATCGGCAGGCCGTATTTGCTGCAGAAGTCGTGGTCGCGCTGGTCGTGGCCCGGGCAGCCGAAGATCGCGCCGGTGCCGTAATCCATGAGGATGAAGTTGGCGATATAGACCGGCAGCTCCCAGCTCTCGTCGAACGGGTGACGCACCTTGATACCGGTGTCGAAGCCACGCTTCTCGGCCTTCTCCAGCTCTTCTTCCGAGGTGCCCATGCGGCGGCACTCGGCGACGAAAGCGGCAAGCTCGGGGTTCGAGGCCTCCAGATCTTTCGCAAGCGGATGGTCCGGCGAGATGCCGACGAAGGACGCACCGTGCAGCGTGTCGGGCCGGGTGGTGTAGCACTCGATCTTGTCGAAGCCCTCGGGGGCATCCAGCGTGTCGAAGGAGAACTGCAGACCGCGCGAACGCCCGATCCAGTTCGCCTGCATCAGCTTCACCTTGGCGGGCCAGTCATCGAGCGTGTCGAGCGCGTCGAGCAGCTCGCCCGAGAAGTCGGAGATCTTAAAGAACCACTGGGTGAGTTCCTTGCGCTCGACCAGCGCGCCCGAACGCCAGCCGCGACCGTTCTCGACCTGCTCGTTGGCGAGCACGGTCATGTCGACCGGATCCCAGTTCACCACGGCGTTCTTGCGGTAGACGAGGCCCTTGTCGAGCATGTCGAGGAACAGCGCCTGCTGCTGGCCGTAATATTCCGGATCGCAGGTGGCGAACATGCGCGACCAGTCGAGGCCAAAGCCCAGCGGCTTCATCTGCGCGACCATCGTGTCGATGTTGGAATAGGTCCAGTCCTTGGGGTGACCGCCCGAAGCCATCGCGGCGTTCTCGGCGGGCATGCCAAAGGCGTCAAAGCCCATCGGGTGCAGCACGTTGAAGCCGTTCTGCTTTTTATAGCGGGCGATCACGTCACCCATCGTGTAGTTGCGGACGTGGCCGATGTGGATGCGCCCCGAGGGGTAGGGGAACATTTCCAGCACGTAGTATTTCGGCTTGTCGGCCGAGCGGGTGGCCTTGAAGGTCAGGGCCTCTTCCCAGGCGGCCTGCCATTTCGGCTCGATCGTGGCGGGGTCGTAGCGCGACATAATCTGTTGTCCCTCAGAGCGGATGGGGTCGGTGCGGATGGGTCTTGCCGGGTGATAGGGCAGGCCCCGGCGGGCGTCCAGTGCCCTCTCCCGGCTGGCAGCGGCTGACGGCGACATTTCAGCAACCTCTTGGCGTCAAAAGACCCATATGCGGCGTTTCACGTTGGTTCGCGTTTCGCCGCGTGGAAAAGTGCCCCGCGTTTAGGGACCGATGACCGACGACCATGAAAATACTTTGCATTCACCAGAATTTCCCCGGCCAATACAAGCACCTCGCGCCGGAATTGGTCCGCCTCGGCCATGAGGTCACCGCGCTGACCCCGAAGGTCAAAAAGCCGACGCTCTGGAATGGCGTCAAAGTGATCCCCTATGAGATCCGCGGCAGCAGCACCCGCGGCATCCACCCCTATCTCACCGATTTCGAAACCAAGGTGCTGCGCGGCGTCAGCTGCTGCAACGCGGCGCAGCAGCTGCGGCAGAGCGGCTATGAGCCGGATGTGATTCTGGCCCACCACGGCTGGGGCGAGAGCCTGTTTCTGAAAGACGTCTGGCCCAAGGCGCGGCTGGGGCTCTATTGCGAGCTTTACCATCTGACCACGCCGGAGTTCATCGACTTCGACCCCGAGTTCAGCAAACCCGCCTCGCTGAGCGAAGCGCAGCGCATCCGCATGAAGAACCTCAACAACCGGATGCACGAGGAAGTCATGGACGCGGGCATCAGCCCCACGGGCTTTCAGGCGGGCACCTTCCCCGAACGCTGGCAGGACCGGCTGACCGTCGCGCACGATGGCATCGACACCGATCTGGTCGTGCCCAATCCGGATGCGCGGCTGGAGCTTGACGGCGGCACCGTGCTGACCCGCGACGATGAGGTGATCACCTTCATCAACCGCAACCTAGAGCCCTATCGCGGCTATCACGTCTTCATGCGTGCCCTGCCCGAGATCCTGCGCCGCCGCCCGAATGCGCATGTCACGCTGATCGGCGGCGACGAGGTGAGCTATGGTGCCAAGGCCCCGGGGGGGAAGAGCTGGAAGCAGATTTACATCGACGAGGTGCGCGGCCAGATCCCCGATGCCGATTGGGCGCGGGTGCATTTCCTTGGCCGGGTGCCCTATGACCGCTTCCTTGCGATGATGCAGGTGAGCCGGGTGCACGTCTATCTGACCTACCCCTTCGTGCTGAGCTGGTCGCTGCTTGAGGCGATGAGCGCCGGCTGCGCCATCCTCGCCAGCGACACCGCGCCGGTGCGCGAGGCGCTGACCGAGGGGGAAACCGGCTGGATGGTGGATTTCTTCGATCGCGACGCGCTGGTCGAGCGGGTCTGCACGCTGCTCGACGATCCCGAAACCCGCGCCCGCCTTGGCGCCGCGGCCCGCGCCCATGTCCGCGCCCATTACGATCTGCGCAGCCATTGCCTGCCGCGCCACGTCGACTGGGTGACCCGGCTGGGAGAGATGCAGCCGCGCCCGCCGCGGGACTGAGACGTGCCGCCCACGATCAGCTCTATGCAAAAGAAAAGGCCCGGAGCGTTCTCCGGGCCTTCGTAATCTGCTGAAGCGCTGCCTCAGATGCGGCTGTCGACCGCGCGGATTTGCCGTGCGCGGGTCAGGATCGCATCTTCGACCGCATGCACCGTAGAGGCGCTGGCCGGGCCCGAGCGGGTCATCAGCGCGACATTGAGCGACCGCGCGTCCAGCGCCGGGTCCGAGACGAGGATCGTCGCGCGATAGGCGGTGCCGCCGCCCGGCGGGGTGCCGTAGCCGGTGGTGATCACCCCGGTGAAGGGATCGACGGATTCGACCGGCAGGAAGTCCAGAACTTCGAGCGAGGCATTCCAGATGTATTTGTTCACCGCGCCGACTCGGCCAGCATCGGGCTTGGACTTAAAAATGTCCCAAACGGTCGACTCGGGCGCGCCGCGTCCGTTGTAGACATCCGCCTCCATGATCTCGTCTGCCGAGCGGGTCTGTACCGTCTGCGTGGATGTCTGCTGGCTGCAGGCCGTCAGCCCAAGCACCACCGCTGCCAGCGAAAGCCCCTTCGCAAACCGCTTATATTCCATGAAACCAAAGCTCCTGACCGTCCGGTTGGTTGCCCCTGCATACTCGTCGGCACCGCGTATCACAAGCGGTCAATCCCGGGCCCGCCAAAGCCCGCCTTGGCACCGGCAGCGCCTTGAAAGGTCCGTGATATTTTTGTGGCAATTGCGCATCACTGATTTGCTTGATGGGGCCCTGCCCGCACCTGCGGGTTGCCAGATCGGCCAGCCAAAGCGCATAGAAGCTCCCATCAAGGCCGGGCTACCCGGATTGGTACGTGCCTTAGAACACATGAGGGAAACAATGAAAAAGATTCTGTTTGCTTCCACCGCGCTGGTTGCAACCGCAGGCGTCGCCGCGGCAGAAGTTACGATCTCGGGCTACGCCGAGATGGGTATCTACAACCCGGGTGAGACCACCGACCAGGCGAACGACGAAGCTCAGTTCTTCACCGACATCGACCTGACCTTCACCATGTCCGGCGAAGCCGACAACGGCCTGGTCTTCGGTGCGAACATCGACCTCGACGAAGCCGACAACCCCTTCTCGGACCCGTGGGATCAGGGCGGTGAAGCTCTGTTCGTGTCCTACGGCGGCGCAACCCTGACCATGGGCGACACCAACTCGGCATACGACAAAACCGTTCCCGAGATGAACCTCGGCGGCGCAGGCTCGCTGGCTGACGACGAAACCATCCACGCTGGCTTCAACGACGGCGCAGAGTTCGACGGCGGCGTGAACGGCTCCGACGGTCAGATCGCTCGTTTCGACTACGCTTACGACGCGTTCACCTTCTCGGTGTCGGCTGAGCAGATCGCAGACGGCTCCGCACCGGAAGATGCAGGCTTCGCAGACTCCGGCGAGACCCTGTGGTCGGCAGGCGTTGGCTACTCGGCAGAGTTCTCGGGCGTCGACATGTCCGCAGGCCTCGGCTACCTGAAGCTCGACGAGTGGGCCGAAGTGTGGGGCCTCGGCGTCACCGCAGGCTTCGCAGGCGGCTTTGAAGTTGGCGCAACCTACAGCGACATCGACGGCGAAGACGGCTTCGTTGACGATGGCGAGCACTGGGGCCTCGGCTTCGGCTACTCGATGAACGCGTTCTCGGTCGGCCTGAACTACGGCAAGTACGACTGGGACGACGCTGGCGAAGCAGAAGGCTACGGCCTGGCAGCCAACTACGACCTGGGCGGCGGTCTCGTTGCACAGTTCGGCTACGGCTACAGCGAATTCACCGACGGCTCGGACGACGACACCTGGTCGCTCGGCCTGGCAATGTCCTTCTAATCTCTCCTGAGATTAGTCTGATAGGGAAGAGCGGGCTTCGGCCCGCTCTTTTCTTTTGCGCCTGCACCGGGCAGAACGGGCGCAGCGCATCTGAAGACGAGACATCCCAATGCTGCCACTCTCGGCCGCGCGTACGGCCAGCCTGCTGAACTCGGTCCGCCCCGCCCTTGCCAAAGGCAAACTCGGCGAGGCCCGCGCAGCGCTGGAACAGGTGCTGGCCATGGAGCCACGCCGCGGCGATCTCGCCTTCCAACTGGCGCAGATCTGCTATCAGCAGGGCGACCGCGACGCCTGCCTCACCCATCTCGACCGGGCCGTCGAGCTTGCGCCCGATCAGCCTCAGGTCACCGCCCTTGCGGTCGCGCGCTACCGCGCCCTCGGCCGCCCCGAACAGGCGCTCGCAGCCTATGACCGACAAATCGCGGCTGACCCCAAGGCGATCAAGCCGCGCGCGGACAAGGCCCATTACCTGCAGCTTCTGGGGCGGTTCGACGAGGCCGAGACGATCTTTCGTGCGCTGATCAAGCGCCACCCCAATGCCGCCGAGCTTTACCGGATCTTCCTTGCGAGCAAGAAACTGAAGCCGGGCGATCCGCTGCTGCGCGCCATGGAAAAGCTCTGGGCCCGCAGCGATCTGCCGGACGCGCAGCGGATGCATCTGGGCTTTGCGCTGGCCAAGGCGATGGAAGAGACCGGCCAGACCGCCAAGGTCTTTGGCTACCTGCACCGCGCCAACGCGCTGCAGGCCAAGGCCGCGCCTTTCGACAGCGCCGCGCAGGCCCGCGAGTTCGCCGCCGTGCGCGCCGCGCAAGCGGGGCTCGCGCCCGGAGCGCCCGCCGAGCCGGACCTGCGCCCGGTCTTCGTCACCGGCATGCCGCGCTCGGGCACGACGCTGGTCGAGCGCATCCTCGGTGCCCATCCCGAAGTGACGGCGGGCGGCGAGCTTGGCCACGCGCTGAAGCTGGCCTATGGGCATTTCGGCGCCGGCGAGCAGATGCGCCGCCTCGCCGACGAGCCCCCCGCCCGCGTTGCCGCCTTTGCCGAGCAATACCTGCGCCTCGCCGCGCGCGACAGCGGCCGCCGGAGCGCCGTGATCACCGACAAGTCGATCCTGTGCCACCTGATCTTCGGGCTGCTCGACCACGCGCTGCCCGGCGCGCGCATCGTGGTGGTGCAGCGCGATCCGCGCGACATCGCCCTGTCGATCTACAAGAACCATTTCGCCACGGGCAGCCACCGCTACGCCAATGACCTGCCGCTGATCGCCACCGCGATCAAACGCTTCCGCGCGAATGTTGCGCATTGGAAAGACGCGCTGCCCGGGCGCATCCACGAGATTCGCTATGAAAATCTGGTCGCCGATCCCGAGCCGCACACCCGCGCGCTGGTGACGGCTGCGGGTCTGCCTTGGGATGAGGCCTGCCTGTCGTCGCATGAGGCGGCCGGACAGGTGAAAACGCTCAGCGTCAGCCAGGCGCGGCAGCCGATCTATCGCGGCTCGGCGCAGGCGTGGAAGAAATACGAAACCGAACTGGCGCCTTTCATTGAGGCCTGGGGAGAGGAACCATGGGACTGAACGACATCAAGACCCGCATCGCCAAAGCCGAGCGCGACGCAGGCAGAGCCCCCGGCTCGGCGCAGCTGATCGCGGTCAGCAAGGTGCAACCGAACGCGCGCGTCGAGGCGGTGCTGGAAGAGGGCCACCGGCTCTTTGGCGAGAACAAGGTGCAGGAGGCCGCAGGCAAATGGCCCGCCTTCCAAGAGCGTTTCCCGGACGCCAAGGTGCATCTCATCGGCCCACTGCAGAGCAACAAGGCGCGGCAGGCGATGCAGCTTTTCTCGGCGATCCACTCGCTGGACCGGCCCAAGCTCGCCACCACGCTGGCGCGGCTCGCGCAGGAACTGGGCAGCTGTCCCGATCTCTTCGTGCAGGTGAACACCGGCGAGGAAGAGCAAAAGGCCGGCATCCTGCCCGCCGAGGCTGACGCCTTCATCAAAGAGGTGCGCGATCTCGACCTGCCGCTGAAGGGGCTGATGTGCATCCCCCCGGTCGATGAAACCCCGAGCCTGCATTTCGCCCTTCTGGCCAAGATCGCCGAACGCAACGGGCTCGACGGCCTGTCGATGGGCATGAGCTCGGATTTCGAGCAGGCGATCGCGCTTGGCGCCACCCATGTGCGGGTCGGCTCGGCGATCTTCGGCGAGCGCGATTACGGCTGAGCCCTTGCCCGGCGCCGCTATCGCTGCGGTGGACGGCCTGCCTCCGGCGGGGATATTTGGGTCTAGACGAAGCCCGCCGCCTTCCACGCTTCGTCTAGACTGAAGTATCCCGGGGGGTGAGGCGCCCCGCGCCGAGGGGGGCAGCGCCCCCCCCTGCCCCCCTGCCGCCTTTCCGCCCCAGCGCTGCCGCAGGAGATGTCCCATGGCAATCCCGGTCGAGACCTTCTTCCTGCGCCCCGACGGGCAGGGCACACTGCAGGCGCGCATTCAGCAGATGGTGGCCGAGGGCGTGCTTTCGGGCCGCTTCCGGCGCGGCGAAAAGCTGCCCTCGACCCGCAAGCTGGCGGCGCATCTCGGGGTCAGCCGGATCACCGTGGCGCTGGCCTATACCGAACTTCTGGCCTCGGACTATCTCACCTCGCGCGACCGCTCGGGCTATTACATCTCGGAGGGCGCGCCGGAGCCGCCGGATTTCCCCGAGACACCGCGCGCCGAGCGCGTCGACTGGCAGCGCGCCATGGGGCGGCGTTTCGCCGCCGGTGCGGTGCCCGAGCGGCCCGCCGACTGGGCGAGCTACCGCTATCCCTTCATCTACGGTCAGGCCGATCCAAAGCTCTTCGATCATGCCAACTGGCGGCTCTGCGCAGTGCAGGCGCTGGGGGCGCGGGATTTCGGCGCGCTGACGCAGGATTACTATGACCGCGACGATCCGCAACTGGTGGAGTTTCTCGCCCGTCAGACCCTGCCCCGGCGCGGCATTCAGGCCCGCCCCGAAGAGATCCTGATCACCCTGGGCGCGCAGAACGCGCTGTGGCTGGCCAGCCAGATCCTGCTCAGCCCCGAGCGCCGCGCCGCGGTGGAAGACCCCTGTTATCCGGCGCTGCGCGTGCTGCTCGACCAGACCGGCTGCGCCCGCAGCGCGATTGCCGTGGACAGCGAAGGCCTGCCGCCCGAGGCTGTGCCGGAGGGCACCGATGTGATCTTCACCACGCCCAGCCATCAATGCCCCAGCGGCGCCACGCTGCCACTGGCGCGGCGGCACGCCCTGCTGGAGCGGGCGCGCGATCTGGGCGCGGTGATCGTCGAGGACGATTATGAGTTCGAGATGGCCTATCTGCAGCCGCCCACACCGGCGCTCAAGAGCCTCGATGGCGATGGCCGGGTGGTCTATGTGGGCAGCTTTTCGAAATCGCTCTTTCCCGGTCTGCGGCTGGGGTATCTCGTCGGCGCCGAGCCCTTCATCCGCGAGGCACGCGCCCTGCGCGCCTCGGTGCTGCGCCACCCGCCCGGCCACATCCAGCGCACCGCCGCGCATTTCCTGAGCCTTGGTCACTATGACAGCCTCGTGCGGCGAATCGGACGCGCGCTTGGCGAAAGGCGGCAGGTGATGGAGGCCGAGATCGCCCGCAACGGGCTGGAGATCGCGGGCGTCGCAGCGCATGGCGGCTCGTCGTTCTGGATGCGCGCGCCGCGCGGCGTCGATACCAAAGCGCTCGCCGCCGAGCTGCAGCGCGAAAGCGTTCTCATCGAGCCCGGCGCGCCGTTCTTCCAGAGCCCGGATGCGCCGCGAAACTTCTATAGATTAGGCTATAGCTCGATCCCGTCGGAGCGCATCGCGCCGGGGCTGCAGCGCATTGCACAGGCGCTTGCACGTCCCCGCAGGGAGGGCTAGGGCTTTGCCCCATGCGGACCATTCGTGATTACCAGTTCACCGAGCCCCGGGACCGGGGCGCCAGCGTCGCCATCGGCAATTTCGATGGCGTGCATCTTGGCCACCGCGCGGTGATCGAACTGGCCCGCGAAAAGGGCAATGGCGCGCCCTTCGGTGTGCTCACCTTTGAGCCGCACCCGCGCGAGTTCTTCGCCCCCGATGCCCCGCCGTTCCGGCTGATGTCGGCCAAGGCCCGGGCCTCGCGGCTGGAGAAACTGGGTGTCGAGCGGCTGTTTGAGCTGAATTTCAACGCTGCGCTGGCGGCGCTCACCCCCGAAGAGTTCGCCCGCGACGTGCTGACCGAGGGTCTGGGTCTGAGCCATGTGGTGGTGGGGGCCGATTTCTGCTTTGGCAAACACCGCCAGGGCAAGGTCAGCGACCTGCAGCGTTTCGGTGCCGAGATGGGCTTTGGCGTGACCGTGGCCGAGATTCTGGATCAGGACGGCGCGCAGATCAGTTCCACCGCGATCCGCAAGGCGCTGACCGAGGGCGACCCGCGGTCGGCCGCGGCGCAGCTTGGTCACTGGCACCGGATCGAGGGCGAGGTCGGCGGCGGCCAGCAGCTGGGCCGCAAGCTGGGTTATCCCACGGCCAATATGTCGATCGACGGGCTGCACCCGCCGCGCTTCGGTGTCTATGCGGTGCTGGTCGATGTGCTCGACGGGCCGCATAAGGGCAGCTACCACGGCGCCGCCTCGCTGGGCGTGCGGCCCATGTTCGGCGTCAACAGCGCCAACCTCGAAACCTTCCTCTTCGATTTTTCCGGCGATCTTTACGGCGCGACCCTCTCGGTCGGTCTGGTGGAGTTCCTGCGCCCCGAGCTGAAGTTCGACGGGCTCGACGCGCTGGTGGCGCAGATGGATCTCGACTGCGCCGAGGCGCGGCGCATTCTGGAGGCGCTATGAGCGACCCGATCGACCGCAAGGGCCTCGCGCCGCGCTTCTGGGAAAGCAAACCGCTGAACAAACTCAGCGAGGCCGAATGGGAAGCACTCTGCGACGGCTGCGGCAAATGCTGCCTCAACAAGCTCGAGGACGAAGAGACTGGCGAGGTCGCGCTGACCTGTGTCGCCTGCCGTCTGCTCGACGATTCCAGCTGCCGTTGTTCACAATATGAAATCCGGCACCAGTTCGTGCCCGAATGCATCGTCCTGCGTCCCGACAACATCGACGAACACGCCTATTGGATGCCCCAGACCTGCGCCTACCGGCTGCTTTGGGAAGGGCGTCCGCTCTATGACTGGCACCCGCTGATCTCGGGCGATCCCGAGACGGTGCATGCCGCTGGCGTGTCGATGCGGGGCCGGACCGTCCCCGAGTTCGAGGTCGGCGAGGACGATTGGGAAGACCACATTATCGAGGAGCCCACCTGAATGTTCTTTGCCTCCGACAATTCCGGCCCCGTTCCTCCGCAGGTGCTGGACGCGCTGACCCGCGCCAACACCGGCCATACGCTGGGCTACGGAGCCGACGTGCTGTCGATGCAGGTCGCCGAACGCATCCGCACGCTGTTCGAGGCGCCCTCGGCGGCGGTCTATCTCGTGCCCACCGGCACGGCGGCCAACTCGCTGGCGCTGGCCTGCCTCTGCCCGCCCTACGCCACGGTGTTCTGCTCGCCGGTGGCGCATATCCACGAAGATGAGTGCAACGCGCCCGAGTTCTACATGGGCGGCGCCAAGCTGACGCTGGTGCCGGGCGAGGACCGCATGACCCCCGAGGCGCTGCGCGCGGCGATCGAGGGCGAACAGAACCGCGGCGTGCATGGCCCCAAGCGCGGGCCGGTGTCGATCACCCAGCTTACCGAGAAGGGCAACTTCTACACGCTCGAAGAGCTGCGCGCGCTGACCGCCGTGGCCCGCGAATATGGGCTGCCGGTGCATCTCGACGGGGCGCGCTTCGCCAATGCGGCGGTGAAACTGGGCGCCACGCCCGCCGAGATGAGCTGGAAGTCCGGCGTCGACATCTGCGTCTTCGGCGGCACCAAGAACGGGCTGATGGGCGTCGAGGCGGTGGTGATCTTCGATTCCGAGAAGGCGCAGGAATTCGAGTACCGCCGCAAGCGCGGCGCGCATCTCTTCTCCAAGCACCGCTATCTGGCGGCGCAGATGGACGCCTATCTTGAGGGCGATCTGTGGAAGGATCTGGCCGAGCGCGCCAATGCCCGCTGCGAGCAGCTGGTGCAGGGGCTCGAGCAACTTGGCGTGACTGTGCTGACCAAAAGCTACGCCAACATGGCCTTCGTTGAGATGCCGCGCGACGCGCATCGCAAGGTGCAGGCGGCGGGGGCGACCTATTACGTCTCGGGGGATCTGGAAGGCGACGGCGGCGAGCTGCTGACCGGGCGTCTGGTCTGCGACTGGTCGCTGGAGCCCGAGGACGTCAGCGCCTTCCTGAACGCTGTGCGCGAGGCGGTCTGATCCGCCGGCCACGGCCACAGCCCCAACCACAGCCCTAAAGGCCAAATTTCTGGGAAGAAATTTGCAAGAGCCTTCGAAGGCTCTTGCCTCAGTTCAGCTGGAAGTGCAGCTCGTAGCTGCCGTCGATGAACGCCCCGAAGAGATCGGGAATATCCGGGTGCTCTACCGGCTCGCCCGAATAATCGGCGATGAGGTTCTGCTCGGACACATAGGCAACGTAGAAACTCTGATCGTTCTCGGCCAGCAGGTGGTAGAACGGCTGTTCGCGGCTCGGGCGCGCCTCTTCGGGAATGGCCTCATACCATTCCTCGGTGTTGCTGAACTCGGGGTCCACATCAAAGACCACACCCCGGAATGGGTGCTTGCGATGGCGGACGACCTGGCCCAGATGATATTTTGCGCGCTGTGTGTGCATGGATACCTCTGAGAACAATTTTTGACATTTTTTGGGCAACTTGTCCAACGCCGAGCCCCATTTGCTCGGAAACACACTGTGGCCTGCGGGCCGACAGTTCGGCGGCAAACCGCCGTGGTGGCCAATTCCCGCGCATGTCCCGGAGTTCCCGGGATTGAAGGAATTGTGATTCCAACGGGGCCGGCTTTGAGCTAAAATAATCGTCAATAAAAGACAAAAAACACCACAAGAGCAGAAAAAGCGAGAGGCAGATGAGCAGATGGCTTCGCGCGGCGGCACTGGTTCTATTGGCCGCGTCCTGCGGAGGTGGCGGTGCCGGACGGGCCCCGAACAACCTCGAGGACGCATGCGCCATCATCCGTGAGCGCCCGAATTACATCCGCGCCTTCCGTGCCGCCGAACGCAAATGGGGCGTTCCGGTACATGTGCAGATGGCGACGATCTATCAGGAAAGCAAGTTCATCTCGGACGCGCGGACTCCGTTCCGCTATGCGCTCGGGGTGATTCCCTATGGCCGGCAAAGCTCGGCCTATGGCTACAGTCAGGCGCTGGACGGCACCTGGGACGAATATGTGGAAGCCACCGGCAAATGGCGCGCCGACCGCGATGACATCCGCGACGCGACCGACTTCATGGGCTGGTACATGTCCGGAAGCCGCGACCGGCTGGGCATCAGCCTGCGCGACGCGCGCAACCAGTATCTCGCCTATCACGAGGGCCGCACCGGCTTTGCCCGCGGCACCTACAACGGCAAGTCTTGGCTGATGCGCGTGGCCGAGGACGTGGGCAACCGGGCGGTGGTCTATGAGGTGCAGCTGGCCAACTGCCGGCAGGCGCGCCGCTGGTAAGCGGCTGCGGCCCTCCCCCCGAAACTGAAAAGGCCGGGCGCTCTGCCCGGCCTTTCGCTTATTTCACTCGGTTCACGTCGAATACCGAGTTGGGAAGGTTCTTATCCGCCAGCGCGCCCAGCACCACAGTGGTCTTGGAGCCATTGCCATCGGTGATCACCCATTGCCGCAGCTGCACCGGATTGCCGGTGAACTTCATCTGGATCGAGCCGCGGTCGGGGTGCTCGGGGTCCTGCGCGGTGACCGTGGTGGCGGTGCCGTCATAGCTGTGGCCGGTCACCATCCCCGCGCGGCCAAGGTTGACGTTCTTGGCGAGAATGATCGACAGCGGCGTCTGGCTCAGCGGATAGGTCTCGGGCTGGCCACCCAGCTTCTTGTCGAAGACATAGACCGCCCCCGCCCAGGCGAGAACCAGCGCCTGCTCGGGCGGCTTGTATTCAAAGCGCACCTTGCCCGGCCGCTTGATCGAGATCGTGCCGGTAGAGATCGAGCCGTCGCCATTGATCTGGGTGAACTGGCCCTGCGCCGACTGGATCGAATTGAGATATTGCGACACCTCGCCTAGCGAGAGCTTCTGCGCCGCCGCCGGCAGCGTGGTGAGCACAAGCGCCGTGAGCGCGGCGATGAAAGTGCGGATCATTCCGTTTGGTCCTCTTGCTCGGGGTCTGCCATTCATATCGCACGCCCCCTTGGTGTTATGCGATAGCAGGCAGGCGTTGCAGCCTATCTAGGGCGCCCGGACGCGCGATCAAAGGCTTGCCGGTGCCCCGCCGCCCCGAAACGGCGTCACTTCGCCCAAACCCGCGCTCCGGCCCGCACTCAGGCCCGAACAGAGCGCCCGAAAAGGGGCTCCGCCCCCGCGCGCCCCTGCGGGCCACGCTCCCCCGGCTTATTTTGGAAGAGAAGAAGCCCAGAAAAGAAGGCCAGGAAAGAAGCCCGGGAGCGCACACCCCCGGGCTTCTTCTCTTTTCAAATACGCATGGCGCGCCAGCCGGGCCAGCGCAGCGCCGCTTATTGCTCGGGCACGAGGATCTCGCGCTTGCCGACGTGGTTCGCCGCCGAGACCACGCCTTCGTCTTCCATCTGCTCCACAAGCCGCGCGGCCTTGTTGTAGCCGATGCCGAGCTTGCGCTGGATGTAGGAGGTCGAGCACTTGCGGTCCTTGATGACGATGCCCACCGCCTGATCGTAGAGCGCGTCCTCGCCATCGGTGTTGCCGCCAGTGTTGAGCCCGAGGACCGCGTCGATATTGTCGGCCTTCTCCTCGTCGGGGCCCTGCACCACGCCCGAGACATATTCCGGCGGGCCGAAGGCCTTGAGGTGGTTCACCACCTCCTCGACTTCCTCGTCCGACACGAAGGGGCCGTGGCAGCGGGTGATACGCGCGCCGCCCGCCATATAGAGCATGTCGCCCATGCCCAGTAGCTGTTCGGCGCCCATCTCGCCAAGGATGGTGCGGCTGTCGATCTTCGAGGTCACCTGGAAGGAGATCCGGGTCGGGAAGTTGGCTTTGATCGTGCCGGTGATCACGTCCACCGAGGGGCGCTGCGTCGCCATGATCAGGTGGATGCCGCTCGCCCGCGCCATCTGCGCGAGGCGCTGGATGCAGGCCTCGATCTCCTTGCCCGCGACCATCATCAGGTCGGCCATCTCGTCGACGATGACCACGATATAGGGCATCTTGCGCGGCTCGAACTCTTCGGTCTCGAACACCGGCTCGCCAGTCTCATCGTCAAAGCCCGTCTGCACGGTGCGCTTGAACATCTCGCCCTTGCTGAGCGCCTCGGCGACGCGGCCGTTGTAGCCGTCGATGTTGCGCACGCCCATCTTCGACATCTTGCGGTAGCGGTCTTCCATCTCGCCCACCACCCATTTGAGGGCCACGACGGCCTTCTTGGGGTCGGTCACAACGGGGCTGAGCAGATGCGGGATGCCGTCATAGACGGAAAGTTCCAGCATCTTGGGATCGATCATCACCAGCCGCAGATCCTCGGGGGTGAGCTTGTAGAGCAGCGACAGGATCATCGTGTTGATCGCCACCGACTTGCCCGAGCCGGTGGTGCCGGCGATCAGCAGGTGGGGCATCTTGGCGAGGTTGGCGACCACCGCATCGCCGCCGATGTCCTTGCCGAGCGCCAGCGGCAGGCGCTGGTTGCCGTCGCCATAATCGCGGCTCGAGAGGATCTCGCGGAAGGACACCATCTCGCGCTTGTCGTTCGGCAGTTCGATGCCGATCACCGAGCGGCCCGGCACGGTCGAGACACGCGCCGACAGCGCCGACATCGAGCGGGCGATGTCGTCGGCAAGCCCGATGACGCGGCTGGCCTTGAGGCCCGGCGCCGGTTCCAGCTCGTACATGGTGACCACGGGGCCGGGACGGACCGAGACGATCTCGCCCTTCACGCCGTAATCATCGAGCACCGTCTCCAGCATCCGCGCGTTCTCTTCGAGCGCTTCGTCGGACAGAACGTGGCGCTCGATGTTCTCGGGATTGGCCAGCAGGTGCAGCGGCGGCAGTTCGTAATCCACCGCCTTGTCGTCGAAGCCGAGACCGGGCTGCGCCTCTTCCTGCGCGCGGCGCGAGGGCTGCATCGGCTTGGGATCGGCCTTCTGCACCACTTTCTTGGGCTGCATCACCGGGATCGCGGGGCGCGGCGCCTGCATCTGCGCCGGCTCTGCCGACCAGCTTTGCACGTCGTAGCCGTCGTCATCCGCGTCATCGCCGTCGAACTGGTCCTGCGCGGAGGCATCATAGCCAGCATCGTAGTCCTGCGCCTCAAAGCCGTCGGCGTAGTCGTCCGCGCCGTAGCTCTCGGCGCCGTGGTCATCTTCGGCGTAGCTGGGCTCGGCATAGGCTTGACGGGCCGGCTGGGCGGGTGCGGCAGCGCGAGGTTGGGGCTGCGCGTCGAACGCGGCAGGCGCCTCGTCACCGTAATCGTCGAAGTCACGGTAGTCGTCGAAGTCGTCCGCCTCATAGGGGTCTTCGGCATGGGTAAAGGGCGCAGGGCCAGCGGGCTGCGCATAGCCCTGCGGCTGCGCCGTGTACTCGGCCCGGTGCTCGGGCGCCTGCGGCACCGCGCGCGAGGCGGTCAGCGGCGGCTCGGGCGGCAGTTGCTCGGCGGCCTGCGCGGCGGTGAGCGGCGGCTCGGCGCGCAGCATCTGCGTCGGCTTGTAGATCAGCGGCTGCGGGCCACGGCCCCGGCCCTTGGTCAGCGGCTTGCTGGGATCCTCGGAGCGGCTGGCGCCGAAGGTCGGCGCGATGCCACGGCGGCGGGTCTTCACCGCATGGGCGATCTTGGCACGGATACGGTCTTCGCCGGTGTCGGGTTCCACGGGGAGCAGCTCCACCTCGTCGTCATAATAGTCGGGCTCGGGCTCGGCGCGGCGGGTGATGCGCGCCAGAAGGCCGGGCTTTTTGGCGGGCTCGGGCGCCGCGCGCGGCGGCGCAACAGGAGCAACCGGGGCGGGCGCGACCGGAGCGGGCGCCGGAGCGGCGGCCTCTTCCCAAGCCTGCATCTGCGCGTAGGCATAGGCGTCATCCTCGTCGAGCAGCTCGGGCTCTTCGGGCTCGAGCTCCAGCGGCGGCGGCGTGGCGCGGCGCACCCGCGAGCTGCTGCGCTGCGGGGCCGGAGCCGGAACGGGCTCTTCGACATAGTCCTGCGCATAGGCATGCTCGGGCAGCGCGTGGTCATCTTCGGCATAGCCATCCTGCGCAGCCGCCCAAGCCTCGGCCTCGGCAGCCTCTTCGGCGCGGCGGGCGCGGCGGTCAGAATGCGCGGCCTGCGCGCGCTGCGCGGCCTGCATCGCCCCGCCCGCACCCCGGCCGAGCAGGCTCAGCAGCGAGGCGTAGGACATGATCAGCCCGACCAGAAGGAAGCGGCCGATGCTCTGCAACTCGTCCTTGGTGAAGCCCAGAACGAAGGCCCCAAGCGCCAGCAAACCGACGCCCAGCAGAACCGTCAGCAGCTTCAGACCGAAACCGGCGCTGAGCGGCAGGATGCCAAGCGCGGTGCCCATCATCATGTCGCCGAACAGCCCGCCAAGGCCGAAGCTGTGGGTCCATTCCGGCCCGGTTTCGAGCCCCGCGGCATAGATCGAAGCCAACGCGATCCAGATCGGCGCAAAGACCACGCGCGGCAGCGCGCGCTCGTCACCGCGATGCAGGGCAAGGCGAACGCCCCAGACCAGCAGCACCAGCGCGAGACCCCAGCTGCCCAGACCGACGATCATGAACAGCGGCGCCGAGACCGAGGCGCCAAGACGGCCCAGCCAGTTCTGCACCGGAGCATCGGTGGCCGACAGCCACGAGGGATCATCGGGCGTGTAAGACCCGATCATCGCCGCCGCCAGTAGGCCAAGGACAATCAGGGCCAAACCGCCAAGCTCCTTGCCCCGCTTCTCGATTGCGGCCTGCATGTTGCTGTCGAAGAGCGGGTCGCGCCCTTTCACCTGATATGCCATTGCCTCGCCTCGTCGTTTTTTCTTATTGCCCGTACAGGCAGTCCCGGATGCGGGTCAGCCCCTGTTCGGTCTCGTCACGGCTCGCCACAAGGGCGACCCGGATGAACCCCTTCCCCGGATTTCCATCCGCGGTGTCGCGCGACAGATAGGCGCCGGGCAGAACCCGCACGCCGGTTTCCTGCCAGAGCTTCAGCGCCGCCGCCTCGCCATCCTCGACCGGCAGCCACAGGAAAAAGCCTGCCTGCGGCGGCATATAGCCCGGCACATTGCCAAAGATGCGGTCCGCCAGCTCAAATTTTTCCAGATAGAGCGCGCGGTTCTCTTCCACATGCGCCTCGTCGGCCCAAACCTGTTCCGACACGCGCTGCACCGGCAGCGGCAGCGGTGCGCCCGCAAAGGCGCGGTGCTGCTTGATCCGGCGCAGGCTCTCGGGGCCACCGGCCACGAAACCAGAGCGCAGGCCCGGCAGGTTCGAACGCTTGGACAGCGAGTGGAAGATCACCACCCGCTCGGGGTCGGCGCCCATCTCATGCGCCACCTGCAGCGCGCCAGCGGGCGCCTCGCCGCGGTAGATCTCGGAATAGCACTCGTCGGCGAGAATCTGGAAGTCGTGCTTTTCGCCAAGCGCGATCAGCTCCTGCCAGTACTCACGGCTCGCCACTGCACCCTGCGGGTTGGCCGGGGAACAGATGTAGATCAGCGCCGTGCGCGCCAGCAGATCCTCGGGCAGCCCCGCGATATTCGGCAGATGGCCGGTTTCGGCGGTGGCATTCACATAGACCGGCTCTGCGCCGACCGAGAGCCCAGCCACGGCGTAGACCTGATAGAAGGGGTTCGGCATCAGCACGACCGGCTGCTGGCCGTTCTTTGTCTCGGGGCAGAGCGCCATGGCGGCGTTATAGAGCCCCTCGCGCGTGCCATTGACCGGCGAAAGCTGGGTGTTGGGGTCGATGCTCACGCCATAGCGGCGCGCCACCCACGCGGCGATGGCCGCGCGCAGTTCGGCGGTGCCGTCATTGGGCGGGTATTTGCCGAACTCCTGCACGGTCGCGGCCAGCACCTCTCCGACGAAGGCCGGAAAGGGGTGCTTGGGCTCGCCGATGGTCATGTGAATGACCTCACCACCCGGCTCGAACGAGTCGATGAGCGCCCGCAGGCGCGGGAACGCGTAAGCCGGAAGGTTCGAAAACCGTTCGGGGAACATGCCAGTACTGCCTCTATGGTCCGGGATCGTATACGCCCCGTTTTGCCGTAAGGATACGCAAGGCGGTACGCTTCGTCTACCGGAACTCCACGTGGTCAAAGCGCTGTGGCGCGAATGCCGCAGCGTAGCAAAATTTTTCGCGACTGTCTCGGGCTGCCGGGATTTCGATCGGGAGTTCCAAAGCTTAGCCCCCCTGCCCCGCCGCCCGCTCTGCTCTTGCGCTGGCTCTGCCGGGATGTGCCGCGGCGTCTTACATGCGCGCTGCAGCCGCGCTACGAACGGCGGGACACAGGCAGGAGAGCAGCATGAGCACCGCGGGAACACCAGCGTTCAAACTGGCGATACCCTGCGCCGCGATCGTCGCCGCCGTTTGGCTCGGACTGGCGCCGCCGGAGGCGCTCACAGTCGAGCAAGGCCGCATCCTCGGCATCGTCCTGATCACCCTGTCGCTCTGGGGCACCTCGGTGGTGCCGGGATATCTGGCCAGCCTCGTGTTCTTCACAGCGCTGCTGATCCTTGGACTGGCGCCGCCCAATTTGGTGTTCTCGGGCTTCACCTCGACGGCCACTTGGCTGATCGTCTCGGGCTTTGTCATCGGGGCGGCGATCAGCACCTCTGGCCTAGCGGCGCGGCTGGCGCGGGGACTGGCGCCCGCGCTCACCGGGTCCTACGCGCGGCTGCTAAGCGGCCTGATGCTGATCTGCATGGCTCTGGGCTTTGTCATGCCTTCCTCGCTGGGCCGGGCGGTGCTGCTGGTGCCGATCGGCATGGCGCTGGCTGACCGCGCGGGCTTTGCCAAAGGCTCCACCGGGCGGATCGGCATCGCGGTGGTGCTGACCGCGGGCTGCAACCTGCCCAGTTTCGCCATCCTGCCCTCGAACCTGCAGAACATGGTTCTGACCGGAGCGGCTGACACGATCCTCGGGGTGCATCTGGGCTATTTCAAGTATGTCGCCCTGCACTACCCGGTGCTGGGGCTGGTGAAATCCGCTGTGGTGGTGACGCTGGCGCTGAGGCTCTTTCCCGCAAGAACCGGCATGGCCCTTGCGGGCACCTCGGACGACATCGGCTTCGCGCCGACCCAAGACCAACGCCGCCAGCAGATCCGCGTGGCGCTGGTGCTGCTGGCCACGCTGGCGCTGTGGATGACCGACCGTCTGCATGGGGTCAACGCCGCATGGGTGGGCATGGGCGCGTCGATCCTGCTGCTGCTGCCCAAGCTCGGCGTGGTGAGCCCGCCCGCGTTCAAACAGGCGGTGGATTTCGGCATGCTGCTTTTCGTTGCCGGGGCGCTGGCGCTTGGCGCGGTGGTCAACAGTTCGGGGCTGGGCTCGGTGATCGGCACGGCGCTGCAATCGGTTCTGCCGCTGCAGCCGGGGCGCGATTTCCTCAATTTCCTGTCGCTGGGCGGTATGGCGATCCTGACCGCGATGCTGACCACCAACCCCGGCGCCCCGGCGGTGCTGACGCCGCTGGCACCAGATCTCGCGCAGGCCAGCGGGCTTGGGCTGACCACTGTGCTGATGACGCAGGTGATCGGCTTTTCGACGATGGTCTTTGCCTATCAGGTGGCGCCGCTGGTGGTCGCCATGCAGCTTTCGGGCGAGAAGCTGTCGCATCTCGCCCGGTTCCTCGTGCCGCTGGCGGCGATCACAATCGCGGTGCTGCTGCCGCTCGACTATCTGTGGTGGCGCCTGCTGGGCTGGTTCTGAGCCCGCCCGCGAAAAGGCGCGTCAGGAGCCTCGTCAGGCGAAATAATCGCGCAGCATCCGCGTGTAGATCGCCTTCAACTGACCGATCTGCGCCACCTCGACGTTCTCATCCACCTGATGCAGCGTCTTGCCCACGAGGCCGAACTCGACCACCGGGCAATGATGCCGCATGAAGCGCGCATCCGAGGTGCCGCCCGTGGTCGACAGTTCCGGCGTGCGGCCGGTCTCGGCCTCCACGGCCTTCGCCACAAGATCCGACAGAGCCCCCGGCGGGGTGAGGAACGCCTCGCCCGAGATCTTGATCGCGACCTCGGTGCTGGTGCCGAACTCGGCATCGACCTTGGCCGCCTCCTCGCGCAGCCACTCCGACAGCGACGCGCCGGTGTGGGTGTCGTTGAAGCGGATGTTGAGCGTGGCGCGGGTCTGCGCGGGCACCACATTGGTTGCGGGGTTGCCGGTGTCGATGGTCACCACCGCCAGCGTGGTCGGGTCAAAATGGTCGGTGCCCTCGTCGAGCACATGGCTCGACAGCCGGTCCATCAGCCGCGCCATGGCGGGCATCGGGTTCAGCGCGCGGTGCAGATAGGCCGAATGCCCCTGCTTGCCGGTCACGGTGAAGAAGGCGTTCATCGAGCCGCGGCGGCCGATCTTCATCATGTCGCCCATCTCTTCGGGACAGGTCGGCTCGCCAACGATGCAGATCGACATGCGCTCGTCCTCGGCGGCCATGTAGTCGAGCAGCGCCGTCGTGCCGTCGACCGCATCGCCCTCCTCGTCGCCGGTGATCGCCAGAACGATGGCGCCCTCGGGCGGGGTCTCTTTCACGAAATCCACGGCGGCGGCGGCAAAGGCGGCGACCCCCGATTTCATATCGGTGGCGCCGCGCCCATACATCACACCGTCCTTCACCTCGGCGCCGAAGGGATCGACGGTCCAAGCGGCGAGATCACCCACCGGCACCACGTCGGTATGGCCGTTGAAGCCAAAGCTCTTGGCATGCCCCTTCTCACCCCAGCGCGCGAAGAGGTTGGCGACGCCGCCCCGGTCGACGCGGGTGCAGGCAAAGCCCGCATCCTCCAGCAGGCCCTGCAGTAGCACCAGCGCGCCGCCCTCTTCGGGGGTGACCGTCGGGCAGCGGATCAGATCGGCGGTCAACTGGACGGGATCAAGGGGCTTGGGGTCGGTGGTCATGGGCGCATCTCCGGGCAATTTGCCTCTGGCTACCCCGAGGTCGCGGCGCGTGCAAATGTGATGAAAAGGCCGCAGCGCGCCACGGCGCCGGCAGCGGGCGGCTGACGGCGCGGCGGCAGCGGTGCTAGCTTGGGCCAAAAGCCCCTTTGGCATGGTCGCTTGCGGCGGCCCCGCGGGGACAAGATTGCGAGGCACCCCCAAGCATGAGCAGCCCCGGATGAGCTGGATCGCCATCGCCTCGGACGAGGCGCGCTGGATCGACAGACCGGCCTTCGCCGCCGCGCTGGACGTGCCCGGCGGGCGCATGGAGCGCGGCACGCTGCTGCTCGAAACACGGCTTTCGCCACAGGCCAAGCCGCAGATCCTGATGTCTTATGAACGCGGCTTCCCGCTGGCGGCAAGCCTTTCGGTACAGGTCCTGCCCGGCGGCAGCATCGTTCTGGTGGCCAGCCGGGAAGGCGAGATATTCCACACGGTGATCGCCCACCCCGGCGATGGCCGCGCCGAAACGCTGCGGCTGACGCTGGCATGGGACGCGCCGCGCCGCTGGGCCCGGCTGAGCGTCGAGCGCCCGGAAAGCGGCACGATCGAGCTGCGCGAACTGGCACCGCCCCCACCGCCCTTCTATGAGGACCTGAAGGCGCTGACGCTGCATCCCGAGCTTTGCGCCATCGCGCCGGACCTGCTGTTCTTCGCCCTCTCTGACGAGATCGAGCCGGTGGGCCCGCTGCCGACGCTGGCGGGCTCGACCCCGATCGCGACGCCGAACGGCTATCGCCGGCTCGAAAGCATCCGCCGCGGCGACAGGGTGCTGACCGGCGACGGCCGCGCGGTGCCGGTGCTGGAAACCGTGCACCGGCTGGTGCCCGCGCGCGGCTCTTTCAGCCCGGTGCGTCTGCGCGCGCCCTATCTTGGGCTGCAGCGCGACATCCTCGTGGCGCCGCACCAGCGCCTGCTGATCGGCGGCTCGGAGGTGGAATATCTGTTCGGACGTGAAGCGGTTCTGGTGCCCGCGCACAGTCTGACCCACGGCTTTGCCGGGCAGGCCGAGGACAGCGGGCCGCTGCGGTGCTACCACCAGCTTTTGCTGCCCGCGCATGACACGCTGCTCGCCGCCGGGCTGGCCGCCGAAAGCCTTTACGTGGGCAGGCTGCGCCGCGATCCGGCGCGGCTGGCGGCCTCGCTGTTGGCGGGGATGCCGCGCGATGCCATCCCCGAGCAGCACCGCGCCGGGCATCAGGTGCTTGGCCCCTTCGAGGCGGTGACGCTGGTCGAGGCGCGCGCGGCCTGAGAGGCGCCTTGCGGGGATGCGGTTTATGGGGGCGCTGCCCCCGCCGCGCAACGCGCGGCTCCCCCGGGATATTTCCATCTAGACGAAGCGGCGGGCGGGCGCGCACGCAGGCTTGGAACGGCGCAGAATGGCGATGACGCTGGCCGCGGCGCGTGCTACGGCTGCGGCATGAGCAAACTGCCTTCGAAAGCCGAGATCCTCGACTGGATCATGGCGCACCCGACCCAGACCGCGAAACGTGACATTGCCAAAGCCTTTGGCATCAAAGGGGCTGCGCGGATCGACCTCAAGCGCGTCCTCAAGGAGCTTGAGGCCGAGGGGCATCTGGAAAAGCGCAAAAAGACCTACCGCGACCCGGACCGGCTGCCGCCGGTGACCGTGCTGCAGGTCAAGGCACCCGACGAGAACGGCGACCTTTTTGCGCAGCCGCTCGAGTGGCACGGCGAGGGCGTCGAGCCCGCGGTGCTGCTGGTCCCGCGCGCCACCGACCCGGCGCTTGGAGAGGGCGACCGCATCCTCGCCAAGCTGCAGGTGGTGCATGAGGAAGATCACAACTACGAGGCGCGGCTCATCCGCAAGATCGGCGTCAGCCCGCGCAAGATCGTCGGCATCTTCCGCAAGGGTCCCGAGGGCGGGCGCATCGTGCCGATCGACAAGGGGGCCGACAAGGAATGGCTGGTCGGTCCCGACGCCATGGCCGGCGCGCAGGAGGGCGAACTGGTCGAGGCCGAGCAGGCCGGGCCGCGCGCCTCGCGCATGGGTCTGCCGAAGGCGCGCATCATCATGCGCCTTGGCGATCCTTCAGAGCCGAAGGCGGTCTCGCTCATCGCCATCCACCAGCATGGCATCCCCGACGCCTTCCCGCCCAAGGTGCTGGAGGAAGCCGACCGGATGAAGCCCGCGGGCCTCAAGGGCCGCACCGACCTGCGCGAGCTGCCGCTGGTGACCATCGACCCGGCCGACGCGCGCGACCATGACGACGCTTGTTTCGCCGAAGCGGACGAGGATCCGAAGAACCCCGGCGGCCATGTGATCTGGGTCGCCATCGCCGATGTGGCGCATTACGTGCTGCCCGGCTCGGAACTGGACCGCGAGGCCAAGAAGCGCGGCAACTCCAGCTATTTCCCCGACCGGGTGGTGCCGATGCTGCCGGACCGCCTGTCGGGCGATCTGTGCTCGCTGCATGAGGGCCTGCCGCGCGCCTGTATCGCCGTGCGCATGGTGATCGACGCCGAGGGCAACAAGCGCAGCCACAGCTTCGTGCGCGGGCTGATGCGCTCGCCCGCCTCGCTCAACTACGCCGAAGTGCAGCAGGCCATGGACGGCCAGCCCAACGACAAGACCGGGCCGCTGCTTGAGGATGTGATCCGCCCGCTCTATGCCGCCTACCATGCGCTGCGCGACGCCCGGAACCGCCGCCAGCCGCTGGATCTGGAACTGCCCGAGCGCAAGATCGTGCTGGGCGAGGATGGCACGGTAACCTCGGTCAATTTCGTTGACCGGCTGGATGCGCATAAGCTGATCGAAGAGTTCATGGTGCTTGCCAATGTGGCCGCCGCCGAGACGCTGATCGCCAAGCGCACGCCGCTGCTGTTCCGCGTGCACGAAGAACCGCCGGTCGAAAAGCTCGACGCGCTGCGCGAGACGGCGCAGGCGGCGGGGCTCAACCTTGCCAAGGGGCAGGTGCTGAAGACCGCGCATCTCAACAAGCTGCTGCATGACGCGGCAGGGCGCGAGGATGCGGAGCTGATCAACCTCGCCACGCTGCGTTCGATGACGCAGGCCTATTACAACCCCGAGAATTTCGGGCACTTCGGCCTCGCGCTGATGAACTACGCGCATTTCACCTCACCGATCCGGCGCTATTCCGACCTCATCGTGCACCGCGGGCTGATCACGGCGCATGGCTGGGGCGATGATGGGCTGTCGCAGACCGACATCGAGCGGCTGCAGCAGACCGCCGAGCATATCTCGGACACCGAGCGGCGCTCGATGATGGCCGAGCGCGACACCACCGACCGCTATCTCGCCTCTTATCTGTCGGAGCGGGTGGGCGCAGAGTTCGGCGGGCGGATCAGCGGCATCGCCAAATTCGGGGTCTTCGTGAAGCTCGACGAAAGCGGCGCCGACGGGCTGGTGCCGATCCGCAACCTCGGGAACGAGTTCTTCCACTTCGACCGTGTGGCCGGCACGCTGATGGGCGCTGACACCGGCACGCTGATCACCCTGGGCCAACGGGTGCGGGTGAAGCTGGTGGACGTGACGCCGGTGACCGGCGGCATCGGGCTGGAACTGCTGGAACTGGCTGGCGAGGCGGTCGAGGCGCCGCGGCATCGCAAGCCCGCCGGCTACGGTCGGTTCAAGAAGACCCCCGGTGGCAGAGGCAGCGGCAAAGGGCCCAAGGGCAAAGGACCGGCGCGGCGCAAGGATGTGGCCGAGCGCAAGAAGACCGCCAAGACCGCGCGCAAGGTCAGCCGCACGCGCAAGACCGAGCGCTGACGCACGACTGAACGCTGACGTAAGACTGAACGCTGACGTAAGGGCGCGGCGGCCTGCATCCCAGCAAAGGCGGGATCATGCCCGCCGCGCCTTTGCCCGCTTCGCAAATCATGCATTTCGCGGTAGCCTTCTGCTCATAAAAAACGAGCAGCAGGTGACCCCATGAAACCGAGCCTCTTCGGCCTCGCGCTGTGCCTGACGGCGAGTTAGGCCGCCGCCGACCGTCTTGCCGACTTTTCCGCCCCCCTTGCCTCGCAGCGTCCCGCGCCGCGCCCCGCCGCCTTTGATACGGTGCAGGTGGTGCCCAAGGCCACGGTCGACCGCGAGTATCTGCACTGGCTCGACGGGTTCCGCAGCCGCGCCCGCGCCGAGGGGATCTCGGACGCCACGCTGAACGCCGCCTTCCGCGCGCCGCATCTCGACACCGACGCGCTGGCGAAGATCAACAATCAGGCCGAGTTCACCAAGACGCTGTGGAGTTATCTGGAGTCCGCCGTCTCCGAGAGCCGGATCGAGAATGGCCGCGCCGCGATGATCGCCCATGACCAGTTGCTGCGGCAGATCGAGGCGCGCTACGGCGTCGACCGGCAGGTGGTGGTGGCGATCTGGGGCATGGAAAGCGCCTATGGCAGCCACCGCGGCACGCATCCGGTGATCCCGGCGCTGGCGACGCTGGCCTATGGCTCGCGCCGCGGCAAGTTCTTCGAAGGCCAGCTGATTGACGCGCTGCGCATCATCCAACACGGCGACACCACGCCCGAGAAAATGACCGGCAGCTGGGCCGGGGCGATGGGGCACACGCAGTTCATCCCCTCGTCCTATCGCGCGCTTGCGGTGGACTGGACCGGCGACGGGCGACGCGACATCTGGTCGGACGATCCCGCCGATGCGCTTGCCTCCACCGCCAATTACCTCGCCGAGAGCGGCTGGATCCACGGCCAGCCGTGGGGTGTAGAGGTGCAGCTGCCGCAGGGCTTCGACTACGGGCTTGCCGATGGCGACGCCGCGCGGATGCCTTCGGATTGGGCGCGGCTCGGCGTGGTCGGCATGGACGGCCAGCCGGTGCGCGACTTTGGCACGGCGCGGCTGCTTTTGCCCGCCGGGCACAAAGGCGCGGCCTTTCTGACCTTCAAGAACTTCAAGGTGATCTCGCGCTACAACGCCGCCGATGCCTATGTGATCGGCGTCGGCCATCTGGCGGACCGGATCATGGGCGGCGCGCCGATCCTGTCGGACTGGCCGGATGACGAGCGCGCGCTGACCAGCGGCGAGCGCAAGGAGTTGCAGATGCGGCTCAAGCAGGCGGGCTTTGATCCTTCGGGCGTCGACGGGCGGATCGGCCCGATGACCATCAAGGCGCTGCGCGACTATCAGCGCGCGGTGGGTGTGGTGCCCGACGGCTACGCCTCGCTCGAGGTGCTGCGGCGGCTGCGCTAGGTCAGTTGCAGCCCGCCTTGAGGCAGGCCCGGCGCAGGGTCTCGATCTGGCGCTTGCGCGGCTCGGGCCAGAGATTGGCACCGCAGGGATCGGTGATCAGCACATAGCGGTCACCCTCGCGCTTCAGCAGCGCCGCCAACTTGCCGCTGGCGGCCTTGCCGCACCAAGGGCCGAAACACAGGGATCGGAGTGTGATGCGGCTGTCGAAGGGCCGCGTGAACCCCTCTTCACCCAAGGCCCAGCCCCAGATGCGCGCCGGAACCTCGCCGCCATGACGCGGCACCGGGCCGGTCTCCAGCATGCCATTGACGGCCAGCCAGGACGACTTGCCCTCCGCCGCCGCGCGCACGTCGCGGGCCACATCCGGCGACAGGCATTTCAGCGCCAGCGCGGGGCTGGCGGCGCAGCACATCAGCGCCAGCAGCAGCGTGCGGATCACAGCTTATCCTTGAAGGCGGCGATGACCTGCTCATAGACCGCGCGTTTGAACGGCACGATCTGCTCCAGCACCTCATCGGCGGGCAGCCAGCACCATTGCGAGAACTCGGGATGTTCGGTGGCGATATTCACCTGATCGTCGCTGCCCTGAAAGCGCAGCAGATACCATTTCTGCTCTTGCCCCTTGTAGCGGCCCTTCCAGATGCGCGGCACGATGTCATGCGGCAGATCATAGGCGATCCAGCCGTCGGTCTCGGCCTCGACCGTGACCAGCGAGGGGCTGACGCCGATCTCTTCTTCGAGCTCGCGCAGCGCCGCCTCGCGCGGCTCCTCGCCCTTGTCGATGCCGCCCTGCGGCATCTGCCAAGCCGGAACCTCGCTGTCGATGCGCTGGCCGACGAAGACATGCCCCGCAGCATTGGCGAGCATGACCCCGACATTGCGGCGGTAGGGCAGCGCGGCGATCTCTTCGGGGCTCATGGTCTTCATCGGCAACTCCTTGGTGTGTGGCGGCACGCTATCGCCGGACAAAGCGTTTTGAAAGGGCAGCCGGGCGCGCACATGCACCGAAGAGCCAAAGCAAAAGGCGCGCCCCAAGGGACGCGCCTTTCATCTCGCCCAAGAGGGCGGCTTACTTGTCGGCGGCCTGCGCCTGCTGCATCAGCGCGGCTTCGTCGCCCAGAACGCTGAGGCCCTTGAGGATGTCGATCGCATAGGCCAGCTGATAGTCGTCCTGACGCAGCTGCGCCGCTTTCTCGGCCTTGGCACGATCTTCTTCGATCTGACGGATCTCGTCCTCGGTCAGGCTGTCGTTGTCCAGCGCGCCGCGCAGGTCGGCCTCGGAGCGGCCAAAGACTGCGGGGCCGTCCTCATCGCTCTCCGGCTCGGGCGGACGCTGCTCGACGACGATGTCGGGCGAGACGCCAAGCGCTTGGATCGAGCGACCCGACGGCGTGTAATAGCGCGCGGTGGTCAGGCGCATGGCGCCATCGCCACGCAGCGGCATGACCGTCTGGACCGAGCCCTTGCCGAAGCTCTTGGTGCCGACGACCACAGCGCGGCGGTGATCCTTCAGCGCGCCAGCCACGATCTCGGATGCCGAAGCCGAGCCGCCGTTGATCAGCACCACGATCGGCTTGCCTTCCGAGAGGTCGCCCTCGGTGGCGTTGTAGCGGTCGCCGTCGGAGGCGTTGCGGCCACGGGTCGAGACGATCTCGCCCTTGTCGAGGAAGGCATCGGCCACTTTGATCGCCTGCGTCAGCAGACCACCGGGGTTGTTGCGCAGATCGACGACGATGCCGTTGACCTTGTCCATGCCGCCAGCGGCCTCGACCTCTTTGGCCAGCCCCTCGGCGAGGTTGGGATAGGTCTGATCGTTGAAGGTGGTGATGCGCAGCACCACGGTGTCGCCTTCGAGGCGCGAGCGCACGGCGGTCAGGGTGATGGTGTCGCGGATGATCGAGATATCCATGGGCTCTTCTTCGCCCTCACGCACCACGGTGATGACGATCTCGGAGCCGACCGGCCCGCGCATCTTGTCCACCGCCTCGTCGAGCGACAGGCCCAGAACCGACTTGCCGTCCACATGGGTGATGAAGTCGCCCGCTTCGACGCCAGCCTCGTCCGCCGGCGTGCCGTCCATCGGCGAGACGACCTTCACGAAGCCGTCTTCCTGCGTCACCTCGATGCCCAGACCGCCAAACTCGCCGCGCGTCTGCACGCGCATGTCGGCGGCATCGTCCGGCGGCAGGTAGCTGGAGTGCGGGTCGAGCGAGGTGAGCATGCCGTTGATCGCCGCCTCGATCAGCTTTTTGTCGTCCACCTCGGTCACATATTGCGCACGGATGCGCTCGAAGATGTCGCCGAAGAGGTCGAGCTGCTCATAGACGGAGGTGTTCTTTTCGGCCTCCTGTGCAAGCAGCGGGCCGACAAATTGCGTCGTCGCCACAACGCCTGCCACGGTGCCGCCCACTGCGGCCATCAGAAACTTGTTCATCCTCAGATCATCCCTTGTCGCTGGCGAACCATTCTAGCGGGTCCACGGGGGCGTCGCCCTCTCTTACCTCTATATACAGGGTTTCCGTGCGTCCAGCGCCGGAACCTTCACGTGACAGTGACGCGCTGTCAGATGCCGCATCGCCCATCAACCCCACCGGCGCGCCCTCGGGCAGGATCTCGCCGGTTTCGGCATAGCTCTCGTCCAGCCCGGCCAGCACGAACAGCAGGTCGGGCTGCGGCTCGAGAATGGTCACCAGCCCGTAATCGAGCAGCGGGCCAGAGTAGCGCACGGTGGCGGCGGTGGGTGTGGTGACCAGCGCCTGCGGCAGCGTCGCGATCACGATGCCGGGGCGTTTGACCCCCGCCGCATCCGCCTCATTCGCGCCGCGCAGCACCTGCCCGCGCACCGGCAGTTCCAGCGCGCCCTTCTGCTCATCCACCGGCGGCAGCGAGTTCGGCGCCTCGTCCGAGGTGATCTGCGCCAGACCAGAGGCGAACCCGTCGAGCGTCTCGGTGGCCGAGATCAGGATCGCGGTGCGCACCGGATCCTCGGTGAAGCGTTTCGGCAGATCGGTGCGGTCGGCCACCGCCTGACTAAGCTCGGTGCGGGCCTGCTGCACTCCGGCCAACCCCTCGCGCAGCGTCTGCGCCGCGTTTTCCTGCAGCGCGCGCAACTCGGCGACCTCGTTGAGATCAGAGCGCAGCGCCTTGGCCTCCTGCGCCAGTCCCGGCGTCACCGAGGCCAGCAGCATCCCTGCCCGCGCCGAGCCCACCGGCCCCGCCGGATGCAGCAGCGCCTCGGGGGCGACGGTGCTGCCAAGGCTCGACAGCGCGCCGAGAAGTTGCGCGATCTCTTCGTCCTGCGCCGCAAGACGGCGGCTCAGTTCGGTCTCGCGCACGGCGGCCTCGCGCAGCCCGTCACGCAGTGCGGCGAGCCCGTCCTCATAGGCGGTGACGGTCTGGGTCAGCGCCCGCACCCGGTCGCGCGAGCCCTCGGCGGCATCAAGCTGCACCGAGGCTTCTTCGAGCGCCCGCGCCGCCGCCCGTGCGGCATCACCGGGGGCCTGCGCCAGCGCAGGGCCCGCCAGAAGGCAGAGGATCAGCGCGGCGGCTCTCATTTGTCGATCAGGCTCGTCCCGGTCATCTCCTCGGGCTGCGGCAGGTTCATCAGCTGCAGCAGCGTCGGGGCGACATCGGCAAGGATGCCGTCATGCACCGTCGCGCCCTCGGGTCCGCCGAAGAGGATCACCGGCACCGGGTTGGTTGTATGCGCCGTGTGCGGCCCATCGGTCGCGTCGTCCCACATGGTCTCGCAGTTGCCGTGGTCGGCGATGACCACCATCGCGCCGCCGACCTTCTCGAGCGCCGCGACCACCTTGCCAAGACCCTCGTCCACCGCCTCGCAGGCCTTGATCGCCGCATCGAGATCGCCGGTGTGGCCGACCATGTCGGGGTTGGCGAAATTGGTGACGATCAGGTCATAGCCCTTCTCGATCGCATCGACGAAGCGTTCGGCCACCTCGGGCTCGGACATCTCGGGCTGCAGATCATAGGTCGCCACTTTCGGCGATTTGGGCATGAAACGGTCCTCGCCCTCCTCCGGGGTCTCCTTGCCGCCGTTGAGGAAGAAGGTGACATGCGGGTATTTCTCGGTCTCGGCGAGGCGGAACTGTTTCAGCCCCTGCTTGGCCACCCATTCGCCCAGCGTGTTGACGATCACCCGCTTGGGGAAGGCGGTGGTCATGTATGCGTTGTGCTTGTCGGAATATTCGACCATGCCGAGCAGCGCCGAAAGCTCGGGTGTCTCACGCTCGAACCCGTCGAAGTCGGGCGCAGCGATGGCGGCGAGGATCTCGCGCGCGCGGTCGGCACGGAAGTTGAGGCAGAAGAAACCGTCGCCCGCCTTCAGCCCCTCATAGCCGCCCACGACGGTGGCGGGGATGAACTCGTCGGTCTTGTCCTTGGCGTAGCTCTGGCTGACGGCGGTCACAGCATCGGGCGCCCTCTCGCCCTCGCCCTTGATCATCGCGTCATAGGCCGTCTCGACCCGCTCCCAGCGGTTGTCGCGGTCCATGGCGTAGTAGCGGCCGATCACGCTGCCGATGCTGGCGCCTTCGGGCAGGCTACCCGCAAGGTCCTTCATGAACCCCTCGCCCGACTTCGGTGCCACGTCGCGGCCATCGGTGATCGCGTGCAGCACCACCTCGAGCCCCTGATCCACCAGCAGCTTCACCGCCGCCTTGATGTGCTCGATATGGCCGTGCACGCCGCCATCCGAGACCACGCCCATCAGATGCGCGCGCCCGCCCGCGTCTTTCACCTTGGCGGCGAAGTCCAGAATGGCCTCGTTCTTGAAGAAGGACCCATCCTCGATCGACAGGTCGATCTGGCCCAGATCCATCGCCACCACCCGGCCCGCGCCGATGTTGGTATGACCCACTTCCGAGTTGCCCATCTGGCCCGACGGCAGGCCCACGTCCGGCCCGAAGGTGATCAGCGTGGCATGCGGGCAAGTTGCATAGAGCTTGTCCATGGTCGGCGTCTTGGCCAGCGCCGGGGCGTTATACGCCGTCTCGTCGCGCAGGCCCCAGCCGTCGAGGATGGTCAGGACAACGGGTTTCGGAGTGGTCATGCTGCAACGCCCTCATGCTCTCAATGTCACGAGCGGTGTAGCAGCCCGGCGCGGCGATGTGGAGAGCCGCCGCGCCGAGAGGCTCAGCCGAAGATCAGTTTCGGCACGAAGAGCGAGATCTGCGGCAGGTAGGTGATCAACAGCAGCACGATCACGTTGACCACCACGAAGGGCCAGACCCCGGCGATGATCTGTGTCACCGGTTTGCCCAACGTCGAGGAGGCCACGAAGATGTCGAGCCCAAAGGGCGGCGTGATCATCCCCAGCGAAATGTTCAGCGTGACGATCATGCCGAAATGCACCGGGTCGATCCCCAGCGATTGCGCCACGGGAAAGAGCGGCGGCACAAGGATCAGCATGGCCGAGTTCGGGTCGATGAACATGCCCGCGATGAAGAAGCACAGGTTGGCGACCATCAGGAAAGTGATCCAGCCCGCGTCCACCGAGTTGAGCAGCGAGATGATCCCGTTCGGCACCTGCGCCAGCGTCACGAAGAAAGAGATCAGCCCGCCCATCGCCAGCAGCACGAAGATGATCGCGGTGTTGATCGCGCTGCGTTCGGTGATCTTGAACAGATCGCTCCACGTCAGGCTGCGCAGGATGACCGCCTCGACCACGATGGCATAGACCACGCTGACCGCTGCCGCCTCGGTCGGGGTGATGATGCCTGAGTAGATGCCGCCCAGAATGATCACCGGCATCCCCAGCGCCCATTTCGCCTGCCAGATGGAGCAGAACCGCTCGGACCACGGCACGCGCGGCTCGCGGGTGACGCCGCCCTTGCCCGCTTCCAGCCAGACGAAGAGCGCGAAGGCGAGGCCAAGCACGATGCCCACCGCCAGCCCGCCCGCGAACAGCCGCGAGATCGAGGTGCCGGTCATCCAGCCGTAGACGATGAGGGTGATCGAGGGCGGGATCAGCAGCGAGGTCTCGGCGCTGGCGACCAGCAGGCCAAGGCTGAACTTGTCGGAGTAGCCCGCCCGCTTCATCTCGGGGTAGACCATCCGGCCCATGGCCGCGACGGTGGCCGGGGCCGAGCCCGAGACCGCGCCGAAGGCCATTGAGCCGCCAACCACCACATGGCCGATGCCGCCGCGCGTGTGGCCAACGAGGGCCTTCACCACATTCACCAGCTGCGCGGCGATCTGCCCGGCGCCCATCAGGTTGGCGGCGAAGATGAAGAAGGGAATAGCCAGCAGCGTGGTATGGTCGATGCCGCCGACGATCTTCTGCACGATCGCCGGGTCAGGCAGGCGCGCGTAGAACATCTCTTTGTAGGCCAGCGCGGGCACACCCAGCACCAGCAGCATCTCGAACCCGGTCAGCAGCAGCGCGACCGCAAGGAGGATGATCAGGATCAGCATCACTCAGCCTCCGCCTGCGCCGCGAAGCGGTCGATTACGCCAAAGAGGCTCAGCCCGTAGCGCAGCGCCAGCAGCAGAAAGCCGATGACCGGCGCGAGGTAGATCAGCCCCATGGGAATGCCGAGCGTCGGCGAGGTCTGGCCGGATTTGAGCACGAACTCAACCATCTGCACGCCCAGCCACGCCACATAGAGCGAGAACAGCAGCCCCACCGTGTCGATCAGGCGCAGCAGCCAGCGCCGCGCGCCCTCGGGCAGCTTGTCGCGCAGGTTGGTGATGCCCACATGCTTGCCCCGCTCCAGCGCGAGACCGAGCGCGAGGAACACCAGAAAGAGGTTCATCAGCCGCACCGCTTCCTCGATCCAGGCAAAGCGGCTGGCCATGGTGCCGCCAAACTCGCGCATCACCACCGAGCCGAAGAACAGCGCCACCATGGTCAGGAACAGCACCACGAGGATCGTGCGCTCGACCCTTCGCAGCAGGTTGAGGAATGTCATGGGCGGTCTCCGGGACTTTTTCGGGCGGCGGCTTGCAAAGAGGCGCCCGGAGATCCGGGCGCCTTTGAAGGTCTTGATAAATTTACGTGCGGGGCACGGGCTTATTCAGCGGTGGCGTCCTCATAGGCTGTCAGCAGCGCCTTGCCTGCGTCACCGGCCTTGGCGAGATATGCCTCGGACGCCGGGCCCCAGGTCAGCTCGCGCAGTTCGGCGCGCTCTTCGGGCGAGGCCACGCGCACGTTGGTGCCCGCATCCTTGATCACCTGCAGCGCCTCTTCCACGGCGGCGGCCTTATGCGCGGTCAGCTCGGGGATGACCTCGGCGAAGGCGCCCTTGATCACGTCCTGATACTCGGGCGTCAGGCTCTCCCAGAACATCGGGTTGAACAGCACCACATCTTCCATCGCGCCGTGATCCGAGACGACGAGGTTCTTTTGCACCTCGTAGAACTTCATGTTCTTGATGGTGTCGAGCGGGTTCTCTTCGCCGTCGACGACGCCGGTCTGCAGCGAGGTGTAAAGCTCGCCGAAGGGCAGCGCGATGGCCGAAGCGCCAAGCGCATTGAACTGCTCGATGAGGATCGAGCTGTCCATCACGCGGAACTTCTGGTCGGCAAAATCGGCGATGTTGTCGAGCGGCTTGTTCGAGGTGAACTGCTTCTTGCCGTTGGGCCAGAGCATCAGTGCCACCATGCCCTTGTCGGCGAAGGTATCGAGCAGCGCCTGACCAAAGGGACCGTCGCGCAGGGCCTGCGCCTCGGCGGCACCCTCGGGCAGCAGATAGGGGATATCGAGGATCGAGACCGCCGGGTTGAAACCGCCAAGGAAGGCGGCGGGGGCCACGGTGCCCTCGATGGTGCCAAGCTGCACGCCCTCGTTCATCTGGCGCTGGTTGCCCAGCTGGCCCTGCGGGAAGATCTGCAGCTCGACCGCGCCACCGGTCCGCTCTTTGACCAGTTCCGCCACCTTCTCGAGGTGCACGTGACGGCTCTGCGCCGGGCTCTCGAGATGGCCGATCTTGGCCACGAATTCCTGCGCCGAGGCGGCACCGGAAACAAGCGAAAGGGCGAGCGCGAGCGCGGCGCCGGCAAAGCGGGTCGTGACCATACGGGTGTTCTCCAGAAATTTTCGACGGCACTAGCTACCGGGCGGAGCGGGCGCAAGTCAAAGTGAACGCGCTGTGAGCGGCAGCGGCGGCGCGCAGCAGGTCGGCGGTGGGCAGTTTTTGGGCAGAGTTTTCGCGCCGAGAGAAGCCCACTCATCCCCCGGCCACAAAAAAGCGGCCCGCTTGCCAGGAAACGGGCCGCAGTCGGATGCACTCCCCTCTCAAAAAAGTGCACCTAGCTCAGTGAAGGCGCCTCAGCCGCGACAGCGGTCCTGCGATGCGGCAGCCCGGAGGCGGCGCCTTTGCAACATTATGCTGGACGGCCAGCCACTTCTCGCATTGCTCGACCAGCGCGCAGCCGCGGCAGGCGGCCACCATAACCTCGTAATCCTCGGCCCTCAGGCGTCCCTCGCGCAGCGCCGCGCTGAGGTTGACGCCCATGACCCGTGCCACGCTGCGGGTCATCCAGAAATGCCGCGCCGTGTCTCCAAGCATCGCTCACACCTCTTGGACGAGTTCACCCTGCAGCGCCGCGAAAGTGCGGCTGTTCACGCAGTCCTCGGGGCAGGCCCGCGGCGCATCGCCCTCGGATCCGGCCTCCATCGGTTCGAGATGACCAAGCCAGCGGTCACAGCCCTCGGCCCAGAGGCAGCCCCGGCAGCGCCCGACCATCGCGGCCCAGTCGCTCTGCGGCAGCAGCCCATGATCCTGCGCCGCCACCAGATCGACGCCGGTGGCGCGGGCCATCCGCTGCACGCGCCAGAAATGCGCGCGCTCATCACCCAGCGGCATCGGGCGCGGACCGCGTTTCATGCAGGCAGAGATCATCGCCTTACCTCCCTGCAAGCTGCTGGAAGAGATCGGCGTTGCGGCAATAAGAGGGCGTGGCCTCGGCCTTGCCCTTCTGTGCCGCGATCCAATGTTCGCAGGTATCGGGATGGGTGCAGCCTGTGCAGGCAAACACCGCATCCTCCAGCGCGCTGAAGCTGAGCTTGCCGCGCATCATCTGCTCTTCAAGATCGACCCCCACAGCGCTTGCCATATGGTCGACCAGCGCGGCGTGGCGTTTGAAATCCCTTGCTCCGGGCATGGCATATCTCCCCGTTGTTCGGCCCTGATGGCCGTTTCCTCGGGGTGATCCTATCAAAGACTGCCGCTGCCGCCCTTGATGCACATCAACGTCAGACCCCGCCGCCGGCCTGAACCGCCGCGACGGTGCGGCGCACGGCGTCGATTTGCGCGGCATTCGGCGGATGGGTGCCGAGGAAGCGGTTGCCGGGATCGGGCAGACGCTCGAAGAACCGCGCACCGCGGATCGGATCGAAGCCCGCGCGCATGGTGATCACCGTGCCCAACTCGTCCGCTTCCAGCTCGTAGTTCTTGGTGAAGGTGCGTGCGCCGACAGAGGCGCCGAACTCTTCGGCGCTGCGCACCGAGGCCTCGTCGGCTCCGGTCATCGCGGCGATGCCCGAAAAGATGATCGCGCCGATGGCGGCATCTTCCTGCACCCGATCGAGATGGCCAAGAATATGATGCGACGCCTCATGCCCCATGACGAAGGCAAGCTCGTCCGCGTTCTGCGCATCGCGGATCAGCGCAAGGTTGAACGCCAGCACCGGGCGGCCCTGACTGTCGCGGGTCTGAAAGGCGTTGGGCTCTTCGCCGGGGCGGTCGTCGACCACGATCAGGAAATCGCAGTTCGACCCTTTGTAAGAGATCGACCGGCACTGCTGCTCGGCCACCGGCTCGACCCGATCCACCACGTCGACGAATTGCTGCGCCGCGCGCGATCCGGTCCCGGCAAGCGGATCGCCGCCCCCCGGCACCGACGAGATCGGCACCGCCGTACAGGCAGAGATCAGGACAAACAGAAGGGGCAGAATTCGGCGCATGTGGCGGCTCGCTCCGGGTCTGGACATAGGGTCACGATAGGGGCCAGCGGCGAGGCGCGCCAGTGCGGCCGTCAACAGATGGCAGCATTGTGCCTTAAACGTATCTCCCCAACGCCGCCGGACCCATGCAAGCTGGGCGCTGCGCCGTTCAAAGGCCCACCCGGCCCCGCCTGCGCAAGTTTCCGTGACGCGACCAAAATTCCGGATTGTCTGCCGGTGCATTACGCGTCTAGGCTGAGACCATGTTCAGTATCGAGCACGAATTCGACGCCACCGTTGTAACCCTCGTGGACGAGGGCGATCCGCATCTTCAGGAAGACGTGGTCGTCTCGAGCTTTGAGGAATGCGTCACGGTCGAGCAATATGACCCGCGCACCGACAAAGTGAATAAAATCACCCTTTCGATGACGCAGATGCGCGACCTCGCCGCCGCGATCAGCCTTCCCGAGGGCGTCTATACAAGGCAGGGCAGCGACACCGACGAGTGATCAACCCTCGACCCGGAAAGCCTTGTCGCGCGACGTCGCGCCGCGGATCAGCGTCAGCCGGGATTTCGGCACCCCCAGCGCCTTTGACAGCAGCTTGACCACGGCGTCATTCGCCTTGCCGTTCTCCGGCACGGTGGTGACATAGATGCGGATCTGCCCATCCTCCTCGCGGATCTCGTTGCGCGAGGCCTTTGGGGTCACGCGGACCTCCAGCACCGCCCCGGGCGCGGCGAGATGGGTGAGGTCGGGTTTGGCCATGACGGGGGCTCCTCGCAGCTTTTCCGCTCTTCCTATCAAGTCATCGCGCCCGGCGCATCCCCCGCCACACCTGGGGTCGGCACGCATCGCAACCGGTTGAAACCGCGCCGCCAAAGGCAGACATAGGAGGCGACTGAACGAGGAGACGGCGATGCCCACCCCCAATCCGCAGGCCATGGAGTTCCTGCTCAGCCGGCGCTCGCGCCCGGCCAAGACCCTGACCGGCCCCGCCCCCGACCGCGAGGCGCTGCTGCCGCTGCTCACCGCCGCCGCGCGCACGCCGGATCACGGCAAGCTGGAGCCGTGGCGCTTCATCGTGCTGGAGCGCGGCGCGCTCGACCGGCTGGCAGCTGCCGTCGGCCTGCGCGCAGAGGCGCTCGGCGTGGACCCGGACCAGGCCGCGAAGGCACGCGCCGCCTTCGCCGACAGCCCGCTCTGCGTGGCGGTAATCGAGGTGCAGAAAGAAAGCCCGAAGATCCCGCCGCTTGAACAGACCTATTCCGCCGGTGCCGTCTGCCTCGCGCTGCTCAATGCCGCGCTGGCTTCGGGCTGGGGGGCCAACTGGCTGACCGGCTGGGCGTCGCATGACCGCGGATTTATTGAGGAAACGCTGGGGCTCGCCGCAAACGAAAGCGTCGCGGGCTTCATCCATATCGGCACCGAAACCTCGGCCCCGCCGGAACGCCCGCGCCCCGACCTAGACACGATCACCACGTGGATGGACGCATGATCCCGGCGTCTTTCCTCGCCGCCATAGGACAGATCGGCGACGCGCGCTTTCGCTCGGTGCTGATCAAGGGGCTCGGCCTGACGGTCGGGCTCTTCGTGTTGATCTATTTCGTCTTCGTCACCGTCGTGGGCTGGCTGGTCGGCGACACCGTCACCCTGCCGTGGATCGGCGATGTGACATGGGTCGACACCGCGATCAGCTGGGGCGCGGTGCCGCTGATGCTGCTGCTGTCGGTCGTGCTGATGGTGCCGGTGGCCTCGGCCATCACCTCGTTCTTTCTCGACGACGTGGCGCAGGCGGTCGAAGACCGGCATTACCCCGCGCTCGGCCCCGCCATGGAAGTGAGTTGGGGCGAAGCGCTGCGCGACACGCTCAGCTTTCTCGGTGTGATGATCGCCGCCAACCTCGTGGCGCTGGTGCTCTACGTGCTGTTTGCGCCCTTCGCGCCCTTCATTTTCTGGGGGCTGAACGGCTTTTTGCTGGGGCGGGAATATTTCACGCTGGCCGCCATGCGCCGGGTCGGGCGCGAACAGGCCGCCGTGCTGCGCCGCCGCCATCTGCCGACGATCTGGGTCGCGGGCGTGCTGATGGCGCTGCCGCTTTCGGTGCCGCTGGTGAACCTGCTGATCCCGATCCTAGGGGCGGCGACATTCACCCACATCTATCACCGGATCCACGGCGAACGGCCCGTGGGCTGAGGGCTCGTCTGAGGGCTGGCGGCTCAGTCGCCAGCCGTCACCGGCGGCCCCATGCGGTTGAACATCCAGCTGTCGATGTCGCGCACGCTGATCATCCCGCTGAGGATGATCGAGGCGAAGATCGCCCATAGCACGGCAGAGATCCCCGTGGTGATCCATGCCTTGCGCTTGAGGTTATGCACCTCCGGGCTGCCCGCGTGGGTGCCCGGCACCACCTCGCCGACGTCGCCTTGGGTCTTCAGCCGCAGGGGAATCACGCACAGGAAGGTCATGAACCAGATGACCGCGAAGAGAACGATGCCCGATGTGATCGCCATGATGCGCCCTCAGACCTGTTCCAGTTCGACCAGCGTGCCCTGAAAATCCTTGGGGTGCAGGAACAGCACCGGCTTGCCATGCGCGCCGATCTTCGGCTCGCCATTGCCCAGCACCCGCGCGCCCTGCGCTTTCAGGTGATCGCGCGCCGCAAGGATGTCCTCCACCTCGTAGCAGACATGGTGAATGCCGCCCGAGGGGTTCTTGTCGAGGAACCCCTTGATCGGCAACTCGTCTCCCAGCGGATAGAGCAATTCGATCTTGGTGTTGGGCAGTTCGATGAACACCACCGTCACGCCGTGGTCCGGCTCATCCTGCGGCGCGCCGACCTTTGCACCCAGCGTGTCGCGGTACATCGCCGAGGCCGCCTCCAGATCGGGCACGGCAATGGCGACATGGTTGAGACGACCGATCATGACACTCTCCCTCGAATCTTCGCGTCGCCCGGTTATCGCGCGCCCGAGCCCCCTGCCGCAAGCGGGTGCGTCCATTAACCGCCCATTAGCTACGGCGGGTGAGGATGGCAAAGACCACCAGTGAGTATCTGCGACAGTGCCAGCAGCGAGCGTGACCTAGAGGGACAGTGACTATGAGCGACAACCATGAGTGCCAGCCATGAGTGACAGTGACCGCCTCCCGCCTCAACCTCCTCGCCCCACCGCGACCCGACCGTTGCTGGGGATGACGCTGCTGGCGGTGGAGGACAGCCGCTATGCCTGCGACGCCTTGCGCCTGATGGCGCTGCGCAGCGGAGCCCGCATCCGCCGCGCCGATTGCCTGCAGGCCGCGCGCCGGCACCTGTCGCTCTACAGGCCGACCATCGCGGTGGTCGATCTTGGCCTGCCGGACGGGTCGGGCGCCGAGCTTATCAAAGACCTCGCAGAACAAAGCCCGCGCCTGCCGGTGCTGCTGGGCACCAGTGGCGATCCTTTCGCCGAACCCTTGGTCGAGGCTGCGGGCGCCGACGGGTTCCTCGACAAGCCCCTGCACAGCCTGCTGCACTTTCAAAATGCCATCATCGCGGCGCTGCCGCCCGGTCGCCGCCCTGGCGGCATCAGGCTGGTGCCCGATGATCCGATTCGCCCGGATCCGCTGGCGTATCAAGACGATATCGCCCATGCGGCAAGCCTGCTCGACGGGACGCCAACGCCGCAGCTTGCCGATTATCTGGCGCAATTTCTCGGTGGTCTCGCCCGCAGCGCGGGGGATGCCGCGCTCGAGAGTGCCGCGGCGCATCTTGCCGAGGCCCGCTCAGAAGAGCGCCCCATGGAGAGCGCTTTGGCCCATTTGGCGCAGGTGCTGCGCGAACGGCTCGACAGGCGCATGGCGATCTGAGGTGATCGCGGGGAACCCCCGCCCCTCTTTCCGCGTTGCTGGGCCGAACACCTAGTCACCCAGCTAGTCACTCAGCCACCTGCACGCGGAGAGCCACATGACCTCGATCTACGACGCCATCACCAAGGACCATGAACACCATCGCACTCTGCTGGACCGCATCGACAAGACCGAGGGCGACAGCCCCGAGCGGCGCGAAGCTTGGGGAGAGTTCTACCGCGAGATCAAATCCCATTCCGCCGCCGAAGAGGAAGAGTTCTACTCGGCTCTGATGAAAGAGACCTGGGGTCAGGACGCCGCGCGCCACTCGGTGCATGAACATGCCGAGATGGATGAAATCCTCGAAGAGCTGAACGAGATGGATATGTCGTCTTCGGGCTGGCTCACCCGCTTCCGCACGCTCAAACACGACTACGAGCATCATATGGAAGAAGAAGAGGACGAGGTTTTCACCCGCGCCCGCAAGGTCGTCGGCGAGGAGGAGAACGACGCCTACGGCAAGCGGTTCCTCACCCGCAAGGAAAAGGAACTTGGCCTCATCGAGAAGAAAAAGGCCGATCACCTCGAAGACTGAACGCAAGCTTTTGCGGCGCCATTCGGGGGTGCGACGCTGCGGCGTCGCGCCCCTTTTTCATGCCCAACCCCGGCTCAAGCCGTTCCATTTTTGTTCGCAATGCCGCACAACGCGCAAATGCGCCATGCGAGGCACGAAAGCCGCGTGACAAGGGGGCGTCTGGAAGGCTATATTTCGGTAATGACACAAAGCGCAGCGCAACATTTGTCCGAGTTTCTGGGGGATGATCGGTTTGGGACCGTCATGGCGGATCCGCCGTGGCGTTTCACCAATCGCACCGGAAAAGTCGCCCCCGAACACAAGCGCCTTGCGCGTTACCCCACGATGACGCTCGAGGATATCTGCGCGCTGCCGGTGGCCGACCACCTGCAGGATATGGCGCATTGCTATCTTTGGGTGCCGAACGCGCTGCTGCCCGAAGGCCTGCAGGTGCTGAGTTCCTGGGGCTTCGAGTATAAGTCGAACATCGTCTGGCACAAAATCCGCAAGGATGGCGGCTCTGACGGGCGCGGCGTGGGCTTCTACTTCCGCAATGTGACCGAGCTGTTGCTCTTCGGCACCCGCGGCAAGAACGCGCGGACCGAAGCGCCGGGCCGCCGTCAGGTCAACATGATCCAGACCCGCAAGCGCGAACATTCGCGCAAGCCGGACGAGCAGTACGAAGTCATCGAGAGCTGCTCGAAAGGGCCGTATCTGGAGATGTTCGGCCGCGGTGTGCGTGAGGGTTGGACGGTCTGGGGCAATCAGGCCGACGCCGACTACAAGCCGACATGGAAGACCTATTCCTACAACTCGGGCGTCGCGGCGGAGTAATCCGCGGCGCAACGCGAGCCGGGCGAGCGCTGGCCCGTGGGGTGGCGCTGCGACGGCTGTGATCTGCGCTTTATTCCAGCCAAGTCCGTGCACCCCCCGAACGCCGTGCTGAAATGACAAAGCGCCAGCCCGTGGGGACGGGCCAGCGCTCGCCCGGCGGCCTTCGGCCTTGTTCCGGGCGGATCAGCACTTCGATCTTAGAAAAATCCGGCCCCTAGCCCTGAAGAATCGCGTCCGGCAGACCGATCAGCACCAGCGGGCAGGGATTGCCGACGCCGCGGCGCACGCGTTCTTCGAGCTTGGACCAATGGGTGGTGGCGGTGCCGAATTTATCGGCGACGAACTTGCGCGCAAAGGCTTCGGGGAACGTCATGCCTTTGGCCACCTGCGCCTCAACCGCGGCGCGCTGCTTGGCGGTGCGATCGCCGATGCCGAGCCGCTGCAGGTCTTCTTCCGACTGCAACCCGTTCGCTTCCAGCCAGCTGCGGATGCGCGGCAGCATGCGGTCCTGCAACGTCGAGCCGCGCGTCACCACGATGCCCAGCGAGATCGCCGACTGCGCGTGCAGGCGCTGGAAATTCTCGAGATCGCGGTCAAAAAACGGATCCTTGTTGTTCCACTCGATCTCGAGCGCCAGCCGCCCCGCCCCGGCGCGACGCACGTGGTCGATCTCATGCGAGATCGAATTGCGCTCCACGCCGTCGACGATGGTCTGGACAAGGAAGTTGTGCTTTTCCCAGCCGCGGGCGCTGAGCGCGCGCCGCAAGCGCTGGGTCTGCCCCGACTCGCCACCGCCACCGGCGATCAGCTCGGAAAGTTCGATGCTGAACTCCGAGAGCGTCTCGACCAGTTCGGCGGTTTCTTCGGGGAAGTCGACGCTCAGAATCGCCGCGGCGTGGTTGCGCACTTCGACATCGAAGCCGCGGGATCTGAGCGTCTCGAGCATCTGGATCACTCCTGCGGGATGACCCGCAGCGACAGTTCCATCAGCTGGTCCGAGCTGGGCTCGGAGGGCGCCTGCATCATCAGGTCTTCGGCGCGCTGGTTCATCGGGAACATGATGACCTCGCGGATGTTCTGTTCATCCGCCAGCAGCATCACGATCCGGTCGATGCCCGCGGCGCAGCCACCGTGCGGCGGCGCGCCGTAGTGGAAGGCCTGATAGAGCGCGCCGAAGCGGCTCTTCACTTCTTCCTCGCCGTAGCCCGCGATCTCAAAAGCCTTCAGCATGACGTCCGGTTTGTGATTCCGGATCGCGCCCGAGACAAGCTCGTAGCCGTTGCACGCAAGGTCGTACTGGAAGCCGCGCACGTCGAGCGGATCGCCGTTGAGCGCGTCCATCCCGCCCTGCGGCATCGAGAACGGGTTGTGCTCGAAGTCGATCTCGCCGCTCTCCTCGTCCTTCTCGTAGATCGGGAAGTCGACGATCCAAGCAAAGGCGAAGCGGTTCTCGTCGGTCAGCTTCAGCTCGGCACCGATCACGTCGCGCGCTTTGCCCGCCACACGCTCGAAGCTCGAGGGCTTGCCGCCGAGGAAGAAGGCCGCGTCGCCGACATCCAGACCAAGCTGCTGGCGGATCGCCTCGGTGCGCTCGGGGCCGATGTTCTTGGCGAGCGGGCCTGCAGCCTCGATGCCTTCGCCCTGATCGCGCCAGAAGATGTAGCCCATGCCGGGCAGACCCTCTTTCTGGGCAAAGGCGTTCATCCGGTCGCAGAACTTGCGCGAGCCGCCGGTGGGCGCGGGGATGGCGCGGACCTCGGTGCCTTCCTGCTCGAGCAGTTTGGCGAAGATCGCAAAGCCCGAGCCGCGGAAGTGCTCGGAGCAGTCCTGCATCTTGATCGGGTTGCGCAGGTCGGGCTTGTCGGTGCCGTACCACAGCGCCGCGTCCCGGTAGGAGATCTGCGGCCACTCACCGGGCGCGTCGACGTTCCGGCCACCGCCGAACTCTTCGAAGATGCCCGCGATCACCGGCGAGATCGTGTCAAACACGTCCTGCTGGGTGACAAAGCTCATCTCCATGTCGAGCTGGTAGAAGTCGGTGGGCGAGCGGTCGGCGCGCGGGTCTTCGTCGCGGAAGCAGGGCGCGATCTGGAAGTATTTGTCGTAGCCCGACACCATGATCAGCTGCTTGAACTGCTGCGGTGCCTGCGGCAGCGCGTAGAACTTGCCCGGATGCAGACGCGACGGCACGAGGAAGTCGCGCGCGCCTTCGGGCGAGGACGCGGTGATGATCGGCGTCTGGAACTCGCGGAAGTTCTTGTCCCACATGCGGCGGCGGATCGAGGCGACCACATCCGAGCGCAGGGTCATGTTGCGCTGCATGCTCTCGCGGCGCAGGTCGAGGTAGCGATAGCGCAGGCGCGTCTCTTCCGGGTACTCCTGCTCGCCGAACACCATCAGCGGCAGTTCGTTCGAGGCGCCCAGCACTTCGATCTCGCGGATGAACACCTCGATCTCGCCGGTGGGCAGCTTGGGGTTCACCAGCTCGGGATCGCGGGCTTTCACCTCGCCGTCGATACGGATGCAATATTCGGCGCGGACCTTCTCGACATCCGCGAAGGCGGCGCTGTCGGGGTCACAGAGCACCTGCGTGATCCCGTAGGTATCGCGCAGGTCGATGAACAGGATGCCGCCGTGATCGCGAATGCGGTTCACCCAACCGGAGAGGCGGACGGTTTCGCCGACGTTGGCGTTGGTCAGATCTGCGCAGGTATGGCTGCGATAGGCATGCATGGGTCTTGCCCTTCGGAAACTGCTGGAAAGTTAGGCGCCGATACACCGCTAGAGCGTGGGGAAGTCAAGGGACGCCACTTGGATTTGCCATATTTCGTTCGTGTTGTAACGTCTGGGAACCTTTTTTCGATTCCAAACGTTTTCAACCGTTTTCAAACAAATCCGAGTTAAGGGGGTCTGATCATGTGGGTATCCATACTCGAAAGAATGTTGAAACGGCTGATCGTTGAGGGTCGGCTGAAGATCACGGCCCCCGACGGAGCGCTGCATGAGTTCGGACCGGGAGGCGGCCCAGAAGCCGAAGTCACGATCACCGATACCTCGATCATCAAGGATCTGTGCCAGCATCCGGTGATGGCGCTTGGCGAGGGCTATATGGATGGCCGCATCGACTGTCCGCCGCATAAGCTCTACGATTTCCTCGCGCTTTTGATCCGCAATCAGCAATCCGGACAGATGCCAACGTGGTTCGTTGCGATGGACAGGATGCGTGTGGGACTGCGCGGTCTCGAACAGCGGAACAACCCGCTGCGTTCGCAATCGAACGTTCAGCACCATTATGATATCTCGGATGACCTCTACCGGCTCTTTCTCGATGAGGATATGCAGTACTCCTGCGCCTATTTCCGCGACCCAGACATGAGCCTTGAAGACGCGCAGCGCGCCAAGAAAGACCACATCGCCCATAAGCTGCTGCTCAAGCCGGGCATGAAGGTGCTGGATATCGGCTGCGGCTGGGGCGGCATGGCGCTGACGCTGGCCCGCGACTACGGCGTGCATGTCACCGGCGTCACCCTGTCAGAGAACCAATTGGCCACCGCCAAGCAACGCGCCGAAGCGGCGGGACTGGCCGATAAGACCGACTTCCGCTTGCTCGATTACCGTAAGATCGAAGACAAATTCGACCGCGTGGTGTCGGTCGGCATGCTGGAGCACGTGGGCTTCCCGCATCTGCAGGACTATTTCGCGAAAGTGCAGGACGTGCTGAAGCCCGAGGGCGTGGCGCTGATCCACACCATCGGCCACACCGCGCCGCCGGCGCCCACTTCTCCGTGGATCGACAAGTATATTTTCCCGGGCGGCTATATCCCCAGCCTGTCGGAGGTGTCTGCCTCGATCGAAAAATCCGGTCTTTGGGCGGCCGATGTCGAGGTGCTGCGCGGCCACTATGGCCCGACGCTCAACCACTGGCGGCGGCGTTTCGAAGCGGCGCTGCCGAAGGTGCGCGAGATGGGCTATGACGAGCGCTTCATCCGCATGTGGCGCTTTTACCTTGCGGTCTGCGAGGCGGCCTTCGAGGAAACCCGGCAGGGCGTCTTCCACCTGCAGATCGCGCATAAGCAGTATGCCGTGCCGACGACCCGCGACTATCTTTACGGCCACGACGCGCAGGAACTGCTGCACGCCGCGCAGTGAGTCCGCGCCGTCTTCGGCCTTGGGAACATCTTGCCTAACCGGGCGGGACGTCTCGCTGATTCCGTGCACCAGACCCCGCCCCTGAAAAGCGGAGGGCATGACGCCGCGACACCTGTGATGTCGCGCGGCTGTCACCGAGTTTTGCTCTGAGGAGGAAAACAAGGCGGATCTGGGGTTGCGTGGGCAAAGCTTCTGTCTATAACGCACGACAATTTGCGGGGAGCGGCGACTCCGTCGCGTGCTGCCCCCTGCCCGACCGTGATCGACATGACATAAAGGTGCCCCCATGCCTAAAAGAACCGATATCAAATCCATCATGATCATCGGAGCGGGGCCCATCATCATCGGGCAAGCCTGCGAATTCGACTACTCCGGTGCTCAGGCTTGTAAGGCGCTGCGCGAAGAGGGTTACCGGGTCATTCTGGTAAACTCGAACCCGGCCACGATCATGACCGACCCCGGGCTCGCCGATGCCACCTACATCGAGCCGATCACCCCCGAGGTCGTCGCCAAGATCATCGAGAAAGAGCGCCCCGACGCGCTGCTACCCACCATGGGCGGCCAGACCGGCCTCAACACCTCGCTCAAGCTCGAGGAAATGGGTGTCCTCGAAAAATTCGGCGTCGAAATGATCGGCGCCAAGCGCGAAGCCATCGAGATGGCCGAAGACCGCGCGCTGTTCCGCGAAGCGATGGACCGCATCGGCCTTGAAAACCCGGCGGCGACCATCGTCACCGCCCCCACCAAGCCCGACGGCAAGGCCGATCTCGACGCTGGCGTGCAGATCGCGCTCGAGGCGCTTGAAACCGTCGGCCTGCCCGCGATCATCCGCCCCGCCTTCACCCTCGGCGGCACCGGCGGCGGCGTTGCGTATAACCGCGAAGATTACATGCACTATTGCCGCTCGGGCATGGATGCCTCGCCGGTGAACCAGATCCTCGTCGACGAGTCGCTGCTGGGCTGGAAAGAGTTTGAGATGGAGGTCGTCCGCGACAAGGCGGACAACGCGATCATCGTCTGCGCCATCGAGAACGTCGATCCCATGGGCGTCCACACCGGCGATTCGATCACCGTGGCCCCGGCGCTGACGCTGACCGACAAGGAATATCAGATCATGCGCAACGGCTCGATCGCCGTGCTGCGCGAGATCGGCGTCGAGACCGGCGGCTCCAACGTGCAGTGGGCGGTGAACCCCGAGAATGGCCGCATGGTTGTGATCGAGATGAACCCGCGCGTGTCGCGCTCCTCGGCTCTGGCGTCCAAGGCCACCGGCTTCCCGATCGCCAAGATCGCCGCGAAGCTGGCCGTGGGCTATACGCTCGACGAGCTGGACAACGACATCACCAAGGTGACCCCGGCCTCCTTCGAGCCGACCATCGACTATGTGGTCACCAAGATCCCGAAATTCGCCTTCGAGAAGTTCCCCGGATCCGAACCCTATCTCACCACCGCGATGAAATCGGTGGGCGAGGCGATGGCGATCGGCCGGACCATCCACGAATTGCTGCAAAAGGCACTGACCTCGATGGAATTGGGCCTTTCGGGCTTTGACGAGGTGGACATCCCCGGCGCCCCCGAGAAATCGGCCGTGATCAAGGCGATCAGCCAGCAGACCCCCGACCGCATGCGCACCATCGCGCAGGCGATGCGTCACGGCCTGTCGGATGACGAGATCCACGGCGTGACCATGTTCGACCCGTGGTTCCTCGCCCGTATCCGCGAGATCGTCGAGGCCGAAGAGCAGGTGCGTCAGAACGGTCTGCCGACCGATGCCGAAGGCCTGCGCGCGCTGAAGATCATGGGCTTCACCGATGCCCGTCTCGCCGCGCTCACCGGCTTTGCCGAGAAGGATGTGCGCAAGCGCCGCACCGAGCTTGGCGTCGTCGCCAGCTTCAAGCGCATCGACACCTGCGCCGCCGAGTTCGAGGCGCAGACGCCCTATATGTATTCGACCTACGAGATGCCCATGATGGGCGAGGTGGAATGCGAGGCGCGCCCCTCGGACCGCAAGAAGGTTGTGATCCTCGGCGGCGGTCCCAACCGCATCGGTCAGGGCATCGAGTTCGACTATTGCTGCTGCCACGCCTGCTTTGCGCTGACCGACGCGGGCTATGAGACCATCATGGTCAACTGCAACCCCGAGACCGTGTCGACCGACTACGACACCTCGGACCGCCTGTATTTCGAGCCGCTGACCTTCGAGCACGTGATGGAAATCCTTCGCGTCGAGCAGGACAATGGCACGCTGCATGGCGTCATCGTGCAGTTCGGCGGCCAGACCCCGCTGAAGCTGGCCAATGCGCTCGAGGCAGAGGGCATCCCGATCCTCGGCACCACGCCCGACGCCATCGACCTCGCCGAAGACCGCGAGCGCTTCCAGGCTCTGGTCAACCAGCTTGGCCTCAAGCAGCCGCGCAACGGCATCGCCTCGACCGACGCACAGGCGCTGGCCATCGCCGACGAGATCGGCTTCCCGCTGGTGATCCGCCCCTCCTACGTGCTGGGTGGCCGCGCGATGGAAATCGTCCGCGACATGGCACACCTCGAGCGCTACATCGCCGAGGCCGTGGTGGTTTCCGGCGACAGCCCGGTGCTGCTCGACAGCTACCTGTCGGGCGCCATCGAGCTTGACGTCGACGCGCTCTGCGACGGCGAGGGTGTGCATGTGGCAGGCATCATGCAGCACATCGAAGAGGCTGGCGTGCACTCGGGTGACAGCGCCTGCTCGCTGCCGCCCTTCTCGCTCTCGGCCGAAACCATCGACGAGATCAAGCGTCAGACCGAGGCACTGGCCAAGGCGCTCAACGTCGTGGGCCTGATGAACGTGCAGTTCGCCATCAAGGGCGGCGAGATTTACCTCATCGAGGTGAACCCGCGCGCCTCGCGGACCGTGCCTTTCGTCGCCAAGGCAACCGACAGCGCCATCGCCTCGATCGCCGCGCGCATCATGGCGGGCGAGAAGCTCTCGGCCTTCCCGCTGCGCGAAGCCTATCCGGCGGATGCCGATTACGACACGGCGCTGCCGCTGGCCGATCCGATGACGCTGGCCGACCCGAACATGCCGTGGTTCTCGGTGAAGGAAGCGGTGCTGCCCTTCGCTCGCTTCCCCGGCGTCGATACGATCCTCGGGCCGGAAATGCGCTCGACCGGCGAAGTCATGGGCTGGGACCGCTCGTTCCCGCGCGCCTTCCTCAAGGCGCAGATGGGCGCAGGCACGCATCTGCCGACCGGCGGCGCGGTGTTCATCTCGATCCGCGACGAGGACAAGACCCCGCAGATGATCGAGACCGCGCAGACGCTCGCCGGGCTCGGCTTCAAGATCCTCGCCACCGTTGGCACCGCCAGCTTCCTCAAAGAAGCGGGCATCACCTGCGAGGTGGTCAAGAAGGTCTACGAGGGCCGTCCGAATGTGGTCGATCTGCTGAAGGATGGCGGCGTGCAGCTGGTGCTCAACACCACCGAAGGCGCGGCGTCGATCTCGGACTCGCGCGAAATCCGCTCGGTCGCGCTCTATGACAAGATCCCCTACTACACCACCGCCGCAGGTGCCCACGCTGCTGCGCTGGCGATGAAGGCCCGCGAAGAAGGCGAGCTGGTCGTGAAGTCGCTGCAGGCATAAGCCAGCGGGATCAAGGTTCTGAAAGGGGCGGGAGTTTTCCCGCCCCTTTTTTTGTCCCACCGCAGCCGGGCGAGCGCCTGCCCGTGGGGTGGCGCTGCAAGGCCGGAGTTGCGCGCTTTATGTCAGCCGCATCCGGACGACATGCGAGCGTTGCTTGACGATGAAGAAGCGCCAGCCCGCCGGGACGGGCAGGCGCTCGCCCGGCGGCCTTCGGCCTTGATTCCGGGCGTCCTCACACCCCGAGATAGCGCTCCGCGACCTCGCCTTTCACCTCGGCGAACACCCCGTCCCAGACGGATTTCCCGCGCTCGAGGATCACCGCGCGGTCGGCCACTTGCGCCAGTTCCGCCAGCGCCTTGTCCACCACGAGGATCGACAGCCCGCTGTCGCGCTTGAGCACCGCCAGCGCGTCCCAGATTTCCTGCCGTACCAGTGGCGCAAGCCCTTCGGTCGCCTCATCCAACACCAAGAGCCGCGGGTTGGTCATCAGCGCGCGCCCGATCGCCAGCATTTGTTGCTCGCCCCCCGAAAGCGTCCCCGCCACCTGCCCGCGCCGTTCGGCAAGCCGGGGGAACAGCGCCTCGACGCGCGCCTGATCCCATGCGCCGGGGCGCGCCGCGGCGATGAGGTTCTCGGTCACCGAAAGATCGCGGAAACAGCGCCGCCCCTCGGGCACCAGCCCCACCCCCAGCCGCGCGACCCGGTGCGAGGGCAGTTTCGCGATGTCCTGCCCGGCAAAGCGGCGCGTGCCCCCGGCGGGCATCATCCCGCACAGGCAGCGCACCGTGGTGCTTTTGCCCATGCCATTGCGACCCATGAGCGCGAGCACCTCGCCCTCTTCGATCTCCAGCGACACCCCAAAGAGCGCCTGCGAAGCCCCGTAAGAGGCGGTGATGTCGTGCAGTTCCAGCAGGCTCATGTGGCATCCCCCAGATAGGCGTCACGCACCTCGGGGCTGCGGCGGATCTCATCGACCGTGCCGGTGGCGATGATGCGCCCGTAGACCAGCACCGAGATGCGGTCGGCGAGGGCAAACACCGCGTCCATGTCATGTTCAATCAGCAGGATCGGCGCCTCGGCGCGCAGGGCCGAGAGCACGCCGGTCAATTCCTTGGAGCCTTCACCGCCCAGCCCCGCCATCGGCTCGTCCATCAAAAAGGCCTTGGGCTGCAGGGTCAGCGCCACCGCGACCTCAAGCTGGCGGCGCTGGCCGTGGCTCAGCTCGCTGACCACGGTGGCGGCGTGATCGGCCAGCCCCATGCGCTCGAGCGCGGCCATGGCGCGGTCCCTAAGCTCGGCCCGTTTCAGCGCAGGACGAAAGAACCGGTAGGGCGAGCCCGTCGCCCCCAGCGCGCCCAAGAGCGCGTTCTGCAGCACCGTATCCTCCATCGCCAGCGCCGAGACCTGAAAGGTCCGCGCCAGCCCCATGCGCGCGCGGGCCATGGTGCTGAGCCCGGTGACATCGCGCCCGAGGAACTGCACCGTGCCCTCATCGGGCGCGATATTGCCCGAGAGCTGCTTGATCATCGTCGATTTGCCCGCGCCATTGGGGCCGATCACCGCGTGGATCTCGCCGGGGCGCAGGTCGAGCGTGATGCCGTCCGAAGCGCGCAGCGCGCCGAAGGCTTTCACCAGCCCGCGGGTTTCCAGAACCGGCTCAGTCATGCGCCTTCCCCCGCCCGACCAGCAGCCCGACCAGACCGCCGCGCGCAAAGAGAACCACCGCCAGCAGCAGGATGCCCAGCCAGATGTGCCAGAACTCGGACATATCGCCGAGGAAATGTTCCAGCATCACAAAGACCGCCGCGCCTACCACCGGGCCGAAGAGCCGCCCGACGCCGCCGAGGATGATGAACACCATGATCTCGCCGCTGGTTTGCCAGCTGAACATCGTCGGGCTGACGAAGCGGTTGAGATCGGCGAACAGCGCCCCCGCCAGACCGGTGATCGCGCCGGAGATGACGAAGCCCACCAGCCGCAGGCGTTTCGGGTCGAGGCCCACCGCACGCACCCGCTCGGGGCTCTGCCGCGCCGCGCCGAGCGCGAGGCCGAAGGGGCTGCGCGCCACCAGATGCGCGCCCAACAGCACCGTGCAGAGCACCGCGTAGCACAGGCCGAAGAACTGGATCGGATCGAGCGTGTTCAGCCCCGGAAAGCCGTTGCGCACATAGATCGACAGCCCGTCCTCGCCGCCATAGGCGCTCCACGAGATCGAGAAGAAGTAGAACATCTGCCCGAAGGCCAGCGTGATCATGATGAAGTAGACGCCCGAGGTGCGCAGCGCCAAGAGGCCAATGAGCCATGCCGCCAGCGCCGAGGCCAGAACCGCCGCCAGCCAGATGAAGGGCATGGAAGTGGAGCCTTCGAACAGGAACGGCCATTCGAACATCGGCTCGTAGTTCTGCACATGGCTGGCGAGGATGCCCATGGCATAGCCGCCGATGCCGAAGAAGGTGGCGTGGCCAAGGCTCACCAGACCGCCGATCCCCAGCGCGTTGTTCAGCCCCACCGCGGCCAGCGCGAGGATCGCCGCGCGGGTCGCCAGCGTGATGGTGAAGGGCTCGCCCATGACATGCGCCGCCAGCGGCACGAGGCCGAGCGCCAGCAGCACCACCGCGCCAAGGATACGTTCGCGACTCATGATTTCGCTCCGAAGAGGCCGGTGGGTTTCCAGACCAGCACCGCCGCCATCAGCACGTAGATCGCCATCGAGGCCAGCGCCGCCCCGGTCTGCGTGGCGGCGGCGGGGTCCATGAACAGCCCGAAGATCTGCGGCAGGAAGATGCCGCCCAGCGTGTCGGTCAGCCCCACGAGGATCGCGCCGACCAGCGCCCCTTCGATCGAGCCGATGCCGCCGATCACGATCACCACAAAGGCTAGGATCAGCACCGGCTCGCCCATACCCACCTGCACCGACTGGATCGCCCCGACCAGCGCGCCCGCCAGTCCGGCGAGCGCCGCGCCGAGGGCAAAGACCAGCGTGTAGAGCCGGGCGATGTCGACGCCGAGCGCGGCGATCATCTCGCGGTCGTTCTCACCGGCGCGGATGCGGATGCCGAGCCGCGTGCGCGCGATCAGCCAGAACAGCAGCGCCGCCACCACAAGGCCCATGCCGATGATGAACAGCCGGTAAAGCGGGTATTGGATGCCGCCCGGCAGGGTGACCGGCCCCGAAAGCGCCTCGGGGATATCGAGATAGAGCGGGAAGGATCCGAAAATCCAGCGCGTGCCTTCCGAGAAGATCAGGATCAGCGCGAAGGTGGCCAGCACCTGATCAAGATGGTCGCGATCATAGAGCCGCCGGATCACCAGCCGCTCGACCAATGCGCCCGCAGCAGCGGCGGCGGCCAGCGCGGCAACCAGCGCCAGCACGAACGAGCCTGTGGCGGCGGCGGTCGCGGCAGCGGCGAAAGCGCCGACCATGTAGAGCGAGCCATGGGCGAGGTTGATCAGCCCCATGACGCCGAAGATCAGCGTCAGCCCGGCGGCCATGAGAAACAGCATGACGCCGGATTGCAGCCCGTTCAGCACCTGCTCGGCGATGAGGATGGGGGTCATTCTATAGTCCGTCTCAGGTCGGCGGCGGGCCGTGGTCCGCGCGCCCGGCATATGTACCGAGATGTACCAAGGTCGAACGCGGCCTGCCCCGGATCGCTCCGAGGGGCCGCGCCCGGCAGGGTCACATCTTGCACTCATCCTCATAGGCGTGGCCGCGATCCTCGATCGCCGTGCCGACGATCTTGTTGGTGAGGATATCGCCTTCCTTCACCACCTCGCGGACATAGATGTCCTGAATCGGGTGATGGCTGGCCGAGAACTCGAACTCACCGCGGACCGAGGCGAAATCGGCCTCTTCCAGCGCCGCGCGGAAGGCGTCCTTGTCGCTGACCTCGGCCTTATCCAGCGCCGAGAGCAGCAGCAGCGCGGTGTCATAGCCCTGCGCCGAATAGAGCGACGGCAGGCGGTCGTATTTGGCCAGATAGGCCTCGACGAAATGCGCGTTGCTCTCGTTCTCGAGGTCCTTGTTCCACGAAGAGGTGTTCTTCACGCCAAGCGCCGCGTCGCCCACCGCCTGCAGGATGTTCTGGTCGAAGGAAAACGCGGGGCCAACCAGCGGCAGATCCACACCACTGTCGGCATATTGCTTGAGGAAAGAGATCCCCATGCCGCCGGGCAGGAAGAAGAACACGCTGTCGGCGCCCGAGGCGCGGATCTGCGCGATCTCGGCGGCATAGTCGGTCTGGCCGAGCTTGGTATAGATCTCGCCCGCCAGTTCACCCTCGTAGAAGCGCTTGAAGCCGTTGAGCGAATCCTTCCCCGCCGGGTAGTTGGGCGCGAGAATGAAAGTGTTCTTGAACTCGGCGCTGGTGGCATAGGCCCCCGCCGCCTCGTGCAGGTTGTCGTTCTGGTACGACACCGAGAAATAGTTCGGGTTACAGCCACGGCCCGCCAGCTGCGCCGGCGCGGCGTTGGTCGAGAGGTAGAACAGCCCCTGCGCCGTCGCCGAGGGCACCACCGCCATGGCAAGGTTCGACCAGACGATGCCGGTCAGAACGTCGACCTTGTCCGACTGGATCATCCGGTCGGCGATCTGCACCGCCACATCGGGTTTCTGCTGGTCGTCCTCGACCACCACTTCCAGATCGTCGCGGCCCGCTTCCTCGATCGCGAGCATGAAGCCGTCGCGCGTGTCGATGCCAAGGCCCGCGCCGCCGCCCGAAAGCGTGGTGATGAGCCCGACCTTGGTCTCGGCGGAACCTGCCGTCGCGCAGGCGACAAGCGCCGCCGAGGCGAGAAGCTGTTTGAGCATGGGTATCTCCCTGTTGTCCCTTCGGGCGGCCTCTTGCGGGCTGCCGTTCTTGATTGCGGCCAGTCTTGGACAGACGTCGGGGAAAGACAAGTGCGCGTGAACGCGGCGCGCGCGTCAAGGCGGGATCGTTGCACCGGCGCGCCCGAAACGCCCGAAATACCCTGAAGCGCAGCCCGATCCGCCGCTTGCCAGCTTCGTTTGGATGCGGGATGACTTGCGCATGAGCGAGACACCTCCAGACAGCGCGCCGCGCCTGCGGCTGCGCATCCTCTTCGGCACCGACGCCATGCTCGGCCCCGGCAAGGCCGACCTGCTGGAACATATTCGCTCGACCGGATCCATCGCCGCCGCGGGCCGCGCCATGGCCATGAGCTACAAGCGCGCGTGGAGCCTTGTCGAGGAAATGAACCATGCGTTCCGAGACCCGCTTGTGGCCAGCAGCCGCGGCGGCACCAAGGGCGGCGGCGCGCATCTTACCGAGACCGGCGAGGAGGTGCTGGCCAACTACCGCGCGCTCGAAGAGACCATTGCCGAAGCCGGGGCCGACCGGATCGAGACGCTGCAAAGCCTGCTGCGTGGGCAAGACGGTCCGCCCGATATTCCCGAGGGGAAATAACGCTTGCCCGGGCGGTCCTTGATTGCGATATGTTTTGCCAAACATATCAGGCCCTCAGGATTTCCCCCTATGCCCTTTTCCCGCTTTTTTGCCCGCCTCGTGGGGTCTGCCCTGTTTGCCAGCCTGCCCTTTACCGCGCAGGCGGATGAGGTGACGGTTTTTGCCGCCGCCAGCCTGAAGAACGCGATGGACGAGATCAAAGCCGCCTATGAGGCCGGATCAGACGATAAGATCACCGTTTCCCTCGCCGGGTCCTCGGCGCTGGCCCGGCAAATTCAACAGGGCGCGCCCGCGGATATCTTCATCTCGGCCAATGAGCAGTGGATGGACAAGCTGGAGGCCGAAGGGCTGCTCGAGCCGGAGACGCGCAGCGACCTGCTGCGCAATTCCATCGTGCTGATCGCGCATGGACATGACACCGCCCCGGTCGAGATCGGCCCGGGCCTCGACCTGCAAGCGCTGCTTGAGGGCGGGCGGCTGGCGATGGCGCTGGTCGATGCGGTGCCCGCAGGCATCTACGGCAAGGCCGCGCTCGAGAGCCTCGGGCTGTGGCAGCAGACCGCCCCCGCCGTGGCACAGGCCGACAATGTGCGCGCCGCGCTGGCGCTGGTCTCGACCGGCGAGGCGCCGCTCGGGATTGTCTATGCCACCGATGCCGCCGCCGACGACACCGTCAGCGTGATCGGCACCTTTCCCGAAGACAGCCATCCCCCGATCATCTACCCGGTCGCCGATATCGCCACCCGCGATACGCCCGCCGAGGCGGCCTTCCTCGACTATCTGCACGGCCCCGAGGCCCGCGCCGCCTTTGAACGGCAGGGCTTTGTCATGGCCGGTCCTGCAAAGACGGGCGGCTGAATGGATTGGCTCGGCCCCGAGGAATGGCAGGCGGTGCAGCTTTCGCTGCGGGTCTCCTTCTGGGCCACGCTGGGCGGGCTGCCGCTGGCGGTGTTCACCGCCTACGCGCTGGCGCGCTGGCGCTTTCCGGGCCGCCAGTTGCTCAACGGGCTGGTGCATCTGCCGCTGATCCTGCCGCCCGTGGTGACAGGCTATCTGCTGCTGCTGACCTTCGGCACGCAGGGGCCGGTGGGCTCGGTGCTGAAAGAGATCGGCGTGGTCTTTGCCTTCCGCTGGACCGGTGCGGCGCTGGCTGCCGGTGTGATGGCCTTTCCGCTGCTGGTGCGCGCCATCCGCCTGTCGCTGGAGGCGGTGGATCCCAAGCTCGAACAGGCGGCGGCAACGCTGGGCGCGCCGCGCGCGTGGGTCTTTGTCACCGTCACCCTGCCGCTGATCGCCCCGGGTATCATCGCCGGAGCGGTACTCGGTTTTGCCAAAGCGATGGGTGAGTTCGGCGCGACGATCACCTTCGTGTCGAACATCCCGGGCCAGACCCAAACCCTGCCCTCGGCGATCTATGCGTTTCTGCAGGTGCCCGGCGGCGAGGGCGCGGCGCTGCGGCTGGTGGCGGTCTCGGTCGCCGTGGCGATGTCAGCGCTGCTGCTGTCGGAATGGCTGGCGCGGCGGGCCCAGCGGCGGGTGGCGGGCGCATGACGCTGTCGGTCGCCTTGCAGCACCGGTTCGAGGGGTTCGAGCTTGACGCGCGGTTCGAGGCGCCGCCGGGCATCACCGTGCTGTTCGGGCGCTCGGGGTCGGGCAAGACCACCATCGTCAACGCCGTCGCCGGGCTGCTGCGCCCCGAGGCCGGGCGCGTGGCGTCGGGCGATCTGGTGCTGATGGACAGCGCGCAGGGCCTGTGGCTGCCGCCGCACCGCCGCCGCATCGGTTACGTGTTTCAGGAAGGGCGGCTGTTTCCGCATCTCACGGCGCGGCAGAACCTGCGCTACGGCCAGTGGTTCGCGCCGCGGGGCGCCTCCCCGGCCAGCTTCGAGCGTGTGGTCGAGATGCTGGGCATCGGGCCGCTGCTGTCGCGCCGCCCCGGCGCGCTCTCGGGCGGCGAGAAACAGCGCGTCGCCATCGGGCGCGCGCTGCTGTCAGCGCCGCGCATGATCCTTGCCGACGAGCCGCTGGCCTCGCTCGACGAGGCGCGCAAATCCGAGATCCTGCCCTATTTCGAGCGGCTGCGCGACGCCGCCTCGGTGCCCATCCTTTTCGTCAGTCATTCCGCCGCCGAGGTCGCACGGCTGGCCACCACCGTCGTGGCGCTGGAAAAGGGCCGGGTGACGCGGCAAGGCCCCGCCGCCGAAGTGCTGGGCGATCCGGCGGTCACGCCGCTCGGGGCGCGGGCCGCCGGCGCGCTGCTCACCGCCCATGTGGCCTGTCACCACGAGGACGGGCTGACCGAACTGCGCGCGGGCGACACGCCGCTGCTGATCCCGCGCCTTGCTGCCGCGCCGGGCACGCGGGTGCGGGTGCGCATCGCGGCGCATGAGGTGATCCTGTCCCGGCAGCGCCCAGAGGGGCTTTCGGCGCTCAATATCGTCAGTGGCCGGGTGCATGAGATCCGTCCCGGCGACGGGCCGGGCATGATGGTCTCGCTCGACACCGGCGCCGGACGCATCCTGGCCCGGATCACCCGCCGCTCTGCCGAAGCGCTCGGTCTGGCGCCGGGTGTACCCTGCCACGCGGTGATGAAAAGCGTCGCTGTCGCGCCCGAAGACATCGGCGGCCCGGCACGAAAGCGAACACCATTGTCGTAATGCTTACCTCAGGTTAGCATCGAGCCGTGTAATGGGTGATTTTGTAATGATGGATTTCCGGGTGGAGTTCTCCCCGGGTGACGCCTGCGCGCTTTCCTCTGCGCATGAGTTGGTCCGGGCCCTGCGGGATGCGATCTCGCGAAATCGGTTCAGCCCCGGTTTGCGGCTGAACCTGACCGAGCTTGCCGAGACCACCAGTTTTTCACGTGAATCAATCGAAGCCGCGGCGCTGCTGCTCGAGGACGAAGGGCTTGTGGCCCGCCTTACCGCGACCGACGTCCGGGTGCGGGCGATTTCGGAAATCCACGTGCGCAACGCCCATTTTTTGCGCGAGCAAACCGAGGTCGCGATCCTGCGCCGGGTGGCCGAGATCGCCGACACGGCGCTGCTGACCGACCTGCGCGAGCAGATCATGCGGCAAAAGCTGGTCAGCGCCCGCGGGCCGCAGGACCTGCTGCGCCTCGACGACCGGTTTCACCTGACGCTGTGCGAGGCCGCTGGCTATGGCAGTCTCTGGCCGCAACTGGAGCGCTGGAAGCGCTGCACAGACCGGGTGCATTTCACCATGGGCACCTATAATTCCTCTCCCGAGGCCGCGATCGGGCAGCACGCCGCCATCGTCAACTGCCTCGCCATGCGCGATGGCGACGGCGCGGCGGCGGCGATGCGCTACCATTTGCAAGACGCGCTGCGGCTGCTGGCGGAACTCTTGCGCGAAGCGCCGCCCCGACCCGACCCCGCTTAAACTGCACCTCCCTAGCCCTGCGGCGTCATCCCCGGGCGCGCCTTGAAACGCTTCAGCCCAAGCGCGCGCTCGCGCAGGATGATGGCGATGCCCGAGGCGATCACCACCGCCGAGCCCAGCAGCATCAGCGGCGTCGGCACCTCGCCAAAGACCGCGTAACCGATGAGAATGGCAAAGAGGATCGACGCATAGTCGAACGGTGCCAGAAGCGCCGCTTCGGCGCCCTTATAGGCCGAGGTCAGGCAGATCTGCGCCACCCCGCCCAACAGCCCCGCGCCGATCAGCATGGCGGCCTCGGTCGGGCTTGGCATCACCCAGCCGAACGGCAGGGTCAGCAGCGACAGCCCCGTCGCGGTCAGCGAGAAATAGAACACGATGGCCGAGGTCTGTTCGCTCTGCACCATGCGGCGAATGTGGATCTGCACCAGCGCCCGCAGCACCGCCGCGGTCATCACAAAGCCGATCCCCCAAAGCACCGCCGGGCTCACTTCGGAGACCGTCAGCAGCGGCGCCATGACGATGGTCACGCCCAGCAAGCCGATGAGAACCGCCGAGGTACGGAAAAGCCGGATCTTCTCGCCCAGTAGCAGCGCCGCGAAAAGCACGGTGAGCGGCGATGCGGCATAGCCGAGCGCGGTCACTTCGGGCAGCGGCAGCAGCCCCAGTGCGGCGAAGGTACAGCCCATGGCGCCGACGCCGACGATGCCGCGCAAAAAATGCGCCATTGGGCTCGCGACCCGCAGCCCCGAACCCAGATCTCCGCGCCACATCAGCCAGCCGAGGATCACCGGAATGGCGAAGAACGAGCGGAAGAACACCGCCTCGCCCGTGGGCACCTGCTCCGAGGCGGCCTTGATAAGTGCGGACATGATGACAAAGAGCACCACGGAGGTGAGTTTCAGCGCAATGCCGCGCAAGGGGGACATGAAGGACTCCGCGGCGACGCGCCGAAAGGATAAAATCCCGCGCAGACTGGCCACTGGCGCCCGGAAGGTCAACCTACGGACGGGCCCGCAGACCCGTTTAGTAAGGTCTTATCCACCGGTCTCGAGGCAATGGCGCCGGAACGCCCGCTTGAGCATGTCGAGTTCCGCCCGCAACAGCGACATCTCGGCCCGGAAGTCGCTGCCCAAAGCCTCGCCGGCGATCAGCGTGAAACTGTCGAGCATCTGGTCCGAGTTGGCCTCGCGGATCATGAAGGTCTGCACCCCGTCACCCACCGCCTCGACCGGCACTGGCACATCCAGCGCCCATTGTCCGGGCGCGCCCATGGCGGCCAGCGTCACGCCGCGCACCGCCGCCCCTTCGAGGGTGACCGAGATCTCGGGCTGGCCGTCCGCCGGACCGCTCAGCAGCCCTTGCCATATCCCCTCGCGAAAGCGCGTCTTGGTCAGCGTGTAGTCGCTCATCTGCATCCCCGGCTCATAGGTCCGCCCGCGGGCGTCGGCTGAAGGTGAGGTCCCGCAGGATCACCTCGTTCATCTCCGGCCCCTCGAAGATCAGGTCAAGCCACATGGCATCGACCCGCTTCTCGTTCAGCCGCGTATAGGCAAGGTCGAACTCGACGTTGATCTCTTCGGCGTTCAGCGGCAGCTCCCGCACGACCTGCTCGGTGTTCGGCCCGTGGCGGATGTTCAGCCGCGCAAAAAGCTCCAGCGGCTTTTCCATCTCGGCGATGGTCTCGACCCGGAGCAGATGCCGCCGGGTGAGCCCCTCGCAGGCCTCCTGCGGCAGGGTCACCGCCAGCGACAGATACGAGCCACGAAAGCGGAACACGTCGAGCCGCAGCCCGTAGGGCGCAAGATCGGATTCGCGCAGGTTGCGGATCTGGCGCAGCGTGATCTCTGAACGCGGGCAATCGTGAAACAGCGTTGCCTCTTCGCCAAGCGGCGCCTTGCCGGGCACCGAGGCGATGCCGGGCTGCGGCAGCGGGCCGCGCCAAAGCTCGGGCCGCCATGCCCAATCGGCATCCGCCGGGCGCGGAAAGCTCTGATTGCCGATCAGCGGCAGCGCCAGCCGTTCCTCGGCCACATAAAGCAGCCTGTCGAGTTGCTGGCGCAGGCGGCGGGCCGCGCCACGCAGGTTGCGCAATTCGGGCAGCGGCGTGTCCGGCGCGGCGGCGGCGGCCCGTGTCCAGCGGCGCAGAACGATCGCCTGCAGCGCGCGGCGCGCCAAGCGGCTGCTGGTCTTCTCGCTCATCTGCCCTGTCCCATAGCGTCGCGTCTCCTTGGCCCCGATACCGGGGCAACTGCCCGCGTTGTTATGGCAAATCCCGAAGATCGAATAAACGGGGGCGCTGCGCGTGACCGGCTCAGCGTTGCGCGGTCGCCTCGGGGCTGAGCGCGGCGATCCGGGCCCGAACCGCCTGCAGCATCCCCGCGCCGTCCGAGCCCGCCAAGGCGCTGCCCTTCGGCGCATAAAGTGCGAGGATCACCAGGCGACCGTTCTGATGGAAAGCCCCGCGCCAGTAACGCGGATCGCCCGCGTCGAGCACCCGGTTGCCGCCTGCCGCAAGATGCACCAGCGACAGACCGTCCCGCACACCGCCACCGGAAATCTCTGACTGGCCCGCCTCGGCGGCCATGACCTCGGGCGATGGCAGGCGGCGCCCCGCGCCCGCCGAGCCGATGGTCACCGTCAGCATCATCGGCTCGACCACCGCGCCTTCGCCGCCGCTCAGGATCTGGCACGAGGCAAGCAGCGCAAAGCCCTGCCCCGCGCGCCGCTCGAGCGTGACCGGGTCGATGCAATAGCCTTCGGGCCCGGCGACAACGATGGCGCCGCCCTCGAACTGCGCCTGCCGGAGCGGCGTCGGCGGGGTGCCGAGCTGCCCCTCGCAGGCAGTCAGAAGACCCGCCGCCAGCAGCAGCACAGAGGATCGCCAGCGCCGGGCGCGGGGTTTTGCGGGGCTCAAAATCATCCCCTTGGGTTAGCGAAGCCCCTGCGAGTGCACAAGAATGAAAGCCCGGAGTTCACCTTCCCGTCACGCGCCCGGGAATTGACAGAATCCGCCGCGCGCTGGAAACTTGGCAAAAATCGGACAACCAAAGTGTTTCGCTCGACCATTTTTGCAACCAGAGCCACGATATTGGGCTCGCTCACCGACAATGACGCGCCGCGACATAGATCGCGGCACGGATCGCAGCGATGAGCTATCGCCCTTTCGTCATGCTGACCGCCACCGCCCGCCGCCCCGAACTTTGGCGCCTCGCCCTCGGACTGTGCGTCGCGATCGCGGTGAGCTTTGTGCTGGGCCAGATGCTCTTTGCCATCGTCACGCTTTTCCTGCCGCCGGGCAGCAACAGCGCGCTGGCCGATGCGATCCGCCGCGCCGATGCGCCGGCGGGAATGCTTTTGCTGCTGGCCTCGATGGTCACTATGGGCGTTGGGGCCATCGCCGCAGCGCGCGCGCTGCACGGGCGCAGCGCGATCACTCTTGTCGGCCCGCCGCCCGTGGCGCTTCATCAGTTCATCCGTGTCGGGCTGGCGGCGGGCGTGGCGGCGCTTGTCGCGGCGGCGGTCACCATCTGGGCGCAGAGCACACCATTGACCCCGGGGCTCGCGCCGCTGCGCTGGCTGGCGCTTCTGCCGCTGACGCTTCCGGCGATCCTGTTGCAGACCGCCAGCGAGGAAGTGTTCTTTCGTGGCTATCTGCAAACCCAGCTTGCCGCGCGGCTGCCGCAGCCTTGGGTCTGGCTCAGCCTGCCTTCGGCGCTGTTTGCCTTGGGGCACTACGCGCCCGGAACCTATGGCAGCGCGGCGATCTATGTGGCGCTCTGGGCCTTTCTCTTTGGCCTTGCCGCCGCCGATCTGACGGCGCGTTCGGGCACGCTGGGTCCGGCGATGGCGCTGCATTTTGCCAACAATCTTGTGGCACTGGCGCTGGTTGCGCCCGAAGGGCAGATGTCGGGCCTAGCGCTGATGCGCTGGCCCTTCGCGCTGGATGACACCACAATGCTGATGCGGATGCTGCCGCTCGATCTGATCACCCTGCTGATCACCTGGCTTGCCGCGCGGTTGGCGCTGCGCCGCTGAAGCCCCCGGCTCACCCCGACCTGCGGCCCGACCCGAGCGGAAAGCAGGCCGTGATTGCATTTCCCTTGCCGCTTGCTTAAGTCAGCGCCAACCCAAAGCCCCTGACGCCGCAGGGCACGCTCGGAAAACAAGGGCAGCACCGCAATGAACTGGATCACCAACTACGTCCGTCCCCGGATCAACTCGATCTTCTCGCGCCGCGAGGTCCCCGACAATCTGTGGACCAAATGCAATTCCTGCGGGACGATGCTGTTTCACCGCGAGGTGACGGACAATCTCGGCGTCTGCACCAACTGCAGCCACCACATGAACATCACCCCGCGCGCGCGCTTCGACGCGCTGTTCGATGGCGGTGTGTTCAACGAGGTCGCCGTGCCCGAGCCGATCGCCGATCCGCTGCAGTTCCGCGACCAGAAGAAATACCCCGACCGGATGAAGGCCGCACAGCGCTCGACCGGCGAGAAGGACGCGATGCTCGTCGCCTCCGGCGAGATCAACCGCACTCCGGTGGTGGCCTGCGCGCAGGACTTCACCTTCATGGGCGGCTCCATGGGCATGTATGTCGGCAACGCCATCGTCGCCGCAGCCGAAGAAGCGGTGAAGCTCAAGCGCCCGCTGATCCTGTTCTCTGCCGCCGGTGGCGCGCGGATGCAGGAAGGCATCCTGTCGCTGATGCAGATGCCGCGCTCGACCGTGGCGATCCAGATGCTGCGCGAGGCGGGCCTGCCTTATATCGTCGTGCTGACCCATCCGACCACGGGCGGCGTCACCGCCTCTTACGCGATGCTGGGCGACGTGCAAATCTCCGAGCCGGGCGCATTGATCTGCTTCGCCGGTCCGCGGGTGATCGAGCAGACCATCCGTGAAAAGCTGCCCGAGGGCTTCCAGCGCGCCGAGTACCTGCTCGAGCACGGCATGCTCGACCGGGTGACCGACCGCCGCGAACTGCGCGGCGAGCTGACCACCATCCTGCGCATGCTGATGGGCATGCCGCCCGCCGTCGCGGGTGATCTGCCCTCGCCCGCTGCTGACGCGCCTGCCGAAGCCGCGCCCAAGGCAGAGGCCAAAGCTGACAAGAAGAAGAAATCTGCCAAGTGACCAGCGTGAGCAGCGCCGCCAGTTCCGACGCCATCCTCGACCGGATGATGTCGCTGCACCCCAAGATCATCGACCTCACGCTCGACCGCGTTTGGCGGCTGCTCGAGGCGCTGGACCATCCCGAGCGCGCGCTGCCTCCGGTGATCCACCTTGCCGGAACCAACGGCAAGGGTTCGACGCAGGCGATGATCCGCGCCGGGCTGGAGGCGCAGGGCAAGCGCGTACACGCCTATGTCTCGCCGCATCTCGTGCGGTTCCACGAACGGATCCGGCTGGCCGGCGAGCTGATCTCCGAAGACGCGCTGAGCGCCGTGCTCGACGAATGCTGGGAGAAGAACCAGCGCGCGCAGATCACTTACTTCGAGATCACCACCTGCGCCGCGCTGCTGGCTTTTGCCCGCACGCCTGCGGATTACACGCTGCTGGAAACCGGCCTTGGCGGGCGGCTCGACGCCACCAATGTGGTGGAAAAGCCCGCGCTGACGATCCTGACGCCGATCTCGCTCGACCACCAGCAGTACCTTGGCGAGACCCTCGCCGAGATCGCCGGTGAGAAAGCCGGTATCCTCAAGCGCGGCGTGCCCTGCGTCGTCGGCCCGCAGCCCGAGGCAGCGATGGAGGTGATCGAGGCCCGCGCCGCCAAGCTTGGCGTGCCGCTGCTGGCGCATGGCCAGCACTGGCATGTGACCGAGGAACGCGGGCGGCTGGTCTATCAGGACGAGACCGGTCTTCTGGATCTGCCGCTGCCGAACCTGCCCGGACGCCATCAATTGGCCAACGCCGGTGCGGCGCTGGCGGCACTGCGCCACCTCGGCTTCGGCGAAGAGGCCTGCGAGGCCGCCGTCACCTCGGCGGATTGGCCCGCACGCATGCAGCGCCTCGCCCATGGCCCTCTGCTGAAGGCGGCACCGCTGGCGGAGCTCTGGCTCGACGGCGGGCACAACCCGGCGGCTGGCGAGGCTCTGGCCGAGCACCTGACGCGGATGCCGCGGCGGCCCACGCATCTGATCTGCGGCATGCTGAACACCAAGGATGTGGGCGGGTACCTGCGTCCGCTGGCGCGCGTGGCCGACAGTCTCACCGCCGTGTCGATCCCCGACGCCCCGGCGACGCTGGAGGCCGAAGAGACCGCACGCGCCGCACGCGCCTCCGGGCTGCGCGCCCATGCCGCTGCGGATGTGCCCGCCGCCCTTGCTGCGATCACCGCCGAAGAGCCCCGCGCGCGCATCCTGATCTGCGGATCTCTCTACCTCGCGGGCACGGTTCTGCGCGAAAACGGCTGACGTAGGGGCACCATTGGTGGCGGTGCGAGAAAAATGGACTCTTAGGGTTCGTTTAACCAACTATATCTTGACGAATTGTTTCCCGCTCCCCTAGGATTAGGGTACAAGGTTTAGCTTCACCACAATCTGCGCGGTGCGAGCGACGGGACAGACAGAGCGTTACGGGACGGCGCTGATCCAAGCCAGCGCTACAGGGACAGGACTGGCGGCATCGACCATCTGATGCGGCTTACCACCGACACCTCTGCCTTGCCCACGGCCCCTTACTTGGGCCGGAAGTGGAATTTCTATCGCAGGCAGAAGACTTTATAAAACGAGCAGTATTGAAGGGTCCTTCGGGACCCTTCTTTTTGCGTTGCGCTAGGAAGCGACGCGCTAGGAAGCGACCGTTCCGCCCGCTTCAGTCGATCGGCTTGCCCCAATCCGCATCCTGCATCTCGCGCAGGCGGCTTGCGGTACGCTCGAACTCGAACGCGCCCGCGCCCTCGACATAGAGGCTTTCGGGCTCGTCCACTGCACTGACGATCAGTTTCACCTTGGCCTCATAGAGCGCATCGATCAGCGTGACGAAGCGTTTCGCCTCGTTGAAGTTGCCGCGCCCGAGCCGCGGGATGTCCTCGATCACCAGCACCCGCACCGCATCGGCCAGCGCCAGATAATCCGCCGGGCCAAGCGGCTGGCCGCAGAGATCGTAGAACCGCGCCCGCGCGACGCCGTTCCAATAGCGCGGCAGTTCTACCTTGCGGGTCTTGATGTGCAGTGTCAGCGCCTCTTCGTTGCCATGGGTCAGCTCATGCCAGACGCGGTCGATCTCGGCGCGGGTTTCCGGGGTGACGGGGCAGAAATAGACCTGCGCGCCTTTCAGCCGGTCCTGCCGGTGGTCTTTCTCGGAGGCAAGCTCGCGCACCTCGAGCCGCTCTTTGATCAGCTTGATGAACGGCAGGAAGAGCTGCCGGTTGAGCCCGTCCTTATAAAGATCGTCGGGCACCCGGTTCGAGGTGGTCACCACCACGGTCCCCGCCGCGAAAAGCTGCTCGAACAGCCGACCCACCAGCATCGCATCGGCAATGTCGGTGATCTGCATCTCGTCGAAGGCCAGAACCTTCACCGCGTCCGAGACCTTCTTGGCCATCGGCACCACCGGATCCTCGACCCCCTGCTCGCGCAAGCGGTGCAGCTCGCTCTGCATCTCCTGCATGAAGGCATGGAAGTGCACCCGGCGCACCGGCACATGCAGGCTGTCGACGAAGAGGTCCATCAGCATCGACTTGCCGCGTCCGACCCCGCCCCAAAGGTAGAGCCCCTTGGGCGGCTCCGGCTCCTTGCGGCGGAACAGCGATTTCTTCACCGGCTTGGCAAGCTCGGCACGGATGCGCTCGAAGTGCGGCAACGCCTCTTCCTGCGCCGGGTCGCGCAGAAGGTGGCCATCCGCCACACGCTCGTCGTAGAGGTCCATCAGCGTGGTCATAGAAGCGCCATAGCGCGCCGCAGCGCGATTGTGTAGAGGCCGCGCAACCCTGCCAACCCATTGCCCACACATCAGGCAACGTGATGCCACAAATCACGAAAGCCGAATTGACCCTGCGTTCAAATGCCGCGAGGGTGCGGCGGTGCAGCAGGAGCCTCCCCACATGACCCGCACCCCTCTTTTCACGCCCGTCCTCGTGGTGGGCTGCCTGATCATTCTGATCTCTTTCGCGATCCGCGCCAGCTTTGGCGTGTTCCAGATCCCGATCGCCGAAGAGTTCCACTGGCCGCGCGCCGAGTTCTCGCTGGCCATCGCCATCCAGAACCTTGCTTGGGGCATCGGCCAGCCAATCTTTGGCGCGCTGGCCGAGAAGATCGGCGACCGCAAGGCCATCATCATGGGCGCGGTGATCTATGCCGCGGGCCTCGTGCTGTCGAGCTTTGCGGTCAGCCCGCTGCAGCACCAGATGTACGAAGTGCTGGTAGGCTTTGGCGTCGCGGGCACCGGCTTTGGCGTGATCCTCGCCGTTGTGGGCCGCGCCTCCTCGGACGATAACCGCTCGATGAGCCTTGCCATCGCCACCGCGGCAGGCAGCGCCGGGCAGATCTTTGGCGCGCCGGTTGCGGAATGGATGCTCGGCCTGATGAGCTGGCAGGAAGTGTTCCTCGTGTTCACCGCCGCGATCCTTGCGGTGCTGCTGTTCCTGCCGCTGATGCGCGCGCCCGCGGCCAGCAAGGCCGAAATCGAAGAGAGCATGGGCACCATCCTGAACCGTGCATTCCGCGACCCCTCGTTCTCGCTGATCTTCCTCGGCTTCTTCTCCTGCGGCTATCAGCTGGCCTTCGTCACCGCGCATTTCCCGGCCTTCGTCACCGAGCTCTGCAGCCCGATCGCCGCCGGAAGCGTGCTGCACAACATCGGGGTGACCACCACCTCGGCGCTCGGCGCGGTGTCGATCGCGGTGATCGGCGTGGCCAATGTGGGCGGCACGCTGCTGGCCGGTTGGGCAGGCAAGCGCTGGCCCCGCAAGTATCTGCTGGCGCTGATCTACACCGGGCGGACCATCGTCGCGGCGCTGTTCATCATGCTGCCGATCACCCCGGTCAGCGTTCTGGTCTTCTCGGTCGTCATGGGCGCGCTGTGGCTGGCCACCGTGCCGCTGACCTCGGGCCTCGTCGCGCATCTCTACGGGCTGCGCTACATGGGCACGCTCTACGGCATCGTGTTCTTCAGCCACCAGCTTGGCGGCTTCCTCGGTGTCTGGCTGGGCGGGCGGATGTACGACATCTACGGCGACTACACGCTGGTGTGGTGGATCGGCGTCGGCGTCGGCGCGCTGAGCGCGGTGCTGCATCTGCCGGTGCGCGAGAGCCCGCGTCTTGCGGCGACACAGCCGGCCTAAGCCCCAAGCAAACGCCGAAGCGGGCCGCTCAGGCCCGCTTCAACGCCGCATCATGATCGGCGATCAGCGCCGCCAGTTCACGCGCATGCGTGTGCGGCAAGCCGTGCCACGCGTCGGGGATGATGTCCTGCTCGACCCGCGGGTTCCACGCGTCGAGCTGTTCGACCGCCCCCGCGCGCACCATCCGGTCCTGCGCCCCCCAGATCGCGATCACCGGCACGCTCAGCTTCGCGATGCGCTGGTGTACGGCTTCCTGCGGCTCCTGCAGACAGCCGCGCAGGCTCGACAGGACCGAGCGTATGAAGCCGCGCCGCTTGAGCTCATCAAGGTGCAACTGGTCGATCTCGGGCACTTCGCTGCGATTGTCAGAGCCCTCGATCACGTTCTGCCGGTGCGCCTTGGGAAACACCATGTGGAACAGCCAGCTGCCGCAGATCGGGTGCTGCAGCGTCCAGTCGACCATCGAGGACAGATCCAACTCGATGCCCGCAGGCGCGACCAGCACCAGACGCGACACGCGCTTGGGGTTCTCGGCGGTGAAGGCCGACGCCACCACCGCGCCAAGCGAATAGCCCAGCATGGTCATCGGCCCCTTGAGGTCGAGCACGGCCAGAAGCTCTTCGAGCTGCTGCATCAGGAAGGCCGGGGTCTGCGCTCCGCGCGGACGGTCGGAAAAGCCGCGTCCGTAAAGATCGTAGATCAGCACGCGCTTGCCCTGCGCCACCAGATGCCGGGTCAGCGCGTGGAACACCGCCGATGGCGCGGTCAGCCCATGAATGCACACAACCAGCGGCCCATCCTCGGGCCCCTGCAACTGATAGTGCGTCCGGCCATGGCTGAGACGGACGCATTTGCCCGGCGCCTGCGAGCGGCGCAGATCGGTGAGCGGTCGGCGGCGAAGCTCGGCGACGACCGGCAAAGCGGCGATGACGGGAAACGCCGCGGCGATAACGCCAAGGGTGTAGCTCATGCGGCATCGCGCTCCGGCAAGAGCCCGTGGCCGACCAGACAGGCCGCAAAGCCTTCGGGTCCACGGAACGGATGCACCTGCCAGCCGCGCGCGGCGGCGGCGGCGATATTGTCGTCGCGATCATCGGTGAACAGCAGCTGCTCGGGTGCAACGCCGGTCTCTGCCTCGAGCCTTGCGTAGATCTCGGCGTCGGGCTTGGTCACGCCCATATAGCCCGAGATAAACCGCTGATCGAACTCCGACAGGAAGGGATAGACCTTCTGCGCCACCTCGAAGGTGCCGATGCCGAAATTGCTTAGTGCAAAGACCGTGACGCCACGGGCGCGCAGCGTCCGCAGGATCTCGACAGAGCGCGGGATCGCCGGGCTCGCAAGCTCGATCCAATTGTCGTGCCAGTGGCGGATCTCGTCCCGCCACCGGGGGTGGCGCTCGGCGAGGGCATAGACTTCGTCGTGAAAGTCGTTCCCTGCGTCGACGCGCTCGTTCATCTCGTGCAGATCCACCTCAGAGAACATGGCGCGGCGCCCGTCCTCTCCCATGAGGCGATCAAAATATCGTTCTGGCTGCCATTCGATCAGCACATTGCCGATGTCGAAGACGACGGCTTGGATAGTCATTTCCTAGTCCCCTGCAGCGCGTACCTCGCGCTCTAGCGCATTTAGGAAACGGCTTCGGTCGTTCTTTGTAAAGCTTTTGACTTTCCCGCCTGAGTAGAATGGATCCGAAGCGCGGATATCTTGCATCAGGTCACGCATCGCCAACTGCGCACCGATGTTGCCGGGGGTGAAAATCTCGCCATCCGGGCGCAGCACCCGCGCCCCGCCCTCGATGCAGCGCGCCGCCAGCGGAATGTCATTGGTGACAACGACATCGCCCTTGCCCGCGCGCTCGGCGATCCATTTGTCGGCCTCATCCGGTCCGGCGGAGACAGTGACCACCTGCACCAGCGGGTTGCGCGAAGGGCGCAACCCGCCATTGGCCACCAGCACCATCGGCAGACGATGGCGGGTCGCCACGCGCTCGGCCTCTTCCTTCACAGGACAGGCATCGGCGTCGATATAGAGCGTCACCCCAGCAGCGCCTCGGCATGGAAGGCGACATGCTCTTCCATGAAAGACGAGACGAAGAAATAGCTATGGTCATAGCCCTTCTGGATGCGGAAGCTGCCCTCCTGCCGCTTTGCAGCCATCGCCTCGGCCAGCGCCTCGGGCTTCAGCAGATGCAGGAACTGGTCATCGCCGCCCTGATCGATCAGCACCGGCCCGTCAAAGCCGGTCTCGCGCATCAGCAGGGTCGAATCATGCTTGGCCCATGCACTCTCGTCCTCGCCGAGATAGGCGCCCAGCTGCTTGCGGCCCCAGTCGCTCTGCGTCGGGTTGGCGATCGGCGCGAAGGCGGACACCGAGCGGAACCGCCCGGGCAAGTTCATCGCCAGCGTCAGCGCGCCATGGCCGCCCATCGAGTGCCCGGTGATGCCCTGCCGGTCCATGTCCAGCGCGAATTCGGCGCCGATCAGCGCGGGCAGTTCCTCGGCCACATAGTCCCACATGCGGAAATGCGGCGCCCAAGGGTCTTGGGTGGCGTTGACGTAAAAGCCCGCGCCCTGCCCCAGATCATAGGCCTCGTCATTGGCCACGCCCTCGCCGCGCGGCGAGGTGTCGGGGAAGACCAGCGCGATGCCCGCCTCGGCGGCCCAGGCCTGCGCCCCGGCCTTGGTCATGGCGTTCTCATGGGTGCAGGTGAGGCCCGAAAGGTACCACAGCACCGGCACCTCCATGTCCTTGGCCAGTTCGGGCAGGAACAGCCCGAAGGTCATGTCGCAGCCGCAGGCCTCGGACGCATGGGTATAGACGCCCTGCGTGCCGCCGAAGCAGCGGTTTTCAGATTTGGTTTCCATGGCGGTACTCCTGTTTGACGCAAGGGCTACCGTGCCGGGCGTCGCTGGCGCAAGGCCGACGAACGTGGCGCAGGCGGCACTGCGTGCTCAGGGATGCACCCAGGCGATCACCGCGCTGACGGTGAGGATGCTGGCGGCGGTGGAAATCAGGATCGCCGCCGAGACCCGCTGCGGCGCGATGCCGTAATGCTGGGCGAGGATAAAGACATTGCCCGCCACCGGCAGCGCCGAGGCCGAGACCATCACCGCCGCCTGATAGGGGCTGACCGGAAAGACGAAATAGGCCGCCAGCGCCACAAAGCCCGGATGCAGCACCAGCTTGCAAAAGCTGATCCAGCCCGCCACCGCCAGCCGCTCGGCGCTCTTGGTTGCCAGCGAGGCTCCGATGGCGAACAGGGCACCCGGCGTCGCGGCATTGCCCAGCGTGGTGAGGAAGGATTCCACCGGCGCGGGCATCGGCAGACCGCTGGCCGAGACCGCCAGCCCCGCCACGATCGACACGATCATCGGGTTGTTGACCAGCCCGCGCGCCACCGTGCCCAGCAAGGCCGGCGACAGCCCGCCGCCGCGCGCGCCCGACACGAGGATCACCAGCAACGAAGAGAACACGATCAGATCGACCGACAGCATCAGGATGATCGGGCCCACCGCCTCTTGGCCCAGCAGCACCGCCAGCATCGGCACGCCGAGAAAGCCGGTGTTGCCGATCGAGGCCGATTGCGCCTCGATCGCGGTGGTCTGCACGTCCTGCCGCCGCAGGAATCCCGCCACGGTCGCCACGGAATAGACCGCCGCCGTGCCCAGCAGATAGGCCGAGGCGACATTGGGATCGAAGATCTCGGAGAACGACAGCGTCGCGGAGAAGCGGAACAGCATCGCCGAGAGCGCGAAGTAAAAGACGAAGCGGGTGATCGCCGCCACCGACTCCTCGGAAAAGAACCGCACTTTCGCGGCCCCGTAGCCGAGGCCGATCAGCGCGAAGAACGGCAGAACCTTGAGAAGGACGGCAATCATGAATGAAGGTCAGCGGGCGCGACGGGCGCTCAGACCTTGCCCTCGAAATCCTTATGCACGTAGCGCGCATCGCAATAGGGGCATTCCACAACACCGGTCTCATGCGAGACCGAAAGCCAGACGCGCGGGTGGCCAAGCGCCCCCTCGCCGCCGTCACAGGCGATGCGGTAGCTGTCGACGAGCTTGGTCTCGGGCGCCTCGGTGGTCATGCTCCGGTTCCCTTTTCACTGGCTTTGCACTACCTGCGTTATGAGACAAGTCACGCACAGGAGCAAGGCGCATGAGCGACGACGCGATCCGCATCGAAGGGCTGACCAAGACCTACGCCGGGGGCAAACAGGCGCTCAAGGGCGTCGATCTGAATGTGCCTCAGGGCTCGATCTTCGGCCTGCTCGGCCCCAATGGCGCCGGCAAATCGACGATGATCAACATCCTCGCGGGGCTGGTCACGAAAACCGCTGGCAAAGTGTCGATCTGGGGCTGGGATCAGGATCGCAACCCGCGCCAGTCGCGCGCCTCGATCGGGGTGATGCCGCAGGAGCTGAACCTCGATCCCTTCTTCACTCCGCGCGCCGCGCTCGAGGTGCAGGCCGGGCTCTACGGCGTGCCCAAGGCCGATCGCACCACCGATGAGATCCTCGAAATGGTCGGGCTGGAAGACAAGGCCGAGGCCTATGCCCGCACCCTTTCGGGCGGGATGCGGCGGCGGCTCTTGCTGGGCAAGGCGCTGGTGCACCACCCGCATATCCTGGTGCTCGACGAGCCCACCGCCGGGGTCGACATCGAACTGCGGCAGATGCTCTGGCGCAACGTCCGCCGTCTCAACCGCGAGCGCGGCATGACCATCATCCTCACCACCCACTACCTCGAGGAAGCCGAGCAGATGTGCGACGAGATCGCCATCATCAACCACGGCGCATTGGTGGCCCGCGACAGCACCGCGAACCTGCTGGGCGGGATCGACGCCAAGACCATGGTGATCACCCCCGAGAGCATGCCCGAGACTCTGCCCGAGGCGCCCGGCATCACCGCCGAGATCCGCGACGGCGGGCTGATCGCGCTCAGCTACCGCAGCCGCGAAACCTCGGCCGAGGACGTGCTGGGCCTCGTTCGGGCGCATGGCATCAGCCTGCGCGACGTGCGGACCGAGCAGGCCGACCTCGAAGATGTCTTCCTCGAACTGACCCGCAGCCGCCCCGCCGCCTGAGCGCTGTTCCTGAGACGCCTCCGGCGGGAGTATTTGCGGAAAGATGAAAGGGCGGCACCGATCCAACGGCGCCGCCCTTTTGCGGTCTGGGGTCCTCCCGGCCTGGGGTCTTCCCGGCCTAGCTTTTTTCCCGGTCTGGCTTCTTCTCTTTGAAAATACGCCCGCCGGAGGCGGTCCGGGCGCAGCCACCCGTGCCGTCCTGCCAGAATTGAGCGCCTCAGCCCTTTTCCAGCATCCGTCCCAGCGGACGGCCCGCAAGGATATGCACGTGCAGATGCGGCACTTCTTGCACCCCGTCGACACCGGCGTTGGAGATCATCCGGAAGCCATCGGCGGCGACGCCCTCCATCTCGCAGACCTTGCCGATGGCGCGGGTGTAATCGAGGATCTCGGCGTCCGAGGCGTTCTGCGCGAAATCATCATAGCAGACATAGGCGCCCTTCGGGATCACCAGCACATGCGTCGGTGCCTGCGGGCGGATGTCGCGGAAGGCGAGGCTGTGCTCAGTTTCGAGCACGGTGCTGTTGGGGATCTCGCCGCGCAGGATCTTGGCGAAGATATTCTGGTCATCGTAGCTGTAGGCCATGGGTGTCCTCTATGGGTTGCTCAGTCGCAAAAGAGTTGTTCGTCGGAGGCGATCGCCCGGGCTGTCTCGGGGGCGACCGACAGGAATTGCACCAGCGCGCGCACCTGCGCCTCGAAAGGGTCCTGCTCGCGCAGATGCAGGTGGCCCGGAAGATTGGCGTCGCGCAGCTGATCGCTTTCGTGCTCGATGTCGTTGCGGATGGTGGGGATCAGCCGCGCCATGGCCGCCTCGGAGGTGCGTTCCCCGGCCAGCCCGATGCGCGTGGCATGGCCCGCAAGGAAGGCGTCCGAGAACTGGCAATCAAGCTGCAGCAGCCGCGTCACCGCGCGGTCGCGGCAGAAATCCTCGATCAGATCGAGGCTGCCGGGGTCGATGCAGACCACCAGCCTCTCTTCGCCGAAATAATCGAAGAGCATGCGCATCAGCGCCCGGCGGTGGCGGTGGCGCTTGTCCATGGTCGACTGCACGCCGCCCAGATCGGGCAGCGGGCAGCTTTCCTCGTTGAACAGGTAATCGACGCAGGGCAGCGTGGTCTTGTCGCGGATATGCCCGATCAGCCGTTTCGCCACATGCCACTTCTTGCTGACCACGATCAGCAATTCGCGCTCGCGCCCCAGCGAACTTTCGGTTTCCCAGAAGCGCGGCGCGAACCGGCGGCCGATGCGCCCCTTGTCGGTGAGGAAGCGATAGAGCGAGCGGCCTTCGTCCGAGACCCGGAACTGCGCCCCCTCGGTGGCGTAGAGCACCCCCAAGCGCCGCCGCAGATCCTGCGCGTCGGGGCTGATCTTGCGGGCGAAAAGGAAGTCCTGCGCCAGCAGCAGATCATAGTGATCATTATAGAAGGTGACCGGCATCCCGTAGTCCGAGAACATCAGGAAGGTCAGCGTGCGGCTGTCGATCTCGCGCTCCGGCACGAGGTGGCGCACCAGCGTCTGAAAGAAGGTCTCGTCGGGGATCCACGTGTGGCGAAAGAAGCGCAGGACGTCAGGCCGCCCCGCGATGAAGCTCTGGATCGCCTCGACCGTGCGCCGCCGCAGGCACCACCATTGCGAGCCGATCATCACCTCTAGATCGGCGGGGATCCGGCGGGTCAGCCCCAGCCGCTTCTGCGCCTCGAACATCGCATAGAACCGGCGCTTCTGCGTGCGCTCGTTGAACATGTGGCGGTAGATCAGCCGCTCTTCCTTCCAGCCGGTCTTGATCCAGTCGGATTTGAAGAAATCGAAGCTTTCGATGTAATCGGCCTCGCGCGCGTCCAGAAACTCATGCGCGTGCTGGGCCGATTTGATCGCCATGCAATCGCCCGAGAGCATGTAGAAATGCGTCGCCCGTGGGAAAGCCTCGGTCGCCGCCTCCAAAGCGTTCAGCGTGGCCTGCACCAGCGACCATTCCCCCCAGCCGCATTTCACCCGGCGCCGCGCGAAGGTCACGTTGGGATCCTCGGCCAGCGCGTCGCGAATCTTCTGGTAATCGGCCTGCGGCGCGCGCGCATCGAAATGGATCGCCATGCAGTCGCCAGCGGCGGTCAGGCTCTGCGCCTGCTTGATGATCGCATCCGGATCCTTGTGGCACAGCAGTATGAAGGCAATCTTCGCCAAAGGATGAGGTCCGCCCAAATTTCGCCTGCTTCTTCACCTTTACCCCGGCGAAGACATTGAACAGGCCGATGTCTTTTGCTTTTTTGCATGTCCATGGAGCCTGCGACAAGCCGGGCCGAGGCGGGGAGAGTGAACAATGGGGTTTCCGGGCACCTGGATGACAGAGAGCGAGAGCATGATCTACCGGGTCGTGCCGAAATGCGCCTGCTCGACCATCGGCCAGATCATGTATTACTCGGACCACGGCGCGTTCTTTGACGGCGACATCCATGACGCCGAGCGCGGGCTGCACAAATGGAACCGCGACGAAAGCCAGAACCCGATCAAGGCCAATGTGAAGACGCGCAACGCGCCCGCCTTTACCTGCGTGCGCAATCCCTACACGCGCATCCTGTCGAGCTTCTTCGACAAGATCTGCGGCATCCAGCGCAACGGCAACCGCTACCGCGGCAATATGGTGCCGATGCTGGTGCAGAAATACGGGATCGAGGTCGGCGGCGAGGACGGCAAGGAAGAGTTCGACCAGATCCGTTCGTTCCGCCGGTTCCTGCTGTTCGCCCGTGACAGCATCCGCTGGCGCCGCCCGATGGAGCCCGACATTCACTGGTCGTCGGTCTCGGGGCATGTGTCGACCTTCATCGTCAACGGCGGGCGCTACGATCAGATCTTCTGGACCGAGAAATTCAACGAGGGCATGCAGAGCGTCTTGGATAAGGTGCAGACGCGCCACCCGGTCGACCTTTCAGCGATCCCCCGCTTCAATGAATCCGAAGGCCACGGCCCGAAGCGCGCGCATCCGGTCGAAGATTACTTCGACGATCTGTCGATGCATCTCGTCTATGAGATCTACAAGCGCGACTTCGATCTCTTCCGCTATGATTTCGAGAACCCGGCGAACAAGCTGCCGATCGGCGAGATCGACCTCGACGAGGTGCACGCCAAGCTGGGCGACTGAGGCTCAGGCCACCTCGGGCGCGGGCGCATCGGGCGCAGGTGCGTCGGGCGCGATCCCCAGATAGCCAAAGACCGCCGGGCGCAGCCGCGCCTCGATGGCCGCAAGGTCGCAATCCTCGGCAAACAGCGCCGCATGCACCATGCCGCGGCACAGCGCCGAAAGATCGCGCGCGGCGACCTCGGGCTGCGGCACCGCGAAATGCGTGAGCAGCGCCACCATCGCGGCATCCACCTCGGATCCCGCCGCGCAGACATCCGGGCCGAGCGGCAGCTGCATCTCTGCCTTTTCCAGCTCGCGCGACAGCACCGGCGCGCGGGCATGATGCCGGATCGAGGCGTGCAGCACCGTCCGCGCCGCCTCGCGCAGGTCCAGATCATGCGCCGCCGCCACGGCCTGTCCCATATCCTCGAAGAACTGCGCCTTCTGCCGCCGCACCAGTTCCGCAAGGATCGTCTCCTTGTTGGGGAAATACTGGTAGAGCGTGCCGATGCTCACCCCCGCCCGCTCGGCCACCGCATTGGTGGTCAGCGCACCGATCCCGCCCGCCTCGAGAATCTGAGCCGCCGCCGTCAGCATGGCCTCGACCGAGGCGCGCGACCGGGTCTGACGCGGTGTTTTTCGGGGGGATAGCGCGGCGGCTTGGGTCATGGCGGAATGCGAGTATGAAACCTGAGGGAATGCTCGCATTCTATCGCGGCCCAAAGCTCGCACAAAGGAAAACCGCCATGTCCGCCTATTGGAAAGGCCGCAAAGTTCTGCTGACCGGCGCGACGCGCGGCATCGGCCGCGCCATGGCCGAAACGCTGGTCACCGAAGGGGCGACCGTGCTTGGCGTTGCCCGGAATACCGCCGCGCTGGAGGAGATGACACGCCGACTCGGCCCGCAATTCGACGGGCTGGAGGCGGATCTCGGCGATCCCGAGATTCCGCGCGGCGTGGTGAACTGGGTGGCCGATGCGCATCCCGACTGCTCGGTGCTGATCAACAACGCGGCGGTTATGAGCTACCCGCTGCTCACCGACAGCAGCAACCACGACGTCGGCATCGAAGAAGAGGTGCAGATCAACATGATCGCGCCGATGCAGATCGCCACCGCCCTGCTGCCCCGGCTTGCCGCGCAGAAAGGCGCGCGGATCGTCAATGTCACCTCGGGGCTGGCGGTCGCGCCGAAAACCGATGCCCCGATCTATTGCGCCACCAAGGCCGGGATGCGCAGCTTCACCCGCAGCCTGCGCTATCAGGCCGAGGATGCCGGGCTGCACATCGGCATTTGCGAGGCCCTGCTTCCGGCGGTGAACACCTCGCTGTCGCGCGGCAGGGCCGAGCGCAAGATGCCCGCGCCCGAGGCCGCCGCCGCGATCCTTGCCGGAGCCGAGGCGGGCAAGACGGAAATCTGGATCGGCAAGACCAAGCTGCTGCGCCGGGTGATGCGCCTGTCGCCCGCGCTGGCCCATGGCCTCATGCGCCGCATCGAAGCCTGAGCGTCAGCCCTCAAGCTCCTCCGACGGAATCATCGGAAAGAACTCCCCCGAAGACCAAAGCCCGAACCAGCGCGCGCCCTCATGCTCATGGTGGGCGCCAAGCTCGACCAGCCGGTAGAAACTCTTGCGGTCGATCAGCGCCTCGAGGTTGGCGCGCACGTGGATATAAGGCGACGGCTCGCCGCTTTGCGGATCACGCACCACGCGGATCGGATGCTCTGGCCCGGCCACGGCGAAATCGCCCACATGGGTCTGAAAGGTCAGCACCTGATCGCTGCCCGCGCCTTCTGCTTCGAAGTCGATGGCGACGAAAGGCGCGTCATCGACGGTGATCCCGACCATCTCGACCGGCGTCACGAGGAAGTATTTCTCGCCGTCTTTCCTCAAAATCGACGAAAAAAGCTTCACCAGTTCGAAGCGTCCGATCGGCGTTCCGAGGTAAAACCACGTGCCGTCGCGGGCAATTCGCATGTCGAGATCGCCGCAGAACGGCGGATTCCACCGCTCCACGGGCGGCAGCCCACGCCCCGAAGCGGCGCGCGCTGCAGCAGCTATGCCCTCGGCAGAGGGAGTCACGTAATTTTGTGTGCGCATTACTTTTGCCATTTTCCACCCCCGCGATACACTCGCTTGGTAAAGGATTTACGCAAGGGAGTCTCCCCCATGGCCGAAGACCTGGTTGCCGAGATCGAGGCGCTGGAAGAAAAGCTCGCCGAAGCCAAGACGGCGATCACCCGGCGCTTCATCGGACAGGAGAGGGTCGTGGACCTGACCCTTGCCGCATTGCTTTGCGGCGGTCACGCGCTGCTCATCGGCCTGCCCGGCCTCGGCAAGACGCGTCTGGTGGAAACGCTCTCGACGGTGATGGGCCTCAATGGCAACCGCGTGCAGTTCACCCCCGATCTGATGCCCGCCGACATCCTCGGCTCGGAGGTGCTGGAAACCGCCGCCGACGGCAGCCGCGCCTTCAAGTTCCTACAAGGGCCGATCTTCTGCCAGCTGCTGATGGCCGACGAGATCAACCGCGCCTCGCCGCGCACCCAGTCGGCGCTGCTGCAGGCCATGCAGGAAAAATCGGTGACCATCGGCGGCGAGACCCGCACACTGGATCTGCCGTTCCATGTGCTCGCCACGCAAAACCCGATCGAGCAAGAGGGCACCTACCCGCTGCCCGAGGCGCAGCTTGACCGTTTCCTCGTGCAGATCGACGTGGCCTATCCCGACCGCAAGACCGAAAAAGACATCCTGCTCGCCACCACCGGCACCGAAGAGGCGCAGGCGCATCAGGTGTTCGACCCCGCCGCGCTGATGGCCGCGCAGCATCTGCTGCGGCGGATGCCCGTGGGCGATGCGGTGGTCGAGATGATCCTCGACCTGGTGCGCGCTTTCCGTCCCGGCGATCCTTCGGCCTCGGCCCGCGTGCGCGACACCGTCGCATGGGGCCCCGGCCCGCGCGCCGCGCAGGCGCTGATGCTCACCGTGCGCGCGCGTGCGCTGCTGCAGGGGCGTCTCGCGCCCTCGCCCTCGGATGTGATCGACATGGCCCGCCCGGTGCTGGTCCACCGCATGGCGCTGACCTTCTCGGCCCGCGCCCGCGGCGAGGATCTGGGCGCGATCATCGACGAGGTCTGCGCCACGCTCACGCCCTCCGAGGCTGCGGCTTGATCACGCCCATTGCCCAGCTCCGGCAGAGCGCACAGGAAGAGGCCAGCCGCTTTCCCGCGCTGCTCGCAAGGGCCGAGCATCTGGCGGGCACCGTCCTGCTGGGTGAACACGGCCGCCGCCGCTCGGGGCTGGGGGATGACTTCTGGCAATACCGCCCGCTGCGTCCCGGCGACACCTATCGCAGCATCGACTGGCGGCGCTCGGGCCGTGGCGACGAGCAGTTCGTGCGCGAGCGCGAATGGCAAATCGCGCAGAGCGTGCAGCTCTGGGTCGATACCGGCGCGTCGATGCGATTTTCGTCGAACAAGGACCTGCCAAGCAAGGGCGACCGCGCCCGGCTGATCGCGCTTTCGGCGGCCATCCTGCTGATCCGCGGCGGCGAGCGTGTGGGGTTCACCGGCTGGTCGCTGCCGCCGCGCAATGGCGATGTGCAGATCCTCCGGCTCGCCGAGGCGATGAGCGAAGACGGCACCGAGGATTATTCCGAACCCGAGGCGCGTGGCATGATCCCCCACGCCCGCGCCATGTTCGTGTCCGATTTCCTGAGCGATCTGGACCCCGTCGAGGCGGCGCTGACCAAAGCCGCCGACCGCGGCGTGCGCGGTGTGCTGCTGCAGGTGCTCGACCCGTCAGAGGAAAGCTTTCCATTCAAGGGACGCACGATTTTCGAAAGCGTCGGCAAGACCTTGACGCATGAGACGCTGAAGGCAGGCGACCTTCGCGAGCGCTATCTGGAACGGCTGGCCGAGCGCAAGGCGCGGCTTGAACATCTTGCGCGCTTAACGGGTTGGCAGTTTTTATGCCATCATACCAGTGACAGCGCGCAGAACGCCCTGCTGTGGGTGTACCGCGCGATGGACGGAGGGCACGGATGACCGTTCTCGGCCCCCTGGGCTTCACGGCCCCTTGGTTGTTGCTTGGATTGCTGGCCCTGCCGGTGCTCTGGGTGATCCTGCGCGCGGTGCCGCCCGCGCCGATCCGCCGGCTGTTTCCCGGCGTCGTGCTGCTGCTGGGTCTCAAGGATGACGATCAGGTCACCGACCGCACGCCGTGGTGGCTTTTGCTGCTGCGGATGCTGGCGGTGGCGGCGGTGATCATCGGCCTCGCCGGGCCGATCCTGAACCCCGAAGACGACGCGCAGGCTGCGGGCACCGGGCCGCTGCTGGTGGTGATGGATGCCAGCTGGTCCTCGGCCTCGGACTGGCGCGCCCGCGAGGCGGCTCTTGACGCGCTGCTGGCACGGGCCGAGCGCGAGACACGCCCCGTGGCCATCCTGCGCCTGACCGAACCCGAAGCGCCGCAGTTCCAAGAAGCCGCCGTGCTGCGCAGCCGTCTTGGCGGCCTGCAGCCCGAACCTTGGGAGCCGGGCGACGCCCAGACCTCCCGCGCCATGGCGCTGCTGCCCGAGGAGGATTTCGACAGTTACTGGATGTCCGACGGGCTCGCCCGCGACAGCCGCGAGCCGCTGCTGAACGCGCTGATGGATCACGGGCAGGTCACCGTCTTCGAAAGCCCGCGCAACCTCACCGCCCTGCTGCCCCCCAGTTTTGCCGACGGCAATGTGCAGATTACCGCGCGCCGCCTGCATGGCGGTGCGGAACGCGAGATCTCGATCGCCGGGCATGGGCTCGATCCGGCGGGCAACCCCGCCGTTCTGGTGCGCGCGCCGCTGACCTTCGAGGATGGCGCCACCGAGGGCACGCTCGACCTCTCGCTGCCCGCCGAACTGCGCGCCCGCATCACAAGGTTCGAGATCGACGGCGCCCGCAATGCCGGCGCGGTCAGCCTGCCCGACGACAGCCTGCGCCGCCGCGAAGTGGCGCTGATCGCTGGCAATGAGAACCGCGAGGGGCTGGAGCTGCTGTCGCCGCTCTACTATCTGAACAAAGCGCTGGAGCAGGATGTCGATATCCTCGACGGCGCGCTGACCGAGGTGCTGCCCGCCAATCCCGACGTGATCGCGCTTGCGGATGTGGCCACGCTCAGCCCCGCCGAAACCGACGGGGTCACCGAATGGCTGCAGAACGGCGGCACGCTGCTGCGCTTCGCCGGGCCGCGCCTCGCCGCCTCGAACCTGTCGCGCGACCGCGAAGACCCTCTGATGCCCGTGCGCCTGCGCGCGGGCGGGCGCTCGGTCGGTGGCGCGATGAGCTGGGGTGAGCCCAAGACATTGGCCCCCTTCCCCGCTGGCAGCCCGTTCGAAGGGCTGCAGATCCCCGAGGATGTCAGCGTCACCAGTCAGGTCATGGCGCAGCCCGATCCCACGCTGGCCGACCGGGTGATCGCGCAGCTGACCGATGGCACCCCGCTGGTCACCCGTAAGCGCGTCGGCGCCGGGCAAGTGGTGCTGTTCCATGTGACCGCCAATGCCGAATGGTCGACCCTGCCGCTCTCGGGCCTCTTCGTGCAGATGCTCGAGCGGTTGGCGATCTCGGCCATGCCCGCCACGCCCGAGCCCGCCGATCTTGCAGGCACCATGTGGCAGCCCCTGCGCGTGCTCGACGGTTTCGGCGCGGTCACCGACGCGGGCACCCTGCCCGGCGTCGCGGGCGAGACGCTGCTCACCGATCCGCTCGGCCCCGAATTGCGCCCCGGCCTCTATCAGGGCGAAGAGCGCAGCCTTGCGCGCAATGTCGTCACCGCCGAGACCGTGCTGCAGCCCGCCACTTGGCCCGACACGGTGCCGGTCGAAGGGCTGAGCCGCCCGCAGGAAACCCCGCTCGCGGGCTGGCTTCTGGCCCTCGCCATCGCGCTGCTTCTGGCTGACGTCATCGCCTCGCTGGCGCTGTCCGGACGGCTGCGCGGCGCCCGGCCCAGCGGCACCGCCGCCGCCGTGCTTCTGGCGCTGGCACTCGGTGCGGTCTCTGCGCCCGGAACCGCGCAGGCCCAGCAGAGCCAGCGCAGCAGCGCCGAGGCGGACGCCTTTGCCGAAGCCGCCACCGGAGAGCTGACGCTGGCGCATGTGATCACCGGCAATGCGAAGGTCGACGATCTGGCGCAGGCCGGGCTGCGCGGCCTGTCGGACACGCTGTTCTTCCGCACCTCGGTCGAGCCCTCCGATCCCATGGCGGTCAATCTCGAGACCGACGAGCTGGCCTTCTTCCCGCTGCTCTACTGGCCGATCGTGCCGTCGCAGCCCACGCCCTCGCCCGCCGCCTATGCCAAGCTCAACGAATATCTGCGCTCGGGCGGGATGATCCTCTTTGACACGCGCGACGCCGATGTGGCGGGCTTTGGCGCCGCATCGCCCGAGGGCCGCAAGCTGCGCGAGATCGCCGCCCCGCTCGACATTCCGCCGCTGGAGCCGGTGCCGCAGGACCATGTGCTCACCCGCACCTTCTATCTGCTGCAGGATTTCCCCGGTCGCTACACCAGCCGCGACGTCTGGGTCGAGGCCGCGCCGCCCGATGCCGAACTGATCGAGGGGATGCCCTTCCGCAACCTCAACGACAACGTCACCCCGGTGGTCATCGGCGGCAACGACTGGGCCGCCGCATGGGCGGTGGACCCGCGCGGCAACCCGCTGGTGCGCATCGGTTCGGGCTTTACCGGCGAACGCCAGCGCGAGATCGCTTACCGTTTCGGGGTGAACCTGGTGATGCATGTGCTGACCGGCAACTACAAATCCGATCAGGTGCACGTCCCGGCGCTGCTCGACAGGCTCGGCCAATGATGCGCGCGGCAGATGGGACAATGAACAGGCAGGCTTCATGACCGGCGAAATCGTCTTCGACCCGCTTCTGCCCTGGCCGCTGATCGCCGGGCTTGGCGTTCTGGCGCTGGCCTCGGTACTGCTGTCGCTCTGGCGCGGCATGCCCGGCTGGGCGCTGCGGCTCTGCGCCGGGCTGGTGCTGGTGGCGGCCCTCACCCAACCGTCATTTCAGGAAGAGGACCGCGCGCCGCTTTCGGACATCGTGCTGATGCTCGAAGACCAGAGCGCCTCGCAGCGCCTCGGCGACCGGCTCGAGACCACCTCCGAGGCCGCCGACGCGATGGAAGCGCGGCTCGCCGCCCGGCCCAACACCGAAGTGCGGCGCATCACCGTGCCCGACGGCGATGGCGACAGCGGCACGCTGCTGATGACCGCCCTGTCGGAGGCGCTGGCCGAAGAACCACGCGGCCGCATCGCCGGTATCTTTCTGCTGTCGGACGGGCGGCTGCACGATCTGGAACGCGCGCCCTCGCTCCCCGCGCCGCTGCACCTGCTGCTCACCGGACGCGAGACCGACTGGGACCGCCGGTTGATCGTCAAGAACGCCCCGGCCTTCGCCATCCTCGGCGAGCCGGTCACCCTGACGCTGCGGGTCGAGGATGATGGCGCCGCGCCACGGGAGAGCGAGACGGACCTGCAGATCTCGGTCGACGGCGCCGAGCCCGAAAGCTTCCGCGTGCCGCTCGGTCAGGACATCGAACTGCCGGTCACCCTGCCCCATGGCGGGCTCAACGTGATCCAATTTACCGTGCCCGAAGGCGCGGGCGAGCTTACCGACCGCAACAACACCGCGCTGGTGCAAATCAACGGCGTGCGCGACCGCCTGCGCGTTCTGCTGGTCTCGGGCGAGCCGCACTCCGGCAGTCGCACATGGCGTAACCTATTGAAATCAGACAGCTCTGTCGACCTTGTGCATTTCACCATCCTGCGCCCGCCGGAAAAGCAGGATGGCGTGCCGGTGACCGAACTCTCGCTCATCGCCTTCCCGACGCGCGAGCTCTTCCTCGAAAAGATCGAGGATTTCGACCTGATCATCTTCGACCGCTACAAGCGCCGCGGCATCCTGCCCGCCATCTACCTCGACAACGTGCGCAACTACGTCGAGAACGGCGGCGCCGTGCTGGTTGCGGCCGGCCCCGATTTCGCCAGCGCCGATTCCATCTACCGCTCGCCGCTGTCCGAGATTCTGCCCGCCGAGCCCACCGCCCGGGTCATCGACGAAGGCTACCGCCCAACGGTCACCGAGCTTGGCGAACGTCACCCGGTCACCGCCGGTCTCACCGGCGCGGACAGCTGGGGCCGCTGGATGCGGCAGGTCGAAGTGACGCCGAACGAGGGCGCCGAGGTTGTGATGTCCGGCGCCGAAGACCAACCGCTGCTGGTGCTCGACCGGGTCGGCGATGGGCGCGTGGCGCTCATCGCCTCCGATCAGGCGTGGCTCTGGTCGCGCGGCTTCGAGGGCGGCGGGCCGCAACTCGACCTGCTGCGGCGTCTGGCGCATTGGATGATGAAAGAGCCCGAGCTCGAGGAAGAGGCGCTCTGGGCCGAGGCCACCGGCCAGTCCATGCGCATCATCCGCCGCACGCTGGAAGAGGGCGTCGGCGCGGTCACCGTGACCCGCCCCGATGGCACCGAAGAGGAGGTGCCGCTCGAAGAGGTTTCGCCCGGACGGTTTGAGGCGATCTATCAGGGGCCGGAAATCGGGCTCTACCGCCTCAAGGAAGGCGAGCAGGAGGCGGTCATCGGCCTCGGACCGGCGGCACCGCGCGAGTTCGAGCAGACCATCGCCAGTGGTGAGGCGCTGCAGCCGGTGGTGGATTCGCTGCGCGGCGGCGAGGCGCGGATCGAAGACGGTCTGCCCAACATCCGCACGATCAGCGCCGGGCGTCCCGCCGCCGGGCGCGGCTGGATGGGCATCACCCCGCGCGAGGCGTTCGAGACCATGGATGTGACCCGCATTCCGCTGCTTCCCGCGTGGCTGACGCTGCTGCTGGCGGCGGGCTTCATCATCGGCGCGTGGCTGCGCGAGGGCCGGCGCTGATCAGCGCAGATCCAGCGGCAGGCGGGTTTCACTCCAGCCATCGATCAGGCAGCGCGCGCGGATGTAGACGCGCGCTGTCCCCGCGGGGACAGCGACACCGGACAGGCTGCGGGTGAAGGGCTGCTCGGTCTCATGCGGATGCGCCAGAATGCGGGTGCCGAGCACGGTGCCAGCCTCATCTTCGATCCGCCAGCCATCGGCATAATGCTCCCAGCCGGTATCGGGATGGGCCAGCGTGACCGCAAAGCTCCAACCCTCCCCCGCGCGGCGGGCCTCGGCCGCCAGCACCTCGGGGTCAGCGGCGGCAAGCGGCGTCGCCGCAAGGCTGAGCAGCAGGACAAAGATCGGTTTCATGCGCGGCAGTATGGCACAAATCTCTTCGAAGAGATTTGCAAAAGCCTTCGAAGGCTTTTGCCTACTCGTCCTCAGCCGCCAGCAGCACCTCGCGCGACTGCGAGGTGAACTCGCGCCGCAGGATCACACCAAGCGTCACCAGCGCCGCCACCACCAGCGGCCAAGCCCCCAGCAGCCATGCCGACGATCCGATGCCGAAATAGACCGAGCGCAGCCCGCGATTGTAGCTGCGCGCGGCAAAGATATTGATCTCGGCGGCTTTGGCGGCGCGGGCATAGGCGGTGGCGCTGTTGTCATTGGGCGTGGCGCCCATCATCACCGAGCAATAGCCGAAAAGCCGGTTCGACCAGACGAATTTCAGGAAGGCATTTGCCGCGAACACGAGGATCAGCAGCAGCTTGGCTTCCCAGACGATCGCCGGGGCATCACCGCCCGCCGAGAGATCTTCGGCGACGCCGCGCACCTGCTCGGGATTGCCCAAAAGCGCGAAAATCCCGCCGATGGCGATCATCGAGGTGGAGGCGAAGAACGCGGTGCTCTGGCGCAGGCTGCCGACGATCTGCGAGTCGAAGATGCGCGGCTGGCGGGTGACGAAATGCTTCATCCACTGACGCCGGTAGCGCGCCATCAGCACGGTCACCGACGGCCGGCGCTTGGGCGGGTTCTCGATGAACCACGAGCCGCCCAGCCAGCAGATCAGCAACAGCGCCACACCGGCGAAATCAACCGGCGAAAACGACGTGAGCGTGTCGAGCCAAGGACCCATGGTCAGAACGGCTTGGCCACGACCAGCCACAGGATGGCGATCGTGCCGACCACGCTGATCTCGTTGAAGATGCGCAGGAACATATCCAACTCGCGGAACTCGCCGCGCTTGGCGCGACCGACCAGAACGCCGGTCCAGACGTAATGCGCCGCCAGCAGCACCACGAGGCCGATCTTGGCGTGCAGCCATGCCGGAAAGCCCCAGAGCACGCCAAGCCAGATCCCGGTGATCACCGCGATCACCGCCAGCCCCGCCGAGAAGCGGTACAGCCGATAGGTCAGATCGCCGAGCGGGCCAAAGGCGCCGGTCGTGGCGTAATCGCGCTTCCAGTAGATCAGCGCGCGCGGCACGGCAAAGATGGAGGTCATCCACCCCATGACGCAGAGAATATGTATGATCTTCAACCAGTCCATGGGTTTACCTGCTACCATTCCCGCGCGCCGCGCAAGGGGCGCAACGCGGCTCTGCAAGGGCTGTGGCAAAATCTCTTGGCCTCGGCTGGAATTGGTTATATGAGTTTACCAATTTCGAGGAGGAGACCCCGATGGAGATGCCAGCCCCCAATGCCAGCATCCTCGCCCGCAAGGCGCGGATCGTCGCGCGCCTGCTTGAGGTGCTGCCTGCCACTGCGGTGATCTCGGAAGAGGCCGAAACCCGCGCCTATGAGTGCGACGCGCTGACCGCCTACCGCTGCCCGCCGCTCTGCGCGGTGCTGCCGTCGAGCACCGAAGAGGTCTCGGCGGTGCTGAAGATCTGTCACGAAGAAGGCGTGCCGGTGGTGCCGCGCGGTGCGGGAACCTCGCTCGCCGGGGGCTCGCTGCCCACCGCGGATTCGGTGATCCTTGGCGTGGCGCGGATGAACCAGGTGCTCGAAACCGATTACGCCAACCGGGTGATCCGCGTGCAGACAGGCCGCACCAACCTTTCGGTCAGCGGCGCAGTGGCCGAAGAGGATTTCTTTTACGCGCCCGACCCCTCGTCGCAGCTGGCCTGCGCCATCGCGGGCAATATCGCGATGAACTCGGGCGGCGCGCATTGCCTCAAATACGGGGTCACCACCAACAACCTGCTGGGCGTCACCATGGTGCTGATGGACGGCACGGTGATCGAACTGGGCGGCGCGCATCTGGATGCGCCGGGGCTGGACCTTCTGGGCGTCATCTGCGGCTCGGAAGGGCAGCTTGGCGTGGTCACCGAGGCCAGCCTGCGCATCCTGCGCAAACCTGAGGGCGCGCGCCCGGTGCTGATGGGGTTTGCCTCGAACGAGGTCGCCGGGGCCTGCGTGTCGGACATCATCAAGGCGGGCGTGCTGCCGGTGGCCATCGAGTTCATGGACCGCCCCTGTATCGAGGCCTGCGAGGCCTTTGCCCACGCCGGATACCCGATGTGCGAAGCGCTGCTGATCGTCGAGGTCGAGGGCTCGGAGGCAGAGATCGCCGAACAGCTGGAGAAGATCATCGAAATCGCCAAGCGCCACAACCCGGTGGAGCTGCGCGAAGCCAAGGACGAGGATGAGGCGGGCCGCATCTGGCTGGGCCGCAAATCCGCCTTCGGCGCCATGGGGCAGATCAACGATTACATGTGCCTCGACGGCACGATCCCGGTCTCGGAACTGCCCTATGTGCTGCGCCGCATCGGCGAGCTGTCGGAGCAGTTCGGCCTGAAGGTGGCCAATGTCTTTCACGCCGGGGACGGCAATATGCACCCGCTGATCCTGTTCAACGCCAATGAGGAAGGTCAGCTGCAGCTCTGCGAGCGGCTCGGGGCGGAAATTCTGAAGCTTTGCGTAGAAGTCGGCGGCTGCCTGACCGGCGAGCATGGCGTGGGGATCGAGAAGCGCGACCTGATGCACACGCAATACGCGCCCGCCGATCTTGAGGCGCAGATGGCGGTGAAGGATGTCTTTGACGCGGGCTGGCTGCTGAACCCCGCCAAAGTGTTTCCGCTGGACGCCTCGGAAGCGCGGCGCAGCGCGGCTCTGGCCGCCGAGTGAGCGCGCCCCGCACGCACTGAAAAGCGGGGGCCAGCCCCCGCACCCCCGGGATATTTTAATCTAGACGAAGTGGCATGAGACCAGAGACCGAAAGAGATTTAGCCGAGGCCATTGCCGGTGCGAATGGCGCCCTGTCGATCCGTGGTGGCGGCACGCGCGCCATCGCCATGGCCGAGGGTGAAGCATTGGAGACCGGCGGGCTGAGCGGCATCACGCTTTACGAGCCCGGCGCGCTGACGCTGGTGGCCAAGGCGGGCACGACGCTTGGCGAGATCGAAGCCGCGCTGGACGCCGAAGGCCAGCGACTGCCCTTCGAAGTGCCGGACCTGCGCGCGCTGCTGGGGCGCTCTGGGGAAACGACCATTGGCGGCATCACCGCCGCCAACGCCTCGGGGCCGCGGCGCATCGCCTCGGGCGCCTGCCGCGACTTCCTGCTGGGCGTGCGGTTTGTCGATGGCGCGGGCTCCGTGGTGTCGAACGGCGGGCGGGTGATGAAGAACGTCACCGGCTATGATCTGGTGAAGCTGATGGCGGGCAGCCATGGCACTCTGGGTGTGCTGACGAAAGTGAGCTTCAAGGTGCTGCCCCGGCCCGAAACCTCGGCCACGCTGGTGCTGCAGGGGCTTTCGGATGCGGCGGCCGTGGCGGCCATGTCAAAAGCGCTCGGCTCGCCCTTCGACGTGACCGGCGCGGCGCATGATCCCGCCGCCGGGCAGACCTCGCTGCGCATCGAGGGGTTCGAGAAATCCGTCGCCTACCGGCTGGAGCAGCTGCGCGCGCTGTTTGCCGATACTCCGGGCGATGTGGCCGAAGACGGCGTCGCGCATTGGGCCGGGATCCGCGATGTGGCGCCGCTTCAGGGCCGCGCCGGGGATGTCTGGCGCATCTCCTGCAAGCCCTCGGACGCGCCGGACCTGGCCGCGACCCTTGGCGCCGAGGCGCTGCTTTACGACTGGGGCGGCGGGCTGATCTGGGCGCTGATGCCCGAGGGCACGGATGCGCGCGCGCAGGCGGGGGCTTTCGCGGGCCATGCCACGCGCCTTCGCGGCAGTGGGGCCTCCCCCGCCTTCCACCCCGAGCCGGCGCCGGTCGCCGCGCTGAGCGCCGGGCTGCGCGCCCGCTTCGATCCGCGCGGGGTGCTCAACCCCGGCCTGATGGCCTGAGCCGAGGAAGAGACATGCAGACGAATTTCACCCCCGACCAGCTGCGCGATCCGGCCATCGAGCGCTCCAACGAGATCCTGCGCTCCTGCGTGCATTGCGGGTTCTGCACCGCCACCTGCCCGACCTACGCGGTGCTGGGCGATGAGCTCGACAGCCCGCGCGGGCGCATCTACCTGATCAAGGACATGCTCGAGAACGAGCGGGTGCCGGACGAGAAGACCGTCAAGCATATCGACCGCTGCCTGTCGTGCCTGTCGTGCATGACCACCTGCCCCTCGGGCGTGCATTACATGCATCTGGTGGACCATGCCCGCGCCTATATCGAGAAAAACTACACCCGGCCTTGGCAGGACCGGGCGCTGCGCTGGGTGCTGGCACGGATCATCCCCTATCCCACGCGCTTCCGCCTCGCGCTGGCGGCGGCCAAGCTGGGCCGACCCTTTGCCGCGCTGATCCCCGACGCGCGGCTGAAGGCGATGCTGGAGATGGCCCCCAAGCGCATCCCGCCGGTCAGCCGCAATGACGATCCGCAGAGCTTTGCCGCCACCGCGCCGCAGCGCAAGCGCGTGGCGCTGATGACCGGCTGCGCGCAGAAGGCGCTGAACACCGACATCAACGACGCCACCATCCGGCTGCTGCGGCGGCTTGGCTGCGAGGTGGTGGTGGCCAAGGGCGCGGGCTGCTGCGGCGCGCTCACCCATCACATGGGGCGCGAGGCCGAGGCGCATGGCTCTGCCGAGGCCAACATCCACGCGTGGAAGGCCGAGATCGACGGCGCGGGGCTGGATGCCATCGTCATCAACACCTCGGGCTGCGGCACCACGGTGAAGGACTATGGCCATATGTTCCGCAATGGCCCGCTGGCAGCGGCGGCGGCGGAAGTGTCGGGCAAGGCGATGGACATCAGCGAACTGCTGCGCGATCTGGAGATTCCCGCCGAGATGCTCGCGGGTGCGCCGAAAGACCTGCGCGTGGCCTATCACGCCGCCTGCTCGCTGCAGCATGGGCAGAAGGTCAAATCCGCCCCCAAGGATCTGCTCAAGCGGGCCGGTTTCGAGGTGGTGGAACCCGCCGACAGCCACCTGTGCTGCGGCAGCGCCGGGACCTACAACCTGCTGCAGCCGGAGATCTCGCAACAGCTGCGCGCCCGCAAGGTCGCCACGCTGGAAGCGAAGGCGCCGCAGGTGATCGCCGCGGGCAATATCGGCTGCATGATGCAGATCGGCTCGGGCACCGGCGTGCCGGTGGTGCATACGGTGGAGCTTCTGGACTGGGCCACCGGCGGGCCGAAACCGAGGGCGCTGGCCGAGGCGGACTGAGGGCCGGACTGAGGACCGGCCCAAAGCGGCCCTGCGCCCAAATTTCGCCTCAGACTTTCCCTAGCGTGAGGGGGCGAACAGGGAGTCACCGGCGTGAAATACCTTATTGCGCTGCTCGTGCTGCTGGCCATGCCGGCCTTTGCACAGAGCGGCGGTCTCTTCTCCATGGAAAGCCGCGAGGATGGCCGGGGCTGGGAGGCCGTTGGTCGGCTCGAGATCGGCGGCAAAGCCTTTTGCACCGGCGCGCTGATCGCCCCTGACCTCGTGCTCACCGCGGCGCATTGCCTGTTCGACGCCAGCACTGGCGCGCGCGTGCCGGTCGAGCAGATCCAGTTCCTCGCGGGCTGGCGCAATGGCCGCGCCGCCGCCTATCGCCGGGTGCGCCGCGCGGTGGCGCTGGAGGATTATGATTTCATGGCCCCCGCCAGCCCCGAGCGCGTGCGGCACGACGTGGCGGTGATCGAATTGCAGCTGCCGATCCGCAACAGCGCCATCGCCCCTTTCGGCCTTGGCCCGCTGCCCGAGGCCGGTGACGAACTGGGCGTGGTGTCCTACGCGCATGACCGCTCGGAGGCGCCCTCGCTGCAGGACTATTGCGGCGTTCTCGACAAGCAAGACAGCATGTTGGTGCTCGATTGCTCGGTGGATTTTGGCAGTTCCGGATCGCCGGTGTTTTCCTTTGCCGAAGGCACGCCGCGCATCGTGTCGGTGATCTCGGCCAAGGCGCAGGCGGGCGGCGAGCCGGTGTCGCTGGCCACCGGTCTTGATACGCCTCTGGCGCGGCTGCGCGGGGCGCTTGACGAGGACGACGTGTTCAACCCGCTCAGCGCGGGCAGCCGCCGCGACACCGGCGCGAAGTTCATCAAGCCATGAGGCTGCGTTTCCTGCTGACAGCCGCCCTGATCGGCCTGCCCGCGCTTGCCGGCGCGCAATCTGGCTCGAACGGGGGCGGCGCCAATTTCGACGTGCTCGACCGGCGGGGCGAATTGCTCGGCTGGGAAGCGGTGGGCCGGGTCGAGGGCAAGGATTCAATCTGCACCGGCGCGCTGATTGCGCGCGACATCGTGCTGACCGCCGCCCATTGCGTTTATGAGGAAAACGGCGCGCCGCGCCCGCCCGAAAGCCTGACCTTTCGCGCCGGATATCACCACGGCACGCAGATCGTCGCGCAGCGCGTGCGCCGCTGGGTGACGCCGGAGCGCTATGCAAAGCGCGCCAAACCCAGCCATGAGATGGTGGCGCTGGATGTGGCGCTGCTGAAGCTCGACGCGCCGGTGACCATCGCCGAGGCCGATCCCTTCCGGCTGCTCGATCACGCACCCGACGGCAGTGAGGTGACGGTGCTCTCTTACGGGCAGGGGCGCGAGGAGGTGCTCTCGCGCGAGCCGTCCTGCGCCATCACCGCGCATTACGCCGATGACGTGCTGGGGTTCGACTGCGATGTGACCTTCGGCAGTTCCGGCGCGCCGGTCTTTTACCGCGACAACGGTCGGCTGCGCATCCTGTCGGTGATTTCGGCGTCCGGGATTTCGGCCTCTGGCGGCGCGACCGCCTTCGGTCCCGGTATCTCGGCGCTGGTGCCCGCGCTGGCCGCGCGGCTGCGCAGGGAGGACGCGCGGCCGATCGTCAGCAGCGGCGCGCGGCGTATCACCGTGGGCGGCGGACGCGAGGGCACCGGGGCCCGCTTTGTGCGGCCTTAGCGGCGTTTGTCAGACCGGCTAGCGAGGGTCTTGAAAGCGGCAAAATCCCTCCCCATCTGAAGTTTACCGGGGCGCCTGAGACAGGGCTCCGGCCAACCTAAGCGCCTGTTCCCCAAGGAAAGGCGCGACTTGATGGTATCGCTCAACGGAGGATTCCCATGCGACATTTCGATCTTGCCCCGCTCTATCGTGCCACCGTCGGTTTCGACCAGATCGCCGACATGATGGACCGGGTTCTGGCCAGTGACGTGGCCCAGCCCAGCTACCCGCCCTACAACATTGAAAAGACCGCCGACGATGCCTATCGCATCTCGATCGCCGTGGCCGGCTTTGCCGACGAGGATTTGTCGGTCGAGGTGAAAGATCACGCGCTGGTGGTCTCGGCCAAGAAGTCCGACGAGGGCGAAGGCCGCAGCTATCTGCACCGTGGCATCGCCACCCGCGCCTTCGAGCGCCGCTTCACGCTTGCCGATCACGTGCGTGTCGAAGGCGCGACCCACGAGAACGGCATGCTGCACATCGACCTGCGCCGCGAGATTCCCGAGGCGCTGAAACCCCGCCGCATCGCCATCGCCCGCCCGCAGCGGACCGAAGCGATCGAAAAGGACGTGGTCGACAGCAAGTCGGTGAACTGATCACCGCACTCTGACGCCCTAAGGCCCCGGTGGACGCACCGGGGCCTTTTTGCATGTTCTGGCGAGCGGGCACTCTGGCCGCAGCCTAAATCTCCAGCCAGATTGGGCGGTGATCGCTGGCCCGCTGCACCCGCGCCGAACCGGATCCGTCGATCTCATCCTCAAACGCGTCATGCGCGATCCCTGCGCCCACGACCTCTGCGGCCAGTGCTGGCGAGACGGCGAAGTGATCCAGCAGCAGCGGCCGGTCCCGCACGTTGTCGACGAAATCGTCAAACCGCGCGGTGAACTGCAGCGCCGGAGAGACATGTCTCAGGATCGGGTGCTGAAAGATCAGTTCCGGGTAGAAGGTGCTTCCAAGCACGATGTCCGCGATATTGTGCGACAGATATTGCCGCTCGAAGAAATCGGGGCCCGGACCATCGTTCCAATCGCCGGTGACGATCACCCGCTCGTCACCATTCGCCTTGATGAGCTCATCGAGATAGGTTCTCAGGCGAAAGCCTTCCGCCGCGATCCGCCGCCGCGCCTTCATCGCCGCGGCAATGAACTCCTGCCGCCGCGCCGGATCGTTGAACAGCACCTGCCCGTTGTGCACATATTTCGATTTCGTATGCAGCACCACGATCCGGAAGGGCACGCCCTCCGCCGGTTTCACATCCACCACCATCGGCACGCGGGTGAAATCATAGGGCTGCAGCAGCAGGTCGCCATCCACATCCGCCCGCCACACGTCTTCCAGCGCCAGCGTGAGCGGGTCGGTGGCATGGTCGATGATCTCGGCGGCACCGCCCAGCTTGCGCAGCACATAGAGCTTCTGCGCCCCGCCCGCCTTGCCGATCAGCGCCTCGTAGAGCGGCGCGCCGCCGTCAGACAGATGATCGTCGAGAAAGAGCTGCATCTCCTGCGCGGCGCTCGGCCCTTCCTGCACGCAGAGGATATCGGGACTGGTGCGCCGGATCACCCGCGCGACCTTCTCGGCCACATGCTGCGCCTCCTCGGCGCTCAGCGACCCGCTCCCCCATCTGGGTTCGTGATTTCCCGAGAACCAGTTGTTCATCCATTCGATGTTCCAGTTCATCACCTTCATCACGTCCGCTCCCAGATACGACGGCAAGATCACTGCCATAGAACGATGGCTTTATGGCAGCGCTGTGAACCCGGATGCGTCACGCCACCTCATCCGGCAGACGCGCGGGCGTCTTTGCCAGCATAGCGCCGCTTGCGGACCCGGACAATTCTTCGCCCACCTGCAGGATCACCGCCCCCGCCCTATGCCGGGTCTCGACCAATTGGTGGGCCTGCACGATCTGCGCGAGCGGAAAGCGTGCCCCGATCACCGGCGTCAGCTGCCCCGCGCGCCACATCTCCAACAAGGCCTCGAGCGCGGCGCGGCTGTCGCCGCTGACATGAAGCCGGAGCCGCGGGCCACCCGCGAGCTTGGCGCGCAGCAAATGCCACAGCTCGCGCAGGCCGAAGTTCAGCGGTAGGAACAGCCCCTGCGGCGCAAGCAGGTGGCGGCTGCGCGGCCAGTCCAGCGCGCCCACCGTGTCAAAGATCAGATCGAACCGTCCCCGAAGGCGGTCGCAGGTGTAGTCCAGTACCTCCGCCGCGCCGAGCCCCATGAGCAGAACTCTGCGCCCCGGACCCGCCACGGCGGTGACCTCGGCCCCCAGCGCGGCGGCGATCTGCACGGCATAGGCCCCGACCCCGCCCGAGGCCCCGAGGATGAGCACGCGCTGGCCGGACTGCACCCGCGCCACCTCGCGCAGGAACTCCAATGTGGTCAGCCCGCCAAAAGGCAGCGCGGCGGCAGTGTCATAGCCCATGCCCTCGGGGATCGGCACCAGCGCGCCGCTGGCCTTGGCAAGCGCGTAGTCGGCGTGGCCGCCGTGGCCGAGCACCGCAAGCACGCGCTGCCCCACGGCGAACCCCTGCACCCCCGCGCCCAGCGCGACGATCTCACCCGCCACATCCGAGCCGGGCACCAGATGGCGCGGCTTCCAAAGGCCCGCCACCAACCGCCCGATCAGCGCCAGCCCGCCGGGAAACGCCGCCGCGCGCAGCCGCCAGTCGGCGGTGGTGACAGAGGCGGCATGGACGCGGATCAGAACCTCCCCCGGCCCCGGCACCGGGCGCGGCAGGTCTTCGACACGCAGGGTTTCGGCGGGGCCATAACGGCGGGCGGTGACGGCTTTCATGTCGGGCCTTCCTTGAAGCGAGATGCGGTGAGACGAGATGCCCGCAGGTTACCCGCTGCGATGACGCATGAATATTGACCCATATCGCAGACGCCCCATACAAATACGCATGGATTGGCAGGGATTGCGTTTCGACTGGAACCGGCTGCGGGGCTTTCTGGCCACCGCCGAGGAAGGCTCGCTCTCCGCGGCGGCCCGCGCGCTGGGGATGAGCCAGCCGACGCTGGGACGGCAGGTGGCGGCGCTGGAGGCAGATCTTGGCCTCACGCTCTTCGAACGGCATGGCACCGGACTGCAGCTCACCGAGGCAGGCCTGCAGCTGGCCGAACACGCGCGGGCCATGGGCGAAGCGGCAGAGCACCTGTCGCGGGTCGCCTCCGGCCAGCAGCAGCAGATCGCGGGTCATGTGACGATCACCGCCTCCGAGATTTACGCCGGCTGGCTGCTGCCGCAGGTGCTGCCGCAGATCCGCGCCGCCGCGCCGGGGCTGACCATCGAAGTGCTCGCCTCCAACGCCATCCGCGATCTCAAGCGGCGCGAGGCGGATATCGCCCTGCGCAACGCCCGCCCCGAACAGCCCGACCTCATTGCCCGCAAGATCGCCGAGGATCGCGGCAGCTTCTACGCCACAAAGGCCTATCTCGAGGCGCTGCCGCCGCTCAAGGCGCTGCCCGATCTCGCGGCGGCCGAATTCATCGCCTTCGAGGATCCCGGCCCGCATATGAGCTTTCTGAAGCGCCTCGGCATCCCGGTCACCGAGGCGAATTTCCCCCTGATCAGTTCCAGCCACCTCGTGCACTGGGAGATGACCCGCGCCGGTCTCGGCATCGGTGTCGGCCCGCTTGGGCTCGGCGACGCCGACCCGCGCCTGCGCCGCGCCCTGCCCGATCTCGAGATCCCTTTCCCGGTCTGGCTGGTCGCGCACCGCGAACTGCACAGCTCCCGCCGCATCCGCCTCGTCTTCGACCTGCTGGCCGAGCTGATCCCGCCGCTGCTGCGCAGCCCCTGACGCTTCTTCTCTTTAAAAATACGCATGGCGCGACGTCCCCACGCCGCGCAACGCATAGAAAAAGGCGCCGCACGGTCTCCCGCACGGCGCCCTTCAAGCTCAACAAGACGCCGAATCAGTCGAGCTTGAAGCTCCAGAAGAAGGTCTCGCCCGAGCTGTCGTCGACACCGTCATTGTCGGTCGAGACATAGGCGGTGCCATCCTCGGCAATGGCGAGCCCTTCGACCTTGTCGACCACATAGCCGCCCCAGCCCTTGAGGTCGGGGATCAGGTCGCGCACCTCTTCCTTGCTCACCACCGGCAGATCGCCACCGAGCGGGGCCGCCACCATCTCTGCCAGCGGGATGCGATAGACCTTCTTGGTGAGCGCAGCGGCACCGATCTGGTTGTCACGCTCCACCACATAGACGAAATCGCCATGCGCGGTGATCTCCGACAGTCCGACCCAGCCCTTTTCGGGCGCGGCCTTGGCATAGAGCACGGCGCCCCATTCCTTGGTCTCGGGATTGTAGGAGACGAGCTTCACGTGGTTTTCCGGATCGCCGGTCCACTCGCGCTGCACGGCCATCCACAGCGTGCCGTCCACCATGGTGATGCCCTCGAAGCCAAAGCGCTGCTCCTGCGCCAGCAACTCTGCCGGAAGGCCGACTTCCTCTTCGATCTCCCCCTCGGCGCTCACGTGGTAGAGCGCATGCGGGATCAGCCGGTCGGTGCGCCCCTCGGAGGCGAGCCAGAAGCCCCCCTCGCCGTCGAGCGTGATGCCTTCGAGGTCGAGTTTCTGCGCCGGACGGCCCGCGCGGGTCACGTCGAGCGCCTTGGTGATGCGTGCCGGTTTCGACGAGGGGTCGATGGTGAAGATGCGCGGCTGGAAGCCATAGAAGCTGTCGTTGACCGCGTAGATCATGCCGTCATCGCCCGCGACCATGCCCGAGATCGCGCCCCAGCCGATCAGCTCATCCGCGCCTTCGGAGGTCAGCGTCGGGTACATCGCCGCACCCTCGGCGTATTCGTAGATCATCACATGGGCGCGCACGCCGCCGTCTTCGATCAGGTCTTCTTCGTTGGCGGTGACCAGCAGGTTGCGCTGCGGGATGGCCACAGCGCCTTCGGGGGCGATGCCCGAGGGCAGCATTTGCTTCAGCACCGGGGCGGCGGGGTCTGTCATGTCATAGACCCCGGCGACCGAGCCGCGCTCGGACAGCAGGATCATGTAGGGCGTGCCGTCAAAAGTGGCGACCTCCATACCCTCGGGCTCGGCGCCCTTTGCGTCCGAGCGCTTGTCCGGGTAGTGGCCGACCTGCACCACCGCGTGTTCGAAGGTGTTGCCGCTGTCGTAGACCTCGGTGCCGTCTTTGCCAAACACGGTGAAGCTGCGCGAGCCGCCGTCCATGTCGCCCTCATTGGCGATGGCGAAGTGATCATCGTCCAGCCATTGCACCGAGTCGGGCTCGCGCAGGCGGCCTTTCTGGCTCTCGGTGAAGATCAGCGCGCCGCGTTCGTCGGTGGCGTCGATCTCGGTCAGATCCGTGCTGCCCGCCGAGAAGTGGCTAAGCACCTCACCCGCTTTGTTCAGCACCACGATGTGGTTGTTCTCTTGCAGGGTGACCACGATCTCACCGGCGCCGTTCACGTCGACGAACTCGGGCTCGGGGTCTTCCGGCGCGATCTCGGCAAGGCCGGTGACATCCGCCTTCACAAGGCTGTCGCACTGCGCCGCGCCATCCACCACGTCGAGGATCGCCACATAGCCCGCGGGCATCTGCGGCACCCGGCCATCGCCAGCATCTTCGTCACGCTCGTTCTCGATCGCCACGGTGACAAAGCTGCCGTCCTTGGACAGCGCCACGCTGTCGGGCTGGCCGCCAAGGTCACACGCACCGACGATCTCGCCGCTCTGCATGTTCACCATCTCGAGCTTGCCCGAAGGCGCCGTGTAGCTCTCGGAGGTGTTCACCCCGACAAAAGCGATGCCACCGGCAACGGCCACCGAGGTCGGCTCGCCGCCCATCTCGATGTTGCCCAGCGGCTTCGGTGCGCGCGGGTCGGTGATGTCGATACGGCCGATCACCCCAAGCGGGCTGTCGGTGTAGACCAGCGTGTTGCCGTCTTCCGAGGCGTAGATGATCTCGGCCGAGGTCACGCGCGCGCGGTCCTCGCCCTCGGCCATGTTCTCGGGCGTGGCAAAGCTGGCAATGCGGTTGAAATTCATCTCGGCCTGCGCGGCACCGGCGAAAAGCGCCAGCGCCGAGGTGAGGCACAGCGTGCGGATGGTCATGTGACGTCCCCCTGTTATCGGTCCGCACCGCCATGGGGCCGCAATGTAACGCGCGCGTGATGTCCTGATGACGGCTTCATGACGCCCTGATGACTTAAGGGAAGTCAGCGCGATATTGCCGGGCCCCAACACTCCGGAACGCCCTCAAAATGCCGAAGAATCAGGCTACAACTCGGGGAATTAACATCAATTAACGGGTGCGGCGCGGCGCCCAGTTCCACGGCTCGAGTCTTGATCCTAAACTTTTGAAGTCACGAAGGAGATTTGATGTGTCCATTGCATTTCCCATCCCGCCTTTGGCCGGCTTTTCCAGCCTCCGGCAATCGGCTGCCGCATTTTCGGCATTTATCGCGTTTTCGGGGCTCACCGTCCCCGCGTTGGCATCGGAAACCCTGCTCACGGTGATCACCGCAGAGGGCGTGGAAACCGCGCTCGACCGCGAAGCACTGGAAGCGCTCCCGCAGCATGAGTTCAGCACCGAAACCCAATGGACGTGGGAAGAGCAGAGCTTCAGCGGCCCGCTGCTGATCGACGTGCTGAAAGAAGCGGGTCTGCCCGATCCGGCAAACGGTGGGATGATCGAGTTTGTCGCCGATGATGGCTATCACGCAAAGATCGACCTGACCGAGAACGCCCAATATCTGACCGACGCCTATCCGATCGTCACCACACGGGTGAACGGCGAGCCCTTCCCGCTCGAGAACAATGGCCCGCTGTGGGTGATGTTCCCCTATGGCGCGCATCCCGAGTTGGACATCGAGCCGGTGCACAATATGACGGTCTGGCAGCTTCTGCAGATCGTGCAGCTGGCAGAATAAAGCGGGCAGAGTGAGGGCGCGGCACGCGCGCCCTTGCTTGCGTCAGTTTCCGGTCACTGCCCGGCACAGCGGGCTGTTGGCCTCGGCCAGCCCGTCGATCACGTTGAAATGATGCAGGCCCGGGTCGATCACCACGTTGCAGTCACCGCCGCTCCACGCTTCGCCCAGCCAGCGCGCCTGGTCGAGAAACACCGGACGCTCGTCGCCGCCAACCCAGACCGTCACCGGCACCTGCGGCGCAGGCTGGTGGATGGGGCTCTCGGCCTCCGCCTCCGCCGCGTCCAGCTGCAGCCCGGCGTTCATGTCGGTCTGCATCAGCGGCGCAAGGTCCGAGAGCGGTGAGATCGGCACCACACCAGCGATCCGCTCGGCCACCGCGGCGGGCAACAGGCCCGGCGCCAACATCCGCGCCACCAGATGGCCCCCGGCGGAATGCCCGGTAAGACGCAGCGGCCCGGCCACTTCGCCCGCCACGACGGTGACCGCAGCGGCGATCTGCCGGGTGATCTCGCTGATCCGCACGTCGGGGCAGAGATCATAAGACGGCATCGCCACCGCCCAGCCCTGCGCCAGCGGTCCGGCGGCCAGATGCGACCAGACCGAGCGGTCGAATTTCAGCCAGTAGCCGCCATGCACAAAAACCACGAGCCCGCGCGGCGTGCCCGCGGGCAGGAAGAGATCGAGCGCCTGCCGTTCGCCTTCGCCATAGGAGAGGCTGCGCAACCGCCCCGCCGCCTGCATCTCGCCGCGAAAGACCTCCGCTGCCGCCGACCAGCGTGGCGGGTAATCCGCCGCGCCCTCGATATGAGCTGCATTGGCATATGCGTCGCTAAGGTCCATCGTCTTTCTCCGTTCTCGTACTAAACTCGGGAATAACAGATGCACCGACCTCCGCAGCAGAAAACGCGGCGGAGCGCGACACGAACCAAGGAGGCTCCCATGCTCGACCAGACCACCAACCTTCCCGGGCTGCTGAAGGATCCCACGCTGCTCGAGACCCGCGCCTTCGTGAACGGCGAATGGATCACCGGCGCCGACGGCGAATTTGACGTGACCAACCCCGCGCGCGGCGACGTGATCGCCAAGGTCGCCGACCTCAGCCGCGACCAGATCGCCGGCACCATCGACGGCGCCTACATCGCGCAGAAAAGCTGGGCGCAATGGACCGGCAAGGAGCGCGCGCAGGTGCTGCGCAAATGGTTCGACCTGATCATGGAGAACCAAGACGATCTTGGCACCATCATGACCGCCGAACAGGGCAAGCCGCTGGCCGAGGCCAAGGGCGAGATCGCCTATGGCGCATCGTTCATCGAGTTCTTTGGCGAAGAGGCCAAGCGGGTCTATGGCGAGACGATCCCCGGCCACGCCCGCGACAAGCGCATCATGGTGCTCAAGCAGCCCATTGGCGTTGCCGCCTCGATCACCCCGTGGAACTTCCCCAACGCGATGATCACCCGCAAGGCCGGTCCGGCGCTGGCGGCGGGATGTTCCTTCGTCGCGCGCCCGGCTTCGGAAACCCCGCTGTCGGCGCTGGCGCTGGCGGTGCTGGCCAAGCGCGCAGGCATCCCGGCGGGCGTGTTCAACGTGGTGCCGACCTCCTCGGCCTCGGAAGCAGGCAAGGAGTTCTGCGAAAACCCCAAGGTGCGCAAGCTGACCTTCACCGGCTCCACCGAAGTTGGCCGCATCCTGCTGCGGCAGGGCGCCGATCAGGTGATGAAATGCTCGATGGAGCTGGGCGGCAACGCGCCCTTCATCGTCTTTGACGACGCCGATCTCGACGAAGCGGTGCAGGGCGCCATCGCCTGCAAGTTCCGCAACAACGGCCAGACCTGCGTCTGCGCCAACCGCATTTACGTGCAGGCCGGGGTCTATGACGCCTTCGCCGAGAAGCTCGCCGCCGAGGTGGCCAAGCTCAAGGTCGGCGACGGGCTGGAAGAGGGCACCGATCTTGGCCCGCTGATCACCGCCAAGGCGATCGACAAGGTGCAGGAGCATATCGCCGACGCCAAGGAAAAGGGCGCCAAGGTGATCCTCGGCAGCGAGGCGCATGAGCTGCAGGGGCAGTTCTTCGGCCCGACCATCGTCACCGGCGCCACGCGCGAGATGAAATTCGCCACCGAAGAAACCTTCGGCCCGCTCGCGCCGCTGTTCAAATTCGAGAATGAGGACGAGGTGATCGAGATGGCCAATGACACGATCTTTGGCCTTGCGTCCTACTTCTACGCCAACGACCTGAGCCGCGTCTACAAGGTCGCCGAGGCGCTGGAATATGGCATCGTCGGCGTCAACACCGGCCTTATCTCGACCGAGCTTGCCCCCTTCGGCGGCGTCAAACAGTCGGGCCTCGGCCGCGAGGGCAGCCACCACGGCATCGAGGACTATCTCGAGATGAAATACGTCTGCCTGAGCGTCTGAGGCGCATCGGGCAGCCTATCTGAGCCAGCCCGGAATCAAGGCGAAGCCGCCGGGCAAGCGCCGGCCCGTCCCCACGGGCTGGCGCTTTTGCGTTGGCAGGGACCGCACAGGCATCATCCGGATGTGGCTGCGATAAAGTGCAGACCCCGAAGGCCGCAGCGCCATCCCACGGGCCGACGCTTACCCGGCTCCCTCAGCAGCGCGCCTGCCTCGGGTGGACGCAGCGGAACGCTCCACGTGAAACAGCGCTCTTGCCAAACCCGCCTGCCCGCAGCATCTTCGGCACCGGGCAGGCGATGGCGTCGCCGGTGCCGTTTGGCACGCCCTGTCACCGGGTGACATCCGATCATCCAAAGACACAACCGTCCTGAACGCCGGGACCTTGCTTTGTCTCTGCGGCAGGGTCGGGTTCCGCCCCTCCGCATCCAAAGGAGGGCCATATGGACCACCAAGTGAACACCCGCCCCGCCAGCTACCGGTTCCACAACGGCGAGAAGGCTCCGCTGCCCTTCGCGCCCGAGGAATATGACGCCCGGCTCAACGGGCTGCGCGCCGAGATGGCGGCGCAGGGCATAGACGCCTGCGTGCTCAGCTCGATGCACAACATCGCCTATTACTCGGGCTTTCTCTATTGCAGCTTCGGGCGGCCCTACGCGCTGGTGGTCACCGCCACCGAGAGCGTCACGATCAGCGCGGGCATCGACGCTGGCCAGCCGTGGCGGCGCTGCCATGGCGACAACATCACCTATACAGACTGGGCGCGGAACAACCTGTGGCGCGCGGTGCGGCAGGTCACCGGCAGCGGCAAGGTGATCGGCTATGAGGGCGATCACCTGACGCTGGCGCAGAAGGCGCTGCTCGATGAGTTCCTCGCGCCGGCGCAGAGCCGCGATATCGCCCCCGCCACCATGCGCCAGCGGATGATGAAATCCCCCGCCGAAATCGCGCTCATCCGCCATGGCGCGCAGGTCGCCGACATCGGCGGCTATGCCATCCGCGAGGCGGTGCGGGAGGGCGCCCGCGAGATCGACATTGCCATGGCCGGGCGCGATGCGATGGAACTGGAGATCGCGAAGCGCTTCCCGGATGCCGAGTATCGCGACACATGGGTGTGGTTCCAGTCGGGGCTCAACACCGACGGTGCGCATAACCCGGTCACCGCGCGGGCGCTGCAGCGGGGCGATATCCTCTCGCTCAACTGCTTTCCCATGATCTCGGGCTATTACACCGCGCTCGAGCGCACGCTGTTTGTCGGCGAGGTCGATGCCGAGTCCCTTGCGATCTGGGAGGCCAATGTCGCCACCCACGAGCTTGGCCTGTCGCTGCTGAAGCCGGGGGTGAGCTGCGCCGAGGTCACACATACGCTCAACGGCTTCCTGTCGGAACGCGATCTGCTGCAGTACCGCACCTTCGGCTATGGCCACAGCTTTGGCGTGCTGTCGCATTACTATGGCCGCGAGGCCGGACTGGAACTGCGCGAGGACATAGACACGGTGCTGGCGCCCGGTATGGTGGTGTCGATGGAGCCGATGCTGACGATCCCCGAAGGCCAGCCCGGCGCGGGCGGCTACCGCGAGCACGACATTCTGGTGATCACCGAGGATGGCGCGGAGAACATCACCGGCTATCCCTACGGTCCGGCGTTCAACGTGGTCGGCTAGGCTCTGGTCCGAGGGGGCGCTGCCCCCTCGGCGCTGCGCGCCTCACCCCCGGGATATTTCTGTCTAGACGAAGCCGCGCGCGCGGGCCGTGCGGCGGCGGAGCTTGGCTTGTTTTGCCGCCAGACGGTTGATTTTCCTGCGCCGACAGGTCACCTGAGGAGAAGGCGCGCCGCGCCTGCGCGCCGCATCATCAGGAGAGCCCAAGTGACCTATGTGAAATGGACCTTCATCGTGCTCTTCTGGCTGCTCGTCGGCGCCTTCCTGCATTACACGCTGCCGCAGCACGACATCGCCCGCATCACCGACACCTACGAAAAGCGCGAGACGCCGGGTTCGGTGAACCGCTGGTTCTGGAGCCAGGCGGGCAGCAAGAGCGCCGCCGCAACCGGCGGGCGCGACGTGTTCTTCATCCAGACCCGTCTGGCGAACGACAAGGTGATGGTCTACCGCAACGAGGACACCAGCTGGGGCTGGCCGCCCTATTTCAAATTCGACACCTCGAACCTGCAGGCCGAAGCCAACGACCTGCGCTCGGGCGCGGCAGATCCGCAATGGGTGGCGATCAAACATTACGGCTGGCGCAACGAGTTCCTGTCGATCTACCCCAACGCCGTCTCGATCCGCCCGGTGGATGGGCCCGACGTGCGCATCATTCCTTGGACCAACATCATCGTGCTGACGCTGCTGGCGGCCTTCGCATGGGCGGTCTGGGTGCGCTGGCGGCGGTTCCGCCGCGCCCGGATCGACCCGGCGCTGGAAGAGATGGGCGACAATCTCGACGAGGCGGGCGGGCGCATTCGCGGGTTCTTTGGCGGCAAGAAGAAGGGCTGAGGCCCGCTTTGCACAAGGCTCGCACCAGGGGGCTTTCGGCTCTAAGGTGTCTTAGATTGCGCCGAAACAGAGCCTAAACAGGAACGGAGGCACCGCCATGGGGTTCACCCAAGCCGTAAAGACCTGCCTGAGCAAATATGTGACCTTCTCGGGCCGCGCCGCGCGCTCGGAGTTCTGGTGGTTCGCGCTCTTCGTCTATGGCGGCGGGCTGCTGCTGGGGCTGCTGGATCTGGCGCTCTTCGGGCAGACCACGACCGTCACCACCGAAACCAGCGCCGCCGTGTCGTCGCAGACGCAATTCGCGCCGTTCTCGTCGGTCTTCGGGCTGCTGGTGGTGCTGCCCTACATCTCGGTCACCGTCCGGCGGCTGCATGACACCGACCGCAGCGGCTGGTGGTACTGGCTGGCGCTGATCCCGCTGATCGGGATCATTGTGCTGATCGTCTGGCTTGCTTCGAAGGGCACGCCGGGGCGCAATCGCTTCGGTGAAGACCCCCTTGGGGCGGTCGCGCCGCCAGCCTGATTAAACCAGTCTGATCACACCTGTCTAAAGACGCTCAGGCGGTGCCGGTGGCGCGCAGGATCTGCGCCCAGACGCCGGGCACATCGTAGAGCGTCCATTCGCGGCGCAGGCCATCGGGGCCGAACTCCACCTGCGTCATGCCAAGGATATGCACCGGCGCGCCGGTGGGAGCGCCGAAAGCGCCGTGCCCGTCATGAGTGCCGCTGAGCGACCAGCGCAGGCAGGCCCGCGGCGGCGACAGCGGGTCCTCGGCGCCGAGCGCGTGGTCCACCTCGAACCGCGCCGAGGGGAAGGCCGCGCGCAGCCCCAGCCAGAAAGTCTCGGCCTCGCGCGGGCCGCAGCCGGTCTCCGCGCCGGGAAGGAAAAGCTCGGCAGCCGGATCATACTCCTGCGCCATCACCGCCAGTTCGCCGTCCATCACCCGCTCAAGCAGATCGGTCAGCGCCGCGCCCCACGGGCTGTTGTTGCCGCGCGCGGTATAGCGCGGCGGGCAGGTATCGCGCGGCGCGGCGGCCAGCCGCCAGCGCGCCCCTTCGAGAAGATCGACGCCGATCTGCCGCAGGATCGCCGCCTCGTCGCGCAGCACCCATTGCTCGTGCAGCTGCCCTGCCACGCAGTGCCGCTCGGTCATCTGGGTGAACTGCACGGGCGCGCGCGACGGAGGACCGTAGAGCCCCGCCCCGTCGTGCCGCGCGGTGACGTGACACCGCTCGGCGGCGACAAAGGCGTTCTGCGCCGTGGCCTGCCAGAGCCGCTCTTCGGGGAGCAGGCCCGCTCCGCTCAGCGCCGCCGCCCGCGCCGCCAGATCGGCGCCCAGCACCTCGGGTTCCACAAGCGCGCCGACCCCTTCGTGCGAGATCACCTCGGGCGCCAGATATTCCGCGAGACGGTCGAGCCGCCGGGCCTCGTCGAGATCGCCGGTCAGCGCGGAGAGATAGGCGGCCACATCCGGCCAGCGCGTATCGAACCCGGCGAGAAACGGCACACTCAACGACTCCCGTAGTAGAGGCCAACCACATGTTCGGCCTCAGCAAAAAACAACCAACGCGAGACAAGCACGCCCGCCACATGCGAGACAAGGGAAATGAGGGCCAGCAGATGCAGCGCCGCGCCGGGCAGGGAAAGCAGCAACAGTGCGAGCAGACCGGCCACCGGCAGCAGCACCGCCAGCAGCAGCGCGATGATCCGCAGCTTCAGCGCATGGCGGCGGGCGACCACAAAGACCATTTCGCGCGTCAGGTAATTGCCGCCCGTATGCGGCGCAAAGAGCGCGCGGGGCGTGCCCTGCGGCCCCAGGCCGGTGGCGCTGGCAAGGGTGCTGGCGCTGCGCGCAAAGCGGCTGTCGCCGTCGATCCACACCCAGACCTGCAGCGCGCCGGTGAGGGTCAGCAGCACCAACGCCGCGATCACCTGCCCCGCCAGCAATGCACCGCCCGCCAGCGCATAGCTAAGAAACAGCGCCGGAGTGGAGCGGTGGTGCCAGCGCGGCACGGTTTTGAGTTGCGCATAGATCATCGCGGTCGAGGTGACGGTGGCCAAAGCCGCCAGCGCGGCAAGCCAGCCGAGCGGCAGGACCGGGGTGCCGATGAGCAGCGTCAGACCGTAGCCGCCGCCCAAGAGCAGCGTGATCACCGCCGCCCAAGCCTCGCGCGAGAGCCAGCTGCTGCGCCACTGGCTGAACGCCTTGAGCGCACGCTCGCGGTGCCCCAGATGGAAGGCCGAGGCGGCGAGCCCGGCAAGCGCCAGCGCATAGGCCAGCGCGAGGAAGGCGAAGGCGGTCCAGCCGGTGGGCGGCGAGAGGTCGATGCCGAGCCAGAACAGCAGGCCAAAGCCGAGACCCGAGAGAGTGGTGAAGACCAGAAGCGAGGGCGCCGGATGCATGGTCAGAGCCTCGCAAGCGTGCGGTCGATCCAGCCCAGCAGGCCGCGCGGCTCTTCGGCCACCGGCGCGAGGAAGGGCGCCAGCACGTCCACCTCGCCCTGCCACGCATCACGCGGGCGCGGCGGCAGGTAGCGGTTGACCGGCTTGGTGCCCTGCTCGGGCATCAGCTCGATCCCGCCACGTTCCTCGACCAGCAGGCTGACTTCGCTTTCGGGGTCGGCAAGATCGCCGAAATGCCGGGCCCCGGCTGGGCAGGTGCGCACGCAGGCAGGCTCGCGATCCTCTTCGGACAGGGTCTCGTTGTAGATGCGGTCGACACAGAGCGTGCATTTCTTCATCACCCCCGCCGCCGAGTCCATCTCGCGCGCGCCATAGGGGCAGGCCCAAGCGCAAAGCCCGCAGCCGATGCAGTCGCTCTCGTTGACCAGCACGATGCCATCCTCGACCCGCTTGTAGCTGGCGCCGGTGGGGCAGACGGTGACGCAGGGCGCATCGGCGCAATGCAGACAGGACTTGGGGAAATGCACCAGCTGCGCGGGACCCGCCTCGGGCGTCACCTCGTAGCTGTGCACGCGGTTGAGGAAGGTGCCCGAGGGATCGGCGCCATAGGGGTCCTGATCCGACAGCGGGCTGGGCTGGCTCTGGGTGTTCCAGCCCTTGCAGGCCACCACGCAGGCGTGACAGCCGACGCAGGTATCGAGGTCGATCACGAGGCCGAGTTGTCTGTGCGTGTGGTCGGGGTGGTCTGTCATGATCCGGCGTTTCGTCTGAGTGGCGGGCGAAGGACCGGGGCGCTGCCCCGGACCCCGGGATATTTGGGTCTAGACGAAGCGCCTAGGCGGGCCGCCAGAGCGGCGGGAAAGCGGGCTGCGCTTCGGGCGGCGGCGGCGTTTTTTCCAGCCGGACGCGCAGGTCGAACCATGCCGCCTGACCGGTGACCGGGTCGGAATTCGACCAGCGAAGGCCATCACCGCGCTCGGGCAGCAGCTCGGGGATCAGGTGATTGAGCAAAAAGCCCTTGGTGGCCTCGGGCGCCGCCGCATCGAGACCCCATGCGCCTTTGCGCTTGCCGATGGCGTTCCACGTCCAGACCACCCCCTCGCTTTGCGCCTCCATGCGGGCGGCGGGCACGGTGATCTCGCCATGGGCGGAGATGACGCGCAGCCAGTCGCCTTCGGAGAGCCCCAGCTCGCGCCACCAGACACCGGGGACATAGAGCGGGTTCACCCCGTGGATCTGCCGCAGCCACGGGTTCTGACTGCCCCAACTGTGGTACATCGCCATCGGCCGCTGGGTGATCGCATGCAGCGGATACTCGGCTGGATCCTCGAAGCCCTCCGAGAGCGGCGCGCTCCACGTCGGCAGAGGCTCCATGGCGGCGGCGATGCGCCGGCGCAGCGCCTCGGGAGGCTGCCGCGCGCCCTGCCCTTCGGCGGCGCGCTGGAAGCGGCGCAGCGGCTCGGACCAGAGCTGCACCAGATAGGGCGCGGGCGTTTCCAGCAGGCCGGTCGCTACCGCCCAGTCCTGATAGGCGCGGTTCCACGGTTTGTAATAGGCGGCCTCGGGCGGCACCGGGATGCCGTGCACGCCGCCCTGCGCGATATAGCTGTCGAGCTGCGCCGCATTGGGTGTGCCGCGCCCGTCCTGCAGCCCGTGCGGCCCCATGCGGAACCCCGCCAGCGGGCCGATGCCGGGCTTGCGCTCGTGGTTGGTGATGTAATCGGCGTAATCGGCATAGACCGGCGCGCCATCCTTCCACATGCCCGGCAGGCCGAGCCGGGCGCCGAGATCCAACAGCACCGACTGGAAGGGCCGCACATCGCGGTCCGGCGTCACCACCGGCCAGCGGATCGCGTCGGCGGCCATATCCGGCTCCGACACCGGGCGGTCGAGCAGCGAGATACAGTCGTGCCGTTCGAGATAGGTGGTGTCGGGCAGGATCAGATCGGCATAGGCGACCATCTCGGACCGATAGGCGTCCGAGTAGATGATGCGCGGGATGAGATAGTCGCCCTCTTCATCCTGCGCGGTCAGCATCTCCATCGTGCCGGCGGTGTTCATCGCCGAGTTCCACGCCATGTTGGACATGTATAGAAAAAACGTGTCGATCCGATAGGGATCGCCCGCCACCGCATTGGCGATGACCATATGCATCATGCCGTGTACCGAAAGCGGCGCCTCCCAGCTGAACGCCTTGTCGATGCGCAGCGGGGCGCCCGTCTCGTCCACCGCCAGATCCTCGGGGCCGAGCGGATAGCCCAGCGGCGGACCGTCCAGCGGCTGGCCGGGGCGGGCCTGCGCATGCGGTCTGGCATGGGCCTCGGGCGGTTTCGGATAGGGAGGCTTGAAGCGGAAGCTGCCCGGCGTCTCCACCGCGCCCAGAAGGCTTTGCAGCAGATGCAGCGCGCGGCAGGTCTGGAACCCATTGGAATGCGCCGAGACGCCGCGCATCGCGTGCATCGCCACCGGCCGTCCCGGCATCGTGCGATGCGCCCGACCGCGAAAATCTGTCCACGGCTGGTCAAGCTCCACCGGGGCCTCGAACGCGGCGCGCGCGAGTTCGGCGGCCAGCCAGCGGATGCGCTCGGCGGGCAGGCCGCAGCGCTCGGCCACGGCCTCGGGCGCGTATTCCGGCACCATGTAGCGCGCCGCGATCATCTGCATCACCGAACGGTGGGTGATCCCGGCGCGGCGCAGATGGCCGGTCAGCTTGGGCTCCACCCCTTCGGCATCCCAAGGCGCGGGGCGGCCGGTCTGGGCGTCGATCACCTGCATCCGCCCCTCGGCGTCGCGCAGAAAGAGGCCGTAGTTTTCGGACTTTGGATCGCAGTCCACCAGCACCGGCGCGTTGGTGAAATGCGCGAGGAACTGCAGGTCGATCCGCCCGGCCCGCAACAGCTCGTGCACCAGCGACAGGATCAGCAGCCCGTCGGTACCGGGGGTGATGCCGACCCACTCGTCGGCGATGGCGCTATAGCCTGAGCGCACCGGGTTGATCGACACCACCTTGGCGCCGCGCGCCTTGAGCTGCGACAGGCCCATCTTGATCGGGTTGCTGTCGTGATCCTCGGCCACGCCAAACAGCAGCAGCAGCTTGGCGTGCTCCCAATCGGGGCTGCCGAACTCCCAAAAGCTGCCGCCCAGCGTGTAGATCCCCGCCGCCGCCATATTGACCGAGCAGAAGCCGCCGTGCGCCGCGTAATTGGGCGTGCCGAACTGCTGTGCCCACCAGCCGGTGAGGCTTTGCGATTGGTCGCGCCCGGTGAAGAAGGCGAGTTTTTCGGGTGCCGTCTCGCGCAGCGGTTTCAGCCAGTCCACGGCGGTCTGCAGCGCCTCCTCCCAGCTGATCTCCTCGAATTCGCCCGATCCGCGCGGACCCACCCGGCGCATCGGCGCGCGCAGCCGCGCCGGAGAGGTGACCTGCTTGAGCCCCGCCGCGCCCTTGGCGCAGAGCACGCCGCGATTGAGGGGATGATCGCGGTTGCCCTCGATATAGACCGGCGCGCCGTCCTTAAGATGCACGTCGATCCCGCAGCGGCAGGCGCACATGTAGCAGGTGGTCTTGCGGATCTCGTCCGAGATCCGCGGAGAAGTGTCGAGCTGCCGTTCGGTCTGCGCCATGCGGATCCAAGCTGCGGGTAAAATGCGTTGCCTGACACGACGCTAGGGCACAGCCCCCTGTCCTGACCAGAACTTTCCCGATCACCGATCCGCGACCGGCGAAGCGGCGCCCGAAGCGCTCAGCCGGCGGCGAGCGCGGCGCCCGCCGCCTCGGAGGGCGCGGTCTGCGAAACGCCCTGTCTGCGGGCCACCTGTTCCTGCAAAAGCTCGGCAACGCGCGCGCCCCATGCGTCCCAGTTCAGCCGCTGCTCGTATTCGGCGCGGGTGCTGCGCGTCAGATCCGCGTAGCGGCCGGGCGCATCGAGACAGCCGAGGATCCGCGCTACGAACTCTTCGGCGCCACTGCCCGGCGGCAGCGCAAAGCCGTTGATCCCATCGCGCACCGGCACGCCGCCGATGCGCAGGCACAGCGAGGGCACGCCATGCGCCGACGCCTCGCAGAAGGCGAACCCGTAGCTTTCGAAGCTCGGCATCACCACGAAATGGGCGCGGGCGTAGAGCTGCTGGAACAGCTCCGCCTGCGCGGGCACGGATTTGTCGAGCTGCGGGTGCACCTCCACATGCGGCGGGGCGCTGCCTTCGGGCGGCACGCAGCCGATCACCGTCAACCTCGCGTCGATGCCACGTGCGCGCAGCAGCGCGGTCACCTCGAGCGCCAGCGGCCCGCCCTTGGCCCACCAGTTGCGCCCGACCAGCAGCAAATGCACCGGTTTCGAGCGCGAGATCGCCCGCGGCGCCGGAGCCGGTGGCGGCGCAATATTGGCCCCCCAAGGCACCAGCTGCGCCTTGTCGTCGAGCAGGCCATAGCGCGCCTGCGCCGCGTCCATCAGCCATTGCGACGGCCAGAGCAGTAGGTCGGCGCGGCGAAAGACATCGGCCTCGGCACGCTCGACCCAAGCGTCGAACAGCCGCCCGCCGGGGATCAGCCCGGGGTGGGCCTGCCCGATCTCCGAGCAGCGGTAGACGCTATGCGTGGCATCGGAGGTATAGGCGACGGTCATCGGATAGGGCAGCCGCAGGTCTTTCAGCGCCTGAAACGCATAGGCCCCGAAGAGCACATCGAAACGCTCGCGCCGCAGCGCCGCCTCGATATTGCGCGCCACCACCGACGACAGCGCCATCTGTGCCCGCCAGCGCAAACGCAGGCTGAGAGCGTCGGGCAGGCGCAGGATCGCGCGGCGCAGCGGTTCGGCGGCGCCCCAGCCGGTGGGCAGGATGGTCACCTCTCCGGCGTGGTCGCGCAGCGCATCGTGAATCCGCGCGTTGCCGCCGGAATAGAGGTTCCGGTCGAGCGGCGAGAAATCACTCAGATAGGCGATCTTGAGAGCGCGTTGGGCCATGGGTCTCGTTCTACACGTCAGCCGGATATCCCCCAAATCCTGAGCGAACAATCGGGCGTTACCGCGGCGCTATGGGAACAATCCGGTGACTTTTGCCGAGATTGAATAAACCCCGGCGCCGCAAAACACCTCCCCCCGGCCCAAGCTCCGCCATGATTGTGCCAATTCTGCCAGCTAGAGCAGGGCAAGGCCCCGGTGGCAGGCGACAGCGCCACGCGGGACTGATATGTTGAGCGGATGGTCTTGCGGCATGGGGGTGCCGCCCGTCCCTGTCCAGAGTAAGCGTTTCACGAGCATCGCGACCCGGTATGCCCAACCCTCTTGCCTTTCTGATGCTGGCGCTTTGGCCGATCGTGACGATCGTGCTGTTCCGCCGCATGCCGCCCGACCGGGCGCTGATCCTGGCATTGCTGGTGGGCTATCTGTTCCTGCCCGAGCCGCCGGCGGTCTTCGACCTGCCGATGTTCCCGCCGCTGACCAAGCACAATATCCCGGCGCTCGCCGCCTTTGCCTTTTGCCTCTGGCGCTATGGCATGCCCGGCGGGCTGCTGCCGCAGTCGATTGTGGGGAAGGTGCTGCTGATCACCTATGTGCTCTCGCCGGTGATGACCGTGGTGACCAACACCGAGCCGGTGTTCTTCGGCCAGATCGGCCTGCCGGGGCTGGGCATCAAGGACGCGGTGGCGCTGGTGCTGCAACAGTTCCTGATCGTCTTGCCCTTCCTGCTGGCGCGGCAGTTCCTCGTGCAGGGCGGCTCGCAGCGGCGGCTTCTGGTGGCGCTGATCTGGGGCGGGGTGGTCTATACGCTGCCGATGCTGATCGAGCTGCGCATGTCACCGCAGCTGAACAACTGGGTCTACGGCTATTATCAGCACCTCTTTGCCCAATCTGTGCGCTCTGACGGCTACCGGCCCGTGGTGTTCCTCTACCATGGGCTCTGGGTCGCCTTCTTCATGATGACCGCCACCGTCTCGGCCTGGGCGCTGTGGCGGACCGAGCGCAACGGCAAGATGCTGATGATCGCGCTGTGGCTGACGCTGATTCTCGTGCTGGCGAAATCGCTGGGGGCGCTGATCTTTGCCATCGTGCTGATCCCCTCGGTGCTGTTCCTGAGCCGCTTGGGGCAAATCCGCGTCGCCATCCTGATCGGCATGGTGGCGATCACCTACCCGGTGATGAAGGGCACGCATCTGATCCCCGAAGAGCGCCTGCTCACCCAGATCGCCAAGATCGATCAGGAACGCGCCTATTCGCTCGACTTCCGCTTCGACAATGAAAACACGCTGCTCGAGCGCGCCTACGAGAAACCCGTCTTCGGCTGGGGAAGCTGGGGGCGCAACCACATCCTCGATCCGGTCAGCGGCAATATCCTGACGGTGACCGACGGGCGCTGGATCATCGTCATCGGCGTCTATGGCTGGGTCGGTTTCCTTGCCGAGTTCGGGCTGATCCTGCTGCCGCTGATCCTGCTCTGGCGCGAAAGCACCGCCGCGAACGAGGATATCATCACCCCCTTCATCGCACCCTTGTCGCTGCTGCTGGCGATCAACCTGTCGGACATGGTGCCCAATGCCACGCTCACGCCGCTCACATGGCTCGTCGCAGGCTCGCTCACCGGCTATGCCGAGGCGCTGCGCGCCGGGCGGCTGAACCGCGCTTCGGTCGAGCGGGCCCGCGCCCTTAAATGGCAGTCCATTCTCTGACCTGATGCCCAAGCTCCCTGTGATGTCCTCCTCCCGCAAACCCCGTGTTCTGGCCATCGCCGAGGCCGCCAACCCCGAGTGGGTCAGCGTGCCGCTGGTCGGCTGGTCGCTGGCAGATGCGCTGCGCGAGGTGGCCGAGGTGCATCTGGTCACGCAGGTGCGCAACCGCGAGGCACTGCTGCGCGCCGGGCTGACCGAGGGCCGCGAGTTCACCGCGATCGACTCCGAAGCCTTCGCCCGCCCGATGTGGAAGCTCGCCGAGGCTCTGCGCATGGGCGAGGGCAAGGGCTGGACCATGGTGCAGGCGATCAGCGCGCTGAGCTATCCTTGGTTCGAGCGGCTGGTCTGGCAGCGCTTCGGCGCCGAGATCACCGCGGGCGAGTGGGACATCGTGCACCGCATCACCCCGCTCAGCCCCACCACCGCCTCGCCGCTGGCCGGGCGCTGCGCCGGGGCGGGCGTGCCCTTCGTGCTTGGGCCTCTGAACGGCGGCGTGCCATGGCCCAAGGGATTCGACGCCGAGCGGCGGCGCGAGCGCGAATGGCTGAGCTACCTGCGCGGCGCCTATAAGCTGATGCCCGGACGCGGCGCCACGCTGCGCCACGCCAGCGCGATCCTCGCCGGCTCGCGGCACACCGCCTCGGAAGTGCCCGCGCGCCATGCAGGCAAGCTGGTCTACCTGCCCGAAAACGCCATCGACCCCGCGCGGTTCAACAAGCGCGCCACCCCCGCGCCGGGCCCGCTGCGCGCGGCATTCGTCGGTCGGCTGGTGCCCTACAAAGGGCCGGATATGCTGCTCGAGGCCGCCGCGCCGCTGCTGCGCGACGGGCGCATGGTGCTCGAGATGATCGGCGACGGGCCGATGCGCGCCACACTCGAAGCGCAGGCGGCGGATCTGGGCATCGCCCATGCGGTCACCTTCCACGGCTGGCTCGATCACCGCGCGGTGCAGGATGTGCTCTGCCGCTGCCACCTGCTGCCCTTCCCCTCGATCCGCGAGTTCGGCGGCGGTGTCGTGCTCGAAGCGATGACACTGGGGGTGGTGCCGATGGTGGTGGATTACGCCGGCCCGGGCGAGTTGGTCACGCCCGGCACCGGCTTCAAGCTGCCCTGCGAGGATCGCGCCGGGATCGTCGCCGGATTTGCCGCCGCGCTGGGGCGGCTGGCGCGCGATCCCTCGGCACTGCCCACCATGGCCGATGCGGCGCGCGCGCGTGTCGAGCAGAGCTTCACATGGAGCCGGAAGGCGCAGCAGATGGCGCAGGTTTATGAGTGGGTTCTGCAGGGGGGCCCGGGTGCGCCGCCGGATCTCCTGTGACCGCCTCGGGCTGCCACGAGATGATCCGCGCCGGAACCCCGGCCACCACGGCCCCGGCGGGCACATCGCGGGTGACCACCGCATTGGCGCCGATCACCGCGTGATCGCCCACGGTCAGCGGACCGATCAGCTTGGCCCCCGCGCCCACGTCCACATGCCCGCCCAGCGTCACCGCCCCGGCCAGCGTGACCTGATGAAAAAGCAGGCAGTTGACCCCGATCACCGCGTCCGAATGCACCACGATGCCCTGCGGATGCGGCATCCGCAGGCCGCCACCGATCTCGGTGCCCAGATGAATCTCGCATTGCGTGACGACCGACCAGACTCGGTGCACCAGCACCCAGTATTTCGACCCCAGCTTGCCAAACACCCCGCCGCGGGCCCGCGCGGCGCTGTAACGGCGGATGGCGCGCAGCAGCTTCTGCCCCGGATCCCAGACCCCGCGCAGGTCCTCGCGCGTCCAGTCCGGCACCTGCGCCGAAATCCTCTCACCTGCCATGACGGCCCTACCCCACTCAAACGCCACAGGTCTGCCCGACCAGCCGACATTCTTGCCCTCGGCTCGCAGTTTCGCAACACTTATGAGGCTAGGATACCCCAAGCCGCCTTTTCCTTTGCAGCCCGGACAGCGCCGCCCTTATAGTTGGCGCTGTGTTCATGCGGGGCTCATGCGGGGGCGTGAGGCGAGTATGTCATTGTCGAGACCCGGTTTTCTCATGTCAGAACCCGCCCCACTTTCCAATGCTGCACCGCCCGGATCGGGCGCGCCACAGCCGCTGCACTCTCCGATGCCCTACCGCCCCGACATCGACGGGCTGCGTGCCGTCGCGGTGCTGGCGGTGGTGCTTTATCACTTCGGACTGCCGTGGCTCGGCGGCGGCTTCACCGGCGTCGACGTGTTCTTCGTGATCTCGGGCTTTCTGATCGGCGGCATCCTCTGGCGCGAGCATGAGGCCGAGGGGCGCATCCGCCTCGGCGCCTTTTACCTGCGCCGCTTCCGCCGCCTCGCCCCGGCCTTCTTTGCCATGGCGCTGGTCACCGCCGCGCTTGGCGCCGCGCTGCTGCTGCCCTTCGAGTTCCGCGAGTTCGGCAAGTCGCTGATCGCCGCCACGGTCTATCTGTCGAACGTGCTTTTCTACAAACAGGCGGGCTATTTCGACACGGGCGCCGAGATGAAGCCGCTGCTGCACACGTGGTCTCTGGCGGTCGAAGAGCAGTTCTATCTTTTCCTGCCGCTGCTGATCGCGCTGCTGTCGCGGCATCGCCAACTGCTGCTGATGGCGCTGGTGGCGGTCTGGGGCGCCTCTCTGGTCTCGTCGATACTTGCCACGCCCAGCCATCCCGGCGCGGCCTTCTACCTCTTCCCGTTCCGCGCGTGGGAGCTTTTGTCGGGCGTGCTTCTGGCGATCTGGGGGCTGGAGACCGGGCAGGTCTGGCGCGGCCGCGCGGCGCGCAGCTGGGCCGGGCTGGCGCTGATCGCCATAAGCGTGACGCTGATCCCGGCGGGGCCGATGTTCCCCGGTCTGCTCGCCCTGCCGCCGGTGCTGGGCACGGTGTTGCTGATCGCCAATGGCACCGGCGCAAACCCGGTCAACCGCGCGCTGTCGCACCCGGTGGCGCTGTTCTTCGGACGCATCTCCTACTCGCTCTACCTCTGGCACTGGCCGGTTGTGACGCTCTCGCTCTACCTGCGCGGCAGCTACAGCGGCCCGCTCGAGGCCGCCGCATGGATCGCGCTGTCGATGGTACTTGCGTGGCTCTCCTGGCGGTTCATCGAAATGCCCGTCCGCCGCGCCCGCCTCGCCCCGCCGCTGGTCTTCGGCGGCACGGCGCTGGCCTCGGCGGCGGCGCTGGCGGTGGGCGGCTGGCTCTACCTCGGCAACGGGCTGGCAGAGCGGTTCGGCCCATCGGTGCGCCCGCATATCGCCGCCTCGGCGGATTTCCTGCAGGACTGGAGCCGCTGCACCACCCCCGAAAGCGGCCCGCTCATGGGGATCGAGACCTGCCCGATCGGCCCGGAGGGCGCGCCGCAGGTGCTGGTCTGGGGCGACAGCCATGCGCGCGCCTTCAAAGAGGGGCTCGATCTGGCCGCGCATGAGGCCAATGTGCCCGGTCTGATCATCTGGCGCGCGGGCTGTCCGCCGCTCTTTGGCCTGCGCAAAAGCGAGAGCTTCGCCACCCCGGCGCGGAACCACGCCTGCACGCAGGCCAATCTGCAGATCCGTCAGGCGCTGCCCAGCCTAAGCAGCCTGCAGCGCGTGGCGCTGATCGGACGCTGGACCTATTACGCCCATGGCAGCGGCATCGGCCTCGACGCGGGCAATAGGATCACCGTCACCCCCAGCGATGCGCCGACCCCCGCCGGGGTGCCGCAGGCAAGCATCCTCGCCGAGGCGGAGCGCACCACCGTCGCCGAGCTGCGCGACCTCGTGCCCGAGGTTGTGGTGCTGCGCCAGCCGCCCGAGATCCCCGGCTATGACAGCCGCCTCGCCGCGCGCGAGGCCGCCCATGCGGGCTGGCCGCTGGCCAAGACCCCGGTCACCGCGCCGGACGTGCCGCGCAGCGCTCTGGCGCAGCGCAGCGCCGAGGCGGAAGCGCCGTGGCGCGCCATGGCCGAGGCCGGACAGATCCGCTGGATCGACACATGGCCGCGCTTCTGCGACGCCGAGGCTTGCCACGCGCTGCACGATGGGCAGGGCTGGTATTTCGACACCAACCACATCACCAACTCTGCCGCGCTGGCGCTGCGCGATCTCTTTGGCCCTATCTTCGGCACCAAGGTGGCCGGGCTGTGAGCCATCCGCTGACCGAAACGCTCTGGGATGCCGTGGTCATCGGCACCGGCATCGGCGGCGGCACGCTGGGGCGGGCCTTGGCCGAGGCGGGGCAGAAGGTGCTGTTTGTCGAACGCGGCCCCGCCGGGCCGCGCAGCGCCCGCAACGGCCTGTCCGAGGTGTTCATCCCCGAGGCGCGGCTGGCGCGCGGGCTCTGGCCCGAACCGCTGCACGCCACGGTGGACGGGGTGGAAAGCGCCTTCTACGCCCCGCTCGGGGCCGGGCCGGGGGGCAGTTCGGTGTTCTACGCCGCCACGCTGGAACGGCCCGAGCGGCATGATCTCGACGATCTGCCCGGCCTGCCCCATCCGGCGGGCGGCTGGCCGGTGGGCTTTGACGCCATGCGCCCGTGGTACGACCGCGCCGCGGGGCTCTACCATATCCACGGCACTCCCGATCCGCTCTCGCCCGAGCCGCCTCTGCCGCTGGAAGTGCCGCCGCCGCTCACCAGCACCGAAGAGGCGCTGATGGAGGCGCTGCAGCGCGCCGGGCTGCATCCCTATCACGCCCATACCGCCATCGCGCGCACGCCCGATTGCCTTGGCTGCCTTGGCACCAAATGCCCGCGCCACTGCAAGATGGACGGGCGCTCTGCCGGGGTCGAACCGGCGCTGAAGACCGGCAACGCCATGCTGCTGGACCGGGCCGAGGTGACGCGGCTGCTGGGGGCAGGCGACACGGTCGAAGGTGTGGAACTGCGCCGCGACGGCGAGACCCTTGTGGTCCGCGCCCGCAGCTACGTGCTGGCCGCCGGGGCGCTCAACTCGCCGCGCCTGCTGCTGGCCTCGGCCTGCGAGGCATGGCCCGAGGGGGCGACCAACGGCTCGGGCCTCGTCGGGCGCAACCTGATGTTCCACCTCAACGAGATGTTTGCGCTCTGGCCGCCGCGCGGCACGCCCGACGCCGGGGCGACCAAGGCGATCTCGCTGCGCGATCTCTACCACGCGGGGGGCACGCGCATGGGCACGGTGCAGGCCATGGGCATCCGCGCCTCTTACGGCGAGATTGTCTTTTACCTCAACCGGATGCTGGCCCGCTCAAGGCTGCGCCACCTGCCCGGCGCGGCGCAGTTGACCCGCCTGCCCGCCGCCATTGCCGCGCAGATGTTCGGTCACGCGCAGATCTTTGTCGGCCTGCTCGAGGACCTGCCCTATCCTGAAAACCGCGTGACCTATGATCCGGCGCAGCCGCAGCGCCTGTCGATCGACTACACGCTGCACCCCGAACTGCTGCAGCGCCGCCGCGCGTTTCGCCGCGCCATCAGTCGTGCCCTGAAAGGCCAGCGGCGCGCGTTTCTCGGCGTCTCGCCAGAGCTGAACTTCGGGCATCCCTCGGGCACGCTGCGGTTCGGCACCGACCCGGCCCGCTCGGTGCTGGATGCCGAGTGCCGCGCCCATGGGCTGCGCAACCTGCGCGTGGCCGATGCGTCTTTCATGCCCAGCTCGATGGGGGTGAACCCCTCGCTGACCATCGCCGCCAACGCCCTGCGGGTGGCCAACTCGCTGCTCAAGGAACCCCGCCGATGACCCAGCTTCGCCCCTCCGAAGGCATCGCCGTGATCACCGGCGCCGGATCCGGCCTTGGCCGCGCCATGGCGATCGAGCTGACCCGCCGCGGCTTTACCGTCGCGGGCCTTGGCCGCCGCCGCGCCGCGCTGGAGGAAACCCGCGCCCGTGCCGAGCCGGGGCGGTTCCACCTTTTTGCCTGCGATGTCTCGAACCCGTCAGAGGTCGATCAGGCCTTCGCCCGCATCCGCGCCGAGCTTGGGCCGGTGGTCTTGCTGATCAACAACGCCGCCAGCTATCCGCGCCGCGATATCCTCGACGAAAGCGCGACGAGCTTCATGCAGACGATCGCCACCAACCTTGGCGGCACCATCGCCTGCAGCCGCGCCGCGCTGCAGGACATGGTGGAGAGCGGGCGCGGACGCATTCTCAACGTCGCCACCTTCGCCGATCTCGCGCCGCTGCCCGCGGCCTCGGCCTATTCCGTCTCCAAGGGCGCGGCGCGCATCTTCACCCGCGCGCTGATTGCCGATCTGTCGGACCGTTTCCCGCAGATCGTTATCGGCGACTGGATGCCCGGCATGCTGGACACGGCGATGGGCATTCCGGATGGGATCGCGCCCGAGCAGGCGGCGCGCTGGGGCGTGGCCTTGGCGCTCGACGCCGATCCGGCGCTGACCGGCGCTGTGTTCGAGATGGACCGCGAAGTGCTGCCGCCGCGCGGCCTGAAGGGCAAGCTGAAGGATGCGCTGCGTTTTCAAAGGCGCCGCCCGCGCCGGATCACGCCCTAGGCCTGTTTCGAAAACAGCCGCAGCAGCAGCGCGCGCACAGTCTGCCCCGGTACGATCGCAAGGCAGCGCAGGTAACGCAGGCCCAGCCGCCGCGGATTGCTTGCCGCGCGCCACAGCCATTCCAGCGCCATCTGCCGGGTCCATTCCGGGGCCCGCGCCTGCGTTCCGGCAAAGAAATCCAGCCCCGCGCCGATCCCGGCAAAGCCGACACCGGGCGCAAGCCGCCGTCCCGCCGCGCCAAAGATTTCCTGCTTGGGCGCGCCCAGCGCGACAAAGCACAGGCCCGCACCGGCAGCGGTGATCTCATCGAAGACCGCCTCGGCCTCGGGCCCTTCGGGATCGAATCCCATGGGCGGCGAGATCATTGCGACGACGCTCAGGTCCCGCACCTCGCGTTCGAGGAAGCTCTTGGCGCGCGACAGCGCCGCAGGCGTGCTGCCGACAAGCGCCACGCCGACGCCCAGCCGCGCGGCGATCCGCGCCAGCGGCAGGATCGCATCCGAGCCCGGGATCAGCTCGACCGGACGCCCCGCAAGCCGCGACATCCAGACGATGGGATTGCCGTCGGCCACAACGAAATCCTGCGCCGCATAGGCGGCACGGAACGGCGCCGATGTGCGCAGTTTCACAAGATGATCGAGGTTGATCGTCGCCAGCGCAAAGCCCTGACGCTGGGCGAGCCTTTCGGTCACCCGCGCCTGCAGCGCGGCCCAGGTCGGCACGTTGACCGCCACCCGGTATCCGGCAATCTTGAATTCCATGCGCGGATCCATCGGCGCGTCTTTTCCCCTTTGGCCCGGGCTTGGGTCTCACCTCTGCTCCCGGCGCGAACCCTGCCGCAAGCCGCATGGGTATCCTAGTTGCCGGTGCCAATTTGCCCGCGACCGTGGCCGCCGTGCCGCACCCGCAAAGCAAATCCGCCGATTTCCCGGCAAAGCGGCAAACTCTCCTGCAACGCGCCGAATTTCGGTCAAATTTCTCTGGTGAATGACCGTGACGTCGTTTTCATGATCCGTAACCAGGTTGCCGAATGATGCTGTTTCCCGTCCCCCGCCCCGCGCCATGCGCCGGTGCGCCCCGCCGCTTGGCAGGGTGCCGATGACGGGACAGATCGCCCTTCTCGGCTGCGGCTTCGTGGCGGATCTCTACCTGCGCTCGCTGCAGGCGATGGCGGGCATCACCGTGCACTCGGTGCATGACCGCGACGCCGCCCGCCTGAGCCGTTTCTGCGCCCATTGGCAGCTGCGCGCCGAGCCGGACCTGCAGGCCTTCATAAGCGCCCTGCCCGCCGACTGCATCGTGCTCAACCTGACCAACCCGGCAGAGCATTACGCGCTGAACCGGCGGCTGCTGGAGGCCGGGCACCACGTCTATTGCGAAAAGCCCCTCGCCATGGAGATCGAACAGGCGCGCGCCTTGCACGCATTGGCCGCAGAGCGGGCCGTGATGCTGGCCTCGGCGCCCTGTTCGGTGCTGGGCGAGGCGGCGCAGACGCTGGGCCACGCGCTGCGCAAGGGCACCGCAGGCACGCCGCGCGCGATCTATGCCGAGCTTGACGACGGTTTCATCCCACAGGCGCCCTATCAGGGCTGGACCAGCGAGAGCGGCGCGCCATGGCCCTATGAGGACGAGTTCCGTGTCGGCTGCACGCTGGAACATGCGGGCTATTACCTGACGTGGCTGATCGGCTGGTTCGGCACGGTGCGCAAGGTTGTCGCCGCCTCCGCCGAAGTGCTGCCCGATAAGGCGGGCCTCGGCCCGACCGCGCCCGACCTTTCGGTGGCCACGCTGTTCTTCGAGAACGGCCCGGTGACCCGGCTCACCTGCTCGATCGTCGCCAGCCATGGCCACGGCATCCGCATCTTCGGCGACCGCGGCGTGCTCAGTTGCGATGCCTCGTGGGACAATGCCGCCAAAGTGAAATTCGCCAGGCGCGGCAGCCTGCGGCGGCGGCTGGTGGAAAGCCCCTTCCCGCGTCGCATCCGGCTGAAACAGCCCACCCACCCCAAGGTGAAACGCTGGGGCGCGGCGGCGATGAATTTCATGCTTGGCCCCGCCGAGATGCTGGACGCGCTGCGCGAGAACCGTCCGTGCCGCCTGTCGTCGGATTTCGCGCTGCATCTGACCGAGGTCACGCTGGCGATCCAGAATGCCGGCGAAGACGCGGGCGCGCAGGTGATGACCACGCGCTGCGCACCGCTGGAGCCGATGCCATGGGCGCGCTGAGCGGCCAGAGCGTGGGCGCGGGCACCGCGCGCATCCTGCTCACCGGCGCCACCGGCTTCGTCGGGCGCGCGGTGCTGGCCGAGGCGCGCGCGCAGGGGGTCGAGGTGGTCGCGGTGCTGCGCGCGGCCCCGCCCGAGGGCTGGGCGCAGATGAAAGGCGTCACGCTCTGCCGCGCCGATCTGTCGGACCCCGCCTGCGTTGCGGCGCTGCGCAAGGCCGCCGAGGGCTGCAGCGCGGTGATCCATGCCGCCGCGCATCTGGGCGGCGATGCCGAGGCGGTCGAGACAGCCACCATCGACGGCACGCGGCATCTGCTACAGGCGCTCGACGGGCTGCCGCTGCACCTCGTGCTGGTCAGTTCCATCGTCGTCTACGACACGGCGCGGCTCTCCCCCGGCGACGCGGTGACCGAGAAGCTGCCGCTCGAGGCCATGCAGACCGCGCGCGATCCCTATGTCGCGGGCAAGCTGGCACAGGAGGATCTCTGCCGCGCCTCCGGTCTGCCGCTGTGGATCCTGCGCCCCGGCACGATCTTTGGCGAGGGGCGCACGTGGAACGCCCATATTGGCCCGGCGCTGGGGCCGCTGCTGATCCGCGTCGGCACCAAAGGCGAGCTGCCCTTGGCCCATGTCGGCCATGTGGCCAAGCGACTGCTGCAGGCGGCGCGCCGCGCGCCCGGTGCCACGCAGGTGCTCAATATCGTCGACCCCGACCGTCCCGACCGCACCCGCTTTCTACGCGCCCATGCGGGGTCGGGCTGGCCCAAGCTGGTGCTGCCGCTGCCGTGGCCGCTGTGGCTGGCGGCGGCGCGGATCCTGTCGCCGCTCGGGGCGCATCTGCCGGGACTGCTGCGCGTCGCACCGCTGAAGGCGCGGATGATGCCCCTGCGCTACCCGGACCGCGCGCTTGTGTCGGCGCTTGGCCCGCTCTCGCTGCCCCGGTTTGAGACGCTGATGGCCCGCGCACTGCAGGAGGGCCGCGAATGAGCCGCCCCAAGCTGGCCTATCTCACCGGCGAATACCCCCGCGCGTCGGATACGTTCATCCAACGCGAGGTGGCGGCGCTGCGCGCCATGGGTCACGAGGTGCTGACCTGCTCGATCCGCACCACCGGGGCCGAGCACCTGGTCGGCCCAGAGCAGCGCGCCGAACATGCCCAAACCTTCAAGGTGCTCGATGCCTGCCGCGCGCCGCTGTGGCTGCTGCGCGCCCATGCCCGCTGGCTGCGCAGCCCTTCGCGCTACCTGCGCGCGCTGGCGCTGGCATGGCAGACGGCCCCCAAGGGTCTGAAGGGCCGCGCCTACAACCTCATCTATTTCGCCGAGGCGGGCGTGCTCGCCGACCATCTGGCAGCGGCGGGCGTGCAGCATCTGCACAATCATATCGCCAAGGCCTCCTGCACCGTCGCCATGCTGGCCTCCGAGCTTTCGGGCATCCCCTACAGCTTCACCATCCACGGCCCCGACATCTTCTTTGAGCCGCACCATTGGCGCATCGACGAAAAGACCCGCCGCGCCCGGTTTGTCGCCTGCATCAGCGCCTATTGCCGCGCGCAACTGATGTGTTTCGCCGATGCCGCCGACTGGCCCAAGCTGCGGATCGTGCATTGCGGCATCGACCCCGAGCGCTATGCCCCCGCCGCGCAGAGCGGGCAGAGCCTGCTCTTCGTCGGGCGGCTCGCCGGGGTGAAGGGCGTGCCGGTGCTGCTGCGCGCGCTGGCGGATCTCGCCCCGCGCCATCCCGACCTGCGGCTGCGGCTGATCGGCGACGGGCCCGAACGCGCAGCGCTCGAACGCAAGGCCGCCGAGCTGGGCCTTGCAGAGCGCGTGGCGTTCCTTGGCTACCGCTCGCAGGCCGAGGTCGCCGAGGCGCTGAGCGCCGCCGACATCTTCGTGCTGCCAAGCTTCGCCGAAGGGGTGCCGGTGGTGCTGATGGAGGCAATGGCGGCGCAGCTTCCCGTGGTCACCACCCGCATCGCCGGGGTGCCGGAACTGGTTGAGCACGGCGCAAGCGGCCTGCTGGTGCCGCCCGGAGAGGCGGGCGCATTGGCCGCCGCGCTAGGCAGCCTGCTGAGCGATCCCGACGCGCGCCGCCGCATGGGCGCCGCGGGCCGCGCCAAGGTGATCGCCGAGTTCGATATCAAAACCGAGGCCGCCAAGCTCTCGGCCCTCTTCAGCGAGGGCGCGGCATGAGCGAGGTGGACGTGGTTCTCATCGGCCGCAACGAGGGCGCGCGGCTGGTCGCGGCGCTTGCCTCGGTGCAGGGACAGGCGCGGCAGTTGGTCTATGTGGACAGCGGCTCGACCGATGGCAGCGTCGAGGCCGCGCGCAAAGCCGGGGCAATCGTCATTCAGCTCGACCTTTCCACGCCCTTCACCGCCGCCCGCGCCCGCAACGCGGGATATGCCGCGCTGGACGATCCGCAGCTGGTGCAATTCATCGACGGCGATTGCGCGCTTGTGCCCGGCTACCTGCAGGCCGCCCGTGCCCATCTGCAGGCCAACCCGCAGATCGGCATGGTCACCGGCTGGCGCTCGGAAATTCACCGCGATGCCAGCCTCTACAACCAGCTCTGCGACGTGGAATGGCGCCGCCCGGCGGGCGAGATCCTCGCCTGTGGCGGCGACATGATGGTGCGTGCCGAGGCTTTTGCCGAGGTCGGCGGCTTCGATCCCACGGTGATCGCCGCCGAGGATGACGAGTTCTGTACCCGCCTGCGCAAGGCCGGATGGACGCTCGAACGCATCCCCCACGAGATGACCCGCCACGACGCCGCGATGACCCGCTTCTCGCAATGGTGGCGCCGCGCCGTGCGCACCGGCCACGGCTTTGCGCAGGTCGGCCATCTACACCCCGAGTATTTCACCACAGAGCGCAAGCGCGCGCTGGTCTATGCGCTTGGCCTGCCGCTGCTGCTCCTGCTCGGCCTGCTGACCGTCGGGCCGCTGGCGCTGCTGCTGCTCGCCGCCTATCCGCTCAACTGGGCCCGCACCGCGCGCGGCCTGCGCCGCGAGGGGCTGCCTGCCCCCGAGGCGCGCCGCCACGCGCTGCTGCTAACCCTTTCGAAGTTTCCCAATCTCGTCGGCATGGCCACCTACCATTGGCGGCGCCTGCGGCAGGCCCCGATGCGCCTGATCGAGTATAAGTAAGGACCCCCGCCATGCCCCAACCTTGGTCAAAGCCGCAACCCATTCGCGTCGGCCTCATCGGCGCAGGCTATATCGCAAGCTGGCACGCCGATGCGCTGGCCGCGACCGAGGACGCCGTAGTGGCCGCTGTCTGCGACCTCTCGCAGCCCGCCGCCGAGGGGCTGGCGCTGCCGCATGGCGCGCAGGTCTTCGGCACCGTCGAGGCGATGATCGAAAGCGGTGCCTGCGACGCGGTGCATATCCTCACCCCGCCGCATCTGCATGCCGCCTTGGCGCAGCAATGCCTGAAGGCCGGGCTGCATGTGCTGGTGGAAAAGCCGGTGGCGGTGAGCCTTGAGGAAACCCGCGCCATCGCCGCCGCTGCCGAGGCGGCGGGCAAACGCTTTCACCCCGGGCACAACTTCCTTGGCCTGCCCTCTTATGTGCGGATGAAAGAGGCGCTGCGTGCGGGCGATTATGGCCGCGTCTCGCAGGCCGAGATCAGCTGGGCGCTGCCGCTGGCGCCGCTGCGCTCGGGGCCGTTCAACCTGTGGCTGCTGCGCGAGCCCAAGAACCTGCTGCTGGAACTGGGGCCGCATCCCTTCGCCTTTGCCGTCGATCTCTTCGGCCCGCTCGAGGTGCTCTATGCTGAGGCCACGAAACCCGTCCCGCTGCCCGGCGATGATCCGCGCCCGCAGGGCTTCCGCATCTTCGCGCGCGCCGGCGGTGTTGAGATCACCTTCAGCCTGTCGATGGTCGAGACGGTCGATGACCGCTCGGTCACCCTGCGCGGCTCCTCGGGGCGGGCGCGGCTTGACTATGCGGCCGACACGCTGGTGGTGGACCGCGAGAACGCCTCGGACCTCATCGTGAACCCGTTGCGCAGGCAGATGGACCTCGGCTGGCAGCATCTGCGCGAGGGCCTCCGCAACGCCGCCGTGCAGACCGCATCGCTGAACCAGAAAGGCCCCTATGCGCAAAGCTTCCGGGGCATGTGCGCGGCGGTCTATGGCGCGCTGGCGCGGGGCAAGCCGCAGGACGCCCGCTTTTCCGCCGAGAGCGCGGTGCAGGTGATGCAGGCCATCGACGCCGCCATCGCCAAGCTGCCGCCCGAGGCGCTGGAGGTGAAGGCCCCCGCCGTGCAGAGCCGCAAGCCGCAGCCCACCGCCATGGTGATCGGTGGCACCGGCTTCATCGGGCGCGCGCTGACCCGCAAACTGGTGGCAGCGGGCCACGACGTGCGGGTGCTGTCGCGCGGCCGCCACGGCCCCTTCCCCGATCTGCCCGATCAGGTGGAAACGGTGGGCGTCTCGCTGCATGATCTCGATGCGCTGACCGAGGCGATGCAGGGCATCGACGTGGTCTACAACCTTGCCCGCTCGCTGGAAAAGACATGGGCCGAGGCGCTGGTGAACGACGTCGGTGTCGCCACCCGCATCGCCATGGCCTGCGGGAAAGCCGAGGTGAAGCGCCTCGTCTACACCGGCACGATCGCCAGCTACGACATGTCCGATCCGGGCGTGCAGATCACCGAAGAGACCCGCTTTCCCGAGGATATGTCGGACCGCAATCTCTACGCCCGCTCCAAGGCCGAATGCGAACGGCAGTTGATGAAGCTGCACCGCGAGCGCGGCCTGCCCATCACCATCGCCCGCCCCGGCATCGTGGTCGGCCATGGCGGGCCGCTGCAGCACTGGGGCATCGGGCGCTGGCATGGCGCGGGCGCGGTGCGCATCTGGGGACCGGGCAAGAACATCCTGCCCTTCGTGCTGATCGACGATGTCGCCGAGGGGCTGATGCGGATGGGCGAACATCCCGGCGCGGTGGGCGAAAGCTTCAACCTCGTGGGCGAGCCGATGCTGAGCGCCCGCGACTATTTTGACGCGATCCACGAAACGCTGGGCGCGCGCATCCGCGTCAGTTCGGGCAACCTCAACGTCTTCTATGCCAGCGACGCGGTGAAATACGGGCTGAAGAAATACGCGCTGCGCAAGCGCGGGCTGGTGCGCCCCTCGCGCGCCGACTGGCAAAGCCGGGCGCATTTTTCGCCGTTCGTCAACGACAAGCCCAAGCGGGTGCTCGGCTGGCAGCCCGAGGCGGATCGCGCCGCCTTCCTTGAAAAGGCGATCACGCAGGCCAATCTCTTTGGCTTCTAGGCACGCCGAGTTGGACAGGCGGGGCTGCCACGGATCGTGAACAATCCCCGCAATTTCACCTCATTCTTGACCGAATCGAATGGTGTTCTGGGGGCGAAGGTAAATATCGAGTGCGCGCGCCGGGGCCCAGCGGCCCCAGCGAGACAAGGCAGGACAAAGAGCGGTATGGTTCCACGGCAGGTGCGAGACGCGCCGCCGGAACGGATCCGGCAGCGCCCCTGCCCGTGCGGTGCGGAGAGACGAGTATGGTAGAACGCCGGAGATTCCGCCGTCGGAAGCGGAGCGAAGAGACGCCGGAGGATCCCCCGATCCTTCCGCTCGAGCGCCGTGAAGAGCGTCTCGCCCGCCGCCGTGCCGACCGCGACGCCGAAGAGGCCCGTGCCGCCGCGCAGGACCGGGCGCGCCATCAGGCCGAAGAGGCCGAACGCCTACAGGCCACAAGAGAACGGGCCGCGAGGGAGCAGGCCGCGCAAGAGCAGGCCGAACGCGAGCAAGCCGAGATGGAGGCCGCGCGGCGCGAGCTTGCCAGCCTTCGGACTCCTGCCGCTGCGCCCGCTGCCGCTGCCGAACAGCTTGCCCCCGCTCAGCCCGTTCCGCCCGCCGCGCCCGCTGCGGAGGCACCGGCCCGCCCGCCGCGCCGCGCCGTCACCCGGCGGCCGGCACCGCAGGCCACGCTGCTGTGGGATCAGCTTCCGGTCTTCGAGATCGACAGCGATCATCTCGAACGCAACCGCATCATCACCGCCAACCGCGAAGATCCGGCCCATGCGGCCTTTGACGTGCTGCGCACGCGGCTGACGCAGGCGCTGGCCGAAAACGGCTGGACCCGCGTCGGCATCACCTCGCCCAGCAAGGGATGCGGCAAGACCTTCACCGCCGCCAACCTCGCGATCAGCCTGTCGCGGCAGGAGGGTCTGCGCGCCATGCTGATGGACCTCGACCTGCGCAACCCGTCGCTGCATAAGGCGATGGGCGTCCGCGCCCCCGGCTGCATGGGTGCGCTGCTGCGCGGCGCGATCTCGCCCGAGGCGCATCTGATGCGCATGGGCGAGAACCACATCCACGCCGGGCACGACATCGCCTTTGGCTTCAACGAGGTGATCGAGCCCTATGCCGCCGAACTGCTGAACGCTCCGGCCACCGCCGAAGTGCTGACCTCGATCGAGGCGCGGCTGCAGCCGGACGTGATGCTCTTCGATCTGCCGCCCGCGCTTTACTATGACGACGTGCTGGCCTTCCGCCCGCAGATCGACGGCGTGCTGCTGGTGGTCGGCGGTGGCATCACCACCGAGCGCGAGATTCGCGAGGTCGAGCGCAGGCTCGGCACGTCGACGCCGCTGCTGGGGATGGTGCTGAACAAGGCCGAGGGCACGGAGCTCAAGAAATACCAGTACTGAGCGCGCCGCGCTGCGTGCACGGACCCAACGAAAAAGAGCCGGGCGATCTCTCGCCCGGCTCTTTTCACATCCATAAACTCAATCCTGGGCAGATCAGGCCCCGACGCGCGGCAGAAACCGCTCGATCAGCGGCAGCCGGTCGCCCAGCACGCGCAGGAGGCCAAAGATCAGCGCCGCCAAGGCCAGCAGCAGTGCCACGATCCCCAGCCCCTTGCGGCGGCGGTCGCGGCGGGTCTTCACCGGCGGGATCGCCACCACAGGCTGCACGCCCAGCACCCGCTCCATCTGGCTGGCGGTGCGCAGCGCGGGGTTCATCATCTCGGCGACAAAGCCGGTGATCAGCCCGGCAAAGAGGCTGGCCACGGCACCCACGGCCACCAGCTTGCGGCGGCTCTTCGAGGCCGCGACCTCGGGCACCAGCGCCGTTTCCAGCACTTCGAAACGGTCCGACTGCTGACGATCTTCCAGCATCTGGCCCATCTCGGCATCCGCCTTGCGGCGGGTGATGACGCTATATTGGTCCTGCAACTGGGTGCGCTCGCGCTCCAGCCCGTTGAGCGTGCGCTCAACCTCGGGCGCGCGGCGGATGGTGTCCTCAAGCGAGGCGATGCGCGCGGTGATCAGCTGCTTCTGCTCTTGCAGCAGCGCCAGCTGACGGGTCAGCACGTCTTCGCGCTGCCGCGAGGAATTGGCGTCGAGCGCAACGATGTCCCGGTCGAGATCGAGCTTGTTGTCCTCCAGCGTCGCCAGTTGGTCCCGCATCGCGGCAAGTCCCGACGGCAGCGCCTCGGAGTTCTTCTGCTTGAAGTCGGCAATACGGGCATCCATCGCCTCGATCTGCGTCTCGACCCGCGCTTCTTCGGCCTCGAAAAAGGCCAGCGCGTCACGGGCGCGCGTTTCGCTGCGGTTGCGCGACTGGTCGATCACCGACTGCATCAGCTCATTCGCCAGATCGGCAGCCTTCTGCGCATCATCAAGGCGCACGGTGATCATCAGCCCCGACGGCATGCGCGGCTGGCCGTAAGCCGGGTTGCCCGACTGGATCTCTTCGATCGTGGCGGCCTTGCGCATGTTAAACACGCGCTCGTTCACCGTCATATTGGGGATGTTGCTGAACAGGTTATGCTTTTCCATGATCCGCACGAGGTTGTCGCGCGACATGATCCGCTGCTCGATCAGCTGCACCCGGCGCGAGGCATCCTCGGACACGGTGGCGGGGTTGGTGGTGGTGGGCGCGACCTGCGCGTCTTCGATCTGAACCACTGCCGTCGCTTCATAGAGCTTGGGCTGATTCAGCGCGAAGAACACGGAAATCCCGGTGCCCAGAACGAACACCAGAAAGATCAGGCCGAAGCGGCGGCGCAGTGCGGACAACACTTCGTCAAACGATTGGAACTGGTTCATAAACTACACTCCCGCAAAGCGCCCCCGCTGTGCTCGAAAAGCGGCGCCGCGCGCTGGCCGTAACACATGGGACCCAGCAACAAATACGCCTCTTTCACGTCACAAATTACCGAAGACGCCCCGTTTATGCCATGTTTAAAGAATGCGTTTTGGGAAACACTTCGTGTCCAGAACCGGGATCGCGAACACATTTCGGTCATAAAGCGAGGGATTTCCGCGCATCAGCCGTGCGAAACGGCGCATACGGACAGAATGAGGCCCAATTCGGCGATCTGAAGCATTGGAAATAGGGTGCCGCGCCCTAGCCCCATTTCCGCCACCATTCGCATCCGAGGATCAGGGAGCAGCGATTCCATCGCCTCGAATCCGAACAAGCTGCGAGTCAGCGGGTATTGCGCCTTATAGGCGGCTTCCTTGGCGCTGAAGATCCGCACCCCGGCGCGTTCGAAAGGCAGCGGGCTGAGGCGGGAAAGCTCGGGCACGCTGGCAATCGCCGGAATGAGCCGCGGCTCCATCGGCGCATCAAGCTCGAGGTCGATGCCAAGCGCGCGCCAGTCTTGCGCCCGCGCCGCCATCGCAAGGCAGATGCCCCCGGCATGGGTGATGCTGGCCACCACCCCGTCGGGCCAGACCGGCGCGCGGTCCTCGGCCTTGGGGATCGCCTGATCCGGCAGGCCAAGCTGACGCAGGGCCGCCCGCGCCGCGAGCCGCCCTCCCGCGAACTCCGCCCGCCTTGCAGGCACCGCGCGGGACATCGCCTCGCGCTCGACGGGGTAAAGCTCCGGCAGATCTTCGGTCGGCTCCGAGACCGCCCAGACCACCCCCTCGGGCAGCGCCGCGCGGGTCAGCAGGTCGCGAAGATCGGCGGCCCCAGCCATCTCAGGCGCTGCGCCGCGCGCGCATCTCGCGCCGCCGGGCCATCGCGTCGGACCTTGCGCGGGCGCGTTCGTTCATCGGCTGCGCCGGGCCCGCGTCGCTGGCCGTCTCGGCATTGGGCTCGGGCGCAACCGCTTTCGCCGCCGCAGGCGCCGGGGTCGCGACCCTCGGGCGCGGCGCTTTGCCAGAACCGGTGCCGGAGGCGGCGCCGGAGCCAAGTCCCGCGACACGCCCGGCAAGATCCTCCAGCACCGGGAAGCGGAAGATATCGGTGATCGACAGCCCCCGCGCGCCCAGATCGTCACGGATCGCACGATGCGCCTGAACCGCCAGCAGCGAATGGCCGCCCAGCTCGAAGAAATTGTCGCGCCCCGAAATCCCCTGCACGCCCAGAACCGCCTGCCAGATCTCGGCAATCGCCGCCTGCACCTTGCCGGTATCGGCGGCACTGGCTTTATCGGGCACGGCGCTGGCTGCCGCAGGTTGCGCGGACGCGGCCGGACGCGGTGCGGCCACGGGTTTGCGCGCCACCGGCGCTGGCAGCGCCTTGCGGTCGACCTTCTTGTTCGGGGTCAGCGGGAAGCTCTCCAGCGCGACGAAATGCGCCGGCACCATGAAGGCGGGCAACCCCTTGCCCATCTCGGCCCGCAGCGCCGCGTCGTTCACCGGCGCGGGCGCGGTGTAATAGCCCACCAGCCGCAGATCGCCGGGCGTGTCTTCGCGCGCGACCACCACGGCCTGCGCGATGCCCGGCTGCGCCTCCATGACCGCCTCGATCTCGCCAAGCTCGATCCGGTAGCCGCGCAGCTTCACCTGATTGTCGACGCGCCCGATGAAGTCAATCCGCCCGTCCATCCGCCGCCGCACCAGATCGCCGGTGCGGTACATGCGACCTGCGTGGAACGGGTTGGACACAAAGCGCTCGGCGGTGAGCTCCTCGCGGCCCCAATAGCCGCGCGTCACGCCCTCGCCGCCGATCCACAACTCGCCGGGCACACCCACGCCCACTGGCTGCTGCGCCTCGTCCAGCACGTAAAGCTGCTGGTTCGCCAGCGGCAGGCCGATGTTCACCACACCCTCGGCGGCGCGCGCATCCTCGGTCGAGGACCAGATCGTCGTCTCAGTGGGCCCGTACATATTGGTCACCGAAGCCTCGGTGATCCGCCCGAACTCCTCGACCAGCGCGCCGGGCAGCGGCTCGCCGCCAAGGAACAGGTGATCCACCTTCGACAGCGCAAAGCGCGCCTCGTCGTTCATCGCGATCATCCGCGCCATCGAGGGCGTGCACTGCATATGCGTGACCCCATGGCGCAGGATCTGCGCGGCGATCGAGAAATCATCCTCGGCCAGTTCCGGCGCTACATTCGCTCGCTTCACCACCTCGGCCAGCGGCCTCAGCCCCTCCAGCACCGTATCAACGGAGATGCCATAGTCGATCAGGCAGGCGATCTCGCCCACGCCGATGCGCTTGAGCTGCTCGGTCCGCTCCAGCGCGTCCTCGACCGTACCGAAGAGCCCGCTTTCGTTGAAATACCGCTCGAAGGCGAAATCCAGAATAGCCTCAAGGTCGTCCGGCTCCAGAATGTCGAGGTCCAGATCGAAGGCGTTGTTCACCCCTTTCGGGCGTTTGAACGCCGGGAAGGCCCATGCGTATTGCTTGATCAGCGCCGCAGCAGACCGCAGGTATTCGCGCATCGGCTCACGGGCGATCTCGCGCGCCTCGTCGCGGGTGTCTGCAACAAAGCTGTGCAGCATCAGCGTGACGGTGAAATCCTTCGGATCGCGCCCGGCCTCACGCAGCGACGCGTGATAGAGGCGGATCATCTCGGCCACATCGTCGATGCTCTGGCCCAGCAGGTGGGTCAGCACGTTGCAGCCATGGGTGCCCGCGTCCTTCCACGTCTGCGGGTTGCCTGCGACGGTCAGCCAGAGCGGCAGGTCTTTCGACACCGGGCGCGGCTGGGTCACCACGTCGAACAGCGTCCCATCCTTGCGCGGGAAGGCGACGGGCTTGCCAGACCACAGTTCCCGAATTTGGGAAATATTCTCGATCACTGCGCGCTTGTTGTCGGGCGGCGTGTTTTCGGGCCGCAGCACGAAGTCATCGGGCTGCCAGCCCGAGGCCAGCGCCAGCCCGGCCCGGCCGTTGGTCAGATTGTCGATCACCGCCCATTCCTCGGCGATCCGCGCCGGGTGATGCAGCGGCGAGACGACAGAGCCCGAACGCACGGCCAAATTCTCGGTCACCGCCGCCACCGCAGCGCCGGTCACCGAGGGGTTGGGATAGGGCCCCCCGAAGGCGTGGAAATGCCGCTCGGGCGTCCAGACCGCGCAGAACCCATGCTTGTCGCCGAACTTCGCGCCCTCCAGCAGCAGCCGGTATTTGTCGCGCCCGACGCCATCGTCATTGCCCCAATAGTAGAGCGAGAACTCCATGCGCTGGTCCGACAGCGGCATCGGCCCGTTCGAGATCAGCCCGCGATCCTCGTCCGAGGTCAGCACCACCTTGAAGCCGCGCGCCAGCGTGTAGAACAGCTCCAGCACCGAGATATCGAAGCTGAGGCTGGTCACGGCGAGCCATGTCCCCGCGGGGACATGCGGCACCACCGCGTCCATGCCGGTGAAGAAGTTCACCACGTTGCGCTGTTCGACCATCACCCCCTTGGGCGTGCCGGTCGAGCCGCTGGTGTAGATCAGATAAGCGATATCCTCGGGCGCGCTGGTTCCCTCGGGGGGCGCGGCGGGGGCCTGCGCCAGCCGCGGGTCGGCGTCGAGCAGCAGCAGATCCGCGCCATGTTCGGGCAGCGTTCCCGCCAGCGCCGATTGCGTGACGATCACCGGGGCGCGGCTGTCCGAGATATAGTGCTGCAGCCGGTCCGCCGGATAGGCGGGATCGAGCGGCAGATAGGCCCCGCCCGCCTTGAGGATCGCCAGCGCGCCGACAAGCAGATCGACCGATCGGCGGGTGCACAGCCCCGCCACGACACCCGGCCCCACCCCCATGCCCTGCAGCACATGCGCCGCGCGGTTGGCCCGCGCGTCGAGGTCGGCGTAGCTCAGGCTCTGCCCCTCAAAGACCAGCGCAATGGCCTCGGGGCTGCGCGCCACCTGCGCCTCAAAGGCGCTCTGCATGGTCAGGCTGCGGTCATGCTCCACCCCGGTGGCGTTCCACAGGTCCACCACCACGGCGCGCTCGGTCTCGGGCAGCACCGGCAGCGATGCGGGCTGCGCGCCTTGGGCCAGTTGCGCGGCGATCAGTTCCAGCCGGGCGGCGATCAGCTCGGCCTGCGCCGGTCTGATCCGCCCGGTGTCCGCATGCAGCAGCGCGCCGCCCGCGGTCTCTTCAACGGTCAGAACGGTGCCGGGGATCATCCCGCCGGCAAGGCTCAGCCCCAGATGCGGCACCTGCGGTGCGCCGGTCAGTTCCGGCGCGCGGGCGGGCAGGTCTTTGGCAAGACCCTTGCGCTTGCGCGCCTCGGCGATGGCCTCGGCCATCTGCGCCTGCAGCGCCGCCGCATCGCCGCTGGCCTCGACCCGCAGCGGCACCCAAGGCAGGATGATGCCGCTCAGCGCGAGGCTGTTGAGCATGATGCCCGAGACGGCGATATCGCAGGCCCCATGCTCGTCATGACGGGCAGCAAAGGTCGCGACGGTGGCGGCCAGATCGGCCTCGCCCAGCGACAGCGGGCGGCTGGTGATCTCGCCCGACGCCTTGCCCAGCCCCGGCATCTCGAAAGGCCGCAGCGCCGCGAGCTTGCCGCGCCAATGCGCCTCATGCGGCGCGACGGTGCGGATCGCAGTGTCGATGCGCGCGCGGTCCTCGGCGGGAAGCGCCTGCATCGTGCCGCCCGGCGTGCCGACCAGCGCCACAGGGGCCAAAGCCCCGCAGGGATAAGAGAAATGCGCCAGCCGCAGCGCACCACTGCCGCAGGCCACGGTCAGATGGTCGTCGGTCGCTTCGAGGATCTCTCCCGGCGCGCCGCGCCCTTCGATCCCCTTGGCCGTGCCGACATTCCAGAAAGCCCCGTTCGAAAACACCTTGGGCATCGACAGCGGGTTGAAATAGCCGCCGTGATCCAGCGCCCGCACCAGCCGCGCCAGATCGGTGGCGGGCTTGGTGAAATCCAGCAGACCATGCGCCGCAGGCCGGTCGGCCAGCGCGTGATAGCTGCGCTGCGACAGGTCCTGCGGCAGCCGCTTCAGCCCGTGTGCAAGCTGCTCGATCACCGCGTCGAAACTGTCGATCCCGGCCTCGAAGGCCTTGGCGTTCAGCGTCAACGCCGTGTCGCTGGCCGAGATATCGAAGCCGCGCGCGGCAAGGACATCGCCCTCGTCGACGCCGCCCTCGATCATGTGCCAGCTGATGCCGTGGCGGGTCTCGCCCTCGATCAGCGCCCAGACCGGCGCGTTGAGCCCGGCGTGGCGCGGCAGCGGACCGTCGTGGAAGTTCACCGCGCCCTTGGCTGGCAGCGCCAGAACGGCGGCGGGAATAATGTCCAGATTAGAGATCGACAGCAGGTAGTCGAACCCGCGCGGCAGGCGGGCCTCCAGCCCGGCACCGGGGGCGACGGTCGCCAGCCCGGCGGCCTGCGCCCATGCCGCGATCTCGGCGTTTCGCGTCACCACGGCTTTGATCTCGTGCCCGGCCTGCAGCAGCTTGGCGCCGCAGTGCACCAGCAGGGATTCATTGCCGATCACGACAGAGGAAAACTTGGCCATCACGTTCACTCCACTTTCGCCGCTCTGCGGGCTGTCCCCGCGGGGACGGCGCGGGCCGGTCCGGGCCGGACCAGTGCCTTGAGGTCATGCCACGCGAGGTCGCGCAGGAAATGCGGCGGATCGACCCGCGGTTTGCGCTGCAGCACCCGGCGCAGCCGCCACATGAGCCCGCCCGCCAGATGCGCCAGCGTCGCCGCCGCCGCATAGCCGCGCCCGCGGGTTTTGGAAAAATAGTGCCAGCGGCTGTCGAGCCAGAAACCGGGGATCCGCGACCAGCGCTTCATCCCCGTAGAGACCGAGCCGATGTGCATCACCTCGCTGCCGCGCACGTAGTGGGTTGCGTGTCCGGCGCGGGCGGCGCGCAGGCAAAGCTCGGTTTCTTCGAAGTAGAGGAAGAAGGCCTCGTCAAAGAGGCCGATCTGATCCAGCACGCTCTGCCGCATCATGATCGAGGCCCCGGCCAGCCACTCCACCGCCTGTGTCCCCGCGGGGACAGGCATCGGCACCGCCTTGCGCCGCAGTAGGCGCGAGACCGGGCCAAAGCGGATGGCGCCCTCGAACTCGGAGGCGATCGACGGGAAGCGGAAGGCGGTCATATGCGCCGCGCCATCCTCGCCGTGGATGTAGCTGCCGGCAAAGCCCGCCTCGGGATGCGCCTCGAGATGCGCCAGAAGCGCGCGGATTGCCTCTGGCGCGGGGAAGGCATCGGAGTTCAGCAGATAGACGTAATCGGGGCGGCTGCCGTCGGTCAGGCCAGCGCGGATGCCGATATTATTGCCCGCGCCGAAGCCGCCGTTGCGCTCCGAGCGGATCAGCCGCAGCGGCGCGCCTTGCGCCCAGGTTTCGGTATCGAGCGCCTGCTTCATCACCTCGTAAGACCCGTCGCCGCTGTCGTTGTCGACGATCACAAGCTCGGCCCGCAGCCCGTCCATCGCGCGCAGCGCCGCACGCACCGAGCGCAGGGTCATCTGTGGCGTGCGGTAGTTGAGCGAGACGATAAGGACGCTGGGCTGATTGGACAGGTTGGCCATGGCCCTACTCCGCCGCATGGGGGCTGGCGAAGGGCAGCACGGCGCTGCCCAAATGGCCCGCTTCGGCCTCGGCGATGGCCTGCCGCATCTGCGCCGCCAGCACCCGCACATTGGGCTCCAGCACCATGGAATCATGATCGCCCGGCACCTCATGCACCGCCACATGCGGCACGAACTGACGCCAGTCGTTGTCCTCCAGCACATAGGCGCGTTCAGAGTTCACCATGCGGCCGCCGCCGACCCGCCACTTGCCGACCAGCGGCGGGCGGTAGAGCACGAGGTTGCCCTGCCACGGCCGCACCTCATAGCGCGCCACGGCGGCAAGGAAGGCGGCCTCGATCTCGGCATTGTGGAAGGCGTGCTGGGTGGCGGTCTCTGCGCTGGCGCGGCGCTTGGCAATCTCCCAGCGGAGGCGGTTGCGGGCCCAGACCAGCGGGTAAAGCGCGCCCTTGGCCTTAGCCTCCTGCCATTGGATGCGCAGCCGGTCGGCGCGCTCCAGCGGGCGGCGCGTGGGCAGCGGCGTGTCGAGCAACACGCAGAGCGAGACCTCCTCGCCCATCGCTTCGAGCTGGCGGGCGATCTCATAGGCGGTGATGCCGCCGCCCGAGAAGCCGCCGACCATATAGGGGCCCTCGGGCTGCACCTGCCGCATCTCGGCGATATAGTCGCGAGCCGTCGCTTCGATGCTGTCATGCGGGGCCTCGCCGCCGTAAAGCCCCTTGGCCTGCAGGCCATAGAACGGACGGTCGGCGCCCAGCAGATGCGCGAGGTGGCGCAGGTTGAGCACATTGCCGAACATCCCCGCCACGAGGAAGAAGGGCGTGCGCGGCCCGCCCTCGCCGTCATGCATCGGCACCAGATGGGTGAAGCGGCGCTCGGGCACGGCGGGTTTTGCATCGGCTGTTTCGCCGGTGTCGCCTTTGTCGCCGCTGTGCCCGGTCTGCGCAGCGATGAGCGCGGCGCATGTGCGGATCGTCGGCGCCTCGAACAGCACGGAGATCGGGAAATCGACGCGGAAGGCCTTTTTGACCATGGCAAAGAGCCGCACGGCGATCAGGCTATGGCCGCCGAGGTCAAAGAAACTGTCTTCGGCCCCGACGTTCTGCACGCCCAGCAGATCCTCCCAGAAGCCCGCCAGCGTGCGCTCGATCTCGCCCTCGGGCGCGACAAAATCGCCGTCGAGTTGCGGGCGGTCGAACTTTTGGCCTTCGGCTTTCTCGGCTGTCGAGGCAGCGGTCTGCCGGGTCAGCTGATCCAGATCCATCGACGAAACCACCACCTGCGGCAGCCCTAGCTGCAGCGCGCGGGCAAAGGCCTCGACGCCTTCGGCGGGCCGGATGCCCTGGCTGAGGTTATGGGCCAGCCGTTCCTCGGCGGCAGAGAGCGGCTGCGCGGCACCCCCCTCGTCGACCTCAAGCTCGGCGGCGGTGAGCCGCGGCGGGCTTTGCAGCAGATCGGGCGAGGCGAGGCGGCGGATCGTGAAGCCCGAGATCTCCATCAGCACGGCGCCATCGGGGGCGCAGAGCGTGACGTCGAAACTGGCGGTCTCGGCCTCGGCGCGGTTGCCCGCGGCATTGCGCACCCACGACACGATGCGATCCGGCAGCGGCGCGTGCACGCGGACGCGGGCGTATGAGACGGGGACCCACAGATGCGTCGGCTGCCAGCCCTCGATCAGCTCCATCGCCCAGCCGGTGGCGATGTCCAGCAGCGCCGGATGCAGCAGGCAGCCGTCCTGCGCCGCCTCGGGCGCGAGCGACAGCTCGGCGATGCCCTCGCCCTGCCCCAGCGCGCGGGTGTCCAGCACCTTCCAGCGCGGGCCGAAGTCCAGCTGCACCTCCTGCGCGGCCACCAGCTTGCTGCCCTGAGGCGCGCGCATCGGCGCGGCGCAGCGGGCGCGGATGGCCGAAAGATCAAGCGGCGCCGGGCGTGCCATGGGCAACAGCGCCAGCGTGGCCTGCGCGGTGAGCGCAAAGCCGCGGCGCCCGCCCAGCGTGGCATCGGCCAGCACCTCGAAGCCATAGCCTTCGTCCTTGCGGGTCAGGCGCAGGCGCATGTCGCGGCGGCCGCCCTCGCTCACCCGCAGCGGGCGCAGGAACGACAGGTCGCGGATCTCGAAGGGCTGTTCCTCGCGCTGCGCCTTCAACGCGTGGGCGGCAAGGGTCAGATAGCCGGTGCCGGGCAGCAGCGCGTCCCCGGCGCGGGTGCGGTGCTCGTCGATGATCCAGTCATCGGCGGACAGCGTGCTGGTGAAGAGGCGGTTGCCATGGGCGTCGAAGGTGGCGTCGCCCAGCAGCGGCAGGCCGGTGGGCTCGACCGGCGGCTCGGGCAGATCGCCGCTGCGCGCGGCCACCGCCTCGGCGGCCATGCCGACCTCGTTCCAGATGCCCCAATTGATCGCGGTGACCCGGGTCTTGCCCCCGGCGCGCGCCTCGGCGAAGGCGTTGAGATAGGCGTTGGCGGCGACGTAATCCACCTGCCCCGCAGGCGCGGTGACAGTGGAGGACGACGAGAACAGCACCATCCAGTCGCAGGCGCCATCGGGGAAGACCTCGCCCAGCACCTGCGTGCCGTGGATCTTTGGCGTGAAGACATCCTCGACCGAGGCGGGCGTCTTGGTCAGCAGCGGCGCGTCGTCGATCACCCCGGCGCCGTGGATGACGCCGGTGATCCGGCCAAAGCGCGCCTCGGCGGCCTCGCGCACCGCCTGCAGCTGCGCGCGGTTGCAGACGTCGGCGGCGATGACCAAGACCTCGGCCCCGGCCTCTTCCAGCGCCTGCACCGCGCGAATGCGGCGGGCGAGCGGATCCTGCGGCGCGTGGCGGGCGAGGTAGTCGGGCCAGTCCGCGCGCGCGGGCAACGCGCGGCGGGCGACGAGCACCAGCTTGGCGCCATGTTGGGCGAAGGCCATGCCCAATGACAGGCCAATGCCGCCGAAGCCGCCGGTGAGCAGGTAGGTGCCCGGCCCCGGCTGCGGCGCGCCTTCCGGCAGCGGCACCGGCTTCATGGCGCATTCGAAACGGCGCCCGCCGCGCAGCGCGGCGCTGGCATCCTTGGGCTCGGCCAGCAGATCCTCGAGCACCAGATCGGTCAGCTGCGTAAAGGCGGCCTCGCGCGCCGCTTCGGCCTTGCGGCGGGTCAGCAGCCCGCCCTGCGCGGGCTCCGGCAGCACCAGATCCAGCGTCAGCGCGCTCACCCCCGGCAGTTCGCGCGGAATGACGCGGGCGGGACCGGCGATGGTCGCCTTGCCGGGGTGCACGAAACCCTCGTCCCGTAGCTTCGCCGCGCCGGTGGTCAGAACGGTCAGCGGCAGCGGGCGCGGCAGGTTTTCCTCGGCGATGGCCTGCGCGAGAAAGAGCAGCGAATAGAACCCCTGCTCCTGCACCCGGTGAAAGAAGCTGGAGCCGGGGCGGTGCGTTTCGCCTTCGGTGACCAGCCAGAAGTGCGCGATGCGGGACGGCACGTGGCCGCGCAGGGACAGGTCCTGCAGCAGCAGATCATAGCCCTCGCGCCCGCGTTCTGGCGGGAGGATGTAGGATGTGTCGGACAGCCGTGTGAAGGCATCGCCGGGGCGCACCTCGATCACCTCATGCCCGGCGGCGGTGAGACGCGCAGCGCAGCGGGCGGCGAGCCCGGCCTCGTCCATGAACATCAGCCAGACCTGCGGCTCTGCGCTGGCGAGGTCGTCGGTCACATCGACCGGCGTCTCGGCAGCGCGCGGCCGCCAGTGCGGTGCCCAGCCCCAGCCCGAGATGTCATCGCTGCGCATCAGGAACTGCGGCGCGCTGGCGGTCTGCGCCTTGCCCGGCGCGATGAAATAGGGCGCACGCTGGAAGGCGTAGCTGGGCAGCAGCACGCGATTGCGGCGGGCATCGCCCCAGACCTGCCCCCAGTCGATCTCTGCGCCCAGCGCCCACAGGCGGCCCAGCACTTCGAACATGAACCGGTCGTCACCGATCTGCTCGTCGGGGTGGCGCAGCGAGCTTAGCACCTGCTGACCCGGCACATCGGGATGCTGGCGGGCCAGCGACGAGAGCGCCTTGCCCGGTCCGACCTCGAGGAAGACACGGTTCTGCGTCTCGGCCAGCGTGGCGACGCAGTCGGCGAAAAGGACGGTGCCGCGCAGATGCTCAACCCAATAGTCGGGGCTGATGGCCTCTGCGTCAGTCATCCATGCGCCGCTGCGGTTCGAGGTCAGCGGGATCTGCGGCGGGCTGAGGTCGATAGATCGCAGATAGGCGCGGAACTGATCAAGGATCGGCTCGAGCATGCGGCTGTGCGCGGCAATGTCGATGGCGATGCGCTGGCAGTCGATGCCCTCGGCTTTCAGTCTCTGTTCAAGGGCTTTCAGAGCCTCTGCGGGGCCGGAGGCCACCGACAGCTCGGGCGCATTGACCGCGCCGAGATCGAGATCATCCCCAAGATTGCCCTGCAGCTTTTCCGCTGGAAGGCTGACCGAGAGCATGCCGCCCGCGGGCACCGTGTCAAAGAGCCGCCCGCGCAGATGCACGAGGCCGATGCAATCCTCAAAGCTCATCACCCCGGCGATACAGGCGGCGGTGTTCTCGCCCATGGAATGGCCCGAGAGCGCGGCGGGGGTGATGCCCCAGCTGATCCAGAGCTTGGCCAGCGCCACCTCGCAGATCAGAATGAGCGGCAACTGCAGCGAGGGCTTTTTCAGCGCCTCATCGGCGGCGGCTTTGGCGTCGGGCTTGGGCAGCCAGAGCGCGCGGATGTCGGCATCGGTGATCTCGGCAAGCGCGGTAAGGCCGCGGTCCATCCAATCGGCGAAAACAGGCTCTGTTTCGTAAAGATCGCGCGCCATCCCGGCGTATTGCGCACCGCCGCCGGGAAACAGGAAGGCGACGTCGGGGCGATCGAGCGCGCTATGCGAATGCACGCGGCGGGGGCTGTCCTCTTCGAGCAGGCGCGCCGCTTCTTCATGGCTTTCAGCGACGACAATGCGGCGCTTTTCAAAGGCGCGGCGGCCCTCTTTGAGCGTGAAGGCCACATCGGCGAGCGGCTGCTCGGGGTGGGCGCGCAGATGCGCGGCGAGACGTTTCGCGTTCTCGTCCAGCGCCGCCTTGCTGCGCCCCGAAAGCGTGAGGATCTGGAACGGCCAGTCGCTCTGCTCGGACGCGGGGCGCAGCGGCGCCTCTTCCAGCACCACATGCGCATTGGTGCCGCCAACGCCCAGCGAGTTGACCCCGGCGCGGCGCGGATGGTCGCTGCGCTGCCATGCGGTGAGCCTGTCGTTCACCACGAAGGGTGAGTTTTCGAAATCGATGGCGGGGTTGGGGGCCTCGAAGCCCAGCGAGGGCGGCATCTGCCCGTGATGCAGCGCCAGCGAGGTCTTGATCAGGCTCGCCACACCGGCGGCGGTGTCGAGATGGCCGATGTTGGTTTTGACCGAACCGATGCGGCAATGGCCCTGTTTAGAGCCGCTTTCCGAGAAGGCCTGCGTCAGCGCGGCCACCTCGATGGGATCGCCCAGATAGGTGCCGGTGCCGTGGCATTCGACATACTCCACCGTGTCGGCGCTGATGCCCGCCACAGCCTGCGCCTCGGCGATGGCCTGCGCCTGACCGTCCACCGACGGCGCCAGATAGCCCGCCTTGCCCGCGCCGTCGTTGTTGATGGCAGAACCCTTGATCACCGCCCAGATGTGATCGCCGTCCCGCTGCGCATCGGCCAGACGGCGCAGCACCACCACACCGGCACCAGAGCCAAAAACCGTGCCCTGCGCGCGGTGGTCGAAGGCGTGGCATTCGCCGTCGGGCGAGAGGATCTCGTTCTCGCGGTAGAGATAGCCGCGCATCTGCGGCAGTTCGATCGTCACCCCGCCCGCCAGCGCCATGTCGCATTCGCCGTTGAGCAGCGCCTGCACCGCGAAATGCGTGGCGACGAGCGAGGTGGAACAGGCGGTCTGCACGTTGACCGACGGCCCGTGCAGATCGAGCACATAGCTCAGCCGCGTGGTCAGGAAGTCTTTGTCGTTGCCGGTATGGCGCAGCAGGAACATGCCGGTGCTGTCCACCAGATCGGGGTTCGAGCACAGGTTGACGTAGAAATAACTGCCCATGCCGACGCCGCCGAAAACGCCGACCGGCCCCTCGAAATTTTCCGGCACGTGACCGGCGCTTTCCAGCGCCTCCCATGCGGTTTCAAGGAACTGCCGGTGCTGCGGGTCCATGATCGCCGCATCCTTGGGGGCGAAGCCAAAGAACTCGGCGTCGAACATCTCGAAACCGTCGAGCGGCGCGCCGAAGGGCACATAGTCGCGGTGGCGCAGCAGACCCGGATCCTCGCCCGCGGCGCGCAACTCCTCTTCGGTGAAGCGGCGGATGGAACGGCGGCCTTCGCGCAGGTTGTCCCAATAGGCGGCAATGTCGGCGGCCCCGGGAAGATGCGCGGCCATGCCGACGATGGCGACGTCCGTCTCGGCGCCGGGGTTGGCCGAGGTCCGTGCAATGTCGTGCTGAACGTCCAAAACCAATCCTCACTCGCAAACCCGCGACATCCCGCGTGGTAAAGGCCGAATACGGAGAAAATTGGGCGCAAATTGGCGTGCCCGGCCCCCATCCGGCAACAAACCATGCCCTGTCGCGCCACTGTCCCTGTATCGCACCTTAGCAGTGCCCGCACCGCCTGTCTGCGCCCCGGCAGATGACCTAGCCGGATGACCCGGCGGGTCCCCGAAAGGAGACTCAGGCCCCGGACGCCACCAATGCGCTGATCGCGGGCCAGTTGAGCACCGCCGCCAGCAGTGCCAGAGCCGCGCCAAGCAGCGCGAAGCACAGGTCGTGCAGCGGATCCCAGACGCCCATGCGGCGGGCCAGCCAGACGACCACCGGATAAGACAGCAGGAACGCCGCCCCATAGCCCAGCAACGCGCCGATGAGCCCGTAGGTTTCCAGCCCTACGAGAATGCAGCCGATCATCAGCACCGCGCGGGCCAACGACAGCACAAAGAAGCTGCGGCTGTCGCCCGCCGCCAGCGCCGCCTGATCATAGGTCTGCACGACGATCTGCGGCATTTGCATGCAGGCGATGATCACCGTCACCGCGCCCGCCGCCAGATAGCGTTCGTCATACATCAGATCGACCAGCCAGTGGCCACTGACGGCAAAGCTCGCCACCAGCACCAGCAGCGGGCCGGTGACGGCAAAGCGCATCTTGCGTAGCCGCAGAAAGTTCTCGCGGCTCTGGCGTGGCGGTGTCTCGCGATAGATCGGGATGAGGATCTTGCGCGTCACCATGCCGCCGAGGAGCATCGGGAAGGAGGCGAGGAAATAGCCGATGTTGTAGACGCCAAAGCGCTCGAGGCTGAGGTATTTGCCGATCAGCAGCTTGTCGCCCTGACTGAAGAAGAAGCCGCAGACCGTCGACAGAAAGATCCACTTGCCGAAATTCACCAGTTCGGCCCGAGCCTCGGGCTCCCAGCGGAAGCGGTTGCGCCCCCCGGCCAGCAGCAGCGAATTGGCGATAAGCTCGAACAGCGTGCTGAGCAGCCCCGAGGCCACCAAGGCCCAGACCGACCCGGTGGCCCATGCCAGCAGCACCGCGCTGCCGACACCAACCGTTTGCGTGCCAAGCTCCAGCAGCGTGACCCGGCCCAGCATCAGATGGCGGTTCGCGGTGTCCATGCGGGTGGGCCGGAAGCCCGCGATCAGCAGCGCCAGCCCGGCAACCGGCAGAAAGTGCATCAGCTGCGGCTCGTCGTAGAGTTGCGCCATCGGCCATGCCAGCGCGCAGGCGGTCAGCCACAGGCCGATGCCGCGCAGCACCTGCAGCGTCCATGCGGTGTCGAGGAAATCCCGGTCGTCGCCGCGCTTGCTTTGCAGGATCGCCGGGGTGACGCCCACATCCGAGAATTGCACCAGCCCCATCAGGAAGACCGAGACCAGCGCCATGAGCCCGAAGGCCTCGGGAAACAGCAGCCGGGTGAGGATCAGGTTACCGCCCAGCCGCAGCGCCTGCGAAAAGCCGAAGCTGCCGACCGTCAGCACCGAAGAGCGCAGCGCACGGGCCGAGAGGGAACTGCCCGAAAATCTTTGCCAGATCGCCGTGCTCATCGCCCGCGGCTCCATTCCGGTGCGCGTTGCGGGGTCAGCCGGACCATCAGCGCGACGCCCGAATAGACCGCAAAGCCCAGCGGGTCGCGCAGCGCCATGCGAAGCTTGCCGCCCGCGCCAAAGGGCAGCTTGTCATCGTTGCGCAGCAGCCGCGGGAACAGCGTGCCGACCTGCGCGACGCCCGCATCCTGACGGCGGCGCACGCGGATCAGCGCCGCCAGCCCCTCGGCGATCGGCCACTCATAGGTGGCGGGCACGGCGCTGCGCTCTGCGGGGGTGAAGCTGAGGCGCACAAAGGTATCGTCCGAGATGATGTCGGGAAACTCCTGCCAGCGGGCACGGCCCTCGGCATTGACGGCAAAGACACCGCAGCCGGGCACGCCGCGCGCCATGAAAGGCACCTGCCGCCAGATCCGGGCATAGGCGCGGGCCGCCCAGCCCTCGCCGGTGATCCGCAGCGTGCCGCTGGCATAGCGCGCCCCCGGCCCGGCGAGCGCGTCCTGCAGCTGCGCCAGAAGCGGCGGGCTGACGGTGACATCGGCATCGAGATAGACCCGCAATCCGCCCCGCGCCGCCGCATCACCGGCGTTGAGCGCGCCGAGCTTGCATCCCTTCGAGACCTCGATCACCCGCAGGTTCCAGCCGCGCGCCTCGGCCTCGGGCATCAGCGCCCGCGCCTGCGCCGCGGTGTCGTCACGGCAACCATTGGCGATCACCACAATCTCGGGGGGGGCTGCGGCGGTCCAGTCCGAGGCCAGCAGCGCTCTCAGGCAGCGCGCGATAACCGCGCCTTCATTGCTGGCAGGCAGAATGACGGAAAGCGCCGGATTGCCGGGAAGAGAAAACTCGTGAACACTCATGATCCGTACCAAGGACGCCACACATCAGCACTTCCTGCACCGTGGCAGGGTGGAATTGCCAGTCAACTGTGGCCAAAGAATGATCATAAGCAAGTGTAACGTGTTCACCGGCGGATTCGTGGATCCTCTGGGAGAGTTGGGGGGACGAGTGCCGCAGAAACTTCGGATCGGGTATCTCGTGCCCCAATTCCCGGGGCAGACGCATATTTTCTACTGGCGCGAAGTGCGCGCGCTCGAGGCGATGGGCCACGAGGTGCATCTTCTGTCGACGCGGCTGCCGCCGACCGCGCTGATCGCGCACAGCTGGTCGCAGGATGCGATTGCACGCACGACCTACCTTGGCGAGGTCCGGCCGCTCGGTGCCGCGGGCGCGCTGGCCAAGCTGATCGGACGCGGCCTGCCGCGTGACCTGCTGCGCGAAGGTCCGCGCTTTGCCCCGGATATCGCCGTGACGCTCTCGGCCGCCGAGACGCTGCGCGCCTATTGCGAAGAACATTCGCTCGATCATGTGCATGTGCACAGCTGTGGCCGCGCCGCGCTGGTGGCGACGCTGGCCCGGCGGCTTGGCGGTGTGCCCTATTCGCTGACCCTGCACGGGCCGCTGTCGGATTACGGCCATGGCCAGAAGATGAAATGGCGCGGCGCGGCCTTTGCGACGGTGATCACCCATCGCCTGATGGATGAGGTCCAGAGCCAGTTGCACGGGCATCTGCCGCCGCATGTGGAGGTCCGGCCGATGGGGGTCGATACCGAGATTCTGCGCCGCGAGACGCCCTATGAGCCGCCGCAGAAGGGCCGCCCGATCCGGCTGTTCTCTTGCGGGCGGCTCAATGTGGTGAAGGGCCATCAGGACCTGATGTCGGCAATTCGCCAGCTGCTGGATCAGGGCGTCGACGTGCGGCTCGAGATCGCCGGCGAGGATGACGCGGGCGGCAGCGGCTACCGGCAGGTTCTGGAGGCGCATCTGCGCAAGCTGCGGCTGCAGGACCACGTGAAGCTGCTGGGGGCGATCGACGCCGGTGAGGTGAAGGAGAAGCTGCTGGCGGCGCATGTCTTCGTGCTGGCCTCGTGGCACGAGCCGCTTGGCGTGGCCTATATGGAGGCGATGGCTTGCGGCGTGCCGGTGATCGGCATCGACGCGGGCGGCGTGAACGAGCTGATCGAGGCGGGACACACCGGCAAGCTGGTGCCGCCGAAGGATCCCACGGCGCTGGCGCGGGCGATCCGCGATCTGGCGCAGAACCCCGAGAGCGCCGAGCGTTTCAGCGTGGCGGGCCGCGCCCATGTGGAGGCGCATTTCCGCGCCAGTCTCGGGGCGGAAACGCTGGTGCGCGAGATCCGGCGGTCCCGCGGCGGGCAATAGCCTTCGAAGGCTATTGCAAATCTCTTCGAAGAGATTTGCGGCTCAGAGCCCCGCGGTCGGCAGCTCGGTTTCGGGCGCCTCTTCGAAGGACAGCGTCTCGATGGCAAAAAGCGTGATGCGGTCGCGCGGCCCCTCGGCCAGCAGCCGCCCCTGCCCGTCGCGGCTGAAGGCATAATCGTCCCGCGCCCCCGGCAGCAGCGCATGATCCTGCCCTGCCCCGCCGTGCAGCTTGTCGCTGCCGCCGCCGGAGACCAGCGCATCATCCCCCGCGCCGCCGAGCAGGATATCGGACCGCTCGGAGCCTTCGAGCCGCGCGCCTTTCGCATCGGAACGCAGCATCAGCCCATCGTCGAAAGTCCCTGCCGCGCGGTCTTCCCAGCCGGTCGGCCCCGAGGCGTTGTAGCTCATCAGCATGTCCCAGCGCGGGTTGTCGTCGTCGAGATGGCGCAACGCGCCCCAACTGCCCCATTGCGAGGCGGGCGCCACATCGACAAAGGCGTTGAACAGCGTGCCGCCCGCGTTGACCCAGCCGCTCAGCAGCTGTTCATAGAGCTTGGCCATCTCGGGCGTGTAGCTGAACGCCTCGAAAAAGGCGGTCAGCCGCTCGTCCTGCACCCGCTCGGCCTGCGCCGCCGCATGGGTGCCGCCCTCATACATCACCAGCCGCAGCCCCGCCTTTTCGGCCACCTCGGCGTGATAGGGAAAAATCTCGCCGGTCAGTTCCGCCAGCGCGCCGTCCTGCAGCGCCATGGCCACCGGCAGCATAGCCGCGTCGAACCTGTGCCGTTTGACGTATTCGCGCAGGGCGACCCGGCGCAGCCCCTGCGCCTCGCCGTCCTCCTGTGCCTGCATCTCGGCGCGCGACAGCCAGTCCTCGACCTGCCCCGCCATCTCCTCGCCGCCCAGCTCATAGCCGAAATAGCCGGTCACCGCGTAGGCATCAAAGCTTTCGGCGGGCTGATGACCGAGCGCGAGAAACGCCAGCGGCGCGGTGAGGATCTGCTCCTCGAGGCCCGGCCACCCGGTGTGGGTCGAGACCACCCGCACGAGACGGTCCTCGGCCTCATTGCCATAAACCTCTGACCAGATGTCCATCACCTGCGCCGCGCGCAGACCATAGAACTGGATCCAGCCCGATTCCGAACGGCCCCAGCGCGCCTCGGCCTGCTGGGCCGCCCAATGCGCCTGCGGGAAGACGAAGTTCCAGACCTCATTGGAATATTCCACATAGGCCTTGAGCCGCGGGTCGAGCCGCGCCTTCACCAGTTCGGCGAAGCGCCGGACGTAGTCGTCATCGGCCATATGCGGCAGGGTGAACCACGGGTCGGCGCCGATCTCATTGGCCAGTTCGATCATCACCTCGGGCGGCACGCCCCAAGCGGTCCATGTGTAATCGCTGCTGCGCGGGCGGTCGTCCCAGCCCATCACCGGCGAGCCGTTGGTCATCATCCAGTCCATGAACCGCAGGCTGCGCAGATCATGGATGCGGGCCAGCCAATGCGGGTTGAACAGCGCCCCGGCCTCGAAGATCTGCATCTGATCCTCACGCACCACATGGATGTCGCGGATCGGATCGTCGGGATCGGTGGCCGAGATCGAAATTCCCACCGACCCCTCGCCCGGCGCATAGTCGAAAAACGCGCGGCCCTCTTCCATCCGCACCCGGCTGGCGCGCCCGGTGATCTGCAGATCGCCCTTGCCCTGCCAGAGCACCACATAGGTGCCGCGCAGCGATACCGCCGCCTCGGGCTGATCGGTCAGCAAGAGCGCCTCGAGCCGCTCGACGCCTTCGGGAATGCGCAGCGGCCAGCCGTTCTCGTCCAGCACGCCCTGCGCCCGCAGCGCCGCGATCTCGACCCCGCCCCATTGGCCGGGCAGATGGCCGATCCACTCGCGCGCCGATTTCATCAGGTCGACAAAGGGCATCTGGGTGGACCAATCCGACAGCCCGTTGAGCCCCATGGCCAGCGCCGGGTCCCCCTCGGGGCGCGCGCCGGGATCGGGCAGCGCAAGATCCGGGCGATGCGGCAGCGGTGCTTCCGGAGCGGCCTCGGGCGTGGTCTCGGGGGTGGTCTCGGCGGTCTCGGCAGCGGCGGTCTGGATCAGCGGCTCGGGGGTCTCTGCGGCGGCCTTTTGGCGCGGCGCAAGGTCCGAGACCGCCTGCCAGACCTGCGCGGCGATCTGCCCATAGGCGGCGGTGATCTCGGGCGCGATCTCGGGTGGCGGCACGTAGGCCGCGGGCGGCGGCGCGCCGTAGAGCGCGCTGTAGCTGACCATTGCGGCGAGGAAATACAGAGACGGCGTGCCATGCGGCGCGTCATCGACGTAGAGCGCCTCGACCGGCAGATCCTGCAGCAACCCGCCCTCGCCGAGCAGACCGGCGATCACCCGCGCCACCGGGATCAGATGCAGGTCCTGCTCGGGCCGTGCGGCGCGCAGCTTGTCCAGCAGATCGTCATACCAAACGCCGTAGGTGCCGAGCGTGAAGTCGTGGTACTTATGCAGCCCGCGTGCCGAAGGCGGGTAATCCCCGGCCACCGAGGCCATGTCGGGCCAGCCTTCATAAACCCAGAGCGGCGTGCCGGGGGCATGGCCCTCGATCCAGTCCGCCACCGTGAGAATCGCATCCAGCGGGCTGGTGTTGCCGGGATTGTTGCCCGGATAGGGCGCGTCGGCGGCCTGATACTGCAGAAAGTTCGCCGGGGTGATCAGCACCGCATCATAGCCCGCATCCCCGAAACTGCCGCGGCCCGGGTCCCAGTTGTTGGCGACGCCGGGAATGCTCCAGTTCGGTTCCGGCGGCAGCCCATCCGAGAAGTCGCGCAGAAAGCCCCATTGCCCGTCGAGCGCAAGCTCGCCCCCGCCCGCCTCGGCCAGACGGCTCAGCCAGTAGGGCGTGTTGCTATGCGCCTCCTGCCCGAGGAAATGCACGAGGGAATTGCCGAACACATAGACCTCGCGCTCTTGCGCAAGCGCGGCAAGCGGCCAGCCAGCGGCAAGAATGGCCGCCTTCAACAAACGCCGGAACATCAAACTCCCCCGAACAAAATACCTTTGCTCAACCATATGGGCAGCCTGCGCCGCCACTCAAGCGGCCTGCGCGCTGGCGCTGCGCCGCAGCGTAACTTTCCGGCTCAGAGTGGGATTTTTGCGGTTTTCATTTCGGGCTTCGTGCGTATAGTCGCGCCCATGATGACACTCGGCCATATCCCCGCAGCAGCACGTGCCCTTGGCGCGGCGCTTGCGCTTGGCCTGCGTCTAGTCCTAATCCGCCTCTGAGCGCGCATCTCGGCGCGACCGCTCAGAGGAGGACCGTTTCGCGCCGGCGAACCCTTTCCAGGACGACAACTCAAGAGATCCGAAAAATGACCGACCAAGCCAAAGACCGCGTGTATATCTTCGACACGACCCTCCGTGACGGCGAGCAGTCGCCCGGCGCGACCATGACCCATGACGAAAAGCTCGAAATCGCCGAGCTGCTCGACGATATGGGTGTCGACATCATCGAGGCGGGCTTCCCGATCGCTTCCGAGGGCGACTTCCGCGCCGTCTCGGAGATCGCCGAACGCTCCAAGAACTCGGTGATCTGCGGCCTCGCCCGCGCCCAGCTCAACGACATTGACCGCTGCTGGGAGGCGGTGAAACACGCCAACCGCCCGCGCATCCACACGTTCATCGGCACGTCGCCGCTGCACCGCGCCATCCCGAACCTTACCATGGACGAGATGGCCGAGCGCATCCACGATACGGTGACCCACGCGCGCAACCTCTGCGACAACGTGCAATGGTCGCCGATGGACGCCACCCGCACCGAGCATGACTATCTCTGCCGCGTGGTCGAGATCGCCATCAAGGCGGGTGCCACCACGATCAACATCCCCGACACCGTGGGCTACACCGCGCCGGTGGAATCGGCGGAACTGATCCGCATGCTGATCGAAAAGGTGCCGGGCGCCGACGAGATCATCTTTGCCACGCACTGCCACAACGATCTGGGCATGGCGACAGCGAACAGCCTTGCCGCCGTCGAAGCCGGTGCACGGCAGATCGAATGCACGATCAACGGCCTTGGCGAGCGCGCGGGCAACACCGCGCTCGAAGAAGTCGTCATGGCACTGAAAGTGCGCGGCGACATCATGCCGTTCGAGACGCATATCGACACCAAAAAGATCATGCATATCTCGCGCCGCGTCGCGACGGTCTCGGGCTTCCCGGTGCAGTACAACAAGGCGATCGTCGGCAAGAACGCCTTTGCGCATGAGTTCGGCATTCACCAGGATGGCATGCTCAAGAACAAGGAGACCTTCGAGATCATGCGTCCCGAGGACGTGGGTCTTGCGGGCACCTCGCTGCCGCTCGGCAAGCACTCGGGCCGCGCCGCGCTGCGCGCCAAGCTCAAGGATCTCGGTGTCGATGTGGGCGACAACCAGCTCAAGGACATCTTCGTGCGGTTCAAGGATCTTGCCGACCGCAAGAAAGAGGTCTTCGACGAGGACATCCTCGCGCTGGTGACGGCGGCGATGACCGATGGCGCCGATCACCTCGAGATCGTCTCGCTCAAGGTCGTCTGCGGCACCGGCGGTCCGGCCGAGGCGACGCTCGAGATGGAAGTGGGCGGCGAAGAGAAATCCACCGTGATGGAAGGCGACGGCCCTGTCGACGCCACCTTCAAGGCAGTGCGCGCGCTCTATCCGAACTCGGCCCGGCTGCAGCTGTATCAGGTGAACGCGGTGACCGAAGGCACCGACGCGCAGGCCACGGTGTCGGTGCGTCTGGAAGAGGACGGCAAGATCGCCACCGGCCAGTCGGCGGACACCGACACGGTCTATGCCTCGGCCAAGGCCTATGTGAACGCGCTCAACCGCCTGCATGTGCGCCGCAGCAAGACCGGCAGCGACCAGAAGGAAATCAGCTACAAGGACGTTGGCTGAGCCACGCCCCATCGCTGAAGATCAGAAGATCGCGCCGCCCCCTGCGGCGCGATTTTTGTTTGGGGGCTTCCTTGTGGCTGGCGAGCCCGCCCGGAATCAAGGCGAAGCCGCCGGGCGAGCGCCGGCCCGTCGCACCAGAGGTGCGCATTTCAAGATTACGCGCCTTTGGCGCGTGGGCGGGCTGGCGCTTTGTCAGCGGTGCGATACGGATTGAGGTCGCAAGGATCTTGCTGGGATAAAGCGATGACCTCGTAAGGCTGCGCGCCATCCCACGGGCCAGCGCTCGCCCGGCTACCGTTTATTACTCCCGAATCTCGTCCGGCGCGACGCCCCACATGGCACTCTTGGGGGCCCAGCCCTCATAGCCGCCCGCCGAAAGCTGGCACCACTCCGCGTTGCAGGCCTCGAGCTGGGCGATCACGCCGAGCGCCAGCTTCGCCTCGACCGGCGTTTCGGGATCGGGCTGGGCGTGTAGCTCCAGCATGTCTTCCTCGACCAGCACCGTGCGCACGCCCGAGAGCAGCGCATAATGGATCCAGCCGCCCGCACCGTCCTTGTCGCGCACCCGGCGCCAGTGACCGTATTCGGCGACGATCTCCAGCGGCATGTCGCGCCGCGTGTAGACCCAGTCGATGCGATGGGTGAGCGACGGGCCACGCCGCGCGTTGCCCTCGCTGGTCTTGAGCGAAACGTAGCGCGGCAACGGAAGGTTGGTGACCGGCCCGCGTTCCTCGGCCGCCTGTGCGACCGCCGGTGTGACCGGGCCGCAAAGCAGGGCGGCAAGCAGCCCCGCCAACACAGAAGTCCTGACCATCGTGTCTGTCCTGCTCGAGATTTTCCGCCGGGGTTCTTGTGCCCCGTGCATGCATGGGACACTGTGCCAAAGCGCAGAGCGTAAGGAAAGGGAGGCCCCACCCGCCATGCCGCAGAAACGCCTGACTGTTGTCGTCACGCGACGTTTGCCAGAGGCGGTCGAAACCCGCCTGAGCGAGCTTTTCGACGTCAAACTGCGAACCGAGGACATCCCGATGACTCGCGCAGAATTGACCGCCGCCATGGCCGAGGCCGATGTGCTGGTGCCCACACTGACCGATCAGATCGACGCCGGGCTGATCGCGCAGGCCGGTCCGCGGCTCAAGCTGATCGCCAACTACGGCGCCGGGGTCGATCATATCGACGTCGAGACCGCGCGCACCCGTGGCATCATGGTCTCGAACACCCCCGGCGTGATGACCGATGACACCGCCGACATGGTGATGGGGCTGATGCTGGCGGTGATGCGCCGTATGCAGGAAGGCCTCGCCACCATGCAGGAAGGCAATTGGGCCGGCTGGGCGCCGACCGCCTTCCTCGGCACACGGCTGGGCGGCAAACGTCTGGGGATCCTCGGCATGGGCCGCATCGGGCAGGCGGTGGCGCGCCGCGCCTCGGCCTTCGGGATGCAGATCCACTATCACAACCGCCGCCGCCTGAGGCCGGAGATCGAAGAGGGCCTCGAGGCGACCTATTGGGAGAGCCTCGACCAGATGGTGGCGCGGATGGACGTGATCTCGGTCAACTGCCCGCACACGCCCTCGACCTTCCACCTGCTCAACGCGCGGCGGCTGCGGCTGATGAAACCCTCGGCGGTGCTGCTCAACACCTCGCGCGGCGAGGTGATCGACGAGGCCGCGTTGACCCGGATGCTGAAGGCGGGCGAGATCGCCGGGGCCGGGCTCGACGTCTACCAGCACAAGATCCGCGGCAACCCGGATCTGGTGAACATGCCCAATGTGGTGATGCTGCCGCATATGGGTTCGGCGACGCTGGAAGGCCGCATCGAGATGGGCGAGAAGGTGATCATCAACGTCAAGACCTTTGCCGATGGGCACCGCCCGCCGGATCAGGTTGTCCCGGCGATGCTCTGAGACAGAGAGACAAGGAATAGAGATGCGAGTTTTGGTATTCGGCCGCACCGGTCAGGTGGCCCGCGAGTTGCAGCGCCGCGCGCCCGTTGTGGCGCTGGCACGGGATGAGGTCGATCTGACCGACCCGAAAGAATGCGCCGAGGCCGTGCGCGCCGAGGCCCCCGATGTGGTGATCAACGCCGCCGCCTATACCGCCGTCGATCAGGCCGAAACCGACGAAGAGACCGCGACGCTGGTCAATGGTGCCGCGCCGGGCGCGATGGCCAAGGCCTGCGCCGATCTTGGCATCCCCTTCGTGCATATCTCGACCGATTACGTCTTTGACGGCGCCGGCGATGAGCCCTTCCTCCCCGACGCCCCCACGGCCCCGCTGGGTGCCTATGGGCGCAGCAAGCTGGCGGGCGAAGAGGCCGTGCGCGCCGCGGGCGGGCCGCATGCGATCATCCGCACCTCTTGGGTGGTGTCGGCGCATGGCAAGAACTTCGTGAAGACCATGCTGCGGCTCGGCGCCGAGCGCGACCGGCTGACCATCGTCGCCGACCAGATCGGCGGGCCGACCTGCGCCGCCGATATCGCCGTGCTTTGCCTCGCCGCCGCCGAGCAGCTGATCGAGGCGCCGGAAAAATCCGGCACCTATCACCTCTCGGGCGCGCCCGATGTGAGCTGGGCCGATTTCGCCCGCGAGATCTTTGCTCAGGCCGGGATCACCTGCGAGGTCGCCGATATTCCCTCCTCCGAGTTCCCGACCCCGGCCAAACGGCCCGGCAACTCGCGGATGGACAATAGCGCCACCGTGTCCGCCTTTGGGCTGCCGCGCCCGGATTGGCGCAACGGTCTGGCGGATATCCTGCGCGAGTTGGAGAGCAAACCGCAGGACGCCTGACCGGCGGGGTCTCAAGGCCCACTCAAGTTCATGTAAAAACGGGGAGAATGTCCGCTTTTCAGCCATCTTCCCGCACCTCTTCTGCCGCCGCTCTGCGCGATTGTGGCGTCATCGCATGGGTGGCGGAAGAAGAGTGAACCATGGAACCGACATATGACATCGTCCCGTCCTCTTGGCGGGCCGGGGGCATGGGCAACGGCGTCCAGTCCCTGAACCTTGAACTCGCGCAGGCTCATGATCTTGCGCTGGTCGATGCCGGCATTGCCGTCGGCAGTTTTGGCTACGGTATGACCGATCCGCGCGACGCTGCGCGGCTCACCCTCATGCCCGAAACCGAGGCCGAGCAATTCTACGGCCTCGAATATGATGCGCTGGCCCACGAGCGGGCCGAGCTGACCACCGGCCGCAAGTCGAAGCTCGCGCTGTTCCGGTTAGAGGCCGACGGTAGTGTGCGCGGGTTGCGCAACGCTGCGATCAGCCTTGGCTATATGCCGGACCGCAATGAGGCGGGCGACGACCGAGACTCGCATGGGGCCACCGACCAAACCGGCTATGGCGAAAGCTGGCGCATTGGCTGGACCGAGCGGCTGCCCGAGATCATGCAGCTTTCGGTCGATGGCCCGCTGGAGGATATGGGTCTGGACGCGACCGGCCATGTGCCGCGCGCCCCGGTCGAAGACCCGCTGTCCCCAAGCGCAAGCGTGCTCTCGACCGAGGCAGGCACCGAGATGCTTGCCGCCAGCACCGCGCCGGCATTTTCCGCCGAGGCGCGGGATCTGATGCTGCGGTTCCTCGACGAGGATGCGGACGAGCCGGATACGTTCGATTTCTCGGGCGCTGCTGGGGACCGGGATGGCGTACAGACCGCATCTGGTCCTGCAGCGCTGTCTCATGCCGAGCAGACACATGTCGAGATGATGGCGCAGGAGCTTCAGTTCATCGAAAGCCAATACGCCGCGCTTCACGGGGCGCTGTTCGACGGCGACCCACCGGTCGACTTCGGCGCGCATCACGGCCAGTTCGATGGCACTTCCGATAAGCACGCACCGGAGTTGGCACATCACGGTGTGTCTTGGCCGGATTGGCTGCATTCGGATGTGGGCGGAGGCTTTGCCTGACCGTCTCCACCGGAGACGCCATCAAAATCAATCCAAGCGCCATGCCAGCTCTGTCTTGAGACCGGCATGGCGTTCGGGTCAGGCCGCTTCCTTCATCAGCAGCGCCGCTTCGCGCGCGCTGAGGTTGCGGCGTGCGTGTGTGCCATAGAGACAGGGACGCTCGGCAATGCCCGGCAAAAGGCTCATGAGCCGCGCGCGATCATCGTCACACAGGCTCGAAAGCGCCGTATTGGCGGGATGGAAGCTCTCTGTCTCGACGCCATTGGCAAAGACGATCTCATGCCGCGGCAGCAGCAGATGCACATAGGTCACCTCGCGCTGCCCGATGTCCCGGCGGATCGTGCTGCCGTTGACCAGATGTTTGGCGGCCACAAGAACCTCATCGGTGTTGAACAGCGCCCGCGCCACCGCGCCGCGGATCAGCATCCGATGCTCCGGCGAGACGAGAAACTCATCGTCCGGGCGCTCGATCCCAAAGGCGCCCGCACGAATGAGAACCGGGCGCAGATCGGGCATCACATGCAGGCGCGCGCCGCTCATCCTGCGGCTGCCGACCCAATGCACGGGCTGAACGCCGTCATCCTTGGTCTGCACGCTGTCGCCCTCGCGCAAATGCTCGACCGCGACAAGCCCGCGCGGCGTCAGGATGCGCGTCCCCGCCGCAAAGCAGATCACCCCGCCCTCGTCCGGGCGCGCGCGATCGCGCCGGAAACTCGGCTCGAGCGTGTTGTGGACGACCCACATGTCCTTGTCGCGCGGCGGTATCTCTCCGATGAACATCAACAGAGGCCGCGAGCTGTCCGCGACCTCGATCTCTGTCACTGTGTAGCTTTTCAAGCCGTCGGTGACGACAAAGCTGGACTCCGGCATGACCGCGCCGCCGGTTTGGCCCGGCGCGGATACATCGCTTTGTGAAGTCTCCGGATGTGCCCGGCGCTCCGCCGCTTGATCCGTCATGGCTTCGCTCACCAACCGGCGCACCCTCTGCGCCGCCCGCTTGCGAAGCTCCGCTTCCCCATCTTCCCGGTCAAACACATCGGGACCCGAAGGCCCCGCGACCTGTACTAACTCACCACACCAAGCCCAAGCGGCCCCAACTTGCAGGGCCGACGGAGGCGCGGCCTTCAGGCCGTCTATGCGCGTCTGTGACCAAGAGATGACGAACGTGCCACGATAGGCCGTTGTCATGTCCTGAAATCCTGCTCTCGTTTGTTTTTATACACTACAAAATAGCAATCGCGGGCTTGCCCATCCAGCCTGTTGAGAGAGCGCCGAGGGCCGGAAGCTGACTCATTTTGTGTCAATTTCTTGCCGGAGCGGAATGCGGTTTCCCGCGAAACAACCCGAGGCAGCATAAGCGTCGCCTGACCGACATGGCACGGAGGTGGGCGCTCTGGCACGTTGATTCTGCTTTCTCCTCTCGCCCGCCGGAGCGACCCGGCACGCGGGCCATGCTGCCCGAGGTTGGACAAGCCCGCATTTGCGGGCTAACACCCGCGCAGGTCACAACAGGGAAGATCATGCCCGAAACCCCGTCCGACATCGCCCGCGCCGTCCTCGCCACCGAGACCGAAGCGCTGACCCGGCTCGCCGACGAGCTGCCTGCCGATTTCGATGCGGTGGTCGATCTGCTGCTGCACATCCGGGGCCGCGTCATCGTCTCGGGCATGGGCAAATCCGGCCATGTGGCCGCGAAGATCGCCGCCACCCTCGCCTCGACCGGCACCCCGGCGCAATTCGTGCACCCCGGCGAGGCCAGCCACGGCGATCTGGGGATGATCACCTCGGCGGATGCGGTGATCCTGATCTCCAATTCCGGCGAGACCCGCGAGCTGGCCGATATGATCGGCTATTGCGCCCGCTTCTCGATCCCGATGATCGCCGTGACGAAACGCGCAGGCAGCACGCTGGCCAGCGCCGCGCAGCATCTGCTGCTGCTGCCCGATGCGCCCGAAGCCTGCGCCATCGGCATGGCCCCCACCACCTCGACCACCCTGTGCATGGCGCTTGGCGATGCGCTTGCCGTGGCGCTGATGAGCAACCGTGGGTTCGGCAAGGAAAGCTATGCGCATTTCCACCCCGGCGGCTCGCTGGGCGCTGCGCTGCTGCGGGTCTCGGCGGTGATGCACAAGGGCGACGAGCTGCCCGTGGTGCGCCCGGAAACCCCAATGAGCGAAGCGCTGGTGACCATGTCGCAGAAGGGCTTTGGCGTCGCTGCGGTGGTCGAGGACGGCCGCCTGAGCGGCATCATCACCGACGGCGACCTGCGCCGCAACATGGAGGGGCTGCTGGATCGCCGCGCGGGCGATGTGGCGACCCCCGGCCCGCTCACCACGCGGCCGGAGATGCTGCTCACAGAGGCGCTTGGCATCCTCAACGAGAAGAAGCGCACGGTCCTTCTGGTGGTCGACGAGGCCGGGCAACTTGTCGGGCTGCTGCACATCCATGACGCGCTGCGGGCCGGGGTGGCCTGATCCTGCCCTGACCTCGTGCGGCGTTCGGGTCTCCGGCGCTGACCGCCTACTCGAACAGATGCAGCACCAGCGGCGCGAGGATGCCGGTCAGCACCGCGTTCATCCCCATGCCGATGCCCGCAAAGGCCCCGGCGGTCGGATGCACCTGCAGCGCCCGCGCGGTGCCGACGCCATGCGCGGCAACACCCGTGGCAAAGCCGCGCGCACGCCAGTCGCGCAGCCCCAGCGCGTTGAGCATCGGCGTCACCGCGATCGCCCCGATCATCCCGGTCAGCAGCACAAGCACCGCGGTCATCGCCGGATCGCCGCCGAGCTTTTCCGAAATGCCGATCGCCACCGGCGCGGTGGCCGATTTCGGCGCCAGCGAGGCCAGAAGCTGCCCCTCCGCCCCCAGCGCCTTTGCCAGCCCAAGCGCCGAGACCACCGCCGTCAGCGAGCCTGCCAGCAGCGCCAGCGCCATGGGCAACGCGGCCTTGCGCACCCGGCGCAGGTTGGCGTGCAGCGGCAGCGCCAGCGCCACCGTCGCCGGGCCAAGCATGAAGTGGACGAATTGCGCGCCTTCGAAATAGGTCTCATAGGGCGTGCCCGTGGCCATCAGCAGCGCGCCCAGCAGGATCACCGAAAGCATCACCGGATTGAACCAAGGCTTGCCGCGGCTGAGCCGGAAGATCCGGTCGGCGATCCAATAGGCCACCAGCGTCGCCGTCAGCCACAGCAGCGGGCCGCTTTCCAGATATGACCAGACGAGAAGCGGATCGGTCATGCGTCTTCCTCCTCGTCGGTATTGCCGGTAAGCCGCGCCACCCATTCGAAGGTCAGCGCGCCGACGCAGATCGCCAGAAGCGTCGATCCGATCAGCGCCGCTCCCAGCGCCAGCGCATTGGACGACAGCTCGGAGAGCCGCGCCACCGCGCCCACGCCCACCGGCACGAAGAGCAACGAGAGGTTCTGCAAAAGGAAGCTCGCCACAGGGCGGATCAGCTCGAGCAATTTGGGCGACAGCACCATACCGACGACCAGCGCCACCATGGCCAGCACCGGGCCGGGCAGCGGCAGGGAAAACATGCGGGAGAGGACTTCACCGCCGAGCTGAAACAGCAGCAGCGCGATGATTCCGGTGACAATGGCGGGCACGTGACTTGTCCTCGTGAGTGTATTGCGTGCCGCTGCGTTAGGGGGAACGTCCGGCCAAGTCGAGAGCGCGGCCGCCTTCGGCCACCGAAACTGCCCATGACGGCATCAAGATGCCTCCGCGATGACCAAAGCTCCGCGCTGCCCCCCTCCTTCCTCTTGGCGAAAATATCCCGGGGGAGTCCGCGCAGCGGACGGGGGCAGAGCCCCCCAAACGCAAAAGGCCACCCGCGCGGGTGGCCTTCTGATCCGGTCTCCGAAGAGAACTGGTGCCGCTGAAGGGACTCGAACCCCCGACCCCATCATTACGAATGACGTGCTCTACCAGCTGAGCTACAGCGGCACTGGTGGGCGGCCTCTTAGCACCGGGGCCGCCCTAGGAAAAGGCCTATTTTGCCTTCTCGGGTTCGGCGCTCTGGGCCGGCTCTTCGACGGTCTCTGCGTCGGGCACATCCGGGCGTTTCTCCGCGTCCGCGCCAGCGGTCGCGACCGGCGGTTCAGCCGGCGTTTCTTTTGGGGCCTCCTGCGTCGGGGTCAGCACTTCGGGCGCCTCGGTCTCGGGCTCCGCCGTCGGCTCGTCGGTCTTGTCCTCGAGCGCGCCGATGATCAGCGGCAGCATCTCTGCGCCCGCCGGAGCCACGTCGGAATGCGGCGGGTTGCGCCAGCTCAGCGTGTCGAACCCTTCGCAATTGTCGCAGACCGGCACCCATTCGGCGTGCACGTGGTGACACTTGTCGCAGACCCACTGCGGGCCGCGCGGCGCCACCAGTGCCTTGGCCAGCCAGCCGCGCACCACCTGCTCGCCAGCGCCCTCGCCCTTGGCGATCGCCGCCATGACGGTCAGCACGCGGGCATCGGGCTCGGTCTCGGCGAGGTTGCCCACGGCGCGACGCGCCTCGGGGAAATCCTCGGCGGCGAGCGCAAGCTCGGCCTTCAGCAGACGGGTTTCGCGGTGGTCAGGCTTGACCGAGGTCAGCGTGCCGAACCGCTTCATCCGCGCTTGCGGCGTCTCGTCGGGGGCGATCTCGGCGAAGGCGGCGGCAAGGTCCGGATGCGGCTGCACCGACCATGCCTTCTTGAGGATGCGGGCGGCGAGCTTGGGCTTTTCCTGCGCGATGTAAGAACGCGCCGCCATGGAGGCACCGGGGATGAGGTCCGGCGAGCCCTTGGAGGCGGCGATGGCCGCCTCGCGGGCTTCGATCGGCTTGTCCTCATCCATGATATCCTTGGCTTCCGACAGCGCCAGCACCGCGTCGCGGCGGCGGTAGATGTCACGCGGCAGCGCACCGTGCTTGAGCTTGGCCGAGAGCGTTCTGCGCGCGCCCTGCCAGTCGTGCTTTTGCGCCTGAAGCTGCAGCAGAACGTCCTGAATTTCCTCATGCTTGGGCTTCAGCGCAAAGGCGCGTTCCGCCAGCTTGAGCGCGGTGTCGGTATCGCCCTTCGCCAGCTTCTGCTTGAGCATGCCGCGGATGCCGACAAAGCGGGTCTGCTCGTTGGTGATGAGCTTTTTGTAGACCTCTTCGGCCTTGCGCGTGTCCCCGGTCAGCTCGGCCGCCTGCGCGGTCAGCAGATGGGTGACTTCGGGCTTGTGCAGGTAGCGCTCGGCCTTCTGCGCCTTGGCCATGGCCAGCTTGCCCTCGCCCGAGGCCAGCGCCAGCAGGCCTTCGGACATGGCCTGATAGCCTTTGCGCTCGCGGTTGCGGTCGAAATAGCGCGACAGCGCGGTGTCATCGCCGTTGATGAACTTCAGGATCGCGATGAGCAGCGACACCAGTTTGAAGACCACCCACAGCACGAAGACCAGCACGATGGCGGCGATCACCGACTGCAGCGGCCCAAGGGTGAATTCCATTCCGCCGGCGGTGATCTGCACCCCGCCCTGACTTTCCATCAGGTAGCCAGCCCCAAGGGTGAGCGCCGCGACGGCGGCGACGAAGAGAACGATTTTCAGAAGTGACCAAAGCATGAAAACGAGCCCTTACCCTCAGTTCTGGTTCAGAGTTTGTGCGACGGCATCGGCCCCGTCGAGTGCGGCCTTGCGCGTCTCGGCGCTGGCGACCCAGTCCGAGAGTTCCTGTTGCGCGGGTTCGGGCAAAGCCGCAACCTCGCTCAGCACCGCGCCAAGATCGCCCGAGCGCAGCGCCGCTTCGGCGCGCGACAGGACGGCATCGGGATCGTCGCCCGCGCGCGGCTCGACCGAGCGCGCGCCAAGCTGGTTGGCAAAGAAGGTGGCAACGCGGCTGGTGGTGTCCTCATTGGTCGCCTCGGCCCGGCGCGCCGCCGAAAGCGCATCGCGCGCGGCGGGCGGGAAGTCGGCCTCGAGCGCCGAAAGCGTCGGCACACCGTCACCCGCCGGGGCGCTCAGCCCCTCGGGCACATCGACACCGTTTTCCTGCAGCGTGGCCAGCGCCTCGGCATAGGGGGCGCCGTCGCGCAAAGCGGTCTCGATATCGGCCAGCGCCGAGCGTGACTCGGCGGTCAGCGCCTCATCCGAGGCGGCTTCGCGGGCCTGCATGGCCTCCTGCGTCATCTGCTCGACCTCGGCGCGCTGCGTCTCGATCGCGGTGCGCACATCGGCCAGCGCCTTTTCATAGGCCGCCATGGCCTCGGGCGAGACCGATTCCGACAGCCATTGGTTCTGCATGTCCTCGATGCGGGTCTGCAGCTGCGCCACCTGCTCGCTCAGCGAGGCGGCACTGCCCTCGGCATTGGCCATGCGCTGTCCGAGATCGACGGCGGAATTCTCCAGATCGGTGAGGTCGATGCCGCCAACTTGCGAGGCGGTGTCCTCGAGCGTCGCGCCAAGCGCGTCGATCTGCTGGGACTGATCAGCCAATGCGGCGCGGGTCTCTTCCTCGAAGGCTCCGGAGGCGTCGCCAAAGGGGAAGGTGCCGGACTGATAGGCCGACGCGCCCCAGCCCAGCGCCGCGGCAATGATGCCGCCGACGACCATGGGCACGAAGCCGCCTTTGCGCTCGATCACCTTCTCTTGGATCACCTGCGGCGGCACGGTGGCTGCGGGCTCGGGCGAGACAGGCTCGCGCGCCATCGGATCGGAAGCGGGGTCGATCCGCTCTTCCTCGACCACGACCGTATCGGCACCGGCAGACCCCAGAGTGTCCTCGGCCTGCGCCGGTGTATCCTCATCCGCGTCAAGTTCGACCGCTTCGCCCACCGAGTGGATGGATTCCATCGAGTTCGCCGGCTCATGCGCGACCGTGTCGTCTTCGTTCGAGACAGCCAGCGTATCATCGCCAGAGAGCGGATCGCCTTCGCCAACCGTCTCGGCCTCGCTCAGAGTGTCGTCACCCTCGGTCCGTTCCGTATCGGCCCCGGCAAGACTGTCGTCCGCATCCGCATCTTCGGTGTCATTGGTGGAAGCGTTCTGCACCTCGGAGGCCAGCGTGTCGTCGCCCGTGGATGCGGTCACGCTCTCCTCGGGGGTCTCACCCTCCGAGATCTCGCTTTGGGTGGGCTCGGTTTCGGGCGTCAGGCCCTCATCCCGTTCCGTGTTTTCATCGACGCCGGTCTTTGGCTTCTTCTCGTCGGCCACGCGGTCCACCCTTTCAATCTGTCGCGCGCGAGTCCCTGCCGGACCCTGCGTCACGTTGATAACTTTCCACAGACCCGGCGCGCTCTACAAGCGGTCGCGCGCATTCTAGAAGCTTTCCCACCGACTTACGCATCAGCTGCCCCTCGGGTCGCGAAACAATGTCTGAGTCGAGAACATAGTGGCCAGAGCAAGCTCCGGCCACCTCTGCGCTCATGTATGCGGCGAAAAGCGGCGCGGTTGCGCTAACGGCCGCTGCGGCTTCCACAAAAATCCGGGCAGTTCGCGGTGAAAAAAGCGGCACTACCACAGGAAGCCTGCCCTGCAGCGCGGCAATCGCCTCGGCGGTCAGCGGGCGAGTCGGCTGGTCGTAGATCACCGCCTCAAGGCAAGGTTGGCCCGCCGCGCCCAGCCGGGCCGCAAGATCGCCGCGCGCATGGGTGCCGCGCAGATGCAGAAGCTGGCCGCCCGGCGCGTCGCCGAGGATCGCCGCAAGCAGCGACTCGGCATCGCCCCCGGCCACGCGCGGCGACATGCCCAGATCACGCGCCGCCCGCGCCGTGGCCTCGCCCACCGCATAGCACAGCGGCAGCGGCGCTCCGCCCAGTTCGGCATAGGCGCGCACCCCGTTGGCAGAGGTGAAGATCAGCCCGGTGATCCCCTCCATCTGCGGCAGCGGGCCCGTAGGCTCGACCTCGATCAACGGGCTGATAACGGGGGTAAAGCCGCTGATGCCCTCCTCGGCCAGCTCCTGCACGAACCGCTCGGAGGCCGCGCGCGGGCGGGTGAGCAGCAGGAGAGGCTGGGTGTCGGGCATCCTTGCTCCTGTATTCAGAAGGGCTGGGATTGTGGCAGCGTTTCTGTGGTGGTAGCTGCAAGAGCAAAGGGATGCAACGGACGCGCTGATGGCTGAACTGACGATCCTCGGGCTGGAAAGCAGCTGCGACGACACCGCGGCGGCGGTGCTGCGCGGGCGGGAGATCCTGTCTTCGGTGGTGCTTGGGCAGGCCGAGCTGCATGCGGCCTTTGGCGGCGTGGTGCCCGAGATCGCGGCCCGCGCCCATGCCGAAAAGCTCGATCTGGCGGTGGAACAGGCCTTGGTGCAGGCCGGTGTGCCCGTGGGCGAGCTTGATGCCATCGCCGTCACCTCCGGCCCCGGGCTGATCGGCGGCGTGCTGTCGGGCGTGATGATGGCCAAGGGCATCGCCGCGGCCACCGGCAAGCCGCTCATCGGGGTGAACCACCTCGCGGGCCATGCGCTGACGCCGCGGCTGACCGATGATCTGGCCTATCCCTATCTGATGTTGCTGGTCTCGGGCGGGCACTGCCAGTTCCTTGTGGTGCGCGGCCCACAGGAGTTCACCCGGCTTGGCGGCACCATCGACGACGCGCCGGGCGAGGCGTTCGACAAGACCGCACGCCTGCTTGGCCTGCCGCAGCCCGGCGGCCCTTCGGTCGAGGAAGAGGCCCAAAAGGGTGACGAGAAACGCTTCCGCTTCCCAAGGCCGCTGCTCGACCGCGAGGGCTGCGATCTGTCCTTCTCGGGGCTGAAGACCGCGCTGCTGCGCATGCGTGACAAGCTGATCGACGAGCAGGGCGGGCTGCACGCGCAGGATCGGGCCGATCTTTGCGCCGGGTTTCAGGCGGCGGTGCGCGACGTGCTGGCCGAGAAGACCAAGCGCGCATTGCGGCTCTATCTCGAAGCAAATCCCGCCCAGCCCGCGCTTGCCGTGGCAGGCGGCGTGGCGGCCAACAAGGCTCTGCGCGGCGCGCTCGAGAGCCTGTGCGACGCGCATGGCGTCAGTTTCACCGCGCCGCCGCTGCGGCTCTGTACCGACAACGCGGCGATGATCGCCTATGCGGGTGGTGAGCTTCTGGCGGCGGGCGAACGCTCGGACATGACGCTGGCCGCGCGCCCGCGCTGGCCGCTGGATAAGGCGGCGGCACCGCTTCTTGGCTCGGGCAAGAAAGGCGCCAAAGCATGATCGGCGTGCTTGGCGCTGGGGCGTTCGGCACCGCTCTGGCCGTGGCGCTGGCCCGTGATGGCCGCAAGGTGATGCTCTGGGGCCGCAACGCCGAGACGATGGCCGAGATGGCCCGCACCCGCCAGACCGCGCGCCTGCCCGGCGTCACCCTGCCCGAAAGCATCGAGATCACCGCCGATCTGCCGCGCACCGCCGAAGCGGAAACGCTGCTTCTGTCGGTGCCGATGCAGACGCTTTCCGCCGTTTTAGGGTCGATTGACAGCTCTCTCGAAGGGCAAAAGCTGGTCGCCTGCTGCAAGGGCATCGATCTGGCCACCACCACCGGCCCCAGCCATGTGATCGCCCATGCCAAGCCCGGCGCCCTGCCCGCCATCCTCACCGGCCCCAGCTTTGCCGCCGACATCGCGCGCGGCCTGCCGACGGCGCTGACGCTCGCCTGCGAGGACGCCGAGGCCGGGCTGGTGCTGCAGCATGTGCTCTCGACCAAGACGCTGCGGCTTTATCGCAGCCTCGATGTCACCGGGGCCGAAGTTGGCGGCGCGCTGAAGAACGTCATGGCCATCGCCTGCGGCGCCTGCATCGGCGCCGGTCTGGGCGACAGCGCCCGCGCCGCATTGATGACCCGCGGCTTTGCCGAGATGACCCGCCTTGCGGTGCATCTGGGGGCGAAACCAGAGACGATTACAGGGCTTTCGGGCCTTGGCGATCTGGCGCTCACCTGCACCTCGGATCTGTCGCGCAACTATCGCTATGGCCAGTCGCTGGGCCGCGCTGAGGGTTTCGATCCGTCGGTGACGGTCGAGGGCGCCGCAACCGCACGCGCGGTCACTGCGTTGGCCAACCGCGAGGGGATCGCCATGCCGATCTCTGCCGTTGTCGCCGGTCTGACCGAGGGACGCGTTACCATTGCCGAAGCTCTGGATGAGCTTCTTTCCAGACCCCTGAAGGAGGAATGACCATGCTCGTCGCACTTATCGCCAAGGACAAAGCCGGTGCCCTGCAAATCCGCAAGGACACCCGCGCCGAACACCTCGCCTATATCGAACGCACCGGCGTGGTCGCGCAGGCCGGTCCGCTGCTGGATGAGGCGGGCGAGATGGCGGGCAGCCTGGTGATCCTCGACGTCGAGGATATGGCCGCCGCGCAGGAGTGGGCCGACAAGGACCCCTATGCGCTCGCCGGTCTGTTCGAGAGCGTCACCCTGACCGCGTGGAAAAAAGTCATCGGCTGAGGATGCTGCGATGAGATACTGGCTCTTCAAGTCCGAGCCCTCGACCTGGTCATGGGATGACCAGGTCGCCAAGGGCGAGGCGGGCGAGGAATGGGACGGCGTCCGCAACTATCAGGCCCGCAACTTCATGCGCGAGATGACGCTTGGGGATCGCGGCTTCTTCTACCATTCGCAGAAGGAGAAGGCCGTCGTCGGCATCGTCGAGATCTGCGCCGAGGTGCACCCCGACAGCAAGGCCGATGACCCGCGCTGGGAATGCGTGGACATCAAGGCCATCGAGAAACTGCCCAACCCGGTGACGCTCGACGAGATCAAGGGCGACCCGGCGCTGTCCGAGATGGCGCTGATCAAACAGTCGCGCCTGTCGGTGCAGCCGGTGACCGAGGCCGAGTTTCAGCACATCTGCGCCAAAGGCGGCCTAAAGGCCTGATCCCGCGATTGCCGCTAGGCAGCACGCCCGCTTTGCGGCAGGCTTCCCGCGACAGCGAGGGAGGCCTTGATGGACTTGATCAGCGTGATCGTCGCGGCATTGGCGGGCTGGCTCTTCGGGGCGGGCTGGTACATGAGCCTGTCGAAGCCTTGGCTCGCAGCCTCGGGCATAGAGTGCGACGCGTCGGGCAAGCCGAAGAAAGGCAGCCCCCTGCCCTTCGTGCTATCGGCCATCGCAATGCTGCTGGTGGCGGGCATGATGCGGCACATCTTTCATATGGCGGGCATCACCAGCCCCGGCGCCGGTCTGGTCGCGGGGCTGGGCATCGGCCTTTTCTTCATCGCGCCGTGGATCATGATCAACAACGCCTACGGCCAGCGGCCCTTTAAGCTGACACTGATCGACGGCGGCTATGCGATTTTTGGCTGCGCGGTGATCGGGCTGGTGCTCGGTCTGTTCTAGGTTGCCTGCCCGTCTAGGCTGCTTGCCGAGTCTACTGGCCGGGCATGAGCCAAGGCGATCCGATATCGAGTTTGGAAACGGAAAAGGGGCCCGACGCATCGCCGGACCCCTTGCCACCCCACGCGCACTCCCACAGGCGCTGCGGTGAAACCGGATCCGACCTTCTGGCCGGATCCTCAAAATGCCATCGCAAAGCGACTCTGGCAAAGGCGAACTGTCTAAAATCCAGCGCGCCGAAGCGCTCAGCCGTAGACCGCCTCTTTGCCGAAATGCTTGACCAGCAGGTAATAGACCACGGCGCGGTACTTGTTGCGCTCGGAATGGCCGTAGGTCTCGGCCACCGCATGGATCGCATCCATCAGCTCGGGCCCGTCGTCGAGCCCCAGCTTCTTGATCAGGAAGTTGTCTTTCACCGTTTCCAGTTCGTGATCCTGACTGGAGGCAACGGTCGAGGCATCAGCGTCATAGATCGACGGGCCGCAGCCGATGGTGACCTTGGTCAGCAGGTCCATGTCCGGCTCGACACCGCATTTGCTGCGCAGGTCCTCGGCGTATTTCTCGATCAGATCGTCTCTCTTGCCCATGTCGCTCTCCCAAAGGACGTGTTGCACCGGGCCACAGCAGCCGTTTCCCGGCAAGACCGACTATAGTCAGGCCGCATTGTTGAAAAAAAGGAGAAAATTTTCTCCTCCACCCCGCTCCATTCGGCGGGAACCTGCGGCATTTTGCTTTTTTTCGTGACAAATGCGTAACGTCGCCCGCAGCATAGACCCTAGGGAAAGCATCTGCCAAAGAGCCCCGGCCAACAGGGGGCGCAGACGCGGCCTCAGAAAAATCATACCGGGGAAATACAATGGCAACTGAGACGTTTGTCGTCGCCTACGAGAACAAGGAAGGTGATGACGGCCTGCTCGACTATGCGATCGCGCGGGCCAAGAAGGACAATGCGGCATTGCTGCTTGTCCATATTCTGGAATGGTCGCCCTACAAGTTCCTCACACCGCAGGAGCTTGAAGAGCGGCACGGACGGCGCAAGGAAGAGTTGAAACGCGCGCAGGAGGTCATCCTCGATCCGGCTCTGGCCAAGGTGAAGGACGCCGGGCTCGAGGTCGACTGCCGCATCCGATACGGCTCTGTGGTCGAACTGGTGGCCGAGATCGCCACCGAGGCGAAGGCCTCGATGATCATCGTCGGCCGCTCCGGCACGCAATCCATGACGGCGCGCATCTTTGGCTCGGTCCCGCTGGGGCTGGCACAGATTGCCACCGTGCCAACCGTCATCGTGCCGTGAGCCGAAGGAGACCTCTCATGTCCATAAACCAAAACATTCTTCGCGCCGCTCTGCTGCCTGCGACCGCGCTGCTTGCCGCCGCGCCTGCACAGGCTCAGGAAGAGGCGCACAGCATCGACGCCGCGATCAACGAAGCGGTCGGCAATCTCACTGGGCCTTTCGTCAGCTTTATTTTCTCACCCTTTCCCGGCACGTCCTTTCCGTGGATCGTGCTCTGGCTGGTGATCGCCGCGACCATTTTCACGCTCTATTTCGCTTTTGTTCAATTTCGATCCTTCCCGCATTCCATCGCGCTCGTCTCGGGCAAATATTCCGATCCGAACGACGCGGGCGAGGTCAGCCATTTCCAGGCCCTCGCCACAGCGCTTTCGGGCACCGTCGGCCTTGGCAATATCGCCGGTGTGGCGGTGGCCGTCTCGATCGGCGGCCCCGGCGCGACATTCTGGATGATCCTCGCTGGCCTCATGGGCATGGCGTCGAAATTCACCGAATGTACGCTGGGCGTGAAATACCGCAACGAATACCCCGACGGCACCGTCTCGGGCGGCCCGATGTACTATCTCAGCAAGGGGATGACAGAGCGCGGCTTTGGCTGGCTCGGCAAGATCCTCGCGATCTTCTTCTCGATCTTCTGCGTGCTGGGCGCGCTTGGCGGCGGCAATATGTTCCAGGCCAATCAGGCCCATGCGCAGATCGCCAATATCGTCGGCGACTATCCAGGCTGGATCACCGGCGTGATCTTTGCCGCGATCGTCTTTGCGGTGATCATCGGCGGCTTGAAGAGCATCGCGCAGGTGACCGAGAAAGTCGTGCCCTTCATGGGCGTGCTCTATGTCGGCACCGCGCTGATCATCCTGCTGATGAACTTCGACAAGATCGGCTGGGCCTTCGGTCAGGTGTTTGACGGCGCGTTCACCGGTGCCGGTGTTGCGGGCGGGCTTGTCGGCGCGCTGATCCAAGGCTTCAAACGCGCCGCCTTCTCGAACGAAGCGGGCGTCGGCTCGGCGGCCATCGCCCACTCAGCGGTGCGCACCAAAGAGCCGATCACCGAAGGTTTCGTGTCGCTGCTCGAGCCCTTCATCGACACGGTGGTGATCTGCACCATGACCGCGCTTGTGATCATCATCACCGGCGTCATGCAGATCGACCCTGAGACCGGCAATTACATCTGGAACGCCGATCTGGGCCGTGTCGAAACCATCGGCGACGTCTCGGGCGTGGCGCTGACCTCGGCGGCCTTCGGCACGACTATCTCGTGGTTCCCCTACGTGCTGGCGCTGGCGGTGATCCTCTTCGCCTTCTCGACGATGATCTCCTGGAGCTACTACGGCCTCAAGGCGTGGACCTATATGTTCGGCGAAGGCAAGGCGCAGGAGCTGATCTTCAAGGTGATCTTCTGCATCTTCGTGATCATTGGCGCGGCGATGAACCTCGGCCCGGTGATCGACTTCTCGGACGCCGCGATCTTCGCCATGGCGCTGGTCAACATCTTCGGCCTCTACTTCCTGATGCCGATCGTGAAGGGCGAGCTGAACAGCTACAACGCGCGGCTGAAGTCCGGCGAGATCAAGCGCTACGCGTAAGACCTCCCAAAGCTTACGGATGGGGGCGCCACAAGGCGCCCCCATTGTCTTTTGCAGGCGATCACTTCGCCGCCAGCAGCTCCGGCACTTCGAGCAGGATGAACTCGTTGTGCGCCGCTTCGCCCGGCACGCGGCCGCCAGAGAACGGCAGGTTGTTGTCGTTGGCGACCAGAATGTGGCTCTCGTCCACGGCAATCACGTCCTCGATGGTGAAGAACGGGAAGCTGAAGGTCTCGCCGCCAGCGCCCATACCCGGCAGCGCCTTGGCGCCCGGATCGGCGATGTTCAGCAGGTCGATCTGCCCGATGCGGCGGATGAAGCCCTCATCGTCGGTCTGGCTCATGTCGACCAGCACGATGTTCTTCACCTTGGCGGGGTTGGGGTAGCAGTCCGAGGTGTCGCTTGTGCCCTCGACGCAGGCCTGCGCCATGTCGCCCTCGCCATTGTCGCGCTCGATGACCAGCGCGCGGGTCTCGTCGATGAAGTTGAAATCGCCGATCGCGGTGGCGCCTTCGGCAAGCTGGAACTTCACGCTCTCGCCGGTCCATTCGCCTGCTTTAGGGTCGAAAGCGATGACCCGCAGGAACGGGCCCTCGGTCTCGCCGCCCTCGATCAGCACCGGCTTTTCCAGCATCGCCCAGAGCAAATCCGTGCCCGGCTGCAGCGCCATGCCCTCGTAACCGCCCGAGCGCTGCACCTGATAGTCGCGGCCCGCCTCGGCAGGGACGAAGACGCTGTAGGTGTCCGGCCCATGCAATTCCTTGCCATCGAGCTCGGTGGCGAAGACCTCTTTCACCACGCCGTCAAGACCGGCGCGGATGATATAGGGACCGAACTCGTCGCCGATCCAGACCTCACCGTCCAGCACCTGAATCAACTCGGTGTCGAAATCGGCGCCGGTCAGATAACGGCTCTCTGTGCCTTCATAGGCGATGCGGAAGGGCACCTTATGGTCGGGGTCCGACAGGAAGACGGTCTCACGGCGCTCGACAGTGCCGGTCTCGAAATCCGGGGCCATCTTGTGAAAGAACAGCAGCGCATCGGGCGAGTTGCGCTTCGAGCCAAAGCCGTTGTCGGTCAGCGTGTAGAAGCTGCCATCCTCGGCGCGTGTCATGGCAAAGCCCGACATGCCCTGCACAGGCTGGCCGATGAAGGGCAGCGAGATGCCGGTGCCGTGGTTGCCGTAACTCTTGCCGGTGTTGCCTTCGACGCTCATCGCCTGCGCGTTGCGGACGGCGCCGGTGAACTTGCCCGACAGCCATGCATCGCGCGGCGCATCCGCCGGCGGCTCGACCAGCGACAGGGCGGGCAGGTAGGCGTGACCGGCGAGCTTGGCCGGGAAGACTTCCTGAGCCGTGGCGGGCGCGGCAAGCGCGCTGGCGAGGGCAAGGACGGACAGCGAAAGGCGCATCGTGTATCTCCTCAGGGATGCTGCAATGCGCCGCTGCTACCGCCCTTGCGTAAAGCTCACATGGCCGCGATGTGACGCCGGGGTGAAAGTGGAGAGCCGGGTGAGCGCCTGCCCGTGGGGTGGCGCTGCGCCTGTTGAGGTCTGCGCTTTATCTCGCCAAATCCGTGTGACACCCAAACGTTTTGCGCAGACGACAAAGCGCCAGCCCGCCGGGACGGGCAGGCGCTCGCCCGGCGGCCTACGGCCTCTGCTCCGGGCTCAGTGACGCAAAATAATCCAAATGCAAAACGCCCCACCAGTTGGCGGGGCGTCGCAAAAAGCCTGAAACAGACTCGAAATCAGTAGCGGTAATGCTCGGGCTTGAACGGGCCCTCCGGCGTCACGCCGATGTAGGACGCCTGCTCCACCGAGAGCTTGGTCAGCTTGGCACCGACGCGATCAAGGTGCAGGCGCGCCACTTTCTCGTCGAGGTGCTTGGGCAGGATGTAGACCTTGTTCTCATACTGGCTGCCGTTCTTATAGAGCTCGATCTGCGCCAGCACCTGGTTGGTGAAGGAGGCCGACATCACAAAGCTCGGGTGGCCGGTGGCATTGCCGAGGTTCAGCAGGCGGCCTTCCGACAGCAGGATGATCTTGTTGCCCGAGGGCATCTCGATCATGTCCACCTGATCCTTGATGTTGGTCCACTTGTGGTTCTTCAGCGAAGCGACCTGAATCTCATTGTCGAAGTGGCCGATGTTGCCGACGATGGCCATGTTCTTCATCTCGCGCATATGCTCGATGCGGATCACGTCCTTGTTGCCGGTGGTGGTGATGAAGATGTCGGCGTCGGCGACGACGTCTTCCAGCAGCACCACTTCAAAGCCGTCCATCGCCGCCTGCAGGGCGCAGATCGGGTCGGCCTCGGTCACTTTCACCCGCGCACCGGCGCCGGCCAGCGAGGCCGCCGAGCCCTTGCCCACGTCACCATAGCCGCAGACCACGGCGACCTTGCCCGCCAGCATCACGTCGGTGGCGCGGCGGATGCCGTCCACGAGGCTCTCGCGGCAGCCGTATTTATTGTCGAATTTCGACTTGGTCACCGAATTGTTCACATTGATCGCCGGGAAGGGCAGCAGGCCCTTCTTCTGCAGATCATACAGGCGATGCACGCCGGTGGTGGTCTCTTCCGAGACGCCCATGATCGCGTCGCGGGTCTTGGCGAACCAGCCCGGGCTCTGCTCCATGCGCTTCTTGATCTGCGCGTGGATCACCTCTTCCTCTTCCGAGGTCGGCACACCCAGATCCTCGCCCGCCTCGGCGCGCGCGCCCAGAAGGATGTAGAGCGTGGCGTCCCCGCCATCGTCGAGGATCATGTTCGCGCCTTCGGCGAACTGGAACGAGCGGTCGAGATAATCCCAATGCTCTTCAAGCGTCTGGCCCTTCACGGCAAAGACCGGCGTGCCGCCCGCGGCGATCGCTGCGGCGGCGTGGTCCTGCGTCGAGAAGATGTTGCACGAGGCCCAACGGACATCCGCGCCGAGCGCCTTCAGCGTCTCGATCAGCACGGCGGTCTGGATGGTCATATGCAGCGAGCCGACGATGCGCGCGCCCTTCAGCGGCTGCGCTTCACCGAATTCGGCGCGGCAGGCCATCAGGCCCGGCATCTCGGTCTCGGCGATATCAAGTTCCTTGCGGCCGAACTCGGCCAGCGCGATGTCCTTGACGATATAGTCTTCAGCCATGTTCCGGCGCTCCAATTCCAATCTCGGGATTGCGGAGCGGGGTAGCATCCCTTGCGATACCCCGCAACGTGGATCACAATCCACGGCAAACGGAAGCATAATCCGCAGACAGGCCCCGTCCAGATGACCCATCCCGCCCTTCTTTGCCCCGTCCCGCACCCAAGCAGCGGAGGCTGACCCATGGCCAAACAGCCCCGCGCCTGGCAGCGCATGCTCTCGGGCCGCCGCCTCGATCTGCTCGACCCCACGCCGGTGGACATCGAGATCGAGGACATCGCCCATGGTCTCGCCTTCGTGGCGCGCTGGAATGGCCAGACCCATGGCGACTACCCCTATTCCGTGGCCGAGCATTCGCTGCTGGTCGAGACCCTGTTCTGCCGCCTCTGCCCCAATGCGACGCCCGCCGAAAAGCTTTTCGCGCTGCTGCATGACGCGCCGGAGTATGTCATCGGCGACATGATCTCGCCGGTGAAGGCGGCGGTGGGTCCGGGCTACAAGGAGCTCGACAAGCGGCTCGAGGCGGCGATCCACCTGCGCTTTGGCCTGCCGTCGGCGCCCAGCCAGAAACTCAAGAGGCAGATCAAGAAGGCCGACAATGTCTCGGCCTGGATGGAGGCGGTGCAGATCGCCGGGTTTTCCGAAGCCGAGGCCTCGCGCTTTTTCAAACGCCCGGATACGGAACTGATCGCGGGGCTCGACATTCACCTGCGCCCGCCGGTCGAGGTGCGCCGCGCCTATACCGCGCGCCACGCAGAATTGCTGGCCGAGCTGTGAGCGCCCCGGTCTCCGTCCGCCGCGCCGGTGCGCTGGACGCACGGCCCATGGCCGAGCTGCTGAACGAGGTGATCGCGCAGGGCGGCACAACCGCGATGACACGGCCCGTCACCGGAGCGGAGCTGCGCGCTTGGATGCAGACCGAGCGCGCCATCTGGCACATCGCCGAGGATACCGGCGGCGCGCTTCTGGGCTTTCAGTGGGTCGAGCCGCACCCCAAGCACGGCGCGGATGTGGCGCAGATCGCCAGCTTCGCGCGTCCGGGCCGCACGCGGCTCGGCATCGGCTCGGCGCTCTTCGAGGCGACACGGGCGGCCTGCCGCGATGCCGGGTACCGATGGATCAACGCCGAGATCCGCGCCGACAACGAAGGCGGGCTGATCTACTATCAAAGCCGCGGGTTCGAGACATACGGCCACATTAGAGACTATCGTCTCGACGACGGCACGCGTGTCGACAAGCTGCTCAAACGCTACGACCTTTGAGCCCGATCACTCCGGTTCCAGATCGGCGCGCACCCCCGGCGGCTGCCGCGGCACAAGCACCAGCGCCCCACCCGCCGAAATCACGCAGCTGATCTCGTCGCTGCGCGTCAGCAAAAGCGTGTAGCCGCCGCTGTCCTCCGAGCCCCAAAGCTCGAAGAGTGTTTCGGGAGATTGCAGACCAAATGCGATCTGACGCTCGCCGAACTCGCTTTTCAGCCGCTCCACCAGCGCCGCACGCGGCAGGCAGCTTGGCACTTGCGCCTCGCCCACGGGTGGGCCCAGCGCCGCCGCGCCGAAGATCAGACTTGCGGTGAACAGACGTTTGTACATGGGATCCTCCTTCCCGCCGGAAGGAGCGCCGCCAGTGCCGGTGTCCGACCGGCTTCACATGTCGAGAATGCTTTATCTTACCACAAGTGAAGAGAAAAATCGCCACACATCGGATCGAGCCGCGACACGACTTCGTGTCTCGCTCAGGCCGCTTCGGCAGCCCCTTCCTCTTGGCAAAAATATCCCCGCCGGAGGCAGCGCCCAAAGGGCGCCTCCCTCACTTCGGCGAGCGTTTCGCGAGAATGCGCTGCAGCGTCCGGCGGTGCATGTTGAGCCGCCGCGCGGTTTCGGAGACGTTGCGGTCGCAAAGCTCATAGACCCGCTGGATGTGCTCCCAACGCACCCGGTCGGCGCTCATCGGGTTCTCGGGGGGTGGCGGCAGGTCGTCGCCCTTCGACAGCAGCGCATTGGTGATGTCGGTGGCGTCGGCAGGCTTCGACAGATAGTCGGTGGCACCGATCTTCACCGCGGCCACGGCGGTGGCGATCGCGCCATAGCCGGTCAGCACCACGATACGGCTGTCGGGGCGGCGTTCGCGCAGCACTTCCACCACGTCGAGGCCATTGCCATCCTCAAGCCGCAGGTCAATCACCGCATAGGCTGGTGGTCGGGCCGTGGCGATGGCCTTGCCCCCGGCCACGGTTTCGGCGGTTTCAACCTCGAAGCCGCGTTTCTCCATAGCTTTGGCGAGGCGTTTGAGGAAAGGCTCGTCGTCATCGACAAGCAACAGCGAGCGATCGTCGCCCAGATCGTCTTGTGAAAGTTCCGCCACGGCGGCCCCCGTGTTATCCATCGGCAAATATCGCCGTATGAGAATTTCTCTTATCCCGCCCGAGGGATGCGGTCAAACCAAGGCGGCTCACATGTGGTCGATAAAGCACGCGGCCCGCTCGGAGAGCTGCTCCGGCGTCACGTCGCGGCGGACATAGTCGACAAAGCCTTCCCCCGGCAGCACGAGGTAGGTGAAGGCCGAATGGTCGACGAGATAGAACTCTTCGTCGGGGTCGTTGATCTTGTAATAGACCCTATAGGCCTTGGCCGCCGCGTCGGTCTGCTCTGGCGTACCGCTCAGACCGATCATCTTGTCGTGGAAGTTGGTGACATAATCGCCCATCACTTCGGGCGTGTCGCGCGCCGGATCGAGGGTGATCATCGCGGGGGTCACCGAATAGCCCGCTTCGGCCAGAAGATCCGTCGCCTCGGCGTTGCGCGCATTGTCCATCGGGCAGACGTCCGGGCAGAAGGTATAGCCGAAATAGAGCAGCGTCGGCTCGGTGATCACATCGGCATCGCTCACCGTCTCTCCGGCTGCATTCAGCAGCTCGAACGGCCCGCCGATGTCGCCCGCCACGGCCCCGGCGCGGCACTGCGCGAAACGGTCGTCGCCGCGGCCCCATTGCGTGGCGACCCACATTCCGGCGCTCAGCGCGATAAGCCCACCAGCAGCGGCGATGGCGACGATCGGTGCGGTTTTCATCTGGCCTCCCTGAGAGATCCCGTCCCGGCGGCAAAGCCCGGACCCCGGGATCGCATTGCAAATCCCCGCCCCAGACCTAACAATTGCCGGCAGAGGATCAAGACACGAAAGCAAGGGCATGAGCCAGACCGACCTGAACGAACCCGGGCAGGCGCTGCTCTGGACCGAAGAGCGCAGCACCTTCATCCGCCTGCGCACGATGATCCTGCTGCGCTGGGTGGCGATCTGCGGCCAGATCGCCGCGCTGGTGGTGGCGCAGTCGATCTATGACCTGCAGCTGCCGCTGGGCCTGTGCTACGTCGCGGTGGGCATCTCGGTGATCGGCAATCTCGTCGCCAGTCTGATCTTTCCAGAAACAAAACGCCTGTCGGAAGCCGAGAACTTCCTGATGGTGATGTTCGATCTGCTGCAGCTGTGCTTCCTGCTCTATCTCACCGGCGGGCTGAACAACCCCTTCTCGGTTATGGTGCTGGGGCCGGTGACCGTTTCTGCGGTGATGCTGTCGCTGCGCTCGACCATCGTGCTCAACGTCACCGCCTTTGTGCTGATCTCGGGCATGGTCTTTGCCAATGTGCCGCTGCACACATTCGACGGGCAGGTGCTGCAGATCCCCGATCTCTTCGTCTTTGGCCAATGGGTCGCCATCGCCATCGCGCTGGTGTTCCTGTCGGTCTATTCGCGCCGGGTGACCACCGAGATGAACGCCATGTCCGACGCGCTCAATGCCACGCAGATGGCGCTGTCACGGCAGCAAAAGCTCAACGATCTGGGCGGCGTGGTCGCCGCTGCCGCGCATGAACTGGGCACGCCGCTGGCCACGATCAAACTGACCTCGGCGGAACTGATTGATGATCTCGACGACCGGCCGGACCTGCAGGAAGACGCGCGGCTGATCCGCGAGCAGGCCGACCGCTGCCGCGACATCCTGCGGTCCATGGGCCGCGCCGGGAAGGACGATCTGCACCTGCGCAGCGCGCCGCTGAGCGAAGTGCTGCGCGAGGCCGCCGAACCGCATGAGAACCGCGGCAAGACCATCGAGCTTGAACAGATCACCGGCACCGAGGGGCCGATGCCGCAGGTGCTGCGCCGCCCCGAGGTGATCCACGGGCTGCGCAACCTCGTGCAGAATGCGGTGGATTTCGCCCGCAGCCGGGTCTGGATCGAGACCGGCTGGAACGAGCGCAGCATCACCGTGCGGATCATCGACGACGGGCCGGGCTATCCGCCGTATCTGCTCGGCCGCATCGGTGAGCCGATGATCCGCCGCCGCCGCTCGGAAGCCGAGCGCAAGGCGCGGCCCGAGTATGAGGGCATGGGACTGGGCCTGTTCATCGCCAAGACACTGCTGGAACGCTCGGGCGCGGAACTGAGCTTTGCCAATGCCTCCGATCCCAATGCCCCCGAGCCGCCCGGCACCCGCCGCGGTGCCGTGGTCGAACTGGTCTGGCCGCGTGAGGTGATCGTTGTGCCTGAGCAAGACCTCGGCGCGATGCTTGGCGAGAACCCCGTGTTCGAGCCTTGAAGCCTGCCGAAACGGCTCTGAACCGGCGTCAAATCCCTCGAGAATTAACGGGTTATTAACCAATCTTCCCATAGGCATAGGGGACGACCTGCCTTGAGGAGATCGTCATGACCCCGTCCGTCGCATTGGCCATCGGACTCGGTGCCGGAGGCGCGGCCTTCCTCGGCTCGCTCCTGCTGCCCAAATCGCGGCGTGCGAGTGACGTTGACCCGATCGCCAGAAACAGCGCCGACACGGAAATCCTACTCGTGGACGGCCAAGTCGCCGATATGACCGGCGCCGCGCGGCAGATGCTCGACTGCGAACCGAATGAAGATCTGGACTGGCCCACGCTGATCCGGCACCTCGAGCCGGTCTTCGGCCCATTGCCGGAGCAGCCACCGCACACACCGGCCAGCATCGACTCGCCGCTCTTCCCCGAGGCGCGGCTCTCCATGTTCCCCGCCAAGGATTCCCTGCGGCTGTCGGTGCAGGCGGATTACCTCGCCGCCGGGCATCAAATTCGTCTGCGGCTCGATCAAGCGGAAATGCTTCGGCTGCGGCGCGCCATGGCGCTTGTGCCCTGCCCGATCTGGCAGAGCGACGCATTGGGTCAGGTCAGCTGGTTCAATCCCGCTTATGAGGATGTCTGCGCCCAGATCGGCACCGCGCCCGATGGTCCCGCGCCCTTCGAGCTTGCCGCCCCCGATGGCAGCGACACCCGCCGCAGCCGCACCGCCGTCGGCCCGCGCGGCAACCGCGCACAGCTTTGGTACGAGGTGCAATCGCACCGCACCTGCGACGGCTGGCTGCATGTGGCGACGAATATCGACTCGGTCATTCATTCCGAGGTCACCCAGCGCAACTTTCTGCAGACCCTCACCCGCATCTTTGCGCATCTGCCGATCGGCCTTGCGGTGTTTGACCGCGAGCGCCGGCTGGCGCTGTTCAACCCGGCCCTGATCGATCTTGTGCATCTCGAGGCCGAGTTTCTCAGCACCCGGCCCAATCTGATGAGCTTCTTCGACGCGCTGCGCGAGGGGCGCATGATGCCCGAGCCGAAGAACTACCAAAGCTGGCGCGAGCATCTGTCCGAGGTGATCGCCGCCGCCGCCTCGGATCTTTACGTCGAAACATGGGAATTGCCCTCCGGGCTGACCTATCGGATCACCGGGCGCCCGCATCCCGATGGCGGCATCGCCTTCCTGTTCGAAGACATCAGCTCCGAGATCTCGCTCACCCGGCGCTTCCGGCGCGAGATCGAACATGCGCATTCGGTGCTCGACCAGTTCGAAGATGCGGTCGCGGTCTTCTCCGATCACGGCACCCTCAGCCTGTGCAATGCCGCCTACCGCAGGCTTTGGGACGATGACCCCGACAGCCGCGTCGCCGATCTTTCAGTGGCCGAGGCGACGGCGCGCTGGCAGGCGCTCTGCGCGCCCAGCCCGGTCTGGGGCGACATTCGCGATTTCGTCCTCTGCCTGCGCGAGCGCGCGCCATGGGAAGCCCACCTTCGGCTGCATAGCGGGGGCGGCCTGCTGTGCCGCGTCGCGCCGATGGCCGGCGGTGCGACGCTGGTCCGCTTTACCCCCGAGGACACCGGCGCGGCCACGCCCGCCTAACCTCTGGATGCCGCTTGCGCGTGCGGCTGGCGAAGGTATCTTCGCGCCATGACGACCCGCGCCCTGTCCCTGCCCTCTTCCGACGCAACCTGCGCGCTGGCCGCCTCGCTTGCGCCGCGCCTGCGTCCCGGCGACGTGCTGCTGCTCGACGGCGGCATCGGCGCCGGAAAGACCCATTTCGCCCGCTGCCTGATCCAGTCGCTGCAGGAGGAGCCCGAGGATGTGCCCTCGCCCACCTTCACGCTGGTGCAGGTCTACGACGTGCCCACGGGCGAGCTCTGGCACACCGATCTCTATCGCCTCTCCGACCCCGACCAAGTGGTCGAACTGGGCCTCACCGAGGCCTTCGAAGAGGCGATCTGCCTCGTCGAATGGCCCGACCGGCTGGAGGACCTGACCCCCAAGGCCGCGCTGTCGCTCAGCTTCGAGGTCACCGGCGACGACAGCCGCCGGGTGACGCTGAGCTGGCAAGACCCGCGCTGGGATGCGCTGCTGGAGGCTCTCGATGCGTGATTTCCTGCGCGCCGCCGGGTGGGAGGCTGCTGCGGCGCAGCCGCTCGCCGGGGATGCGTCGACCCGCCGCTACACGCGCCTGTCGATGGGCGGGCAAACCGCCATCCTGATGCAAGACCCCGACGGCGACGTGGCGCTCTTTGCGCGGCTGGCGCGGCACCTCACATCGCTCGGGCTGAGCGCGCCGCAGGTTCAGGCCGAAGCCCCCGGCCTGCTGCTGCTCGAAGACCTTGGCGACGGTCTCATCGCCCGGCTCGCCACCGATCCGCAGAGCGAAAAGCGGCTCTATCTCTGCGCAACCGACGCGCTCATCGCCCTGCACCGCCATGTGGCCCCCGCCGATCTTCCGGTGGCGGATGCGGCGCATCTGTCGGGCATCACCGATCTGGCCTTCGACGTCTATGCCGCCCGCGCTGGCGCGCCCGTCGATGCCGCCGCCCGCGACGCCGCCATCGCCTGCCTGCACGCGCTGATCGAGACCCACGCGCCAGAGACCGACGTGATGATCCTGCGCGACTATCACGCCGAAAACATCCTCTGGCTGCCCGACCGCGACGGTGCCGCCCGCGCCGGCCTGCTGGACTTTCAGGACGCGCTGCAGGGGCACCGCGCCTATGATCTGATCTCGCTGATCGAGGACGCGCGGCGCGATGTATCGGTAGACACCGCCCAAGCCTGCATTCGTCACTATATCGCGGAAACCGGCACGCCCGAGGCGCCCTTCCGCACCGCGCTGGCGCTGCTTGGCGCGCAGCGCAATCTGCGCATCCTCGGCGTCTTCGCGCGGCTGGCGCAGGTCCGCCGCAAACCCCATTACATCGACCTGATCCCCCGGGTCTGGGCGCATCTGCAGACCGATCTGGCGCATCCCGCGCTGGCCGAGTTGCGCGCCCTGCTGGCGCCGCTGCCCGCGCCGACCCCTGCGATCCTCGAAAGGCTGAAATCCTGATGCCTGACGCCGTCATGCTCTTTGCCGCGGGGTTCGGCACCCGCATGGGTGCGCTGACCGCGGACCGTCCGAAACCGCTGATCGATGTGGCCGGAAAGCCGCTGCTCGATCACGCGCTGGCGCTCTGCGCGCATCTGCCGACCCGCGTGGTCAACGCCCATTACCGCGCCGAACAGGTCGAGGCGCATCTCGCCGGGACGGGGGTGCACGTCTCTGTCGAGCGGCCCGACATCCTCGACACCGGCGGCGGGCTGCGCCACGCGCTGCCGCTGCTGGGGCAGGATCCGGTCTTCACGCTCAACACCGACGCGGTCTGGGCCGGGCCGAACCCGCTGCGCCTGCTGGCCGAGGCGTGGGATCCGGCGCGCATGGACGCGCTGCTGCTCTGCGTGCCGCTGGGCCGGGCCGTGGGCCGCAAGGGCGGCGGCGATTTCACCATTTCCGGCGACGGGCAGCTTAGCCGAACGGGCGATCACGTCTACACTGGCGCGCAGATCCTCAAGACCGAGCTGCTGGCCGAGATCCCCGAGGATGTCTTTTCGCTGAACCTGCTGTGGAACCGGATGAACGACGCGGGCCGCCTGCACGGGCTGAGCTATCCCGGCCATTGGGCCGATGTCGGCCACCCCGAGGGCATCACCCTCGCCGAAGAGATGCTGGCCCGATATGTCTGAATCCGCCTTGTTCGAGCCTATCGAGGGCCCCCGCGTCTATGGCCTTGCCTGCGGCGTCGACTTCCCCGCCGCGCTGGTCGCCGGGCTGCGGGCCCGCATGGAGGGCCGCCCGCCCGAGGAGATGGCCAAGGTCGAACTGATCCTCAACACCAGCCGCATGGCGCGGCGGGTGAAGGCGATCTTCGATCAGGGCCCCGCGACCTTGCTGCCGCGCATCCGGCTGCTGACAGATATGGCCGACCCCGCTGCCCTGCGCGATCTGCCCGCGCCTGTGCCGCCGCTGCGGCGCAGGCTGGAGCTGACGGGACTGGTGTCGAAACTGCTCGATGCCCAGCCCGATCTTGCCCCCCGCGCCGCGCTTTTCGATCTGGCCGACAGTCTTGCGACGCTGATGGACGAGATGCAGGACGAGGGCGTCTCGCCCGACGAGATCGCCGCGCTGGACGTCAGCGACGAGTCCGGCCACTGGCAGCGCGCGCTCAGCTTCCTGAACATCGTGCAGCGCTATTTCGAGCAGGGCGAGGAAGCGCCGGACACCATCGCGTTCCGCCGATATGCGCTGGAACAGAGACTGAAAAGCTGGGAAGAGCGCCCGCCCGAGCATCCGATCATCCTTGCCGGGTCCACCGGCTCGCGCGGGGGCACTCACCGGCTGATGTGCGCGGTCTCGAAGCTGCCGCAGGGCGCGCTGGTGCTGCCGGGCTATGATTTCGACATGCCGGGCCCCGTTTGGGGCGGGCTGACCGACGCGCTCTCGGGCGAGGACCATCCGCAGTTCCGCTTTGCCCGGCTGCTGCACGAACTGGCGCTCGATCCCACCACCCTGCCGCATTGGGAGGGCACAAAGCCCCCCAGCCCCGCGCGCAACAAGCTGGTCTCGCTTGCCCTGCGCCCCGCGCCGGTCACCGATCAATGGCGCTCGGAAGGCGTGCATCTGCCCGATCTGCCCGAGGCGACGCAGGATGTGACCCTGCTCGAGGCCAATTCGAAGCGCGAAGAGGCGATGGCCATCGCCCTGCGTCTGCGACAAGCCGCCGAGGACGGTGTGACCGCCGCGCTGATCACCCCCGACCGGATGCTGACGCGGCAGGTGACCGCCGCGCTCGACCGTTGGGACATCCTGCCCGACGACAGCGCCGGCATCCCGCTGCAGCTGACCCCGCCGGGGCGCTTCCTGCGGCAAGTGGCGGCGCTGTTCCAGCGCGACCTGACCGCCGAGAGCCTGCTGTCGCTGCTCAAACACCCGCTGACCCACAGCGGCTCGGAGCGCAACAACCACCTGCGCGCCACGCGCGAGCTGGAACTCCATATCCGCGACCAAAGCTGGCCCTTCCCGCAGGCGCATCTGATCACCGCATGGGGCGAGGCCGCAGGCTTTCCCGACTGGGCCGTCTGGGTCGCCGAAACCTTCTGCCATCCGCCGGTGAGCGGCAAACGCGCGCTGGCCGACTGGCTGGCGCATCACCGCGCGCGGGCCGAGGCGATCGCGGCGGGTCCAGAGATGGGCGAGTCGGAGCTTTGGAAAGAAGGCGCGGGTCGCAAGGCGCGGCAGGTGGTCGAAACGCTCGAGGGCGAGGCCGCCCATGGCACCGACCTGTCGGCGCGCGACTATGCCGACCTGTTCGGCGCGGTGCTGGGACAGGGCGAGCTGCGCGACCGCGACGCGCCGCACCCGCGCATCCTGATCTGGGGCACGCTGGAGGCGCGCGTGATGGGCGCCGACCTGCTGATCCTCGGCGGGCTGAATGAGGGCAGCTGGCCGGAAATCCCCGGCGCAGACCCTTGGCTCAACCGCCGGATGCGGCACAAGGCGGGTCTCTTGCTGCCCGAGCGGCGCATCGGTCTGGCGGCGCATGACTTCCAGCAGGCGGTGGCGGCGCAAGAGGTCTGGCTGACCCGCGCGCTGAAATCCGACGATGCCGAGACGGTGCCCGCACGCTGGGTCAACCGCATGATGAACCTGATGAACGGCCTGCCCGCCCGCCACGGCCCCGAGGCGCTGAAAGACATGCAAAAGCGCGGTCGCCACTGGCTGGCGCTGGCGCGACAGGTCGAAGCGCCGATCAGAACGCCCTCCGCCACCCGCCCCTCGCCGGTGCCGCCGGTCGCGGCGCGTCCGCGCCAGCTGTCGGTCACCGAGATCAAGACGCTGATCCGCGACCCCTATTCGATCTACGCCAAGCGCGTGCTGCGGCTGCGCCCGCTCAACCCGCTGCAACGCGCGCCCGATGCGCTGCTGCGGGGCATCCTCATTCACCAGGTGTTCGAGGAATACGTGCGCGAAACCGTCTCTGATCCGGGGCTTCTGAGCCCCGAGGCGCTGCGCACAAAGGCGGCGGAGGTGATCGGCGATCCCGAGGTGCTGCCCTTCCCGGTCACCCGCCACGTCTGGCAGGCGCGCATCGGGCGCATCGCCGAGTGGTTCGTGCGGACAGAAAAGGCCCGGCAGGCGCTCGCCCGCCCGGTGCATTTCGAGGTCCGCGGCAGCAGCGACATCCCGGCGCTTGGCTTCACGCTCAAGGGCACCGCCGACCGGATCGACATCGACGAGCGCGGCAACGCGCATCTTTACGACTATAAGACCGGCGCCGCCCCGACCGCAGCGCAGCAAAAGAACTTCGACAAGCAGTTGCTGCTCGAGGCCGCCATGGTCGAGCGCGGCGCCTTCGAGAATCTGCACCCGCGCCATGCCGAACGCGCCGTGTTCGTCTCTGTTTCGGCCAATCCGAACGAGGTGGAGGCGCCGCTGGACGAAGTGCCACCGCAGAAGGTCTGGGCGCAGTTCGAGACCCTGATGGGCCGTTGGTTCGAGCCCGATCGTGGCTATACCGCCCGCGCCGCCATGCTCAGCGAGAATGATTTTTCCAACTATGACCACCTCTCGCGCTTCGGCGAATGGGATGTGATCGACGCCGCCGAACGGGAGATGCTGGAATGAGCCGCAACGAGGCCAGCGAAAAGCAGGTTGAGGCGGCCCGCCCGGATGCCTCCACATGGCTCGCCGCCAACGCGGGCTCGGGCAAGACCCGCGTGCTCACCGACCGGGTGGCGCGGCTCCTGCTCGACGAGGTGCTGCCCGAGCACATCCTGTGCCTGACCTACACCAAGGCCGCCGCCACCGAGATGCAGAACCGCCTGTTCCGCCGCCTCGGCGCTTGGGCGATGCTGGATGATGATGCGCTGATCGCCGAGCTTCGCCAGCTGGGGCTCGAGGGCGCGCTGCCGCCCGAACGGCTGCGGCAGGCGCGCACGCTCTTTGCCCGCGCCATCGAGACCCCCGGCGGCTTGCGCATCCAGACCATCCACTCGTTCTGTGCGAGCCTCTTGCGGCGCTTTCCGCTTGAGGCCGGGGTCTCGCCGCAGTTCACCGAGATGGAGGACCGTTCTGCCGAGATGCTGCGCGCCGAGGTGCTGGAACGCATGGCCGAGCGGCACGCGCCGCTGGTCGAGGCGATGGCGCCTTTCCTTGGCGAAGAGCCTGAATCGCTGCTGGCCGAGCTCTGCTCGCGCAAATCCGCCTTTCTGCCACCGCGCGCGCCTCAGGACATTCGCGCGCTCTACGGCCTGCCCGAAGAGATGGACGAGGATGACGTGCTGTCGCAGGTCTTTCTGGGCAGCGAAAGCGATCTGATCGCCCGCGTGCTGCCGATCCTCAAGGCCGGGAAAAGCACCGACCAGACCGCCGCAAAGAAGCTGGAGCGCTTCACCGGACCGGACGTGCCGGGGATGCTGGCGCTGGAAGACGCGCTTCTGACCCAAAAGGGCACGGTCAGCAGCCGCATGGCCACCAAGGCCAGCAAGGAGGCGATGGGCCCCGACTGGCCAAAGCTGGAACAACTCGCCGAGCGGGTCGAAACCGCACGTGAGAGCCGCCTCGCCTTTGATGCGGTGAAGCGCGAGATCACCCTGCACCGTTTCGCGCAGGTCTTCCTGCCCGAGTACGAGCAGGAGAAGATGCTGCGCGGCTGGCTCGATTTCGACGATCTGGTGATCCGCGCCCGGGACCTGCTGGCCGACGACCGGGTCGCGGATTGGGTGCTCTACCGGCTCGACGGCGGCATCGACCATATCCTCGTGGACGAGGCGCAGGACACCAGCCCGGTGCAATGGCAGGTGATCGAACGGCTCGCCCGTGAGTTCACCGCCGGCGAGGGCGCGCGCGGCGACGTGCGGCGGACCATCTTTGTGGTGGGCGACAAGAAACAGTCGATCTACTCGTTCCAAGGCGCCGACCCGCGCGAGTTCGACCGCATGTGCGACGATTTCGCCGAACGGTTGAAGGACACCGACGCGCCGCTCTCGCGCATGATGCTGGAGTATTCCTTCCGCTCCGCCGGGCCGGTGCTGAAGCTGGTGGATGCCACCTTCGAGGGGCGCGAAGAGTTGGGGTTTTCCCCGGATCAGAGACACAAAGCGTTCAAATCCGAGATGCCGGGCCGGGTCGATCTTTGGCCGCATATCTCGCCGGTGAAGGACGAAGAGGACGACACCGAGTGGTTCGAACCGGTGGACCGCATCGGCGCGCAGCATCACACGGTGGTGCTGGCCAATCGCATCGCCGGGTTCATCGCGGACACCATCGGCACACCGCTGCCCGTCGAGATCGGCTTTTCCGGGGAGTATAAGGCCCGCCCCGCCCATGCGGGCGATTTCCTGATCCTCGTGCGCCGCCGCGGCACGCTCTTCACCGAGATCATCCGCGCCATCAAGGCGCGCGGCCTGCCCATCGCCGGGGCCGACCGGCTGAAGGTCATGTCGGAACTGGCGGTGAAGGACATCGGCGCGCTGCTCGCCTTCCTCGCCACGCCCGAGGATGACCTCTCGCTCGCCACCGCGCTGCGCTCGCCGCTCTTTGGGCTGACCGAGAAGGCGCTCTTCGACCTCGCCCACACTCGCAAGCCGGGCAGCTACCTCTGGGTCGCCCTGCGTGAGCGGCGCGAGGAGTTTCCCGCCGTGCTGCAGGTGATGGACGACCTGCTCGGCAAGACCGACTTCCTGCGCCCCTATGATCTGATCGAGCGCATCCTCACCCGGCATCGCGGGCGGCAGAAGCTGCTCGGGCGTTTGGGCGAAGAGGCCGAGGACGGGATCAACGCGCTTTTGCAACAGGCGCTGGCCTTCGAGCAGAGCACCGTGCCCTCGCTCACCGGGTTTCTCGAATGGATGCAGTCCGACGATCTCGAGATCAAACGCGCGCCCGACAGCGCCGGGGCCCGCATCCGGGTGATGACGGTGCATGGCTCCAAGGGCCTTGAGGCGCCGATCGTCATCCTGCCCGACTGCGCCCAACCCACCAAGACCATCCGCGAGCGCCTGCTGCCCTCGGGCGAGGGTGAGGCTTCGGGCATGGTCTGGCAATCCAGCGCCGCATCGCAGCCACAGGTGCAGTCCGAGGCGCTCGACCGTGCCAAGGCCGCCGCCGAGCGCGAGCGGGATCGGCTGCTCTACGTCGCGCTCACCCGCGCCGAGAAATGGCTGGTGGTCGCCGCCGCCGGCAACCTCGGCAAGGACGGCAGCGCGTGGTTCGATCAGGTGCAACAGGGCATGGAGCGCGCCGGGGCCGAGAGCACCGGCTATGATTTTGGCCGCTGGGGCACGGGCGAGGGTCTGCAACTCGGTCAGGCCGACTGGTCCCACCTGCCCTTCGAGCGCGTCGAGGCGCAGGTGCCGGTGCTGCCGGAACTGCCGCCGCATCTGAGCGTCCCGGCGCAAAAGCCCGACCCCCTGCCCGAAAGCCGCTCGCCCTCGGACCTCGGCGGCGCCAAGGCGCTGTCGGGCATGGATGGGCTCGACGAGGAAGAGGCCAAGCTGCGCGGCACCGTGCTCCACTTGCTGCTCGAACATCTCGCGCCGCTGCCCGAGGCCGCCCGGGCCGAGGCCTTGCCGCATGTGTTGACCCTCGCCGAAGATCTGCCCGAAGACACCGAGAGCGTCGCCGCAGAAGCGCTCGCCGTGCTCGCCGCCCCGGCGCTGCGCGCGATCTTCGAGGGCGAGGCGCTGGCCGAAGTGCCGATATCTGCCGAAATAGAGCCTGTGGGCCGCATCCATGGCGTCATCGACCGGCTGCTGGTCACGCCCGAGAAGGTGATCGCGCTCGACTTCAAATCGAACCGCACCGTGCCCGGCGCCGCGGCGGAAGTGCCCGATGGGCTGCTGCGCCAGATGGGGGCCTATGCCGCCGCCTTGACGCAGGTCTTTCCCGGGCGCAGCATCGAGACCGGGCTGATCTGGACCGCGACGCAGGAGCTGATGGTCCTGCCACACGATCTTGTGTCTGCCGCGCTTGCCAGAACTACGCCAACTTGACGACTCCCCGGGGCGTGCCTACCTTCGCGCTCCGAGCGATAAAGCTGCCAAACCCGCAAGGAGACCCCAATGGCCACCGTCCCCGTCACCGACGCGACCTTCGACGAAGAAGTGAAGAACTCCGACATCCCCGTTGTGGTGGATTTCTGGGCCGAGTGGTGCGGCCCCTGCAAGCAGATCGGCCCGGCTCTGGAAGAGCTGGCCGCCGAGTATGAAGGCAAGATCAAGGTTGCCAAGGTCGACGTCGACCAGAACCCCAACACCGCCGCAATGATGGGCGTGCGCGGCATCCCCGCGCTGTTCATCTTCAAGGACGGTCAGGTGATCTCGAACCGCGCCGGCGCGGCCCCCAAGGCCTCGCTGCAGAGCTGGATCAACGAGTTGATCTGAGCCCTCCCTGCATCGCGAGACAGAAAATGCGCCTCCCAAGCGGGGGGCGCATTTTGTGTTGACAACCGTGGGCTTCAAGCTCGTTCAATTGATCGTCTCTGGAGGGCTATCCCATCGCTCCTCTCTAGGGTCTCCCGTCTGGTAGAATTGGCGAACCGTTTCCAGATAACTTCGGAAATCACTATTTTCTTTAGAGACCCGAGAGCAAGTGGCCCAGTCGATGTCCTTGCGTTCCTTAGATGGAATTATGATTTGGCTCTCAGATGGATTTTCCGAGTTCAACTGAATCGCTCCGATGCCATGAAGGCCATGCAACATGCGAAGCTCAGACATTGTATCATCTCCTACAATCTCACCAGCCACGAGATAGCCGAAGTTTGCCCACGAGGAATTGGACACTGCTTGAAAATAGGCCTCCCTAAGGTTGCCGCGGTCTAGTTTCAACTTGACTTCAAAGGACCAGAGGTCTGCATACTGGTGAGACGTTTCCTTCACGAGACTTTGGACATCTCCTCCCCAAGAGATAAACAAGCTTCCCATCCCTACCAGGTCTGGGTGAAGCCATTTATTACCTCCTCTTTTAAGTATGTTACTAGATTTCCGCTCATCGATCCGCTTACTGAACACACCCAACTCAAAATATAAATATGAGACAAGAGCGGGATACAAGTTCGCCTCTTGAAGCGGCGCAGCCTCCGCATAAGAATTTGGATTTTCGACCTCTTCCTCACAAGGCTGGTCGCTCCAATAGTACTTCTTCGGCCGATCGGTTGTGGTTTTTACTTCAGGGTGGCGACGTTGTATTGCGGGGCGTTGAGCACCTACACCTGCAGCAAGACTTCTAATAAGTTGTTCCTCCGATTCTATAACCGAGCTCGACGCCATCTTGGCTCGACACCACGACTTCTGGACTTCGAAGATTCGTAAGGCAATCTCGCGCGCGGTAAGATGCTTCTTTTCTTCTTTAAGGGCATCAACAACGAAACTCGCAAATGTCGGCATGTTTTCAGCACTCAATTTCATCATGCATTTTGATCATGCATGTAAATGCTCCGAAAATCTTTAATGTTCGTTAATTTTCGACGTCGAGCATTACAAAAATAGTTTTACCCGTCCCGCGTCGCCTCAATGGGATTGTCAACTCTCCTCAACGTAAATTGCGCCTCCCAAGCGGGGGCGCATTTTTCTTTGCACCGCTCGCCACCAGCTTTCATCTTTCGACAAATACTCCCGCCGGAGGCCCTTGCACGCGCCTACCTCAGTGGCCCGAACACCCGCTCGGCCAGCGCCTGTACCCCGGCCCAGCGCCGCGCCTGCGCCAGCCCGCGATCCTCGGCGCGCGCGGGCAGCCCCCACCATTCCGCCAACACCCGGTTGCGCAGCAAAAGCTGTACCGAAGGGTCATCTGAGCCCACCAGCCCGTATCCCTCGAAAAACCCCGCCAGCGCGGCGCCGGGCAGCACCTCGCCCGCCGCAATAGCCTCCTTGGGCGCATGCAGAATGGCGTAATCGGTCAGCAGCCGCGCGATGTCATGGCCCACCGGCACCACGCGCCCGCCAGCGAAATCGAGCCCCCAGCAGCGCGCCTCGTCCAGCACGAGATTGCGCATGTGCAGATCGCCATGGGTCTGCGCGGTCAGCGTCTGCCGCCCCTCAAAGCGCGCCTGCTCTGCGCGTAAAGCCTCGGCGCAGGCAAGGAAGCGCTCCGGCTTACCCACCTGCCGCGCGCCCGTGGCGACCTCCTCCATCACCGTACCCAGAAAGCGGATCGTGTGCTTGGGCTGGAACACGCGCGCCTCGCCCGGCAGCGCACGGTGATAGCTGCCAAGCCACGCCCCCGCCCGCCGCAACAGCGCCGCCTGCTGCGCGAGCGGCGCGCCGCCCAGCAGCGTCGAGAGCGGCTCTGCCGCGACATAGTCCATCACGCTGGCCTGCGCCTCGAGATCGACCGCCAGCAGCGCGGGCACGCCCTCGGCAAAGCCTTCCTGCGCGGCCAGATGCGCGGCGATCTGCGTCTCGAACTTGTCCGGATCGACCGGGCGCGCCTGATGTTTCAGCACCAGTTGCCGCCCGTCCGGCCCGATCATCCGCAACAGCACCCGTGCCACCCGCGCATCCTCGCGCCGGGCCAGCGGCACCGCGCGCCACGCAGCGGCAGACAGCCCGATCTGCCCCGCAAGAGACGGCCACTGCGCCAGCGCCGAAGCCGTCAAATCCCCCGCGATCATTCCCATTGCCTGCCCCCTGCGCTATCTGCCCCCACAACGGCAGCGCCTTGCGAGGGGAAGTTCCAGCCCCCATATGGCGCCCAGCATGAAAGGAAAGACAATGTCCGATCAGGAATTTCCGGGCTGGCACGGCACCACGATCATCGGCGTCCGCAAGGGCGGCAAGGTGGTCGTCGCGGGTGACGGGCAGGTGAGCCTCGGCCAGACCGTCATCAAGGGCACCGCGCGCAAGGTGCGCCGCATCGCCCCCGGCGGTCACGAGGTGGTCTGCGGCTTTGCAGGCTCCACCGCCGACGCCTTCACCCTGCTCGAGCGGCTGGAAGGCAAGCTCGAACAGTCGCCCGGCCAGATGCAGCGCGCCTGCGTCGAACTGGCCAAGGACTGGCGCACCGACAAATACCTGCAGAAGCTCGAGGCGATGCTGATCGTCACCGACGGCAAGGATCTCTATGTGATCACCGGCGCCGGCGACGTGCTCGAACCCGAGCATGACATCGCCGCCATCGGCTCGGGCGGCAATTTCGCGCTCGCCGCCGCGCGCGGGCTCTACGCCTATGAAGACGACGCCGAGACGATCGCCCGCACCGCCATGGCCATCGCCTCCGACATCTGCGTCTACACCAACGGCAAGCTGACCGTTGAAACCATTTCGGCCTGAAACTGAGCCTGAAACAGAGCCTGAGACAGAGCCTGAAAGGACGACCATGACAGACCTGACCCCCCGCGAGATCGTGTCGGAACTCGACCGGTTCATCATCGGCCAGAAGGACGCCAAGCGCGCCGTGGCCGTGGCGCTGCGCAACCGCTGGCGCCGCAAGCAGCTCTCGGCCGATCTGCGCGACGAAGTCTATCCCAAGAACATCCTGATGATCGGGCCGACCGGCGTCGGCAAGACCGAGATCTCGCGCCGCCTCGCCAAGCTCGCGCGCGCGCCCTTCATCAAGGTCGAGGCCACGAAATTCACCGAAGTGGGCTACGTGGGCCGCGACGTCGAGCAGATCATCCGCGATCTCATGGATGCCGCCATCGCCCAGACCCGCGAATGGATGCGCGAGGACGTGAAGGCCGCGGCGCATAAGAACGCCGAGGAGCGCGTGCTGTCGGCCATCGCCGGTGAGGACGCCCGCGAGGGCACCCGCGAGATGTTCCGCAAGAAGCTGAAGACCGGCGAGCTTGACGACACGGTGATCGAGCTTGACGTGGCCGAGACCGCCTCGCCCTTCTCCGGCATGGAGATCCCCGGCCAGCCCGGCCAGAACATGGGGATGATGAACCTCGGCGACATCTTCGGCAAAGCCTTCGGCGGGCGCACCACGCGCAAGAAGATGACCGTGGCGGAAAGCTACGAGGTGCTGATCAGCGAAGAGGCCGACAAGCTGCTCGACGACGAGCAGGTGAAGCTGGCCGCGCTAGAGGCGGTGGAGCAGAACGGCATCGTCTTCCTCGACGAGATCGACAAGGTCACCGCGCGGCAGGAAGCCCGCGGCGGCGACGTCAGCCGCGAGGGCGTGCAGCGCGACCTGCTGCCGCTGATCGAGGGCACCACCGTCAGCACTAAGCACGGCCCGGTGAAGACCGACCACATCCTCTTCATCGCCTCGGGTGCCTTCCACATCGCCAAGCCGTCGGACCTGCTGCCCGAATTGCAGGGCCGCCTGCCGATCCGGGTGAACCTGCGGGCGCTCACCGAGGAAGACTTCGTGCGCATCCTCACCGAGACCGACAACGCGCTGACGCGCCAGTACACCGCGCTCATGGCCACCGAGAAGGTCACCGTCACCTTCACCGAAGGCGGCATCAGCGCGCTGGCGAAAATCGCCGCAGAGGTCAACGAGAGCGTCGAGAACATCGGCGCGCGGCGGCTCTACACGGTGATGGAACGGGTGTTCGAGGAGCTGAGCTTCGCCGCCCCCGACCAGCCGGACACGGAAGTGACCGTGGACGAGGCCTTCGTCGAGAAACACCTCGGCGAGCTGACCCGCTCCACCGACCTCAGCCGCTACGTGCTGTAAGACAGGCGCGCGGGGGCCAGCCCTCCGCGTCGCGCCTATCCGTGGGGGGCCAGCCCCCACACCGCGCCTATCAGTGGGGGGCCAGCCCCCCACACCCCCCGGCGTATTTTCAAAGAGAAGAAGCAGGGCGCGGTCCTTCCTTCTTCTCTTTTTCAAATACGCCCGCCGGAGGCGTCCGGCCTCTACCGCATCTCCCCGGTGGCGGGTATCTTCGCGCCAACACCGCAAGGAGGAGACCCGCGATGAAACGCTCCCACGTCAATGAGATCCTGCGCGCCAGCGAGGCGTTCATCCGTAGCCATGGCTACGCGCTGCCGCCCTTCGCCTATCTCACCCCGGAGGGGCTGAAGGCCTCGGAGCACGGTGAGATCAAGCGCCGGCGCATGGGCTGGGACGTCACCGACTACGGCGGCGGGAAATTCGATGAGCTTGGGCTCTTTCTCTTCACCACCCGCAACGGGCTCAGCAGCGATCTCGGCCAGCGCAGCGCCATGCTCTACGCCGAGAAGATCATGATCTCGCGCCAGAACCAGCTGAGCCCGATGCACCGCCACGACCTCAAGGTCGAGGACATCATCAACCGCGGCGGCGGCACGCTGGTGCTGGAGCTGTTCGCGGCCACGCCGGAGGGCGAGATCGACCGCGATGCGCAGGTCACGGTGCTCTGTGACGGGATGGAGCGCAGCCTGCCCGCGGGCGGCCTTCTAAAGCTGGCGCCGGGGGAGTCGGTGACGCTCTTTCCGACCACCTGGCACGCCTTCTGGGGCGAGGGCAGCGACGTGCTGATCGGCGAGGTCTCGACGGTGAACGACGATCTGACCGACAATATCTTTGCCGAGCCGCTGGGGCGGTTTTCGCAGATCGAGGAAGACGTGGCCCCGCTGCACCTGCTGGTGTCGGATTACGACGACAAGCTCTGAACTGGGCTAAGGGCGCGCGCCACAGGCTCTAATTCAGGCCATCCACCAGCGTTCAGCCATGCGCGAATCGTCCATCGCGCGCATGGCGCCAACGCGCGCAGGGGTGGCGATGCGGGCCGAATGCGCCTGCAGGTGATTGGCGTACATCGGCAGGATCAGCCCGCCTTCGTCGCGGCTGAGCCGCTGCATCTCGGCGTAAAGTTCGGCGCGGCGGGCGCTGTCGAACTCGGCCCGCGCCTCGCGCAGCAATTGCCCGAAGCGCCCGCTGCCGCCGCGCGTGGCGTTCCACGGCGCGCCTTCGGTGAGCACGGTGGAAAACGCCCAATCCTCGGTGGCGCGGCCAGACCAGCCACCGGCGCGGAACCCGGCGCTGTCGCGCGGCCATTGCGTGTCCGAGGGCAGCACCCGCAGATCGAGCGTGATGCCCGCCTGCGCGGCGCTGTCGCGGTAAAGCTCGGCAGCACGGCCCGCGCCGTCGAAGGCAGCCTCCGACACCAGCATCGGCAGCACGGCGCCCTCATGGCCCGCCTGCGCCAGATGCCAGCGCGCGCGCTCGGGGTCGAACGCCTGCGGCTCGAGCGCGGCGAAATAGGGGTTGGCGGGACCGATCGGGCTGTCCTGCCCGATGCGGCCATGGCCGTGCAGCACCTCTGCCACCATCGCCTCGCGGTCCACCGCCGCCTTCAACGCCTGCCGCAGATGCGGATCGGCGAAGGGCGCAAGATCGGTGCGCAGGGCAAAGCCATAGTGCTGGTTGCCCGCAAGGCTCTGGACCGTGAAGCGCGGCTCGGCCTGCAGAGCGGCTACCTCGGCGGCGGGCAGCCGGTCGATGGCATCGACACGGCCCGAGCGCAGCGCCTCCAGCCGCTCTTGCGGATCGTTCAGCGCGAGGAAATCCACGCCATCGAACCAGCCCGCGCGACCGTCCTTATAGTGCTCGGCCACGCGGCGGCCGATGAACCGGCGGCCGGGCTCGAAGCGCTCGACCCGGTAGAGGCCCGTGCCGATGCCGCGCGTCATCGCCTCGGTGATCTGCCCGGCGGGGTAGATCAGCAGGTGATAGTCGGCCATCAGATAGGGAAAATCGGCATTGCCGGTGGCCAGCGTGAACTCGACCTGATGCGGTGCGGTGGCGCGCATCTCGTCGATCTCGGCCACGATGGGCCGGGCCGGGGATGCGGCGTCGCGGTGCAGCGCCAGCGAGGCCAGCACGTCTTCGGCACCAAAGGGCTTGCCATTGTGGAAGCGCACGCCGGGGCGCAGGTCGAAGGTCCATACGCGGGCATCGGAGGAGGCGCGCCAGCCGGTGGCCAACTCGCCGCGCAGCGCACCATCGGCGCCCACTTCGGTCAGCGTGTCAAAGACCGCGCCCTGCGCCGCGGCGGCCATGAAGCTGCCGGTGTGGATGCGCGCGTCCCAGCTGTCGGTGCCGCGCGCCCCGCCGAGCGCGGCGCGGAAATAGCCGCCGCGCGACGCCCCCGCCACGGCCCCTGCGCCAGCCAGACCCGACGCGCCGAGGACGGCGGCGGCGAGGGCCGATTGCAGCACGCGGCGGCGGCGGATGACGGTCATGGGCGGCGGCGCTCCTGAGGCGGGTGAAACTTGCGCTCAGCACTCTGCACCTCTGCCAGCCTTGGTGCAACAGCCGTGCGGTCAAACCTGCGACAGCGCAGCGCAGCGCGCGCGGATTTCAGGCAGAGCGGACGCGCCGCCCCCGCCGCTGCCCCCGCTCAGGATCCAAAGCCGCTGGCGAGACTGTCGAGCGAGGCGATCTGGTCCATCACCCGCACCAGCTCGGCGCTGATCCCGGGTTCGGAAAGCGCGTGACCGGCGTTGCGGATCATCCGCAGCTCGCCCCCGGCCCAGGCCTGCGACAGTTCCCACGCGCGGCGCGGCGGGCAGATCATGTCGTAGCGGCCCTGCACGATGACGCCGGGGATGCCGCGCAGGCGATCGGCGTTGTTGAGGATCCAGCCGTCTTCCTCAAGGAAGCCCGCGTTGACGAAGTAATGGTTTTCCAGCCGCGCGAAGGCGCGGGCGTATTCCGCCGGAGCCTCGCCGCCATGGCCGTTGGAATAGACCGAAGCCAGCGCGTTCTCCCAGCTCGACCACGCGCGGGCAAAGCGCACCTCTTCGCGCAGGTCGCCCGAAAACAGCCGCCGGTGATAGGCGCCGATGAGATCGCCGCGTTCCGCTTCAGGGATCAGCCCCTCGAAACGCGCCCATGTCTCGGGCCAGAAATGCCCCGCGCCGCCGCCGTAGAACCAGTCGAGCTCGGCCTGCGTCATCATGAAGACGCCGCGCAGCACGAGGTTGCGCACCCGTTCGGGGTGGCTGATCGCATAGACCAGCGAGAGCGTCGCACCCCAGCTGCCGCCGAAGACGACGAACTTGTCGATCTCGAGCAACTGGCGAATGCGCTCGATGTCGGCCACGAGGTGCCAGGTGGTGTTGTTCTCGACGCTGGCATGCGGCGTGGAGCGCCCGCAGCCGCGCTGATCGAACAGCACCACGCGGTAGACGTCGGGATCGAAATAGCGGCGCATGGCAGGGCTGCAGCCGCCACCGGGGCCGCCGTGCAGCACGATCACGGGGATCCCTGACGGATTGCCACATTGCTCTACATAGAGCTTGTGCCCGTCGCCCACGTCGAGCATGCGCTGGTCGAACGGGTCGATCGCGGGATAGAGATGTTGCACTGCGCTCTTTTGGCCCGGGTATTTGTCCATGGAACCTCTATATTGGCTGTTGAGCCCAAAAGGAAACGGGATACCGAAAATATGACCCTGACCGTCGATCCGTCCGAAGTCGCCAAGTTCGAAGCCATGGCGGCAGAATGGTGGGACCCGAACGGAAAGTTCAAGCCGTTGCACATGATGAACCCGGTGCGTCTCGATTATATCACGACGCAGATCGCGGGCGAGTATGATCGCGACCTTTCCGCGCCGCGTCCCTTCGAAGGGCTGCGCATCCTCGACATCGGCTGCGGCGGCGGGCTGCTCTGTGAGCCGATGGCCCGTCTTGGGGCCGAGATCGTCGGCGTCGATGCCGCCGAGCGCAACATTCCGGTGGCGCAGACCCATGCCGAACAGTCGGGGCTGGAGATCGACTACCGCTTCTCCACTGCCGAGGCGCTGGCCGAAGCGGGCGAGCAGTTCGACGTGGTGCTGAACATGGAGGTGGTCGAGCATGTGGCCGATCCGCAGGCCTATCTCGATGCCTGCTGCGCGCTGCTGAAGCCCGGCGGGCTGCACCTGTGCTCGACGATCAACCGCAACGCCAAGAGCTTTGCCATGGCCATCGTCGGTGCCGAATGGGTGATGCGCTGGCTGCCCAAGGGCACGCATGAGTGGAACAAGTTCATCACGCCGGACGAGCTTTACGAATTCATGCGCAAGGCCGGGCTGACGCCGGTGGACCGCAAGGGCTATGTCTTCAACCCGGTGAGCTGGCGCTGGTCGATCTCGGACCGGGACCTGACGGTGAACTACGTCACGGCGGCGCTGAAGCCCGAGAGCTGAGGCCAGATTTCGACCCTAACAAAGCGAAAAGCGCCTGCCCGGAGGGCGGGCAGGCGCTGCGTGGCTCGTGTTGTACGCTTCCTTACTCCGCCGGGTCCTTACTCCGCCGGGCGCCGTGCGTGGGCCGCAAGCTCGGCCTCGGCCTCGGGGTCGATGTGCAGATCGTCGATCACCACACCCGCCGTCGGATCGCGGTAGACATCCATATCCACCTGCCCCTCGGTCTTGGCGACAATCGCGGTGACCACCGCGTCGCCGGTGATGTTCACCGCGGTGCGGATCATATCCATCAGACGGTCGACGCCGAGGATCAGAGCGATGCCCTCGATCGGCAGACCCACCTGCCCCAGCACCATGGTCAGCATCACCATGCCCACGCCGGGAACACCCGCGGTGCCGATGGAGGCCAGAACCGCCATGCCGATCACCGTCAGATAGCCGCCGACGCCAAGGTCGATGCCGTAGACATTGGCCAGAAACACCGTGGCCACGCCTTGCATGATCGCCGTGCCGTCCATGTTGATCGTCGCGCCGAAGGGCACGGTGAAGGAGGCAACGGAGTTGTTGACCCCCATCCGCTCGGTCACCGCACGCAGCGTCACGGGGATCGTCGCGTTGGACGAGGCGGTGGAAAAGGCGAAGATCTGCGCCGGGCGGATCTTCTTCATGAACATGATGGGATCGAGGCCCGAGAAGACCTTGAGATACAGCATCAGCGTCACCAGCAGATGCAGCAGCAGCGCCCCCACCAGAACCGCCACATAGGTGATCACCGGAAGGAAAAGCCCGATGCCCTGTTCGGTGAAGGTTTTCGCGATCAGGCAGAAGACGCCGTAGGGCGCGAAGGCCATGACAACCTCGACCACCTTCATCATCAGCTCGTTCATGTATTCGCAGGCGTCGACGAACCCTGTCGAACGCTCGCCCAGCATCAGCGCGGCCATGCCCAGAATGATGGTGTAAAAGATGATCTGCAGCATCTCGCCGCTGGCGAAGGCCGCGACCGGGTTGCGCGGCACGATGGCGGCGAAGGTCTCCCAGACGGTTGGGGCCTCCTTGCCGGTCACGCCCGAGGTGTCCACGCCCTCGATGGTAAAGCCGCTGCCCGGTGCCACCAGAAGCGCGATGATGATCGCCACCGCGATGGCCGTGCCGGTGGTCAGCAAATAGAGCCCGAAGGACTTGCCGCCGACGCGGCCAAGAATGCGGATGTCGCCGATCCCAGCCACGCCGCAGATCAGCGAGAAGAACACCAGCGGCACCACCAGCATCTGCAGGGCATTGACGAACATGCGCCCCACCATGCCGAAGAAGCCGCCGACGATATGCTCGTTGATCCAGCCGATCTGCAGAAGGTTGAGGATGACCCCCAATGCGAAACCGGCACCCATGCCGATCATCACCTTGGTCGTCAAAGAGAGTTTCTTGCTGGCAGTGCTCATTCCGGCCTCCATATGTCGCTGCCCTATTCTTTCGAATAGGCGGACCCGGAGGCGAGAAATCTGACGCTAGGTTAAGAAAAGGTGAACAGGCACTGCCGGGTCACCTTCAGATTGCATAGTTTTTCGGCGAATTTCCACATAAACCATGACCCAAGGTCAGCGAGGCGGGTCAGTCGGCCTCGAGCTTGAGGCGCAATTCGCGCAGCACGGGCAGCGCCGCGCGCACTTTGTCGGCGCCCAGATCGCGCACCATTTCCGAGATCACCGGCGCCATGGCCGCCAGCGCCGCCTCGCGGGCGCGGTTGCCGGCGGGGCTGATCGAGACCATCTTGCGCCGTGCATCGTCCCAATCGGGCCTGATGTGCACATAGCCCGCGATCTCGAGCTTGGTGAGCGTGTTGGTCATCGCGCCGCGCGTCACGTGGAAGCTGCGCGCCAACTGCGCCGGGCTGCGTTCCCCCTGCACCCTTGCGAGGTGGTTGAGCACCGAGAAATGCGAGATTTCCATGCGGTTCGGCAGCACGCGGGTCAGCCGGTTGCGCAGCAGCTGGTCAGCGGTCAGCAACTCGCTGAACAGCGAGATGGCGAGGGCGTCGGCGGGCGAGCTCATACCGCCCGCCCCACGCCGAACTTGCACGGCACCGCACGCCCGCTTGCGGGGGTCTGCGCCGGAAGGGCCGGCGGCCTGATATGCAGCGATGCCTTTGTCATTTCCCGCCTCTATCAGCCAGCGAGCAGCGGATCGAGCTTGCCCGCACGTTCCATGGCGTAAAGTTCGTCGCAGCCCCCCACATGGGTCTCGCCCACGAAGATCTGTGGCACGGTGCGCCCGCCATTGGCGCGCTGGGTCATCTCGGCGCGGCGCTCGGGTTCGGCGGCGACGTTGATTTCGGTAAACTCTGCACCCTTCTGGTTCAGCAGCCGCTTGGCGGCGACGCAAAAGCCGCAAGTGGGGGTGGTGTAGATCTCGATCGGTTTCATACGCGTTTCCCTTTCCGGCTGACTGGCAGCCCATCTTTCAGGGATTTAGGTATCCTTTGCAACGCGCGCCAGTACCGAGACCACGACCTGTGCCGCCCCTGCCTCTTTGCAGGCCAGAGACGCTGCGGAAAGCGTCGCCCCGGAGGTCATCACATCATCGACCAGCAGCACGTTGCGGCCCTTGAGCGGGACGCGGTTGCGCGGGTCGGCGATAATCGCGCCTTCCAATGTGGCGAACCGCGCGTCGCGCCCCTTGCCATCGAGCGACGGGGTAGCGCGGCGGCGCAAAAGCGCGTCCGGCACGTGCTGCAGCCCCAGCAGCCGGCCCAGAGCCACGCCAAGCAGCGCGGATTGATTGTAGCGCCTGCGCAGATGGCGGCGCAGATGCAGCGGCACGGGCACCACCAGCGCATCATTGGGCACGCGCCCCTGCAGGCGGCGCGCCATCCAGACGGCGGCGGGGCGCGCGATATCATGGCGGTCGCCATGTTTGAGCATCAGGACCAGCTTGCGGCCATTGTCCCGATACAGCAGCGCCGCGCTGCCATGCGCCCACGGCCTGCCTTCTGCACGGCAGCTGTCGCAGATCTCGGCCTGCTGCGAGTGCCCCGGCAGCGGCGCGGCGCAGAGATCGCAGCAAAGCCCGCCCAGAAAGGGCGTGTCGCGCCAGCACGGCCCGCAGAGCCCGTGATCGCTTTCGACCAGCCCGCCGCAGAGCAGGCAGCGCGGCGGATAAACCAGCGCCAGCGCGCCGCGCATCAAGGTTTGCAAGTGCTCGCGCCGCATCCTATCAACCTTTCATGTCCAGCCAGCCCAATCGCCCGACCGACAGACCGGCCCCGCAGCTCATCGACCGCGCCGCGCTTGCGCAGCACCGGGCCCGCGCGCGCCGTTCGGACGATCTGCGCAGGGCGCTGTTCCTGCATGAGGCCGCGCGCGACGAAGCGCAGGATCGGCTCATGATGGTTAATAGAGAGTTCAAATCTCCGGCCATCGTCACCCCCTACCCCGAGGTCTGGCAGGGTCTGCTGCCCGGCGCCAAGATCATCCCCGATGACGATGTGCTTGATCTGGAGGTCGGCGCGCATGATCTGGTGATCCACGCGCTGGCGCTGCATTGGGCCAACGACCCGGTTGGCCAACTGATCCAATGCCGCCGCGCGCTCAGTGCCGACGGGCTGAACATCACGCTGGCTTTCGGAGGCGAAACGCTGGCGGAACTGCGCGCCGCGCTTGGTCAGGCCGAGATCGAGATCAGCGGCGGGCTTTCGCCCCGCGTCCTGCCGATGGGCGAGATCCGCGATCTGGGCGCGCTGCTGCAGCGCGCGGGGCTTGCCCTGCCGGTGGCCAACTCCCTGCCGCTGGACGTCAGCTATTCTTCGGCGCTGCACCTCATGCGCGATCTGCGCAGCATGGGAGAGAGCAACGCGCTTGGTGCCCGGTTGCGCCGCCCCACCCGCCGCGCGGTGCTGCTGCGCGCCGCCGAGATCTACGCCGAAACCTACGCCCGCGAGGACGGTCGGCTGCGCGCCACCTTCGAACTTGTCACGCTGACCGGCTGGGCACCCGACGAGAGCCAACAAAAGCCGCTGCGCCCGGGAAGTGCGGCGCATCGTCTCGCTGACGCGCTCGGTGCGAGGGAAACCCCGCTTAAGGATTGAATCATTCTAAATTCGCGTTACCTAGCGCGTGACTTTGAGGGAACAGAACGCATGAACGACATGACCCCAGGCCCGATCCGTCCCGCCCAGGCCCCCGCCGACCACCCGGCGCTCCCACGCGAAAAAGTCGGAATCCTGCTCGCCAACCTCGGCACGCCCGATCACTACAGCTATTGGCCGATGCGCCGCTACCTGTCCGAGTTCCTCTCGGATCAGCGCGTCATCGACTATCCGAAGTGGAAATGGCAGCCTTTGCTGCAGCTGATCATCCTGAGCAAACGGCCCTTCTCCTCGGGCGCAAACTACAAATCGATCTGGAACGAAGAGCTGGGCGAGAGCCCGCTGATGACGATCACCAAGGCGCAGACCGCCGCCATCGCCGAGACGATGAAGGCACGCTACGGCGATCAGGTCATGGTCGATTTCTGCATGCGCTACGGCAACCCTTCGACCAAATCCAAGGTCAAGGCGATGACCGAGGCGGGCTGCCGCAAGATCCTGTTCTTCCCGCTCTACCCGCAATACGCTGGCGCGACCTCAGCCACCGCCAATGACGCCTTCTTCAAGGCGCTGATGGACGAGCCGTGGCAGCCCACCGCCCGAGTCGTCGATCCCTATTTCGAGCATCCGGCCTATATCGAGGCGCTGGCGCAATCGGTCGAACGTGCCTATGCCGCGAAAGAGCAAAAGCCCGAGATGCTCGTGGTGTCGTACCACGGGATGCCCAAACGCTATCTGATGCAGGGCGATCCCTATCACTGCCAGTGCCAGAAATCGACGCGGCTGCTGCGCGAGCGGCTCGGCTGGGACAAGACCGAGATCCGCACCACCTTCCAGTCGGTTTTCGGCCCCGAAGAATGGCTCAAGCCCTACACGGTGGAAGAGGTCGCGCGGATCGCCAAGGACGAGGGCAAGAAGCGCATCGCCGTGATCGCCCCGGCGTTTTCCGCCGATTGCATCGAAACGCTCGAAGAGATCAACGAAGAGATTCGCGAGAGCTTCGAACATGCGGGCGGTGAAGAGTTCACCTATATCCCCTGCCTCAACGATGATGCCGCGCATATCGAAGCGCTGAGCACGGTGATCGACGAGAACCTGCAGGGCTGGCTGAAGTAAGCGCGAGCGCGCGGCGCGGCGGGATCACCGCCTGCCGCAGCGCCGCAACCCATAGCAAGACATAGAAAAAGGCGGCGCAGATGCGCCGCCTTTTCCTTTATCAGCCGTAACTTAGGGTCAGTCGGTCGACGCGGCAGCTGCCACGACGGCGAGCAGGATCAGCGGGATCACGATGCCAGCCGACGAGGACGATGCCTGGGTCTCTTCGACCACGACGACGGGTTCCATGACCACGTCATCCTTGGCGTAGGAACCGGCCATTGCCGAAGTTGCGGAAGCTGCGAGCGCGGCGGCGAGTGCGAGTTTTTTCATATTATCCTCCAGATAAACGCCTGCCGCGGTCGTCTGAAAATTGTCCACGGCAAGCTCCAAGACTTACCTCGTGCACAATGTCTAAGCAGTAATCCGCCGATATTGCAAACCCAAGTTAATGATCAGTTTTTTCGGCTTCTTTCCCTGTGGTCAAATCAGCAACACCTGCGTCCCGACCTGAGCCATCTCGTAAAGTGCCTCGATGTGCTCGTTGTAAAGGCCGATGCAGCCGTTCGACGAGCGACGCCCGATCTTGCGCGTGTCATGCGTGCCGTGGATCCGGTAGTAGGTCCAGCTCAGGTGCAGCGCACGGGTGCCAAGCGGGTTGTCCGGGCCCGGCGGCACGTAATCGGGCCACTCGGGGTTGCGCTCTTTCATCGACGGCGTGGGGCGCCAATCGGGGCTCGGGTCTTTCAGAACCACCTGCGTCCGGCCCTTGCGGGTCAGATCGTCGGTCAGCGGAACCGACGACGGATAAAGGTGATAGGTGCCGTTCTGTTCCCAGAAGTGCAGAGCCCGCGACGAAATATCGACCAGCACCGCGCCCTTGTTCAGGTTGCTGAAGTAGGGCTGCCAGTCGAGCGTGCGGAAGCTCGAGATGTTGTGGCGGATGATCTTCGAGATATCGCCTTCCATCTCAACCGTGCCGGACCCGTTGTAGCTCTGTGCGAGCGCCGGGCTCGCCGCCGCCCCCGCAAGCGCAGCCGACCCGGCAAGGAAGGCGCGACGCGAATATGGAGTCTTTGCCATGGCGTGATTGTCCTCTCGAGCCACGTTAGTGAAATATGCTTTTGACAGCTCGCCAGACCTACGTCCGAGAGCCGCTACAGGTTCCCCATGATATGGCGGCGTGGCCGCAGTCGCAAATCAAACGGCAGTGTGTATCGGCGATCACATGCATGTGGGTTTGATCCGATGCCCCCGGCGGGCTATGTGGTGAACGCAATAGCAAAACACGTGGGACGCGAAGGCCAGCCAACATGAACAGACGCACGTTTCTCCTGCTTTCCTCCGGATTCCTAGCGGCGGCCTGTGCGTCGTCGGTGGCACCGCCGCAACTCGGCCCGGATGGCAAGCCGCTGCCGCGCGTCTACCGCATCGACGAGAAGGACTCCGGCAAGATCGAGTACAACATGCTCAATTCGGTCAACGCGCTGCGTCAGGCGCGTGGTGTGCCCGCGGTGCAGCTGAACTCCAAGCTCAACGCCGCCGCAGCCACCCATTCGCGCGACATGTCGGTGCAGAACCGCCCGTGGCACTTCGGCTCGGACGGCTCCTCGCCGATCGACCGCGTGCAGCGCGTCGGCTACGCGGGCCGTCTGCTGGGCGAGAACATCTCCGAGACCTACGAGTCGGAGCTCGAGACCCTCGCGGCATGGATGGAAGACGCGCCGACCCGCGACGTCATCCTCGACCCGAGCGCCCGCGAGATGGGCTTTTCGTGGTTCCAGGAGCCGGGCGGCAAAATCTGGTGGACCATGGTGATGGGCGCACCGGATCTCGCGCCGACGCCGGGCACGCTGACCGCCGGTCTTTGATCAGCCGCCTCTGAGCGCCGCGACACATTGAGTAACAGGCCGTCCCTTGGGGCGGCCTTTTGCATTGGTGCGCGCCATTTAGGGCTGACGCTTTGGCGCCGGGCTTTTCAGCAAGCAAAAAGGCCGCCCATTGGGCGGCCCGTCGGATGTCCTCGCCTGCCCGTGTCAGGGCATGATCAGAATCGGTGTCGGATTGTCGGTGCGGATCATCGAATAGATGTCTTCCATCTCGCGGTCGGTCACGGCGATGCAGCCCCACGTCCAATCCCAGATGCCGTTCTGATAGGCGGCCGGACGTCCGTGAATGAAGATGTCTCCGCCCGGGCTCTTGCCGAGATACCGGGCCTCGGCGCGGTCGGCAGCGTTGGGATAGTCGATCCCGAGACTGAGGTGGAAGCGCGAATTGGGATTGCGCCGATCAATGAAATAAAGGCCCTCCGGCGTCTTGCCGTCGCCCTCGACCTTCTTGTCGCCTTCCGGGTTGAACCCGAGGCCGACGTTATAGACCTTCATGATCTGATCGTGATGCAGAAGATACATCTTCCGCGCGCCCTTATGCACGACGACATGAGTCACTGCCGGACCACGGTATGTCTTGAACCGCAATTCTGGCTGCCCACCGCCACAGGCAGCAAGCAGCAACACTGCCGCCAGCACCATTAAGTGCCTGCCAATATACATCTTGCCTGTCCACTCGTTCTTTTTATGCCGCAATGATAGCTCACGCAGCGGCATCGCGATAGGTGGAGTTAGCAAGAATTGATCGAAGTTCCCGACAAATAGCCGCCTTACTTAGCGCAGGCTAAACCCGGCGACGAGTTCCACATGGGTCGACCAGCGGAACTGATCCACCACCCGCAGCCCGTCGAGCGCATAGCCCGCGCGCAAGAGCGCCGCCGCATCGCGGGCAAAAGTCACCGGATTGCACGAGACGAACGCGATCCGCGGAATCCGCGCCTCGCAAAGCTGCGCCACCTGCGCTTCGGCTCCGGCGCGCGGGGGGTCGATGACTGCCGCGTCGAATTGCGCCAGTTCCTGCGGCAGCAGCGGATTGCGGAACAGATCGCGCGCTTCGGTGGTCACATGCCGCAGGCCCTGCGCGTGACGCCAGCCGTGGTCCAGCGCCTGCGTCATCGCCTTGTCGCCCTCGACCGCATGCACCCGCGCCCCCTCGGCCAGCGGCAGCGCGAAGGTGCCGCATCCGGCGAAGAGATCGACCACATGGCTCGCGCCCTGCACATAGCCGCGCACGTCCTCGAGCAGCGCGGCCTCGCCCTGCGGCGTGGCCTGCAGGAAGGCGCCCGGCGGCGGCGCCACTTCGGCGCGCCCCATCTTCTGGTTCGGCGGACGGCGGGTCAGCACCACGTCCTCGCCCCATGCGATACGGGCGCAATCATAGGCGCGGGCAAGCTCCGAGAGCGCCTGCTGCATCTGCGCGTCGGCCTCCTTGCCGCCCTTCACCACCACATCGAGCCCGCCGAGGCTGGTGGTGACGAGCACCGAAAGCTCCCCCTTGCGGCTGGCGCCGAGCACCGCCAGCGCCTCGACCATCGGCAGCGCCGCGGCGAGCTTCGGGTCGACCACGCGGCAATCGGGCACTTCGACGATGACGTCCGAACGCTTGCGGTGAAAGCCGACCTGCGCGCCCTTCTTGGTGCGGCGGGCGGAAAAGCCCGCGCGGCGGCGGGTAGCCTCGGGCGATGTGGCGATCTCGCGGAACTCGGTCTCGATCCCATGCGCGGCCAGCGCGTGGCGTACCACGCCCTGCTTCCAGTCGGCGACGAAATCCGGCCGCGCGTGCTGCAACTGGCAGCCGCCGCAGCTTTTCGCGTGGCGGCACGGCGGGCTGACCCGCATCTCCGAGGGCATGACGATGCGCGGCGCATCCATGACGCCGCCGGTGATCTCGCCCTCGACGGTCTCGCCGGGCAGAGTGCCGGGCACAAAGATGGGACCGGCGGCAATGCCGTCGCCCTGATGCCCGAGCCGTTCGATTGTGACCTGTTCCATAGCGGCGTCATGCCCTCAAACGGGGCCGCCGCGCAAGCACGCTATTCCGCCGCTTCCTGCGGGTCGATCAGCCCGCCGCTCTGCCGGTTCCAGTAGCGCGCATAAAGACCATCCGCCGCCAGCAGCGCGTCATGCGTGCCCTGCTCGGCGATGCGGCCCTCGTCCAGCACCACGATCCGGTCCATGCTGGCAATGGTCGACAGCCGGTGCGCGATGGCAAGCACGGTCTTGCCCTCCATCACCCGCTCCAGCGCGCGTTGGATCGAGGCTTCGACCTCGGAATCAAGCGCCGAAGTCGCCTCATCCATCACCAGGATCGGCGCGTCCTTGAGGATCGCGCGGGCCAGTGCGATGCGCTGCCGCTGCCCGCCCGAGAGCTTCACGCCGCGCTCGCCCAGATGCGCATCATAGCCGGTGCGGCCCATGTGATCGCGCAGGTTCTGGATAAAGCCATGCGCCTCGGCCTTCTCGGCGGCGGCGATCACCTCCTCCATGGTCGCGCCCGGACGGCCATAGCGGATGTTGTCCAGCGCCGAGCGGTTGAACATGGCGGTCTCTTGCGTGACCATGCCGATCTGCCGCCGCAGGCTCTCTTGCGTGACATGCGAGATGTTCTGCCCGTCGATGAAGATCCCACCCTTTTCCGTGTCGTAAAGCCGCAAAAGCAGCGCCACGAGGGTCGATTTCCCGGCCCCCGAGGCGCCGACGATGCCGATCTTCTCGCCCGGCGCGATGTTCAGCTCGATATGTTCGACGCCGCCCTCCTCGCGGCCATAGGCAAAGCCCGCGTCGCGGAACTCGATCCGCCCCTGCGGTACCGCCAGCGGCTGCGCGTCCGGTGCATCGAGCAGCGTGTGATCGGGGGTGATGGTGCGGATGCCGTCCTCGATCTCGCCGATGTTGGCGTAGATGCCCATCAGCGTGAAACTGACCCAACCGGTCATCTGGCTGAGCCGGATCGCCACGGCACCGGTGGCCGCGATGTCGCCCGCGGTGACGAAGCCGCGTGCCCAGAACAGCAGCGCGCCGCCGATCAGCACCACCGGCAGCGTGCCCGCCAGCGCCATCAGCCAGAAACGGAAGGCCGAGGCGACGGTGCCGAAAGAGATGAAGCGCTCGCGATAGGTCGACATGGCATCAAGCGCGGCCTGATCCTCGAAATCGTCATGGGCAAAGAGTTTGACCGTCTTGATGTTGGTCACCGTGTCGACAAGCTGCCCGGTGACCATCGCCCGCGCCGCGGCCCGCGCCTTCGACCGGACCCGGATGCGCGGCATGAAGAAGCGCAGCAGGAACCCATAGGCGATCACCCAGACCACCAGCCCGATGGCGATGCGCCAGTCGATCGAGCCCACCAGCCAGATCGAACCGATCACCGAGGCCAGCGCAAAGAGCACCGCCTGCACCACCTCGGAGATCACATCGTTCAGCGCCCGTGCGGTCTGCATCTCTTTTTGCGAGATGCGCCCGGCGAAGTCATTGTCGAAGAAGGTGACCGAATGGCCCAGCGTGTAGCGGTGCACCCGGCTGAGGATCAGGTTGAACACATTGGGCTGCATCAGCACCGACTGCACATAGGCCGACAGACCCGCGATGCCGGGCCGCACCGCGATGAAGAACACCGCGCAGAACAGCAGGAACGGCCAGTGCTCGGCAAACACCGTCTGCGCCGAGCCGCCAAGCGCGCGGTCGATCACATCGCCCAGAAGCTTGGCGGTGATCACCTCGAAGGCCCCGCCAAGCGCCGAGAGCAGCGCTGCCGGGATCAGCACCGGCCACGCGCCCTTCAGCGCCCACATAACGAAACGCCCCAGCGTCTGCGGCGGCGGCGTATGGGCGCGGGAAAACGGGTCTATGATGTCGGAAAGGCTCATGCGGGCCCTCTCCTTTGCTTGGGTCTTTGGTGGATCAGGCGGGGCCTTGCTTGTCGGGATCAAGAAATCCGCCCGACTGGCGCGCCCAGAATCCTGCATATAGGCCACCTTGGGCCAAAAGCGCGTCATGTGCACCGTCTTCGACGATCTTCCCGCCGTCCATCACCAGAATGCGATCCATCGCGGCAATGGTCGAGAGCCGGTGCGCGATGGCGATCACCGTCTTGCCCTCCATCATGCCGTAAAGCGTGTCCTGAATGGCGGCCTCGACCTCTGAATCCAGCGCCGAGGTCGCCTCGTCGAGGATCAGGATCGGCGCGTCCTTGAGGATCACCCGCGCCAGCGCGATGCGCTGCCGCTGCCCGCCCGAAAGCTTCACGCCGCGCTCGCCCACATGGGCGTCATAGCCGCGCCGCCCCTGCCCGTCTTCAAGCTCGAGGATGAACTCGTGCGCCTGCGCCTGCCGCGCCGCCGCGATCATCTCGGCCTCGCTGGCCTCGGGGCGGCCATAGAGAAGGTTCTCGCGCACCGAGCGGTGCATCAGCGCGCTGTCCTGCTGCACCATGCCGATCTGCCGCCGCAGGCTGTCTTGCGTCACACGTGTGACATCCTGCCCGTCGATCTCGATTTTCCCCAATTCAGGGTCGTAGAACCGCAGAAGCAGCTTCACGAGGGTCGATTTACCGGTGCCAGACCGGCCCACCAGACCAATCTTCTCGCCCGGATGGATGGTCAGGCTGATGCGGTCGAGCCCGCCCTGCCCTCGGCCATAGTGGTGCGACAAATCCCTAACGGCGATCTCGCCCTGCTCCAGCCGCAGCGGCTTGGCGTCCGTATCATCCACCAGCGTGATCGGCTGGGCGATGGTCTCCATCCCCTCGGCCACCACACCAAGCTGGCGGAAGAAGGTGGTCAGCGCCCACATGATCCAGCCGGTCATCGCGTTGAGCCGCAGGGTCAGCGCCGTTGCCGCCGCCACCGCGCCGGTGCTCGCCTCGCCCTGCATCCACAGCGCCACGGCCCAGCCGACCACCCCGACGATCAGCAGCCCGTTGAGGATCATCAAACCCAAATCCATCACGGTATAGAGCCGCATCTCGGCCTGAAATGTCTGCCGCGCCTCCTCGATCGCCTCCTTGGCGTAGTCCAGTTCCTGCCGGTCGTGGGCAAACATCTTCACCGCGTGGATGTTGGTATAGGCATCGACCACGCGCCCGGTGACGAAGCTGCGCGCATCCGAGGCGGCCTTGGACGCGGGGCCGACGCGGGTGATCGTCCAGCGCATCAGCACGCCATAGAGCCCCAGCCAGATCAGCATCGGGATCACCAGCCGCCAATCGGCATCGCCCAGCAAGATCACCGCGCCGATGACGTAAGAAACCGAGAAGGTGATGGCGTCGAAGACCTGAAACACCGCTTCGCCGGCGGCGGGCGGGGTCTGCATGATGCGATTGGCAATGCGCCCGGCGAAATCATTCTCGAACCAGCCGATCGACTGGCGCAGCACCTGCTTATGCGCCCGCCAGCGCACCAAGGTGCCAAAGTTCGGCATGATCGCATTGTTCAACAGCAGCACGTCCAGTGCCTGAATGAGCGGGCGCAGGAACAGGATGAACAGCGCCAGCGCGATCAGCTGCCCGCCGTGGGCGTCCCAGACCTCGGCAGGCTCGCCGCCAAGGATGTCGACGACCCAGCCCATGGCCCAGATCAGCCCGATCTCGACCGCCGCCACCACGACCGAGAGCAGCGCCGTCCAGACGAAGACACGGCGGAAGGGCCGCGCATACTCCAGCATGAAGGGCAGCAGCTTGGTCGGGGGCCGGTCCGTCTGCGGATGGTCCACATAGGGATCGACCATGCTCTCGAAACGGCGAAACATGGGTCAGGTCCTGTACTTTGACCAAAGGTCTAGGTCAGGCCTTACAGGAACACCATGACGGAAAAACTTGCCAGCGCGAGCGCCATCGCCCTTGTGAACCAGCGCCAAGCCGCCGGGGTGGCCAGAAGATAGGTCAGCAGCGCGCCCGCCGAGGTCCAGAAGAGACAACAAAAGAGGTTCAGACCCGAAAACGCCGAGCCCAGCCGCAGCGCCTCGCCCACCGGTCCCAGCGCCGATGGGTAGGCCGAGGCCGCCGCGAGCGCCACCGCCCAGACCTTGGGGTTCACCCATTGAAAGAGCGCGCCCTCGATGAGCGTCATCGGCCGCGCCGCCTCGGCCTTCTTGCGGCGCTCGGCGGTCCAGAGGCCCCACGCCATGTAGAGCATCCATGCGCTGGCCGCGATGCGCAGCGCAAACTCCAGCCGCGGCATCTGTTGCAGCAGCGCGGCGATGCCGAGCCCGGTGAGACCGGCGGTGATGCCGACCCCCAGAACCACGCCAAAGAGATGCGGCAAAGTGCGTTTCACGCCAAAGCGTGCGCCCGAGGCGGTCAGCAGGATGACATTCGGCCCGGGCGAGAACAGCCCGAAGAAGACAAAGGCATAAAGCGGGTCGAGGGTCATGCAGGGCGCTTACTCGTCAGACAGAAGTTCCGCCTTGGTAAGCGTGAAACCCGACGCGATCCAGCGTTTCTCGGCGGCGCGCAGCGCCTCGCCCAGTTCCGGGCCCTTGAGCGCGGGCATCAGATCGCGTGCGGTGAGCGGGAATTTCGCCGCCGCGCCGACGCCCAGCGCGCTGAGATCCGGCTCTGACACGGGCATTTCGAAACTTGCCGCGCGCAGCAGCAGCACATTCTGCCCGGTCTCTGCCCCATGTCTGTAGGCAAGCTCTGCGGGGCCCTGCATCTCGCCGATCAGGCTTTGTAGAGTGTGAAGCTGCTTTTGCTGCGCTTTCGACAGGCGCAGATCAGGCTCTGCGGCACCAAGACAGGCCAGCCGCCGCAGCGCGTCAGGGGCCACAAGCAGTCTTTGTTCCTCGGCCACCAGCGGGCCCAGAGCCGTCACGCTCGCGCCCGGCAGCACATGGGCCAGAACACCCACCTGCGCCATCACCGACACGGCCGCCACCGGATCGGCCGCGGACAGAAGGCGCAGCACTTCCTGTCCGACGCGCTCCCGCGAGAGCGTGTCGAGACCATCGAGATTGGCCGCGATCCCGGCCAGCGCCTCGGGGTCGAACCCTTGGTCGGGATCGCCGTACCAAGCGGAAAAGCGGAAGTAGCGCAGCGTGCGCAGATAGTCTTCGCGGATGCGGTCCGAGGCCTCGCCGATGAACCTCACACGCCGGGCGCGCAGGTCGCAAAGCCCTTGCAGAGGGTCGATCAGCAGCCCCCGCGCATCGGCATAGAGCGCATTCATGGTGAAGTCGCGCCGCGCCGCGTCTTCCGCGATATCATCCGAAAACCGCACCACGGCGCGGCGGCCGTCGGTTTCCGTGTCGGCGCGAAAAGTGGTGATCTCATGGCCGACGCCATCCGCCACGACGGTGACCGTGCCATGTTCGATGCCGGTGGGCACCGGCTTCAGCCCGGCGCGCTCGGCCAACTCCACCACGCGTTCGGGACGGGCATCGCTGGCGATGTCCACATCGCTTACCGGCACGCCCATCAGCGCGTTGCGCACGCAGCCGCCCACCACATAGGCCTGATGGCCGCCCGCCTCGAGCATCTTCAGCACCGCCTGCGTCGAGGCGCAGGTCAGCCACTCCCCGGTCACTGTGGTGTCGGCGGGCGTCATGCCATGCGCTCCGCCAGCCCGCGCAGCATCCGCGCCGTGGCGCCCCAGATGTAATAGGGACCGTAAGGCACCGTCCAATAATGCCGGGTGGTGCCGCGCCAGCGCCGCCCCTGAATGGCGTAATTGTCCAGCTTGGCGATATGTTCGAACGGCACGCGGAACACTTCGGCCACCTCGCCGGGCTCTGGCACAGGGTCGAAATCGCGCATGATGAGACCCAAGACAGGCGTCACCTCAAAGCCGGTCACGGTTTCATGCGCGGGCAGGCTGCCCAGCACATCCACCCGCCCTTCGGCGAGCCCGACTTCCTCGCGCGCCTCGCGCAGGGCGGCGGCCACGGCGTCTTCGTCACCGGGGTCGACCTTGCCACCGGGAAAGGCAATCTGGCCGGGATGATGCTTGAGCCGCGAGCTGCGCTTGGTCAGCACCAGTTCCAGCCCCTGCTCGCAAGCGACAAACCCCGCGAGGACACCGGCGGGACGCAGCTTGCGCCCCTCCGGCAAAACCGTGCCCGGGTTCAGATCGAAATCGGAGGACGCGCCGGAGGTTTCCTCCAGCGCCCGTTTCAGCAAATCGATCTGATCCCGGACGCGGCTCACTTCTTGGCCTCGAAGCCGACCGTTTCCGGGTCGAGCTCGTAATGCGCGCCGCAGAACTGGCAATCGGCGGTGACGATGCCGTCGTCGGTGGTCATCTTCTCGATGTCCCGCGCCGAGTAGATCGACAGCGACTGACGCACGCGATCCTCCGAGCAGGTGCAGCCGAAGCGCACGGTCTGCGCGTCGAACACCCGCGGGCCTTCCTCGTGATAGAGCCGCACCAGCAGGTCGGTCGGCGGCAGGTCGGGTCCGATCAGTTCCAGCTCGTCCACCGTGTCGAGGTGGAAGTTCACGCGGCGCCAGTTTTCACCGTCGTCATCGTCGCCAAGCAGGTCCTCGGGGCGCAGCACGCCTTTGTCACCGCTGCCGCCTTCACCATCGACGAGCGGCTTGGCGAAGGGCGAGGCCTTGGGCATGTGCTGCAGCATTACGCCGCCAGCGCGCCAGTTCGACGTGCCATCGGCCTGCGGCACATTGCCGAAGTTCAGCTCAAAGCGGGTCGGGATCTGTTCGGACTGGGCGAAATAGCTCTCGGCACAGCGCGCCAGCGCACCGCCCGCCAGCGGCGTGATCCCCTGATACGGCGTGGTGCCTTTACCCTGATCGATGAGCACGGCGAAATAGCCGTCTTCGAGCTGCTCAAAGGCGGGGGCGCTGGTGACCTGCTCGCGGTCGAAGCTGGCGTAGGCGCGCAGCCGGGCCGGTTCGCCCTCTTTCTCGGGGGCGTAGTAATCCGTGGCGATCATCCGCACCGCGCCGCGGGTCTGCACCTGAAGCGACAGCTTCCAGCGCAGCTTCATCGTCTGGCCGATCAGCGCGGTCAGCAGGGTCATCTCGGCGATGAGCCCTTCGACGGCCTCGGGATAGTCATGTTGGCTCAGGATTCCGCTCAGCACCCCGTCAAGCCGCGCCACGCGGCCCCGGATGTCGGCGTGATCCAATTGGAATGGCAGGACGGTATCGTCCCAGGCAAGTTTGCTGCCGATGGTCATGGGGTTTCCTTATCTGCCGGATCTTGGCATATCGGCCCCATATAAGCAGCAAAAACACGGGAACCAAGGGGGACCGATGACTGCACGATACGGCGAGCCGCCCGAATCCGGTCGGCGTTACACGCTGCGCCCCGGCGCTTATGCGATCCTGCCGCGCAACGGGGCGGTTCTGGTCACCCATCAGGCAGAGCCATGGCCCGAGTACCAGCTTCCGGGCGGCGGCATCGACGCCGGTGAGTCGCCCATCGCCGCGCTGCACCGCGAGGTTTTCGAAGAAACCGGCTGGCGCATTGCCCGTCCGCGCCGCCTCGGGGCGTTCCGCCGCTTCACCTTCATGCCCGAATACGATCTCTGGGCCGAGAAGCTCTGCATCATCTATGCGGCGCATCCCGTCCGCCCGCTCGGCCCGCCCAGCGAGCCGGGGCATGAGGCGGTCTGGATGAACCCCGAGCTTGCCGCCGAGATCCTCGGCACCCCCGGCGACCGCGATTTCCTGCGCCGCGTTCTGGTCTGAAATCCAAGGGTTCGGCCCGGATCAGAGCCTGTATCAGAGCCTGTTTCAGGGCATTTCGAACTCCAGCAGCGCGGCCGAGACATCATCGTCGAGCCGCGCGCCCGCGACGATGCGCTGGGTCAGCCGCCAGAAGAGATCGTCGAGAAACTCGGTGCCGCGACCACCCCCCGAGCGCACCAACGCAAGCAGCCCCTCCTGATCGAGCATCCCGCCGCCCGGCAGCAGCGCCTCGGTGAACCCGTCGGAATAGAGCAGCAGGCGATCACCCGGCGATAGTTGCAGCTGCAGCCGCTCGTAGCTCGCGCCGGGGATCAGCCCCACCGGCAGACCGCCATGACCGACGAACTCGGCGCGGCCATCGGCGCGCAGCAGCAGCGGAGGCGGGTGTCCCGCCTGCACCAGATCGACCCTGCCCTTGTCGAGATCGGCCACCGCATAGGCCATGGTGAGATATTCGGCGATCCCGGGATCCGCCGCCAGACGCTCATTCATGCGCCGCGCCACCTCCTCCGGGGCGCGAAAGAGCGTGCCATGCACGATGCGTTCCAGCGCGATGTTCTGCTCGGGAAAGTCACCGCCCAGAAGCCCGGCAATCCGCGCGGTCATCAGCGCCGAGGTGATGCCATGGCCCGACACGTCGATGCTGTAGAGCCCGACGCTGCGCTCGCAATGAGAGAAACTGCCGACCAGATCGCCGCCCACATGCCCGCAGGGCTTCAGCAGCAGGCTGACTTGCGAGGCCCCGATGCGCCGTGCACGGCGCGGCACCAACGCCTCTTGGATCAACCTTGCCTGCTGCAGATCGCGATCCACCGCGTCATAGGCCGCCTGCAAATGGCCCAAGGTCGCCGACAATTGGCGCTGCATCTTCAGGATCCGCGCGCCGGCGTTGATCCGGGCGCGCAATTCCGCGGCATTCACCGGCTTGGTCAGGAAATCATCCGCCCCGGCGTCCAAGCCCCGCGCGATCTCTGCCTTGTCGCTTTTCGAGGTGAGCAGGATGAAATAGCCGTAGCGATCCCCGCATTGCGTTCGGAAGTGGCGACAGAGGTCCAGCCCGTCCATCCCCGGCATCATCCAATCCGACAACACCGCATCGGGGCGGCTTTCGGCGCAGATACGCAGCGCTTCGGCCCCATCCTGCGCCTGCCAAACCTCAAGCCCCCAGCGTTCGAGCATAGAGGACAGGATCTTCAGCTGCAGCGGACTGTCATCCACCACAAGAACCCGACGGATCGGAGCCTCACCACTTCGATCCTCGAGGTTTTCCGCCAGATAGGGAGACACCGTATTTCCTTTGTAGACCCGCCTGCGCGGCAGACCCTAAAGCCCCGGTGTTAACGCCCTGTTTCACCTGACCCGCCGAGATCGAAACACTTCGTTCAGATTTTGCTGCGAGCCTCTGCGGGAGGAGGTGCATGGATGACCGACAGACCCGAGGGCGCCGCGCGACAGGCGGCCGCGCCCCCCCTGATCGACTGGACCCGCGCTGCCGAGTTGCGCAGCGAGGTGGGGGGCGATGATTTTGATGAGATTGTCGCGCTTTTCCTGCGCGAGGTGCAGCGCGTTCTGGACGCTCTGCCTGCCCAAGCCTCGGACGTGCCCGATCTTGCGGACAGGCTGCATTTTCTCAAAGGCAGCAGCCTGAACCTCGGCTTCGCGCGGATGTCGGCCCTGTGCGAAAGCGGCGAGCAGGCCGCCACCACCGGCAAAGGCGATACTGTCGACCTATCGGCGCTGCGCGACTGCTTTGCCCGCTCACGCGCGGAATTTCTGGATCAGCTTGCCGTGCGGCTGGTCGCGTGAAACGAACGGCCACCCCAAGACGCCCAGCGCGCCCACATCATGTGGCAACCCGTCAGATGACAAATTGCGCCAGAACCTCATCGTCGGTGATGTCGCGATAGGCATAGCCATGCGCGTCCAGCTTGCCGAAGAGCGCATCGAAATTCTTCGGATCGGCGGTCTCGATCCCGATCAGCACCGAACCGAAGTTGCGCGCCGATTTCTTCAGGTATTCAAAGCGGGCGATATCATCCTCGGGACCAAGGAAGTTCAGGAAATCCTTCAGCGCGCCGGGACGCTGCGGCAGCCGCAGAATGAAGTATTTCTTCACCCCCGAGTAGCGCAGCGCCCGTTCCTTCACCTCCGGCAGACGCTCGAAGTCGAAATTGCCGCCCGAGGTGATGCAGACCACGGTCTTGCCGCGGATCGCCTGCCCCAGATCCTTCAACGCATCGACCGAAAGCGCCCCCGCAGGCTCGAGCACCACACCCTCGACGTTCAGCATCTCGAGCATGGAAGTGCAGAGCCGGTCTTCGTTGATGGTCAGCGTGTTGGCAACGCCGACCCCCTTTAGCACCTCGAAGGTCTTGCTGCCGATCTGCGCCACCGCCGCGCCATCGGCGAAATTGTCGACCGCCGCCAGAGGCACCGGCTTGCCCGCCTCAAGCGCTGCGCGCAGACAGGCCCCGCCCTGCGGCTCGACAAAGGTATAGTGCGTGTCGGTGCCGAAATAGCTCAGCAGGCCGGAGCCAAGCCCGCCACCGCCGACCGGGATCACCAGATGATCGGGCACGCGGCCCAACTGCCGTTCGATCTCGACCGCCACGGTGGCCTGCCCCTCGATCACGTCCTGATCGTCGAAGGGCGACAGGAAATGCCCGCCGATTTCGGCACAATAGCCCTGCGCCGCCTTCAGGCATTCGTCGAAATAGTCCCCGATGAGGCGGATCTCGACGTTCTCGCCACCGAACATCCGGGTCTTCTGGATCTTTTGCTGCGGCGTGGTCACCGGCATGAAGATCACGCCGCGCTTGTCGAACTGGCGGCACATATAGGCGACGCCCTGCGCGTGGTTACCCGCGCTTGCAGCCACAAAGGTCTCGACCTCGGGGCGCTTGCGCATGGCGTTGAACGCGCCGCGCAGCTTGTAGCTGCGCACCGGGCTCAGATCCTCGCGCTTCAGCCAGATGTCGGCGCCGTGAAGCTGCGACAGGTGATCGTTGCGCAGAAGCGGCGTCTCGGGAAAGACCGAGCGCATTTCTTCTGTGGCGGCGCGGGCGTGATCGAGAAACTCATCCATGCCCACCGACTTGGCGCATCGAAGGCGTTTGCGCAAGCCTCCTCAGACGCCGCAGCTTTCGGTCAGTCGATCGGCCGCCCCTCGATGAAATGGCCGTAAAGCGAGGTGAGGATCGAGATGCCGATCATCGTGGCGAACCAGTTGATCACCAGCCCGTAGACCAGATTGATGATCGAGCCCGCCGTATCGTCGATCAGCGCCGGCAGTTCGACCAGCAGCGAGCCGCCGATCACCACAAGCGCCAGCGTGATCACCGCGCCATCGTCGTCCTTGGTGGCCTTCCACGCGTCCTTGAGGCTCAATCGCTCGCCCACCGCGGAGGCGGGCAGGATCAGCCCGAGGCGGAAGAACAGATAGCCGCCCAAGCCCACCAGACCGAAGACGAGGATCGGCGCCAGCCCCGGCAGTCCCGCGCTGATCAGCGCCACCGGGATCGCCGCGACCATGAGCCCGAGAAAGATCACCAGCCCGATCATGATCGACCGCCCGAAGTAGCCGAGAATCTCGCCCCCATGCCAGCGCGGCAGCCAGCCGCGCGGCGTCTCTCCGGTCAGCACGAAACGATGCCATGCCACGGCGATCCAAAGGCTCGCCAGCACCGCCAGCACCACCAGCACCAGCGCCGGAACGCCGATCACGGTCACCGGCCCGCCAGAAGCATCGGTCTGCATGGGATGCAGATAGGTGGCGATCTGGCTGGCCACCTGCACCAGATAGAGCACCAGCGAGACGCGCAGCGCGGTGCCCAGATTGTCGATCACCATGCGCAGGGAATGCAGGAAAATCCGCCAGCCCTTCATCAAAAACCCCACCTTTTCGAAATTCACCCGGCGATCGCTAGCATATGGACCCCGCAGGTCAACGGGCGATCCTTGCCCCCGATGATAAAAGGCAGTAATGCGCGAAGCCAGTTCATACGTGAGGGAATGTCCATGTCCGCGCCCAAGAAAGTCGTCCTGGCCTATTCCGGGGGCCTCGACACCTCGATCATCCTGAAATGGCTGCAAGCCGAATACGGCTGCGAGGTTGTCACCTTCACCGCCGATCTCGGTCAGGGGGAAGAGCTGGAACCCGCCCGCGCCAAGGCAGAGATGCTGGGCGTGAGTGAGATTTACATCGAAGACCTGCGCGAAGAGTTCGTGCGCGATTTCGTCTTCCCGATGTTCCGCGCCAATGCGCTCTACGAGGGGCTCTACCTGCTGGGCACCTCGATCGCCCGCCCGCTGATCTCCAAGCGTCTGGTCGAGATCGCCGCCGCGACCGGTGCCGATGCCGTCGCGCATGGCGCCACCGGCAAGGGCAACGATCAGGTCCGCTTCGAGCTGGCCTGCTACGCGCTGAACCCCGACATCAAGGTGATCGCGCCGTGGCGCCTGTGGGATCTCACCTCGCGCACGAAGCTCATCGACTTCGCCGAGAAGAACCAGATCCCGATCGCCAAGGACAAGCGCGGCGAAGCGCCCTTCTCGGTCGATGCGAACCTTCTGCACACCTCCTCCGAGGGCAAGGTGCTGGAGAACCCCGCCGAACAGGCCCCCGACTACGTACTGCAGCGCACGGTGCCGGTCGAGCAGGCGCCGAACGAGCCCGAGTACATCGAAGTGACCTTCGAGAAGGGTGATGCCGTGGCGATCAATGGCGAGGCGATGTCGCCCGCGACGATCCTCACCAAGCTCAACGAACTGGGCGGCAAGCACGGCATCGGCGTTCTGGACCTGGTGGAAAACCGTTTCGTCGGCATGAAGTCGCGCGGCATCTACGAGACCCCGGGCGGCACCGTTCTGCTGGAAGCGCACCGCGGCATCGAGCAGATCACGCTGGATTCCGGCGCCGGTCACCTCAAGGATTCGATCATGCCGCGCTACGCCGAGCTGATCTACAACGGCTTCTGGTTCTCGCCCGAGCGCGAGATGCTGCAGGCGCTGATCGACAAGAGCCAAGAGCACGTCAGCGGCACCGTCCGCCTGAAGCTCTACAAGGGCTCGGCGCGCACCGTGGCGCGCTGGTCGGATCACTCGCTGTACTCCGAGGCCCACGTGACCTTCGAAGATGACGCCGGTGCCTACGACCAGCAGGACGCGGCGGGCTTCATCCAGCTCAACGCCCTGCGCCTGAAGCTGCTGGCCGCGCGGAACCGCCGCCTGAAAGGCTGAGCCCTTTCCCAGCGCTGACCCGAATGATCCCCGCCGGACATGCCTCCGGCGGGGATATTTTTATCTAGACGAAGCGGCAGCCTCCGTCTCTTCGTCTAGACCCAAATATCCCGGGGGAGACGCGCGCAGCGCGGCGGGGGCAGAGCCCCTTTCTTCCATAGGTACGCCCCCGCCTCCCGCTCCGCCGCACACTGCGCTAGGCTCGCCCGCGACGCCGGAGGGCACGGCATGGCAGAACTTCAAGAATTCATCGACGCACAGGCGCAGGTCTGGCCGCAGGTGACGCGCGAGCTGCGGCAGGGGCAGAAGGTCACCCATTGGATCTGGTGGGTGTTTCCGCAATTGGCCGAGCTGGGCCGCTCTCCCCGCGCCCGCCATTTCGGTCTGCGCGACACCACCGAGGCACAGGCCTATCTCGCGCATCCGCTGCTCGGGGCGCGGCTCGAGGAATGCGCGGGGCTGCTGCTGATCCATAAGGGCAAGACACCCGAAGCGATCCTCGGGCCGGTCGATGCTTTGAAGGTGCGCTCCTGCATGACGCTGTTTGAGGCGCTGCCATCCGCGCCCGGCGTCTTCGCAGAGGTGCTCGACACGCTCTATGAGGGCAGCCGCTGCCCGGTGACAAGCGCCGCACTGGCAGGCTGACGCGGCACACACATCATTCTGAAGAACTAACAAGTCCGGAAGAACAAATAAAAATGGCCGCTTCCGGTCACGACACCGGAAGCGGCCAAGGACGTGCAAAGGTGGGGATACGCAAGCACGCCCTTGCAAGGGGACGCCGGACAAGCCGCGATTATGCGGCCAAAGCCCGTGTCCGATCCTGAATTTCAAACCATCTTTATCTACCGTCTTGTTCCGCGGCCCACTGCGTCAACTTGCACCACACATCTTAATAAAACCTAAGACGCGGCAGACCTCGGGCGGCTCAACTCGTACCGTTACCCTTACGCCGTCCAGCAACCCACAGGAGCAAAGCGGGCTATTCCGCACGACGCTTTCCTATACACGCAGGGCTCAGACGGTGAGTTTCAGCGGCGCGAAGTTTTTTCTACATTTTTTGTGAATCTTTTTCGGGCGCGTGTTTGCCAGCGCCTGCAAGGCGGCGGAAGTGTCCAGAAACACCCCCGCCGCACTGCGCTCAGAGCGCCTCGGCGCGGAGCCGTTCGTAGAGCGGCAGCGCCTCATCGGCGACCCGTACCGCCTCTCCGGAGAGCTCGGGCAGCGGCCCTTCGGCACCGGCAAAACCGGTCGAGCGATGCACCGAGCCATACCAATGCGGTGCCCAGACGCCGTCCTGCGCATGGCCGCCCGCGGGCCACGCCAGCATCGCCGGATCGAAGCTGAGGCCGATGGCGGCGCACAGGCGGCGCAACATGACCTCGGGATCGTGCCGGATGTCGGCGCTGTCGATCACCACCGGGCTTTGCCCGGCGGCGCGCATCTCGTCGTAAAGCTCGGCCTGCTGGCGAAACCCCATGTCCTCTGCGGTCGCCGCCTCCCAGCCCTTGGTGAAACTGGCCACCACGCGCGCCGGGTGGCGGATCAGGAAGACGTTGACGCAGTCCGCCATGAAGCCACGCGGGATGCCGTCGATCATGTGCTGCACCATGTGCTTGTGATACACATGCGGCTTGCCGCCCGGGATCGGCCCGAGCAGGCTCTGCGCCACCGCTTCGGCACTTTCCGGGCGGCTTTGCTTGATCGCCTCGCCCATCGGATGATCGAGGCCGGTGAGCCGCAGGTAGGGGCCGTAGAAGGGCTCGTCCACCACGTGAAAATCGGCGCGATTGCCGAAGGAATACATCAGCGCCGTCGACAGATTGCGCGGCCCGGACCACATGGCCAGTCTCATTGGCAAAGCCTCATGGTTTTACAAGTTCCATATAAAGATCGCGGATGCGCTGCGTCACCGGGCCCATCTCGCCGCTGCCGATGCGCCGCCCGTCGATCTCGGACACCGGGGTCTGCGCGCCGAAGGTGCCGGTGAGAAAGGCCTCGTCGGCACCATAGGTGTCGACCAGCGAGTAGTTGCGTTCATGGATGGGAATGCCATTGGCGCGGCAGAGGTCGATCACCTTCTGCCGGGTGATGCCGTTCATGCAATAATCGCCGGTCGAGGTCCAAACCTCGCCCTTGCGGACGATGAAGAAGTTGCAGGCGTTGGTGGTGTTCACGAAGCCATGCACGTCGAGCATCAGCGCCTCATCCGCGCCAGCCTTCTCGGCGGCGATACAGGCGAGGATGCAGTTGAGCTTGGAATGCGAGTTGAGCTTGGGATCCTGCGTCATCGGCAGGCCGCGCTGGTGGGGCACGGTGGCAAGACGGATCGGGCGCGGGATCGAGGGCTTTGAGTGCTCCATCAGGATCACCACGGTCGGCCCCTGCCGCGACAGCGCCGGATGCTGGAACGGGCGGGTCTTGAGGCCGCGGGTGATCATCAGCCGGCAATGCGCGTCGGTGGTCATACCGTTGGCCGCCTGCGTCTCATGAAGCGCGGCGATCAGCGCGTCGCGGCTCATGCCGATGTCGAGGTCGATGGCCAGCGCCGCCTCGAACAGCCGGTCGAGATGCTCGTCCAGAAAGCACCAGCGCCCGTCATAGAGCCGCAGCCCCTCCCATATGCCATCGCCCAGCATGAACCCCAAATCATAGACCGAGACCAGCGCCTCGGCCTTGGGTTTCAGCGTGCCATTGACCCAGATCTGGATCGTCTCGTTGCGGAGGTCCTCCTCCGCCTGATGCGTGGTGATCTTATCCATGCAGGCACGCTAGGGCCGCCGCTGGCGAAGGGAAAGCCCCATGATGACCCCCGTGATAAAGCCGCGTGATCAGGCCGTGCGGCGGAACGGCGGCTGTCACCAAGCGGTGAGCCGCGCGGATTTTGATTGATCGAACCGGCCCACGCCCGCAGCCTGAGGCAAAGCGGAGGAGAAATCATGAAACGGCTGCTGATGAAATGCCTGCTGAGCCTTGCGCTGGCGGCGCCCGTATTTGCCCTGCCCGCGGCAGTTCGGGCCGGAGAGATCGTGGTCGCCGGAGGCTGTTTCTGGTGCGTCGAAGCCGATTTCGAGAAGGTGAAAGGCGTGCGCGAGGCGATCTCGGGCTATACCGGCGGGAGGACCGCCAACCCCAGCTACAAACAGGTCAGCGCGGGCGGAACCGGGCATTATGAGGCGGTGCGCATCATCTTCGATGACGCCCGTGTTTCTGCAGAGGAGCTTTACGCGCTGTTCTTCCGCTCGATCGACCCGACCGACGCGGGCGGGCAGTTCTGCGACAGGGGTGAGAGCTATCGCACCGCGATCTTCGTCAACGGCGGGGCGCAGCGTGCCGCGGCGGAAACCGCAAAAGCTCAGGCGCAGGCCGCCTTGGGGAAAAAGATCGTCACGCCGATCCTGCCCGCGGGGCGCTTCTGGCCAGCCGAGGACTATCATCAGGATTACCACAAGGGCGACAGCCTCGTGCTGACCCGCTTCGGCCCGCTCCGGCAGGCCTCTGCCTATAAACGCTATCGCGAGGCCTGCGGGCGGGATGCCCGGGTGCGGCAGCTGTGGGGCAGCGCCGCGCCCTTTGCCGGGGGCTGAGGGGCTCTGCCCCGTCCGCTGACGCGGACTCCCCGGGATATTTGCATCTAGACGAAGCCGAAATCGCTTAGAAGCGATGCTCGGTGACGTCCTTGAGATCGGGGATCACATCGGCAGTGCCTTCGCGCATGACCATCAGCGCGGCGGCGCGCTGCGCCAGTTCGATCGCCGTCGCCATCGGCAGCGCCCGGTCGAGGCCCGCCAGCAGGTAGCCGGTGAAGGTGTCGCCTGCGCCGGTGGTGTCCACCGGGGTGACCGGCAGCGCGGCGAAATTGCGGCTCTCACCGCTGTCGGTGTTGATCCAGCGGCAGCCTTTGGCGCCCAGCGTCACCACCACGTCGCGCACCGGAATGCTCTCGATGCCCTGCCCCGTCGCCTCTTCGAGCTGCGCCGCCTCGACCTCGTTGAGCACCAGCAGATCGAGCAGCGGCAGCACGGCGGTCACCGCCTCGGCATCGAAGGGCGCCGCCGCATAGGCGACGCGCATTCCCCGCCGCGAGGCGATCTCGGCGGCCTCGCGCTGCAGGTTGGTCTCGTTCTGGAACACGAAGATGTCTTCGGGTCCGGCCTCTTCGAGACCGGCCTCGATCCGCTCCACCGACAGTGCGCGGTTGGCACCGGGGTGGATCAGGATCGAATTCTCCGCCTCGGCATCGAGCATGATGATGGCATGGCCGGTGACCTCCTCGATCACCGCGATCTGCCGCGTGTCGACGCCATATTCAGTCAGCCGCTCGATCGCCCAGCGCCCATCGGGGCCGACGGCCCCAAGATGCACCACCCGCGCCCCGGCGCGCGCCGCTGCCACCGACATATTGGCGCCCTTGCCGCCCAGCCCGCGCGTCAGCCGGCTGGTCGCCAGCGTCTCGCCCGGCGCCAGCAGATGCGGCAGCCGATAGGTCATGTCGGCATTGATCGACCCGAGGTTGAAGATCGCCATGCTGCGCCCTGCCCTTTCATCTTTCCCAAAAATACTCCCGCCGGAGGCATCCGGCAGGAGTTATCAATGTGGATCAGCCGACCTTGCAGGCCGCCAGAACCGCCATGTTGAGGATGTCATTGGCGGTCATCGTCGTCGAGCAAATCTGGATCGAACTGTCGATGCCTGCGAGGATCGGGCCAATCACCGTCGCCCCCGCCATCTCCTGCATCAGTTTGACCGAGATCGAGGCCGAGTGCCGCGCCGGCACCACGAGGATGTTCGCCGGGCCGCTCAGGCGCTGGAACGGGTAGTTCTCCTGCGCGCGGGTGTTGAGCGCCACATCCACGGTCATCTCGCCTTCGTATTCGAAGTCGACGCCGCGCTGATCAAGCACCATCGGCGCGCGGTGCATCTTCGAGGCGCGTTCCGACACCGGATAGCCAAAGGTCGAGAAGGACACGAAGGCCACCCGCGGCTCGAGCCCGAGGTGCCGCGCGACCCCGGCGGCGCGCTCTGCGATATTCGCCAGATCCTCGGCTTCGGGCCATTCATGCACCAGCGTGTCGCTGATCAGCACGATGCGGCCCTTGTGCAGCAGCGCGGTGACGCCCGCCACGCCGCTTTCGGCATCGGCGTCGAACACCTGATTGATCGCTTCCATCACATGCGCCGACTTGCGGGTCGCGCCGGTGATCAGACCGTCGCCATGGCCATGCGCCAGCAGCAGCGAAGCGAACACATGGCGATCGCGCGCCGCCAGACGGTGCACATCCTGCCGGTCGTAGCCCTTGCGCTGCAGGCGCTTGTAGAGAAACTCCTTGTAGGTCTCGAGGTGCTCGGTGTTGGCGGCGTTGACCACCTTGATCTCGCGCACCGCATCGGCAAGGCCGCTGGCCTCGAGCTTCTCTTTCACGTCCGCCTCGCGGCCCACGACGATCGCCTTGCCGAAACCGTTGCGCTGATACATGACCGCAGCGCGCAGCACGCGCGGGTCGTCGCCCTCGGCAAAGATCATCCGCGCCTGCGCGGCCCGCGCCCGGCTGTTGATGCTGCGCAGCACCGAGGCGGTGGGATCCATGCGGCCCATCAGGCCCGCCTGATAGGCATCCATGTCGATGATCGGACGGCGCGCCGCGCCGGTGTCCATGCCCGCCTTGGCGACGGCGGGCGGGATGCGGTGGATGAGGCGCGGATCAAACGGCGTGGGGATGATGTAATCACGCCCGAAGGTCAGCGATTTGCCATAGGCCAGCGCCACCTCGTCCGGCACATCCTCGCGCGCCAGTTCGGCCAGCGCCTCGGCGCAGGCGATCTTCATCTCGTCGTTGATCGAACGCGCGTGAATGTCGAGCGCGCCGCGGAAGAGATAGGGGAAGCCCAGAACGTTGTTCACCTGGTTCGGGTAGTCCGAACGGCCGGTGGCGACGATGGCGTCGACGCGGACTTCATGCGCCTCTTCGGGGGTGATCTCGGGATCGGGGTTGGCCATGGCAAAGATCACCGGGTTGTCGGCCATGCTTTTCACCATGTCCTGCGTCACCGCGCCCTTGGCAGACACGCCAAGGAAGACATCGGCGCCAACCATCGCCTCTTCGAGCGTGCGCAGCGAAGTGTTGGCCGCGTGGGCGGACTTCCACTGGTTCATGCCCTCGGTGCGGCCCTGATAGATCACGCCCTTGGTGTCGCACATGATGCAATTGTCATGCTGCGCGCCCATGGACTTCAGCAGCTCGAGGCAGGCGATGCCCGCCGCGCCCGCGCCGTTGAGCACGATCTTCACCTCTTCGATCTTCTTGCCCGAGAGGTGCAGCGCGTTGATCAGGCCCGCGGCGCAGATCACCGCCGTGCCGTGCTGGTCGTCGTGGAAGACCGGGATGTCCATCTCTTCCTTCAGGCGCTGCTCGATAATGAAGCATTCGGGCGCCTTGATGTCCTCGAGGTTGATGCCGCCAAAGGTCGGCCCCATCAGCTTGCAGGCCTTGATGAATTCCACGGGGTCCTCGGTGTCGAGCTCGATGTCGACCGAGTTCACATCGGCAAAGCGCTTGAAGAGCACCGATTTGCCCTCCATCACCGGCTTGCCGCCGAGCGCGCCAAGATTGCCGAGACCCAGCACCGCGGTGCCGTTCGAGATCACCGCAACGAGGTTGCCCTTGTTGGTGTAATCATAGGCCAGTTCGGGGTTTTCGGCGATTTCCTCGCAGGGCACGGCGACGCCGGGCGAATAGGCAAGGCTCAGGTCGCGCTGCGTGGTCATCGGCACTGTGGCCTGCACTTCCCACTTGCCGGGCGTCGGCTCGAGATGGAAGGCCAGCGCCTCTTCACGGGTGAACTTGGATTTCGACATGAGCGTGCTTCCCTCGACTATGAGCGGCGTTCCTCTTAGCGCAGGGGAAGGCTCTGCTCAACTGATTGCATTTCGCCTTTCGCCGCCCCACGGGGCTTTGCTAAACCAGCACAAAGCAGCACTGGGGGACTACATGACGGCAGTCACGCCGATGATGGCGCAATATCTTGAGATCAAAGCGCAGTATCCGGACGCGCTCTTGTTCTACAGGATGGGCGACTTCTACGAGATGTTCTTCGACGACGCGGTGGCGGCGGCGGAAGCTCTCGACATCGCGCTGACCAAGCGCGGCAAGCATGCGGGCGATGACATCCCCATGTGCGGCGTTCCGGTGCATGCCGCCGAGGGCTATCTGCTGACGCTGATCCGCAAGGGTTTTCGCGTCGCTGTCGGCGAGCAGATGGAAAGCCCCGCCGAGGCCAAGAAGCGCGGCCATAAATCGGTGGTGAAACGCGACGTGGTGCGGCTGGTGACCCCCGGCACGCTCACCGAAGAGTCGCTGCTGGAAGCGCGCCGTCACAACTATCTTGCCGCATTGGGCCGTGTTCGGGACGATTGGGCGCTGGCGTGGTGCGATATTTCGACCGGCGCGTTTCACGTGATGCCCCTCGCCCGCGCCCGCATCGGGGCCGAACTTGCGCGGCTCGCACCCTCGGAAGTGCTGGTCTCGGAAAGCACCGACGAAGATCTGCGCCCGGTGCTGAGCGATCTCGGCATTTTCCCCACGCCGCTTGGGGCTGCGTCCTTTGACAGTGCCGGGGCCGAGGATCGCCTGAAGAGGCTCTTTTCCGTGCAGACCCTCTCGGGCTTCGGCGCGTTCGAGCGGCCCGAGCTTTCGGCGATGGGCGCACTGGTCGACTATCTCGACATCACCCAGAAGGGCCGCCTGCCGCTGCTGCGCCCGCCGCAGCGCGATGCCGTGTCGAACCTGCTGCAGATCGACGCCGCCACCCGGCGCAATCTTGAACTGACCCACTCGATGAACGGCGGACGCGCCGGGTCGCTGCTCTCGGTGATCGACCGGACGGTGACGCCGGGCGGCGCGCGCCTTTTGGAGAGGCGAGTTTCCTCCCCTTCGCGCAATCTTGGCGTGATCGAGGGGCGGCTTCAGGCTCTGGACTGGGCGATGGGCGCGCCGGAGGCCGCGCAGCTGCGCGATGGTCTGCGCAAGGTGCCCGACCTCGACCGCGCGCTCTCGCGTCTCGGGCTCGACCGCGGCGGGCCGCGCGATCTGGCCGCCGTGCGTAACGCTCTGGCGCAGGCCGAAGAGATCGCCGAGACCCTAAACAGTGCCGAATTGCCCCCCTTGCTGGCCGATGCACGTGAAACACTCACCGGTCATGACGAGCTGATCGCGCTGCTCGAGGCTGCGCTGGTTGCAGAGCCGCCGCTGATGGTGCGTGACGGTGGCTTCGTCGCGCCCGGCTACGACGCGCAGCTCGACGAGGCGCGCACCCTGCGCGACGAAGGCCGCGGCGTGATCGCCTCTATGCAAGCGAAATACGCCGAAATGGCCGGGGTGAATGCGCTGAAGATCAAGCACAACAATGTGCTGGGCTACTTCATCGAGACCACGGCGACCCACGCCGAAAAGATGATGTCGGCGCCGCTGAACGAGACCTTCATCCACCGCCAGACCACCGCCAATCAGGTGCGTTTCACCACGGTCGAGCTGACCGAGCTGGAAACCCGCATCCTCAACGCCGGCAACGAGGCGCTGGAGATTGAAAAGCGGCTCTATGAAAGCCTGAAAGGCGCCATTCTGGCCCGCGCGCCGCAGGTGTCCGAGACCGGGCTGGCACTGTCCGAGTTCGATGTGGCGCTTGGGCTTTCCGATCTGGCCAAGGCGCAGAACTGGTGCCGCCCGCAGGTCGACGACAGCCGCGCCTTCGAGATTGTCGCGGGCCGTCACCCGGTGGTCGAACGCGCGCTGCAACAACAAGGCGGAGCGCCCTTCATCGCCAATGATTGCGCCTTGAACGCCAATGGCGAGGGCGCGTCGGTGACCTTGCTGACCGGCCCGAACATGGCCGGTAAATCGACCTACCTGCGGCAGAACGCTTTGATCGCCCTGCTGGCGCAGATGGGCTCCTATGTGCCTGCGGACCGCGCGCATCTGGGTGTGGTCAGTCAGATTTTCAGCCGCGTTGGCGCCTCGGACGATCTGGCGCGCGGGCGCTCGACCTTCATGGTCGAGATGGTCGAGACCGCCGCGATCCTCAATCAGGCTGACGACCGCGCGCTGGTGATCCTCGACGAGATCGGCCGCGGCACCGCCACCTATGATGGCCTGTCCATCGCATGGGCGACGCTGGAGCACCTTCACGGCGTGAACCGCGTGCGCGGGCTTTTCGCCACGCATTACCACGAGCTGACCCAGCTTGCCGCCAAGCTCGAGGGAGTCGGCAATGCCACCGTCGCGGTGAAGGAATGGGACGGCGAGGTGATCTTCCTCCACGAGGTGCGCGAAGGGGCAGCCGATCGCTCTTACGGCGTGCAAGTGGCGCAGCTGGCGGGTCTGCCGCCCGCGGTGATCGCCCGCGCCCGCGACGTGCTGAGCGCGCTGGAGGAAGGCGAACGGGGCCGGACCTCACCCAAGGCGCTGATCGACGACCTGCCGCTGTTCTCGGCGGCGGCGAAACCAGAGCCTGTTGCGGCGCCGAAAGGCCCCTCGGAGGTGGAAGAGAGACTGGCGACGCTGCTGCCCGACGAGATGACCCCGCGCGACGCGCTGCAGGCGCTTTACGATCTGAAGTCTCTGTTGAAGGGGTAAACCGGACTCACGTGAAACATGCACTAGAGGTGGGTTCACGTGAAACGAAAGCCGGGTGGGCGACTGCCCGTCCGGAATCAAGGCGAAGCCGCCGGACGAGCGCCGGCCCGTCCCCGCGGGCTGGCGCTTTTTCATCCTCGCGCGACGATCTATCTGGGCCCGGTATTTGGCTAGGATAAAGCGGCGACCACGCCCGTGGCTGCGCCAACCCACGGTCCGGCGCTCGTCCGGCTCGTGTCTTACCCCCAATGAAAAATCCCCGGCCTTTCGACCGGGGGTTTTCCGTTTCTGACTGTGACGAGATCAGCCCTGCATCGAGCTGACGCCGACCTGCGCCGGACGCAGCAGGCGGTCGTAGAGCATGAAGCCCTCTGCCGAGACCTGAATGATCTCGCCCGCTTTGGTGCCGGGCACCGGGGCTTCGAACATCGCCTCGTGGTGCTTGGGGTCGAACTTGTCGCCCACCTCGGGCTTGATCGCCGTCATGCCGTGCTTGCTGAACACGTTCAGCAGCTCGCGCAGGGTCAGCTCCACACCTTCGATCAGCGCCTCTGCCGCCTCGGCCTCGCGCGCGGCGTTCAGCGCGCGGTTGAGGTTGTCGTAGACCGGCAGCAGGTCACGGGCCAGCTTCGAGCCGCCGTATTGCTGCGCCTCGCGGCGATCCTTGTCGGCGCGCTTGCGCGCGTTCTCGGCATCCGCCAGCGCCCGCATGAAGCGGTCTTTGTATTCGTCACGCTCGGCGCGCAGCTCGTCCAGCGCGATCGCCTCGTCGTCCATCTCTTCCATCTCGCTCGCGAGGGCTTCGGCCTCTGCCGCCTCGATATCGTCGAGAAATTCGTCTTTATTCGCGTCTGCCATGTCTAACCTCTAGCTCCGCTCGGCAATCAGCCTGCCGACCAGCTGTGCCGTGTAGTCCACGATGGGTACGATCCGCCCGTAGTTGAGCCGCGTGGGTCCGATGACCCCAACCGCACCGATTATCTTTCGATCCGCGTTCATATATGGAGAGACCACCAGAGAGGAACCCGAAAGTGAGAAAAGTTTGTTCTCCGAGCCGATAAAAATGCGGACCCCGTCGCCTGCTTCGGCAAGCTGAAGGAACTCGGCGATATCCCGCTTGCGCTCGAGGTCGTCAAACAGCGAGCGGATGCGGTCGAGCTCTTCGACCTCGCTGTCCTGGCCCAGAAGATTCGCCGTGCCGCGCACGATCAGGCGAGCGGAATTGTCGGCATCCTTCTCCCAGGCGGCCATGCCGGTTTCGATCAGAGCTGCGGCCAGCGCGTCGATCTCTTGCCGCCGCGCGCTGATCTGCCGCCCGATCTCGCCGCGCAGTTCCGACAGCGTCTTGCCCTCGATCAGCGCGTTGAGGAAATTCGCCGCCTCGCGCATCGAACTTGGCGTCTGTCCCGGTGGCGGGGTGAAGAGGCGGTTCTCGACGTGACCATCGGCAAACACCAGCACCACAAGCGCGCGGTCATGGCCGAGCGAGACGAACTCGATATGCTTGACCGGGGCCTCATGTTTCGGCGTCAGCACCAGCGAAGCGCCATGGGTCACCCCTGAAAGCGCCGCGCCGACCCGGTCGAGCAGACCGCCCACATCGTCGCTGCGGTTGGAGGTGGTCGCGTCCAGTGCCTCACGGTCGGACATATCCAGATCGCGCACTTCCAGCAGCCCGTCGACGAACATCCGCAGACCCACCTGCGTCGGCACGCGCCCGGCGGAAACATGCGGGCTGTCGAGCAGACCGAGATATTCGAGGTCTTGCATCACGTTGCGGATGGTCGCCGCCGAGACCTTCTCGGACAGGCTGCGCGTCAGGGTGCGCGAACCGACCGGCTCGCCCGTCTCGAGATAGCTCTCAACCACGCGGCGAAACACCTCGCGCGAGCGATCGTTCATTTCATCAAGAAGACGGTTACCCTCTTTCATCCTAAACTCCGGCTGTTCAGGGTCATTAAAGGTGCCTCTCGCGCCCCGTCAATCGGGGTTGCGGCAAAGCATCTGCACCAGTATCCCGAGCGCGACTAGGATAAGAGGCACCGAATGAGACCTTCAGGACGAGATCTAAGTGATATGCGCGCCGTTTCAATCGAGACAGGTGTCACGAAACATGCCGAAGGGTCTTGCCTGATCAAAATGGGCGATACCCACCTCATCTGCACCGCCACGCTCGAAGAGCGCGTGCCGCCCTTCGTCAAGGGCTCGGGCCTTGGCTGGGTGACGGCGGAATACGGCATGCTGCCGCGCTCCACCGGCTCGCGCATGCGCCGCGAAGCGTCGAGCGGCAAACAGGGTGGCCGCACCGTCGAGATCCAGCGTCTGATCGGCCGGTCGCTCCGCGCCGGTGTCGACCGGGTCGCGCTTGGCGAGCGTCAGATCACCATCGACTGCGACGTGATCCAAGCCGATGGCGGCACCCGCTGCGCCGCGATCACTGGCGGCTGGGTCGCGCTGCGCCTTGCGGTGAACAAGCTGATGAAGGCCGGCATGATCAAAAGCGATCCGCTGACCCCGGTGGCTGCCGTGAGCTGCGGCATCTACGCCGGTCAGCCGGTGCTCGATCTTGACTATGCCGAGGATTCCGAGGCCGGTGTCGACGGCAACTTCATCCTGCGCGGCGATGGCCAGCTGATCGAAGTTCAGATGTCCGCCGAGGGCGCCACCTTCAGCCGCGATCAGATGAACAAGCTGATGGACCTTGCCGAAGCGGGCGTTTCGAAACTGGTCGAGGCTCAACTGGCGGCCACCGCATGACCCGCAAGTTCACCGACAAGAAGCTGCTCGTCGCCACCCATAATGCCGGCAAGCTCGAAGAGATCACCGATCTGCTGAAGCCCTTCGGCATCGAGGTGGTGGGCGCCAAGGAGCTTGACCTTCCCGAACCCGAGGAAACCGGCACCACCTTCGTCGAGAATGCCCGCATCAAGGCGCATGCGGCGGCAAAGGCCACCGGCCTGCCCGCCCTCGCCGACGATAGCGGCATCTCGGTCGATGCTCTGGACGGTGCCCCCGGTGTCTATACCGCCGATTGGGCCGAAACCGGACAAGGCCGCGATTTCATCATGGCCATGGGCAAGACCCATGACGCGCTGCGCCAGACCGGTGCCGAACAGCCCTGGACCGCGCGTTTCAACTGCACGCTGGTTCTGGCTTGGCCCGATGGCACAGACGCGGTGTTCCCCGGCGTGATGGAAGGCCGCGTGGTCTGGCCGATGCGCGGCGACAACGGTCACGGCTACGATCCGATCTTTCAGCCCGAGGGCTATGAGATCACCTTCGCCGAGATGGGCAGCGACGAGAAAAACCGCATCAGCCACCGCGCCGATGCCTTCGCCAAATTCGTGAAGGGCTGCTTTGCCCAAGACGATGCCTAAGTCCGGGCCTGAAACCTGGCGTGAAGGAGGCTTCGGCCTCTACGTGCATTGGCCTTTCTGCGAGGCCAAATGCCCCTATTGCGACTTCAACAGCCACGTTGTCCGGTCGATCGACCAGACCCGCTGGGCCGAAGCGCTGAGCTCCGAGGTCCGCCGCTATGGCAAGATGACCTCGGGGCGTCATCTCAACTCGATCTATTTCGGTGGCGGCACCCCTTCGCTGATGGAGCCTGCCACCGTTCAGGCGGTGCTCGGTGCCGCGCGCGAGCATTGGACATGGGCCAATGACATCGAGATCACGCTCGAGGCCAATCCTCGCTCTGTCGAAGTGTCGAAGTTCGAGGGCTTCCGCGAGGCGGGTGTAAACAGGGTCTCGATGGGCATTCAGAGCCTGCGTCCCAATGATCTGCGCCGCCTCGGGCGGCTGCATGACGTGGATGAGGCGATTGCCGCGCTCGGCACCGCGAAGTCCGTCTTTGACCGCGTGAACTTCGACCTGATCTATGCCCGCGAAAACCAGAGCATTGCCGACTGGGAGATCGAACTGCGCGAGGCGCTCGATCTCGCGGGCGATCACCTGTCGCTCTACCAGCTGACCATCGAGGAAGGCACGATGTTCTGGGAGCGCGCGCAGCGTGGCCAGATGAAGCATCTGCCGGGCGAAGACCTCGCCGCCGACATGTTCCTTGCCACACAAGAGATCACCGCCAAGGCGGGCTTTGCGCCCTACGAAGTGTCGAACCACGCGCTGCCCGGCGCACAGTCGCGGCACAATCTGGTCTACTGGCGCGGCGGCGATTACGTCGGCGTCGGCCCCGGCGCGCATGGGCGCGTCACCGTGAACGGAGTTCGACATGCGACCGAGGCATGGAAGATGCCCGGCGCTTGGATCGAAAAGGCCGAAGCCCGTCGCGCCGACAGCGTCTTTGATCCGCTCGATACGTCAGACATTAAGACCGAGTTCGTGATGATGGGTCTGCGTCTCGCAGAAGGCATTTCACTGTCTCGACTTGCCGAGATCTCCCTGACGCCCCTGCCCGCGCAAAAGATCGCCGACCTTCAGGACTTGGGCCTTCTGTGGCGTAAGGGAGATCTCCTTGGCGCCACCACCGAGGGGCGGCTTGTGCTCAACGGCGTGATTGCCGAGCTTCTCACCTCCTGATCCACGTGGAACATACCCACAGGATCCTGTGCAGATCCGGCAGAGATCCTGTGGACAGATCTGATTGTGCGAGACAGGTGAAACGCAAAAGGCCGAGCTACTATGGCTCGGCCTTCGTGTTTTCAGAGTGTTTTCCGGGCGGATCTGCCAGATCTAGAGGGATCTGAGCATCGAACCGCTACCCCTTGTTTATGTACAGAATATGCCTGATGCGGCCGCGAGATCTCTCCACAGGATCCTGTGGAGATCTCTTCAGCGTGCCGCGCTGAGGATGGCGCACAGCTTGTCGAGTTCCTCAAAGGTCCGGTAGCTGATCGTCAGCTTACCATTCTCCTGCCCCGGCTGGTTCTGGATCGCGACTTTCATCCCAACAGCCGCCGAGAGATCTCCCTCAAGCGCGCGGGTGTCAGCGTCCTTTTCAGACCCTGCAAGGCTGGTTCGAGACGGGTTCTGCTCTTTCTGCGGCTGCGGCTTCGCCAGTTGCTCGGCCTGACGGACCGACAGCTTGCGGCGCACGATTTCCTTGGCGACCTCTTCGGGGTTCTCTGCCGTGACCAGCGTACGCGCATGGCCCGCGGTCAGCTGCCCCTCAACCACCATGGTCTGAACCGACTCCGGCAGGTTCAGCAGGCGCAGCAGGTTCGCGATATGGCTGCGGCTTTTGCCAAGCGCCTCGGCAATCTTTTCCTGCGTGTGCCCGAAACGGTTCATCAGCTGCTTGTAGCCGGCCGCCTCTTCGATCGAGTTCAGATCCGCCCGCTGGATGTTCTCGATGATCGCGACTTCGAGCACTTCGATGTCGTCGAATTCGCGCACCAGCGCAGGCACCTCGTGCAGCTGCGCCATCTGCGCGGCGCGCCAGCGACGCTCGCCCGCGACGATCTCAAACTCGCCTTCCGACCCCGGACGCGGCCGGACGATGATCGGCTGGATAATGCCCTTCACGCGGATCGATTCCGCCAGCTCGTTAAGCTGGTCCGGCGTGAATGTCCGGCGCGGCTGATCTTTGTTGGGGAAGAGTTTCTCGATCGGGATCATGCGATCAGGTGTCCTTGGTGTCGTATCCGCCTCGGCCTCGGCAGGCCGGACGTCGACGTCGGACATAAGCGCCGAAAGCCCGCGTCCGAGCCCTCGCCGCATTTCGCGTTTCTCTGCCATTTCTGCCCTCTCGTGACGTATTTTTTGGTTATGCCGCCATCTGCGCATTGTTGCGCAGCAGTTCTTCTGCGAGGGCGCGATAGGCCAGCGCACCCTTCGAATTTGTGTCGTAAGTCAGGACCGGGCACGCATAAGACGGCGCCTCGCTCACCCGCACATTCCGCGGAATCACGGTATTGAACACCAGATCACCGAGGTTGGCGCGCGCGTCCTCTTCTACCATGCGAGACAGGTTGTTGCGTGCGTCGAACATGGTCAACACAACACCTTCGATACGCAGGTCGGGATTGGCGCTCTGCCGCACTTCGCGGATTGTCAGCATAAGCTGCGACAGACCCTCGAGCGCGAAGAACTCGCTCTGCAGCGGCACCAGAATGGAATGCGCGGCGACCATCGCGTTCACTGTCAGAAGGTTCAGCGAAGGCGGGCAATCGATCAGCACGAAATCAAAGTCGAACTGGGCCATATCCGCCTGCCGCAGCGCATCATGCAGAAGGAAGCTGCGCTTTTCGTTGGCGACGAGTTCGATGTCCGCCGAGGCCAGATCGACCGTTGCCGGGATCAGCTGCAGGTTCGGCGTTTCCGTCGAAAGGATCATATCCGACAGCGGAGCGTCTTCGAGAAGCAGCTCGTAAGCGGTATATTCGCGCGCCTCAGGCTCGATTCCGAGGCCGGTGGACGAGTTCCCCTGCGGGTCGAGGTCGACGACGAGAACCTTCAAACCGCGCTCTGCAAGCGCCGCGCCGAGGTTGATCGTCGTCGTGGTCTTGCCCACGCCGCCCTTCTGATTGGCAATGGCTACGATCTTGGCCGCGCCGGGCCGGAAGGTATCAGACATGAGTCGGCACTCCGATTTGCAAGACAACCGCATTGGGATCAGTAAGGCTTGTATGCCGTGTCAGTTCAAACTGCCACATCTTGCGTGCTTCGGCGATTTCTTTTTCCGCTTGCGCGCCCTTTGGGAAGAGCGCCATGCCGGTCTCGCTCAAGTGGTGATCAGCAAAACCGAGCAGCTTATCCAAAGACGCCAGAGCCCGCGCGCTGAGCACATCGGCCTTCAGCGACGGGATCTCTTCGATACGGCGCGCTTCGACGTTCGCCGTCGCGCCCGTTTCCCGCAGAACCGTCCGCAGAAACGCGCATTTCCTCTGGTCGCTTTCTACCAGCGTGACCTTCATATCCGGTGCGAACTCGTCGCGCAGGATGGCCACGACCAGCCCGGGGAACCCTCCACCACTGCCCAGATCCGCCCAATGCGCGGGTTTTTCCTGCGGAATTTGCCAGATCTGAGCAGAATCCACGATATGCCGCGTCCAAGCCTCGTCGAGCGTGCTTGGCGAAACGAGGTTGATCCGCGGGTTCCACTTCTTCAGAAGGTCGGTGTAGTGCTCGAGGCGGTCCCATGTTTCACGTGAAACACTGAGGCCGCCGCCAAGGTCTGGAAAGCTCATGCGCTGCGCGCCTTTTCGACGCGGCGGAGGCGGATCAGCAGAAGTGACAGCGCCGCGGGCGTCATACCATCGACTTTCGCCGCTTGAGCGAGCGTCGACGGGCGCGCATGCGCCAGCTTTTGCTTCAGCTCGTTGGAAAGCCCTTCGATGCTCGCAAAATCGAAGTCTGCCGGGACCTGATAGGTCTCGTCCCGCTTCAGCGCTTCAACGTCCCGCTTCTGCCGATCGATGTAATTGGCGTAGAGCGCGTCTTTTTCCAGCTGGCTGCCGATCTCTTCTTCGATTTTCTCGAGATCCGGGACATGGGTCCGGAGAAACTCCATCGAAATATCGGGGAAGGAGAGCAGTTGAAACAGGCTGCGGCGCGCGCCATCAGCGTTCATCTTCAGGCCAAGCTCGGTCAATTCCCGCGGCGTCATGGTGAGATCAGAGAGGATACCCCCGCCCTGCTCGAGCTTTTCGGACTTCTCGAGGAATGCGGCTTTGCGCGCTTCGGACAAGCAGCCGATCTCTAGCGCCTGCGGCGTCAGGCGCTGGTCCGCATTGTCGGCGCGCAGCGAGAGCCGGAATTCGGCGCGCGAGGTGAACATCCGGTAGGGCTCGGTCACGCCGCGCGACGTTAGATCGTCGATCATGACGCCGATGTAGCTGTCGGTCCGGCTGAACGTGATCTCTTCGCGGCCCAAGCTTTGGGCGGCGGCGTTGAGACCAGCCACAAGACCTTGTGCCGCGGCTTCCTCATACCCCGTGGTGCCGTTGATCTGACCGGCGAGATAAAGGCCCGAGACAGCCTTCACCGAAAGTCGCAGGTCCAGCGCGCGCGGATCGACGTAGTCGTATTCGATCGCGTATCCGGGCTGCAGAATGCGCGCGTTCTCCAGACCGACGATCGAGCGAACATAGGCGTCCTGCACATCCTCGGGCAGCGAGGTCGAAATGCCGTTCGGATACACCGTGTGATCGTCGAGACCCTCGGGCTCAAGGAAGATCTGATGCGACTCTTTATCGGCGAAACGCACAATCTTATCTTCGATCGAAGGGCAGTATCGGGGTCCAATGCCTTCGATATGGCCCCCATACATGGCAGATCTACTCAGGTTTTCGCGGATCAGCTCGTGGGTGCGTGCATTGGTGTGGGTGATCCCGCAAGAGATCTGCCGCGCGTAGGGCGCCTTCGACATAAAGGAGAAGAGCACCGGATCGTCGTCACCGGGCTGGCTTTCGAGAATGTCCCAATTGATTGTGCGGCCATCCAGGCGCGGCGGCGTGCCGGTTTTGAGCCGCCCAAGCGGCAAAGCCAACTCATCCAGACGTTCGGCGAGCTTCACCGCGGGCTTATCGCCCATCCGGCCGCCGGGGCGCTTTTGATCGCCGATATGGATGACGCCACGCAGGAAAGTCCCCGTGGTCAGCACGACAGCACCGGCTTTCAGCTCGGATCCGTCGGCAAGAACCACGCCCTGCACGAGTTCTCCCGACTTCAGAAGGTCGGTCACCTCGCCTTCTACGATCGAGAGGTTTGGTGCGGCTTCCATCTCGCGCAGCATGGCTTCGCGGTAGAGTTTGCGGTCGGCCTGCGCGCGCGGGCCTTGGACGGCGGGGCCCTTGCGGCGGTTCAAAAGGCGGAACTGAATGCCGGCCTGATCCGCGACACGGCCCATCACGCCATCCATGGCGTCAATTTCGCGCACGAGGTGGCCTTTGCCGAGGCCTCCAATCGCCGGATTGCACGACATCACGCCAATTCCGCCCCGCGTCAGCGTGACCAGAGCGGTGCGCGCACCAAAACGGGCCGCTGCAGCAGCGGCTTCGGTGCCGGCGTGACCACCGCCGACGACAACGACGTCAAAGTCGAGTTGTTTCACGTGAAACACTCCTTACTTACCCAGGCAGAAGCTCGAGAAGATCTTGTCCAGCAGATTTTCAACGTCGACACGGCCGATCAGGGCTTCAAGGCGTCGAATCGAGACCCGGACTTCCTCTGCAGCGATATCATACCGCTCGGGTCCGAAATCAAGCAATTCCAGCGCGGTTTCAAGGGCTGCGCTACCTTCGGCAAAGGCCAGCCGGTGACGTTCGCGTGTGGCGAGACCGCTGGATTGAACGCGCTCGGACAATGTATCGCCAATTTGCGAGACGAGCGCATCAATGCCCTGCCCCGTGCTTGCGGAGATCGCGTCGGCGTCGCCGGAGAGATCTCCCTTGGAGCGGCGGATGATGTCGCCGTCGCGCGGGGACACATCCAGAGTTTCATCCGCTTCGAGCAGGAAAACCCTCAGATCCGCCAGTTCAGCACGGTCGCGTGCGCGTTGGATACCGATCTTTTCGACCGGATCCGCCGCTTCGCGCAAACCAGCGGTGTCGAGCAGCGTCACTGGAAGCCCGGCGATTTCCATGCGCACCTCGATCACATCGCGGGTCGTCCCCGCGTGTTCCGAGGTGATCGCGGCGTCGCGACCGGCGAGCACGTTCAGTAAGCTGGATTTTCCCACATTGGGACGGCCAACAATGGCGACCTCAAAGCCGCTGCGGATCCGTTCCGCCGCATCGACGCCCGCCAGTTCGCGGTCGACCTCGGATTTCACTTTCAGAAGCGCCGCCCGAACGTCGTCCGAGACGTCGACGGGAACTTCTTCGTCAGCGAAATCAATGGTGACTTCAAGCAGAGAGGCCGCGAAGATCAAATCCTCGCGCCAGGCTTCGACCTTTTGCCCAAGCGCGCCCGCAAAGACGGTCATCGCCTGATTGCGCTGGCTTTCGGTCTCGGCTTCGATCAGATCTGCCAGCGCTTCGACTTGTGTCAGGTCGAGACGGTCATGCTCCAGCGCGCGCCGGGTGAATTCTCCGGGCTCGGCCTGACGGATCCCGTCCATCGCGCCAAGTTCGCGCAAAACGGCGCGCAGGATCGCGATGCTGCCGTGCAGGTGAAATTCGACAGTGCGTTCGCCGGTAAAGCTTTTGCCCTCTTCGAAGACCAGAACCAGCGCTTCGTCGAGGATTTGCCCTGCCCCATCGGTCAGGCGGCGCAGCGCGGTGCGGCGCGGCGCGGGAATGTCGCCGCAAAGACGAGAACAGGCGTCCCATGCGGAGGGTCCGGAAACCCTCACCACGGAAACGCCTGCTTTGCCGACCGCGCTGGCAAGTGCGAAGATCGTATCCATCCCCGCCTCCTTTGCGGTTTATGTTTAGCTGTTCATGGAGTCGAAGAATTCGCCGTTCGTCTTCGTCTGCTTAAGCTTGGAGAGCAAGAACTCGATCGCGTCCGTCGTGCCCATCGGGTTGAGGATACGGCGCAGCACGAAGGTCTTTTGCAGGTCGACCTTGTCGGTGAGCAGGTCCTCTTTCCGGGTGCCCGACTTGAGGATGTCGATCGCCGGGAAGACGCGCTTGTCGGCCACCTTGCGGTCGAGCACGATCTCGGAGTTACCGGTGCCTTTGAATTCTTCGAAGATCACCTCGTCCATGCGCGAGCCGGTGTCGATCAGCGCGGTGGCGATGATGGTGAGCGAGCCACCCTCTTCGATGTTCCGCGCGGCACCGAAGAAACGCTTCGGACGCTGCAGCGCGTTGGCATCGACACCACCGGTCAGGACTTTGCCCGACGACGGCACAACGGTGTTAAACGCCCTACCAAGTCTTGTGATCGAGTCGAGTAGGATCACAACATCTCGTTTGTGCTCTACAAGGCGCTTGGCCTTTTCGATGACCATTTCCGAGACGGCAACGTGGCGCGTGGCGGGCTCGTCGAAGGTCGAAGAGACAACCTCACCCTTCACCGAGCGCTGCATGTCGGTCACTTCTTCCGGGCGTTCGTCGATCAGCAGGACGATCAGATAGCACTCGGGGTGGTTCTTCTCGATCGAGGTGGCGATGTTCTGCAGCAGAACCGTCTTACCGGTCCGCGGCGGCGCCACGATGAGCGAACGCTGGCCCTTCCCGATCGGCGCGACCAGATCGATGATCCGGGCCGATTTGTCCTTGATCGTCGGGTCCTCGATTTCCATCTTCAGACGCTCGTCAGGATAGAGCGGCGTCAGGTTGTCGAAGGCGATCTTGTGACGCGCGCGTTCCGGGTCTTCGAAGTTGATCGCAGAGACGTCGACCAGCGCAAAGTAGCGCTCTTCATTGTCGGGTGCTCGGATCTCACCTTCGATGGTGTCGCCGGTACGCAGCGAATACTTCCGGATCATCTCGGGCGAGACATAGATGTCATCGGGACCCGGCAGATAGTTCGCCTCGGGCGAGCGAAGGAAGCCAAAGCCGTCCTGCAGCACCTCAAGAACGCCGTCGCCGAAGATGGTCCAACCCTCATCCGCACGCTCGCGGAGAATTTGGAACATCATCTCGCCTTTGCGCATGGTCGAGGCGTTCTCGATGTCGAGCTCTTCGGCCATGGCGAGGAGATCTTTCGGGCTTTGCGCCTTCAGATCGGACAGGTTCAGCCGTTCAGTGCTTTCGGCACTTGTCATGCAGTCCTCCGGGCCGCGGTCGGCCGTTCATTGTCATGTCTTTCGGGAAGATCCCACCCGGACGGGTGTTGAGAGAATGCCTATCCCCTCCCCCCGTCGAAGTCAATTCCCGGCGGCGGGTCTGGGCGGGGCCCGGTCTCTCTCAAATTAAAGAAAGAAAAAAGAGAGATGATTTTGTTTTTAGGGGAGCCCCAGACCGGTGGATCAAATGGTTCAGGGGCTTTCGTCCACGTGGAGAGATCCTGTGGATAGATCTGCGGAGATCCCTTGGCGCAGTTTTGGAGGAATTGGCCTTTGGATCAACGCAGCAAGGGATCTCTCGGGGTTTTGCTTCATTGTGGAAAGATCTTAAACAGGTGGTCGTCCACGAGCTTCTCCACAGCGAGGAGTTTTCCAAACCCACAGACTCAGGAATCACCGTGGAACATCGTGAAACCGGAGAGATCTCCCCAGCCTTGAAACTGCGGACGATTTTCCCCAGAAGCTTCCTCTGACAAAGACCCAAGGCTGCGAACAGGTTTATCCACATGAGTCTTCCGCTCATCCTCGCCTCCGGCTCGCAAATCCGCGCCGAACTGCTCCGCGCGGCGGGCGTTTCCTTTGGAATTGAGGTCGCGCGTGTCGATGAAGAGTCGATTCGCGACTCACTTCTCGCGGAGGGTGCTCCGCCGCGCGATGTGGCTGACGCCCTCGCCGAGTATAAGGCGCGCAAAGTCTCCGACAAAAACCCCGGCGCGCTGGTGCTGGGCTGCGATCAGGTGCTGAGCTGCAACGGCACGCTCTATTCCAAGCCGCGCAGCCCCGAAGAGGCCCGCGCGCAGCTGATGGAACTGCGGGGCCAGCGGCTCAGCCTGCTCTCGGCCGCGGTGATCTATGAGAACGCCGAGCCGGTCTGGCGCCATGTGGGTGTGGCGCGGCTGCGGATGCGCGAGTTCTCCGAAGCGTATCTCGACGACTATATAGAGCGAAACTGGGAGAGCCTGCGTAGCTCCGTCGGCGGCTTCAAGCTGGAGGAAGAGGGCGTGCGCCTGTTTGCCAGCATCGAGGGCAGTCATTTCACCATTCTCGGCCTGCCTCTGCTCGAGCTTCTGGCCTTTTTGCAGGTACGGGGGATCATTGCCGGATGACCGACCACAAGATTCCGCTCGCGGGCGTCATTGGCTCGCCCATTGCGCATTCCCGCTCGCCGCTGCTGCATGGCCATTGGCTGAAGCGCTACGGGCTGCCGGGGCATTACATCCCGATGGATGTGCCCGCCGCCAAACTGGCCGAGACGCTTCGCCTGCTGCCGCAGATCGGGTTCGTTGGTGTGAACATCACCATTCCGCATAAAGAGCGGGTGATGGAGATCGCCGATGTGGTCTCGGACCGGGCGACGCTGATCGGTGCGGCCAACACGCTGACCTTCCGCGACGACGGCAGCATCTATGCGGACAACACCGATGGCTACGGCTTTATCGAGAACCTGCGTCAGAGCGCGCCCGACTGGCAGGCGGCCAGCGGCCCGGCCGTGGTGCTGGGCGCGGGCGGGGCTTCGCGGGCGGTGATTGCCTCGCTGCTCGATGCGGGGGTGCCCAAGCTCTATCTCAGCAACCGGACCCGGACCCGCGCCGAAGCTCTGCGCGAGGATTTTGGCCAGCGCGTGCATGTGGTGGACTGGGTCCGCGCGGGCAATGTGCTCGAAGACGCGGCAACGGTGGTCAACACAAGCTCGCTTGGCATGGTTGGCAAGCCGGAACTGCGGGTGCCGCTGGATGGTCTGCGTCCCGGAACGCTGGTCACCGACATTGTCTATACCCCGCTCGAGACCCGGCTTTTGCGCATCGGGCGCGAGCTCGGCTGCACCTGCGTCGACGGTCTGGGCATGTTGCTGCATCAGGCGGTGCCCGGTTTTGAGCGCTGGTTCGGCAAGCGCCCGGTGGTCGACGCCGACGCCCGCGCCGCGGTGCTGTGATGCGCTTTCGCCTCGGCCTCACCGGCTCTATCGGCATGGGAAAATCGCAAACCGCGGCCTTCTTCGCCGAGGCGGGTTGCGCGGTCTGGGATGCGGATGCGGCGGTGCATCGGCTCTATGGTGTGGGCGGCGCGGCGGTGGCGCCGATCCAAGAGATCTTTCCGCAGGCGATCAAGGACGGCATGGTTTCACGTGAATCCCTGCGCGAGGTGATCGCCGGGGACCCGGCGGCGTTGAAGCGGATCGAAGAGATCGTGCATCCGCTCGTCCGGCGCGACCGTGCGGAGTTTGCCAAAGGGAACGCGGGAAAAATCGGTGTCTTCGACATTCCCCTGCTGTATGAGACCGGTTCCGAGGCCGAGTTTGACGCGGTGGCCTGCGTGACCATCCCGGCGGATGTGCAACGCGCGCGGGTTCTGGCCCGTGGGACCATGAGCGCCGAGGATTTGGATCGCATTCTTGCGCGGCAGATGCCAAACGACGAGAAATGCGCCCGCGCGGATTTTGTGATCACAACCGACACGCTGGACCACGCGCGTGCGCAGGTTCAGGATGTGCTGAGAGAAATCGAAAGGCGGATCGATGCGTGAGATCGTTCTCGACACTGAAACCACCGGCTTCGAGCCGGAACAGGGTGACCGGATCGTCGAGATCGGCGCGGTCGAGCTTTATAATCATGTCCCGACGGGCAAGGTCTATCACCAGTACATCAACCCCGAACGCTCGATGCCGCAGGAAGCGTTCGAGGTGCACGGGCTGGGCGATGATTTCCTGCGCGATAAGCCGGTGTTTGCCAAGATCGTCGATGAGTTCATCGCCTTTGTCGGCACGGGCGCCAAGCTGGTCATTCACAACGCCACGTTCGACGTGAAATTTCTCAACGCAGAGTTGAAGTGGGCGAACCGCCCGCAGCTTCCGAAAGATTGCGCCATCGACACGCTGATGATCGCGCGCAAGAAATTTCCCGGCTCTCCGGCGTCACTTGATGCGCTCTGCCGCCGTTTCGGCATCGACAACTCCAGCCGGACGCTGCACGGCGCGCTGCTCGACAGTGAGATTCTGGCGGAAGTCTATCTGGAACTGATCGGCGGCAAGCAGCCGGATCTGGTGCTCGCACCGGTGTCTTCGGGCCGCAACGCATCCGGCGGGGACGAAGAATGGCGTCCGCAGCGCCGGGCGCAGCCCCTGCCCTCGCGGCTGACCGAAGAAGAAAAGGCGGCTCACGCCGCCTTTGTCGAGAAACTCGGAGAAAACGCGCTGTGGTCGCGGGGCTGACGCCCCGCATCCAAGCTTAGGCGTCGAGCTTGCGCTCTTCGCCAGCCGCCGCAGCAGCCTGCTGACGGCGCGCGATCTCGTTGCGGTAAAGCGCGACGAAATCGATGGTCTCGAGGTTCAGCGGCGGGAAGCCACCGTCGCGGGTCACATCCGACACGATGCGGCGCACGAACGGGAAGAGCATCCGCGGGCACTCGATCAGCAGGAACGGGTGCAGTTGCTCTTGCGGCACGCCTTCGATGTTGAAGACACCGGCGTAATCCAGTTCGAGAAGGAACAGCATGTCGCCGTTCGACTTCGACTTGGACTCGACCTTCAGCTTCAGCACCACTTCGTACTGGTTCTCGGCCGAGCGCTTTTTGGCGTCGAGGTTGACCTGAACCTGAACGTCGGGCTGCACGTCGCCGCTGACACCCTTCTGCGCGAGGATGTTCTCGAAGCTCATGTCACGCACGAACTGCGCGAGCACGTTCATCTTCACCGGTGCCGGGGTCTGTTCTGCGGCGGCAGCGCCGTTCTCGGTTGCTTCTTCAGCCATGGAAAGCTCCTGTTGGAATTTTGTATACCGAATAGCAGCCCGGGATAGGCGGCTCAATGCTTAGTCCAGCCTGACCCCGGGTGATTGGCACGTTTCGACGGGGGGACCTCGGTATAGTCGCCCTCGATCACATCATCTTCGCGCGGGCCGGGACGATAGCGTTCCGCGTGCGGCCCCTGATGCGCGCCGGGACCGGCCTGCGTGCGCGGCCCCTGCCCGCCCATTTCAAAGCGCTGCACCTTGATCCGGCTCGAGATGAACCGCATCACCGCGTCGCGCACCGCCGGGATCAGCAGCGCGAACCCGCAGGCATCGGTAAAGAAACCGGGGGTCAGCAGCAGCGCGCCGGAAAACAGGATCATCGCGCCATGCGCCAGCGGCCGCGTCGGGTCCTGCAGCTGCGAGAACGAGTTTTGCAGGTCAGACAGCGCCCGCAGCCCTTCGCGCCGGACCAGCGCGGTGCCCAAGATGGCGGTCAGCAGCACGATCATCAGCGTTGGCCAGAGCCCGATAAGCCCCCCGACCTGAATGAACAATGCAATCTCGATCAGCGGCACTGCGACGAATGCCAGAAAAAGCCACATGGCCTCACTCCTTTTTCGCTGAGCGTGCACCGGTAGACTTGGCGCCGCCCAGTGCCTACATAGGAAGGCACCGATGAATTTTCCATGTTTGCCCATGAGGTGCCGATGAATATGCCGATCGTCCAGCTGCTGGTTCTTGCCGCGATCGCGATCTTTTTGATCCTGCGCCTGCGCAGCGTGCTGGGCACACGCGACGGTTTCGAGAAGCCTCCTGTGCAGGCACCGGCCTCGCGCGATACCGCCCGCCGTGACTTCGAGGTGATCGAAGGCGGACCCGACCACGACATCATCGACCATGTGCCCGAGGGCAGCCCCTCGGCAGAGGCGCTGGCCAAGATGAAGGCGGCTGAGCCGAGCTTCAACGTCGGCGAATTCCTTGGCGGTGCCCGTGGCGCCTATGAGATGATCCTCATGGGGTTCGAGCGCGGCGAGGTCGAGGAACTGAAGCCTTTCCTTGCGCCCGAGGTCTATGACAGCTTTGCCGAGGTGGTCGAAAGCCGCCGTCAGCAGGGTCTGACCATCGAGGCCGAGTTTGTCGGCGTGCGCGAGATGACCCTCGCCGAAGCGAGTTTTGACGAGGCCACGAAACTGGCCGAGATCACCGTGCGCTACACCGGCGAGCTGACCTCTGTGGTGAAAGATGCGACCGGAGCGGTCATCGAAGGCAGCCCAACTTCGGTGAAACGTCAGAAGGACGTCTGGACCTATGCCCGTAACATGGGTAGCGACGATCCGAACTGGCAGCTGGTCGCGACCGACGAATGAGGCGCGCGATCCGGGCGGCCGTGCTGACAGGAGCAATGCTGACAGGTGCCATGGCCGCTGCGGAGAGCGAAACCAGCTACGAGATCCTGAGCTTCGGCGATCTCGACGGATGGGCGACGGATGATCATTCCGCCGCCCTTTCGGTTTTTCTGAACACATGTGGCGATATGAACGATCCCGATTGGGGATCGCTCTGCGCTCTGGCCCGAGACACTGACGATGCGCGCGGCTTCTTCGAGCTGCTGTTCCGCCCGGTGCTGATCTCGGGCGCGCCCGAGGATGCCGAGGAAGAAGGCCATGACGGGCTGTTCACCGGCTATTTCGAGCCCGAGCTCAACGGTGCGCTGCAGCCGGACGAGCGCTATGCCTATCCGATCTACAGCCTGCCCCCCGAGATTGGCGAGACCGAGGGGCCGTGGCTGTCGCGCCGCGACATTCTCAGCGGCGACGTGATGAAGGATCGCGGGCTCGAGATCGCTTGGGTCGATGATCCGGTCGAGCTTTTCTTTCTGCAGGTTCAGGGCTCGGGGCGCATTCGCCTGCCCAATGGCCATCATCTGCGCGTCGGCTATGGCGGTGCCAATGGCCACCCCTACCGGTCCATCGGCAAAGAACTGGTCACCCGCGGCACCTTCGATCTGCATCAGGTGTCGGCGCAGGTGATCAAGACTTGGGTGCGTGAGAACCCCGAGGCCGGGCTGGAGCTGCTCTATCACAATCCCTCTTACGTCTTTTTCCGCGAAGTCAGCGAAGTTCCGGCCGAGCTTGGTCCGCTTGGCGCGATGAACCGCTCGATCACGCCGCTGCGCTCGATTGCGGTCGATCCAGCCTATGTGCCGCTGGGCGCACCGGTGTGGATCGAGAAAGAAGGCGCCGAGCCCATGCACCGGCTGATGATCGCGCAGGACACCGGCTCGGCGATCAAGGGACCGCAGCGGGCAGATATCTTCATGGGCACCGGCGACGAGGCCGGACGCCGTGCTGGCACGATGAAGGATCCGGGGCGGCTGGTGGTGCTGCTGCCGATCCAGCGCGCCTATGCGCTCTTGCCGGAGTCGGTGCTTTGAGCCGCCGAAAGCTGCGTCCCGACGAGGTGGAACTGTGGGAGATGGTGGCCCGCAGCGCCGAAAAGCTGCCCGGTCGCAAAGTGACGCCCGAGACCCCTGCCCCGAAGTCCGCGAAACCCAAGACCTCCAAGCTGCGCAAACCTTTGCCGCCGCCGCGTGATCCGATGGGCGATTTCGCCTTGGGTGCACGCGCGCCAAGCCCGGCGGAACGGCATGATTTCTACGCCTCCACTTCGGACCGGCTGGCCAAGGATCCGGTGCGCATGGACGCCAAGGCCTTTGGCCGCCTGAAGCGCGGCAAGCTGCAGCCCGAGGCGCGGCTCGACCTGCATGGCATGACGCTGGATCAGGCGCATGGCGAATTGGCGCGGTTCATCCTTGGCGCGCAACTGCGCGGCTTTCGTCTGGTGCTGGTGATCACCGGCAAGGGCATGCGCGAGGACCCGCATGATCCGATGCCGCGCCGCCGCGGTGTACTCAAGACGCAGGTGCCGCAATGGCTGCGGATGCCGCCCGTGGGCCAATGCGTGCTGCAAATCTCCGAGGCCCATATCAAGCACGGCGGTGGCGGGGCCTATTACGTCTATCTCAAGCGGCGGCGGTAGCGCAGGCCGCCCGCCCCTCAGCCAAGGATCATCTCGGCGTGGTCGGCAAGGTAGATGCGCAGCCACGGGGTAAACGCCTCTGGCTCTGCGGCGATGCGGGCGCGCAACGCATCAAGCGACAGCCACTCGGTCTGCATCACTTCCTCGGGGTTCGGCGCGGGCTCGACCCCTGCCCCAACCTCGGCGACATAGATCTCGACCACCTCGTGCTCGATCATGCCGCCGCCCACTTCGGCGCGGTATTCGACCTGCCCGCGGTGCTGCGGCTCCAGCGCCTTCAGCCCAAGCTCTTCGTCGAGCCGCCGAATGGCGCAGTCGCGTGGCTCTTCGCCCCAATGCGGATGGGTGCAGCAGGTGTTCGCCCAAAGACCCGGCGTGTGGTACTTCCCAAGGGCGCGGCGCTGCAGCAGCGTCTGCCCATCGCGCATGACAAAGACCGACACAGCCTTGTGCCGCAGCCCCTTGAGATGCACGTCGAGCTTGTCCGCCGGAGCCAGTTGGCCGTCGATCCAAGCGGGAATGTCCTGCGCCATGCCGCGCCTCCTTTCGAGGCGTCTGTTTCCTCTGCCGCAGCCTCAAGGTCAAGAAGCACGATTTCCTCTCGCGCTGTCATTAGGTCGCAGCGCATGGTGCAACAATGTGGTCTAGGAAGGTCTCACGGAGACGCGCAACGGGAGATGGTCATGAAAACCAAGATGATTTTGAGCTTTGCCCTGCTCGCAATGGCGGGCACCGCGCAGGCCGAAGGCGATGTCGAGGAAGGCAAGAAAACCTTCGAACGCCGCTGCCGGGCCTGTCACATGATCCAGGATGACGCCGGTGAGGCGATCCAGCGTGGCGGGCGTACCGGTCCGAACCTTTACGGGGTCGTTGGCCGTACCGCCGGCGCCGCGGACGGCTTTCGCTATCGCGACTCCATCGTCGAAGCCGGCGAAAAGGGTCTGGTCTGGGACGAAGCGTCGCTCGAGGCCTATGTGCAGGACCCCAGTGGGTTTCTGCAAGAGTTCCTCGACGATAAGAGCGCGCGCTCCGGCATGACCTTCAAGCTGCGCGAAGGCATGGCAGACGTCTACGCCTACCTCGCGACCTTCTCAAACTAAGCGGCACCAAAGCGGCATTGCGTCCGCGGTCACACCGCAAATCAAAAGGGGCGCTCCGGTTGGAGCGCCCCTTCTTCTGTTCAGACCTTTAGATCACGCGATCAGAAGGCATTTGCCGCGGCAACACTGCGCTGCGTTGTGGTCACGCCGCTGTTGACGATGCTGAGCAGCGTCTGCAGGCCTGCAAGCGGGCTTTCGGTCGCCAGAACCACGTCATCGGGGTAAATCTGGAATTTGCGCGCGGCGAACAATCCGTCGGCGCTGGTCAGATCGAAGGTGAACACCACCTGCTGCATATTCGGCGCGCTGCCGTCCGAGCGCAGTTGGCGCGGGGAATATTCGCGCAGCACCATGACGCCCTTGGGATCGGCGCGCACATCATAGAGGCCGCCCATCAGCGACAGCGCCTCGAGCGCGTTCACCTCTTCCTTCGGGAAGTTCACCAACGTCTGCCGCGACGAGGCGCCCATGCCGGTGAAGGTGCGGTGATCCTCTTCGACCACCACCGTGTCGCCGGGCAGCAGCAGCGTGTTGTAAGAGCCGCTTCCCAGCAAGGTGTTGGCGGAAATCTCATAGGTGGCACCCTGCCGCATCAGGCGCACCAGCGGGTTCTTCATCGAACTGCTGATCCCGCCTGCATCTGCGATGAGGCCGAGGATCTTGTAGTTGCGCGAGGGCATCGCGTAGCTGCCGGGCGAGGAAACCCCGCCGACCATCTCGACCGAATTGCTGCGGCCCTGCGTCAGGCTGAGCTGCACCTGCGCGGTCGGCACGATCGCTTCGAGCTTGCTCTGGATGCGCTGCCGGGCCGAGTTCGGGGTCAGGCCGCGGATGAACACCTCATCCACATACGGCAGGAAGATCGCGCCGTTCGCGCCAACCTCGACATTGGGCATCTCGGTCGATTTCTCGGACGGGTTGGTCAGCAGCGAGTTCTCCTGACTGTCCCAAATGCGGATGTTCACAAGGTCGCCGGTCTGGATGACGCTTTGGTTGGCGCCGGTCGAAGTGCCAAGCCAGTTGCGATCCATCTCGGGGCCGGTGCGCGGCCAAGAGGCGATCAGCGGCATATTGGCCCGCGTCACATCGATCACCTGAAAGCTGGGATATTCGGCGTCGGCCTCGGACAGAACCTCGGATTGCACGGCGGCGCCGCGAGGCAGCGAACAGCCTCCGAGAATGGCAACGCCAGCAACTAGGGCAATCAGGTTACGCGAGAGTTTCGACACAATGAGCTCCGGGCACTTCCGAGGGTTTCTAAACTTCCTGCCAAGGTGATAGACAGTTTCGACGCTTGGGAAAAGTCGCTTGCTGGGCAGCGCTCCCGAGGCTTGGCATTTCTTTGCGCGGCGTTGCGCAGTTGCTTGCGGAGAACGGACGGAAATGACGCTTTCGAAGCGGCTGCTCGACATAATTCTGGCGGCCTTCCTGCTGGTCTTGCTGTGTATTCCGATCCTGCTGATCTGCCTTGCGATCCTGCTGCGCGATGGCCGCCCGGTGCTTTATCTGTCGGAGCGGATGAAAACGCCGGACGAGGGGTTTCGCCTCTGGAAGTTCCGCACCATGCGTCCCGATAGGGCGGACCGTGGCGTTTCTGGCGGTGATAAAACCGCCCGCATCACGCATACGGGAAAATTTCTCAGACGCTACCGGCTCGATGAACTGCCGCAGCTTTGGAACATTCTGCGCGGTGACATCAGCTTTGTCGGCCCGCGCCCGCCATTGCGCCGCTACACCGAGATGTTCCCCGAGCTTTACGGCAAGGTGCTGCGCGCGCGGCCCGGCGTAACGGGGCTGGCTACCCTCGCCTTTCACCGGACCGAAGAGCGGCTGCTGGCGCCCTGCCGCGATGCGGATGAGACCGAGGCCGTCTATTGCCGCCGCTGCGTGCCGCGCAAGGCCCAGCTCGACCTGATCTACGCCCGCCGCCGCAGCCTGTGCTATGATCTCAAGCTCATGGCAGCGACGGTGATCAGGCGCATCTCGCTGCATTAGACGTCACTTCTGCAACTGCGTCATCGTTACATAGCCGGTGGTTTCGCCCAGCCATTGCCGTGAGCTGAGGATCTCTCCGGATCCGTCCACCATGTAATAATCGACGAACGGCTTGCCGTCCTCGCTGGTGCAGGCGGCGAGCATTTCCGTCACGCCGGCGCGGATACGTCCCTGCGCAAGATCGACGCGCTCGTCGGGCTCGACGTTGCAGCGATAGCTGATCTCGCGGGTCACATCCTCGGCAGTGAGAAACCGCTGCACATAGGCGACATTGCCGGTACCGCGGCCCCGCACGAGCCGCAGCAGCGCATCTTCCTCGACCGACATCAGATCGCCGCCAAGCCCGCGCGTGCCGGTGATCATGCCGTGCCGCAGGACGATGGCCTGACGCTCGGCGGTCCCATAGGTGCGATGCTCGCCATTGCGCTCGATCTGCGCGGCGATGGCTTCGGAATTGCGCGCGTTGATGCGCAGCAGGATCACCGGCAGGTCGGTCGCGGCAAGGGTCTGCGCGATCACCTCGTCGGTGAGCCCTTGGGGGCTTGCCGCGTCGGATTTCTGGAAGAAGCCGGTATAAGCGGCTTCAAAGATCGGATCGCGGGTCTGGTCGTTGCCACAGGCGGCCAGCGTGGCCAGCAGCCCGGCAAAAAGACCGGCGCGGCGCAGGGTCTTGAAGCTCATCGCCAGAATCTCCCCCAGGATGCGGCCACATCGGGCTCGTGGTTTTCGCGGATGCGCTCGTAGAGCCGATCATCGATATTGAGCTTCGCACCGCCGTCACGCTGCACCGACCGCAGGGTGATCGTGCTGTCGGCGCGCGACGGCTCGCCGGTGCCGATGGCAACCGGGATGGTGATGAACAGACCCTTGTCGAACGACCCCTCGCCAAAGTCCTCGGACGAGACATCGGTCTTCGTCGCGAAGGCCCCGATGCGCCAGCCGTTGACGAATTCGCGGGTGACCGTCAGCGTCGCACCGGAGTCGCCCGCGATGTAGCGCCCGACATCAAGCTGCGCGTTGTAGCCCTGACCGAAGTCGTAATAGGCCGAGATGTGGCCGTTCACATGCGGGAAGCTGCGGGTGATGCCGCTGACCGGATCGGTGGTCTCATTGCCCTGCACGCCAAACAGCATGTCAAAGTCGCGCCGCTCCACATAGTTCACTTCGGCGCCAAGCGCGAAGCGGCTGTCGGCGGGTTTCCACAGCACTTCGGTCGAGGCACCGGCATACATCGGCTCGAGATAGCCAAGCGTCAGGCGGCCATAAAGCTCGGGCGCCAGCTTGCCGTAGAACCCAAGCGTCAGGCGCGGGATCGACGGATCGCTCTCGCGGGCAAACTCGCCGTAATCGGTGCGCACGCGCGGCAGCTTGGACTCGTCCTCGCGGCTGATGTCGTCGAGGTTGCCAAAGATCTTCTTGTTGACCGAGCCGCTGAGCACGATGTTCGGCGTGATCTCATAGGTGCCGCGCAGCGACGCGCCAAGATCGAGCCGCAGCGGGCCTTCGGGGTCGAAGGTGCTGTAGGCGTAATAGGGCGCCAGCGACCAGCGGAAGCGCGGATAGGAGTTGAGCGTCATCGGCGGCGTATTGGCAGAGGTGGCCTCGCCAAAGCGGGTGCGCGCCAGCATGTCTGTGGCGGCCTCATTCTCCAGCGCCTCGATATCCGAGCGGCGCATGGTCACGGTCGAGGCCGGCATGCCGTTCTGCGAAGGGATGATGACGAATTCTTCGACCGAGGCGGGCAGTACGCGGCTCATGCTGCGCGCGGCACGGCCAATCGCCTGCGCCGGTGCGCCGTATTTGTCGTTGCGCAGCCGCAGCGTCGCGCGGCGCGGCTCCAGCCGGAAGCCTTGCAGTTCGAGGTTGTCCCGCTCGAGGCTTTTCGCCAGCCGGGCTTCGGTCGAGGCTTCGGTCGAGGCTTCGGCACTGGCAAGATCGCTGGCCCAGCCCAGATCGTTCACATCCGCGGGCTGGCGCGGCTTCACCGGGCTCGGCGCGCTTTCGATGCCGCCGGGCACTCCCAGCGTCTTGGGGTTCATCGGCAGCGTCACCTGCGCGCCCAGCGTGGTGCCATGGGCCAGATAGAGTGACAGCTGCGTGCCGCCGTCGAAGTGATAGTCGAGCCCAAGGTTGATCGGGCTGTTCTGTTCGAAGTCGGCCCGCTCGCTTTCGGTGTCATAAGCGTCGGAGGAATATTCGATCTTGTAGGTCAGGCGCTTGTTCGGCGACCAGCTGATGCCGCCGAAGGGCGCGATATCGCCGCGGAACCAGCGGTCTGTGGTGGGCTGGCCGCCGGTGCCGAGCACCTCTTGCGAGCGCTCCCCAAAGCCGCCAAAGCCGCCATTGCTTGCCAGTCGGCCCCAGCCGAGGCCACCGGTGACTTGCAGACCGGGGTAAAGCGTCTTGGTCGCGACGATATATTCGCCGCTGTAGATGCCGGTGCCGATGAAGTCCTGCAGGCCGACAACCACCGAGGGGCGCCAGTTGCTCTCGGTCAGGATCTGGAAGCGCAGATCGAAGCTGCGGTCGTAATAGACGCCATCGACCGAGGCCGGATGGTCGAAATCGCCAATGCCGGTGTAGCGGAAGGTGCCGATCATCCGCGGCATGATCTGGAAGCTGAGCGAGCCGCGGTTGGCGGTGCCCATACGCCCATAGGTCAGGGCCAGTGTCGCGTCGGGCGCCATGTTCGCGTCCGGCATGTCAATGAGGCCCGGCAGGCCGTAAAGGTTGAAGCTCGGAACACTGTCCGCCCAGGCGATGCTCGAAAGCGCCGTCGCCCCGGCCAGAAGTGCCGCGATACCCGCCCGTCTTGCCATCCTGCCCTCACCTGCCCTTGAACTTGCCCTGACGTCTTTTGCCCAGAGCTAGAGCTTTCTCTGCCCTCTGTCCATTCATCCCGGCGGCGCAAAGCAGCAACTGTGGGATCCTCGGCACGTCGGGTTCAGCGCTCTGCGGGCTCTCTACGCGGCCTCTGGCCCCGGAAATTGTCCTCATTTGGAAGTTTTAAGGCAGGGCTAACCGCGCGCGCCTATTGCTGGTGTGGGGTGTTTGGAAGGTGGTGGAAATGGCCGTCGACAGCAATGTCGCGCCAGTCATCATCAAGCGGAAGAAAAAGGGTGGCGGCCATGGGCATCATGGCGGCGCCTGGAAGGTCGCCTATGCGGATTTCGTGACGGCGATGATGGCTTTCTTCATGCTGATGTGGCTGCTCAACGCGACGACCGAGAAACAGCGCAAGGGGCTGGCGGATTACTTCAACCCGACGATCGCGGTGGCGCGGATTTCGGGCGGCGGAGACGGGCTCATGGGGGGCGAGAGCACCTTTTCCGAGAACGTGCTGCCGCGCATGGGCACCGGCTCGACCTCGCTTCAGGCGACAGAGATGCATGCAGCGCGGGGCAGCGTGAGTTCCGGCACCGCAGAGCCCGATGCCGCCGAAGAGGCCGCGCTCGAGGAACTGCGGGACCGGCTCACCGGGCGCCATGGCGAAAGCATGGTCGATGACGGGTTGATGCGCCATGTGGTGACGCGGGTCACCGATGAGGGGCTGGTGGTCGAACTGTTCGAGACCGCCGATGCGCCGCTCTTCGAGCCTGACGGCAGCCCGACGTATCTGCTGCGGCGGCTGTCGCAGATCATCGCCGGGGCGGCAGAGATGGTGCGCAACCCGCTGGCCATCGAAGGCCATGTGCCCGCCGCGCCGATCGTTCTGGCGCGGGATTCCTCGTGGGAAAGATCGGCGGACCGGGCCGGGCAGATGCGTGCGTTGCTGGGTCAGGCGGGGGTTCCGAAAGGGCGCATCGCGCGGGTCACCTCGCATGCGGACCGCGAGCCTGCGCGCGCCAACCCGATGGACCCGCGCAATGGCCGGATCGAGGTGATCTTCCTGCGCCAGAACTGAGCGGGACAGCTTCGGCTCTCGGGCGGTTCACACGGAGGGCGCTGGCGAAGTCGTAGGGATTTTACCTGTTAGCGCGTCGTTAAACCCGCGTCCCTAGTCTCGGAGGGGACGGGAACAGGTGACAGCAGAAAGGCGCGTCTATGACCATCTCTTCGTCTCTCAACGCAGGTGTTTCGGGGCTCACGGCGAATGCCAGTCGGCTGGCGGCGATCTCGGACAATATCGCCAATTCCTCGACCTACGGCTACCGGCGGGCCGAAACCGAGTTCAACTCGCTGGTGATGACCGATGGCGGTCGGTCTTATACCGCGGGCGGGGTGATGTCCTCGAACATGCGGCTGGTCGACCAGAAGGGATCGCTCGTCACCACCAGCAATGCCACCGACCTTGCGGTGCGGGGCAGGGGGATGCTGCCGGTGGTGGCTGGTCCGCAATATGAGGCAAGCCCGGATGAGCCGGAGCTATTGCTCACCTCGACGGGCTCTTTCCGCATAAATGAGGATGGCTATCTGGCGAATGAGGCTGGGTATTTCCTGCTGGGCTGGCCTGCGGACATCGATGGCACCATTCCCAACTTCCCGCGCGATACGGTGGATGGGCTGGAGCCGGTGCAATTCAGCCTGAACTTGCAGGGCGATCCGACCACCGCTGTGGAGATGAGCCTCAATCTGCCAGCCACCGCGACGATGGATGATTCCGACGGGGCCTCGGAAACCCTGTCGGTCGAGTATTTCGACAATCTCGGCGTGTCGCAGAATATCTCGATGACCTTCACGCCGACGGTTCCGGCGACCGGCATGTCCAACGAATGGACCATCGTGATGACCGACAGCGCCTCTGCCGGGGCGGTGATCGGCGAATATGTGGTCACATTCGACGACACCCGAGGCAGCGGCGGCACGATCAACGCGGTCACCACGGTGACCGGCGGCGCCTATAGCGGCGCGACAGGTCTGTTGACGGTCGACGTCGCCGGCGGGCCGATCGTGTTCGACATCGGCGCCATCGGCGACAGCAACGGGCTCTCGCAGCTCTCCAACAGCTTCGCCCCCATCGCCATCACCAAGGACGGCTCGCCAGTGGGCAATATGGTCTCGGTCGAGGTCGACGAGAATGGCTATGTAAACGCGCTCTACGACAGCGGGGTCAGCAAGACGCTCTACCAAATCCCGCTCGCCGATCTGCCCAACCCCAATGGCATGATCCCGATGGACAACCAGACTTTCAAACCCTCACCGGAAAGCGGCTCCTATTTCCTATGGGACGCGGGGGATGGACCGACGGGCGACATCAAATCCTTCGCCCGCGAGGAATCGACCACCGATGTGGCACAGGAACTGACCGACATGATCCAGACCCAGCGGGCCTATTCCTCGAACGCCAAGGTGATTCAGACGGTCGACGAGATGCTGCAGGAAACCACAAACATCAAACGGTGACCCTTTCGCGATGACTTGACGCGGGGCAGGGGCCGCGCGCCCCGGATCACCGAAACCCACCTTCTGAGGAGCAAAGCGCATGTCTCTGAGCGGAGCACTTTCCGGCGCGATGAGCGGCCTTACGGCCAGCAGCCGTGCCGCCAGCCTCGTGGCGTCGAACATCGCCAACGCCACCACAGAAAGCTATGGCCGACGCGTGCTGGAAACCTCATCGCGCGGCAGTGGCGGCCTTGGCGGGGTGACGGTCGACGGGGTGCTGCGGCTGGTGGATGCGGCGGTGCTCTCGGACCGGCGGCTCTCGGATGCAGGCAGCGGATATGCCGAGGGGATGGAGGCGTTTGTCACCCGTTTTGAGGCGCTCGTCGGCGAGAGCGGCGCGCTGGGCTCGCTCACCGGTCTCTATTCGGCGTTCGAGACCGCCCTGGTTTCCGCCACCGCCGATCCGGCCTCGACCCAACGACTGCAGACGCTGGCGCAATCTGCGCTGGATTTCACCGATAAGCTCAACACGCTGAGCACGGAGTTGCAGCAGGAACGGGTCAGTGCCGACAAGGCGATCGCATCGCATGTGGACGCGCTGAACACCGGGCTCGAAAGGGTGCGCGCGCTGAATGAGGCCATCGCCGATACGGTGATCCGCAGCGGCGACGCCTCAAGCCTGATGGACGAGCGGCAGAGGGTCATCGACGAGATGTCCGCCATCGTGCCGCTGCGGGTGGTCGAGCGGAAATTCGGTGCGCAGGCGATCTATGCGGCATCGGGCAGGGTGCTTCTCGATCCTTCGGTCAACAGCGTTCCGGCAAAGATCGGCTTTGCCGCCACCGGTGCGATCAGCGCCGATATGACGCTCGCGGGCGGTGTGCTGTCCGGGCTCACCATCGACGAGGTGGCAATCACCAGCAGCAATGCAGGCCCGCTGGGCGGCGGAGCCCTCGGCGCGCAGCTGCAGATCCGCGACAGTCTTGCGCCCGACCTGCAGGCCGGGCTCGACGGGCTCGCCCGCGATCTGATCGCCCGTTTCGGCCCGGGCGGCCCGGATACCACGCTTGCCGCCACCGATCCCGGCCTCTTTACCGATGCCGGGGCTGTCTTTGATCCTCTCGACGAGGCCGGGCTGGCCGGGCGGGTCACGCTCAACGCGTTGGTCGACCCAGAGGGCACAGGCACATGGCGCCTGCGTGACGGGCTCGGGGCTACGGCGCAGGGACCGGTCGGAGATGCCACGCTGCTCGCCGGCTACACGAGCGCGCTGGAAACGCTCAGCGTTCCGGCCTCCCCGGCTCTTGGAACCGGCAGCAAGGGCTTTGCGCAGCATGTGGCCGAGCTGCATTCGGCGCTCGCCCTCACCCGTGTGCGCGCCGAAGACGAACTGAGTTTCGCACAGGCCCGCAACACCGCGCTGCGCGAACTGGAACTGTCGCAAGGCGTCGATACCGACGCGGAACTGCAGGCGCTTATGCGGATCGAGCAGAGCTATGCCGCCAACGCGCGGGTGATCAGCGTGATCGACGAACTGATGCAGCGGCTGATGGCCATCTGAGGAGGTGAATCATGGAGACGGTTGGCGATCTGGCGCGGACATTGGTCCTGCGCACGCATCATGCCCGGCTGAGCCGGGAAATGGACAAACTGGGCGTCGAGATTGCCACCGGACTGGTGCGCGACCCGGCCCGACACCTGCAGGGCGATGTCACCGGGCTGGTGGCTCTAGACCGCGACCTGTCCCGGCTTGAGGCCTTTCGTATCAGCACCACCGAGGCGGCGGCGCGTTCCTCCACAATGCAGACCACGCTGGAAGAAATTCAAAGCCGCAGCGAACTGCTGTCTCAGTTTCTTTTGTCGGCAGAGCTGACGCCGACGCAGGAAATGCGCGAGACCTTTTCGGAAGAGGCCCGAAACGCCATTGGGCAGATGCTCAATGGGCTCAACCGCACCATCGGCGGGCGCTTCCTTTTCTCCGGCACCGCGAATGACACGCCAGCCGTCGCCGGGCTTGATATCATGCTGACCGACCTGCGCACGGCGCTGGCCGGGCAAACGACGGCGGCGGATATCGAGACCGCGCTGGATGCTTGGTTCGATACGCCGGGCGGGGGATTTGAAACCTCCGGCTATCTGGGCGCCACCGAGGATGCCAGCCCGATCCGCATAAGCGGCGGTGACACGGTTGCGCTGGACATCCGCGGTGATGATCAGGTCTTTCGCGACCTTCTGAAATCCGTCGCAAAAGCGGCCTTGGCCACCGACGGGACGCTGGGCCTCGCCGCACCCGTGCAAACAGAGTTGCTCTCCGAAGCCGGGCGCGAATTGCTTGGCCATCAAGAGACTTTGGTCGAATTGCGCGCGGGCCTCGGCGCAAAGGAGGCGCGGATCGAGCAGGTCATCGCCCGCAATGCCGCCGAGCGTACGGCGCTCAATCTCACCAAGCTCGAGCTTGTCGGTGCCGATGAGTTCGAAGTGGCGGCAAAATACGAAAACGTCCGCGGACAGCTCGAAAGCCTCTATGCGATCACCGCGCGCTCGTCCCAGCTATCCTTGGTGGATTTCCTGTGACCCTCATCGAGCGGCTCACCACAAGGGGATTGCAGACCCTTCTTATCGCGCTTGCAGCGTGTCTTATGGCGGCCCCGCCTCTCGCCGCGCAGGCGGTGCGGATCAAGGACCTCGTGGAACTCGATGGTGTGCGCTCGAACGATCTGGTCGGCTACGGGCTGGTGGTTGGCCTGAACGGAACCGGCGACGGGCTGCGCAACGCGCCCTTCACCGAGGAAATCATGCAAAACATTCTCGAGCGGCTGGGCGTGAATGTCACCGGAGAGCAGTTTCGCCCGCGCAACGTGGCGGCGGTGTTCGTCACGGGGCGACTGCCGCCCTTTGGTCGCGCGGGCAGCCAGATCGACGTGACCGTTTCGGCCATCGGAGATGCCAGCAGCCTGCTTGGTGGGACGCTGATCATGACCCCGCTTAACGCGGCCGATGGGCAAATCTATGCGGTGGCGCAGGGCACGGTGATCGCAGGCGGCGTCGGTGCCGAAGGGGACGCCGGGCGGGTCGTGCAGGGGGTGCCGACCTCGGGCGTGATCCCTGCAGGGGCCCGGATCGAACGCGAAGTCGCATTCGATTTCAGCCAGCTTGCAAATCTTCGTCTGGCGCTGCGGGAGCCGGATTTCACCACCGCCGCGCGGATCGAGCGGGCGATCAATGGCGCCGTCGGCAGAAGCGCCGCGCGAATGATCGACGCCGGCACAGTGTCGGTGGACCTGCGAAGCACCGGCGCAGGCTCTCCGGCGCGGGCGGTGGTGGCGATCGAAAACCTGCCGGTCGAGCCCCAGCGGCGCGCGCGTGTGGTCGTCGACCAGCGCTCTGGCACCATCGTCATGGGAGAGGACGTGCGCATCTCGCGGGTCGCGGTCTCGCAGGGCAATCTCACCTTGCGGATCGACGAGGCGCCATTGGTGGTGCAGCCCAATCCCTTTGCCGAGGGAGAGACCATCGTCGTGCCCCGCACCAATGCAGATATCATCGAGGAGCCGGGCATCGGTCTTGCAGAGGTGCCGGGCGGCACCTCGCTGTCGGAGGTGATTGCGGGACTCAACGCGCTGGGCGTCTCGCCGCGCGACATGATCGACATCCTCAAGAGCATAAAGGCCGCAGGAGCGCTGCATGCAGAATTCGTCGTCATGTGAAGGGCCGCTCATGGGTGTTTCGCGCCCATGTGGCAGGATCTGAGGTGAAGGAGTCACCAAATGCTCGGTATCATCGGCATCGTGGTTATTTTCGGCATGGTCTTCGGCGGCTACCTCGCCGCAGGCGGGAAGATGGGCATTATTCTCAAGTCTTTGCCGTTCGAGATGATGATGATCGGCGGCGCGGCGGCGGGCGCTTTTCTTCTGGGCAACGACGGCGGCGTGGTCAAACACACGCTCAAGGACATCGGCAAGGTGTTCAAGGGCGCGAAGTGGAAGCCGGGCGACTACAAGGAATTGCTTTGCCTGCTGTTCGAACTGATCAAGCTGGCGCGTCAGAGTCCGGTCGCCATCGAAGAGCATGTGGAATCCCCCGGCGAGTCCGCCATTTTTTCGAAATACCCTAAGATTCAGTCGGACAAGATCGCCATCGAGCTGATCTGCGACACGATGCGCTCGATGTCGATGAATTACGATGACCCGCATCAGGTAGAAGAGGTGCTCGACAAAAGGATCGAGGCGCTGGAGGAGCATCGGATGCACTCCAGCCATGCGCTGCAAAGTATGGCGGACTCTCTGCCCGCGCTTGGGATTGTCGCCGCGGTGCTTGGGGTGATCAAGACCATGGCCTCGATCGACCAGCCGCCCGAAGTGCTGGGCAAGCTGATCGGCGGCGCACTGGTGGGCACCTTCCTCGGCGTGTTTCTGGCTTATGGCTTCATGGGGCCCTTCGCCAACAAGGTGAAAGCCGTGGTGGAAGAGGACTTGCATTTCTACAAGCTGATCCGCGAAGTTCTGGTGGCGAACCTGCACAATCACGCCACCAACATCTGCATCGAGGTCGGGCGCCAGAACACGCCCGCGCATTTCAGGCCCAGTTTCGTGGACCTCGAGGAGGCGCTGAAATCGGTCAAGCAGGAGGCAGCATGATCCGAGGGATCCTGCACCTCTTCTGCGGCACCGGAAAGAGCCTTTGGCATGCCGGGAAGATGCCTGCTGTGCAGCGTGAAACGGGCGGCATCGCAGGCGGTTCGGCGCGTTTCTGCGTAGCGGCATTGCTGTGGCTTCTGGTGACGCAGACCGCAGAGGCGCAGCAGGTGACCTTGCGGAGCGGCACCCATGATGGGTTCACCCGGCTCGTGCTGGATGTTCCCGAAAATTTCGTATGGCAGGGAGGGTTGGCGCCGCAGGAAAACGTCTTCCGCGTAGATTTCGACCGGCCCGGCTATGACATCGATTTCTCTCGCGTGTTCGACCGCATCGATCGGGCACGGGTGGCTGCGGTCGGTGCGCTTCCGGGCGGCGCAGGGGTCGAGCTCTCTTTGGCCTGCGATTGCGTCGTGGAAACGTCCGAGCACGACGGGCGCATGATCGTTCTCGATATCTTCCCGCGCACGGCGCGCGCCCCGGGCGGCACCGACGATCCGCAGGTCGTGCAGGCGCCGCCTGAACTGCCTCCTGCAGTTGGCTCCCGGCGCGCGTCCATCGATCTTGGTCTCTTACCCGGCATTCTTCGCGACAGCCGCGTTCCGTCTCTCCTGCCTCGCTTCGATCCCGAGAACAGGGGCGGTCCGGCAGGGGCTGGTCCGCCCGACCCAGAAGAGCTCAAGATCGCGGAAGCGTTCGGGCAGGCCTTACTCGAGCAATTGTCGCAAGGCGCCACGCAGGGTCTGCTCGTCCCCAGTGGTCCGAGTGTTCGGCCCCAAGCTTCGGCGCATGATGGTTTGGGAAGAGAGGAGAGCAAAGAAGCCTCGGCGCACGGCGCTCCGCCGCCCGCTCCGGGTTTCAGCGCAGAGATGATATCTGGCACGGCCGCGCAGGGCTTCGGCGCGTCGTCGGTCTTGCGGATCGGCGGGCAGAGCGCCTGCATACCCGACGCCCGACTTGACCTGCCCGGCTGGTTCGGCAGCGGGGGCGAGGCAGACGCGCTGCAGCGCATGGGACAGTTGCGCGCACGGCTGATGGGCGAATTTGACCGGATCGACCGACGGGCGCAGACCGATCTGGCGCAGGTCTATATCTCGCTCGGCTTCGGGGCCGAGGCGCGGGCGCTGCTCCAGTTGGACGACACCTTGCCCGATCCCGTTCTGATGACTTTGGCGACGCTCAGCGAAGGCGGCAGCGATCCCGCCGGTGTCTTTGCGGGGCAAAGCGAATGCCGTGGCCGTGCCGCGCTTTGGGCTTTGTTGGGCGCGCGTGCGTTGCCGGAGAACGCTGAGCTTTCCGAGGCGGCGGTGCTGCGCAGTTTTGAGGAACTGCCGCAGAGCCTGCGGCGGGCCCTCGGCCCGAAACTGGCCGAACGCTTCGCCGAAGAAGGCCATCTCGATGCGGCGCGAAACGTGCTGTCTCGGCTCGCGCGCGCCATCGGCCGGGCGACCGAGGAGATGCAACTGGCAGCGGCGCGCATCGCGCGGCTGTCGGGCGAGCCCGAAGAGGCCGAGGATCTGTTCGCCGCGCTGCTGTCCGCGCCGGGAGAGCTTGGGGTGGCGGCCGCCGTGGAAAGTATTGATCTCGCCACGGAGGAGGGACATCCGGTCGACGCCGGGCTGGTAGATCTCACGGCGGCCTATTCCACGGAGCGGCGCGCCACCGATCAGCGCGAGGCGGTCTGGCTGGCGCATGTGCGCGCGGCCTGGGCCAATGGCGAATACGACCGTGCCTTTGCTGAGATCGACCAAGCAGAAGATATCGCCGGCGAAACGCTGCTGCGCGCCCGCGACGAGGCTCTACGCGCCCTCAACGAAAGCGCGGGGGACGGCAAGTTCCTGCGCCGCGCTTTAGAGCCGGAAAATCTTGCGCTGGCCCCGGCCTTTCCGCGGACGGCGGCGCAAATCGCGGGCCGTCTTCTGAACCTCGGGCTGCCGGCGGAGGCGGGGCGCTGGCTCGAAGCGCCACCGCCGCCGGGACTGGAACGCGACTGGCGCCTGCTGGCCGCCCGCAAGGCCCTGGCCGAACACGACCCCGAGGAGGCTGAAATCGCGCTTGTCGGACTGCAGGGGGACGACGTGCTGCGCCTGCGCGCCGAAGCCCGCGAAATGATGGGGGATTTCGATTTTGCGAAAGACGCCTACCAAGCCTTGGGGGACGCCGAGAACGCGGAGCGGCTCGCCTGGCTCGCCGGGGACATGAGCGCGATGGCGGCGGGCGATGACCCGGTGCTGGCCGCGCTGGCGGAATTGACGGGCCCGAACGCAGCGCCGGGAACGGGTGACGCCGGAGCGGTGCCGAGCCTGTCGCGTGGCCAGGCGCTGGCAGACAGCGGTGACGCGACCGCCGAAACCATCCGGGCGCTTCTCGCGCAGACCGCGCTGCCCGAGCTTTGAGGCGAGATAGGGGCCTGATGTGGGCGGCCCGCGGAATTGGCAACGATTTCGAAAGGCCGCGCCAGTAGAAACGGAGTTGGTCAGCCAGACTGCAGGATGCGGAATGACGAAACCCAGTTGGAATCGACGGACGGCGAGGGTGTCCAAAAGGAACCCCGCTTGGCAGCGTCAAAGGGCCCAACGCCGGAAGGCTCTGCGCGCCCTCAGCGCAATCTGCGCGGCGTTTTGCCTCAGCGGTCATTGGGTTGCGCCTTTGGCGGCAGCCACGGAGGCTTCCTTGCGCTGCGACAGCGCGACACTTGAGGCGGCGCAGGCGCTGGGCGTGCCCGTCCCTATGATGCGCGCGATCACCCGCGTCGAAACCGGACGCCGCCAAAACGGACAGCTGCGGCCCTGGCCCTGGACGGTGAACCTTGGCGGCGACGGCCATTGGTTCAACAGCGCCGCCGAAGCGCGGGCCTTTACTTCGGCCCATGTCGCGCGCGGCCGGCAAAATATCGACATCGGGTGTTTTCAGGTCAACTACCGCTGGCACGGTCGCGCCTTCGCCTCGATCGACCAGATGTTCGATCCCGAGGCAAACGCGCTTTACGCCGCGCGTTTTCTGAAGCGCCTCTATGCGGAAACCGGCGGCTGGGATGCTGCGGTCGCCGCCTATCATAGCCGCACGCCCCAATACGCCCGCCGCTACATGGCGCGGTATCGCTCGGTGTTGGCGGCTGTCGAGGGCGCGCCACTGCCGCCGCTGCAAGACACGCAAAACCGCTATCCGCTGCTTCAACCGGGCGGCCCGTCGGCCCGCAGCCTCGGGTCGCTGACACCGCTCGGCAGCGCCGGAGGGGCCTTTCTCGATCTGGCCGGCGGCTGACGATGGGCGCGGCGACCCGGCCCCCGACGGCGTTCCGCCCGACAGTGCTGCTGGCGGTGGCGCTCATGGCGATCATCGTCATGATGATCCTGCCAATGCCCTCGGTGGTGCTCGACCTCGGGCTTGCCGCCTCCTTCGGGTTGGCGATCCTGATCTTCACCGTCACGCTGTTCATCGAGAGACCGCTGGATTTCTCGTCCTTCCCGACGATCCTTCTGGGCTCGCTGATGCTGCGGCTTTCACTCAATGTCAGTTCCACCAAGCTGATCATCGGCGCGGGCCATACGGGCACCGGCGCGGCGGGCGATGTGATCGAGGGCTTCGCCAATTTCGTCATGGGCGGCAGCGTCTTCCTCGGTCTGGTGGTCTTCGGCGTGCTGATGATCGTGAACTTCGCGGTGATCACCAAGGGCGCGGCGCGGATGGCCGAGGTCGGGGCACGTTTCGCGCTGGATGCCATGCCGGGCAAGCAGTTGGCGATCGACAGCGATATGTCGGCCGGGGCCATTGACCATGCAGAGGCGAAGCTGCGGCGCGAACGCGAACAACAGGAGACGACCTTCTTCGGCTCGCTCGACGGCGCGTCGAAATTTGTCAAAGGCGACGCGGTGGCGGGCCTTCTGATCACCCTGCTCAATCTTGTCATGGGCATGGTGATGGGGATTTTCGTGCATGGGATGGCGGTGGCAAACGCCTTTGAAACCTATGCGATCCTTACCGTCGGCGATGGGCTGGTGTCGCAGATTCCGGCGGTGATCATCTCGATCGCCTCGGGGCTGCTCTTGGCGCGGGGCGGTGCCACCGGTGCCACCGATGTGGCCGTTGTGGGCCAGCTTGCCCGACATCCGGCGGCGCTTGGCACGGTCGCGGTGCTCATGGCGCTCTTCGCTCTGGTGCCGGGGCTGCCCTTCCTGCCGTTCATGCTGGGCGGTGCTATCCTCGGGGCCATCGCGCTGCGCCTGCGCCGCGCCGCCGCAGCCAAAGCCGCCGCGCCGCCGCCGGAGATCGAGGCGGACAGACCGCGCGCAAATCCCATCGGGGATGTGCTGGATGTAGATGAGATCCACGTCGAATTCGCGCCGGACCTCGTGAATATGGTGCTCGACGCGGGCACCGGGCTCGACATTCGCATCGCCAACATGCGTCGCCATGTGGCGGCCAGCTACGGGCTCATCCTGCCCGAGATCCGGCTCACCGACGCCGCGGCGCTGGGGTCCGGTGTCTATGTCATCCTGGTGCATGGCGTCGAGGTGGCGCGCGGCGTGCTGAACCCGGACCGGGTGCTCGCGCTGGTCCCGGACGACGCGCAGTCGCTGCCGGAGGGGCGTGACGTTAGCGAGCCGGTCTATGGCGCGCCGGCGCGCTGGATCGCCTCGGAGGCACAGGACCGCGCGGCGCTCACCGGGGTAACCATCGTCACCCCCGCCGAGGTTCTGGCCACCCATCTGCTCGAGGTGATCAAACGCAACTTCGGTCGCCTCCTGACGCTCAAGGCGCTGCGCCGCCTGCTCGACGAGATGGTCTCTTTGTCTGACCCGACGCGGGCCGAGGCCAATCGGCGGCTGCTCGATGAGTTGATCCCGGACAAGGTGCAGATCGACACGTTGCACGCGGTTCTGCGGCTCTTGCTGGAAGAGCAGGTGAGCATTCGAAACCTGCCGCTGATCCTCGAAGCGGTGGCCGAAACCCGCGGCCAGCAAAGCGCCCCCGAGGCGATCTGCGAACATGTGCGCCAACGGCTCGGCTTCCAGTTGGTGGCTGCCATGCGGCGCGAGGACGGGACCATTCCACTGATCCAGCTTGCGGCAGAGTGGGAGGATATTTTCTCGGGCTATCAGGTGGATGGCGGTCGCGGCGTGCTCGACGTCGCGCTGCCGCCCGACACGTTCGAGACATTGACCCGTGGTATCGCCGAAGAGGTCGGAACGGCCAGCGGCCACGGCATCTATCCGGCGCTGGTGACCTCCTCGCGGCGCAGGCGCTTTTTGCGCACGATCATGGCGGCCAAAGGGCTCACCACCCCGGTGCTCTCCTTCGAAGAGATCGGGCTTGAGGCGCGACCCGCGCTCGTCGGTTTGGTCGCCGCCGCAGGCCCGTCCGGACCGGTGGCGGCATGAGCCCGCTCGAAGCTCTGGTTCAAACGGGCGGGCAGGGGCTGTGGCTCGGCGCGCTGGTCCTGCTGCGCGTGGGCGCGGCGCTTTTCGCGCTGCCGGGTCTTGGTGAAACCTGGATCCCGGCGCGGGTGCGGCTGGTGCTGGCGTTGCTGCTCACCGCCGCGATCCTGCCAGCGGTGAGCCCTGTTCTGCCTGCTGAGCCGCCGGGCCTGCCGCTGTTGCTGCGCGCGCTGGCGACAGAAACCGTGGCGGGCCTGTTTCTGGGGTTGGTCCTGCGGCTCTTCGTCTTCGCATTGCAAATCGCGGGCACGATCGCCGCGCAGGCGACCTCGCTGTCACAGCTGCTGGGCAGTGCCGCAGCCGAGCCGATGCCGGCGCTCGGCCATGTGCTCAGCGTAGCGGCGCTGGCTTTGCTCATGGTCACCGGATTTCATGTGAAGGCCGCCGGTTACCTGATCCTGTCCTACACGTTTCTGCCGCCGCTGCGCTTTCCCGATCCCGCCGCGCTGGCCGGGGCCGGTCGGGCCGAGGTTGGCCGCGCCTTTGCGCTGGCATTCTCGCTGGCAGCGCCCTTCGTCATCCTCTCGGCGCTCTACAACCTCACGCTCGGCTTCATCAACAAGGCGATGCCGCAGCTCATGGTCGCCTTCGTCGGCGCGCCGGTGATCACGCTCGGCGCGGTGGCCTTGCTCGGCCTCGTTGCCCCGGCACTGCTGTCCGCTTGGCTGGCGCAGCTCGACGGGTTTCTCAGCAATCCGCTGCGGTAGGCGACCATGGCTCAGGACGACAGCGCCGAGAAAAGCCACGAGCCATCACAGCGCAAGCTGGCGGAGGCCCGCCGCAAGGGCGAGATCCCTCGCGCGCCCGATCTGCTCACCGGCGCGGGCTATCTTGGGCTGATGCTGGTGGCGCTGGTCATGGGGCCAGCGACCCTGAGCGATCTTGGCCAGCTGATGAGCGCGCCCATCGATCGGCCCGAGCGTCTGGCTCCGGCGTTCTTTGACGGGGCCGCGCGGGCCGCGACGGGCGGACTCATGGCCGCGGTGATAAGCGCGTCGCTGCCGTGGGTGCTGGTGCCGGGCGTGGCGGTGCTGATGGTGCTGTTCGCCACAAGGGGCCTTGTCTTCACCCCTTCGAAACTGGGCTTCAAGGCGGCCCAACTCTCTCCGCTGGAAAATGCGCGCAACAAATACGGGCGGCGCGGGCTGTTCGAGTTCTTCAAAAGTTTCGCAAAACTTTGCCTCTATTGGGCGGTGCTGGGGGTGTTCCTGTCCTCGCGACTGGAGCAGATCGCTGCGAGCGCCTCGCTCGCCGCGGGCGAAGCGGCGCTGCTTCTGCTGCGGGTCATGCGCGATCTTCTCGGGCTCGCGGTGCTCGTGGCGCTCGCGCTCGGCATACTCGACCACCTGTGGCAGCGCAGCGATCATCTGCGCCGCAACCGGATGTCTCAGAAAGAGCTTCGCGACGAACAGAAAGAGGCCGAGGGCGACCCGATGTTCAAACAGCAGCGCAGGGCGCGCGCGCAGGAGATCGCGCTCAGCCGGATGATCGCAGAGCTGCCCAAGGCGGATGTGGTGATCACCAATCCGACCCATGTGGCGGTGGCGCTGCGCTGGGATCGCACGCCGGGCTCGGCGCCGGTTTGCATTGCCAAGGGACAGGATGCGATGGCGCAGCGCATACGTGAGATTGCCGCCGAACATGCTGTCCCGATCCATTCCGATCCGCCGACCGCGCGGGCGCTCTACGCCACGACAGAGATCGGCGCGCAGGTCGTGCCGGACCTTTACCGTCCCGTCGCCGCCGCCATCCGCTTTTCCGAGGAAATGCGCGCCCGCGCGCGTCAGGGGTGGAGGCGCGGATCATGAGCGGGCCGGACGACGAGCTGCTGCGGATCGCGGCTCTACTTCGCGACCGGGCGCTCGCGCGCTATCGCGGCGACCTCGATGCCGAGGCTGCATTGCGCGACGAACGCGCGCAGATCGATGCGCTGTGCGATGTGGCGCGTCAGGGGGATTTGCAGCCCGGCGCGCGGCAGGCGATTGGTCAGAGCGAGCTTTGGCAGGGCTGGCTGGCGCGGCGCCGGACCGAGGTGCAGGTTGCGATGGCACAGGCGCGGGCCCGTCAGGGCTATAGCGGTGCTGCGGCGCGCGCGGAGTTTGCGCGCGATGAGGCGGCGCGGGCGCTGGCCGAGCACGATCGCAACGCGCGTCGCGCCCGCCGGATCTTTGCCGAGGAGCAGGCGCTGGAGGAGCTGGTGCGACTGCGCCTCTGGCAAGGCCTTTGATCTCCGCTTTCGGTCAGTTGTCCTGTCGGGCGATATCGGTGATCAGCACGTCGCGCAGCTGCGATCCAAGCAGATTGCGCCCGGTTTCGAAGAGCACGCGGCGCAGGGTGTCCATGCGCGCGGTCTGCGTGAAATTGCCGTCGAAGCCGCCGATATTGGCATGGTCAAACAGGGTGCGCAGAAAGGCGTCGCGCAGTTTCGGCTCTTGCTCGAAAATCATTGCGGCGCTGCCCGTCGGCACCTCGAGGGAGATCGACAGAACCACTAGGGCAGCGACCCGCGAGTCCTCGACCACCGGAACGACGAACTGATTGTTCAGCTTTGCGTATTCCGTCTCGCTGCCTTCCTCGCCATGGCCTGGGTCTGTGCCATGGCTGTCTCCTTGGCTGTCTTTGTGGCCATCATCATGCGCGCCGGCCCCTCCGGTCGCGCTGGTGTCATGCCCCGCATCTTCCGCCGCGCCATGGCTGTCGCTGGCCTGTTCCGATGGCCCGCCCGACGTCGGAGCAAGGAAGATGCCGGCACCGATCCCCGCGGCAGTGCCGATCAGCGCGAGCAGGATTGGCAGCAGTTTCTTCATAGAGAGCCCCTCAGAATGGCAGGATGATGTCGAGCACCTGCTGGCCGTAGCGGGGCTGTTGCATGTCGCTGATCTGGCCGCGGCCACCATAGGCAATGCGCGCCGAGGCGATCTTGTCGTAGGTGATCTCATTCTGGCGGGTGATGTCTTCGGGCCGGACGAAGCCCGAGACCTGAAGGTCGCGCAGTTCAAAATTCACCCGCACCTCCTGCGAGCCGGTGATTTCCAGAACGCCATTGGGCAGCACACGGGTGATCGTCGCGGCGACGCGCAGGGTGAGTTTTTCCTGCCGCCGCACCGAGCCATCGCCGCTGGCATTGCTCGAACTGCCGATATCAACCGCATTCCCCAAAGACGCGCCATCGGGCAATTTCGGGTCATGGCGCTGCGGGATGCCGAAAAGCTGGGGCACCCCGAGGCTTTCCGATGCCGAGCGCGAGCGATCGGTGGCGTTTGAAATTTCGGCCTGTTCGTCGATCTCGATCACCACGGTGAGGATATCACCCGCCTGCATGGCCCGCCTGTCGCCGAGCAAGGAACTGCGACCGCCATCCCAGAGCGAGGCATGATCGGAGACCCGCAGCGGCAGGCTTTGATCGGGGACGGAAGAATAGGCCATGGCGGCATGTTCCTCTCCCTGATCTTTGGGCGTGAAACTTGGCGCTTTGCCGAGGTGATCAATCCTGTCGCAGGCGGCGCAGACGGTCACAAGAGTCAGGATCATGGCGCGAATAACATGGGGCATGGATCACTCCGGAGACACGTCGATCTTGCCGCCGGGACCGACGGTGCCGACAAGCATGTTGCGAGAGGAGATATTCATCACCCGGATGCGGTCGCCGACCCGGCCCCGCGCCATGGCGCGGCCCTCGGCGCTGATCCGCAGCCCGCCGTGCGTGTAGATCAATTCCACAAGCTGATTGCGCTCGATCAGCGCGGGCTCGGCCAGTTGCGCCCGCATCAGGGGCTGGCCGGCGTAGATCGCGGTGCGGCTTTCTCGCCCGATGGCGTCCTCGAGCGCGGTGACGGCGCCGTCGATCGATTTGGGATCAAGCCGCAGCGCGTCCGCGCCGATGATCTCTTGCGCGCGGATCGGCCGGGCGGCGAGGACGCTTTCGGCGCGCGCGAGACCAATGCCGCAGGGCACGGCGAGCGTGAGTGACAGGATGAGGTGCAACGCGCGCCGCATGATCAGCGCACCTGAACCGTGGCGCCAAGCATCTGATCGGCGGCGGTGATGACCTTGGAATTCAGCTCATAGCCGCGCTGTGCCTCGATCAACTCGGTGATCTCATAGATCGGATCGACGCTGCTTTCCTCCAGATAGCCCTGCCGCAGCATGCCCAGACCGTCGAGCGCAGGCGTGCCCTGCAGCGGTGGCCCCGAGGCTTCTGTCTCGGCAAAGAGATTGCTGCCGATCGCTTCGAGCCCGCGTGGATTGGTGAAGCCGACGAGGGTGAACTGCCCAAGGAGCTGCGCATCGACCTGATTGTCGAAATAGGCGTAGACCTCACCCTCTTGGTTGATCGAGATGCTTTTTGCGTCGTCGGGAATGGTGATCTCGGGCGCGACCGGCAGCCCATCGGAAGTGACGATCAGCCCTTCGGCGCTGCGTTTCAGCGCGCCGTCGCGGGTGTAGCCGGGAATGCCCGTGGGCAGCGTCACCTCCAGATAGCCCTTGCCCTCGATCGCCACATCCAGATCGCCGCCGGTGGCCGAGGAAGATCCCTGCGCGAGATTGACCGAGACAGCCGCTGGCCGCACACCGAGGCCAAGCTGCACGCCGGTCGGCAGCATGGTGCCATCGGAGGCGCTGATGGTGCCGGCGCGATGCAATTGCTGGTAGTGCAGATCGGCAAACTCAGCCCGGCGGGCGTTGTAGCCGGTGGTGCTCATGTTCGACAGATTGTGCGAGATCACCTCGACCCGCATCTGCTGGGCACTCATGCCGGTGGCGGCGATTTTCAGGGCGCGCATGGGCGGTTCTCCATCAACTGAACAGGGTCTTAATGGCGGCGAGCTGGCGTTGATCCTCGCGGTCGAGGAAGCTCTGGCCGAGCTCATAGGCGCGCTGCACCTCGATCATCCGGGCAAACTGCAGGATGGGATCGACGTTCGAGGACTCCAGCGCGCCCTGTGTGATCTTTGGTGTCTCGACCTGCTGGCTGCCCTGCGGGGCGCGGAACATGGTTGCGCCATCGCGTTCGAGATCGCCGGTGTCTGCGGGCACGACGACGCCGATCTGTCCGATTGGCTGCCCGCCGCTGCTGATCGTGCCGTCCTGCGCAATGGCCAGATCCGCGCCGGGCGGCACAAAGACCGGGCCGCCGCCCGCGCTCATCACCGGGTGACCGTCGTGGGTGACGAGATCGCCCTGCGCGTTCGTGGTGAAAGCGCCATTGCGGGTCAGCCGTTCGCCCGCCGGGGTCTGGACGAGGAAAAAGCCCTCTCCCTCGATCGCGAGGTCGAGCGCCGCGCCGGTCCGTGTGATCGTGCCCTGCGCGAAAGAGCTGTTGCGCACATGCGCGGCGCTCATCGAGACCGAGCCGCCAAGATCGGTCTGCCGGATATACTCGGAAAAGATCAGCCCCTGCTGGCGGTAGCCGGTGGTGCCGGCGTTGGCGACATTGTTGGCGATCAACTGCATTTCGCGCATCAAGCCGCGCTGGCGGGAGAGGATGGTGTAGCCGGTGGTTTCCATGTCAGCCCCCGGTGACGAGCGGGATGATCCGCGCCTGAAAGAACGAGACCAGGGTCTGCGTCATGAAACTCATCGAGACCCAGAATGTGAGAATGATGGCGAGCAGTTTGGGCACAAAGGTCAGCGTCATCTCCTGTATCGAGGTGAGCGCCTGAAACAGGCCGACGCCAACACCCGCCACGAGCGCGGCGCTGAGGATCGGCAGGGAGGTGACCGTGGCGACCCAGAGGCCCTGACGCAGCGTGTCGAAAAAGAGCGTTTCGGTCAGCATGGCTCAGACCGGCATCCGCAGCAGTTCCTGATAGGCTTCGACCACCTTGTTGCGCAGGGTCACCACGGTTTCGACCGCCAATTCAGATTGCGCCAGCGCCTGTACCAGCGCGTGTGGGTCTGCGTCGCCAGTCATCGCCGATTGGGCATTGGCCTCTGCGGCACGCAGCGTTTCGGTGAAATCCTCCGCCGCTGCGGCAAGATGCGCGCCAGCGCCGGCCCCGTCTGGCTCGGGATTGGTAGCGGGGCGGGACGCCGCGTATTGTTGTGCGGCAAAAAGCGATCGGACATCCATTCTGAATTCCTTTCACGGCTGGTTTGCGACCGGGGCCTAGGCGCGTCCCTGTCGAAGGGTTTCTTGCGATGCTGCGCCCGCGCTATCGGCGCAGAAGATCAAGCAGGCTGGCGGACATCTGGCGGGTTTGTTCGAACATCCGCAGGTTGGCTTCGTAGCTGCGCTGCGCTTCGCGCGCGTCGGCAACCTCGATCAGCAGATCCACGTTGGAGCCTTGATAATGCCCGGTGGCATCTGCGAGCGGGTGTGCGGGGTCATAGATCTGCGCCCGTTCGCTTTGATCTAATGTGACTTTCCCGGGGCTGACCAAGGTCAGGTCGGACTGCGCCGCATCTCTTGCTTCGAAGGGCACTGATTTGCGGCGATAGCCGGGCGTGTCGACATTGGCGATGTTCTCGGCCAGCGTGCGCAGCCGCAGCGATTGTGCCTTGAGGCCGCTCGACGTGGCAGAAAGAGCGTCTGCAAATGCGCTCATCTCTTGATCCTTTCTGCGTCTTGGCTTTGAGGGGCGCGGTGCCCAATCCATTGGACCAGTCCTGAGCGGGCCAAGCTTCAGGTTCCGAGGCTTGCGCGCAGCAGCGTGAGGTTGGAGCGGTAGATTGCCAGCGCCCTGTCATGCGCGCGCTGGGCATCGACAGCGGTGAGCATCTCGGTTTCCAGAGAGACGGTGTTGCCGTTCGGATCCTCGGTGCCCCGCCTTTGGGACAGAGCAATCTCTTCACCCGCGCCGAACAGGTCGGCTTCCGCAGTGTCTTGGTGGCCGAAATTGACACCGGAAAGATGCGTGCTCCGCGTGGCGCGCATCGCGGTCGGCGCATGGCCGAGGCTTTCGACAAAATCCGGAGGATCGACGCCGCGATAGCCGGGCGTGTCGGCATTTGCGATGTTCTGCGCGCTTGCGGCCTGCCGCGCGCCCGCGTGGCGGGCCATGGCGATGGCGGTGCGAAACACATCCAGGTTCTGGAACATCGGGGCTTCTCCCTCGATTGGCTTCAATCAAGGCTTAACGGTGATTCCTTTAGAAATGGTTTGGAGTGGACGAAGGGATTGCCCGATGGACGAGAGCCGGATCGCCGCCCTGCGGGCGCGCATTACCCAGTTGGAGCCGGTGCGCGCCGTGGGTCGGGTCCGGTCTGTCGAAGGCACGGTGATCTGGATTCGCGGCTTGGCGCATCTCGCGCGGATCGGTGACCGGCTGCGGCTCTACCGGGCGGGTGGGTTTCTGGAGGGAGAGGTCTTGCGCATTCGCGAAGACCTGGTCGCGATGCTGCCTGACGAGGGCGCGGAAGGTGTGTCGCAGGGGGATCGCGTCGCGGTTCTGGGCAGCCCGGGGCTGGCGCCGTCGGATGGCTGGATCGGTCGGGTGATCGACCCCTATGGCCAGCCGTTGGACGGGGTGCCGATCAGCCCCGGATCACGGCAAAGGCCGGTGCGTGGCAGCCCGCCGCCCGCCGCGGCGCGGCGCGGTATGGGGCCGCGTATGGCGACAGGTCTCGCGGTGTTCGACACGCTTCTACCGATCGTGCGCGGGCAGCGCATCGGCTTGTTCGCAGGCTCTGGCGTGGGCAAATCCCGGCTGCTTGCTACGCTTGCCCGTGGCATGGCGGCAGATGTGGTGGTGCTTGCGCTGGTCGGGGAGCGCGGCCGCGAACTGCATGATTTCGTTTACGATGTGCTAGGTGCCGAGGGGATGCGGCGTGCGGTGGTTGTTGCGGCGACCTCTGATCGCTCTCCGTTGGAGCGCCGCCGCTGCGCCATGGCGGCGATGACGGTGGCCGAGCATTTCCGTGATCAGGGGCGACAGGTGCTGTTCCTTGCCGACTCGATCACCCGATTTGCCGAGGCGCATCGCGAGGTGGCGATCGCCGCCGGAGAGCTGCCCGCCCTGCGCGGCTTCCCTCCCTCGACAGCGCATCAGATCATGCGGCTCGCGGAACGCGCGGGGCCGGGCGTCGGGGAGGCAGGCGATATCACAGCGGTCTTTTCGGTGTTGGTCGCGGGCTCGGATATGGAAGAGCCGATCGCCGATATTTTGCGCGGCGCGCTGGATGGGCATGTGGTGCTGAGCCGTGAGATCGCCGAGCGCGGGCGCTATCCTGCGATTGATCTTCTTCGGTCGGTGTCGCGGAGCCTGCCGGAAGCGGCGAGCGATGCGGAAAATGCGTTGATCCTGACGGTCCGCCAGTTGCTGGGCGCCTACTCAAGGTCCGAAGCGATGATCCGCGCCGGGCTCTATCGCGAGGGTGAGGATCCGTTGCTCGACCGTGCAATTCGGGCTTGGTCCGGGCTGGATGGCTTCATGGCCGAGGCGTCGCCGAATGGTCCAGAGGCGGCATTTGCCCGGCTCGAGGTGCTTCTTCGCCGTGCCGAAGCTGGCGGCACCGGGCGAGCGGGGCAGGCGAGGAATGCGGCGGTTCCCACGCCGGTGCGTCCGACCGCGCGCAAGCAGGAGCAGGGAGGAGCGGGGTAGAAGAGAAGGCCTATGCGCCCGTAGAGCATGCTTTCGGGCTGGTCCAACTCCTCAGAGTTCGTCCCAGCGTGGAATGTTCTGCAGCATGGTGAGCGCGATCTGTCCGCGACCGGCGACATTTATTTCTTTCACCTGCTCCTGAAGCAGGTAGGTTTGCACGACCCTTTCGAGCATTTCTTCAGACGACAGTTCCCCCACATCGCTGGTTCCAAAGCGGGCCGATGCCTTATCCTTGAAAATTTCAAGTTGCTGATCGATGTCCAACTGACCTAGCGCGCTGGGTAGGCCGAGCGCCCCTTCGAAAACAGTTCGCAGAGGCTGGTCGCCCATGATGCGAAACCACTTCGTATCATTGGCAAGCTCGGTGGCCCCGATTTCAGGAAGGCTGCGCTTGAGGGATAGCGCGAGACGAAGCGAGTTATCCTGTTCGCCGACCGCGACCTCGAATTGTTGCGCGCGGTATTTCGTGACGATGGTGTCGGCAAACCCTTCGCTCTGTGTCAGCGGGCCGTCCGCACGATCAAAGCCGAAGCTGCGGGCGAGGGACTTGTAACGCTCATCGGCCAGTTTGTTTGCAAGTGAGTCCGACGCAATGGTGCCTTCTTCCAGAAGTTTCCGGACGAAGAATTTGCTGTCGATGTCATCTTGAAGCCCAAACGCACCGAGGGCGACGCGCAGAAGCCTTCGGTCGGAGACAAGCTCTTCGGCGGTGGTGATGCTGCCGATGGTCTGTTCGAAATACTCAGTGTCGCGGGTGAGGCTGGGTGTTTTGTCAAAGCTGGCGCGCTGAAGCTCAGCGGTGCTCTGCAAGAATTGCCAGGCCACGAGGCCGCTCCCCGTGATGATCGGTTGGAAGCTCATGCGCGGCCCGCGGCGAGAAGCCGGTCCTCTCTTGGAATGAGGGCGCGCAGGGACTTCAGGCATTGATAGAACTGCTCGTCGAGGAGTGCCTCGGTGGCGCGGGTGAGCAGCGCGCGGCTGTCCGGGTCGGTGAGAATACGGCTCAGTTCTTCGATATTGCGCAGAAGCTGGTTGCGAGCGTCGTCCGGAGCCGCATCGCCGGTCAGCAGGAGTTGCGCCGCATAGCAGAGGCGACGGACGGGCGTGCAGGCTTCTTCGGGATGAATCGCATCCTTGAGGCGTAGGATATTTGCGCCTGGTGTCATGATCGACAGTTTGCTGCGCCGGTCGCCGTTTTCAATGACAGCGCCGTTGATCAGCAGCCGTTCATGCGGCCCGAGTTTGAGGACAAGCCCGCTCATTGAACCTGAGCCCCATTGCTCGGATGCGCAGTCTGTCTTTGTGGTGGGTGAACGGCTTTCGTTTGCGGGCGGGACGGTTGCGGATTGAGGCCAGCGAGCACAGCGCGATTGACCTCAATAAGCGGTGCGAGCCGCGCCTTCCGTGCCAAAACCTTGCCAGTGTGCTGCTGCACAAATTCAGAGAGATAAAAGATCCGCGCGCGTAGGTCCTGAGGCAGTTTGTTGTCGCCGTCGGCCACATCAATGGCCAGCGCCGTCCAGAGCTGGCGATTGTCATGCAGCGCGGCGACAAGAATGGGATAGCTTGTGGGGCCCGCTTCTGCAGCGGCTTTGATGCGGTGGGTGACGCGGGCGATGAGGTCGTATTCGATGGCGCGCTCTGTGCGCGTGCTTGAATTCGAAAGCGCATAGGCACGCCGTGCCATGAGGTGTGCATTCATGACGAGGCCCTTCTTTGTGGGTGCTGTTCTGTCCATCCTCGCGGAAAGCCGGGGCCGGTTGGGCCGGCCCCGGGTGGGTCACGTCAGCGGAAGAGCGACAGCAGCGATTGCGGTGCCTGGTTGGCGATCGACAAGGCCTGAACGCCCAGCTGTTGTTGCACCTGCAAGGCCTGCAGCCGCGCGGATGCTTCCTCCATGTCCGCGTCGACCAGCGTGCCGATGCCGGATTTCAGCGCGTCGGTCAGGCCCGAGATGAACTCGGTCTGGGTTTCGATACGGCCCTGCGTCGAACCGAAGGCGGCTGCGGAATCGATTGCGGTCTGGATCAGACCCTCGATCTGGTCGAGCGCGGAATCGACGCCCGATTGCGTGGTCACATCGAGGTTGCTGAGCTGTTCGAGCTTGCCGCCGATGGTGTTGCCTTCGGATGCGTCCACGCTGGACATGGTCACCGCGATCGTGTCGGTGGCATCGGTTAGAGTGGAGGTGAAGGTCAGCGTGTCGCCCGAGACGGTGGCATCCACCACGTCGGTATCCAGCTCATTTTCGGCCATAAAGCTTTTGAACGAGGCATGCAGACCCTTAGCCACATCGGCCGCGGTGTCACCTTCGCGCGCGACATAGACGATGGACAGGCCAGATACTTCGGCGGCGGTCGGGCCAGCAGCCGTGGTCTCGCGGTAGTCAGTCTGCGTGAACTTCGAATTGTCCGCATCCGTGCCGAAGACCGTCAGCGTATAGGCGGTGCCGGCGGTGAAGCCGCTGTTGGTCGTGCCGATATCGATGGTGTCACTCTGCGCGGCGGCCAAAGTAACGCTGTCTACTGAGGCCGTGAGCGCGGTGGCGGCCACGGTACCGGCGATCTCTGCAGCGCCTGTGCCAAGGTCCTGCTTCGATACGTTGATGTCCGATGCCGCGACGCCGGTGCCCGAGCGGTCGAGCGAGGCCAGCACGTTGATGCTGCCGGAGCCGACGGTTTCCTCAATGTTCGACAGCAGGTTGAGACCGTTGAACTGGGCGGCGCTCACCACTGCGCCAATCTGGCCGCGCAGCGCATCGATATCCGCCTGAATCTTGGCGCGGTCGACGTTTTCTTCCTGAGCGGCGACGATCTTGCCTTTCACGTCGGTCAGCAACTCGGTGACCGTTTCCGCCGCCTGCCGGGCGACCGCCACGGTGGATTGACCAAGGTTAAGGCTGTCGGAAATGCCCTTGAAGCCTTTCACATCGGCTTCCATAACCTTGGAAATAGCCCAAACCGCGGCGTTATCCTTGGCGTTGGCGACGCTTTTGCCTGTGGAAATCTCTCCCTGGGTCGTGGCCAGGTTCATATTTATAGACTTGAGGGTCTGCAGCGCGACCATCGCGCCATTGTTCGTCAGGATGCTAGACATAGGTTTTCGTCCTTGGATTCGACGCTTTGCGCCATTTTGCCATCGGCCGCCGCAGCCATGCCGCCGCGGCCCCTTCGGACGTCGTTCTGACGAAGCAGCCGGAGAGCCTGTCCCCCTGCGCCATCCACATGGGATGCTGTGACACGCTAGTCCTGCGGTCCTTAACAGGCTGCTGAAAAACTCCGGTCTCGACGCGCATCGTAGAACATGATTCATCGCCAGCACGGTATGACGGAGGTGGCGATGCGCGGATCGGACGAGGTGACGGGATCGCTGTTCAGCTATGTCGATCTTGAGGAGCGCATTCCGGCACGACACCCGCTGCGCAAGATCCGGGCCGTCGTCAACGATGCGCTGCGCTCCCTGGATGCCGACTTTGATCGGCTCTACGCCGGTGAGGGCCGTCCCTCGATCGCACCGGAACGGCTGATCCGGGCCAGCCTGCTGCAGATCCTCTACTCGATCCGGTCCGAGCGGCAGCTCATGGAACAGATGGACTATAATCTGCTGTTCCGCTGGTTCGTGGGCCTCGGGATCGATGATACCATCTGGGTCCCGACCGTGTTCACGAAGAACCGTGACCGGCTGCTGACCACGGATATGTCGCGCAAGATCATGGCCGCCATTCTGGCCCATCGCGAGGTGGCACCGCTGCTGTCCGATGACCACTTCTCGGTGGACGGCACATTGGTGAAAGCTTGGGCTTCGATGAAGAGCTTCCAGCCGAAGGAAAGGGCTGCGTCCGGCGGGGACGAGGGTCCAGGCGATCCGCCAGATGGCCATGTATCGCCACCATCCTCCTCTGACCACTCCACGACCGAGCCTGAACCAATGCCCCGCCCCACACGCCGCAGCCGCAACGCCGAAGTCGACTTCCGTGGTGAACGACGCTCGAACGCAACCCACGCGTCGATGACTGATCCCGAGACCCGGCTGTTCAAGAAGTCGCCCGGCACAGGCGCGGTATTATGCTTTATGGGACATAGCCTGATGGAAAACCGCTCCGGGCTGATCGTGCAGGCAGATCTGACGCAAGCTGACGGTCACGCCGAACGCCGTGCGGCAATCGACATGCTCCACCGTCATTCGTCTGGATCAACGCGGCGCCTGACCTTGGCTGCGGATCGCGGCTACGACAGCGCCGACTTCGTCGCCGAGTTGCGCCAGATGGTGGTGACGCCTCATGTCGCGCAGAAGTCGCGGCATTCCGCCATCGACGGTCGGACCACCCGACACCCGGGTTATGCCAAATCCCAGCGGCGCAGAAAGAAGATCGAAGAGCCTTTCGGCTGGGCCAAGACCGTCGGAGGCATGGCACAGACCATGTATCGCGGCATCGAGCGCGTGCGTGCCCGCTTCACGCTGACGATGGCGGCCTGCAACTTGGCAAGGCTGCCGAAACTGCTTGCTGCCTGACAAGCGAAAACGCCGTCGGGCCTACCTGTCCAAGACCCGGCCCACCCCCTGCATCCGCGTAGAGGGAAACCGTTCCTCCCAGCGGAGTTTTTCAGCGGCCTGTTAAGGCATCGCTAAACGCCGTGAGGATTCCGGCTCTTTTGCGTGTTTGTAGCTTTAGAACTTGCGATAAATCGTTTGCTCATCGCGGGAACAGATCCGGGTCTTCTGCCCAGACGGGCCATAGATCTCCATATTGCTGAGCAATGCCGCGGGGCGACCGATGCGCGTTTTCACTTCGGCAAGTCCCTGAAGCGCCGCCTCCAGCAGGCGATGATTGCGCTTCAGAAGTGGCGCCAGATTTGGGTTCTCACGCAATGCTTCGGGATTTCGGGCCAGACGCGAAATCAACGCCTCTTTGCGGCGCGCAATCTGATCGAGATCGTCGAGGCGCCCCTTAAGAATCGCCTCTCGTTCGGCGTCCAGAAGGCCGAGCAGCGCCTCTAACCCCGCTGCGGTTCCCCTGCGCCGCGCCAGCTGCGAAGTGGATTGGGTCATTCGCGTATCACATTTGGCGGCAAAATCTGTAGCTTATCGGCGATCTGCGCCGCAAATTCCTCGCGAAGATAAGATGAAAATTGGGCCTCGCCAGCGCCACCTCCAAGGTTCCCGCGAGGCGAAAATGCGCCGGAAAATTGAAGCATCTGGGATACATAGAGGCGGTTTAGAAGTGCGTTGGCGCTGCTTGCGCCAGCCATAGGAATGTCGGTCAAATTTTTCTCCTTTGATCGAACGCCATGTCGCAGCAGATGTTTAAAATGGTTTTGGTAAATCAATTGTTAGGTTGCCTGCGATATTTTCACCCTGAATGTTGGAGTGTTCATGTATGAAGATACTTCCAGGGCTTTCGAAATTTCATTCGCACTCCCAACTCTCAGGCCTTAATTTGCCTGCTGCAAATACGATGAGTGAAGTGGAGAGTAGGTTTGGCAATCGTTCAGTTGGAAAATGGTTCTTTGACGTGCTCACGGAAATTGAGCGTGGCGATACATTTTTCGAGACCACTTCTGAGATGGGTTTGAGAGAAGTCTTGGGAATACAAAGCATTGAAGTGAATCAGTCTAGTGATGATACAATGAGTGAGGATGATATTAATATCTCTGAATTTAGAAGTTTCAGAGATGGTGAGGGTGTTACGAAAGGTATTTTTGCAAGAGGTGTCTCCGGATGTGGAAATAAAGAAGAAATTATATTTAGATTTTCGATGGCGAATAATAGTGACTTCGATCTCGCGGATATTTATTTATCGGATTTCAAGTCACCATTTGACTTACTCATTCAAGAAAGCGGGCTAGGGCTGTCGATGAGCCTGCCCATCGATAATTGGGAGGGCGCGGGCGACCTTCCGGTATTATTCCGCGGGAGAAAATTGGACTCGAAACTTCACCGAGCGGCGGTGGAAGCAAACGTCCTGCTCAAATTTGACGAGTCGGGCGACCCGCGATCAGCTGAAGGGCAACCCCGAAATAGGGATCTTACAGAGAGCGAGACTCAAATTTCGAAAGAAGAGACCCCAGAAATTCTTCTTCCTGATTCCAACGAGTGGCGAGACCCTTCTTGCGACAGCAAAGCTGTGCCTGAAGGTGTGTTTATCAGTGAAACCTACGATGAACAGGAGATTGAACCCCCTCCAGCGAGACGAGACTTCGGTGCCATGGAAGGTTTGCAGGACGCAGCAGAGGATGGCTTCTCAGTGCGACCGATGTCTGAAGCTGAAAAAGTGACGAGTCTCCTGCGTGAAGACGGTCAGGCGAAGGAGAACGGCCGTAGGAGCGTGAGGTCGGCAGATGTTCGTTTCCCAAAAGGGCGAGCGGTTTATCCATGGGCGTTGAGGTCGGACGTGGGGGGGGACGTAGGTCTTAGCGTCGGCGACGGTAGCGGTGAGGGTGCGGAAGCGACAAGGTCGCTCGCGTCGGAGCCGGACAATGGTTCGACTGCGTCATCGGCAAGAGATTTTTGGGAGAAGGGCATAGCGCTCCCCGCGAAAAGTGATGCGAGCGATGTTGGTGGTAAAACGGCACAACCGCTTGGCACGGAAAAAAATTACACACTGCGGCCCGGCGGTTGGACCGAACCTACGGTCAAGGGGCACGAAGCGCGCCCTATATTGGCAAGCGGCGATGTTGCGCCGCCACAGGCGAAAAGAGACGTCTGGACTGGCCCGAACTCCGATGCCGGATTCCCCATGATTACCGATAGGGGCGTTGGTGATCAGCGCTCTGCGATCGACGGGGAAGTCATTCTCCCCGCTGCGTCCGCAGCGACCTCGGTTGTTGCAACGTCTATCGGACCCATTCGCCAACCTTTGGAGAGGGGGCTAGTGGTGCCGCGGACCAGCACAGAGGTTCAACAACCAAGCGGCAGACCGGGTGGTACGCATGGCGAGAGCCACGCAGTGGTATTGCCGCATTCGGTCGATGGCGAGACCGGGGATCTACGGTTGCGGCGAACTGCCATCACTGATCGGCTCGCCCTTCGCCAAGCGCCAGTTGGGAATGAAGAGCAAAATGACAGCGCGGGTCGGATTGAGATTGGCACCGAGGGAACTCACCGAGGAGTTTCGGAGCCATTGCCAAGCAGACCCAGCCCACAGGCGGAGAAGACAGATCAATTTCGATTTCCGCAAAATCTAGTGCCGGCATCTGGACCGGAACAAAAGAGCGTCCGTCCGCATGCGCAGGGCAATTCGCAAGACTTGAGTTGGGCGACCATGGATCGGGAGAATCTCAGCTCGGCGGACACCTTGTCGAATCTGCAGCGAAGTGATGGAACGCTCGCGACCTCCTACAAACCCCTCCCGTTCGCACCTGCCGACGGACAGCACCAGAGTGCCGATGCAAGTGATGACGACACGGCTCTATGGCGCGCTACGGCGCGACGACGCCTTGGCCCGGAACCGAACCGAAGAAGCGAGCTCGAAGGAGGCCGTGTGCGCAGTGCACAAACCGAAGCCATCTATGTGTCGAAACCGGCGCCCTCGAAGCCTCAAAAGGATCAACTGGGTGCGCGGGGACAGACCCGAGTGTCAATTGCGGGAAACGCTGAAGATGACGAGAAGCTGGTTAAAGCTCTGTCATTTAAAGAAAATTCGCGAGGTCCGGAAGCTCTTCCGACACAGGCACATCATGTGCCCGCGCAACCGAGCCCCGTTTTGCGGCCAACACCTCACAAAGAGGCGGAAAAGCCGGAGGGTGCGATCCGCGTGCGCTCGGCAGCGGCGATCCCGCCCAACTCAGATCGGCAGGCTCAGGCAAGGGTGATGCCGTCGGAGCCTCTTGCAGGTGAGTTATTTGCCAGTTCCACCGTTGAAGGCGCCGTGGAGCGTTCGGAAGTTTCGGGGGGGATTGCATCAGCGCCGGTTCAGGCCGAGCCGCGGGAGATGGTCTTCAAAGAGGGGCTTCCTGCGCCGAAAACCCAACCGCAGATTCGCCAGCTTGCTGAGGCGATCATCGGCGCGGAGGATGGGCAGGTCGAACTGCAACTCGAGCCGGAAGAGCTTGGCAGGGTCAACTTCAACGTGAAGCATTCCGACCAAGGGGTCACCTTGCATATCACCGCTGATCGGCCCGAGACGCTGGAGCTTCTGCGGCGTCACGCGGAGCAACTCGCGCGGTACCTTCAGGAGCATGGCTATCAGAGCAGCAGCTTTTCTTTCGCAGGGGGGCGTTCGGGTCGGCAGTCAGCGCCCCAAAAGTTGCGCGATGCGGGGCCGCGCCTTGCGTCGGTAGAGGCGAATCCGTCGGTCACCTTGGCCGGGGGATCGCAACGGCGCGCATCGGATGGGTTGGATCTCAGGCTTTGAGCCATTGGGGAGCGGGAAAGGAGTAGAGATGGACATCACAGCGGCGGACCTCTCGCAGATCAGCGGTGGCGCGGCGGGCGTTGAGGCGACCGAAGCGGCGACACTCAGCGGCGATTTTGAGACCTTCCTCAAGATGCTGACCACTCAGGCGCAGAACCAAGACCCATTCAATCCGGTGGACGCCACCGAATATGCTTCGCAATTGGCCAGCTTTTCCACTGTGGAACAACAGGTTCTGACAAACGAACTTCTGTCCAACCTCACGCAGATCGCGACCGGCAGCGGTCTCGAGCGTCTGGCTGGCTGGATCGGGATGGAGGCGCAAACGGTCGGCGCGGCCTATTTCGACGGAGCATCTGTCGAATTGTTCACAAACGTGCCGGAAGATGCGCAAAGCGGCGTACTGGTCATCCGCGGTGTCGATGGTACGCTCCATAACCGAATTGCGCTGGAGGCGGGAACCGACACGTATCTCTGGGACGGGACCGATCTTACCGGCGACACGGTTTTGGAGGGGGTCTATGAGGTCGAACTGGAGGTGTACCGCGAGGATACCCTTGATGAAACGCGCGAGGTTGGCGCGTATATTCGGGTCGATGAGGTGGCCCGGCAGGATGATGTGAACATTCTGACGCTGCGCGGTGGTGTGATGCGCGAGGTTGCAGAGGTGACAGCCTTGCGGCGCGCAGTGGAGTGAGCCTGCGCGGTACCGGCCTTTCGGGCGGCTACGGACTGGGTCCGTCAGCAGTCCAAGCGGTAGAGGTCCAAGCGTTAGAGCATGTGCGCCGCGCGGCGTCTCCGGCTACCGAGGAACAGTGGCCGGAGACAAGATCAGAGAATGGACATCAGGATCAACGTGCCGCCGGCACCGGTCAGCAGCCCGGCGATCCCCCATCCGAGGCGCCGGGTCCATTTCAATTCAAGCTCGTCGGCAAGCCCCTGAGTCTGGCGGACCAGCGCATCTTCCACCAGGCCGGGCAGACGGGGACCGAAACGGGCCATGACGCGCGCGGTCTTGGCAAAATCGCGCAGCGCGGCGCGCGGGCCGATCGAGGTCTTGATGTATTGCTCGACAACCGGGCGGGCGACGCTCCAGATGTTCATATGCGGGTTCAGCGAGCGGGCGACGCCCTCGACCACCACCATGGTGCGCTGCAGCAGGATCAGCTCGGTGCGGGTTTCCATGCCAAAACGCTCGGTGACCTCGAAGAGGTAGTTGAGCAGTCGGCCCATGGAAATGCGCGTCGAATCCATGCCGAAGATCGGCTCGCCCACCGCGCGCAGGGCGCGGGCAAACTCATCGACGTCGCGGTCGGCGGGCACATAGCCCGCCTCGAAATGCACTTCGGCCACGCGGCGGTAATCGCGGCGAATGAATCCATAAAGGATCTCGGCGTAAACCCGGCGGGTGTATTCGTCGATATGCCCCATGATGCCGAAATCATAGGCGATGATGTCGCCATTGGGCGCCACCTTCAGGTTGCCCTGATGCATATCGGCGTGGAAAAACCCGTCTCGCAGCGCGTGATTGAGGAACAGCTGCAGCACGCGCTCACTCAGCGCGACGCGGTCATGACCGGCGGCGTCGATCGCGGCATTGTCGCCAAGCGGCACGCCCTCGGCCCAGCTCATGGTCATCACCCGGCGGCCCGACAGGCCCCAGATCACCTCGGGCAGCTGAAAGCCTTCGTCATCCACGGTGTTTGCGGCAAACTCGCTGGCAGAGGCGCTTTCAAGCCGCAGATCCAGCTCGCCGTTCACCACGCCCTCGAAATGGGCGATTACATCGCGCGGACGCAGTCGGCGCGAGGCGGGAGAGAGGATGTTGATGGCATCGGCGGCCAACCAGAAAGCGTCGATATCCTTGCGGAAGGCGCGTTCGATTCCCGGACGCAGCACTTTGACCGCAACGGTTTCGCCGGTCTCGGCGAGGCGGGCCTTATGCACCTGCGCGATGGAGGCGGCTGCGACGGGCGGACTGAACTCCGAGAAAACCTCGGAGACCGAGACGCCAAGCTCGGCTTCAATCTGGGTTTTCGCGGCCTCGGTGGGGAAGGGCGGCAGCTTGTCCTGCAGCACCCGAAGCTGGTTGGCCAAATCCTCGCCCACCACGTCGGGGCGGGTCGACAGCACCTGACCGAATTTGATGTAGGCGGGTCCCAATGCCGAAAGCGCGCGGGTCACCGGCGGCATCGCGGGGTCGCCCTCGTAGCCGAGCCATTTGAACGGCTTGGCGATGATTCTCGACGCGGCGCGCAGCATCGGCGGCGCGTCCAATGCGTCGAGCACCACGCTCATGGCGCCGGTCCGCTCGAAGGTGGCGCCGGTGCGCACCAGCCGCCAGATGTTGTGGGGACCTTTCATATCAGATCTTCCAGCCCGAATGCAGGCAGGCGATCCCCATGCTCAGGTTGCGGTACTTGGCGTTCTCGAAGCCCGCCGCGCGCAGCATCCCGAGGAAGGTTTCCTGATCGGGGAACTTGCGGATCGATTCCACGAGGTACTGATAGCTGTCGCGGTCGTTGGCGATGGCCTGCCCCATGCGCGGAATGATGTTGAACGAATAGAGGTCATAGACCTTCTGCATCAAATCATTGGGGATCTGGCTGAATTCCAGCACCATCAGGCGGCCACCGGGTTTCAGCACGCGGTAGGCTTCGTTCAGCGCCTCTTGCGGGCGGGTGACGTTCCGGATGCCGAAGGAGATCGTATAGACGTCAAAGCTGTTGTCGGGGAAGGGCAGCGCCATGGCGTCGCCGACCACCCAATCGAGTTCATCGGCCATAGAGGCCGCCTCGGCGCGCTTGCGGCCCTCGACCAGCATGGGCTCGGTCAGGTCGCAGACCGTGGCGTGGCCGTGGCCCGCGCGCTTGAGGAAGCGGAACGAGATGTCGCCTGTGCCGCCCGCCACATCGAGCAGTTTTTGCCCGGGGCGCGGCGCCAGCCAGTCCATCATCGCGTCCTTCCAGATGCGGTGAATGCCGAAAGACATGGCGTCGTTCATCACGTCGTATTTCGACGCGACCGACCCGAAGACCCCGCGCACGCGGCCAGCCTTCTCTTCCTCGGGGATGTCGGTGAACCCAAAATGGGTGGTTTTTCCGGTCTCTTTGGTCATGGGCCTTGCCGTCCTGTGTCCGAGACTCCTTATAGAGCCCGCGCGCCGCGCTGCAATGCGGCCCAGTCGAAAGGATCCGTGATGCCCGAACTTCCCGAGGTGGAAACCGTCCGTGCCGGACTTGCTCCGGTGATGGAAGGAGAGCTTATCGCCGAGGCGAAAGTGAACCGCCCCGATCTGCGCTGGCCCTTTCCCGAGCGGATGGCCGAACGGCTGACCGGGGCGCGGGTGCTGCGGCTGCGGCGGCGGTCGAAATACATCCTGGGCGATCTCGACACGGGTGAGACGCTGCTGATCCACCTTGGCATGTCGGGACGGATGCTGATCTCTGGTGATCCGCTGGGCAAATTCGTGCATGAGCACCCGGCACCGGAAAAGCATGACCACGTGGTCTTTGAGATGGCGAGCGGCGCGCGCATCACCTTCAACGACCCGCGACGTTTCGGCGCAATGGATTTGATGGAAACCGCGACCGCCGAGGCGCATCCGTTGCTCGCGGTGATCGGGCCGGAGCCGCTGGGCAATGAATTCAGCGAATCCCACCTTGTGACGGCGTTGAAGGGCCGCAGCATGCCGATCAAGACGGCACTGCTGGATCAAAAGATCGTCGCGGGTTTGGGCAATATTTATGTTTGCGAAGCCTTGTTCCGCGCCGGCATCCATCCTTCACGCCGCGTCAATAAAATCTCGGAAAAACGCATCTCTGCGCTGGTGCCGATCATCCGGCAAGTGCTGAGCGAGGCCATCGCGGCGGGCGGCTCTTCGCTGAAAGATTATCGCCAAGCCGATGGCGAACTTGGATATTTTCAGCACAGCTTCGATGTCTACGGACGCGAGGGCCAGCCCTGCCGCGCAGCCGGTTGCGCAAACACCGTTCACAGGATCGTGCAGTCTGGCCGGTCTTCCTTCTACTGTCCGAGCTGCCAAAGATAGCTTGATTGCAGGGGTCAAGTTGGTAAGGCTGCGCGACAATGCCAACGGACGGGAGCCCGAAGTCATGGCCTATGAGACGATTATCGTCGAAGTAGACGACGACGTTGCCACTATTACCCTGAACCGCCCGGACGCCCTCAATGCGCTCAACAGCCAGCTTCTTGGCGAGCTTGCGCAGGCGCTGACCGAGGCGGATGCCAATGACAAGGTGCGCTGCATCATCCTGACGGGCTCGGCCAAGGCGTTCGCCGCCGGGGCCGACATCAAGGAAATGTCGGAAAAAACCTTCGTCGAGATGTATCTCGGCGATTTCTTCGAACCGGCCACCGAAGCGGTCTCGAAGGTTCGCAAGCCGGTGATTGCCGCGGTCAGCGGCTACGCGCTTGGCGGGGGATGCGAACTGGCGATGATGTGCGACTTCATCATCGCGTCGGAAACCGCGAAATTCGGCCAGCCCGAGATCAACCTCGGCGTCATCGCCGGGATCGGCGGCACGCAGCGCCTGCCGCGCTACGTCGGCAAGGCCAAGGCGATGGACATGCATCTGACGGGCCGCTTCATGGATGCCGAAGAGGCCGAGCGCTCGGGGCTGGTGAGCCGCGTCGTGCCGGTCAAGCAGCTGATGGAAGAGACCCAAAGCGCCGCAGCCAAGATCGCCGAGAAGTCGATGCTGGCCTCGATTGCCGCGAAACAGGCGGTCAACCGCGCCTTCGAGACGACATTGGACGAGGGGCTGCTGTTCGAGCGCCGCCTGTTCCACTCGCTCTTTGCCACCGAAGACCAGAAGGAAGGCATGTCGGCCTTCCTTGAAAAGCGGACCCCGCAGTTCCGCGACCGCTAAGCTTTCCGTGGCCCGTCCCCGCGGGGACGGGCTGCAACTTTTGGCGTCAGAGGGAATCAGGCCTGAAGCGGGCCGCGCCCCTGCCGGATCGCCGCCTGAATGGCGCGCCAGGTCTCGGCCTCCGCCGTATCCCCTTTCTCTTCGTTTTCACGCACCTTCGCGGCAGCCTCGGCTTCGGCCCTGCCGCCGTGGGCCCGGTACAGCGCCTGCGCCGCCTGAGTGATCTGGATGGTGTTCATGGCTGACTCCTCCTTTCAGTCAGAACCCTCCGCGGTCCCCCGCGGGAGCCCGATCCTAGCCGATTCCACGCCCAATCCCCAAGTTTTCCGGCAATGCCCTTTGCAACCGGCGGAAAATGGGGTATGCGCCGCGGCTACATGCGCGTGATGCCCGCTAAGGCAAGAATCGGTCCGGCACGACAGATCCGGGTCTGGTGGATATTGCGCGTCCGAAATTCAGACCAGGCCGTCGGCCACAACCAGGCCCATCGGCCACAGAAAAGGACCGTTTCATCATGGCAAACACGCCCCAGTCCAAAAAACGCGCACGTCAGAACGAAAAGCGTTACGCCGTCAACAAGGCACGCCGTTCGCGCATCCGCACCTACCTGCGCAAAGTCGAGGAAGCGATCGCTTCGGGCGACAAGGACGCAGCCTTCGCCGCACTGAGCGCCGCACAGCCCGAGCTGATGCGCGGCGTCACCAAAGGCGTCTTCCACAAGAACACCGCTGCACGCAAAATGTCGCGTCTTTCGTCGCGCGTGAAAGCGCTCGGCTAAGGGCATTTCTGTCCGACTGAAATGACACACCTCAAAAGTGTGTGACCGAAAAGGCATCGCCATTGGTGGTGCCTTTTTTCGTGACTCACACAAGATTTTGGAGCCCTAGATTCTTTTTTCGGATTCCAGTGAGTTAAGTTTGAAGTTCGGTTGCCGCTCTTCGCGGAACAGGGGTAATTTCATCAGGCGAGTCACGTCGCTGGGGGGACAGGCAATCGGGGACACTACCGCGGGAATCGTGGAACGTCTCCGTCGCTTCGGCAGTCTGCTGCACAGACGCCGAAACCGGGGTGAATTCATCCTGCCAGTCCATTTGTAATATGGGTGATTGAGGCACCGTCATGGGGTCGCTTCGGGGTACTGGGAATCCCGGGGAGTCTTCCTGCGTTCCTAAATCACTGGGACAGAGGTATCTCATCCCGGTCCATGCCACCTTTGGCATGGGGCCAGTTCTTGCATCCCTGCGGTTGGCTCGGTCGGGCAGTTGTGTGTGTGGCCCGAGGGACAGAGAAGAACCGGTGAAGAGACGGAGCGGGGATACATGACGCAGGAACAATGGGGCGCGCTGCAAGACAGGCTGAGCAGCACGATCGGGGAAAACAATTATCGAACCTGGATCAAACCCCTAGAATACAAGGGACTGGAGGCCGATGGGGTGGCGGTCTTCCTGGCGCCGACGAATTTTATCGGCACCTATGTTTCGCAAAATTTCGGAGACCTGCTGCTGTCGCAGATCTCGACATTGGATTCGCAGGTTCGCCGCCTGCAATTCCGGGTAAGCAATGCGCCGCGTCCGGCCATGGGCCGACCGAGCCCGCGCCCGGCAGCGGCGAACAAGCCCGAACCGGCGCTGCAAAGCGTGCAGGCCGAAGCTCAGGCGAGCGGCTATGCAGGCACGCAGGCGGGCACCGCAGGTGCCGCGGCGCAGGGCGGCAGTGATCTGCTGCCGAGCGCGCCGCTGGATGCGCGGTTCACCTTCGACAATTTCATCGTCGGCAAACCGAACGAACTGGCCCATGCCGCCGCGCGCCGCGTGGCCGAGGCCGAGACCGTGACCTTCAACCCGCTGTTCCTCTATGGCGGCGTGGGTCTTGGTAAAACGCACCTGATGCACGCGATCACCTGGGAACTGCGCAACCGCCGCCCGGATCTGAACGTGCTCTATCTGTCGGCAGAGCAGTTCATGTACCGTTTCGTGCAGGCTCTGCGCGAGCGCCGCATGATGGACTTCAAAGAGCTGTTCCGTTCGGTCGACGTGCTGATGGTCGATGATGTGCAGTTCATCGCGGGCAAGGATTCGACGCAGGAAGAGTTCTTCCACACGTTCAACGCGCTGGTGGACCAGAACAAGCAGATCGTCATCTCGGCAGACCGCGCGCCGGATGAGATCAAGGATCTCGAGAACCGCATCCGCTCGCGCCTGCAGTCCGGCCTCGTGGTCGACCTGCACCCGACGGATTACGAACTGCGTCTCGGCATTCTGCAGTCGAAGGTCGACACCTACCGCAAGCAATATCCCTCGCTGCAGCTTGACGATGGTATCCTCGAGTTCCTCGCGCATCGCATCTCGACCAACGTGCGCGTGCTCGAAGGCGCGCTGACCCGGCTCTTCGCCTTCGCCTCGCTGGTCGGCCAGCCGATCACCATGGAGCTGACGCAGGATTGCCTTGCCGATGTGCTGCGCGCCTCGGACCGCAAGATCTCGATCGAAGAGATCCAGCGCAAGGTGGCGGATCACTACAACATCCGCCTCAGCGATCTGATCGGCCCCAAGCGCGTGCGCAACTTCGCCCGCCCGCGTCAGGTGGCGATGTATCTGTGCAAGCAGCTGACCGCGCGCTCGCTGCCCGAGATCGGTCGCCGTTTCGGCGGGCGCGACCACACCACGGTCATGCATGGTGTGAAGCGGATTGAGGAACTGCGCATGCAGGACAGCCAGATCGCCGATGACATCGAGCTGTTGCGCCGCGCGCTCGAGGCGTGACACCTCAGCCTGAGGCGCCAAGCCTGAGACCGCACGACCACAAATGGGAACGGGGCTGCCTTCGGGCGGCCCCGCGGCCTTGACGCTGCAGGCAATCTATCTGATCAATCACCAAAACAGGTTGGAGTAGCTCTGGTTTTGCGCCAAGCTGCCCCTCCGGCCAACCGAGGAACAGGGCGATGAAAGTCAGCATAGAACGGGCGACGCTGCTCAAGGCAGTCAGCCAGGCACAATCGGTGGTCGAACGCCGGAACACCATTCCGATCCTTGCGAACGTGCTGATCGAGGCCGAGGGGAACACGGCCAGCTTCCGCGCAACCGATCTCGATATCGAAGTGCTCGACCGCGCCCCCGCGGTTGTCGAGCAGGCGGGCGCCACCACCGTCTCGGCGGTGACCCTGCATGAAATCGTGCGCAAGCTGCCCGATGGCGCGCTGGTGCAACTCGCTGCGGACAATGCCGCGGGCCGGCTGACGGTGACCGCGGGCCGCTCGAACTTCAGCCTCGCGACGCTGCCGAAAGAAGACTTCCCGGTGATGGCGTCGTCGGAATATTCGTCGAACTTCAGCGCCAAGGCCGAAGTGCTGCGCCGGCTGTTCGACAAGTCGAAGTTTGCCATCTCGACCGAAGAGACGCGCTATTACCTCAACGGCGTCTACATGCATGTCACCGACAGCGAAGACGGCCGGGTGCTGCGCTGCGTCGCCACCGACGGTCACCGCCTCGCGCGCATCGACGCGCCGCTGCCGTCGGGCGCCGAAGAGATGCCCGGCGTGATCGTGCCGCGCAAGACCGTGGGCGAGCTGCGCAAGCTGCTCGACGAAGACGATATGGACATCGCGGTCTCGGTCTCGGAAACCAAGGTGCGCTTCGCCACGCCCGACATCACGCTGACCTCCAAGGTCATCGACGGCACCTTCCCGGATTATTCGCGCGTCATCCCGATGAACAACACCCGCCGCCTCGAGGTCGACGCGGGCGAGTTCGCCAAGGCGGTGGACCGCGTGGCGACCGTCTCGTCGGAACGCTCGCGCGCGGTGAAGCTGCAGCTGGATGAAGACCGCCTCGTGCTTTCGGTCAACGCCCCCGACAGCGGTGCTGCTGAGGAAGAGCTGGCCGTGGCCTATGGTGACGAGCCGCTGGAGATCGGCTTCAACGCGAAATACCTGCTGGAGATCGCCAGCCAGGTCGACCGCGAGAACGCCGTTTTCATGTTCAACTCCTCGGGCGATCCGACCCTGATGCGCGAAGGCACCGACACGTCGGCGGTCTATGTCGTCATGCCGATGCGGGTCTGACCCGCGCCGCGCGCCGCCTTCGGTCGCGCTATGCGTATTTGAAGAACAATGAAGGGCAGGGGCGCGGCTTCTGCCCTTCATTGTCCCAAAAATACGTTCAGCAGCGCCTGCCTTCCTGCGAAAGCTGTCGATCCAATGTCCCTCCATCTCACCCGCCTCACGCTCTCGCATTTCCGCTCGCACCACCATGCGTCGGTCGAGGTCGACGCGCGGCCCGTGGCGATCCATGGCCCCAATGGCGCGGGCAAGACCAATCTGATCGAGGCGGTCTCGCTGTTCTCGCCGGGGCGGGGGATGCGCCGGGCCTCGGCGCAGGAGATGGTGCGCCGCCCCGAGGCGCTGGGGTGGAAGATCGAGGGGCTGCTGCAGACCGGCGGCAGCCTGCATGAGATCACCTTCCGCTCGGAGGCGGGCGCGGCGCGGCAGGTGCATATCGACGGCAAAGCCGCGCCGCAGGTGCAACTGGGGCGGATGGCGCGGGTGCTGTGGTTGATCCCGTCGATGGACCGGCTGTGGATCGAGGGCCCCGAGGGGCGGCGGCGGTTTCTCGACCGGATGACGCTGAGCTTTTTCCCTGACCACGCCGAGCAGAGCCTCGCCTATGAAAAGGCCATGCGCGAGCGCAACCGGCTGCTGCGCGATCAGGTGCGCGACGGTTTCTGGTACGGCGCGCTCGAGGGGCAGATGGCCGAGGCGGGGGCCGCGCTGCAGGCCAACCGCCGCGCGGCGCTGGCGCGGCTGGCCGGCGCGCAAGCCGAGGCCGAGACGCAATTCCCGGCCGCCGAGCTTGAACTCATCGACGGTGAGCAGCCCTGCCCGGACAGCGCCAGCGACCTACGGGCCGCGCTGGAGGCGAGCCGTCCGCGGGATCTGATGGCGGGGCGGACGCTGGTGGGGTCGCATCGCGCCGATCTGCGCGGGGTCTTTGCCGCCAAGGGGGTTCCCGCCGAGGATTGCTCGACCGGCGAGCAGAAGGCGCTGCTGATCTCGCTCATCCTCAGCAACGCCCGCGCGCTGGCCGCCGAGACCGGTGCGGCGCCCATCCTGCTGCTCGACGAGGTGGCGGCGCATCTCGACGCGGGCCGCCGCGCGGCGCTTTATGACGAGATTTGCGCGCTCGGGGCGCAGGCGTGGATGACGGGCACGGGGCCGGAGCTTTTCGCGGAACTGGGAGAGCGGGCGCAGCATCTCGAGGTGACCGAGCGGGAAGGGCAATCGGTGGTTGAAAACCGCACGGTTTAACACCAAATCTTGTGTCATCGGCGTGACAATCGCGGCAGAACACCGTATAAAATCAACAAAAATCACGAAGGATCGCGGCATGGCCGAACCGGCAAGCGCACCGCAGGAATACGGCGCGGATTCCATCAAAGTTCTCAAGGGTTTGGAGGCTGTCCGTAAGCGTCCCGGCATGTACATCGGGGACACGGATGACGGCTCGGGCCTGCACCACATGGTTTACGAGGTCGTGGACAACGGCATCGACGAGGCTCTGGCGGGCCACGCGGACTTTGTTCGGGTGAAGATTCACGCCGACAACTCGGTTTCGGTGCGCGACAACGGCCGCGGTATTCCGGTCGATCTGCACCAGGAAGAGGGCGTCTCGGCGGCCGAGGTCATCATGACCCAGCTGCACGCCGGCGGTAAGTTCGACCAGAACTCCTACAAGGTGTCGGGCGGTCTGCACGGCGTGGGCGTTTCCGTGGTGAACGCGCTTTCGGTCTGGCTCGAGCTGCGGATCTGGCGCAACGGCAAAGAGCATTACGCGAAGTTCAGCCATGGCGAGACCGTGGAGCATCTGCGCGTGGTGGGCGACGCCGAGGGCGAGCAGGGCACCGAGGTGCGCTTCCTTGCCTCGACCGACACCTTCAGCAACCTCGAGTACAGCTTTGAGACGCTGGAGAAGCGCCTGCGCGAGCTGGCCTTCCTGAACTCGGGTGTGCGCATCATCCTCGAGGACGAGCGCCCCGCCGAGCCGCTCAAGACCGAGCTGCACTACGAAGGCGGCGTGAAGGAGTTCGTGAAATATCTCGATCGCTCCAAGCAGCCGGTGATGCCCGAGCCGATCTATATGACCGGCGAAAAGGACGGCATCGGCGTCGAGATCGCCATGTGGTGGAACGACAGCTACCACGAAAACGTGCTGCCCTTCACCAACAACATCCCGCAGCGCGACGGCGGCACCCATGTGGCGGGCTTCCGCGGCGCGCTGACCCGCACCATCAACAACTACGCGCAGTCCTCGGGCATCGCCAAGAAAGAGAAGGTCTCTTTCACCGGCGATGACGCCCGTGAGGGTCTGACCTGCGTGTTGTCGGTGAAAGTGCCCGACCCGAAGTTCAGCTCGCAGACCAAGGACAAGCTGGTCTCTTCCGAGGTGCGCCCGGCGGTCGAGGGGATGATGAACGAACGTCTGGCCGAGTGGTTCGAAGAGAACCCCAATGAAGCCAAGCAGATCGTCGGCAAGATCGTCGAGGCGGCGCTGGCCCGCGAGGCCGCGCGCAAGGCCCGCGAACTGACCCGCCGCAAGACCGCGATGGACGTGAACTATCTGGCTGGCAAGCTCAAGGACTGCTCCGAGAAGGACCCGTCGAAGACCGAGCTTTTCATCGTCGAGGGTGACTCGGCAGGCGGCTCGGCGCAGACCGGGCGCGACCGGGGCACGCAGGCGATCCTGCCGCTGAAGGGTAAAATCCTCAACGTCGAGCGCGCGCGTTTCGACCGGATGCTCGGCAGCCAGGAGATCGGCAACCTGGTGATGGCGCTCGGCACCGGCATTGGCCGCGACGAGTTCAACATCGAGAAGCTGCGCTATCACAAGATCATCCTGATGACCGACGCCGACGTCGATGGCGCGCACATCCGGACGCTGCTGCTGACCTTCTTCTACCGGCAGATGCCGGAGCTGATCGAGGGTGGCTATCTCTATATCGCGCAGCCGCCGCTCTATAAGGTGACCCGCGGCAAGTCCGAGGTCTATGTGAAGGACCAGAACGCGCTTGATGAATACCTGATCAATCAGGGTGTCGACGGCGCGCATCTGACCACCGGCAACGGCGAGGTGATCGCCGGGCAAGACCTCGTTCGCGTGATCGAAGAGGCGCGGCAGCTCAAGCGTGTTCTCGACGCCTTCCCGACGCATTACCCGCGCCACATCCTCGAGCAGGCGGCGATCGCGGGGGCTTTCGTGCCCGGCGCGGTCGAGAGCGACCTGCAGGGCGTGGCCGACAAAGTGGCGCAGCGGCTCGATCTTATCGCGCTGGAGTATGAGAAGGGCTGGCAGGGCCGGATCACGCAGGATCGCGGCATCCGTCTCGCGCGTATCCTGCGCGGCGTTGAAGAGGTCCGCACGCTCGACGGCCCGATGCTGCGCTCGGGCGAGTCGCGCCGCACCGGCAGCTTCACCGATGCGCTGCAGGCGGTCTATCAGACCCCGGCAACGCTGGAGCGCAAGGACCGCCGTCAGGCGATCTTTGGTCCGCTCGGCCTGCTCGAGGCAGTTCTCGAGGAGGGTGAGAAGGGCCTGTCGCTGCAGCGCTATAAGGGTCTGGGCGAGATGAACCCGGGCCAGCTGTGGGAGACGACGCTCGATCCCGATGCTCGCACCCTGCTGCAGGTGAAGGTGGACGATATGGCCGAGGCCGACGATCTCTTCACCAAGCTGATGGGCGACGTGGTGGAGCCGCGCCGCGACTTCATCCAGCAGAACGCGCTGAGCGTGGAGAACCTCGACTTCTGATCCGGTGGGCCTTGGCGGCCCGCATGCGACAGAGTGATTGGCAAAAAGAAAGCGGCGCGTGGGGGCCTCCACGCGCCGCTTTTCATATCCGGCTCATAGGGGGTCTCAGCCGCGCGCCTTGCCGTAGCCTTCCAGAAGCATCGGGAAATCCGCCTCGGGAGGGAATCCCTTGTAGTGATGCTCGGCCGGTGTGGTCGCCCAGTCGAGGCGATCCACGGTCATCGTCTCGATATAAGGCCTGCACCAGTCCGGTACCTCGAACATCGAGGGGCGCACATTCACGAAATTCTCGACCCCGACGATCCGGGTGAACACCCAGCCCTGACAGTCGCCGCACATATAGTGATCGAGGTCAGGCCCTTTGATCCCGCCCTTCACTGGCGTGCCGGAGACCACGCGAAATCCGTCACCGGGCACCATCATCGTCAGGGAAAAGGCGCTGGCGCTCATCTTTTGGCAGCCGCGGCAATGGCAGGCGGCGGTCATCATGGGCGGTTTGCTCACTTCGACCTGCAGTGCGCCGCAGCGGCAGCTGCCGGTTTGGGGAAGGTCGGTCATCTGGGTTTCCTCTTCTCCGAATCTGGGGGTGAGCCTCGGGCGGCCAAAGAAAAAGCCGGCCCCGGGGCCGGCTTTGCGCTCACTCGGTCCGCAGGCTGGCGGCCAATTCCTTGATGGCGTCATATTGCCCGCCGGGGCGGAAGCGCCACAGGTAGTCGGGCAGCACCGCTTCGGGCGCGACCGGGGTGATCCCCAGATCCTTGAGCCCCTTGGCCCCGTCCGACACCACATTGTCCTTGCGCAGCATGATCACCTGATCGCGGGTGATCGGCGCGGTGAACAGACCGCCGGTGATGCGCTGGACAAACTCCGACACGCGGCCCATCACCGAAGCCAGCCCAAAAGGCAGGTTCAGCAACATCTTGCGGCGGCGGATCACACTCAGCATCTCTTCGATGAAGGCGCGGAAGCTTTTCACTTCCGGCCCGCCAAGCTCATAGATGCCCGGCGCGGCCACCCCGGTCAGCCCCTTCTCGGCAGCCTCGGCGACATTATCCACGTAGACCGGCTGGAACTTCATATCCGCACCGACCAGCGGCAGCACCGGACCCATGCGCGCCATCCCGGCGAACCGGTTGAAGAAGTTGTCTTCCATACCGAAGATCACCGACGGGCGCAGGATCATCGCGCTGGGGAAGCTGGCCAGCACCGCCTCTTCGCCAAGCCCCTTGGTGCGGGCGTAGCTGCTGGCGCTCTCTTTATCGGCGCCGATCGCCGACAGATGCACAAAGCTCTCGACACCTTCTTCGGCGGCGATCCGGGCGATGCGGCCCGCGCCTTCGGACTGCACAGCGTCGAAGTTGTTCTTGCCGCGCGCATCAAAGGTGCCGACGCAGTTCACCACCGCATCCGCGCCATGCATCACGCTGCGCACCAACTCGTCGTCTCGGATGTTGCAGAACACCGGCTCCACCTGACCGACCGAGCCATAGGGTTTCACAAAGAGCGCTTCATTGGGCCGGCGCACCGCGACACGCACGCGCCAGCCGAGTTTCGCCATGCGTCGTGCGATGTAGCGTCCGACAAAGCCGGAACCGCCGTAAATTGTGACGAGCTTGCTCATCTGCCTTCTCCCGCTGTGAGCTATCTGACCTTGAATACCGGCCCACCGAGGACCGGGCAAGCGGCGCACGGAAGGGAAGTTGAAGAAACTTCAAAAACTGCGTTGACACTCCCTGCGGACATATTTAAACGCCCCCTCACCACCTGTGCCCAGGTGGCGGAATTGGTAGACGCGCTGGTTTCAGGTACCAGTGGCTTAACGGCCGTGGAGGTTCGAGTCCTCTCCTGGGCACCATAGAAACGCCGCTTAATCTTCGGATTAAGCGGCGTTTTTTGCTTTCGGGATTTGGGGCTCTTCCTGTGCGCCGTTGATCCTGAGGTTGGCCAGAAGGTCTGGCCTTGATCCTCTCCCTCACTCTCCATGCTCTGGCTCCGTCGCGCGCGTGCTCCTTTGGTAGCCTTTGTCCTCGTCGCTCATGGTCTGAGCCGGGATGCGGCCAACTCGAGGAGTGGCGTCAGGAACATCTCTCTAGTGTCCTGCGCCCGACGGGAGGGTGCCGTTTGCTGGACTACGAGGTCCCGCTAAGCGCCGATCAGGCTCAAAGCGCCGCGGGAGTCCGCTTGTCTGCGCCCATAGCTGAGGGGGCGGGCGCTTCGGTCCTCCAGGGGCGTTCCTTCGCGGCCCTGTTTTTACGCGGTTTCCGGCCTTCGTGCATTTTTTATGACGAAAAATGAAAAAAGGGGTTGCGACCCTCCGAGGGAATACGTAAATAGCCCCTCACCGGCGGCGCTGAGGCGCTAGACGGGACGCCAGACGGGGCGGCGGCGAGGCGGCAAGCTGAGCCAGCGCAGACGAGGCGGAGAAATTTCGAGAGGCAGACGGGCGGGCGCGCCGCAAGTTAGGGCGCAACGGTCTGGTTTTTGTCTCTCACGCTCTTTGACATCGCAGATATCTGAAGAGATATGCGGGCGGCTCTGGTTCATTTCGATGGATCAAACGTCAGTATATCGCGCTTCTAGGGCTTCGGTCCGATGATGAAGTGTCAGCTTCACTGTTTGTCGGTCTTCGGTGCCTTTGGTACTGAAGCACGAGAAACAGAAAGTTTGATTGTGCCCCTTTCCTTAGCCGGGTGGGGCAGCCGGACCTTCGGGTTTGGTGACGCAATCAAGATGTGCTGAGGTTCGAACGTCAAGGATAACCGAGCAATCGGTTTTCAACTTGAGAGTTTGATCCTGGCTCAGAACGAACGCTGGCGGCAGGCCTAACACATGCAAGTCGAGCGAGACCTTCGGGTCTAGCGGCGGACGGGTGAGTAACGCGTGGGAACGTGCCCTTCTCTACGGAACAGTCCCGGGAAACTGGGTTTAATACCGTATACGCCCTTCGGGGGAAAGATTTATCGGAGAAGGATCGGCCCGCGTTAGATTAGGTAGTTGGTGGGGTAATGGCCTACCAAGCCTACGATCTATAGCTGGTTTGAGAGGATGATCAGCCACACTGGGACTGAGACACGGCCCAAACTCCTACGGGAGGCAGCAGTGGGGAATCTTAGACAATGGGGGCAACCCTGATCTAGCCATGCCGCGTGAGTGATGAAGGCCTTAGGGTCGTAAAGCTCTTTCGCTGGGGAAGATAATGACTGTACCCAGTAAAGAAACCCCGGCTAACTCCGTGCCAGCAGCCGCGGTAATACGGAGGGGGTTAGCGTTGTTCGGAATTACTGGGCGTAAAGCGCGCGTAGGCGGATCAGAAAGTTGGGGGTGAAATCCCGGGGCTCAACCTCGGAACTGCCTCCAAAACTCCTGGTCTTGAGTTCGAGAGAGGTGAGTGGAACTCCGAGTGTAGAGGTGAAATTCGTAGATATTCGGAAGAACACCAGTGGCGAAGGCGGCTCACTGGCTCGATACTGACGCTGAGGTGCGAAAGTGTGGGGAGCAAACAGGATTAGATACCCTGGTAGTCCACACCGTAAACGATGAATGCCAGTCGTCGGGTAGCATGCTATTCGGTGACACACCTAACGGATTAAGCATTCCGCCTGGGGAGTACGGTCGCAAGATTAAAACTCAAAGGAATTGACGGGGGCCCGCACAAGCGGTGGAGCATGTGGTTTAATTCGAAGCAACGCGCAGAACCTTACCAACCCTTGACATCCTAGGACCACCCGAGAGATCGGGCTTTCACTTCGGTGACCTAGTGACAGGTGCTGCATGGCTGTCGTCAGCTCGTGTCGTGAGATGTTCGGTTAAGTCCGGCAACGAGCGCAACCCACATCTTCAGTTGCCAGCAGTTCGGCTGGGCACTCTGGAGAAACTGCCCGTGATAAGCGGGAGGAAGGTGTGGATGACGTCAAGTCCTCATGGCCCTTACGGGTTGGGCTACACACGTGCTACAATGGCAGTGACAATGGGTTAATCCCAAAAAACTGTCTCAGTTCGGATTGGGGTCTGCAACTCGACCCCATGAAGTCGGAATCGCTAGTAATCGCGTAACAGCATGACGCGGTGAATACGTTCCCGGGCCTTGTACACACCGCCCGTCACACCATGGGAGTTGGTTCTACCCGACGACGCTGCGCTAACCTCTCGAGGAGGCAGGCGGCCACGGTAGGATCAGCGACTGGGGTGAAGTCGTAACAAGGTAGCCGTAGGGGAACCTGCGGCTGGATCACCTCCTTTCTAAGGATGTTTCTAGTATCGTCGATCTAGATCGACGGTCGTGAAACACTTAGCAAGCATCAGTTAGTCACTGATGCACATCAGACGAGCCAGGCCGTCCTCATATCTCTTCAGAACGTAGAACACACGAGCCGCCGGCTCGTATGCAGTTGCCTGATCCCCGAGCGGGACGGTCCTCTCGGCAGATTTGCCCAACCTTCGCTTGGCCCAAATCGCCTGTCGGGCAACGTCGATTTTGCTTTGCAAAATCAACTGGGTCGGTAGCTCAGGTGGTTAGAGCGCACGCCTGATAAGCGTGAGGTCGGAGGTTCAAGTCCTCCTCGACCCACCATTTCCTTCGGGATCATTCCCGGGGTTATCCGGGGCCTTAGCTCAGCTGGGAGAGCGCCTGATTTGCATTCAGGAGGTCAGGAGTTCGATCCTCCTAGGCTCCACCACTTCCCCGCGGGAAGGGGCACATCTTCAAAGAGACGCACGATTAGATCGATAAGCACTTTCGAGTGTTTATCCGTCCAATCGGACGCATTGACATCGTTTAGAGAGATACAAAATCAACACTGTTTGGTTGCCGCGAGTGTGCGGTGATCTCTGGTTGGTTCCCCGCAAGGGGAAGGTTTTGCACAGCGGTTGTTTCCTCGACCAAGTGCGGAATATCCCGATCAGAAAAAGAACAGAGTTGTCCAAGTCAAGTACACTAACCCCTCATTCACTTTGCATAGGGTGAATGAGATTGTCTTCGCCGCATGGCGAGGGCGGGAAAGTATGCTTCTGATCCGGAATTAAATGCATTGCACGAACCAGCGTAATGCAACGTAAGGCTCTGCGCTCAAGTGGCCGAAAGGCGGTAGCGCACATATCCAGCCTTGCTCTTTCTGGATCGGATCAAGCGCGAGAAGGGCGTTTGGTGGATGCCTTGGCAGTAAGAGGCGATGAAGGACGTGATACTCTGCGATAAGTCCTGGGGAGCTGAGAATAAGCTTTGATCCAGGAATTTCCGAATGGGGCAACCCACCTGAAAGATGATTGTTAGCAATACCGTCAGTTACGAGAGCCTCGCGCTCAAGTAGCGAAGCGGTAGCGCATATCAATCGTCTTAAACAGGTACTTTTAACCTGAACACATAGGGTTTTAAGAGCAAACCCGGGGAACTGAAACATCTAAGTACCCGGAGGAAAGGACATCAATAGAGACTCCCCTAGTAGCGGCGAGCGAACGGGGACCAGCCGAGTCCTGAGAGTGAACAGAATGGTCTGGAAAGGCCAACCACAGCGGGTGACAGTCCCGTATGTGAAGCTCGATGGAACGTATTAAGTAGGGCGGGACACGTGAAATCCTGTCTGAAGATCGGGGGACCACCCCCGAAGGCTAAGTACTCCTTACTGACCGATAGCGAACCAGTACCGTGAGGGAAAGGTGAAAAGCACCCCGACGAGGGGAGTGAAACAGTACCTGAAACCGAACGCCTACAATCAGTCGGAGGCTCCTCGAGAGCTGACGGCGTACCTTTTGTATAATGGGTCATCGACTTGGTCTATCTAGCAAGCTTAAGCCGTTAGGTGTAGGCGCAGCGAAAGCAAGTCTTAATAGGGCGTCGAGTTAGATGGATCAGACCCGAAACCGAGTGATCTAGGCATGACCAGGATGAAGGTTAGGTAACACTAACTGGAGGTCCGAACCCACACCTGTTGAAAAAGGTCGGGATGAGTTGTGCCTAGGGGTGAAAGGCCAATCAAACTCGGAGATAGCTGGTTCTCCGCGAAATCTATTTAGGTAGAGCGTCATCCGAATACCCCTGGGGGTAGAGCACTGGATGGGTAATGGGGCCCCACAGGCTTACTGATCCTAACCAAACTCCGAATACCAGGGAGTACTAGATGGCAGACACACTGCGGGTGCTAACGCCCGTAGTGGAGAGGGAAACAACCCTGACCTCCGGCTAAGGCCCCCAATTCATGGCTAAGTGGGAAAGCAGGTGGGACGACCAAAACAACCAGGAGGTTGGCTTAGAAGCAGCCATCCTTTAAAGATAGCGTAACAGCTCACTGGTCTAATTAAGTTGTCCTGCGGCGAAGATGTAACGGGGCTCAAGCCATGAGCCGAAGCCGAGGATGCGCATAGCGCATGGTAGCGGAGCGTAGTGTGACATAGGACTACTCCTCTTCTGCATCCTTCGGGATGTAATGGAGGAGCAAGTCCTTTCTGTGAAGCCGGGCTGTAAGGCATCCGGTGGAGAGATCACTAGCGAGAATGATGACATGAGTAGCGACAAAGAGTGTGAGAGACACTCTCGCCGAAAGTCCAAGGGTTCCTGCTTAAAGCTAATCTGAGCAGGGTAAGCCGGCCCCTAAGGCGAGGCCGAAAGGCGTAGTCGATGGGAACCAGGTCAATATTCCTGGGCCATGTGGTGGTGACGGATTGCGAAGGTTGTTCCTCCTTATCGGATTGGAGGGGCCGCTCAGCAGTTCCTGGAAATAGCCCCACTTTGAGACCGTACCCTAAACCGACACAGGTGGACTGGTAGAGAATACCAAGGCGCTTGAGAGAACGATGTTGAAGGAACTCGGCAAAATACCTCCGTAAGTTCGCGAGAAGGAGGCCCAGTTTCAACGCAAGTTTTGGCTGGGGGCACAAACCAGGGGGTGGCGACTGTTTACTAAAAACACAGGGCTCTGCGAAGTCGCAAGACGACGTATAGGGTCTGACGCCTGCCCGGTGCCTGAAGGTTAAAAGGAGGGGTGAGAGCTCTGAATTGAAGCCCAGGTAAACGGCGGCCGTAACTATAACGGTCCTAAGGTAGCGAAATTCCTTGTCGGGTAAGTTCCGACCTGCACGAATGGCGTAACGACTTCCCCGCTGTCTCCAACATCAACTCAGCGAAATTGAATTGCCTGTCAAGATGCAGGCTTCCCGCGGTTAGACGGAAAGACCCCGTGCACCTTTACTACAGCTTCACACTGGCATCAGGCCATGCATGTGCAGGATAGGTGGTAGGCTTCGAAGCGGACACGCCAGTGTCCGTGGAGCCTCCCTTGAGATACCACCCTTGCATTGCTTGATGTCTAACCGCGATCCCTTATCGGGTTCCGGGACCCTGTGTGGCGGGTAGTTTGACTGGGGCGGTCGCCTCCTAAAGCGTAACGGAGGCGCGCGAAGGTTGGCTCAGAGCGGTCGGAAATCGCTCGTTGAGTGCAATGGCAGAAGCCAGCCTGACTGCAAGACTGACAAGTCGAGCAGAGTCGAAAGACGGCCATAGTGATCCGGTGGTCCCAAGTGGGAGGGCCATCGCTCAACGGATAAAAGGTACGCCGGGGATAACAGGCTGATACTGCCCAAGAGTCCATATCGACGGCAGTGTTTGGCACCTCGATGTCGGCTCATCTCATCCTGGGGCTGGAGCAGGTCCCAAGGGTATGGCTGTTCGCCATTTAAAGAGGTACGTGAGCTGGGTTTAGAACGTCGTGAGACAGTTCGGTCCCTATCTGCCGTGGGTGTAGGATACTTGAGAGGAGTTGCCCCTAGTACGAGAGGACCGGGGTGAACGATCCACTGGTGGACCAGTTGTCGTGCCAACGGCAGTGCTGGGTAGCTATGATCGGACAGGATAACCGCTGAAGGCATCTAAGCGGGAAGCCCCCCTCAAAACAAGGTATCCCTGAGGGCCGTGGAAGACCACCACGTCGATAGGCCGGAGGTGTAAGTGCAGCAATGCATTCAGCTGACCGGTACTAATGGCCCGATAGGCTTGATCCGATCCAGGAACAGCAAGGCTGTTCCATGATCAATCGAAGCATACAACCCCTACACAATACTTGACTTGGTATCTGTCGCTCCCAGCATTCGGGGGTGTCGGCCCGCAACCTGCTCCGCAGGTCGCTTCCGCCGACCCGCCGCGCTGCGCGCGACGTTGTGGGTTTTTCTCGGTTTGGTGGTCATAGCGCAAGCAAAACACCCGGCTCCATTCCGAACCCGGCCGTTAAGTGCTGCCGCGCCAATGGTACTGCGTCTCAAGACGTGGGAGAGTAGGTCACCGCCAAACCTAGTAAAACCCACAATAAATCAAACATAACGTATCTCTCAAGACGATCCAAATCGACACTGTCGCGGGATGGAGCAGCCCGGTAGCTCGTCAGGCTCATAACCTGAAGGTCGTAGGTTCAAATCCTACTCCCGCAACCAGTCGACCCCATAAATCCAAACACACCACAAGCAGCCTAGCAGGCTGCTTTTTGCGTTTCTGGCGCCTTCTCAAGTTCAAAGAAGGCACGGGTGCTGCGACCTGCCTCAAGGCAGACGTTCGGCCCTACGTGGTCTTCCTGAATAGCCTTCCGGGGCTCTCACGCTTGGCGCTGATCGCGCGCATAGCGCGGGGGCATGGGGGCCGTCTTTAAGGGGCGATCGCCTCCGAAGCCAAGGCAATGCATGTCTGCGTTACGCAGCCCTAGGCCCAAGCCAAACGCACCGAATCACCCTTGTTTTCTTGCCAGATCCGACCGTGCTCGGACCCGGCTCCGGCGACCCATGCCTATTTTCCAAGCGGTGCTTTTTAAGGGCAATCTCCGCAGTTATGGAATTGCAGCAACCCGGTAAAATCGGCAATTAGATGCCCTTTGAGCCCTGATTTACGCAGCTTTTCTCCGCTGATTTTCGCAACGTAACGTCATCACTCTTTGGTGCATTGCGGGCGAGATCGGCACGGTTATTTTGCCGCAATTCGCATGCCTCGAGGCCTCGGGGCGTTCGGGTCCCGGGTGCCAATCGCGCCATCGGGACCGCAGGTTTCATCGTCACAGGGAGAGGACATTGACCCGCATTTCGCGACTGACTTTGACGGCACTTCTTTCGAGCACCATGCTCGCAGGCGCCATGACCCCCGCCACCGCAGCGACCCACCCGGAAACTGGCGAGGAACTGGCGGCGGACCAGACCTTCACCTATCGTCTGCTCGACGACGTAAGCTCGCTCGACCCGCAGATCGTCGAGGATGTCGACGGCGCCGATGTGGTGCGCGACCTGTTCGAAGGCCTGATGAACCAGGATGAGGAAGGCAACCTCGTCCCCGGCGTCGCCACCGGCTATGACGTCAGCGACGACAAGCTGACCTATACGTTCCACCTGCGCGACGACGCCAAGTGGTCGAACGGCGATCCGGTGACCGCCGGTGATTTCGCCTATGCGTGGCGCCGTGCCGTCGATCCGGCCACCGCTTCGCCCTACCAGTGGTATATGGAGCTGATGTCGATCGCGAACGCCAAGGCGATCGTTGCCGGCGACATGGACCCGTCTGAGCTGGGCGTGAAGGCCATCAACGAGCACACCTTCGAAGTGACGCTGAGCCAGCCGCTGCCCTATTTCGCGCAGATGACCACCCATGGCACCACCTTCCCCGCACCGCAAAAGGTGATCGAGGAGTTCGGCGGCGAGTGGACCAAGCCCGAGAACATTGTCTCGAACGGCGCCTATGTGCTGACCGAGTACCGTCCGGGCGAGCGTATCGTGCGTGAGCGCAACGCGCAGTATTGGGACAACGAGAACACCATCCTCGACAAGACCGTCGCGCTGGTGATCAACGACGAGAACGTCGCGCTGACCCGCTACCTCGCCGGTGAGCTTGACCGCACCGACGTGCCCGCAGGCCAGTTCCCGCGCCTGAAGAAAGAGCACCCCGAGGAGGCGATCAGCTTCCCGCGTCTGTGCAACTACTACTACACCTTCAACCTCTCCGACTCGGGCCCGGAGGCGTTCAAGGATCCGAAGGTGCGCGAGGCGCTCTCGCTGGCGGTCGACCGCGACATCATCGCCAACAACATCAAGGCCGGTGGCGAGCCGCCCGCCTATAGCTTCACGCCCGAGGCGGTTGCCGGTTTCACCCCGCCGAAGAGCGAGATGGCCGAGATGACCCAGAAGGAGCGTGACGAGAAGGCCAAGGAGCTGCTCGCCGAGGCAGGCTATGGCCCCGAGAACCCGCTCAGCTTTGACGTCATCTACAACACCTCCGAGGCGCACGAGAAGATCGCCGTGGTGATGACCCAGATGTGGAAGCAGAAGCTGGGTGTTCAGGCGAACCTCGCCAACATGGAGTGGAAGGTCTTCCTCGACACCCGTGGCCAGCAGAACTTTGATCTGGCGCGCGGCGCATGGTGCGGCGACTACAACGAAGCCTCGACCTTCCTCGACCTGATCCAGAGCGACTCGGGCTACAACGACGGCAAATACGCCAACGAAGAGTATGACGCACTGCTGGCCGACGCGAAGACCGCCGAGGACACCACGCCGCTCTACACCAAAGCCGAAGAGATCATCGCCACCGACGTGCCGGTGATCCCGATCTACCACTATGCTGGCGTCTACATGATGGACAGCGACGTCGGGAACTGGCCGACCGAGAACGTGGAACAGAACTGGTATTCGAAGAATCTCTACAAGATCGCCGAATAACCACCTGTAACCTGCCGCCCCTGCGCCCCCGTGCTGCGGGGGCGGCACCCTATCCGGATCCTCCAGAATGCTGAGCTATGTCATTCGCCGCCTGCTGGTCGCGATACCGACGATCCTTTTTCTGGTCGTCGCGTCCTTCCTTATGATGCATGTCGCCCCGGGCGGGCCCTTCACCTCTGAGCGGCCGCTGCCGCCCGAGGTGCTGGCAAACATCAACGCGCAATACGGTCTCGACCAGCCGCTGTGGAAACAGCTCTGGGACTATTTCTACAACATCGTCGTGCATTTCGACTTCGGCCCCTCCTTCGTGCAGAAGGACCGCAGCGTGAACGACGTGATCGCGCAGGGCTTCCCGATCTCGCTGACCTACGGCGCGCTGGCCTTCCTGGCCGCCTCGCTGGTCGGCATCAGCCTCGGGATCGCCGCCGCGATCCGCCACAACACGTGGATCGACTATCTGGCCGTGAGCCTCGGCATCGCCGCGCAGGCGCTGCCGAACTTCATCATGGGCCCGATCCTCATCCTGACCTTCACGCTCTGGCTCGGCCTGCTGCCGGGCGGCGGCTGGAACGGCGGGCAGTGGCAGTATCTGATCATGCCGGTGATCGCGCTCTCTACTTCCTACATGGGCTCGATCGCGCGGATCACGCGCTCGTCCATGCTCGAAGTGCTGAACTCGAACTTCATCCGCACTGCCCGCGCCAAGGGCCTGTCGAACAAGGCCATCGTCTGGCGTCACGCGCTGAAGCCGACGCTGCTGCCGGTGATCTCTTACCTTGGCCCGGTGTTCGTCTACGTGCTGACCGGCTCGGTCTTTGTCGATCTCTACTTCTCGACGGGCGGCCTTGGCCAATCCTACGTCAGCTCGGCGCTGACCCGCGACTATGCGGTGCTGCTGGGGGTGACCATCCTCTACGGCGCGCTGACCGTCGTGGTGAACCTTCTGACCGACCTCGCCTATGCGTGGTTCGATCCCAAGATCCGTTACTGAGGAGGCTGACCCCGTGTTCGGAAAATCCGAAAAGGCGGCGGAACTGGCCGCCGACATCACCGATTTCAACGCCGTCCGTGGCCGCTCGCTGTTCCGCGACGCCATGGGCCGCTTCGTGCGCAACAAGGCCGCCATGGCCAGCGTGATCGTTTTGGCGCTGATCGTCGCCTTCGTCATCATCGGGCCGTTCTTCGCGGTCTGGGACAACGAAGAGATCGACTGGGCGCGCATGGGCGACATCCTTGCCCAAGGCGCCCCCTCGATCGAGACCGGCCACTTCTTCGGCCTCGACGAGCTGGGACGCGATCTCTACTCGCGCACCATTCAGGCGACGCAGACCTCGCTGCTGGTGGGCCTCATCGGCGCTGCCATGGCGCTGCTCGTGGGCACCGCATGGGGCGTGATCGCGGGCTTCTATGGTGGCCGGCTCGACAGCGTGATGATGCGCATCGTCGACGTGCTGCTGGCGATCCCGCTGACGCTGATCCTGATCCTCATCCTCGTGGTGGCGGGCCGGAACTTCATCACGCTGTTCATCGCGCTCGGCGCGGTGTCCTGGCTGACCATGGCGCGGATCGTGCGCGGCCAGACGCTGACCCTCAAGACCCGCGAGTTCATCGAGGCGGCACGCGCTGGCGGTGTGAGCGAAAGCGCGATCATCTTCCGTCACATCCTGCCCAACCTTATCGGCGTGGTCATCGTCTACGCCTCGCTGCTGGTGCCCGAGATGATCCTTGCGGAAAGCTTCATCTCGTTCCTCGGCCTTGGCATCTCGGAACCGATGACCTCGCTCGGTCGCCTGATCGCCGAAGGCGCGGGCACCATGGGCTATGGCACGCTGTGGCAGCTTCTGTTCCCGCTGTTCTTCTATGTCACCATCATCATCACGATGTTCTTCATCGGCGATGGTCTGCGTGACGCTCTGGACCCGAAGGATCGCTGACATGACCATTCTTTCCGTGAAAGACCTCAAGGTCGGTTTCGAAACGCAGGACGGCCGCGTTCAGGCGGTGAAGGGCGTGTCCTTCGACATCCGCGCGGGCGAATGCCTTGGCATCGTCGGCGAGTCGGGCTCGGGCAAATCGCAGAGCTTCATGGCCGCCATGGGCCTGCTGCCGCCCAATGGCACGGCGAGCGGCTCGGTGACGCTGCAGGGCTCGGAGATCCTCAACCTGCCGGTTTCCAAGCTCAACAAGGTGCGCGGCGACAAGGTCGGGATGATCTTTCAGGATCCGCTGACGGCGCTGACCCCGCATCTCAAGGTGGGCGAGCAGATGGCTGAGGTGCTGAAAGTGCACCGTGGCATGTCGGGCCGCGAGGCGGAAAAGCACTGCCTCGACTGGCTCGAGCGCGTGCGCATCCCCGAAGCGAAGCGCCGTCTCAAGCAGTACCCGCACGAGCTGTCGGGTGGCATGCGCCAGCGCGTGATGATCGCGCAGGCCATGCTCTGCGAGCCCAAGCTGCTGATCGCTGACGAGCCGACCACCGCGCTTGACGTGACCGTGCAGGCCGAGGTGCTCGACCTGATGGACCAGCTGAAGCGCGAGCTCGGCACCGCCATCGCCCTCATCACCCACGACATGGGCGTGGTGGCGCGGATGTGCGACCGCATCAAGGTCATGCGCCTTGGGGAGTTCGTCGAGGAAGGCGAGGTGAACGAGATCTTCTCGCAGCCGCGCCACGACTACACCCGCCGTCTGCTCGACTCGATGCCGCGCATCGACAAGGGCGATGCCGGTGGCCGCGTCGAGGGCAAGGAGATCCTGCGCGTCGACGACATGAAGGTGCATTTCCCGATCAAACTCGACGGCGGCATCTTCGGCAAAACCGTGCCGCTGAAGGCGGTGAACGGCGTCAGCTTCGGTCTGCGTGCCGGTGAGACGCTGGGCATCGTGGGCGAGTCCGGTTGCGGCAAGTCCACGCTGGCGCGCGCCGTGCTGCGGCTGGTCGAGCCCACTGATGGCAATGTCAGCTGGCTGGGCAAGCCGCTGAACACCATGGACAAGCAGGCGCTGAAGAAGGAGCGCAAGGACCTTCAGATCGTCTTTCAGGATCCGCTCGCCAGCCTCGATCCGCGGATGACCATCGCCGACTCGATCGCCGAGCCGCTAAAGACCTACCGCCCCAAGCTGACCAAGAGCGAGCGGCGGGACGAGGTGCTGCGGATGATGACCCGCGTGGGTCTGGAGCCGGAGAAATACAACCGCTACCCGCACGAGCTGTCGGGCGGCCAGAACCAGCGCGTGGGCATCGCCCGCGCGATGATCAACCGGCCCAAGCTGATCATCTGCGACGAGGCGGTTTCGGCGCTCGACGTGTCGATTCAGGCGCAGATCGTGAAGCTGCTCAAGGAGCTGCAGGCCGAATTCGGCATGTCGATGCTGTTCATCTCGCACGATCTGTCGGTGGTGCGCGAGATCTCGAACCGGATCATGGTGCTCTACCTTGGCCGCGTGGTCGAGATGGGCGACGCCGAGACCATCTGCTCGAACCCGGCGCATCCCTACACGCAGTCGCTGATCTCGGCGGTGCCGATCCCCGATCCGGTGGCCGAGCGCGCGCGCACCCGCATCCGCCTCCCCGGCGAGCTGCCCTCGCCGCTCGACGCCAAGGCGGCGCTGCGCTTCCTGCCCTCGCGGCTGGCGGCGGGCGATGTGGACTACGTGCCGCAGCTCGACCAGATCGCGCCGGGTCATTACGTGGCCGAGCATGATGATCTCGAGCGGATCATGACCGCGGGCGCGGCCTGAAAGAGCCGTAATCGGAACTGACTGGGGCGGGCCTGCGGGCCCGCCCTTTTTTGTTGCGCTGATATGCCCGGAATCAAGGCGAAGCCGCCGGGACGGGCAGGCGCTCGCCCGGCGGCTTCGCCTTGATTCCGGGCGGGTGAACGCTCTGCTAAAACCTTGCATGGATTTATTAGACGAATCGGTCTATTAAATTTTCATGACCCAAGCCGACTCGCCTTTCCCTCCCTCCGACAAACCCCGCCGCGGGCGTCCGCGCACCGCTCCGGATGCCTCCGAGGCGCGGCGAAAGCTCATTCGCACCGGCCTCGAGCATCTGACCGAGAAGGGCTATTCCGCGGTTGGGGTGGATGAGATCCTCAAGGCGGCAGGCGTGCCCAAGGGCAGTTTTTATCACCACTTCAAGGGCAAGGCAGAGTTCGGCCTCGCGCTCATCCACGCCTACGACGCCTATTTCCTCGAACTGCTCGACCGCGCTTTCCGCAACGAGGCCCGCCCGCCGCTGGAGCGACTGCGCGACTTCACCAATGAGGCCGAGGCGGGCATGGCCCGGCACGGGTTTCGGCGCGGCTGTCTGGTCGGCAACCTCGGGCAAGAGATGGGCGCGCTGCCGGATGCGTTCCGCGCGGCGCTGACCGAGGTGCTCGAGGGCTGGCAAGCCCGCACCGACGAGGTGCTGCGGCAGGCGCAGCAGGACGGCGCGCTTGATGCCGGGCAGGACCCGGAGGCGCTCGCCGCCTTCTTCTGGATCGGCTGGGAGGGCGCGGTGCTGCGCGCGAAACTCGAGCTGAGCGCCGAGCCACTGCGCAGCTTTTCCACCACCTATTTCCACCTGCTGGAACGCTGAGAGGAGCGACAGATGTTCAAGGCAATCCTGATCGAGAAACCCGAGGAAACGCAGAGCGTCTCCATCACCGAGCTGTCTGACGATCAACTGCCCGAGGGCGACGTTCTGGTCGACGTGGCCTATTCGACGCTCAACTACAAGGACGCGCTGGCGCTGACCGGCGCGGCCCCCGTGGTGCGGCGCTTTCCGATGGTGCCGGGGATCGATTTCTCGGGCGTCGTCGCCGAAAGCAACCATCCCGATTTCAAGCCCGGCGACCGCGTCGTGCTGAACGGCTGGGGCGTGGGGGAGACTCATTGGGGCGGCCTTGCCGGGCGCGCACGGGTCAAGGGTGACTGGCTGGTGCCGCTGCCCGAGGGGATCAGCGCCAAGCAGGCCATGGCGATCGGCACGGCGGGCTACACGGCGATGCTTTGCGTTCTGGCGCTGGAGCGGCACGGGGTGACACCCGAGGCTGGCGAGATCGTGGTCAGCGGCGCCGCTGGCGGGGTTGGCAGCGTGGCGGTGGCGCTGCTGGCCGCGCGCGGCTTTGACGTGGCCGCCGTCACCGGGCGCGAGGCCGAGGCGGCATATCTGCGCGATCTGGGCGCAAGCAGCGTGCTCGACCGGTCGGAACTGACCGGCAAGCCGCGGCCCTTGAACAAGGAACGCTGGGCCGCAGGCATCGACGTGGCGGGCAGCACGGTGCTGGCCAATATGCTGTCGATGATGAAATACCGCGGTGTGGTGGCGGCCTGCGGGCTGGCCGCGGGTATGGACCTGCCCGCCAGCGTTGCGCCCTTCATCCTGCGCGGCGTCACGCTTGCGGGCGTCGACAGCGTGATGTGCCCCAAGCCCGACCGGCTGGCGGCGTGGCAGCGTCTGGCCAGCGATCTCGACATGGCCAAGCTCGAGAAGATCACCGTCGAAGTGCCCTTCGAGGAGGTGCCGCAGATCGCGCCGAAATTCCTCGACGGCGCGGTGCGCGGCCGTATCGTTGTGCCGGTCGCGCCGGAGCTTGGCTGAGCCAGCTGAGCCACGCGCGAACGGCGAAAACGCAAAAGGCGCCCCGAGGGGCGCCTTTGCATATTTGGTCGGAGTGAGAGGATTCGAACCTCCGGCCCCTGCCTCCCGAAGATCGTGTCCGGCCGCCAAACTATTGATCTTTGGTCACATGCGCCCTGTTTTATGGGCGGCGGCGTCTTGCTCTGCCAGACGAGCAGCAGCTTGCAAGGTTCATTGAACCGGAGGGAACTGTCTCTCCTAGCGGCATAGACGTGCTGCTTGGTCCGCTATCAATCTTTGTGTGCAGATGTGCCTCCAAATCGTATTGACAATCGTGATCGTGAAATCTATATTCACGTTATAAGCCGTGAGGGTCACGGTGCGTTTGGAGAAACCCGATGGCAATGTCGGCAAAGGAACGGAAGCAGAAGCAGCTCGAACGAGAGCGCGAGCAGCTCAGATACCTCGATGACTCAACCTACCCCTATCTAGCCAACCCTTTTCACCGTTGGACGTCCGAACACCCGAACTGGACCAACGTGGCACTCCCTCTGGAACTCGCTGGCTTTGAAGGGCCGGTGTTCGAGACGGACGAGGGTCCGGAAAAGTTCGCAATCGAGGACGCATTGCCCCCGGACGAAGACCCAGCTGAAACCTTCCCCGGTTTCAAGGGATCGGTCGGCCGTGCAGAGGTGATGGTTGACCTTCTCCTCGATGCTGCATCTGAGCTCGCGCAGATGATCAACCGCTACAAGGTTGAAGAGCTGTCCGCGCGGCGTGCTGAAATAGAGGGCTCTGAACTCACGACGGCTGAGGAACGGAAGGCTGCTTTCGAGACCGTCGAGCACATCAGCAAGATCGAGGCCGAGCTGGCGAAGAACGTTCGGCGCACGCTGCCTCAGTGGAAGGTGAAGGGCGTCTAGCGCCTCCTTTCCAAGAAGTCCCAAAACCTAGAAGTCGCCGCGGTCAGACGGTCGCGACGCAGTTTCATTGCGTGCCGCTGTGACGGTCACGTGACCAAGAGTTGTGGGCTATCGGCCCCTTTGAAGGATGTAGGACATGAAGGATTTGACCGAGCCGACGCTGCAAGCCGGTCTCCCTGCCGGCTACATGATCACCAACCGGGGCATCGGCGTGATCGGGGACGAAGAAGACGTGGCTGAGTGGCTTTGTTCCGAGATCAAGGTGGTCGGTCGTTGCCACCGCGTTGATGGCACCGGTTGGGGTCGTTTGACCGAGTTTCGTGATCCAGAAGGGGTCATGCATACCGCCTACGTTCCTGATGCGCTGTCGCCGTCTCTGGTCGTGAAAGAGTTGAAAAATCGTGGCCTCGGTTTCAATCGGTCGCTGAAAGGCGCGGAACGCTTGCTCGCTGCATTGCTCTCAGAATGGGAGACCAGCGAGACCTTTATCCTGGTCGATCGAATGGGTTGGGTCGACACGTCTTGCAAGACCTACGTTCTTTCCCCTGATCACGTAATCGGCTCCCAGAAAGTGCATGTGCTCGGGAACACAGCGGATCGCGCCGGTCGGCGGGTCGAAGGTTCTCTCGCAGAATGGCAGAGTAACGTGGCGTCTAAGTGTGTAGGCAATACGATCCTTACACCGATGAGACTGGCAAGCGGCGACGCTATAGTCTTGACGCACGCACGCGAAAGGAAGCGGAAGCAGCCGCACGCGATGTGATCCTGTCCCGGTCCCACCGGACCCACGGTCCCACCGTTGCAGAGGTATGGGAGGCGTTTCGTGCCGACCGCGCTGGGCGCTCCATCGCTGAGAGCATGGACTTCACCGGTCGCTCGATCCTGCCCTACTTCGGAGCCCTTCGCCCTGAGCAGATCACCGTTGCCGACTGCCGTGCCTACGTCAAAGATCGGAAGGCAGCCGGCCGGGCTCCGGGCACGATTAGGACGCAACTGAACCATCTCCGGACAGCCATCAACTGGGCCGTGAAGTCGGGGCTCCTCGAAACGGCGCCCTTCATCGAGCTCCCAGGCGCACCAGCACCCAAGGAACGCTATCTCACACGTCCTGAGGTCGAGAGGCTGCTCGACGCCGAAGCTGCACCCCACATCCGGCTCGCGATCCTTCTCATGCTGACAACGGCCGCTCGCGTGACGGCGGTGCTGGAGCTGACCTGGGATCGGGTCGATTTCAAGCGGCGCCAGATCAACCTCCGCACCGGAGAGGGCTCAAGGAAGGGGAGGGCGATCGTGCCTATGAATGAGACCATACACGCTGCGCTGCTTGAAGCGCGGCGGGCAGCTCTCTCAGACCACGTGATCGAATGGGCCGCTAAGCCGGTGAAGTCCATCAAGCGGGGCTTTGCACGCGCCGTGGAGAGCGCTGGGCTCGAGGACGTGTCACCGCACGTTCTCCGGCACACCGCCGCCGTGCATATGGCGGAGGCGGGCGTGCCGATGGACGAGATCGCGCAGTATCTGGGTCACTCTGAGACCCGGATCACTGCCGCTGTCTACGCGCGGTTCTCGCCGAGCCACCTGATGCAGGCGGCAAAGGCACTGGAGTTCGGCAAGCGATAAGCATCGGCAGTGCGGCTGATCTCCGGACATTAGGCGTGTCCGGATTGTGCCGCATCATGGCTACGGATGAACCGAGCCGAAATTAGGAATGGCTTCTTGTCCAGGGACCCACCGTTCCACGTCTCCTGACATCTAGGCGGGTGGTGCACAAGTTCTGGGAGAGCCCATGCGCGCTTTTGGATCGCACATTGCATCTAGACTTCGTATCGAGATAGGTCTTACGCGAGTTGACGCTCGAACATGTCGAAGAGTTCTAGCAACTATGCAACACGACGTCGGGCAGGTCGTTCTACTTACTGGCAGTTCGTTGAACACGGCACACTCCGATGAGTGTTGAAAAGCATAGTCAGAACAATCATAACTAATGCGAATCAGGTGAGTAGCACATGACGTGGAAACCAAAGCACGAAGCACACGCAATCGAACGCGTAAGGCTTCTGTTCACATTTCGTGAACCGGTCCCATCTAAAATAGTCACCAAGTCGTCCTTCGACATCCGACAACAAGCGGTTGACCTCGGGTTTGACGCCGTTGGTCCTGCTGAAAGTTCGATCGCTACGATTAGGCTGCAAGCACAAAACGCACCACAAGCTGAACCCGCGGCGCAGAACGGGTTTGTCATGCGTCGGTATAAAGATGGGGCGCTTGTGGAAGAGGTAGGCTTTAGAGATATGGTCTACGGCTATATGACTAAGACCTACGGACGTTGGGACGCGCTGGCTGCGCGTTTAGAAGAAGCACTCCTTCCTGCTCTTGATAAAATAAGCGATGTTGCTGAAATCGAAGCTATTAAGCTCGAGTATTGGGACAGCTTCGTTTTTGATGGCAATCCTTTAGAGGCAGATGTTTCTAAGCTGCTTAGCGTCGCTGATACAGGTATACCTGCTGATGTATATTCGGGTGCCTCATCTTGGCACTCTCATATTGGATGGTTTGAGGGTGAAGATCAATCTCCCACGCTTATTAATAGAAATATCGACGTCGTAGACGCATTGACTGATGGGGGAGAAGAACTCCGCAGTCTTGGCGTTTATACACTCGTGGAGCGGCGTTCCAAGTCAACTCCAATTGACTTCGAGGACGTTCGAGACTTGATTAACGTCATGCACAACCGATCGCTACTTCTGTTTGGCGCGTCCCTTTCTGAAGAATATCGTGAAAAGATTGGTATCGATCTGGAGGCCTATAAGTGATGCATACTGGAACCTATGCCCCTGCAGAAGATTATTTCGGAGAGCAGTTCATTGGCTTTTTTCCTAGAAATAGGACCGCCTCCCGAGGTCGTGAATCTTATTCTAACGAACGAAAAGTAGCTCATCTCCCGATTAAGTCGACACGGACATTCCGTTTGTCGAGGACGGTTGCCGCATTGAGTGCTCCGACTGCCGAGGGGACAGAAAGAGAAGCTGACTACTTGGCTGCGATCAGTGCTCCAACTGAGATCGACGACGTCCGTGGCGCCGTGAGAAGTTTCGCGGAACTCACTGCAGGTTGGGATGGACCTGATAGTCGTTCGGTTCTCCCTGGTGTGATCGACGATGCTTTGGAAGTGCTACAGAACTGGTCAGGGGAAATAGGCGTCCCCGAGCCTGTGATGTCTTTCGATGGCACTATCTCGCTCGAGCTTTATGATGCAGAGGGCTTCACGCGAGGAGGGGTGGAATTCAAAGGCGGGCACAGAGCGGTATACACTGTGATTTCGGAAACTGAGGTGGTCACGTCTGGAACCTTTAATGCTGGCTTGCTTAGCGAGGTTATTAAGAGCATTCGCAGCATTCGGCGCGCGCTTTTTTCCGAAGAATAAAGGTGTCGACGGTTTAGCAATGCGTGAGGGTCTAGATAAGTTTTGTGCTCAGGAATTTAGCGTAGAAGAGTTGGCCGCTGAGTATCCGTCTTGCGCTTGTGAACACGCCGATTCGCCTGTCGGCAGCCCAGGTAAAGTTGTGCCTGAAGAGGTGTTGCGGCTCTTTCTGACCTCTCCATCTCACCTCAAGGTGTCAAAACCAACGGATCTGCCCAAGCGGAAATTCAGGGCAGCAGACCTCAAGAGGGCATACAGTGTTGGTTTATCCGTAGTCCGATTGAACCATGCTTCTCCTGAAGAAATGATCTACACTGCCCAGAAACTTCAAGAGATTCAGGTGAACCACAATGGCGATAAGGGGGGGCTGGTGGGCGCTGTAGACTTTCCAGTTGAGGCTGTCCGCTCCTGTATTGCGCCGAATGTGCCGATGTGCGCCCACGAAACGCCATTGGATCCGACTGACGATGCCAGCTATCTGCGTCCCTCACACGCTGACGTCGTAAACTCGATGTCTGGCATGAGCGACGAAGAGCAAAAGGCGAGCAGGGAAGTGATCTACAATCAGATCATTCAGAAAGGTGCAGTTAAGAATATTGCGGACGTCGAGGATTTCGACATGTCGAGCTTTATTCCGAAGTCGGCACTGTGAGCGAAATCGATTGACTATTCGGTGAGATTCGCTGGTTTTCGCCACCTGACAGGAGATTCTGAGCTAGGCTCCGGCGCGTCTCTGTTGTTTGAGAAAACCTTCGAGCGCCACAATGCGGACGAAGTGTCGTTTCGGTTGCACCGACGACTGCTCTGGGCTGGGACACCGCGGTCAAAAACGGTGGCCATCGCGGGTATCAACCGCGAAGCGGTGGCGGAGTCGAACGCTGCACCGGCGTGCCGCCCCTCCGGAGGCGACTGAGCATCCCGTCAGATACGTCCAGCGTGCCCAACTTGGCAGGCAGGGAGGGGGTGACGGCGCCGGTCACAGCGCGGACGCCGAGAAGGTGTCCGGCACCCAGCTTTCGTCGGGAACAGTCTGCTAGGTGGTGAACACTAGGCTAGCTATGCAGCTATATAATTGAAATATATATTATATTTACGGTCTGAGCCGGCGGATGCATTGTCGCGCTACTGGTGATGTGCTCGAAGATTGAAGACCTTTAGAGACCCATGACATCGCCGTTCTTGCCCTCGCTATAGCGAGAGCAGCAGCAGTGAGCTGCGATGATCGGAGATGATAGAGATGACCGGCAAAAGATACCCATATCAGGACAGCCTTCTCGCGGCACTTATCAGCAAAAGGATCGATGCCTTGTCGCCCGTGAAGACACAACGTGACATCGCGACCGAAGCAGGATTCTCCAACGCCAACTATCTCTCGATGCTTAAAAAGGGCGAGAACAAGTTGGCACTTGACCGGGTGCCGGCCATGGCGAAGGCCTTAGACGTTGATGCCGCGTTGCTGTTCCGGTTCGCGTTCATGCAGATGGGTAATGAGAGCATGCTCGAAACAGTTGAGAAGGTTTTCGGCACCATCGTCTCTCAGAACGAAGCCCTCTGGCTCAAGGTCCTCCGTGAAGCCTCGGACAATTCCGACCCCCGGCTTGGAAAGCGTGAGCGCACTGCGCTTTGGGCGATCTTCGGCAAGTGATCGGAGTGCAGAGATGAATGGCTTTATACGACCTGACAAGCGCACCGACTTGTCTGACGAAGAGCTCGAGTGGCTTACCTTCCTCCGGATGATCACTGGCGGAAGGGTCTCTAGCCCGACGCTACGCGCAGTGCAGGCTCTGCGGACCGTGGTCGGACCGGCGCCTTCTGCAGAATCTCCTGCTCACCACAACTCTGCCGGGGTGCTGCCAGGATGACCGGTGAATTTGTGGCAGTAATGGTGGTTCTGGGGATCATGGTCGTAGGGGCGACTTGGCTCAAGGTCACTTCGCTGCTCCTCGATCGAGACCTTCGCATCTCACAGCTCGAGCGCGAGCTTCGTTCGGTCCAAGAAACCGAGGCTGTCTCTAAGGATGACGCCGAGCGTGCCATGATCGCTGCCTTCGCGATGGGGATCGCCACAGCTTCAAGTCTCTCGCTGAAGCGGGGTTATGAGGCAGGAACTGACGCCGGAGGGTCCCGTTCGGGCCCTGGCGAAAGCTCTGGAGGCGTCGACCTTGCAGCGGTGACCGCAGCAACGAGCTCAGCCATAGATCCATGAGTTGGCGTTGTTTGTGCTGCGCTTGCGTCGACCTTGCCTCATCCTTGCCTGGCACGGCGAAGTTACAAAATTCAAGGCAGCGACGTTGCCACCGCCTTGCCTAACCTTGACGCGATGCCCAAAAAACCTTGCGTAGGTAAAGGTCGAGGGAAAGGTTGGGCGACCTTTGGTAAAGGTCTTGAAGGCTAGGCAAGGCTGATCGGCGCTGACGAAGACAACGCTCTCAGGGTAAGGTGTTGATAAGAATCACCTTATTCTTGAACCCTTACCTTTTCTGGCGGATGGGCGGTTTTTGCCGGGCTCGGGAAGATAATTCATCACGATAGGGCCGCGGTGAAGCTGCCGCTCTTCTCTTCAACGGGCGTAAACTCGCCGCACGCTCCACTGACTTCTCACTATCCGACAGACACTTCACCATTGCTGGCTGCGATGAATAGAAGAGGCTCTTCTTGCTCCGACGAGACCCTTTCGAGGTATTCGGGGCCAGAAACGCCCCGTAGAAGGAGATCGCGCGCCAGTTCCGCTTGCGAGTCAACAGCTAGGACAGAGTTGTCCGTAGCTGCTTCGCTATGGGGAGAATGCGTTCGCGCGTCATCTCGACCTCGTCTAGGTCAGCAGCCTTGCCAGCTGCGATGCGAGCCAGTGTGTAGGGAAGCGAGAGTTGTCCGGTGCGCTCGAGAAACTTCTGGCTCTGCTTTGCGCTAAGGGATGCTACCGTGCCGAGCTCATTGATGGTGTAGAGGGCCACCCCGGCAACTATCGGAACGCTGGCACCTGGACGACGTATGGCTCAACTCTTGAAGACATGTCCGCGCTGAAAGACGGTCACGACAACTATCTCTGGCAGCCGTCCTATCAGGCAGGCCTGCCCGAAACGATCCTTAGGCGCCCGGTCATGAGACCGTGGATATGCCCGACATCGGCGAAGGCGCAGAGCCGATCATCTTCGTCGACTTTATGCGCGGCTACCGCGTCTACAACCGCATCCCGCTCGCGGTGCTGGCTGACACCTACAGGCAGCGTGCCAACGGCCTGATGCGTTATCAAACCCGCCGTCGTGTGGGCGCTGGTGTTGTCCGCCCCGATGCCCTGCGCAAACTAAACATGGCGGCATAAGCCCTTGTGCAGCCGCTCACCCGCGTCGAAGAGGTGACAGTGCGCCACGGCCTGCATGTCGTGGTCCTACGCCCTTCGCTGCGGGCAGCGGTGACCATTGAGCGCCTGCATGGGGGATGGGAAGGTTTTCTCCTAAGGCTTTCCCAATTCCACATGACAACCATGTGGGCGCTCATCCGAGCTTGAGCGGTTAGCTAGAAGGCCGCTGAGGCTCTCTGGCAGACCTTCCCCTCTCCAAGATCGAAGCAGCCGTCGCAGCGCCGAGTTGATCTCTTGGCCCTAGGCTTATGCTCCGCTCTACCGCTTCGGCACCGGGTGGCTCGGCTGGCCCCCGCGGATACCTGGGCCACGACACCGGATGAAATCACCCAAGCCTTCGAAGGCAAGGTCGCTCAGCTCAAAGCGCTCCACGGCGTGTCCGAAGAGACTGACACCACACCCAGCCGTAGTGACCCGGTTGGCACCCACACACCTGACAGGCTCCGCGAGATCAAGGAACTCGGCCACGATCAGGCCTTTGACCGGGACGCTCTTCGCTCACTGAAGGCCCGGCACAATACCTAGGCCGCCTCGCGCCTGCTCATGTGGACGCGTCGTCCCGCACGGCGAGCGCTGCGGGTGCCAGCTCGCCAGCACCCGCGCCTAGAACCGTCGTCATGATGCACAGCGGTCCAGCGCCGCCAACCGCGGCTATGACCACGATTGGCGCAAGGCACGCACCGAGTTCTTAGCGGCTCATCCAACCTGCGCGATGTGGCACGCACCGGCGACCGTTGTGGGTCACCTCAAGGCACATAGAGGTGATAGGGCGCTCTTTAGGGGCCGGTCGAATTGGCAACCCATGTGCCATTCTTACCATAACCAAGAGAAGCAAAGGTCAGCGCGAAGTGCGCTCTTACCGCCCGAAGATCTATTGTAGCAATATGGACATGAACCACAACAATCTCAAAGAAAACTGCCAAGCAGCTTGCAGGCTTTAAATCCACCCTTAAGACGAAGACGAGACACCACAAGAAGAATCAATTCAATGCTTGATGAAGACGACTTTGCAGCTATCCAAGACAGAATACATGGCCTCCCGGTTTCGGACCAATTCAAGAAAGCTCTCAGCAGCGACATCAACGAGCTACAGGAAAGGTTAGATAGGCAATTTCAGAGAATATCTCGCCAAGCAAACGAATTAGAACAAGAGCTACATAAAGCTCACCTAGAAATCATTGAAAGGGAAGAACTTACAGAGAAAAAGTTCGCAAAATCTCTTGAAGAATACAATAGGCGAGAGCAGTCACTCCAAAACGCGTATCAAGAAGTTCAAGCCAGATACCATGTCCTGGAAAAATCTTCTTTCGACAGACAGAAGGAGCTCGAAGAAGAATTCCTCAAAAGATCGAGGGACCTCCAAAACCGAGAGGCAGAGCTCCAAGAAAGAATCCATGAACATGAAACCGAGAGAGAGCTTCTGAGAGAAGAAAGCCAAAAGAACATTCAAAATACTTCTAAGACTTTCGTAGAAGATACTGTCTCGTCTTTGGAAACGCGCGGTGACAAATTATCTAGAACTTCGTTCTGGTGGTCTATTTGCGGAGGAACATCGCTGCTACTCGGCGGAGGCATCCTCGCTTTGCTTACCATCTCAGCGGCATTAGAAATTACAAACGACATCACTTGGAGAGCATTGGTCTTTTACCTGATGAAAGGCACCGTGTTTATTGGTGCCGCGCTGATACTGGCGAGATATGCATTCATATTCTCTTCAAATTACATGAAGGAAGCGCTACGCACTTACGACCGGGTTCACGCGATCAAGTTCGGTCAGTTCTTCGTAACTACCTATGGAGCCAGTGCTAGCTGGGAAGAAGTCCAAGGCGCTTTCGCAAATTGGAACAGCAGCGGAAACGCTGAGTGGGATTCATCTCCCCGTAGCCTGACCCTAGAAGGTATGAACCCAAAGGCGATGGCTTCTGCAACCAAGGCGACCGAATAAGTCCGGCACGCAGGTGCTGGCCAAAGCCATCTAACGCGAAACAAGATCAAAAACCTCGTCCAAATAGGCGTCGATCTCTGATCGATCCCTCTGCTCAAGCGGTTCGAGCACACTTTCAAGTTTCGTCCAAATCTGGTGGTGGGGGGTAGTTCGATCTCCCACCGGAAAAGCGGACCGGCGGGGGGGCGCAGGACACGAGCTAAAAACTTTTCCATGTTCTCTTACGTTTTCACTACGGCATTGAGGTGTATAGATACCTCCTATGCCTGAGTTCCCGTAGTGAGTGCCGTTTCTGTTGAAGAGCTGAAGGTCCAGCTCAACCTTGATCACGACCTGGACGACGCGCTTCTGTCGTCAAAGATCGACGCCGCCGAAGCCTACGCAGCGGGCTTCACCGGCACACCCATCCCGGACCCCTGTGCCGCCGCCATTAAGCAAGTCGTGCTGATGCTCGCCTCGTATTCGTATGAAGTGCACGAGGCAGCGCTTGTCGGCGGCAACCCTTACGCGGTGCCCTATGGCGCACACAATCTTTTTGCAGCCGCACCGGGCCAGGGTGGTGTGAGATGCCAAAGACCGACCTTTCCGCGCAGGCAGCGCACCTTACCAAACGACTCGAAGCGATCTCCTTTGCGATCCTCGCCGAGGCGCGACGCGCCTTTATGCAAAGCGCCGAAGGTTTCTCACAGACCGCCCGCGCCCTCGGACCGGAAGTCGAAGGCGATCTGAGGGCGTCGATTGTCGTCACCGGCCCCGGCCAGATGACCCCGGCCTATGCCGAAGATGGTGACAAGCGCTCCGCTGGCGAGAACCAAGCACTCGTGACCGTGGTCCACCCGGAACAACGGCACGGGCACTTTGTCGAGTTCGGCACCGAGCTACACTAGAACGAGGGGCTCTTTGACGGCACACAGCACCCCGGCCCCGAGGCACAGCAGTCCTACTGCCAGCGTCCCGCCTGATACAGGACCGCACGAAGCGCTGTATCGGTCGCGCCATCAGCCCCACCAAGCGCAACGCAGCCAAGGAGTGTTGTCTGTATAGAGGGCATTGGCACCTATGGCCGCGCATCTGGCTGCATTCAGTAGTGGTAGGCATGGGCTTGGAAAAAGGGTTACGATGAAGCCTTGTTGGTCCTTTGTGCAGCCTGAGGCGTTCATCGCTATAGTAGAAGCGCGGCTGTTAGCACGGGGAGCGTGACCTGCTCGACATTTGGTCCCGGGGCGTTGTCGAACGTCGGAGGTTCAGCCTAAAAATCGACCGGCACCTTGAAGTCCTAGAAGGATGGCGGGTTCAGACGGGGATGCCTCGGGATGCCACGCTTTGCGAGGTTGCAATTCTGCCTCTATGGCTAAGTTGAGAGGTCCCGCATATTCGTCGGGCACCAAGATTTACGTGCGAGCGAACAAGGCGCCTTTTGGGGCGCCTTGCATCGACGTGCAGGTTGTGAACTGGCGCGTAGACCTTTTTGACCAGGCGCCGTCACTGCGGCCCTGTTAGGTCTGCCGCCATGTTCGACATCTTCACATCGGCGGAAACTGACCTGGATAGCGTTTCCAGTTGTTCACAGTCACCGGCACCCCGTAGCCATACTGGACAGGCTGCACGCCGCCGTAGCCACTTGCTGCGCGGTAAGTGCCGTTGCAGCCTTGTTCCGCCTGAGCCTTGACCAGAGCGTCATAGTGCCCGCGTGCCGAGGCAAGTTGCGCCGACTGATCAACGGTCAGAGGGAGAGCAAAGATCGCTGGCCAGAAGATGATTAGCGAGGTGGTTACAAGAGCTGTGTCCCACTGCGCTGAGTTGCGCTGTTCAGCCGTGACGTTCATCACGTAGCCCGCAAGAACCTGGCGCTCGTGAGCAAGTTCCTGACAGGTCGCGCCACGGTAGATGAGGCTCGGAATATAGGTCGCCGGGACTCTTCGGGCCTGTTCGGCGCATCCGGAAATCGCGGTCGTTGCCGCCAAAAGGGCAGCAGTTAAAAAACCTTTAAACTTCATAAACTTCCCCAGTCATACGTGCTCGGATAAGAGGGGAGACGCCAATGCGCGTCAATAGTGGTGAGTCGGAAAGCTTCGCAACATCTATAAGTTGCGTTTGGCAATGTTGCCGCTACGCAACGCTACTGCGTGTTGGCGCTTTCGGAAGCCTTATCGGGTAGGGATTTGTCGTGAGGGATGACGGTGAATAAGGAGGAGAAAGCCCTAAGTTCTTCGCCTATCGTTTCGAGGTGCGGCTAATAGCATGTTCAGGGGCCTAAGCGCTGTCGGGTGTTGGTCTTGGGACGCTGCTTAAGCACTCAGAGGCCCGGACAGGCGTGACTGAGGCGATACCGCAGAGATCGAGAACTCATCGCTGTTAGGTTCAATGAACCTGCGCGCCCTGTCCCAGACGAAAAAGGAGTCCCGAAGGACGCCTTGTTTCATTGGTCGGAGTGAGAGGATTCGAACCTCCGGCCCCTGCCTCCCGAAGACAGTGCTCTACCAGGCTGAGCTACACTCCGACCGTGGAGCGCGGAGTACCCTAGCCTCCGGTCTTTGGCAAGGGCCGATTCACACCCTTTTCGCGTCTTTTCATCGCGCGCAGCAGCGGACCGATGCGCAGCGAGGTCCCGAACTCGATGCGGTTGCGGGTGCGCAGCACCGGGCGATTCTCCGACGCGCTCGACCGGCCCTCGCGCAGCACGATATAGACGCCGCTGCCGATGATCAGCACGGCCCCCATCAGGGTGAAGCTATCGGGATATTCGGCAAAGAAGATCGCGCCATAGAGCGTGGCCCACAGCAGCTGCGAATATTGCATCGGCGCGACGATCACCGCCTCGCCGGTGCGATAGGAGGCGATCAGCAGCGCCGAGCCGGTGAAGGCGAGAATCGCCATCAGTCCGAACCCGCCCACATGTTCGATCGGCATCGGGCGGTAGACGAAGGGCAGGGCGCAGCCCATCACCACGAAGTTCGTCATCATCGGATAGAGCAGCAGCACCACCGAGCGTTCCTCATGGCCGATCTTGCGCACGATGATCGCCGAAAGACTGCCGAAGATCGCCGCCGTCAGCGCCGCGAGATGGCCCAGCGTCAGTTCCGTGCTGCCCGGACGCAGCACCACGATGACCCCGGCAAGGCCGACCAGAACCGCCATCCAGCGGCGCAGACGCACCTGCTCGCCAAGGATGGGAATCGCCAGCACGGTGATCAGCAGCGGCTGCGCAAAGATGATCGCGTAGGTCTGCGCCAGCGGCAGCACCGAGAAAGCGTAGAAGGCACAGACCCCGGTGATCACCGTCGAGATGGTGCGCAGGGCGGTCCACCACGGATGCAGCGGGCGCAGGTTGCCCGCCGTGGTGTCGCGGATCAGCATGAGGCTGACCAGCGGAAAGCTCAGCAGCACCGAGAAAAACACGATCTGGAAGGGGCTGTAGGCGGCGCCCAGAACCTTCACGATGACGTCGTGTGTCGAGTAGATGCCGAAGGTGAGGAGCGCCAGCAGCGCGCCTTTCGCGTTCGATCCCATGGGTGCCGTTCCGTTGCTTCTGCCTTGCGCTCAAGGCTTAGCTTTGAGGCAGGGGAATTCAACGTGTCATGCGGCAGAACGTGAAAACGGGGCGACCTGTGGCCGCCCCGCCCAATCATTGACCATCCCTCGGGATCAGAGGCTCTCGTCGAGCGCCTCGAGGATCGCGGTGCCCATCTCGGAGGTCGAGACCGGCTGCTTGCCTTCTTCGCCCAGCAGGTCCGCGGTGCGGTAGCCCTTGGCCAGAACCGCTTCGATCGCCTGTTCGAGGCGGGTGGCCTCGTCGCCCTTGTCGAAGCTGTAACGCAGCGCCATGGCGAAGCTGAGGATACAGGCGATCGGGTTGGCTTTGCCCTGACCGGCGATGTCGGGCGCAGAGCCGTGCACCGGCTCGTAGAGCGCCTTGGGGCGGCCATTGGCCATCGGGGCGCCCAGCGAGGCCGAGGGCAGCATGCCGAGCGAGCCGGTCAGCATCGCGGCGGCATCCGACAGCAGGTCGCCAAAGAGGTTGTCGGTGACGATCACGTCGAACTGCTTGGGCCAGCGGCAAAGCTGCATGGCGCCCGCGTCGGCGTACATGTGCGACAGTTCGACCTCGGGGTAGTCCTTGCCCACCTCGGTGACGACTTCGCGCCACAGGATGCCCAACTCCATCACGTTCGCCTTTTCCATCGAGCACAGCTTCTTGCCGCGGCGCATGGCCAGCTCGAACGCGCTGCGGGCCACGCGGTCGATCTCCGACTCGGTGTAGCGCTGGGTGTTGATGCCCACGCGCTCGTTGCCTTCTTCGATGATGCCGCGCGGCTCGCCGAAGTAGATGCCCGAGGTCAGCTCGCGCACGATGACGATGTCGAGGCCCGCCACCACGTCTTTCTTCAGCGACGAGAAGTCGGCCAGCGCGTCAAAGCACTGCGCCGGGCGCAGGTTGGCGTAAAGGTCCATCTCCTTGCGCAGACGCAGCAGCCCGCGCTCGGGCTTCACCGAGAAGTCCAGCACGTCGTATTTCGGGCCGCCCACGGCGCCGAGCAGAACGGCGTCCACCTCTTGGGCCTTGGCCATAGTCTCGTCGGTCAGCGGCGTGCCATGCGCGTCATAGGCGCTGCCGCCCACGAGGTCTTCGCTGACATCGAATTTCAGGTCGCGCTTGTCGCCGAACCAGCCGATGACGCGGCGAACCTCTGCCATGACCTCGGGGCCGATGCCGTCGCCCGGCAGGATGAGAAGCGAAGGGGTGCTCATGGAAAGTCTCTCCTCGGAATGTTGCGCAATCGCCTAGCCGAGGGGCGAGGAATGGTCAAGAAAACAGGGGTGCGGGCAACTTCATTAACCGTCCTTCTGGGTGCTTAGCGTGACGGTGACCAGACGGTGCCGCTGGCCCTCGATGGCGGGGAAAACGCGGGCGTCGCCGACGGTGAGGCCAGCGGAGGGCAGCACATAGCTCACGCGCAGCGGTCCGGTGCTGTGCCATTCGGCGGTGGCCTGCCGCGGCAGCGGGTCCTGCAGGCGGGCATCGTCCAGCAGCGCCCGCATCTCGCCGCGCAGCCCCTCGCCGCCTTCGGGGTCGAGATTTGCGTTTCCGATCAGGACGAAAGCCCCCTCCGGCGCTGGCCCGAGCGCGCCGTCGAGGTAGTGCCGCCAAAGCGCAAGCTCGTCGGCATTGCGCCGCCCGTTGCGGTCCTCCGGCCCGTCGAACACCGGCGGGGTCGCGGCATAGCACAGCAGCTGCAGCGGAAGGCCGGGGGCGTCGAGCCGCAGCACCCAATGCGCCGTGGACGACAGCCGCTGCACCTCGGGCGCGGGATCGGCGGCTTGCATCCGCGTGCCCGGCAGATCGCGCCAGAGCAGCGCCGAGAAATCCCGCTCCAATCGCAGCGGGTGCCGGGCCAGCACCGCCATGCCATGCTGGCCGGAAAAGACGCCATAGCCCTGAGCGTCGCGGGGGCCGCCAAGCCGCCCGTCGCCGTCCAGATCGGCGCCGCTCTCCATGCCGGAATTGGGGCGCAGGGCAAAGCGATGGGGATAGTCCGCGCCGCGCGTTGCCAGCGCATCGGCAAGCGCATCCAACGCCGCCTGCCCAAGATCGAAATCCATATCGGTGAGCAGCAACACGTCAGGCCGCGCCTCGGCGATCTGGTCGAGTATGGCTGGCAGCGGCGCGCGCGCCTCAAGGATATCGCGCAGCAGCAGGCCCGGCCCTTTGCGGCTGAGATGCGCGTGCCAGGTGGCAAGGGTGACTTCGACCGCCCCTGCCGAGGCGGGCAGGGCCAAAATGGCGCAAAGAAGCACCGCCCGGATCAGGCGTGTCAGATGGTCTGCACCTCGGCTTCCGCCTCGGCGTAGGCGCGTTTGCGCTTTTGCTCGATCAGCGCGGCGATGCGCATCAGCGCGACGCCCCGCATCACGAGGCTTGCCGGAAGGAAAGCCCATGCGCTCATCGTCCAGATCAGGGTCTGCGGTTCGGTCAGCGACACGAGGTTGATGGTCTGCGCCGCGAGTTTCATGATTGCCGGGATCAGGAATGGCAGAAGAAACCCTAAGGCGACGTTAACGTTGCCATCGCGATTGAGCCGGTAGAGCACATCCTTGCCGATGGTCGGATCGAAAAGCGGCAGGTTGACCCAGAAGTTGAAGGCCCCGTTGCGCACCGGCCAGCTCAGCAGCCGCACCACCAGAACGAAGGCCAGCATGCTCAGCAGCGAGATCACATAGGCCAGCCCGGCATGGGTGCGGATTCGCTCGACGTCCTGCGCACTCATGTCGTCGGTGGCCAGCAGCACCATCAGCCGCACCGGCGAGAAGGGGAAATCGAGCCAGCCGCCGACCTTGCCGCCGAAAGCGGTGAGCATCTGCGAGACCGCGGTGGGATAGCTCTCGCCGCGGCAGATCAGCGTCAGCACCAAGACCGTCGCGAAGAGCGCGAGGAACCTCAGGCGGTTGAACGGCGGGGCGTCGCGGAACTCGAGGATCGAAGGATAGTCGCCGACATATTCCACAAAGGTCAGCAGCGCCGCGACCAAGGCCAGCAGCGCGGTGATCTGCGCCGCGTCCGCCGCATAGCCGGGCAACAGCACGGCCGGCATTGCGATCAGCAAGGCCACGGCGACGGCACGGATGCCGGCTTTGACGAAACGAGTGATCACGGCTTCTGCCCTTTCGGTCGTGGGACCCCCGACGCTTTGCTGCGCCTGTGTCGCCCTCTGACCCCGCCGCGCCGGCGGATTGCCTCAATATTGCCCAAATTTTGCCTTCTTCTTGAACGCGCGGCAAGCATGCCCTGAGGGGACGGCGGAAATCTGGCGGTTTCATGGTGGAAAAGGTGCGAATTTGCATCAATTCCCGGTTTCCTTGGCGGGCTGGCGGCATCAGAGCACATGGTTGCCCCGTTTCCGTACCCGTCAAAGCGTCATGTCCCCGCGGGGATAAACAACTTAAACCATGAACAAAAACCCGTAGACTCGCCGAAAACTTGTACGAAGAGCCTCCGCGCTTTTACCGATTATTCGCCGGATTTCCAATGAATTTGACCTGACGCAACGCGAGCCGCAGGATTTCCGGGTCTGACTTCGTGCAGACGTGAGGGCAACGCGCCGGGAGGGCAGCATGCATCAGGCAGTGACGATGGACGAAGCGGTGGATCTGATTCCCGACGGTGCGCGGGTCATGCTCTCGGGCTTCATGGGGGTCGGCACGCCTGACGGGCTGGTGCGGGCGCTGGCGGCTGCCGGAAAGCGGGACCTGACGGTGATCGTCAACGATGCCGCCCGTCCGCATCTGGGGGTCGGCCCGCTGGTGGCGGCGCGCTGCCTGCGCAAATTCATCGGCAGCCATATCGGCCTCAACCCCGATGTGCAGGAGCAGATGCGGTCGGGCGCGCTTGAGGTGGAATTGGTGCCGCAGGGCACTCTGGTCGAACGCATCCGCGCCGCCGGGGTCGGGCTCGGCGGGGTGCTTACGCCCACCGGGCTGGGCACCAAAGTGGCCGAGGGCAAGCAGGTGATCGAGGTCGAGGGCAAACCCTATCTGCTGGAGCCGCCGCTGCGCGCCGATTTCGCGCTGATCGCGGCGCGCAGCTGCGATTACGTGGGCAATCTGACCTATATGCTCACCGCGACGAACTTCAATCCGATCATGGCGCTGGCGGGCGATGTGGTGATCGCCGAGCCCGAAGAGATCGTGCCGGTGGGGGTGATCCCGCCCGACGCGGTGAAGACGCCGGGCGCGCTCGTCGACCATGTGATCGGGAGGCACTGAGGATGGAGATCGCCAGCATGGACCCCAAAGAGATCATCGCCCGCCGCGTCGCCGCCGAGATCAAGCCGCACACTCTGGTGAACCTCGGCATCGGTATTCCGACGCTGGTCTCGGACCACCTGGACGAGGGGCTCGGGGTGTTCTTTCAGGCCGAAAACGGCGTTGTCGGCATGGGCCACCGCCCGCCCGAGGGGATGACCGACCGCCATCTCACCGACGCTGGCGGCAGCTTCGTCTCGGCGGTGCCGGGGGCCTCGACCATCGACAGTGCCTTCTCCTTCGGGCTGATCCGCGGCGGGCATCTCGACCTGACGGTGCTGGGCGGGCTGCAGGTGGACGCGCGCGGGTATTTGGCGAACTGGATGATCCCCGGTCACTATGTGCCGGGCATGGGTGGGGCGATGGATCTGGTCACCGGGGCGAAACGGGTGATCGTGGCGATGATCCACAGCGCCAAAGGCGGCGCGCCGAAGATCGTGCCGGAATGCGCGCTGCCGCTGACCGCCGAGCGGCGGGTGGATCTCATCGTCACCGAAATGGCGGTGATCCGTCCCGAGGACGACGGGCTGCACCTTCTGGAAACCGGCCCCGGGGTGACCGTGGCCGAGGTCCGCGCGGCGACGGCGGCAACCTTGATCGTAACCGGGGATGTGCCGGAGATGGACCTCTCGCGCTCGTGCTGAGCCGGGTGGGGGCGCTGCCTCCGCCGCACGACTTGCGGCAAGCGAGGATGAAGGGGGCTCTGCCCCTGCCGCACGACCTGCGGCAATCGAGGATGAAGGGGGCTCCGCCCCCGCCGCGCTGCGCGCGTCTCCCCCGGGATATTTGTATCTAGACGAAGCAGGGCGGCAGGCTCCTTCGTCTAGATGAAAATATCCCCGCCGGAGGCAGGCCGGACGCCGGGCTGGCGGAGCGTTTCAGAAATGGGTGCGCGCAGAAAAAAGGGCTGTCCCCGCGGGGACAGCCCTTCGATGTTCATGCCTGAATGCTGGTCAGACCCGGCTCAGAACCACCTCAGACCCAAGGACGGGACTGGGCGGCGGCGGTTTCGAACGTGTCGATGGCGCCGGATTTTTCCATGGTCAGGCCGATGTCGTCGAGGCCCTCGAGCAGGCAGTGCTTGCGGAAGGGGTCGACTTCGAAAGCGAATTCCTCGCCGTCGGAGGTGGTGACGACCTGGTTCTCCAGATCGACCGTCATCCGCGCGTTAGAGCCTTTTTCGGCGTCCTTCATCAGCACATCGACCGCCTCTTGCGGCATGACGATGGGCAGCATGCCGTTCTTGAAGCAGTTGTTGTAGAAGATGTCGGCGAAGGAGGTGGAGATCACCACCTTGATGCCGAAGTCGGCGAGCGCCCAAGGGGCGTGTTCGCGCGACGAGCCGCAGCCGAAGTTGTCACCGGCGACGATGACCGAAGCCTCGCGGTAGGCGGGCTGGTTCAGCACGAACTCGGGGTTCTCGGATCCGTCGTCGAGATAGCGCATCTCGTCGAAGGCATGCACGCCGAGACCCGAGCGTTTGATCGTCTTCAGGAACTGCTTGGGGATGATCATATCGGTGTCGATATTGACCAGCGGCATGGGCGCCGCGATCCCGGTCAGCTTCTCGAATTTTTCCATCTGTCCCTCCTTGGGGATGGGGCAAATCCTTGGGGCACAATCCATGCACAAGCGATGCACAAAGCATGCATATGCGGCTGCGCCCGTCCGGAGTGCCGGAACTGGGGGAGGGGCCCCACGCGGGGCCCCGGGATCGCTTACGCCGGAGCCGGCGCGTCCATGAGCTCGCGCACGTCGGTCAGATGACCGGTGACCGCCGCTGCCGCCGCCATCGCCGGCGACATCAGGTGGGTGCGTCCGCCCTTGCCCTGACGGCCTTCGAAGTTGCGGTTCGAGGTGGCCGCGCAGCGCTCGCCCGGTGCCAGCTGGTCGGGGTTCATCGCAAGGCACATGGAGCAGCCCGCGAGCCGCCATTCGAAGCCCGCGTCGATGAAGATCTGCGCAAGGCCTTCTTCCTCGGCCTGAGCGCGGACGAGGCCCGAGCCCGGAACGACCATGGCGCGCATGCCGTCCTTGATCTTCTTGCCCTTGAGGATCTCGGCTGCGGCGCGCAGGTCTTCGATCCGGCCGTTGGTGCAGGAGCCGATGAACACCGTGTCGATCTTGATGTCGGTCAGCTTCTGACCGGCCTCGAGACCCATATAGGTGAGCGCGCGCTTGGCCGCTTCGACCTTGCCGCCGGCAAAGCTGTCGGGGGCGGGTACCACATCGGTGATCGGCAGCACGTCCTCGGGCGAGGTGCCCCAGGTGACGACGGGGGCGATGTCCTCGCCCTTGATGGTGACGACCTTGTCCCAATGCGCGTCGTCATCGGAGTAGAGCGTCTTCCACCAGTCGAGCGCGGCCTCGAACTGTGCGCCCTTCGGCGCATGCGGGCGGCCCTTCACATATTCGAAGGTGGTCTCGTCGGGGGCGATCAGGCCAGCGCGGGCGCCGCCTTCGATGGCCATGTTGCAGACGGTCATCCGGCCTTCCATCGACAGCGAGCGGATCGCTTCGCCGCAATATTCGATGACATAGCCGGTGCCGCCGCCGGTGCCGGTGTGACCGATGACCGAGAGCGTGATGTCCTTGGCGGTGACGCCCGGGCGCAACTGGCCGGTGATCTCGACCTTCATGTTCTTCGACTTGGACTGGATCAGCGTCTGGGTGGCGAGCACATGCTCGACCTCCGAGGTGCCGATGCCATGCGCCAGCGCGCCAAAGGCGCCATGGGTGGCGGTGTGGCTGTCGCCGCAGACCACGGTCATGCCCGGAAGGGTCCAGCCCTGCTCGGGGCCGACGATGTGCACGATGCCCTGACGGACGTCGCTAACCGGATAGTAGTTCACGCCGAAGTCGCGGGCGTTCTTGTCGAGCGCCTCGACCTGAATGCGCGATTCCTCGTTTTCGATGCCGCTTTCACGGTCGAGCGTGGTCGGCACGTTGTGGTCGGGCACGGCGATGGTGCGCTGCGGGGCGCGGACCTTGCGGCCGGTCATGCGCAGGCCTTCGAAGGCCTGCGGCGAGGTCACCTCGTGCACAAGGTGGCGGTCGATGTAGAGAAGGCAGGTGCCGTCTTCGTCCTGCTGGACGACATGGGCATCCCAGATCTTGTCGTAGAGCGTCTTGCCGGACATGGGGGTCCTCTCGGGGTATATGTCTTGGAAGTTGGCTGGGCTTGGCGCAGGTCGAAAGCCCCCGCGCCGGGGCGGGCTGCAAGACAGCCTTATAGGCGCGCCAGAACCGTGAAGTTCGCGCCGTGGAACCGTTCGCGCAGACGCACGCGGTCGCCGAGGTCAAGAAGCCGAGTCATGCCGCGGGGATACTCCTTTGCCGCGTGCCGATCAACCCATCGCAGACATTCGGCAGACGCCGGCGCGGAAGGATCGGAACTTTTGGCGGGCTCGGGCGTAGTTTTCTTACCGTCGTGGAGGAGCCAAGATGACCTTGATGAATGCCATGCACCTTGTCCTGATCGCCACGCTGCTTTGGGCGCTGGTGCTGAGCCTGCCCAACGTCGAAGCGCAGGAGATCAGCGTGACGCTGCCCAAGCACTGAGTGCCCCCGCTTGTGCTCAAAGCCTTGAGCGAAAACGATTGTGGTGCCACGCTGCCCGCGTGAGGAGCCACGCCAGACGATGAATCCCGAAACCGATCTGCCCAATGCCGACCCGACGCCCTTCGAGGCGCTGCAACAGACCGGGCTGACCCTGCTGGGGCAGGTCGATACGTTCCTTGCGATCGTGCTGCGGCCTTGGATGTTCTACCAGCTTGGCATCGCCCTTGGCCTTTTTGCGCTGGCGCATCTGCTGCGCGCTTGGCTGGGGCCGAAGCTGCACAACTGGATGCGCGCCCGCGAGGGCTGGCCGAAGTGGCAGATGCGCATCCTCATTGTGCTGCACCGGCGGCTGCGGATGATCATCTTTGTGATCCTGATCTGGCATGTGATCGGGATCATGCATCAGGTCACATGGCCGTCGCGCACCTATCTTCTTGAAATCATTGCGCAGCTGTCGAGCGCTTGGCTGGTGATCGCGCTGATCACGCGGCTTATCGGCAACCCGGCGCTGCGCTCGCTGGTGCGCTATGGGGCGTGGGGCTACGTCACCATCTGGATCCTCGGGCTGACCGATGAGGCGCAGGCGCTGCTGGAAAGCGCGGCGGTGAGTTTCGGCAACTCGAAACTGTCGCTCTGGCTGATCCTGCAGGCGGTGGTGATCCTCATCGCGCTGGTGGCGGTGGCGCAATTCCTGACCACGGCGGGGGCGGCGAGCATCCGGCGCAACGAGGGGATCAGCCCCTCGATGCAGGTTCTGGCGGTGAAATTCCTGCAGGTGGCGCTCTATGGTGCGGCCTTCTTCATGGCGCTGAAACTGGCCGGGGTGGACCTGACCGGCCTCGCGGTGCTGTCGGGCGCCATTGGCGTGGGGCTTGGCTTTGGCCTGCAGAAGGTGGTCTCGAACCTCGTGTCGGGGGTGATCATCCTGCTCGACAAGTCGATCAAGCCGGGCGACGTGATCTCCATTGGCGAGACCTTCGGATGGATCAACGCGCTGGGCGCGCGCTATGTGTCGATCACCACGCGCGACGGCAAGGAATACCTCATCCCCAACGAGGACATGATCACCGGGCAGGTGGTCAACTGGTCGCATTCCAACGAGCTGGTGCGGGTCGACATCCATTTCGGCACCGCCTACGGCGACGATCCGCATCTGGTGCGCAAAGTGGCGATCGAGGCGGCGCAAAGCGTGAAGCGGGTGCTGAGCCACAAGCCGCCGGTCTGCCATATCACCGGATTTGGGGACTCGTCGGTGGATTACATCCTGCGGTTCTGGATCATCGACCCGTCGCAGGGGCTGACCAACATCCGGGGCAATGTCTTCCTCGCGCTTTGGGACGCCTTCAAAGAGCACGGCATCTCGATCCCCTTCCCGCAGCGCGAGGTGCGGATGCTGGGCGGGGCGCCGGAAGAGGAGAGGGACGCGGAAGGTTCGGCGGAAGCTCCGGTGACGGAACGTCCGGGCTGACAGCGGTGCTGCGCTGCGGCATGGTCCGCGCGACTGTCAGTTGAGAGGAGAGCCGTCATGTCCGCAGCCAATCCCGAAGAGATCGTCATCCTGAGTGGCGCGCGCACCGCCATCGGCACCTTTGGCGGATCGCTGAAATCCGTCCCGCCGATTGAGCTGGGCACGGTGGCGGCCAAGGCGGCGCTGGAGCGCGCCGGTGTCGAAGGCGGGCAGATCGGGCAGGTGGTCTTTGGCCATGTGCTGAACACCGAGCCGCGCGACATGTATCTGTCGCGCGTCGCGGCCATGCAGGCGGGCATTCCCGACACCACCCCGGCGATGAACGTGAACCGGCTCTGCGGCTCCGGCGCGCAGGCGGTGGTCTCGGGCGTGCAGGCGCTGATGCTGGGCGATGCCAATTTCGCGCTGGTGGGCGGCGCCGAGAGCATGAGCCGCGCGCCCTATATCATCCCCGACCAGCGTTGGGGCCAGAAGATGGGCGATATTCGCACCATCGACATGATGCTGGGCGCGCTGAACTGCCCCTTCGGCACCGGCCACATGGGCATCACCGCCGAGAATGTCGCGAAAGAGAACGACATCTCGCGCGCGGCGCAGGACGCTTTCGCGCTGGAGAGCCAGAAGCGCGCCGCCAAGGCCATTGAGGCGGGTGTCTTTGCCGAGCAGATCGTGCCGGTGGAGATCGCCTCGCGCCGTGAGACCGTCGTCTTTGACACCGACGAGCACCCCAAGGCGACGACGCTGGAGAAACTGGCAGGGCTGCGCCCGGCCTTCGACCGCGACGGCTCGGTCACGGCGGGCAATGCTTCGGGCCTCAACGACGGGGCGGCGGCGCTGGTGCTGGCACGCGGCGAGGCCGCGGCGGCGGCGGGGCTGACGCCGCGCGCCCGCGTGCTGGGCTACGCCCACGCCGGGGTGCGCCCCGAGGTCATGGGCATCGGCCCGGTTCCGGCGGTGGAGAACCTGCTGGTGCGCACCGGCCTGTCGCTGGCGGAGTTCGACGTGATCGAAAGCAACGAAGCCTTTGCCGCGCAGGCGCTGGCGGTGAACAAGGGGCTGGGGCTCGACCCGGCGAAGGTGAACCCCAATGGCGGCGCCATCGCGCTTGGCCACCCCATCGGCGCCACCGGCGCGATCCTGATGGTGAAAGCGCTCTACGAGCTGGAGCGTACCGGCGGCCGTAAGGCGCTGATCACCATGTGCATCGGCGGCGGTCAGGGCATCGCGTTGGCCATCGAGCGGGTGTGAGCTGGGGTTGAGGAAGATGCGAGGGGCGCTGCCCCTCGCGCCGGAGGCGCGGCACCAAACTGCGCCGGAGGCGCGGCAAAAGAAAATGCGAGGGGCGCTGCCCCTCGCGCTCCCCGGCGTATTTTTAAAGAGAAGAAGGGCGGACCGCTGGCCTTAGTGGGGCGGGTGGTGCGTCAGACCTCGACCTGTTGCCACAGGCCCGGATAGCGGGTGGGGAAGCCGCAGGGGTCGACGCTGATCTGTGTCTCATAGCCGGTCTGCGCGGCTTGATAGCTGACCAGACCGCCGCGCTCGCGCGTGTAGCTTTGGTCGAGCGGGTCGAGCCGGGGCCCCGGCAGCCGCATCCATGCGGCGCGCACCGGCAGGCGCCCGACCTCGGGCAGGCGGCGCAGCGGCATCAGGTTGGTCGCCGGGGTGAAGGAGAAGTCGATGTCGCTGCAGCCGGAAAGCTCGGGCAGCGGCGCACCGTTGAGCGCCCAATGCCCGCCCTCGCAGGTGATGCGGCAGCGCATCTCTTCGCCGCCGAGCGTGCCGGTGACATCGGCGCTGCGGGTCAGCCAGTCGGGGCCGCAGCGCACCACGTAATCCAGCGCCGCCCAGCCCGAGCCGTCGCGGAACCGCGCGTGACCGACCAGCATGTAGCCATCCTCGTGCCGCGCGAGGCGGCATTTGTCCTCGCCGTCGCGGTCCAGCGCGCGCCAGTGCATCGTGCCCAGAGTTTCGGTCATCGGCGCGCACCGCCGTTATGTCGGGTCTGGTCGTAGTGGACCCTATGGTCGCGAACCCTGTCACTGTGGACCCGGTCGTTGCGAACCTGGTCTTTGCGGACCCGGTGGGCGCGTGTCGGGAAAACCTGCTGCATGCGCGTCTCCTCCCCGTCGGATGCGGCCCTGCCGCATCGCTTGCGGCAAGGCTGTACCATGGTGCCCCTGCCCCTTCGTAAAGGCAAGCGGGCGTTTTGCATCGGTTTTCTTAAGAAGATGTTCACCGTGGCGCGCGCAGTGTGGCTCTGTCGCAGAGGGCATTGGGCATGGAGATCGCGGCACGGCTGGCCGAGGAACGGCGCGCGCGACTGGCGGCGGAGCGTTTGCTTGAGCTCAAGCAGGCGGAGCTTTTTGCCGCCAATCGCAAGCTCAACCTGCACGCGCGGCAGCTGAGCCATGAGATCACCGAGACCCGCGCCGAGGTTGCCACGGTGCGCGACGAGAACCAGCGGGTGAAGACTCAGCTTGGCGCCGCGCATCAGAAGATCGAACTGGTTGAAGGGCAGCTCTGGACCGCGCTGGCCTGCATGCGCGACGGGTTCGCCACTTTCAACGCCGAGCGGCGGATGGAGCTGGCCAACCCGGCCTGGCTGGCGCTGTTCGATGGGCTCGACACCATCGGGCCGGGGGCGGGCTATGCGCATGTGCTCGACATGATGGTCGAGGAGGGGATCGTCGATCTGCAGGGCGAGCATGGCGACGACTGGCGCGCCCGCATGGCCGCCCGCTGGGAGGCCGATCCGATCCCGACCGAGACCATCCGCATCTACACCGGGCAGTTTCTGCAGTTGCAGGACCGGCATCTGCCCGACGGCGGCGTGGTGACGCTGAGCTTTGACATCACCGATCTGATGCGCATGTGGTCAGCGCTGGAAGAGCTGCCCGACGGCTTCGTCATCTTCGATGCCGAGGACCGGCTGCTGATGTGCAACGAGACCTACCGCGAGATCTATCACGCCAGCGCCGAGGCGATCCGCCCCGGCGTCAGCTTTGAGGACATCCTGCGCCACGGGCTGGCGCGCGGCCAGTACCGCGAGGCGATGGGCCGCGAGGAGCACTGGCTCGAAGAGCGGCTGAGCGCGCATCGCGGCGCCGAGCGCGAGCTTGAGCAGCAGTTGGGGGACGGGCGCTGGCTGCGGGTTTACGAGCGGCCGCTGACCGATGGCGGGCGGGTCGGGCTGCGCATCGACATCACCGAGGCCAAGCGCATCCAGCAGGAGCTGGAAGAGGCGCGGCAGCGGGCCGAGACCGCAAGCCACGCCAAATCCACCTTCCTTGCCAATATGAGCCATGAGATCCGCACGCCGATGAATGGCGTCGTGGGGATGGCGGCGCTGCTGATGGACAGCGCGCTGAGCGAGGAACAGCGGCTCTATGCCGAGACGATCCGCAGCTCGGGCGAGGCGCTGCTGCTGATCATCAACGACATTCTCGACTATTCGAAGATCGAGGCGGACCGTATGGCGCTTTGTGCCGAAGCGTTCGATCTGGAGCGGGCGATCCACGAGGTGGCGCTGCTGCTGCAGCCGGCGGCGCGCGAGAAGGGCGTGGCGCTGCTGGTGGATTATGACCCGAGCCTGCCCGCCGGGCTGGTGGGGGACGCGGGGCGGATCCGGCAGATCCTCACCAACCTTGTGGGCAACGCGGTGAAATTCACCGCCGAGGGCCATGTGTTGATCCGTGTGAGCGGCAGCGCAGAGGCGGGGCGCGCGGCGCTGAGCCTGACGGTGGAGGACACCGGCATCGGCATCGCGCGCGACAAGCTCGACCATATCTTTGGCGAGTTCAATCAGGTGGAGGACGCGCGCAACCGCAGTTTCGAGGGCACCGGGCTGGGGCTGGCGATCACCCGGCGGCTGGGCGAGATGATGGGTGGTGAGCTTTGGGTGGACAGCGAGCTGGGCGAGGGGGCCTGTTTCGGGCTGCGGCTGGATCTGCCTTTGGCCGAGGCGTGGCGGGGCGATCCGCTGGCGCTTCCCCCGGGGCTGCGCCGCGCGCTGGTGGTCGCCGCGATGCCCGAGAGCCGGGCGATCCTGCTGCGGCAGCTGGGCGCGCTGGGGCTGGAGGCGGTCTGGTGCGCCTCGGGCGATGCGGCGCTGGATCATGCGCGGGCGGGCGAGGTGGATCTGGTGATCGCCGAACAGGCGCTGCCGGGGCTCGAGGGCGCGGAGTTGGCGCAGGCGCTGGCAGGGGGCGGCCCGCCGGTGCTGCTGCTGTCGCCGCAGCCCGCCTCGGTGCCGCAGGGCTCGGGCGCGTTTGCGGTGGTCCAGATGCCCGCGTCGCGCCGGAGCCTCTGCGCGGCGCTGGCGGGTTGGGACGGGCATGAGAGGCGCCTGTCTCCGCCGCCGCCCGCGCCGCGCGCCGCGCCCGCCACAGGGACGGGCGCGCTCGATCTGCTGCTGGCCGAGGACAACCGCACCAACCAGCTGGTGTTTCGCAAGATGGCCGAGGCGCTGGATCTGCCGTTGCAGCTGCGCTTTGCCTGCGACGGCGCCGAGGCGGTGGGCGAATTCGAGGCGCGGCGTCCCGATCTCATCTTCATGGACATCTCGATGCCCGGCATGGACGGCAAGGAGGCGACGCGGCGCATCCGCGAGATCGAGGGCGACGGGCCGCGCGTGCCGATCATCGCGGTCACCGCCCATGCGATGACCGGCGACCGCGAGGCGCTGATCGCGGCGGGGCTCGACGACTATCTGACCAAGCCGCTGCGCAAGCCGGACCTCGCGCGGCTGATCGAGAAATGGTCGGGCCCCGCTGCGGCTCAGGTTTCGGGGTGAGTCCGGACGAAGGCGGGCTGATCCTCGGTCGAACGCGCCGCGTCATAGGCGTAGCCGCCCAGATCGAAGTCGCGCAGCCCCTCGGGATCGGTGATCCGGCGGGTGATCATGAAGCGCGCCATCGCGCCGCGGGCGCGCTTGGCGTAGAAGCTGATGACCTTGGGCTCGCCGCCTTTATCCTCGAGGAACTGCGGTGTGATCACCCGCAGGTTCAGCGCCTTGCGGTCGACCGCGCCGAAATATTCCTGACTGGCGCAGTTCACCAGCACATCGGTGCCAAGCGCCTCGCCCTGCGCGTTCAGCGCTTTCGACAGCCGGTCGCCCCAGAAGTCATAGAGCGATTTGCCGCGCTCGGTCTTCAGGCGCGAGCCCATTTCCAGCCGGTAGGGCTGGATCGCATCGAGCGGGCGCAGCACGCCGTAGAGGCCCGAGAGGATCCGCAGGTGATCCTGCGCATAGTCCATTTCCTCGGGGTCAAGCGAGGCGGCGTCGAGCCCCTGATAGGTGTCTCCGGCAAAGGCCAGCGCGGCGGGGCGGGTGGCCTCGACCTCAGGCTCTTCGGCATAATCGCGGAACCGGTCACGGTTGAGCTCGGCCAGCTTGTCCGACAGATGCATGAGCTTTTTCAGCTCGGGCACCCCCAACTTGCGCGCGGTTTTCACCAGCCGCATCGCCTCATCGGGGAAATCCATCGCCGTCATCTGCGTGTCGCGCGGCGTCCAGTCCAGTTTCTTCGCAGGCGAAATCACCACGAGCATGCGCGGTTACTCCTTGAACATATCCATCAGTTTGGAATCGTTCTAATCAGCTTCGGCGAGAAGGTCCATAAAGGCCGGACCAAAGCGGTCAAAACGTCGCTCCCCGAGGATCCGTTCGAGATCTTCCGGCGCGGGATCGCGCAGCCCGGCGATCTTGGCCAGCAACGAGGCAGAGCAGGACAGCGGCTTTGCGGTGCCATCCTCGCCGCGGATCAGATCGGCCTGTGCGCTCATCAGCCGATCAAAGAGCTCGCCCGAGCCGCGCGCGGCGGCGCGCATGCGCTGTGGGTGGGTCTCTTCGGGAGCGCCGCCGGTGATCACCGAGAGGAACTCGGCGCCATAGCGTTCCAGTTTCTTGGCGCCGACGCCGCTGATCGCGCCCATCTGGTCGAGGCTCTCGGGGCGGCGCTCGGCCATCTCGATCAGCGTGCGGTCGGGGAAGATCATATAGGCGGGCAGAGACGCCGCCTCGGCCAGCGCGCGGCGCTTGGCCTTGAGCGCGGACATCAGCGGCGCGTCCTCTTCGCTGACCAGCGTCTTGACCTGCGGGCGGCGCTGCGCGGCCTTGTCGATCACGTCGCGGCGCAGCTCGATGCTTTCCTCGCCGCGCAGGATCGGGCGCGCGGCCTCGGTCATCACCAGCGCGCCGTGCCGCTCGGGGTCGGGGCGGACCAGATCGCGCCCCATCATCTGCCGGAACACCGCCTGCCATTGACCCTTCTTCAGATCACGCCCGACGCCGAAGGTGGGCAAACCGTCGTGGCCGCGCTGGCGCACCTTGTCGGTTTCATTGCCCAGAAGGATGTCGATCAGATGCCCGGCGCCAAAGTTTTCACCGGTGCGCAGCGCGGCAGAGAGCGCCTTGCGCACCGCCTCGGTGCCGTCGAAGACCTCGGGCGGGCTGTCGCAGAGATCGCAGTTGCCGCAGGGCTCGGACGCCTCGCCGAAGTAGCGCAGCAGGGTCTGGCGGCGGCATCCCAGCGCCTCGGCCAGCCCCAGCAGCGCGTTGAGCCGTCCATGGTCGGCGACCCGGCGCTCGGGCGGGGCCATGCCTTCGTCGATCTGCGCGCGGCGCAGGCGGATGTCGTCGGCGCCATAGAGGGTGAGCGTCTCTGCCGGGGCGCCGTCGCGCCCGGCGCGGCCGATCTCCTGATAATAGGCCTCGATGCTTTTCGGCAGGTCGGCGTGGGCGACCCAGCGGATGTCGGGCTTGTCGACGCCCATGCCGAAGGCGACCGTGGCGCAGACGATCAGACCGTCCTCGGTGGCGAAACGCTCTTCGACGGCGCGGCGGGCCTCGGCCTCCATGCCGCCGTGATAAAAGCAGGTGGGATGACCTTCGTCGGCGAGCGCCCGGGCCAGCCCCTCGGTCTTGGCGCGGGTGCCGCAGTAGACGATGCCCGAGCGGCCGCGCCGCGCGGCGGCAAAGCGCAGGATCTGTTGGCGCGGGCTGTCCTTGGGGGCGAAGGCGAGGTGGATGTTGGGCCGGTCGAAGCCGCGCAGGAAGGTCTTCGGCTGCTCGCCATCGAACAGGCGGGTGACGATCTCGGCCTGCGTCTCCTGATCGGCGGTGGCGGTGAAGGCGGCGATCGGCACGTTCAGCGCGCGCCGAAGCTCGCCAATGCGCAGGTAATCGGGGCGGAAATCATGGCCCCATTGGCTGACGCAATGCGCCTCGTCCACGGCGATGAGCCCGACACCCGCCTGCGCCAGCATGCGCTGCGCGCCGCCCGAGGCCAACCGTTCCGGCGCGAGGTACAGCAGCCGCAGCGAGCCATCTTCGAGCCCCTGCCAGACCGCGTCGGTCTCTTCTTGCGTGTTGCCGGAGGTCAGCGCGCCGGCGTTCACCCCGGCCTCGCGCAGCCCGCGCACCTGATCGCGCATCAGCGCGATGAGCGGCGAGATCACCACGGTCAGCCCGCCGCGCAGCAGCGCGGGCAGCTGGTAGCACAGCGACTTGCCGCCGCCGGTGGGCATGATCGCCAGCACGTTCTGCCCCTCGGCCACCGCCGCGACGATCTCTCCCTGACCGGGACGAAAGGCATCGTAGCCGAAAATGTCCTTCAGCAGCGCCTCGGCGGGCGCGATGTCGCGTGGCATGGGCTGGGGCCTGATTTTTTGATGACTGCTCGGGAAGCAGAATCACACACTAAGATTCGGTTAACAAGGCCTCGCGCCCTGTCCGACGCGGTGTTCCGGGCGTTGGGTGCCGGATATGCGTATTTATCAAAGAGAAGAAGCAGGGGGCGCTTCGTCTAGACGAAAATATCCCGGGGGAGGCGCGCAGCGCCGGGGGCAGAGCCCCCCAAAGACCCTCAGGACCGGTGCTCAGTCCGGATCGACCTTGCCGCGCATCGCCTTGACCTCGCCACGCTCTTTCTTGGCCTTGATCCGGCGGTTTTTCGAGCCGAGCGTGGGTTTGGTGGGGATGCGGCGGCGCGGCTTTTCCAGCGCCTTGCGGATCAGCTCGGCAAGGCGCTCGCGGGCGATCTCGCGGTTGCGGGCCTGACTGCGGGTCTCTTCGACCTGCAGGATCAGCGCGCCTTCCTTGGTCCAGCGGCGACCGGCGATGCGCTTGAGCCGCGCCTTCACCGGGCCGGGCAGATTGGGCGAGCGGTCGGCTTCGAAGCGCAGTTCGACGGCGGTCGAGACCTTGTTCACATTCTGCCCGCCGGGCCCGGAGGACCGGATGAACTGTTCGGTGATCTCCCAGTCCTCGATGGCGATGTTGTCGTTGATGCGCAGCATGGCCGGGACATTAGCGTGCGCGGCGCGGCTTGCAAGCGGGGGGGTGTCGTACAGACGGGCGCGGCAAAAGCAGACGGCCCGCGCCGGAGGGGCACGGGCCGTGACTGAAAGAGACGGGTTTCTCGAAGTTTTCCCCTCTAAGCCAGAGCTCTCGAAAGCCGGAGCTTCTTAAAGGGAAATGGGTCACCCTGCCTGTGGGGTGACCCATTCGAGACGTCAAGGAGGCGGGGCCGGTTAGGTCGCGCCAATTCGGGTTCCTTCACGCCAGGGGTTGCCCTAGCGCACTGCCCTCCGAACTGTTCCGACACCTTTCTCCAATGTTTCTCTAGACACTGGATCACCTCCTTTCAGCTGTTTGAAAAACGCAAGTTCAGCGTGCCACGGAATGTGGACTCCGCAAAGCATTTTTAACAGCTCACGCGAGGGAACGCGCCGCAACTGCCTTCGAAACGATCATTCGGAACGGCACCAGCGCGAGGAGGGCGAGCGAGAGTTTCACCAGCCAGTCCGCCAGCCCCAGCGAGACCCAGAGCGGCACGGTCGGCCCGATGCCCAGAAGCGGCAGCACCTCGTTGGCCCAGGACACATCATTGCCCGGCTCGAGGAAGGTGAAGGCGCCGGAAAAGGCCACCGAGAAGAAGATCGCCGTGTCGAGCGAGCTGCCCACCAGCGTCGAGGCCAGCGGCGCGCGCCACCATGCGCCGCCGCGCAGTCTGTCGAAGATCGCCACATCCATCAGCTGTGCGGCGAGGAAGGCGGCACCGGAGGCGATGGCCACGCGCAGCGTCACGGCGGGGTAGCTGTAGCCGTCGCCCTGCAGGATCACCTGCGTTCCGATCAGCGAGCAGATGACGCCGGTGACGAAACCCGCCAGCACGACCTTGCGCGCGGCCTGCGCGCCGTAGAGCCGGTTCATCAGGTCGGTGACCAGAAAGGCGATGGGATAGGTGAAGGCCCCCCACGTCAGCCATTGGCCGAAGAGGAACTGCACGAGGATGTTCGAGGCCAGCACGGTGGCGGCCATGGCAAGAATGCCGGGAAGATAGGAGCGTGTCATGATGGTGACCCGTTTTACAAGGTGGCGGGGAACTCGGCCCACCTGACGGGCGGACGGACGGGGGCTTACTGGTTCATCGCCTGCGGATCAAGCAATTCCGGCACGTCCACTTCGACGAACTCCGTCTTCTGGAAGAACTTGAAGTTGTCGTCCGAGATCATCGTCAGCCGAATCCGCCCCGGGGCCGAGCGCCAGACGGCGAGGCCTTCGAGATTGTCGAACTCGAAGGCGCCGCTCTCGAACAGCACTTCCTCGTGGCGCAGCTTGTCGCCGGTGATGTCGAAGCGGCGCACCCGGCTGCGGAAGGCGTAGCCGGTGAACTCGCGTTCGAGCAGGTAGAACTTGCCGTCGGGTCCGATGTCGGCGCCCACCGCAAGGAAAGTGCCGCTGCGGGGCAGCGAGAAGGGTTGGCTCCAGCGCGTTCCGTCGAAGCGCCAGACCGGGAAGGGTTTGGTCAACTGGCCCGAGCGTTCGGGCAGGGTGAGCAGGCGGCCCTCGGCGTCGATCGCCAGTGCCTCGAGCCCGGAGTTGTTCTGCAGGCCGGGGTAGAAATCGCCCTGCGGAAGTACCGTTGCGGGCAGATCAAACCGCTCGGAGGCGTGGATGCGCGGCGGCCCTTCGAAGGAGACATAGATGCGCCCGCCGGGACCGATGGCCAGCCCCTCGGCATCGTCGATCTCGGGCGGCATGCGCGTGCCGGTCTCATCCAGCAGCTTTTCCACCCGCGAAGCCTCGAGCCCGGTGATCACGCCGTTTTCGCGCTGGAACTGCCCCATGACGATGCTGCCACGGTCGCTGATCGCGGTGAAGCTCTGGCCGTCCTCGCTGACCTCGAGCCCCGAGAAGCCGCCAAACCGGTCGTGGTTGTTTTGCCAAACGTAGCTGCCGACCAGATGACCCGCGCCCGCCTGTTCTGCGCCGCCTTCTTGCAATGTCCCGGCGCAGGCCGGGAGCGCGCAGAGCGCGGCGAGACAGGCAGGGAGAAGGCCCCGGCGCAGTCCGGTTTTCAGGGACTGTGCCGTGGCCATGGGCAGGCCGGAATGGGCGGCGCTCAGCGCGCGGCGATGACGGAGGCGCATTGGGCCGGGAGGTCTCCCATCACGAGGTCACGCTTGGGCTTTGGGGTCACCTTGGGCGCGTTGGGGTCGGGCTTCGGCGGGTTGATGATGTTGTTCACCCAAGCCTGCGCATCGGCGCAGCCATCCCCCGGCGGCGGCGGGGTCTGATCGACGCAGGAGGCATCGCCGCGCGGGCAGGAGAGCCGGACGTGGAAATGATAGTGGTGGCCGTACCACGGGCGGATCTTGCGCAGCCAAGCGCGGTCGCCGGTCTCGTCGTTGCACATCTGCACCTTGGCGCCAGGGAAGACGAAGATGCGCGCCACGCGCGGGTCCTGCGCGGCGGCCTTCAGCAGCGCGTGGTGCTGCGGCGTCCAACTGCTGTTCACATAGGCCCCGGCGGCGCGGCGCAGGGAGATCGACGAGATGTTCTCGCGCTGCTGGCGGGTCAGGTTGAGATTGTCCGCCGGGCGCATCCAGATATCGGCGTCGAGCCCCATCTGGTGGCTGGCGTGGCCCGAGGTCATCGGGCCGCCGCGCGGCTGGCTCATGTCGCCGACGTAGATCCCGTTCCAGCCGGGCAGCCGCGCGGCCTTGCGCGACAGGTCCTCGACGAAATCAATCAGCTGCGGATGACCCCAGTTGCGGTTGCGCGACAGGCGCATGGCCTGCCATGTGGCACCGGTTTCCGGCAGTTGCTGTGCGCCCGCGACGCAGCCCTTGGAGTAGGAGCCAAAGGCGGCGGGCTGCAGCTGGGCGGACACCTGCTGGGCGCCGAACATCTGCTTGGCGCTTTTCGAGGATATCACCCCGGTGACCTTTGGAAGCTGGTCCGTGCTGGTGACTTTGGGCGCGGGTTTGTCCTCGCCGCAGGCGGCAACCGCCAAGGCGAGCGTGAGGCAAATCAGGGTGCGGATCATTCTGCTCGATCTCCGTCTGGTTTCACCCAGAGTAGCAGACCGAGGCCGATTACGAAAAGGAAGATGAGCGGCGTGACGCCGATCCGTTGCGATCCGCTCAGCGCGGTGGCAGCGCCGATCAGCAGCGGCGCGAGAAAGGACGTCGCCTTGCCCGAGAGCGCATAAAGACCAAAGGCTTCGGTCATCCGCGCGGGGTCGGCCTGCCGCACCATCATGCTGCGCGAGGCCGATTGCAGCACCCCGCCGCAGGCGCCGATGAGGGCGCCGAAGAGGTAGAAGGCCATGTCGGGCAGCTTTGATCCTGCGGCGACCGGCAGGCCGAAGACGGAGCTTCGGTCGACCAGCACGATGGCGATGGCGACCAGCGTCAGCAGCAGGATCATCGCCGCGATCACCGGCTTGGGGCCAAAGCGCGTGTCGGCATGGCCGCCGAGCCACGCAAAGAGCGCGCCGGAGATGATCGCGATGATGCCGAACACCCCGGTGTCGACCACCGACCAGCCGAGCACCCCCGCGGCATAGATGCCGCCAAAGGCATACATCCCGTTGAGCGCGTCGCGGTAGAACATTGACGAGGCGAGATAGGCAAAGAGCGAGGGCCGTTTGGGCAGGTGCCGCAGCGTGTCCTTCAGTTGCATCAGGCCGCGCCGGACCGCGCCCTGCGGCGAGGCGGCGGCTTTCGGCTCTTTCACCCAGACGAAGAAGGGGATCATAAAGACCGCATACCAAAGCGCGGTCAGCGGGCCGACGGCGCGGGTGCCCTCGCGCTGCGCCGCGTCGAGGCCAAGCGCCGGATCCAGCCCGAGGAAGGTTTTGCCGGTGGCCGCGCTCTCGGCGAAGAACGCCAGCATCAGCGCCAGAGAGATCAGCCCGCCGAGGTAGCCAAAGGCCCAGCCGTTGCCCGAGATGCGACCGATCTGCTCTTTCGGGCCGAGGTCCGGCAGCATGGCGTTGGTGAAGATCGTGGCGAATTCCATCCCCACCAGCCCCAGCGCAAAGAAAAAGAGCGTGAGGATGAGGTTGAAATCCCCCGGCGCGGCGAACCAGAGCATCGCGGCTCCGATCACGTAGAGGGCCGAGAAGGCCCAGATCCAGCGCAGCCGGTGGCCGCCGCTGTCGGCCATGGCGCCCAGCACCGGGGCGAGCAGGGCGATGACGAGCCCCGCCGCGCCAATGCCGAAGCCCCAGGCCGCCTGCGCGGCACTGCCGTCGGCCATCAGCTCTTTGACATAGGGCGCAAAGATGAAGGTGATCAGCAGCGTATTGTAAGGCTGGCTGGCCCAGTCGAAGAAGAACCAGCCCCAGATCCGCCTGCGCCGCGCGCCCGCTGTCGTCATGCCCGTCTCACCCCTCGTCGCTGGCCCTGGTCGCTTGCACTGGTCGCTGGCGCTGCCAGTTCTGCTATAGACCTGTGCCGCGATAGAACAGGGCGGTGCGAGGCAAGGCAAGGCCCGGCGGAACTCTGGCCGAAGAACTGGCCAAAGAACTGGGCAGCGATCAGGCGGCGTTTTCCTCGGCCGGCTCCAGCGGCGCGGGCACCGGCTCCTGCATCGGCGGCCAAGGGCGCGCGTCCTCGGCCTCGACCCATTTTGCCACCCAGTCCGGCAATTCCGGCGAGACGCTGGGCTGCCCGAGCAGATCCATCACCCGCGCGGGCGCGATCATGCCAGCGGCCGAGGTGACCGCGGTGCGAAAGACCGCATGGCTGGCGCAGTCGCCGTCGCTCTTCCACATGCTCTGCTCGAGATACATGAAGCGGTGGTCCCAGCCGATCACCCTGCTGCGCATCTCGATCCGGTCGAAAAGCTTCACCCGCTTGCGGTAGCGCACCATCGTCCCGGCGACGGCAAAGCCCCAGCCTTCGCGTTTCATCAGCGCCAGCAGCCCGCTGCGCCGCGCCATCGGCATGCGGCCCAGATCGTAAAGCGTCAGCACCCGGCCATTGTTGAGCTCGGCGAACATGTCGAGATCCCACGGCCAGCAGATGTGCCGGGTGACGCTGACCTCCCCGGTGGGCAGCGGCGCGGCGTTGCGCACGAGGAACATTTCTTTGGCGAGGCGGAAGAACGGGTACATTGGGCGCTCCTTTCGGGGCGCAAATGGGCGACAGGGTGACGCGAGCGTCAACCACGACCTCGCGGCACTCTTGAGGTTTGCCGCGACACTGCCTAGGTCTTGGGGCGCTGACACAAACAAAGGGCGCACCCGCATGCAATCGCTGTTCCAGATCCTGATGCTGATCCTCGACGTGATCTGGTTCATCATCATCGCCCATGTGATCATGAGCTGGCTGATCAATTTTCAGGTTCTGAACCTGCGGCAGCCGCTGGTTGCGCAGATCTGGGACGGTCTGAACCGCATTCTCGAGCCGGTCTATTCCACCATCCGCCGGGTGCTGCCGCCGATGGGCGGGCTCGATCTGGCGCCGCTAGTGGCGCTGATCGGCATATATGCGATCCGCATTATCCTCACCAACAACGCCGGGTTCTTCTACGGCTTCTGAGCCGGGAAGATGTTTGGGTGAGATGGGGGGCGCGCTGCCCCCTTGGCGCTTTGCGCCTCACCCCCGGCGATTCTCTAAAAAGAATGCGTATTTTCAAAGAGAAGAAGGGACCGGCCGCGCGCGCCCCATACTTCTTCTCTTTACAAGTACGCCCGCCGGAGGCGGATCCGCGGTCGCGGCCGGGCGTCGCGCCGGGTTAGGGCGGCAGGGCTGCCTCTACGGGCGCTTTGACAGCGACCGTCAGAACCGGTCGAGCAGTCTTTCGAGATATTCCAGTTCTTCCTGCGGACGTTCGCCCTCGCCCGAGCGGCGGCGGATCTCGTCGAGCAACTCGCGGGCGCGGCGGTAGACGTCTTCGCCCTGCAGCATGGTCTCATCGGTCCCGAACTGGCCGTTGCTGCCAGAGTTGCGGCCCAGCGGGTCACGCTGCTGGCCGGGCTCGCCGCCCTGCGCCATGCCCTGCTGGCCCTGTCCCTGCTGCTGTTGCTGCGCCAGCGCCTCGCCGAGGTTGCGCATGCCCTCGCGCAGCGCTTCCATGGCCTGCGACTGCTGGTCCAGCGCCTCGGCGAAATCATCCTGCCGCAGCGCTTCCTCGGCACCGTCCATGGCATCATCGGCGCGGCGCAGCGCGTCGCGCGCGGCCTCGCCGGCCTCGGTGCCGGCACCGGGCAGATTGCCGCGCTGGCGGTTCAGCTCTTCGCGCAGCGCCTGCTGGCGGTCGGCGAGGTTTTCCTCGAGCGTGCCGCCGTCGCCCTGCTGAGAGTTGCCCTGACCCTGACCTTCGCCCTGACCCTGGCTCTGCTGTTGGCCGGGGCCTTGCTGCTGACCCTGCTGACCCTGGCCGGGCTGGCCTTGCTGCTGACCTTGCTGTTGCCCCTGCTGCTGGCCCGGTTGCCCCTGCTGGCCGGGGTTGAACTGATCCTGCAACTGGCGGAACGCCTCGTCCGACAGGCCCTGCTGGTTGCGCAGCGTCTCGCCGAGGCCCTCCATCGCCTGCTCGCCGGGGCTCTGGCCCTGACCGGGCTGGCCTTGGGTGACCTGCATGTTCTCCATCATCTGCTGAAGCTGCCGCAGCGCTTCTTGCGCCTCGGCCATGCGGCCCTGTTCCATCAGTTCCTGAATGCGGTCCATCATCCGCTGCAGATCGTTCTGGCTCATCTCGATCATGTTCTGATCCTGAGCCATCTGCTGCTGGTTCTGGTCGGGGTTCTGCTGCGCCTGCCGCGACAGCTGCCGCAGGTAGTCGTCGGTGGCCTCGCGCAGCTCCTGCATCAGCTCGGCGATCTCCTGATCGGAGGCACCGTTCTTCATCGCCTCGGTGAGCCGGTCCTGCGCGCGTTGCAGCCGCTCCAGCGCATCCGACAGATCGCCCTCTTCGAGCAACATCGCCAGATCCCACAGCGCGCCGGCGATCTCGTCCTGCTGCTCGGCGGTCATGCCATCTGCGGTGAACCCCTCGAGCCGCCGCTGGATCGTGCGCAGGCGCAGATAGGGCACCGCCGAGCGGAAGATATCGTCGGGCTGATAGCTGACGGCGCGCAGGATCTGCACCACGTCGCGGGCGTTCGCGCGCGACCACAGCAGGGCGCGGCGCTGTTCGATTAGCGCGGCGGCCAGCGGGTCAAAGAAGCGGCGGCCGGGCAGGGTGATCACCGAGCCGGTATCGGCACCGGTCTGGCCCGCCTCGTCGGCAACCTCGAAGGAGATGCGCACCGGCAGGTTGGCCCACGGATGCTCGGAGAAATTCTCGATCAGCGTTTCGGTGAACTCGGTGCGGCTGCCAGCGATGGGCATGGGCAGCGGCAATTCGATCGCGGCGCGTTCCTCGGGCTCGCGGGCAAGCCCGTAGCGGCGATCGACCTCGCTCAGCGCAAGCTCGATCCGGGCGGTGCCGGAGACCACGCCGTAATCGTCGGAGGCCTGAAAGGGGATTTGCGCGTCGCCCTCGTAGGAGGATTTGATCTCGCCCTGCTGGGCGACGGCGGGCCGCGCGTCGGGGATCACATTGAGATCCCAGCCGCGCCCGCCGGGGCCGTCGATCACCAGCCGGCCCGATTGCGCGACGGTGAATTCCTGCGCCGTGTCCGCCGGAGCCTCGGCGCCCGTAGCAGAGTTGGCGGCCGGATCGGGGGTGCGGCCGGACACGGTCTCGGCAACGCCGAGCGCGCCGATCTCGCCATAAAGCCGCAGGGTGATGCGCGCGCCCTCGGGCACGTCGAGCGATGCGGCGGTGATGTCATTGAGGTAGACCGAGGGCAGCCGGGTGTAGGCGGGCGGCTCCATCCAGCCTTCCCACGTGGGGCCGGAGGCCAGCGCCGCGCCAGAAGGGCCCATGCCGGTGACCGAGCGCATCTGCAGCACCGAGCCGAAGATCAGCGCCACCAAGAGCGCCAGCAGCGCCACATAGCGCAGGGCGAACGGATCGGATTTCGACACCCGCAGGTCGGGCTGCACGGCGCGGGCCTCGTCAAGGCGGGCGCGCATCCGGGCCTGATGCGCCTGCCACAGCGCCTGCGAGCCGGGGTCGTTGCCGCCAATGGCGGGGGTGTCGAGCGTCGCCTGAATGGGATTTCCGCGCAGTGTGCCGTCGAGGCGCAGCAGCGCCTCCTCGCGGCGGGGCCAGCGCATGCGGCGTAGCCCGCGCCAGATCGCCCAGCCCCCGGCGCAGAGCGCCAGAGCGCCAGCGGCCCAGACCCATTCCACGACAACGAGATCCTGCAGGCCGAGCATCAGCGCCGCGATCACGACGAAGATCACCGACCAGAGCGGCCAGAACGCCCGCACGAGCCGTTCCGCCGCCATGCCCCAGAGGGTCAGGCGGAGCGGCCATCTTACCGGCTTGAGGATGTCGGCGGGCGCGCGGTCCCTTGAGGGCATGCTCGTCTCCCGGTCCTTGCTGCGGGTCTTTCCTGCGGTGCTGGACCGCAGGGGACCCGTCAGGGACGGGGTCTTACAGCCACTCCGGAAGCGTATCGCGGTTTATGATTTCCTCAAAGCTCGGTCTCTGGCGAATGACAGCGAATTGATCTCCATTCACCAGAACTTCGGGGACAAGTGCCCGCGTATTATACTCCGAAGACATGACCGCGCCGTAAGCGCCTGCCGAGCGGAAGGCCACCAGCTCGCCCGGATTGACCTGCGGCATGGTGCGCGCCTTGGCGAACGTGTCGCCGCTCTCGCAGACCGGGCCGACGATGTCGTAGGTGCTTTGCTCTCCGCCGGGGGCGGGTTCGATCACCGGGACGATGTCGTGATGCGCGTCATACATGGCGGGACGAATGAGATCGTTCATCGCCGCGTCGAGGATCAGGAAATCGCGGCCCTCGCCGTGCTTGAGGTAGATCACCTGCGACACGAGGATACCGGCGTTGCCCGCGATCAGGCGGCCCGGCTCGATCTCGATCTCGCAGCCCAGATCGCCCAGTTCCTCGCGGATCATCTGGCCGTAATCGGTGGGCAGCGGCGGCGCTTCGTTGCTGCGGGTGTAGGGAATGCCGAGCCCGCCGCCGAGGTCGAGCCGTTCGATGCTGTGGCCGTCCTCGCGCAGCGCATGGGTGAGGTCGGCGACCTTGCGATAGGCAAGGCGGAAGGGTTCGAGATCGGTCAGCTGCGAGCCGATGTGCACGTCGATGCCGACCACCTTCAGCCCCGGCAGCGCGGCGGCGCGGGCATAGACCTCGCGGGCGCGGGCGATGGGAATGCCGAATTTATTCTCGGATTTGCCGGTGGCGATCTTGGCGTGGGTCTTGGCGTCGACGTCCGGGTTGACGCGGATGGTGACCGGGGCGGTGACGCCAAGCGCGCTGGCGACCTCCGAGATCACTTCCATCTCGGGCTCGCTCTCGATGTTGAACTGGCGGATGCCGCCGGTCAGCGCGGTGCGGATCTCGGAGCGGGTCTTGCCGACGCCGGAAAAGACGATGCGCTCGCCGGGCACGCCAGCGGCCTTGGCGCGGGCGTATTCGCCGCCCGAGACCACATCCATGCCCGCGCCCGCCTTGGCCAGCGTCTTGAGGATCGCCTGATTGGAGGCGGCCTTCATCGCGTAGCAGACAAGATGCGGACCCCAGCTCAGCGCCTCGTCGAACAGCAGGAAATGCCGCAGCAGCGTGGCGGTGGAGTAGACATAGACCGGGCTGCCCACCTGCGAGATGATCTCGGGCAGAGGCACGTCCTCGGCGTGGAGAATGCCGTTGCGATAGAGGAAATGGTCCATGTCGGTCCCCGGATAACTGCTGCCGCGTAAGGGCTTCAGCGCGGGGATAAAGGATAACCCGTGGGAAGGGAACAGGGCGATTCATCGCCCGAAAACGGCGCCAAGCCTTTGGGCGGGCGTCTCAGATCGGCCTTGAGCGGAACCACAGGTAGAGCGGCAGGCCGCAGCTGACGCCGATGAGGAATGTGGCGGGAATCGCCAAAAGCGCCACCCAGTTGCGGCGCACCGCGACCTCAGCGAGGATCCAGAGCGTCAGAGTGACGGCGGTGATGACCAGATCCCAGCTTAGGCCGGTGACCGCGCCATTGGCCTGCCACGCGGCGATCATGCCGGGCAGCGACCAGCCGTTGCCAGCCAGCCAGCCAAGCATGTGCACCATCGGATGCACCGCGCCCCAGAGCGCCAGTGCCAGCCACAGGTGGCGCAGCCTCATTTGCTGGAAATGCCCATCTTCACGGTGCCGTGGATGCTGACGCCGGGCTCGGGCGTGCTGTCCTTGGGCTCGGGCCGGGTCGGGGCGCCATCGGCGCCGCAGGCGGCAAGCAGAAGGGCAAGGCCAAGGGCCTGTGCGCTGCGGATGATCATCGGTAGTCCTCGCATTCCTTGCGATCTTTGCGCGCCCGGATAGGCCAGGGGCAGTCTCGCTCAGGAACCAGTTTCGCTCAGGACGCGGGGCGCGGCAAGTCGGCTGCCGCGCCGGGTACCTGTCCTCAGGTGCCGACGCCAACCCGGACCGGGCCGCGTCCGGCGGAGACACCCACATGGGGTTTCACGCCGCCGGGGCCGATCGAAACGCCGGTGTTGACCCTTGGGCCGCGCGTGTTGGGATCCTCGCAGGCGGCGAGAAACATGGTCACGGCGATCAGGGTCAGTCCGGCGAGTCTTGTCATCCGAGGATTTCCTTCCATCGGGCCACCTGCTCGCGCACGCGGGCCGGGGCGGTTCCACCATAGCTCATTCGGCTTGCCACCGAATTATGCACGCCCAGCACATCGAAGATACCCTCGGAGATTGCGTCATTGACCGATTTCATCTCCTCAAGCGAAAGATCGCTCAAATCGCAGCCTTTTTTCTCGGCCATGGCCACAAGCGCCCCGGTGACATGGTGGGCGTCGCGGAACGGCAGGCCGGTTTCACGCACCAGCCAGTCGGCAAGATCGGTGGCGGTGGAGAAGCCCGAGGCGGCGGCGGCCTCGAGGTTTTCGACATTGCCGGTCATGTCCTTGACCATGCCTTCCATCGCGGCGAGCGCCAGCATCAGGTTGTCGGCGGCGTCGAACACCTGTTCCTTGTCTTCCTGCATGTCCTTCGAATAGGCCAGCGGCAGACCCTTCATTACCATCAGCAGCGCGACATTGGCACCGAAGATGCGGCCGATCTTGGCGCGGATCAGCTCGGCGGCGTCGGGGTTCTTTTTCTGCGGCATGATCGACGAGCCGGTGGAGAAACGGTCGGACAGGGTCACGAAACGGAACTGGGCCGAGGACCAGATCACCAGCTCTTCGGCAAAGCGCGACAGATGCATGGCGCAGATCGAGGCGGCGGCGAGGAACTCCAGCGCGAAATCGCGGTCCGACACGGCGTCGAGCGAGTTGGCCATGGGCCGGTCGAAGCCAAGCGCCTCGGCGGTCATCTGGCGGTCGATCGGGAAGCCGGTGCCCGCAAGCGCGGCGGCGCCGAGCGGCAATTCGTTCATCCGCTTGCGCGCGTCCCGCATGCGCGACAGATCCCGGGCGAACATCTCGACATAGGCCATCATATGGTGGCCCCAGGTGACCGGCTGCGCGGTCTGCAGGTGCGTGAAGCCCGGCATCACCCAATCGGCGCCAGCCTCGGCCTGACCCAGCAGCGCCTTCATCAGCGCCAGAATGCCGCCCTCTGCGGCGTCGCATTGGTCGCGCACCCAGAGGCGGAAGTCGGTCGCCACCTGATCATTGCGCGAGCGCGCGGTGTGCAGGCGGCCAGCCGGTTCGCCGATGATTTCCTTCAGGCGCGCCTCAACGTTCATGTGGATGTCTTCCAGCGCGGTGGAAAACGCGAAGTCACCGCCTTCGATCTCTGACAAGACCGTGAGCAGACCTTCCCGGATCGCTTCGGCGTCGCTAGTCTCGACGATGCCTGTGGCGGCGAGCATGGCCGCATGGGCCCTCGAGCCGGCAATATCCTGCGCCGCCAGCCGCTTGTCGAAGCCGATCGAGGCGTTGATCGCCTCCATGATCGCATCGGGTCCTGCGGCGAAACGGCCGCCCCACATCTGGTTCGAGGTCTTGTCCGACATGTGCTGCCTTTCCGGAGGGAAGATGAAAAAACTGGCCTTGGCGATCCTCTATACCGCCGGTGTTGCGCTTGCAAATCCGGCGCTCGCCGATGTGCAGAGCGCCAGCGCGTTGCGCGAGGGCGAGATGAAGAAGCTGGTGTTCCACCCGGCGCCGAAACCGGCGGGCACCGAGGGATTCATCGACTTCGAAGGCAACCCCAAGGCGCTGTCCGACCTCGAAGGCAAATGGGCGCTGGTGAACTTCTGGGCCACATGGTGCGCGCCCTGCCGCGAAGAGATGCCCGCGCTCTCGGCGCTGCAAAAGGACATGGGCGGCGACAGCTTTGAGGTGGTGACCATCGCCACGGGGCGCAATCCGCCGCCGGCGATGCAGAGCTTCTTTGACGAGATCGGCGTCGACAATCTGCCGCTGAACCGCGACCCGAAGTCGAAACTGGCGCGGCAGATGGCGGTGCTTGGGCTGCCGGTCTCGGTGATCCTCAACCCCGAGGGCGAGGAGGTGGCGCGGCTGACCGGCGATGTGGACTGGGCGTCCGGAAACGCGCGGGCGGTGCTCGCGGCGCTGATCGGCGGCGAGAGCTGACATTCAAACCGGCGGACCTAATAGACTGCCGGGACTAAAACTGGCGGGACCAAAACTGCCGGGACTAAAAAAGCAGGGCGAGACAAGCCCGCCCTGCTGCACTGGTTACCCTATTACCGTCACTGGTTACCGGGGCACTTGTTACTAATTCAATCCAAGTTAAAATTTCATTAGAAAATCATTTGAAAATTGGAGCTGGGTTATTCGGCTCCGTAAGGTCGAATAGTAATTACCGAAGCGCCAGTGAGACGCGGTGCACCCGCGAGCTGTCGCCGTTCAGCGCGTTCTGCTGCCAACTTTCGCGCGGCGCGCCGATGTCGTCGAGATCGGTGCCGCCCGTGGCGATCAGCCCATCGTTGCCCCATTCGGCCCAGGCAAGCCCGGTCGAGGTGCGACGCGTTTCTCGAATGCGCATCTCGCGGCGGCCGTCGGCATGCACGATCTCATATTCGCATTCGCCCAGCGTGCGGGCGCAGCTGTCAGGCTCGAACCGCGTGACCGCGCCGTTGGCCGCAACGCTGAGCAGCACCTCGCCGCGCCGGTCCGTGTAATAGCGCCCGGCATAGGGGGCATCGCCGCTTGCGCCGTCGAAGATGTCAAAGCGGAACAGGCCCTGAACTTCGCCGCGCGCCAGATGGCTGACCACCCGGCCTTCCTGATCTTCCATCACCAGCAGCGAGCCCGGCGCAAAGCGCGCGGTTTCCATCTCGACGTCGGCGTGCAAAGGCGACGCGCAGATCGCCGCCAGCAGTGCTGTGAAAAATACGCGCATGGCAGTGCGCTCCTTTTCGATGGGCCCCCACCCGATAATTAAATCTCGGTGAATTGCGGCGGGAAATCAAATATCAGACAAAAATTCGCCGCAAATTTAGAAATTTCGCGGACAGTTCTGGTTTGCGGGTTTGGACTGTTTCTAAAATATACGCCTATCTGGCGCGAATCGCGGAAGGACGCCGTGAGCGCCTGCCTTCTTTAAGTCAATATTGACGTTCTCAGCGGCAATATGTGCCGGCGCGGTAGCGGGCCGTGTCGAAATGAAAGTGATCTTTGTGGAAACGATCCAACTCCGGGCCCAGAACCGTGCCAAAAGGACCGCAGGCATCGCTGTGCAGGCTGCGCAGGATGCGTCCGCGGCTGCCGCCACCCCAGTCGCGCAGCACAGAGATCTCGCTGCCGTCGCGCAGTTGGATGGCGGAAATGTCGATGGCGCGGCCCTTGCCATGCTCGCTGATTTTGGCGCCGGGCTGGTTGTTGCGCGCGCGGCAGGCGTAGCTCGCGGCCACGCGCAATCCTTTCACACCGCCGCCGGTGCTGCCGACAGTGGGCTTCACCGCCGTGTCGACCCACGTCTTCAGCGCGCGGGCGGTGGTGCAGTCGATCGTCGCGCGGGTGCTCAGCGACAGGCCGGAAACGCTGCGCAGCTTCACCGCATCGGTGATGCCGCAGCCACTGATGCGGCCGGGCACCGTGCCGACCGGCGTGCCTTGAAGGTCAGGATCGCCGCAGACCGCGCCGCGCTGTCTTTGCTTGCGCAGCGCCAGCGCCTTTTCGATCACCGCCTGACTGCGCCGCAGCGGGCGCAGCGAATTGCCGATGGCCTGCGGTGACCGCGCTGCGAAGGCGAGGGCTGGCAGGGCAGGGGGGAGTTGGGTGTCCGAATTTACGCCTGCATTCGGAGCTTTCCGCTGGACCGTGCCATTCCCGGCAACCACGGGGGGTGCCACAGGCTCTGGCGCTTGCCGCACCGTCCGCTCCACCGGACGAAGTGAGGTTTCGGGCGCGGCACCAAGCGGCGATGCCAGAAGCATCAGTGCCGCCAGTGCCATCGCCCGAGGAATCATTTTTCCACCTTCACCCGTCCGAAATCCGGTGCATCCGTGTCCTGACCGGCCTGCAGAATGCCCCGACGAATTTCCCGCGTCCGGGTGAAGTAGTCAAAGAGCAAATCGCCATCGCCGGTGCGGATGGCACGTTGCAGCGCAAAAAGCTCTTCGGTGAAGCGACCGAGGATCTCCAGCGTTGCCTGCTTGTTTGTCATGAAGACATCACGCCACATGGTGGGGTCCGAGGCCGCGATACGGGTGAAATCGCGGAAACCGGCGGCGGAGAACTTGATCACCTCCTGATCCGACACGCGGCGCAGATCGTCGGCCACGCCCACCATCGTATAGGCGATGAGGTGCGGCACATGGCTGACCACGGCGCAGACCAGATCGTGATGCTCGACATCCATGCGCTCGGTCTTGGCACCAAGCGCCTGCCAGAAGGTCTCGAGCCGGGCGGTGGCATCCTCAGACGCGCCATCCGGCACGATCAGGCACCAGCGGTTGTCGTAAAGCGAGGCAAAGCCGGCGTCGGGGCCGGAATGCTCGGTGCCCGCCATCGGGTGGGTGGGGACAAAATCCACGCCCTCGGGCAGATGCGGGCGCACCGCCTCGATGACCTCTTTTTTCACCGAGCCAACGTCGGTGACGGTGCAGCCGGGCTTCAGATGCGGCGCGATGGTCTCGGCGATCGGACCCATGGCGCCGACCGGCACGGCGAGGATCACCAGATCGGCATCCTTCACCGCCGCCGTCAGATCATCGACAATCTCGTGGCAGAGGCCGAGCCGACGCGCGGTCTCGCGCGTTTCGGCCGAGCGCGCGTAGCCGGTGACATGGGAGTCCATGCCAGCGCGCTTCATCGCCCAGAAGATCGACGAGGCGATGAGGCCAAGACCGATCAGGGCGACGCGCTGGTAGCTCTGCGTCTCGCTCATCGCGCGCCTGCCTTGAACTGCCCCACCAGATGCGCCACCCGGCGGCACGATGCCTCGTCGCCGACGGTGATGCGCAGCGCGTGCGGAAGCTTGTAGCCGGTGGTGCGGCGCACGATCACGCCCTGCGATTGCAGGTAGCTGTCACAGGCCTCGGCTTCGTCCTGCGAGCCGAAGCGGGCGAGGATGAAGTTCGCGGTGGAGGCGTCCGAAGACACGCCATGCTCGGCCAGCGCCTCGCCCAGCCATGCGCGCATGCGGGCGTTCTCGGTGCGGCACTTCTCGACATAGGCGGTGTCGCGGATCGCGGCCTCGGCGGCGGCCAGCGTCAGCGCGGTCACGTTGAACGGGCCGCGCACGCGGTTGAGCACGTCGATGATCTCTTGCGGGCCGTAACCCCAGCCGATGCGCATGCCGCCCAGACCGTAGAGCTTCGAGAAGGTGCGGGTCATGAAGACATTGGGCCGGTCGGTGGCCAGCTTGGCGCCGCCGTCATAGCCCTCGACATATTCCGCATAGGCGCTGTCGATCACCAGAATGGCGGTTTCGGGGATGCCGTTCGCCAGCCGCTCCAGTTCCGCCAGACCGATCATCGTGCCGGTGGGATTGGCGGGGTTGGCGACGAAGACCAGCTTGGTGCGCTCGGTGCAGGCGGCGAGGATATTGTCGATGCTGACCACGCGGTCCTGCTCGGCGACCTCGATGGGGGTCGCACCGGCGGCCATGGCCGAGATCTTGTGCATGGCAAAGCCGTGCTCGGTGTGGATCACCTCGGTGCCCGGACCGGCATAGGCTTGGCAAAGGAACGCGATGATCTCGTCCGAGCCATTGCCGCAGATGACGCGCTGGGGATCAAGGCCCCAGACCTCGCCGATGGCCTCGCGCAGTTCGATGTGATCCGACGAGGGGTAGCGGTGCATCTCATGCACAACGCGGCGCACCGCCTCCTGAGTCGCATGCGACGGGCCGAAGGGGTTCTCGTTCGAGCTGAGCTTGATCACGTTCGACACGCCCGCAAGATGGGACTTGCCGCCCACGTAGAGCTCGATGTCCATGATGCCGGGTTGCGGTTCGATGCCAGCCATTGCGGTCTTTCCTCAGCTAAGATGCCGTGTCGTCATAGCGCGGTGCCTTGGCACATGCCAGAGTCGGTGGGCGGCGGTGCGCAGGTCAGACGACCACGTCCATCCGCTGCTGCTCGCCAACCTCGAAAACGCGCTTATAGCGGGCGATCTCGTCCTTGGGGCCCATCGCCTTGTTGGGGTTGTCCGAGAGCTTCACCGTGGGGCGGCCATTGGCGCTCACCGCCTTGCAGACGAGGCTGAAGGGCGCCAGCCGGTCGTCGGGGGTGAGGCCGCGGAAGTCATTGGTCAGCAGCGTGCCCCAGCCGAAGGAGACGCGCACCCGGCCCGAGAACTGGTGGTAAAGCTCGAGGATCTTCTCCTCGTCGAGCCCGTCCGAGAAGATCACCAGTTTGTCGCGCGGATCCTCGCCGCGCTCCTGCCACCAGCGGATGGCGATCTCGGCACCGGTCGCGGGATCGCCGCTGTCGATGCGGATGCCGGTCCAGCCTGCCAGCCAGTCGGGCGCGTTGCGCAGGAAACCCTCGGTGCCATAGGTGTCCGGCAGGATCATCCGCAGGTTGCCCTCATGCTCGCGGTGCCAGTCGGCCAGCACGTCATAGGGCGCGCGCGCCAGCGCCGCGTCGTCCTCGGCCAGCGCGGCGTAGACCATCGGCAGTTCATGGGCGTTGGTGCCGATCGCCTCGAGGTCGCGGTTCTTGGCGATCAGACAGTTCGAGGTGCCGGTGAACCCGTCGCCCAGACCCTCGACCATCGCCTGAACGCACCAATCCTGCCACAGAAAGCTGTGGCGGCGGCGGGTGCCGAAATCGGCGATCTTCAGGCCGGGCTGGCCGCGCAGACGCTCGATCTTCTCCCACAGCTTGGTGGCGGCGCGGGCGTAAAGCACCTGAAGCTCGAACTTGCCCATGTGGTTGAGCACCGCGCGCCCGCGCAGTTCCATCAGCACGGCGAGGGCGGGGATCTCCCACAGCATGACCTCGGGCCAGCTGCCCTCGAAGGTCAGCTCATACTGATCGCCGACACGTTCGAGGAAGTAAGGCGGCAGGCGCAGGTTCTCGAACCATTCCATGAAGTCGGGCCGGAACATCTGGCGCTTGCCGTAAAAGGTATTGCCGCGCAGCCAAGTGCTCTCGCCGCGGGTCAGGCTGAGCGAGCGGATGTGGTCCAGCTGCTCGCGCAGTTCGCCCTCGTCGATCAGCTTGGCCAGCGGCACGTCGCTGGAGCGGTTGATCAGGCTGAAGGTCACCTGCGTGTCGGGGCGGTTGTGGAACACCGACTGGCACATGAGCAGCTTGTAGAAATCGGTGTCGATCAGCGACCGGACGATCGGGTCGATCTTCCAGCGGTGGTTCCAAACTCGGGTCGCGATTTCCACGGCGCACACTCCTCACGGGCAATCGGTCCCCCTGTTACGCGATTGTGACACGAAGGGCCAAGGGCTTTCTGCCGTTCATGCAACGGCTTGCGCGGGGGGCGAGCGGCGCCGCGGCGCAGCGCGGGCGCCGATCAGCCCAAACTGGCCAGACGAACGCCAGCGCCGATCATGGCGGCGCGCGCCGCGTCCAGCGAGCCGTCGAAGTCGATGGCGCGGCACAGGTCCATGCGCACCGAGACGTCGAAGCCCAGTCGCGCCGCGTCCAGCGCCGAGTAATTCACGCAAAAATCCGTCGCCAGTCCCACCATGGTCAGCGCCTCGATGCCGCGGCTGCGCAGGTAACCCTCGAGCCCCGTGGGGGTGCGGCGGTCGTTCTCGAAGAAGGCCGAGTAGCTGTCGATCGCCGGGTTATAGCCCTTGCGGATGATCAGATCGGCCCGGTCGGTGTCGAGCGCGGGGTGAAAGGCCGCGCCCGCGCTGCCGATCACGCAGTGGTCCGGCCAGAGCGCCTGCGGGCCATAGGGCATCTCGGTCAGCTCCATCGGCGCCTTGCCGGGGTGGCTCGACGCGAAAGAGGAATGGCCCGCGGGATGCCAGTCCTGCGTCAGTACCACCGCCTCGGCCTCGGCCATCAGCGCGTTGATCGGCTCCACGATCTCGTCGCCGCCGGGCACCGCCAGCGCGCCGCCGGGGCAGAAATCGTTCTGGACGTCGATGACGATGAGCGCGTGCATGGGTGGATCTCCGGGGCAGTCTGCGTGGCTTTCCACAGGCTTAAGGGGGACGGCGCCCGCCCGTCAATGCTGCGGCAATGCTGCCGCTTGCCCAACTCGAGCCAAGGGCGTAAATCCGCGCGCATGTTCACCGTCTGCGCCCTCTACCATTTCACCCGTTTCGACGATCCCGCCGCCCTGCGTGGGCCGCTGCTGGACCTGTGCCTTGCGCAGGCTGTCACCGGCACGCTGCTGCTCGCTGGCGAGGGGATCAATGGCACCATCGCCGGCCCGCGCGCCGGGATCGATGCGGTGCTTGCCCATATCCGCGCGCTGCCCGGCTGCGCCGATCTGGAATGGAAAGTCTCGGAGGCGTCGGAACGGCCCTTCGCGCGCATGAAGGTGCGCCTGAAGAAAGAGATCGTCACCATGGGCCAGCCCGGCGTCGATCCGCGCGCCAAGGTCGGTCACTATGTGGCGCCCGCCGAATGGAACGAACTGATCCGCTCGCCCGATGTGGCGGTGATCGACACGCGCAACGACTACGAGATCGCCATCGGCACTTTCGAGGGGGCGGTGGACCCGCAGACCACCTCGTTCCGCGAGTTCCCCGAATGGTGGGAGCAAAACAAAGAGCGCTTTCACAACAAGCGCATCGCCATGTTCTGCACCGGCGGCATCCGCTGTGAGAAGTCGACCAACTACCTGCTGAGCCAAGGGGTCGAAGACGTTTATCACCTCAAGGGCGGCATCCTGAAATACCTCGAAGAGGTGCCCGAGACCGACAGTACGTGGCAGGGCAGCTGCTTTGTCTTCGATGGCCGGGTGTCGGTCGAGCACGGGCTGCGCGAAGGGCCGCATGAGCTCTGCCATGCCTGCCGCCGCCCGATCCTGCCCGAGGATCGCGCCCGTCCCGAGTATGAGGAAGGTGTGTCCTGTCATCAGTGCATCGGCGAGACCTCCGACGAGGATAAGGCGCGCTTCCGCGAGCGGCAGAAGCAGATCGCATTGGCCAAAGCCCGCGGCGAGCGCCACCTGCACGCGGATACGCCGGGCGAGGGGCTCTGAGCAGGGCGCGCGCCTTCGATTGTCGGCGCGCGTTTTCTGGTCGGTCTTGGGCCGCGCTTGCGCTGGGCGTCTGGACGGTCTGATGCCGCACGGTTGCATCTCCATCAGAAGTAACTTCGCACCAAGGCGGCAGAGAGCAGCGACCAGCCGTCGGCGATGACGAAGAACGCCAGCTTGAAGGGCAGCGACACGATGGCGGGCGGCACCATCATCATCCCCATGGACATCAGCACCGCCGCGACCACGAGGTCGATTATCAGGAACGGCAGAAACACCAGAAATCCCACCTGAAAGGCCCGCGCGATCTCGGAAAGCATGAAGCTGGGCACCAGCAGCGAAAGCGGTGCCTCTGGCGCGAGCCCCTCGCCCTGCGTGTCGGGACGCAGAGCCGCCATCGCCTCGAAGGTCGCAGGATCGCAGCGCGCGGCCATGAAGCCGCGAAAGGGGATAAGCGCGCGCCTTGTGGCCTCGGTCAGTTCGATCCGCTCGTCGAGAAGCGGCTGCACCCCGCCCTGCCACGCCGCGGTGAAGGTCGGCTCCATCACGAAATAGGTCAAAAACAGCGCGAGGCTGACGATCAGCATGTTGGGCGGCGATTGCTGTAGCCCGAGCGCTTGCCGCAGGATCGCCAGAACGGTGACGATGAACGGAAAGCAGGTCACCATGATGGCGATGCCGGGCGCGAGGCTGAGCAGGGTGATCAGCGCAATGAGCTGCAGGCTGACCGCAGAGACCGAGCCACTGCCGCCGAAGTCCAGCGAGATCTGCTGCGCAAGCGCGGTGCCGGGCGCGAGGCTGAGCATCAGCACAAGGCCCGCCAGATGCCACAGGCTGCGGCGCATGAACCGGGAGAGGGCGGCGCTGGGCACGGATCAGCCCGGGCTCTGCAGGTCCATGACCTCGATCAGCCGTACGGCAAGTTGGGCATTTTCCCCCTCGCCGGTGACCTCGAGCGCGCCGGTTCCGATGAGCCGGTCGCCAACGTAAAGCTCGACCGGATCCTCAAGCCGGCGGTCGAGCGTAAGCACCGATCCCTCGCCGAGCTTGAGTAGATCGCGCACCAGCGGCCGCGCCCGCCCGACCGAGACGGTGATCTCGATCGGCACGGAGGTGAAGGTCGCGTTGTGGCTCGCCGACGGCCGCTCTGCCGCGGGCTGTCCGTCTGCCGGCTGTTCAGCGATCTCATCCATGGGCTGCCTCCCTGCGGGTGTCATGAGCAAAGCCTTCGACCGCCTGGGTCACCTCCTGCAGCATGCCGCTGAGATCGATCTGCTGCTCGGTCTCGCCAAAGCGTAGGTCGGCCTGCCCTTCCGCGAGCGCGGGATCCTCCTGCAGGCGAAGCGGAAATCCGAAGTCCTGCTCAAGCAGCGGGGCCACCTGTTCGGTGGCGCCGGGGGCGACCGTGATCACCACCTCGCGTTTGGCGATCTGCTGCGCCATCGCGCTGAGTTGCGCATGAAGGTGCAGGCCCAGTGTGTCGCGCAGCATGGCCGGAAGCAGCGCCCGCAGCATCTCTTCGAGCAGCGGCGTGACGCCCTCGAGCAACTGGCGGTACGCCTCTGTGTAAGTGAAGGACAGGTCCTGCAGGTTTTGCGCAAAATCGCTGGCAATTCGGCCCTGATCTTCTGACTGTGCCTTGATCGCGTCGTCCCAGCCGGCGCGGTAGCCGGTATCAAACGACTCCAGTTTGGCCAATTCCACCTGCGCTTCGTCTGCGGCGGCGGGTGTGCCCTGCTGCGGCGGGGATGCTGAGAAATCGTCCAGATAAAAGCGCAGATCGGTCATTTTGCCTCTTCTTTCTCATCGAGCCAGCTGCGCAGGATCTCGACGGTCTCGCTCTTGCGCTCCTCGATCAGGTTGCGCAGGCGGTCGACCGGATCTTCCTCGGCGGGGCTGTCGAAATCGACCATGCCCATACCGCTGAAATCGCCGCCGCCGCCGAGCGCGGGGAAACCGGCGAAATCGTTGTCTTCTTCGATTTCGCCGGAAAGCGCCTCTGGCTCGCTGCCGGACATCGCCCCGCCAGGCAGCGAGAGCGGCGCTTGGGCTGTCCCGGGCGTACCTGCAAGGATGGGGCGCACGACAAACAATCCGAGGATCAGCGCCACGGCAGCGAGAATTCCCATTTGGATAAGGCTCATCGGGTCCAGCGGAAGGGTGAACCAGCCGGGCTCGATGGGGCCGGTGCCCAGCCCCTCGGGCCGTTCGAACGGCAGCGAGCGCAGGGTAATCTCGTCGCCGCGCGCCTCGTCGTAGCCGACGGCGGAGGACACGAGATCGCGCAGGGCGGCCAGTTCGGTTTCGGGCAGCGGCACAAAACTCGTGCTGCCGTCCGCCGCGGTTTCGAAACGTCCGTTGACCAGCACCGCCACGGTGAGCCGGCGTATCTCTCCGGGCACGCGGGTGACCTCGCGCATGGTCTCGGACACTTCGTAGTTCACCCGTTCACGCGAATCGCTGCTCTGGCTCGAGGAGCTTTGGCCCCCCCCGGCTTCTCCGTCAGGCAGGTTCGAGGCGACGGTGACATCGGGGCTGCCGCTGTTTTGATTGGTGCTGGTCTCTTCTTCCGTGTCGGTCGAGATCACCACGCGGCCCTCGGGATCGAAGCGCCGCTCGCGGATCAATTCGCTCTCGGTCACCGTATCGACGCTGACCTCGACCACGGCGTTGCCAACGCCGACCCGGGCCTCCACGAGGCGCTGCACGCGATCACGCAGCTGCAGCGCGCGATCTTCGGCGCTGGGACCGGCACCGGGGTCATCCTCGGCCCCGATGAGCCCACCCGCGCCGTCGATCACCGCCACATCCTCGGGCACAAGGCCGGGCACGGCGGAGGCAACGAGATAGCGCAGCGCCCGCGCCTGCGCCGGGGTCATCGCGGCGCCGCCGGCGGTGACCGAGATCGAGGCCGTCGGCGTGACGTCGCGCTGGAACGGATTGGCGCTGGAATTGGCGATATGCACGCGCGCGGTGGCAATATAGGGGCTGGCAACGATGGTGCGCGCCAGTTCACCCTCCTTGGCGCGCCAATAGGCGGCGTCGAACATCTGTGAGGTGGTGCCGAACCCCGACAGCGTGTCGAGTAGTTCGTAGCCCTGAGTGCTGTTGGCGGGCAGCCCCTCGCTCGCGAGGGTCATGCGCAGCGCGTCGCGTTGCGTGTCGGGCACGAAAATGGCGCCGCCGCGCACTTCGAACGGCACGCCGCGCGCCTCCAGCGCCTCGACGACCTCGCCCGCAGCGCCATTCTCGAGCCCAGCGTAAAGCAGCGACATGGACGGTGACCCGGCGAGTCGCGCCATGCCCAGAATCGCCAGCATCATCGCCAGCGCGGCCCCGATCGCCAGCACCCGTCGGCGCGGCGTCAGCGCGTTCCAGACTGTGGCGAACTGCTCCAACATAGCCTCCGTCGTTTGGTTTTTTCCCGAGTGCGGGCCCCCAGAGAGACATCCTGCGCAGGGTGCCCCGGTGAGCCCTGTTTGGACGATCAGGCTTAAGAATTGGTTAGCCTCTCTGCGCCTATAAACGGGCAAGCCAGACGTGAGGTGCGCCATGACCGACGCCACCGCCGACGCGGCCGGCGAAGAGGAAGCGCCGCGAAAGAAAGGCTCGAAACTGCCGCTTCTGATCGGCCTGCTGCTGGCCCTTCTGGGCGGTGGCGGAGGGTTCTATGCGGCGTTTTCAGGGATACTGCCCTTTGGTGGCGCTGCGGGCGGCGATGCACATGCTGCTGCCGGGCATGATGCCGCGGCGCAGGGCGATGGTGCGCATGGAGACGGGGATGCTGGGAGCCACGGCGGTGGCGGCGCGACTGTGGATTTCATCGAATTGCCGCAGCTCATTGCGTCGCTGGGGCCGGTTTCGGCGCTGCATCATCTGCGGTTCTCTGCGCAGCTTGAGGTCGCCCCGGAAAGGCGCGCGCAGATCGAGCAGGTGATGCCGCGCATCTTGGATGTGCTGAACACCTATCTGCGTGCGCTGGAACCCGGCGATATCGAGGCGCAGGGCGCGTTGATCCGACTTCGTGCGCAGATGCTGCGGCGTATCCAGATGGTCGCCGGGGAGGACAGCGTGCGCGACCTTCTCGTCACCGAATTCGTGCTGAACTGAAGGGGGACGACATGGACTTGATCGCCGATATTCTGCTTGTGGCCGGGGCACTTGGCGCGGGGTTTTACTGCTTTGTCCTGTCGCGGCGGCTGACCCGGTTCACCGATCTCGAGAATGGCGTCGGCGGCGCCGTGGCGGTGCTTTCGGCGCAGGTCGATGATCTGACGCGCTCGCTCGACGCCGCGCAGAAGGCTGCGGGCACATCGGGCGCGGAATTGAGCGATCTGACAGAGCGCGGCGAGCAGGTGGCGCAGCGGCTGGAATTGCTGATCGCCTCGATGCACGACCTGCCGGAGGCGGACGTGGCCGCAAGTCGTGGTGCGTCGGCGGAGCCGGGTGCGGAGCCGGTGTTCCTGCGGCATTCGCGCAGCGGCGCGCGGTGATGAAGGCGCTGCTGCGGAAACTGCGAAGAGGCACGCGCGCCGCGAGTGGCCGGGCGGGGCATCGGCGTGCCGGACGCGGTGTGCTGGCGGTGATCGGCGCGCTGCTTATCGCGTCGGCGCTCGTGAGGCTGGGCGTCGGGGCGGCTTTGGCCCTCAACAATGTGGCCGAGGCTGGCGAGCATGAACAGGCCCTCGACATGGCGCAGGCTGACCCCAACGCGGGCGCTCATGCCGATGCCACTGCGCCCGGGGTCTGTGTCGGCGAAGAGGATTTGGCGCCTGCGCTCGAGGCGCTGCGCGCGCGCGAAGCGGAGGTGATGCAGCGCGAAGAGGACCTGCGCAGCCGGATGCAGGCGCTGCGCGTCGCCGAGGCGACGATCGAGGAGAAGCTTGCGGCCATGCAGGAAACAGAGCAACGCCTGCGCGCCACGCTCGCCGTGGCTGAAACCGCGGCGGAACAGGACATTGCGCAGCTGACGCAGGTCTATGCCAATATGAAGCCGCGAGAGGCCGCGGCGCTCTTTGCGCAGATGGAGCCGGATTTCGCGGCGGGCTTTCTTGGACGGATGCGCCCCGACGCGGCGGCGGCGATCCTATCGGGCATGGACCCGCAGGCCGCTTACACGATCAGCGTGATGCTGGCCGGGCGGAACGCCAACGCGCCGAAAAATTAGGTGCGGTCGTCACAGCGGGCGTGCCACGGGGCGGCACGCCTTTGGGCTCTCTGGGGCGGTGGGGACTTTGGGAACTGGCGCAACTCGCGCGCCTTCAGGCCGCGGGATCCGCACCAAAAAAGGCCCGCGACCGCGCCACCCAGTCAGCCCTTGGCGGCGGGCACTTGGTTGGCAAAGGCCTCGATCTGCGCGGCGGGGAGCGCGCCGGACTGCCGCGCTGCCTCGCGCCCCTTGCCGAAGGCGATCAGCGTCGGAATGCCGCGAATGCCGAACCTCGCCGAGGCGCGCTGGTGCTGCTCGGTGTTCAGCTTCACCAGCCGCGAGCGGCCTTTGAGCGCGGCGGCGGCCTTGGAGTATTCCGGCGCCATCATCCGGCAGGGGCCACACCACGGCGCCCAGAAATCCACGACCAGCGGCACTTCGTCGGTGCGGATCGCCTTTTCGAGCGTCGCATCGTCGATTTCATGGGCCTTCCCATCCATCAGCCCTGCGCCGCAGGTGCCGCATTTCGGGCCGGAGCCAAGTCGGTCTTGCGGGACGCGGTTGGTCTGGCCACAATCGAGGCAGACAAGCTTGACCATTTCGTGATCTCCATACATTCGTTTCATCTGATATGTGTTCTCTGCGCAATCGTGACAATCCCCTTGAGTCAAACCCATTGAATTCGCGCGTCGCGAGACCACAATTCCCATGCTCGAAGAACAACCCAAGAGAGGTGCCCATGATCACCCGCCGTACTTTCGTCACCACGGCCACCGCGGGCGCGGCACTGGCCACCACAGCGCCGGGAGCCGCTTTCGCCCTCGAACAGAAATTCGAGCCGCAATCCGTCGGCATCCGGCAGGACCTCGAACCGGGGCAGATCCTGATCATGCCTCGGGCGCATTTCCTGTATTTCGTGACCGCGCCGGGCCAAGCGCTGCGCTATGGCGTCGGCGTTGGCAAGGCCGGGCTCGAGTTCACCGGAAACGCGGTGATTCAGGTCAAGAAGGAATGGCCCACGTGGCGCCCGACCGATGAGATGATCGAACGCGAGCCGCAGACCTATTCGCGCTTCAAGGACAATGACTATGTTCAGCCCGGCGGCCCGCAGAACCCGCTTGGGGCGCGTGCGCTCTATCTGTTCCAGAACGGTCGCGACACCTTCTTCCGGATCCACGGCACCACCGCGCCGGAGTCGATCGGGCGCTCGGTCTCCAACGGCTGTATCCGCATGCTGAACGAGCATGTCATCGACCTCTACCAGCGCGTGCCGATCGGCACGAAGGTCACCGTTCTCTGAGCGCGGTCCGAGCCTAGCGGGCGCCAGCGATGCTGGTGATTGCCGGTGCGCCGCGCGTCGAAGGGCGGTCCCGATGGGGCCGCCCTCGTGCATTCTGCAAAACACCGCGGGGACGCCGATAGGAATAAACACCTGAAAATTGCCGCATTTCGACATGAAGCCCGCCACATTCGAGCCCGAATCCGCTGGCAAAAATTCGCTCATACCACCGGGGCCCGACCCATGTGGCCGCTTGTAACGAAGGGTAAGAGTATGGCGATTGTAGCGATCATGGCTGGCAGCATCTTCGGATTTCTCTGCGGCCTCTTCTCCTGGATTTTCCTCGATACCTCGCTGCTGAACGCGATCGGCCTTTATTTTTCGGTCAGCCTCGTGGCCGGTGTTCTTCCGATCATCTACGCGGGGCTCTGTGGCACCGTGCTGCGCCCGGCCTCGGTCGAGACCGTCCGCTCCTGAAACTGACGTCTGCCGAGCCCAGGCAAGAGCGCAGGCAAGTCTTTGCTCAGACCGGCGCGCCGCCAGCGTGCAGCGGGTCCGGCTAAGGCAAGAGTTTGACCGTTGGCGCTCACAGCAAAAGCGTGCTCGGTCGCATGAAGGGCTCAGTCGTCGCCAGCCTGCGCGATAAGCTCTTCGACCTTCGGGTCCAATGCCTCGACCACTTTGCTGACCCCTTCGGCATTGGGGTGAATGCCATCCCCCTGCATCATCGCCGTCACATCCGCGGGCATCTGACCGTCCTCGCGCAGCCCGGCGAAGAAATCTTCGAACAGCAACGTCCCGTATTCCTCGGCCAGCGCGGGATAGATCGCGTCGAACTCGGACTTGTAGTCGGCCCCGTAGTTGCCCGGCGCGCTCATCCCCACCAGCAGCACCGGCAGATCCCGCGATTGCGCCTCCTGCAGAATCCCCGCGAGGTTCTTGCGCGCTTCCGCAGGGTCGAGCCCGCGCAGCATGTCGTTGCCGCCCAGCGTGACGATCATCGCGTCGATCTCGGGCGTCAGCGACCACGCCACCCGCGACAGCCCGCCCGCGGTGGTGTCGCCGGAGACGCCGCCGTTGACGATGGTGACCTCATGGCCCTGCGCGCTCAGCCACGCCTGCAGTTGCGGCACCAGCCCGTCGGGCGCGGGCAGACCGTAGCCCTGCGTGAGACTGTCGCCGAGCGCGAGCACTTCGGTTGCGAGGGCCGGAATTGGATTTGTCAGAAAAGTGAGGCAGACCGCAGCCTTGCTGAGCAGGGCAAAACCCCCATATGTCCTTGAACGTGCCATTTTCCGCAAAGGCCCTTTCCATGACCGATCCTATGATTGCCCTCAATGATGTCACTCTCAGTCTCAGGGGCAATGCCGGTCCGGTCGAAATCCTTCACGGAATCTCGATGGATGTCCGGCGCGGCGAGACGCTGGGGCTGATCGGGCCGTCGGGTTCCGGGAAAAGCTCGCTTCTGATGGTGATGGGCGGTCTGGAAAGCGCGACTTCGGGCCGCGTCGACGTGCTGGGACAGGATCTGACCGGCATGGACGAGGATCGCATGGCCCGCTTCCGCCGCGATCACATGGGCGTGGTGTTTCAGTCGTTCAATCTCATTCCCACGATGACCGCGCTCGAAAATGTCGCGACGCCGCTGGAGCTTGCGGGGCATAAGGATGCCTTTGCCCGCGCCGAGGCCGAGCTGGAGCGGGTCAACCTCGGGCACCGCGCTGGTCATTACCCTTCGCAGATGTCGGGCGGCGAACAGCAGCGCGTGGCGCTGGCCCGTGCGTCGGCGCCGCGTCCGCAGATCCTGCTTGCGGACGAGCCGACGGGCAATCTCGACGGCTCAACCGGGCAGGCGATCATGGACCTGCTCTTTGGCCTACGCGACGAACATGGCGCGACGCTGGTGCTGGTGACCCACTCCAACCGGCTGGCCGAGCGCTGCGACCGTGTGGTGCGGCTGACCGATGGGCGGGTCGACACCGCCCACGCGCGCGGCGCGGAAAGGGCGGCTGAATGAGCCTGGCCACTGCCGCCCGCTTTGCCCGCCGCGAGCTGCGCGGCGGTGTGCATGGATTTCGCATTTTCATCGCCTGCCTCGCGCTCGGGGTCGCCGCCATCGCGGGCGTCGGCTCGGTGCGCACGGCGATCGAGGCCGGGCTTTCGGATCAGGGCGCGGTGCTGCTTGGCGGCGATGCGCAGGCCGAGTTCACCTACCGTTTCGCCACCGAAGACGAGTTGGAGTGGCTCGGCAGCATCTCCACCAAGATCTCGGAGATCACCGATTTCCGGTCGATGGCCACGGTGACCCGCGATGGCGAGACCGAGCGCGGCCTGACGCAGGTGAAATCGGTCGATGACGCCTATCCGCTTCTCGGGCAAATGGAATTGGACCCGCCGACGCCGTTGCCGCAGGCGCTGGATGGTGCGGCGGGGCTGCCCGGCGCGGTGATGGCCCCGGTGCTGGCCGACCGTCTGGGGCTGCAACCGGGCGACAGCTTCCGGCTCGGCACGCAGGAGTTCACCCTCTCGGCGGTGATCACCCGCGAGCCGGATGACGCGGGCGACGGCTTTGGCCTTGGCCCGCGCACGCTGGTGCGGACCTCCGATCTGCAGGGCAGCGGATTGCTCGCGCCCGGCTCGCTTTACGAATCCGAGTATCGCCTGCTGCTGCCACCGGGCAGCGATCTGGATGCGCTGAAGGCCGAAGCCGAGGCCCGTTACCGCGACACCGGCATTCGCTGGCGCGATGCGCGCAATGGTGCGCCGGGGATCGCCCGCTTTGTCGAGAGGCTAGGGCGGTTCCTCGTGCTGGTGGGGCTTTCGGGGCTTGCCGTGGGGGGCATCGGCGTGTCGGCGGCGGTGCGGGCCTATCTGGCGCGCAAGACCTCGGTCATCGCCACGCTGCGCACGCTGGGCGCGACGCGCGGCACGATCTTTCTGACTTACTTTCTGCAGATCGGCGCGCTTTCGTTGGTCGGTATCGCGCTTGGGCTGATCCTCGGCGCGGGCGTGCCGCTGCTCTTTGCGCCGATCATCGCCAGCGCGCTGCCGGTGCCGGTGGTCTTCACCCTTTACCCCGGTCCGCTGGCCGAGGCGGCGCTTTACGGCGCGCTCACCGCGCTGCTTTTCACCCTCTGGCCGCTCGCGCGCACCGAAGAAGTGCGCGCCGCCACGCTGTTTCGCGATGCTCTCGACAGCGCCAAGGGCTTGCCCGCGCCGCGCTATGTGGTCGCGACGCTGGCGCTGCTGGCGGCGCTCGTGGGGGCGGCGACGCTGTTCTCGGGCGACCCGCAGGTCACGCTCTGGACCGCCGCCGGGCTGCTCGCCGCGCTGGTCATCCTCGCGCTTGCCGCCACCGCGATCCGCTGGCTGGCGCACCGCGCCGCGCCGCTGGCGCGCGGCCGCCCGGCGCTGCGATGGGCGCTTTCGGCCATTGGCGGCCCGCGCGAGACCGCGGCCTCGGTGGTGCTGTCGCTGGGGCTTGGCCTGTCGGTGCTGGCCGCCATCGGCCAGATCGACGGCAACCTGCGGGCCTCGATCTCGCGCGATCTGCCCGAGGTGGCACCGTCGTATTTCTTTGTCGACATCCAGCCGGATCAGATCGAGGGATTCCGCGCGCGACTCGCCGATGATCCGGCGGTCAGCCGGGTCGACACCGCGCCGATGCTGCGCGGCGTGGTCACACGGATCAACGAGCAGGATGCGCAGCAGGTGGCGGGCGATCACTGGGTGGTGCGCGGCGACCGGGGCATCACCTATGCCGCCGCGCCGGACGCGCGCACCACGATCACCGAAGGCGCATGGTGGCCCGAGGATTACAGCGGTCCGGCGCAGGTCAGCTTTGCCGCCGAGGAGGCCGAGGAACTGGGCCTGAGCCTTGGCGATGAGATCACCGTCAACATCCTTGGCCGCGACATCACTGCCGAGATCACCAGCTTCCGCGAGGTGGATTTCTCCACTGCCGGGATCGGCTTTGTCATGACGCTGAACCCCGCCGCGCTGGCCGGGGCGCCGCATACGTGGATTTCCACGGTCTATGCCGAGCCGCAGGCCGAGGCGCAGATCCTGCGCGATCTGGGCGATGCCTATCCCAATATCACCGCGATCCGGGTGCGCGACGCCATCGACCGCGTGTCGGAACTGCTCGAAGGCGTCGCCGGTGCGATCCGCTGGGGCGCGGGCGCGACGCTGCTCACCGGGTTTCTGGTGCTGATCGGCGCGGCTTCGGCGGGCGAGGCGGCGCGCAGCTACGAGGCGGCCGTGCTCAAGACCCTCGGTGCCTCGCGCGGGCGCATCCTGCGCAGCTTCGCGCTGCGCTCGGCGCTGCTGGGCGCGGCGGCGGGCGTGGTGGCACTGGCCGCCGGCCTCCTTGGCGGCTGGGCGGTGAGTCACTTCCTGATGGAAACGCGGTTCGACGTGATGTGGGGCTCGGCGCTCGGGATCATCCTTGGCGGCGCGCTGGCGACGCTGCTGGCGGGCCTCGCCTTCGCATGGCGTCCGCTGTCGGCACGACCGGCACGGGTGCTGCGTGCCCGCGAATAGGGGCATTTCGCTGGTGTGCAAACAGCTGGCTTGAACCTCGGGGCAGGGGCTGGCACTTCAATAGCGACCTATGGCTGCAAAGGACGGACCTCCCTCCCATGACCGATTCCCTGCCTATGCCGATCTCGGCCCCGATCTCGCAGGCACAGCGCACCAGCATTCTCAACCTGCTGCGGCGCGCGGCGAAAACCGAGATCCTGCCGCGCTTCCGGTCGCTCGATCCCAGCGAGGTCTCGGAAAAGACAGGCCGTCAGGATCTGGTGACTGCCGCCGACAAGGGTGCCGAGGCGATGATCGCGCGCGGCCTGCAGCGCATGTATCCGCACGCGCTGATCGTCGGCGAAGAGGCGGTGGCGGAACATCCCGAGATCCGCGACAAGATCGGCGATGCGGAACTGGCCTTCACCATCGACCCGGTGGACGGCACATGGAACTACGCGCATGGCCTCTCGACCTTCGGCATCATCCTGTCGGCCACGCGCTTTGGCGTGCCGGTCTTCGGGATGATCTACGATCCGATCATGGACGACGTGATGGTGGCCGAGATTGGCGGCGAGGCAAAGATGCTTCTCCCCAAGCGCCGCCTCACCCGACACGTGTCGGTCTCGGCGGGCGGCAAGCTCGACGAGTTGCAGGGGTTCATCCCCTTCTATCTGATGCCCGAGGACAAGCGCGCGCAGGTCGGCGCGGCGCTGCCGCTGTTCGAGCGCAGCCACACGCTGCGCTGCTCGGCGCATGAGTTCCGGCTCTTCGCGCAAGGCTCGGTGGATTTCCTCTTCTCGGCGCGGCTGACGCCCTGGGACCATGCGGCGGGGGCGCTGATCTCGCGCTGCGCCGGGGGCCATGTGGCGATGCTCGATGGCTCGGAATACAACGCCGCCACGCGCGAGGGCGTGCTGCTCTGCGCGTCGAACAAGGAAACATGGGACCGCATCCGCGATGCTTTCTCCTTCCTGCTCGAGACGCCTGCGGAGGGCTGACCCAGCACCATGCGACGCGAAAAGGGCGGGACCTAAGGTCCCGCCCTTTTGCTTTGGACGCGTTTTGGACGCCTGCGGCGTGCCTCCGGCGGGGATATTTTATCTAGTCGAAGAGGGCGCGCGCCTGTGCTTCGTCTAGACCCAAATATCCCGGGGAGCGCGAGGGGCAGCGCCCCTCGCTCCTGCCCTCTCCGCCTTATTCCGCCGCCTCGGCGTAATCGCTCATCGGCGGGCAGGTGCAGGTCAGGTTGCGGTCGCCCCAGACGTTGTCGACGCGGTTGACCGGCGGCCAGTATTTGTCGACCCGGAAGGCACCCGGCGGGAAGCAGCCCTGTTCGCGGCTGTAGGGCCGGTCCCAGTCGCGCACGAGGTCTTCCATCGTGTGCGGCGCGTGCTTGAGCGGGTTGTTCTCGGCGTCGGCCTTGCCTTCTTCGATGGCGCGGATCTCCTCGCGGATTGCCAGCATGGCATCGCAGAACCGGTCAAGCTCGGCCTTGGTCTCCGACTCCGTCGGCTCGATCATCAGCGTGCCCGCGACCGGGAAACTCATGGTCGGCGCGTGGAAGCCGCAGTCGATCAGCCGCTTGGCCACATCGTCCACAGTCACCCCGGCGCTGTCGCCGAAGGGGCGGATGTCGATGATGCACTCATGCGCCACGCGGCCCTCGTGGCCGGTGTAGAGCACCTCAAAGGATCCGGCGAGGCGGGTTGCGATGTAGTTGGCGTTGAGGATCGCCACGCGGGTTGCCTGTGTCAGCCCCGCGCCACCCATCATCTGGATGTAGCCCCAGGAGATCGGCAGCAGCGAGGGCGAGCCGAAGGGCGCGGCGGAGACCGGGCCCGCGATGCCCTCTTCCAGCGGATGCGCCGGAAGATGCGGTACGAGGTGCTCCTTCACGCCGATCGGACCCATGCCGGGGCCGCCGCCGCCATGCGGGATGCAGAAGGTCTTGTGCAGGTTGAGGTGGCTCACGTCGCCGCCCAGATCGCCGGGGCGCGAGAGGCCCACCATGGCGTTCATATTTGCGCCGTCGATATAGACCTGCCCGCCGTGCTCATGGGTGATCGCACAGACGTCGCGCACGGTTTCCTCGAACACGCCGTGGGTCGAGGGGTAGGTGATCATGCAGGCCGCCAGCGTCTCGCTGTACTGCTCGGCCTTGGCGCGGAAGTCCACGAGGTCGATCGAGCCCTTCTCGTCGCATTTCACCGGCACGACCTTCCAGCCGACCATCTGCGCCGAGGCGGGGTTGGTGCCATGGGCGTTGACCGGGATCAGGCAGACGTTGCGCTGGCCCTCGCCGCGCTCGCGCTGCCACGAGGCGATGGTCAGCAGGCCCGCGTATTCGCCCTGCGCGCCGGAGTTCGGCTGCATCGTAAAGGCGTCATAGCCGGTGATCTTGCAAAGTTTGTCCGACAGATCGTCGACCATCTGCTTATACCCAAGCGCCTGATCCTCGGGCACATAGGGGTGCAGCGAGCCGAACTCGGGCCAGCTCACCGGCATCATCTCGGCGGCGGCGTTGAGCTTCATGGTGCAGGACCCGAGCGGGATCATCGCCCGGTCGAGCGCCAGATCGCGGTCGGCGAGACGGCGCATGTAGCGCATCATCTCGGTCTCGGCACGATTCATGTGAAACACTTCGTGGGTGAGGTAGCTGCTGCTGCGCAGCGAGGCCTCGGGCAGGCGGTAGTGCGGGGCGAAATCCTCGTCCTTGCGCAGCAGGCCGAAGGCGCGCCAGACCGCCTCGATGGTGGCCGGGCGCGTGGTCTCGTCAAGCGTGATGCCGACGCGGGTCTCGCCCACCTTGCGCAGGTTGATGCCTTCTTTCACGGCGGCGCGCAGCACGCCCTGCTGCAGCAGGCCGACGTCCACGGTGATCGTGTCAAAGAAGGTCTCGGGCTCGACCTTGAAGCCGGCCTCTTCGAGCCCGCGCGCGAGGCGGGCGGTCTTGCGGTGGATGCGCTGCGCGATGGCCTTCAGCCCCTCGGGGCCGTGGAACACCGCGTAGAAGCCCGCCATCACCGCCAGCAGCGCCTGCGCGGTGCAGACGTTCGACGTGGCCTTCTCGCGGCGGATGTGCTGCTCGCGGGTCTGCAGGGCGAGGCGGTAGGCGCGATTGCCGTGGCTGTCGATCGACACGCCGACGATGCGGCCGGGCATCGAGCGTTTGTAGGCGTCCTTGGTGGCCATATAGGCGGCGTGTGGGCCGCCATAACCGAGCGGCACGCCGAAGCGCTGGGTCGAGCCCACGGCGATATCGGCGCCCATCGCGCCCGGCTCTTTCAGCAGGCAGAGCGCCATCGGATCGGCGGCGACGATACCGATCGCCTTGGCGGCATGCAGCGCCTCCATCTCGGCGGTGAGTTCGCGCACATGGCCATGGGTGCCCGGATACTGGAAGATCGCGCCAAAGACCTGTTCGGCGTCCAGCGCATCGGGGCTTCCGATGATGATCTCGATCCCGAGCGGCGCGGCGCGGGTCTGCATCACGGCGATGTTCTGCGGGTGGCAGTTCTCGTCGATGAAGAAGGCCTTGGCCTTCGACTTTGCCACACGCTGCGCCATGGTCATCGCCTCGGCGCAGGCGGTGGCCTCGTCAAGCAGCGAGGCGTTGGCGATCTCGAGGCCGGTCAGATCCGACACCATGGTCTGGTAGTTCAGCAGCGCCTCAAGACGGCCCTGCGAGATCTCGGGCTGATAGGGCGTGTAGGCGGTGTACCACGCGGGGTTCTCGAAGATGTTGCGCTGGATCGCGGGCGGGGTCACCGTGCCGTGGTAGCCCTGACCGATCAGCGAGGTCAGAACCTTGTTCTTCGATGCGACCTCGCGCATGTGCCAGAGCATCTCGCGCTCGGACATGGGCTTGCCAAGCTCGAGCTCATCCGCCTGCCGGATGCCGGCGGGCACGGTCTGCTTGATCAGCGCGTCGAGGTCCTTGACCCCCAGCACCTCGAACATATCCGCCATCTCCTTGGGCGAGGGCCCGATGTGGCGGCGGTTGGCAAAGTCATACGGCAGGTAGTCTGTGGGCGTGAAGGCCATGTCGATCCGTCCAGAAACAGCAAGGTTCAGCAGGGAAGAGGGGGCAAGGCGCGGCCCTGCCCCTTTCATTGTTCTTCAAATACGCATCCGCCCGGCAGTGCCGCAGGCGCGGCGCCGGGCAGGAGATCAGCCGATGAAGTTCTTGTAGGCGGCTTCATCCATGAAGTCGTCGAGCGCCGAGAGGTCCTCGATCTTCATCTTGAAGAACCAGGCTTCGCCCTCGGGATCGTCGTTGACCTTCGACGGCTCATCGGCCAGCGGTGCGTTCACCTCGACGATCTCGCCATCGAGCGGGGCGAGGATGTCGGAGGCGGCCTTGACCGACTCGATCACCACCACTTCGTCATCCTTGCTCACCGTGGTGCCCTCATCGGGCAGTTCCACGAACACCACGTCGCCCAGCTGTTCGGCTGCATGCGCGGTGATGCCGACGACGACAACATCGCCCTCGACGCGGAGCCATTCGTGCTCTTCGGTAAATTTCATCGTGCTGTCCCTGTCTGTCTCAGCGTTTGTAGGTCTGGGTCACGAAGGGCATCTCGGCCACTTCGACGGCGAGGCGCTTGCCGCGCACCTCGCCGAATAGCTTGGTGCCGGGGGCGGCGTGGTCAATCCCCACGTAGCCCATGGCGACCGGTGCGCCGACGCTGGGGCCGAAACCGCCCGAGGTGACGTGGCCGATCGGGGTGCCGCCGGTCTCATCTGCATAAATCTCCACCCCTTCGCGCATCGGCGCGCGGCCCTCGGGGCGCAGGCCCACGCGGGCGCGGGGCGCGCCGTTTTCCAGCTCGGAGAGGATTTTTTCGGCACCGGGGAAGCCGCCCGCGCGATCGCCGCCAGTGCGGCGGATCTTCTGGATCGCCCAGGGCAGGGCCGCCTCGGCGGGGGTGGTGGTGCTGTCGATGTCGTGGCCGTAGAGGCACAGCCCGGCTTCGAGACGCAGCGAGTCGCGCGCGCCAAGGCCGATGGGCTCCACATCCTCATGCGCCAGCAGCGCGCGGGCAAGCTCCTCGGCCTTGTCTTCGGGCACGGAGATTTCGTAGCCGTCCTCGCCGGTGTAGCCCGAGCGCGAAATCCAGCACTCGGCGCCGCAAAGCTCGACCGTCGCCACATCCATGAAGCGCATCTCGCGCACCGCCGGGTTCAGCGCGGCCAGCGCCGCCTCGGCAGCCGGGCCCTGCAGCGCCAGCAGCGCGCGGTCGCCGAGCAGCTTGGCGGTGACGCCCTTGGGCTCGAGGCCGGCGCGCATCCGCGCCATATCCTCGGTCTTGCAGGCGGCGTTGACCACGACGAAGAGGTGCTCGCCGCGATTGGCGATCATCAGATCGTCTTCGATCCCGCCGTCTTCGTTGGTGAAGAAGCCATAGCGCTGGCGGCCTTCCTTCAGCCCGGCGATATTCACCGGCACCAGCGTCTCGAGGCCGAGAGCGATGCTCTCCACATCGGTGCCCGACAGGATCACCTGACCCATATGGCTGACGTCGAACAGCCCGGCCTTGTCGCGCGTGTGGAGATGTTCCTTGAGAACGCCGAGCTTGTATTGCACCGGCATCTCGTAACCGGCGAAGGGCACCATCTTGGCGCCCAGTTCGACGTGCAAATCATGTAGTGGCGTGCGTTTCAGCTCGTCCATGCGCTCCCGATCCCTTCGGCCCGGACAGGCGCAAGGCCCCGGGCATTTCCCGCACGGATCTTCTCCGCGCTCGAAATGCCCCCTCTGTCCTTTCGCCTGAGATCGTTATCCCTTCGGCGGGCGCCGGGGCGCCTCTCTCCAGAGTCTTTCTGCCGTGAAGGTCCTTTGGCCTGAGAGTTTCCGGGGGCGGTTGCTCCTTCGGCACCGGCAAGGCCGGTTCTCCCATCACGGTGGCGAGAGATTACGACAGTTACGCAGTGGCCGCAAGCGCGCCCGCGGTGCGCGGCACCGAACAGGCCTTGCCCGGCACCAGAATGTCGATCAGCGGAGCATTGTCGCACACCAGCGCATCCAGCGTGATCGGATCGAGCGTGGCATAGAAGGCGTTGGCGGCCTCGGTGAGCGCGATGCGCAGGCGGCAGGCCTCGGTCAGCGGGCAGGTGTTGTCGGCATCGGCAAAGCATTCGGCCAGCGGCACCGGCAATTCGAGCGTGCGGAACACGTCGCCGATTTGGATCTCCGAGGCAGGCCGGGCCAGTTCCAGCCCGCCGTTGCGCCCGCGATGGGTGCTGAGATACCCCAGTTGCGCCAGCTGGTTGATCACCTGCGCGAGGTGATTTTCCGAGGCATTGCAGCACTTTGCAATCTCGGATTTGGTCACAAGGCGGCCAGAATTTGCCGCGCAGTGCATCAGGACACGGATTGCAATATTCGTTCTCTTGGTCACACGCACGGGAAAAGCCCTCGCTTTGAATGATTGCCGGGTTAAATACAGGGCCGGGGAAAAGCGCGGATTGACTTACATCAATTTGAAGAAAGAAAAGACGAGAAATGAGCACATCATTCTTTTTCGGCTACGGCTCGCTGGTCAACCGCAGGACCCACGCTTTCGATCCCGCGCATAAGGCCGTTGCTAAAGGATGGCGCCGGGTCTGGGCGCGGGTGCCGGGCCGTCCGGTCTCGCTGCTGACCGTCTCGCGCGATGCGGGATCCGAGATCGAAGGGCTGATCGCGCCGGTCACCGGCGAGGGCTGGGCCGTCCTCGACCAGCGCGAAGCCGATTATGACCGCACCGATGCCCGCGCCGACGTGCAGCATGCGGCTCCCACCGTCGAAGAACTGGCAATCTATGTGGTGCCCGAGGCGGACCGCCTGCCGCCCGACACCGACCACCCAGTGCTGCTGAGCTATGTCGACGTGGTGCTGCAGGGCTATCTCGGTGAGTTCGGCAAAGAGGGCGCCGAGCGCTTTCTGGCCAGCACCGGCGATTGGCGGGTGCCGTTCCTGAACGACCGCGCCGCACCGCTTTACCCGCGGGCGCAGAGCCTCAGCGACGCCGAGCGCGGCTTTGTCGATGCGGCGCTGCGTGATGTCGGGGCGCAGGTGTTCAGCCGATGACCCCGCGCTGGCTGCTGCTGCTTTACCGGCTGTCGAAGCGGCTGGGGGTTCGGGTGCTCTTCGGCGCGCTTTTGGCGCTGGTCGCGGTGGCGCTGGCGCCAGTGTTGCAGCCGCTGATCCCCGAGGATTGGCAGGATCGTTTCGGAGCCGATGCGGTGACGCCGATCCTGCAGATCCTCGCCACCACCATGTTGACGGTGACCACCTTTTCGCTGTCGGTCATGGTGCAGGCCTTCCAGTCGGCGGCCAGTCAGGCGACGCCGCGCGCCTACCGGCTGCACCTCGAGGACAGCACGGCGCAGACCGCGCTTGCGGCCTTCACCGGCACCTTCCTCTTTTCGCTAACCTCGCTGGTGCTGTTCAACGCGGGCTTCTACTCCGAGGCCTCGGCGGTGGTGATCTTTTTCCTGACCATCGGCAGCATCGTCACGGTGATTGTCGCGATGCTGCGCTGGATTGGCCACCTGAGCGTGATGGGCAGCATGGATCACACGCTGCAGCGGGTCGAAAACAGCGCCCTGCCGCCGCTTGAACGCGCGATGAGCCGCCCCTCGCTGGGCGCGGCCCGTCCCGATCACGCGCTGCCGTCGGACGCCCGCGAAGTGCCCGCGACCAAGGCGGGCTATGTGCAGTACATCAACCTCGAGGCGCTGGAAGAAAAGCTCTCCGAGCGCGAGGCGATCTTTCGCGTCACCGCCCATCCGGGCGCACATCTCGTGCCGGGGATGCCGCTGGGCCAAATCTCCGGCGGGCATGTGGAGGCCGAAGAGATCTGCGAGTGTTTCACCCTCGGCGAAGCGCGCACCATGGAGCAGGACGCCCGCTATGGCGTCATGGTGATGAACGAGATCGCGCTGCGCGCCCTGTCGCCTGCGGTCAATGATCCGGGCACGGCGATCGACGTGGTGCAGCGGCTCGAGCGGATGCTGTTCGGGCTCGGACCACCGGAGGAGGGACCGCCGGAGTTTCCGCATGTGCAGATGGCGCCGCTCAACCCGGCGCATCTGGTGGAAGACGGGTTCTACCCGCTGATCCGCGATGGCGCGGCCCGGCCCGAGGTGATCGGCTGCGTGCTGACCGCGATGAATGTGCTGCGCCGCGCCGACTGGCCCGCGCTGGCCGCCGCCGCCGAGGACACGCGCGCCTATGCCTTCGCCCATGCCGAGGCCGCCTTCACCGTAGACGCCGACAAGGCGTGGCTGGCGGGAAAGCGGGAGGACGGCTGAGGCGTTCTGCAAGAGCACAACGGGAGCCGGGCGAGCGCATGCCCGTGGGATGGCGCTGCAACATCTGAGGTCTGCACTTTATCTCTGCCAAGTCTGTGTGTCGTCCGAGCGTCAGGCAGCGATGGCAAAGCGCCAGCCCGCCGGGACGGCGTCGTCCATTGGGCTTGAACCGATGGCGCCACAATGCACGACCGCTCGCCCGGCGGCTTCGCCTTGATTCCGGGCGGGCAGCGCGATTGAGAAACGAAAAAGGCGGACCCGAAGGCCCGCCTTTTTGCATTTCGATGGCGCGGCGCTTACTTCGCCAGATCTTTTGCTGGGATCTTCTCGAGCAGCGGCAGCACGTCGGCCATCTCCGGCCCGCGCTCGAGACCGGTGAGCGCCTTGCGCAGCGGCATGAAGAGCCCCTTGCCCTTGCGGCCCGTCGCCTCTTTCACCGTCTTGGTCCATTCGCCCCACGTGTCGCGTGTGTAGGGACCCTCGGGCAGCAGCGCCATCGCCTCGGCGATGAAGTCGCGGTCCTCGTCGGCGATCAGCGGCTCGGCACCGTCGCGGAACAGCGCCCACCAGCCGGGGATATCCTTGCGGGTGGTGATGTTGTCGCGAGCCACCGACCAGAACAGCTCTTGCTTCTCGGCGGGGACGCCGATCGCGGTCAGCTCTTCGGCCACATCCTGCAGCGGCAGCTGGTGCAGCTTGCGCGCGGTCAGCGGGTAGAGGTCCTGCTCGTCGAACTTCGTCGGGGCCGAGCCAAACTGGCTCAGCTCGAAGCCCTCGGCGATCTCGTCCAGCGAGGTGCGCAGTTCCACCGGCTGGCTCGATCCCAGACGGGCCATCAGCGACAGCAGCGCCTCGGGCTCGACGCCCGCTTCGCGCAGATCGCGGATCGACAGCACGCCAAGACGCTTGGACAGCGACTCGCCCTGCGGACCGGTGAGCAACGAGTGGTGCGCGAAACCGGGGGCGGTGCCGCCGAGCGCCTCGATGATCTGGATTTGCGTCGCGGTGTTGGTGACGTGGTCCGAGCCGCGCACGATATTGGTGACGCCCATGTCCATGTCGTCGACCACCGAGGCCAGGGTATAGAGGATCTGCCCGTCGCCGCGGATCAGCACCGGGTCCGACACCGAGGCGGCGTCGATCGAGATGTCGCCGAGGATGCCGTCATTCCAGTCGATCCGCTCTTGGATCAGCTTGAAGCGCCAAACGCCGTTGCCACGCTCTGCACGCAGCGCGTCCTTCTCGGCCTCGGACAGGTCCAGCGCGGCGCGGTCGTAGACCGGCGGCTTGCCCATGTTGAGCAGCTTCTTGCGCTTGAGGTCCAGCTCGGTCGGGGTTTCGAAGGCCTCGTAAAAGCGGCCCATCTCGCGCAACTCGTCCGCGGCGGCGTGGTAGCGGTCCAGCCGCGCGCTCTGTCGCTCCGTCTTGTCCCAGTGCAGACCGAGCCATTCGAGATCGCGCTTGATGCCGTCGACGTACTCTTCCTTGCTGCGCTCGGCATCGGTGTCGTCGATGCGCAGAATGAAGGTGCCGCCGGCTTTGCGCGCGATCAGGTAGTTGAACAGCGCGGTGCGGAGGTTGCCCACATGGATGTGACCGGTGGGCGACGGTGCGAAACGGGTGGTGGTCATGCTAGCCTCCTGCATACGCGGGTGGCAATTTCACAAGCGCAGCCGTTTGTCCAGTTCACCGGCCCTTGGCGGAGCGGGTATCCCGTGTATTCTCCGCCCTATGAGAGATATTCTGACCGTCACGCTCAATCCTGCGCTCGATCTTTCGACGACTGCCGACCGTGTCGAGGCAGGTCCGAAGCTGCGCTGCGATGCGCCCGCGATCGACCCCGGCGGCGGCGGCATCAACGTCGCGCGGCTCGCGGCCGAACTGGGCGGCCCGGCGCGGGCCTTCGTCGCCCTCTCCGGCCCGACGGGAATGCGGCTGGAGGCGGCGCTGGCCGAGCTGGGCCTGCCGATGGTGCGGATGAAAGCTCCGGGTGAGACGCGGGAAAGCTTTGCCGTGCACGACCGTCAGACCGGCGCGCAATACCGCTTCGTCATGCCCGGCCCGGTCTGGAGCGCGGGCGACGTGATGGACGCGCTTGATGCCATCTCGAGCACCGTGCCGCAGGGCGGGATCGTCGTGCTGAGCGGCAGCCAGCCGCCGGGGGTGCCCGATGATTTCCCCACCGAGCTGTGCCGGGCGCTGAAGGGCCGCGGCGCTTATGTCATCGTCGACACCTCCGGGCCGGTGCTCGAAGCGCTGGCGCGGGGCACTGATCCGGCACCGGCGGTGCTGCGGATGGACAGTCTGGAAGCCGAAGAACTGGCTGGGCGGCCGCTGATGACCCGCGCCAATTCCGCGGGGTTTGCCGCTGAACTGGTGGCGCGCGGGGCGGCGGAGCGGGTGATCCTTGCGCGCGGGGCCGATGGCTCGGTGATGGCCGGGCCCGATGGACTCTGGCAGGTCAGCGCGGCCAAGGTTTCGGTGCTCTCGGCGGTGGGGGCGGGCGACAGTTTCGTCGGTGCCTACGCTTTCGGTATTTCCTCTGGGCTGAGCGCGCCCGAGGCGCTGGCGCTTGGGGCGGCGGCGGCCAGTGCTACGGTCACCACGCCGGGCACGAGCCTGTCGACCCGCGCGATGATCCACGACCTGCTGGATCAATGCGGCGCCAGCGCGCTCTGAGCCCGCCATACAGGCTGTGAGATAAGAAAACCCCCGGCCAGAGAGAGATGACCGGGGGTGCCGGAGAGGCGCGGTCTGTCAGGCGACCGCGGCTTGGTCCTGCCCGTGCAGCTGTAGCCGCACCATGGTCTGGTTGAGCAGGATATAGGCGATCTCGCCAAAGGTGACGGGACCGGTGAAACTGCCGGTGCGCTTGTCCTGAAGCTCACCGAAGAGGAAATTGAGGATGCAATTGCACGACAGCTCCTGCGCGCCGTCGCCCTGCGCCTGACGGGCGAAGACGGTGGCATAGTCGCCGGGGCTTGCGGCAAGCCGGTAACTGACCCCTTCGATCACCGGCGCGTAGAAGGCCACGCCTTCGGGTCCGACCGACTGGAACGAGACATTGACGAGGGCGCCCGCGTAATTGGCCACCAGCGGCAGCCGGGTGTCGATGCCCTGCGCCTCGACCCATTTGGAAAAATCCACCTCTGCGCCGTCGATCCGCCCGGTTTCGGCGGCAAAGCCGGTGGCGGGGAAGGTGATCTCGGGGCCGCTGTCGTCTTGGGTGAAGAGATTGAGGATCTCGACATTCGCACTTCGGCTGGCAGAGAGTTTCACGTGGAGCACCAGCGCGCCCTCTTGGTGCACGCGGCCGGTGGTGCCGTCGATCACCTTCGGCGTGGCGCTGGCAAGCTCATCAAGATGCACCCCGGTGATCCAGCCCATCACCGGCTGATCGAAGAGGCCGGGATATTCCGCGCCGTGGATGGCATAGGCCTCATGCGCCTTGCTGAAGGCGGGGATCAGGATCACCGACAGCCCGTTGTCGAAACGGCCCATGGTCAGGCTCGGCAGGTCCTCGCCTTCATAGAGCACGGCGCGGGCATCTTCTGCGGCCTCAAGCTCGGTGACAAAGACATTCTCGCGGTCCACATGGCCGCCGGTCTCGGTCATGAAATAGACCGTGGTGCCGCCGATCCAGCGCCCGCGGGGCAGCTTGGTCAGCACCTCCTCGTCGCCCGCGATCACCAGCGTCGCGCCTGCGTCGATCCTTGCGGCGGCCTGCTCGGGGGTCATCATCTGGTTCTTCATCGCGCGTCCTTTCAGAAGAGGGCGATATCCTTCGTCGCGAAGGCGTTCTTTTCGAAATAACCCCGCAGTTCGGCGATCTTGCCGGACATCTGCGCCGGGCTGGCCTTCACCTCGCGGCGCAGTCGGGTGACGAGGATCTTGGTTGCCAGCACCGCGCCCGACAGCTCGGCTTCGGAACTGAGCACGCGGCGCCAGCAGGGATTGGATGCGTCGGGGATCATCTTTGGCTCCATCTTCGTTGCGAAAACGGGGCTACGGCGATTCCTCTTAACGGTTTGCAAAACGCGGTTGTGATGAGCTGTGGCGGGCCCGGATGTGGCCTCTTGCGCCGCGCGCGCTACTCTTTCGCGCGGGAGAAACCGCCATTCGCATACCCTTGGGCGAAGGCCAAAGCAGGAGAGGATGACGATCATGGAAAAGAACAAGATGACACGCCGCAGTGCACTGACCGCCGCCGCGGCGCTGCCGCTTGCCGCCGGGCTGACCGGAGCCGGTGCCCGCCCCGCTGCCGCGCAAGAAGCGCAAGGGCCGCAGGTGCCGCGCACCTACCGGGTGCCGCTGGGCGATTTCGAGGTGACCGCGATGATGGCGGGCACGCGCACCGTACCCGAGCCGAAGGGCACCTTCGGCCTCAACGCCAGCGACGAGGAATTCGCCGAGGTCTCGAAAGCCGCGCATATTCCCACCGACAAGGCGCAGTTCTTCTTCACCCCGACGCTGGTCAACACCGGCAGCGCGGTGATCCTGTTCGACACCGGGCTCGATCCTGCGGGCATCACCGCTGCGGTCGAAGCGGCGGGCTACGCGCCCGAGGATGTGACCCATGTGGTGATCACCCACATGCATGGCGACCATATCGGCGGGCTTTCGGACGGCGGCACGCCGACCTTCGCCAATGCCGCGCTGCTGACCGGGCAGGAGGAGTGGGCCCATTGGACCGAAGCAGGCAACGACACCTTTGAAAGCAAGGTGCGCCCGCTGGAGGATCAGTTCAGCTTCCTCGGCAATGGCGAGGAAATCGCGCCGGGCATCACCTCGGTTCTCGCGCCCGGGCATACGCCGGGGCATATGTGCTTCATGCTCGAAAGCGGCAGCCAGAAGCTGATGCTGACCGCCGATCTGGCGAACCACTACGTCTGGTCGGTAGGCAAGCCCGATTGGGAAGTGCGCTTTGACATGGACAAGGAGCTGGCCGCCAGTTCGCGGCGCAAGATCTTCGGCACGCTGGCCGAAGAGAAAACCCCCTTCATCGGCTACCACATGCCGTTCCCGGCAGTGGGCTATGTCGAGGCCGAGGGCGACGGTTTTCGGTACATGCCACACAGTTACCAGTTGCTGATGACCTGAGGCCGCTGGCCCTAGGGTGGGGATGGGTCAGCGGAAGGCTGGCCCATGCGCCCAGATGGTCAGCGAATGGCGCTCGCCGCCGGTCACCGGCGTGACCCGGTGCAGCATATAGGACGGAAAGAGCGTGGCGGTGCCGCGCTCTTTTTTTGCCGCGACCACGTGGTTCGAGGGCATCAGTTCCAGCGCGCCGCCCTCATAGGCGCCCTCGTCGGAAAGCTGCACCACCATGGTCAGCTTGCGACGCGCGGCCAGACGGCCTTCGCCGATGTCCGAATGCCAGTCGAAATGCCCCTCACGCTCGGCGCCGTAGCGCGCGACCTGCGCGCTTTCGTCGAAGGCATCCAGCGCGAAGTCATAGGCGGATCGGTTGGCGTCACGCACCAGTTCGATGATCCGATCCATGACCCAGCCGGTGTCTTCCACATCGTCGAGCCACACCAGATCGGCGCGGCGCATGTTATGCGCGCGCTGCTGGCCCACAAGGCGCGCGTCCGAGGCCTCGGCATTGCGCGAGATCTCGATGAGGCGGCTGCAGTCGGCTTCGGAAAAAGCCTGCGGAATGCTGTGGACGGTGATCATGCGCGCGCTCCTGAATGCGGAAGCGCGCCATTAGGGCGGATAGGGAAGGGGATCTGCGCCAATTGCGACGCGGAGGGCGGAAAGCGACCTGTCTTTGCGTCACGGCCCCGCTCTACGGCCCGCTGTTTTGCGCGCGCCTCGCAGATCGAACCGTTTGGGTCTTTTCCCGCCGCCGGCGCGGGGCCATATCCCCTGCATGACAACAGCCGATACTGCGCCCGATCTTGCCGCTTTCGAGACCATGGCCCGCGCCGCGGTCGACGCTCTACCCGAGCCGTTCCGCGCCGCCGCCGCCGAGGTGGTGCTGCAGGTCGAGGACTGGCCGCCCGAGGACATTCTGCAAGAGATGCAGATCGACGATCCGCTCGATCTCACCGGGCTCTACGAGGGTGTGCCGATGACCGAAAAGTCGAGCAGCTGGCCCTCGCCCTATCCCGATACCGTCTGGCTGTTCCGCGAGCCGATCCTACAGGAATGGCGCGACCGGGGCGATGTCGAGCTGGATGCGCTGATCGCCCATGTGACGGTGCATGAGTTCGCCCACCATTTCGGCTGGTCCGACGACGATATCGCCAGCATCGACCGTTGGTGGGAGTAGCGGTGGGCCAGATGGCCCGCGTGCCGTATCAGCCGTTGTCGCGCCAGCGGTTGGCGATGGGATAGCGCCGGTCGAGCCAGAAAGCCTTTTGCGACAGGCGCGCGCCCGGAGCGGCTTGGAAGCGTTTGTATTCCGAGATGTAGAGCAGATGCTCGACCTTCTTTGCATCGGCGCGGTCATAGCCCGCTGCGACGCAATCAGCGATCGAGCCATCGCGGTCCACGAGAATCTCTAGAATGCCGTCCAGCACCGGGTAGTCGGGCAGGCTGTCGCTGTCCTTCTGGTCCTCGCGCAGTTCGGCCGAAGGCGGCTTGGTGATGATCCGCTCGGGGATCACCTCGCCGTCGGGGCCGTTCATCCACGGGCGCTGGTTCTCGTTGCGCCAGCGGCAGATGGCGAAGACGCGAGTCTTGTAGAGATCCTTGATCGGATTGTAGCCGCCCGCCATGTCGCCGTAGATCGTGGCATAGCCCACCGCGACCTCGGACTTGTTGCCGGTGGTCAGCAGCATCTCACCGAATTTGTTGCTCAGCGCCATCAGCAGCAGCCCACGCAGGCGCGACTGGATGTTCTCTTCGGTGAGATCGGCATCGCGCCCGGCAAAGAGCGGGGCCAGCGTGTTGGTGATCGCCTCGCGCCCTTCGGCGATCGGCACGAAATCATAGTGGCAGCCGAGGTTGGTGGCGCAGGCCTTGGCATCCTCCAGCGAATGCTCGGAGGTGTATTCCGACGGCAGCATCACGCAGCGCACGTTCTCGGCCCCGAGCGCATCGGTGGCGATGGTCGCCACCAGCGCCGAGTCGATGCCGCCGGACATGCCCAGCAGCACCTTGCCGAAGCCGGTCTTGCGGCAATAGTCGCGCAAGCTGAGCACCATGGCGTGGTAGTCCTGCTCCATGTCGTCCGGGTGCTGCACGAAGCGCCCATCCTCGGCGCGCCATCCCTCGGGGGTGCGCACCAAATCGACCTGTGCGATCTCTTCCTCGAAGACCGGCAGTTGCAGCGCCGCCTGTCCGCCGGGATTCAGCACAAAGGAGCCGCCGTCGAAGATCTGGTCGTCCTGACCGCCCACCATATTGAGGTAGATCAGCGGCAGGCCGGTCTCGACCACGCGGGCGACCATCTTGTTGAGCCGGGTCTCGTGCTTGTTGCGGCGGTAGGGCGAACCGTTGGGCACCAGCAGGAACTCGGCCCCGGTCTCGGCGTGGGTCTCGGCAACATCCTCGTACCATGCGTCCTCGCAGATCGGCGAGCCGATGCGCACGTTGCCCACCGCGTAGGGGCCGCCGATGGCACCGCTGTCGAAGACCCGCACCTCGTCGAAGACGCCATAGTTCGGCAGGTGGTGCTTGAACACATGGGTGACGATCCGTCCGCCGCGGCAGATGAGATAGGCGTTGTAAAGCTCGGTGCCCTCGATCCACGGGCAGCCGATCGCCAGCGCGGGCCCGTCGGCGCAGGCCTCGGCCAGCGTCTTCGCCACCTCCATGCAGTCCAGCGTGAAGGCGTGTTTCTTCGGCAGATCCTGCGCGTTGTAGCCAGCGATGAACATCTCGGGCAGGGCAACAAGCTGGGCCCCGGCGTCGCGGCCCTTCTCCCAGGCATCCTTTGCCTTGGCGGCATTGCCTGCAAGATCGCCCACGGTCGGGTTCAGCTGCGCGATGGTCAGGCGGAAACGGTCGGCCATGAGCCCCATCCTTTCGGTCACATCCGCGTGCCCACATAGCAGAACCACGCCCGAGGGGAAGAAGCTGAGGGCAAAAGAGATTGTCAGCCAAGGGGGTGTTGTTTAGTTTCGCGGCGGCAGAGGGGCCGATTTTCGGCGGAAAACAACAGGCATCCGGCAAAGGTCCGGCAGGGATTTCGCATGAAGCTTTCAGGCAGAACCATCCTCACGGCGGCGGCCATCGGCGCGCTGACATATCCCGCGCTCGCGCAGGTCGAGGATGGCGAGGTGCAGACCAAGCAATATGACGACGGCGGGGTCTATGAGGGCACCTTCCAGGGCGGTCTGCAGCACGGCACGGGCACTTACCGCATGCCCAACGGCTATGAGTACACCGGCGCTTGGGTCGAAGGCGAGATCCGCGGCGAGGGCGTCGCGCGCTTCCCCAATGGGTCGGTCTATGAGGGACAGTTCGCCAAGGGCAAGCCCGAGGGCATTGGCCGCATCGTCTTTGCCGATGGCGGCACCTACGAGGGGTCTTGGCTCGACGGCAAGATCACCGGCAAGGGCGTCATGCAATATGCCAACGGCATGCGCTACGAAGGGTCTTTCCGCAATGCGCTGCACCATGGGCGCGGTGTGATGACCGGCCCCAATGGCTATCGCTACGAGGGCGATTGGGTGAACGGCGTCAAACAGGGCAATGCCGAGATCGCCTATCCCGACGGCTCGGTCTACGAGGGGCGCGTGGCCAATGGGCTGCGTGACGGTCAAGGCAAGCTGACCATGCCCGACGGGCTGATCTACGAGGGCACATGGCGCGAGGGGCAGATCGACGGCGTCGGCAAGCTCACCCAGCCCAATGGCGACATCTACGAGGGCGAACTTGTGGACGGCCGCCGCGAAGGGCAGGGCAAGGTGACCTATGCCAATGGCGACATCTACGAGGGCCAGTTCGACAACGACCAGCGGCAGGGCACCGGCACCTTTATCGGCGAGGATGGCTACCGCTACGAGGGCGACTGGGTTTCGGGCCAGATCGAGGGGCAGGGCAAGGTCACCTATCCCGACGGTTCGATCTACGAGGGCGCCTTCCTCGGCGATCTCGCGAATGGCCGGGGCAAGATCACCTATCCCGACGGCTCGACCTATGAAGGCGACTGGGTCGACGGGGTGATCGAAGGCGCGGGCATCGCGCGCTACGCCAACGGGCTGGTCTACGAGGGCAGCTTCAAGAACGCCCGCAACGACGGGACGGGCGTGATGACCTACCCCGACGGTTACCGCTACGAGGGCGACTGGCAGGACGGTCAGCGCCATGGCGAAGGCACGGCCACCTATCCCGACGGCACGGTCTATACCGGTGCCTTCCGCGACGGCCAGCGCCACGGGCAGGGCAAGATCACCATGCCCGACGGTTTCAGCTACGAGGGCGCATGGGTCGATGGCGAGATCGAGGGTGAGGGCGTCGCGACCTATGCCAATGGCGATGTCTACGAGGGGCATTTCGCGGGCGGCAAACGGCAGGGCGAGGGCACCATGCGCTATGGCACCGGCGAGCAGAGCACCGGCGAATGGGTCAACGGCGTGCTGACCACCGACACCCCGGTGCAGGACAGCGAGACGCCAGCGGATGCGGCACCGGACGAAGGTGCCGCCGACGAGGCGCCGGAGGCGGCAGCCGAAGAGCCCGCCGCCGAGCCCACCGAAGAGCCCGCGACCGACTGAGACGGAACATCCCCGGGCTCCCGGGTGTTTTCCCTGCGTCAAGCAAGGGAGACGACACGATGAGCAGCTTTCAGGTCGGAGAGATCGTGAAGTGGAACTGGGGCGCGGGCAGCGCCACCGGCAAGATCGCCGAGCGCTTCGAGCGCAAGGTGACCCGGCAAATCTCGGGCGAGAAGATCACCCGCAACGGCTCGTCGGATGCGCCGGCCTTCCTGATCGAGCAGGACGACGGCGGCCGCGTTCTGAAGCTGGAAAGCGAGCTGGAAAAAACCTGACCCCGCGCAAGCTCGCGGCTGCGCGGGGACCTTCCCAGCGCGCCCCCGTCCATCTTCTTCTCTTTCCAAATACGCACATCCCGCCCTCACCGCCCGGCGCGGCGCTGGGCTCACATGTCCGGCGGGGTCAGACCGTCTCGCCAGCCGACAGCCGCTTCAAAAACGCTTCGGCCTCGGCCAGAACCGTCTCGCGCTTCGCTTCGTCCATCCGGTCCCATGTGCGGTACATATTGCCCATGCGAGGGTTGTTCTCGAACCTCTCGCGGTGCCGGGTCAGAAAGTGCCAATAGAGCAGGTTGAACGGGCAGGCGCCTTCGCCGGTCTTTTGTTTCACCTTGTAGGCGCACTGCCCGCAATAGTCCGACATGCGGTCGATATAGGCGCCTGACGAGACATAGGGCTTCGAGGCGATCACCCCGCCGTCGGCGAACTGGCTCATGCCCACGGTGTTGGGCGCTTCGACCCATTCGAAGGCATCGGCGTAAACCGACAGATACCACTCATGCACCTCCGCCGGGTCGATCCCGGCAATCAGTGCGAAATTCCCGGTCACCATCAGCCGCTGGATGTGATGGGCATAGGCCTCGTCGCGCGTCTGCTCGACGGCTTTCGACAGACAGCGCATCTTGGTCTCGGCACCCCAATAGAGCGGCGGCAGCGCGCGCTGCTGGTTGAGGCGGTTGCGGTGCGGATACTCAGGCCCCTCGTGGAAATAGATGCCGCGCACGTATTCGCGCCAGCCGATGATCTGGCGGATGAAGCCCTCGACCGAATTGAGCGGCGCGTCGCCCGCGCGATAGGCCTCCGCCGCCGCCTCGCAGACTTCCAGCGCAGAGAGCAGCCCGATGTTGATGTAGGGCGAGACCAGCGCGTGGTTGAGGTATTTATGCCCGTCCAGCATGGCATCCTGATAGGCACCGAACTCGGGCAGCGCGTGGCGGATGAAATGCGCCAGCGCGCGCTTGGCCTGCCCGCGGTCGGTGGCGAAATGAAAGGGGCGTAGCGTGCCGAAGTTCTTGGGAAACCGCGCCTCGACGAGATCGAGCACCTCTTCCACGGTCTCATCGGGGGTAAAGCTCATCGGACCGCCGTGGCCGATGCCGTCGGGCGGCGGCTTGCGGTTCTCGCTGTCGTAATTCCAGTCGCCGCCCTCGGGCTTGTCGCCGTCCATCAGCAGCCCGGTCTTGCGGCGCATCTCGCGATAGAAATACTCCATCCGCAGCGCCTTGCGCCCCTTGGCCCAATCCTCGAACTCGGCGTGGGAGGCGAGAAAGCGGTCGTCCTCCAGCAGGGTGATGTCCAGCGGCGTGTCGCGCAAAGCCTCGATCAGCCGCCACTCGCCCGGCTCGGTGGCCAGAACCTCGGTGGCGCCGGTCTCTTCGGCGCGGCGCAGCAACTCGCCGGGGATCGAGCCTGCGTTCTCGGTGTCGTCAAGCTGGGTGTAGCGGACCTCCCAGCCTTCTTTGCGCAGATGGGCGGCGAATTTGCGCATGGCGGCGAAGATCAGCGCGATCTTCTTGGGGTGGTGGGCGGTGTAATCGGTCTCGGCGGCGACCTCGGCCATGACCACCACGTCGGTCGCCTTGTCGGCGCGGCGCAGGGCGATCAGATCCTCCGAAAGCTGGTCGCCCAGCACCAGCACCAGACGGCTCACCACGCGACCTCCTTGCCTGCCCAGTCGAAAAAGCGCCCGGTCTCTTCGGGGCCGAGCCCGTCCAGCACCGACAGCAGGTTGTGCGCAGCCTCTTCGGGCGGCACGGCGGGGTGGCGGCCAAGGTATTCGGCGGTAAAGGGCGTGGCGACGGTGCCCGGATGCAGCGCGACGCAGGCCAATTGCTTGTGCGTGCGCGCCAGTTCCACCGAGGCGGTGCGGATCATCTGGTTCAGCGCCGCCTTGGAGGCGCGGTAGGAATACCAGCCGCCCAGCCGGTTGTCGCCGATCGAGCCGACGCGGGCCGAGAGCGCGGCAAAGACCGCGCGGCGGTCCCTTGGCAGCAGGCGCATGGCGTGTTTCAGCATCAGCGCCGGGCCGAGCGCATTGATCGCCATCTGCTGCATCATCTGCGCCGGGTCGAGCGATTTCAGGGTCTTCTCCGGGGCCGCCCCCTCGGAGCACAGCGCGCCGGTGGCGACGAGGATCAGATCGAAGCTGCCCTCCAACGCGCCGAGGTGCCGTTCGACCGAGGCCTCGTCGGTGACGTCGAGCCCATGCTCGCGGCGCGACAGCCGCGTGACCTCGGTGCCGCGCACCTCCAGAGCCGCGGCAAGGGCGCTGCCGATGCCGCCGCTCGATCCTATGACGATTGCGCGTTCCTGAGTTCCGGTCATGTCCGCCGAAATAGCGGCGGCGCGGCCATCGGCAAGCGGGTCAGCCCAGTTCCAGCGTGCCCACCGCGTTCTGGCCGCGTCCGGCAAGCGGCGCCGGACCGCGATACATGCGGGCGGTGTGGAACACCGGCTGCATCCCCATGGCAAGGCAATGCGCCGCCAGCGCGGCGGATTCGGCGGGCAGGTCGATCATCACCTGATCTTCGCCGGTATGCGCCGCGGCGGCCTCGAGCAGCGCCTGCGCCACCGGCAGGTCGGGCGCGCAGAGCGGCCCGATCTTCCAGCCCTCGTGGCAGCCCCGCAGCGTGAGAAAGCCGTTCGGCTTCCCGGCCTCGCGATGCACTAGCGTGAAACGGGTCTGCGCCGGTTCCAGCCAAGCGGCGGTGAACCGGGGTTTGGCGTAGCCACAGGCCTTGGCCTCCATGGCGATCAGCGCGGCATGCTCGTCGGCGGCGGCGCACTGCACACCCTTGCCGGGGCCGCGGCTCAGCCGCCCGGCAAAGCGTTTCGTCTGCCCGGCCAGAACGAAGCCGGACTTGCGGTAGTTCTCTTGCTGCGCGGGCACGCCGTCGAGCCCGATGGTGCGGGTGCCGGCATGTTTCATAGCGTGCAGCCAGAGCGCATGGGCGATGCCCTGCCCGCGGTAGGCCGGGGCGCAGAGATAGAGCCCGAGGAAGGCAAGGCTGTCGGTATGGTTCACCACCGAGATCGCCGCGGCCATGTTGCCGCCAAGCTCGGCGCAGAAAAAGCCTTCGGGGTCCGCCGCGTAAAAAGGATCGAGATCCTCGAGGCCCGGGTTCCAGCCCTCCTTGGCCGCCCAGTCGAGCGCGTGGCCGAGATCGGCCTTGGTCATCGTGCGCAGCATCATGGCCGTAGCGCCTCGCGCAGGCTTTGCGGTGTGGCCGGAGCCTCGCGCAGGTCGAGTGAGGACAGCAGGTCCAATAGGTGCCCTTTCATCAGCTCCTCCGCCGTGGCGCCATCGCCCTCCTCCAGAGCGGTGAGCAGCGCCTCATGTGCATGAGTTTCGCACATTGCGTTGGGTCTGCGCCAGTAGAGTGCGATCACCAGCGACGAACGGGCAATCAGCTGGGTGATGAAATCCGCGATGGTCGACTGGTCGGCGATGCGCGCGATCTCGATATGAAACTCACCCGAGAGCCGTACTGCAGTGCCATATTCACCGCGATCGAGCGCCGCATGTTCCTCGGCGTTGTGACGTCGCAGCCTTGCCGCATCCTCGGGGGTCATGCGCTCGGCGGCAGAGCGGGCGGTGCGCGGCTCGAGCAGGGCACGGGCCTCGAACACCTCGCGCGCCTCGCGAATCGATGGTGCCGCAACAAAGGCGCCGCGGTTGGGCTCGATGGTGACAAGCTGGTCATGCGCCAGCATCTGCAGCGCCGAGCGCACGATCGTGCGGCCCACGCCGAAGATCTCGCCGACCTCATCCTCGTTCAGCTTCAGTCCCGGTGCCAGCCGGTGCTCGTGCACGGCAAGGGTCAGCGCATCGGCCACGGCCCGCGCCTTCGATCCTTTGGAGCCCTTCCCGCGCCCCGCTGGCGCGGCCTCTTTCGCTGTCATCGCGGCCTCTCCCCTTTGGATCACCAATCTTTCCGAGCCGTGCCGGAGGCACAAGCAGCCAGGGGATTGCATGTAGAACTTCGTAAGATCGTACACAATCTGAAATCAAAAAGTGCACACGATGGGGGATTTTTGGTGAAAATTTCAGCGTCACGAAGAATTTGCCCTGCCGCAACGTTGCCCGCGCTTCGTTTTTTACGAGCGCCGGGGACAGGATCGGTCAGCACTCAAGCTGCGGACACACGCGGATCTACGGGGGACATATGCGCCAAGGACTCGATCTCGAACTCGTCGGCCTGACCAAGCGCTACGGCGATACCGTCGCGGTCGACGCGATCAACCATCACTTCGGGTCCGGCGTCTATGCCTGCCTTCTGGGGCCTTCGGGCTGCGGCAAATCCTCGACCCTGCGGATGATCGCCGGGCATGAGACGGTCAGCGACGGCGCGATCGTGCTGGGCGGCAGCGACATCTCGCATCTTCCCCCGGCCAAGCGCGGCACGGCGATGATGTTCCAGAGCTACGCGCTGTTCCCGCATCTTTCGGTGGCGGACAATGTCGCCTTCAGCCTCAAGATGAAGGGCACCGACGCCGCCACCCGCCGCAAGAAGGCGATGGAGATGCTCGCGCTGGTCGACATGACCCAATTTGCCGAGCGCCTGCCGTCGCAGCTTTCGGGCGGTCAGCAGCAGCGCGTGGCGCTGGCCCGCGCGCTGATCACCGAGCCGCAGATCCTGCTGCTCGACGAGCCGCTTTCGGCGCTCGATCCGTTCCTGCGCATCCGCATGCGCGCCGAGCTCAAGCGCCTGCAGCGCGAGCTTGGCATCACCTTCGTGCATGTCACCCACGGGCAGGACGAGGCGCTGGCGCTGGCTGATGAGATCGTGGTGATGAACAACGCGGTGATCGAACAGGCGGGTCCGGCCCGCGAGGTGTTCAACAGCCCCAAGACCGAGTTTGTCGCGCGGTTCATGGGCGGGCACAATGTGCTGGCGCTGCCGCAGGGCCATTTCGCAATCCGCAACGACCTGACGCGCATCGCGCCGCAGCAGGGCGCCAAGCTGGATGGCCGCGTCACCTCGGTAGAGTTTCAGGGGGCGCATGTAGCGGTCACCGTGCTTGCCGCGGGCGATCAGGACGTCACCGCCTGGGTGCCCGAAGAGCAATTCTTCTCTGATCCGAAATCCCCCGGCGACGGGGTGGGCCTGGTCTGGGACGACCAGGCGCTGCATCCGCTTTCGGCCTGAAGGGGCCGGGGTGAACAAGGGCCGAAAAGGTCCGGTCAAGACAAGTCCAACACAGGGAGTTAGGACATGACGACGAAGAAACTCAGCCGCCGCGGCCTTCTGAAAGGCGCTGCTGCTGCCGGTGCGGCAACCGCCTTCCCGGCGCCGATGATCTGGGCCCAGAACATCAAGGATGTCACCCTGCGCCAGTTCGGCACCGGCGTGTCGAACCTCAACGAGGTGGCGCAGAAGGTGAAGGAAGACCTCGGCTTCACGCTCGAGATGACCGCGCTCGACTCCGACGCCGTCACCCAGCGCGCCGCCACCCAGCCGGGCAGCTTCGACATCGCCGACATCGAATACTGGATCTGTAAGAAGGTCTGGCCGACCGGCAACCTGCAAGCCATGGATGTCAGCAAGATCAAGAACTACGACAAGATCGTCGGCATCTTCAAAGACGGCAAGCTGACCCCCGAGTTGACCATCGCGCAGGGCACCGCGCCGCACACCGTGGGCTTCACCGACGGTCCCGATGGCACCACCTTTGCCGACCAGCAGACCAACTGGATGACCCTCATCCCGACGATCTACAACGCCGACACGCTGGGCATCCGCCCCGACCTGATCGGCCGTCCGATCGAGACCTGGGCCGAGCTGCTGAACCCCGAGTTCAAGGGCAAGGCCTCGATCCTCGACATCTCGTCGATCGGCATCATGGACGCCGCCATGGTCTGCGAAGCGATGGGCGAGATCGCCTATGGCGACAAGGGCAACATGACCCGTGAAGAGATCGACAAGACCATGGCGATCTTCACCGAAGCCAAGCGCGCCGGTCAGTTCCGCGCCTTCTGGAAGACCTTCGACGAGAGCGTCAACCTGATGGCCTCGGGCGAGGTGGTGATCCAGTCCATGTGGTCGCCCGCGATCACCGCGGTGAAATCGCGCGGCATCGATTGCGTCTACCAGCCGCTGAAAGAAGGCTACCGTTCGTGGGGCGGCGGCATCGGTCTGTCGAAGAACCTCTCGGGACTCGAGCTGGATGCGGCCTATGAGTACATCAACTGGTACCTCGACGGCTGGGTCGGCGGCTTCCTGATGCGTCAGGGCTATTACTCGGCGGTTCCGGAAACCTCCAAGAACTTCATGTCCGAAAACGAGTGGGGCTATTGGTTCGAGGGCAAGGAAGCCACCGACACCATCACCAACCCGTTCGGCGACGCCATGGCGCAGGCCGGTGAAGTGCGCGACGGCGGCTCGTTCGAAGAGCGCATGGGCTCGGTGGCCTGCTGGAATGCCGTCATGGACGAGAACCAGTACATGGTCCGCAAGTGGAACGAGTTCATCGCAGCCTGATCCTCTCGGGTCTGACCGTGACACCTTGGTCCTGACCGAGATCGCCGCGCCCCGGATGTGCCCGGGGCGCGGCACCCTGATGCGGTGCGCCGCACCACACAAAGACCGGAGGCCGCATGCGCGCTGGCGAAAACAACCGACATCTGACCGGCTGGCTGCTGGCCTCGCCCCTGACCCTCGTGCTGATCTTCTTCCTCGTGCTGCCCATCGCGATGATCGTCGTGGTGAGCTTTTGGCAGGCGACGGAGTTTTCGATCATCCCGGCGTTCAGCTGGGAGAACTACGATTTCCTGTTCGGCTCGCCGGTGACCTACCGGGTGTTTGGCAACACGATCAAATACGCGCTGATCGTCTGGGCCTGCACCTTGCTGATCGGCTTCACGGTGGCCTATTTCCTCGCCTTCCATGTGCGCACGCAGACGTGGCAGATCGCGCTCTTCCTGCTTTGCACCATCCCGTTCTGGACCTCGAACATCATTCGGATGATCTCGTGGATCCCCTTTCTGGGGCGCAACGGGCTGGCCAACTCGGCGCTGATTTCGGCGGGCATCACCGACGAGCCGCTGGAATGGCTGCTCTATTCGGATTTCTCGGTGATCCTCGCCTTCGTGCATCTTTATACGCTGTTCATGGTGGTGCCGATCTTCAACACCATGATGCGCATCGACAAATCGCTGATCGAAGCGGCCTATGACGGCGGCGCCTCGGGCTTTCAGACGCTGACCAACGTGATCATCCCGCTGTGCAAGCCGGGCATCATGATCGGCACGATCTTCGTTGTCACATTGGTGATGGGCGACTTCGTTACGGTGCGCTTCATGTCAGGCTCGCAATCGGCCAACGTCGGCCGCCTCATCCAGAACGATATCGCGCTGCTGCAATATCCCTCGGCCTCGGCCACGGCGGTGGTGCTGCTGATCACCGTGCTGATGGTCATCGGCATCCTTCTGCGCTTCGTCGACATCCGCAAGGAGCTCTGATCCATGGAATCCCGTCCCCGCTCCTTCTACGTGCTCGGCGCCTTCTTCGTGCTGTTCCTGCTGTTCCTCTACGGGCCGACCTTCACCATCGCGATCCTGAGCTTTCAGGGGCCGCAGGGCGGCCTCACCTTCCCGATGCGCGGCGTCTCGCTGCATTGGTTCTTCGATCTCTTCGAGCAGCAGGCGGTGGGCGACATCTGGGGCAGCTTCCGGCGCAGCTTTGCGCTTGGCCTGCTGGTGATGGTCACCACGGTGGTGGTCTCGGTGGCGGGCGGTCTGGCGTTCCGCAAGCGTTTTGCCGGCAACGCGGTGCTGTTCTATCTGGTGATCACCTCGCTGGTGATCCCGTCGATCCTCGTGTCGCTGGGCGTCGGGCTGATCTTCAGCCAGCTTGGCCTGCCGATCCACTGGGCCAGCTCCGGCTTCGGCTCGCAGCTGACATGGACGCTGCCCTTTGGCCTGCTGATCATGTTCGCCGTGTTCAACCGCTTCGACAAATCCTTCGAAGAGGCCGCCCGCGATCAGGGCGCGACCAACTGGCAGACCCTGCAGCATGTGGTGTTGCCGATCATCGCCCCCTCGCTGATCGGCGTCGCGCTCTTTGGCTTTACACTCAGCTACGACGAGTTCGCCCGCACCCTGCTGACCGCGGGCAGCTACAACACGCTGCCGCTCGAGATTTACGGCATGACCACCAATGTCACCACGCCGGTGATCTTTGCCTTGGGCACGCTGACCACCGCCTTTTCGCTGGTGATCATCGGGGTGTTTCTGCTGACCGTCTGGTCGATGAACAAGCGCCGCGCCAAGCAGGGGTCCGACGCCGGCAAGGGAATGGTCTGATGGCCTATGTGATCATCAACCCCAACAGCACCGCCGCGATGACCGAGGGCATGCTGGAGGTCGCCCGCGCCGCTGTGCCGGGGGTGACGCTGGAAGGCTGGACCAACACGGGCGGCCCGCCTGCCATTCAGGGGCATGAGGATGGTCTGAAAGCCGCGCCGTCGCTGCTGGAGCTGATCGACAAGGCCAATGCCGACGGGTTCGAGGGCATCATCATCGCCTGTTTCGACGACACCGCGCTGGAGGACGCGCAGGCGCGCTCGAAGGTGCCGGTGATCGGCATCGGTCAGGCGGCCTATCATATCGCCGCGCTGCGCGGCTGGAGCTTTTCGGTGGTCACCACGCTGCCGATCTCGGTGCCGATCATCGAAGGCAACATCATCGGCTACGGGTTCGAGCATCTCATGGGCAAGGTCCGCGCCTCGGATGTGCCGGTGCTGGCGCTCGAAGAAGATCCGGACAAGGCCACCGAGGCGGTGGCGGTGGAGACTGCCCGCGCGATGGCCGGCGACGGCGTGGATTGCGTGATCCTTGGTTGCGCGGGCATGGCCAAGCTGACGGCGCATCTGCGGAGCCGCTTCGACAAGCCGATCCTCGACGGGGTGGAAAGCGCAGCGCGGCTGATCACGGCGCTCTGAGCGGGATCGTGAGTGCAGCGGTAGACGGGTGGCTCAAGCCAGGGCTTTCGCCGTCGCGTCCAGCGCCACCCCGGGTTTCGCCATCTTCGGCCAGCTTGCGATGATCGCCGCGCAGCCCTTCACCTTGTGCTGCACGAGCAGCGCCGGAAGGTCCACGAGCCGCCCAGTGATCATCCGCTCGCCGGGTTTGGACACTTCGACCGCGATGGTCAGCGGCGCATCCTCGGGCATCCCGGTCTCGAGCAGCGAGGTGGTGATCCGCGCCGACTGGCCGACCGCCATGTAGAGCGCCAGCGTGACACCGGGCTTGGCGTGACGTGCGCAGTCGGGCATGGGGTCGCCCTCGCGCGCATGGCCGGTGGCCAGCACCAGCGCGTCGGTCTCGCCGCGCGTCGTCAGCGGCATGCCCGCATGCGCGGCGGCGGCCATGGCGGCGGTGACGCCGGGCACGATCTCGACCTCGATGCCGTGCATCCTCGCCGCTTCCAGCTCCTCAGCGGCGCGCCCAAAGATGCCCGGATCGCCGGACTTCAGCCGCACCACCTTTTGCCCGCGCAGGGCGGCGGCAACGATCACCGCGTTGATCTGCTCCTGCGGCCAGGAATGCGCGCCGACCTCTTTGCCGACAAAGACCAGTTCCGTCGTCGGTCCCGCCATGGCCAGCACCTCGGGATCGACCAGCCGGTCGTAAAAGATCACATCCGCCGTGCGCAGCCGCGCGGCGGCGCGCAGGGTCAGCAGGTCCGCCGCACCCGGCCCGGCACCGACCAGCGCGATGGAGCCCTTGGCCGGCATTTCGTGCGGCGCGGCGATCGGAAAGCTGGGAAGAACGCTCATCTCGGGATCCTCATTCTGCGGCTTCGGGAGAGACTTCGGGCGCGGGGGATTTGGCGCGGGCCAGAAGCGCGGCCAATTCGGGGCGGCAGGAGCCACAGTTGGTGCCGGCCTGCAGCGCCGCGCCAATGGCGTCGACGTTCATCAGGCCCTGCGTTTCGATGGCGCTGAGGATGGTGTTCACCCCGACGTTGAAACAGGCGCAGACCACCGGGCCCGGATCGGGCTGATCCGCGGGCGCGCGGCCGGTGAGCACATGCGGCGCCTCTTCTCCGGGCAGCGACGCCACATGGCTGCGCATCACCACTACCGGCTCGGGCGAGACGAAGAGTGCGGCCAGAAGCCGGCCCTCGGAATGGAAGGCGATGCGGACGCTGCCGCGGCGCGGATCGTGAACCACCTGCGCCTCGGCGCGGGGCAGATCGAACAGGCGGCGCGCCTCGGCTTCCCAATCGGCGGGGACGGTGCTGCCTGCCATTTCCACCTGCCAGCCGCTGTGGGTGCGTGCGAGCGCCCAGTAGTCGCTATTGGGCGCCATCTCGGTGCAGGAGACGGCAAAGCCGTACCAGCGCGCCTCGAAGGGCGCGAGCGCGACCACAGCGCCCTTGCTCTCGGGCTGGCCCGAGATCGGGTCGGTGACGGGGGGCACAAGCGCATCCACCCGTGCGGCGGGCGCGGTCTCGCCGGTCCAATGCATGGGGGCGAAGACCTCGCCCTTGTGCACTTTGTCGGTGACCAAGGCGCGCAGCAAGGCGGTGCCCTTGGGCGAGGTGACGCGCACGAGGCTTGCGGGGGTGATGGCCAATGCGGCGGCGTCGGACGGGTGGATTTCCACGAAGGGCTCGGCCAGATGCGCAGACAGGCGCGGCGAGCGGCCGGTGCGGGTCATCGTGTGCCACTGGTCGCGGATGCGCCCGGTGTTGAAGCGGAAGGGGAAGCGCGGCGCGGTCTTATTGGCGAAGTCCTTCCACTTCACCGGCACCATGCGGGCGCGGCCACTTTCGGTGTAAAAAGCGCCGCTTCCGAAGAAGCGCCCACCCTTGCGCGCCCCGGCAAAGGGCCAGCGGAATGGCGCCAGCGCATGATACTCGCCATCGGTGAGACCGGCGTGGCCGGAGATGTCGAAATCCTTGCCAAAGCCGCCCGCGATCCCCGAAAGCGCGGCGTATTCGCGAAAGATCTCGGCGGGGGAGGCATAGTCGAACCCCTGCAGCCAGCCCATGCGCTTTCCCACTTCCGAGAGGATTTCCCAGTCAGGCTTCGCCTCACCGGGCGCGGGCAGGGCGGCGCGCTGGCGCGAGATGGTGCGGTCGGAATTGGTGACGGTGCCTTCTTTCTCGCCCCATGCGGCGGCGGGCAACAGCACATGCGCAAGCCGCGCGGTGTCGGTTGCGGCGGTGATGTCGCTGACCACCACGAAGGGGCAGTCCTTGATGGCATCGCGCACGCGGTCGGCATCGGGCATGGTCACGGCGGGGTTGGTATGGATCACCCACAGCGCCTTGATCTTGCCCTCGCCCACGGCTTGGAACAGGTCGACAGCTTTGAGGCCGGGCGTCTCGGGGATCGTCGGCGAGGACCAGAACTCACGCACCGCCGAGCGATGGGAAACATTCTCGATATCGAGATGGCAGGCCAGCATATTGGCCAGACCGCCCACCTCGCGCCCGCCCATGGCATTGGGCTGGCCGGTGACAGAAAGCGGCCCCATGCCCGGCTGCCCGATGCGCCCGGTGGCGAGGTGGCAGTTGAGGATGGAGTTCACCTTATCGGTGCCCGAGGAGGATTGGTTCACACCTTGGCTAAAGACGGTGACGACCTTCTCGGTCCGCACAAACAGATCGTAGAACTTGCGCAGCGTCGCGGCGTCGAGGCCGGTGCGCGCGGGATCATCGTCCGAGGCGCTCTCGAGCGTGGCATCGAAGCCCTCGACATGCGCCATGAAGGCCGCATCCGCCGCACCTTGCGCCGCGATCTCGGTCAGCAACCCGTTGAACAGCGCCACATCGGTGCCGGCCTTCAGCGGCAGGTGCAGATCGGCGATGTCGCAGGTGGCGGTTCGGCGCGGATCGACAACCACGACCTTCAGGGTCGGGCGGGCCTTTTTGGCGGCAACGACGCGCTGATACAGGACCGGGTGGCACCATGCGAGGTTGCTGCCCACCAGAACCACCAGATCGGCCTCTTCGAGATCCTCATAGGTGCCGGGCACGGTGTCGGTGCCGAAGGCGCGCTTGTGCCCCGCCACGGTCGAGGCCATGCAGAGCCGCGAATTGGTGTCGATATTGGCCGAGCCGATGTAGCCTTTCATCAGCTTGTTGGCGACGTAGTAATCCTCGGTCAGCAGCTGCCCCGAGACGTAGAAGGCCACGCTGTCCGGCCCGTGCTCGGCGATGGTTTCGCGAAAACGCAGGGCAACGAGATCGAGCGCGGCGTCCCAACCCGTCTCGATCCCGTTGACACGAGGCGAGAGCAATCTCCCCTCGAGGCCCAGCGTCTCGCCCAGCTGCGAGCCCTTGGAGCAGAGGCGCCCCTTGTTTGCAGGGTGCGCGGGGTCGCCGCGCACATCGAGCCCGCCCGCCCCGTCAGGGCGCAGCAACACGCCGCAGCCAACGCCGCAGTAGGCGCAGGTCGAGCGAATCTCAGGCAGGCCCGTTCCGTCCATCACGCGGCACTCCTCTTTCCGACGGCGACGCCATCGAGCAGGATGCGCTCGCCTTCGAGGCGCACCGGATAGGTGGCGATGCGGCCCTCGTCGGCGCCCTGCGCCTCGCCGGTGTTCAGATCGAACACCCAGTTGTGCAGCGGGCAGGTGACCTTCTGGCCGTGCACGATGCCCTCGGACAGCGGCCCGGCCTTATGCGGGCAACTGTTGGAGGCGGCAAAGACTTCGGCCTCGGCGGTGCGGAAGATCGCCACGCAGCCCACCGGGGTTTTCACCAGCCGCGCCCCGCGCAGGGGAACGTCGTCGATATGTCCGATGTCGATCCAGCTCATTCCGCAGCCTCCAGCGTGAGATCGGCGAGCGGGTGGAAGCGGCGTGCCACCTCCGGCTTGGCCCGCTCGGCCCATGGGTCTTTTTGGTAGACGGACTGGGAGAGGTCGAAACGCTCCACCAGCGCCTGCCGTTCGGCGGCGTCGGCGAGGGTCTCCTTCACCCAGTCGAGCCCGACCTTGGCGACCCATTTGTAGGGCCGGTCGAGATATTTGGCGTGCTCGCGGTAAAGCTGCACGAAGGCGACGGTCCATTCGATCGCCTCTTCCTCGGTGGGCACGTCGACCAGACGCTCGGTCTCTTTCACGTCCATGCCCGCGGCCCCGGCAACGCCGATCTGGAAGCCGCTGTCGACGCAGACGATGCCCACATCCTTGCAGGTGGCTTCGGCGCAGTTGCGCGGGCAGCCAGAGACGCCAAGCTTGACCTTATGCGGCGTCCAAGAGCCCCAGAGCCGCCGCTCGAGCGCGATGCCGAGCCCGGTGCTGTCCTGCGTGCCGAAGCGGCACCATTCGGAACCGACGCAGGTTTTCACCGTGCGCAGACCCTTGGTGTAGGCGTGGCCCGAGACCATGCCAGCTTCGTTCAGATCGTGCCAGATGGCGGGCAGATCTTCCTTTTTCACGCCCAGAAGGTCGATGCGCTGACCGCCGGTGACTTTCACGGTGGCGCCGTATTTCTCGGCCGCCTGCGCGATTGCCATCAGTTCCTGCGGCGTGGTCATGCCGCCCCACATGCGAGGCATCACCGAATAGGTGCCATCCTTCTGGATGTTGGCGTGGTTGCGCTCGTTGACAAAGCGGCTTTGCGGGTCGTCCACATAGTCGAGCGGCCAGTCGGCGAGCAGGTAGAAGTTCACCGCCGGGCGGCACACATGGCAGCCGTTGCGGGTGGTCCAGCCCAGTTCCTGCCAAACCGCTTCCTGGCTTTTCAGCTCCTGCGATTTGATCAGGCGGCGCACGTCCTCATGGCTGAGGTCGGTACAGCCGCAGACCGATTGCGCGGCGGGAATGACGAAGTCATCGCCCAGCGTCACGGCAAGGATCTGTTCCACCAGCCCGGTGCAGGTGCCGCAGGAGGCGCTGGCCTTGGTCTTGGCCCGCACCGCGCCGAGGTCTCCGGCACCGGCGTTGATTGCGTCTTCGATCTGTCCCTTGCAGACGCCGTTACAGCCGCAGATCTCCGCGTCACGCGGTAAGGCTGCAACGGCCGCCATAGGGTCCGCAGCGGCCCCCCCTTGGTAGGCCGGTCCGAAGATCAGGGTCTCGCGCATCTCCTCGACGCACTCACCGTCCTTGATGAGCCCGTGGAACCACGCGCCGTCGGCGGTGTCGCCATACATGACCGCGCCGATCAGGCGGTTCCCTTCGAGGATCAGGCGCTTGTAGACGCCGCGCGCCGGGTCGCGGAAGACGATGTCCTCGCGGCCCTCACCTTCGGCAAAATCGCCCGCCGAGAAGAGATCGCAGCCGGTGACCTTGAGCTTGGTGGCGACCTCCTTCTGCACGAAGCGGGCCTCCTCGCCGAGCAGGGTCTTGGCGAGCACTTTGGCCTGATCGTAGAGCGGCGCGACGAGGCCGAAGATCGCTCCGGCGTGCTCGACGCATTCGCCAAGCGCCAGAACATCGGGGTTCGAGGTGATCATGTGATCATCGACGACAATGCCGCGGTTCACCTCGAGACCCGCCTCCTTGCCGAGCGCGGTGCTGGGGCGGATGCCCACCGCCATGACCAGCAGATCGCACGGGAGTTCGGTTCCGTCGTCGAGTTGCAGGGCGCGGACATGGCCGTTCTCATCGGCGAGGATCTGTTTGGAGTTGGCCTTGCAGTGGATGCGGATGCCCTTGTCGACCAGAGACTTGCGCAGCAGGTAGCCCGCCGCCTCGTCAAGCTGACGCTCCATCAGGTGGCCCATGATGTGCACCACGTCGACCTCGGTGCCGCGTGCAGCCATGCCGGCGGCGGCTTCCAGCCCCAGAAGACCGCCGCCGATGACCACCGCGCGCTTGCCTGCGCCGAGGGCCATCATCGCCTCCGTGTCCTCGAGATCGCGGTAGGGGATCACCCCCTCCAGATCGTGACCCGGAAGCGGGATGATGAACGGGTTCGAGCCGGTGGCGATGACCAGCTTGTTGTAGGGCAGGGCGCCCTTTTCGCCGGTCACGACCTTCTTCTCGGTGTCGATCGCCACGACCTTTTCGCCGAAGCGGCAGGTCACGCCGCGCTCTTCGTACCAAGCGGCGTCATGGGTGACGATCTCTTCGTAGGTCTTCTCGCCCGACAGAACCGGCGACAGCATCAGGCGGTTGTAGTTGCCGCGCGGCTCGGCGTTGAAAAGGGTGATGTCATAGGCTTCGGGGCTGGCGTCGATCAGATGTTCCAGCATGCGGCCAGAGGCCATGCCGGCACCGATCACGATGAGTTTCTTCGCCATCTCGGTCACTCCGCTGCAAGCGCCGCGGGGGCGGCTTTGGGTTTGGGCTTGGCGCCGTGCTCGTATTCTTCGAGGAAATCGAGCACCTCTTGGCGGTAGGCGTAATAATCGGGATGCTCGAGCAGCGCCTTGCGGGTGCGCGGGCGGGGCAGGTTCACATCGGTGATCTTGCCGATGGTGGCCTGCGGGCCGTTGGTCATCATCACAACGCGGTCGGCCAGAAGGATCGCCTCGTCGACGTCATGGGTGACGCAGATCGCGGTGACCTTGGTGCGGGACCAGACCTCCATGAGAACCTCCTGAAGCTCCCAGCGGGTGAGGCTGTCGAGCATGCCGAAGGGCTCGTCGAGCAGCAGCAGCTTGGGCGAGAGGGCGAAGGCGCGGGCGATGCCGACGCGCTGCTTCATGCCGTTGGACATATCGGCGGCGCCGCGGTCCATGGCATCGGCAAGGCCGACCCGCTCGAGGTAATATTCCACCACGTCCTGACGCTCGGCTTGGCTGGCCTTGGGGTAGACCTTGTCGACACCGATGGCGCAGTTCTCGCGGGCGGTGAGCCACGGGAAGAGGTTCGGCGATTGGAACACCACGGCGCGCTCGGGATCGGCGCCCTCGACGTGCCGGCCATCGAGCTTGATCGCGCCCTTGGAGATGCCGTTCAGCCCCGCGGCCATGGTCAGCACGGTGGACTTGCCGCAGCCCGAGTGACCGATCAGCGAGATGAACTCGCCGCGGTTGATCTTGAGGTTGAAGTCCTCGACCACCGTGAGCGGACCCTTCGGCGTGGGGTAGATCTTGTGGAGCTGGCTGAAGTCGAGGAAGCGCTCTTCGATCAGCCCCTCCTGCGCCTGCTGCACGGCGGCGGGCACGGCGTGGATCGGGGTGACGTTGGGCAGGATGCGCGAGCCTTCGACCTTGCCCTTGATGCCGACGTCCATGAGGTAGCCGGTGACCTCGGCGCGCAGCTTCTTGAACCCCTCGTGGTGGTTCATCTCGCTGCGTTCGCGCGGGCGGGGAATGTCGACGCGGAACTCTGCGCCGAGCGTGCCATCGGGGTTCAGCGCGATGATCCGGTCGGCGAGGGTGATCGCCTCGTCGACGTCATTGGTGATCAGCACGCAGGTTTTCTTGTCCTGCTCCCAGATCGCCTCGATCTCGTCGGCGAGGTTGGCGCGGGTCAGCGCGTCGAGCGCCGACAGCGGCTCGTCGAGCAGCAGCACCTCGGGCGACATGGCGAGCGCACGGGCGACGTTGACGCGCTGGCGCATGCCCCCCGACAGTTCCGCCGGGCGGCGGTGGATGGCGTGGCTCAGACCGACCATCTTGATGTAGTGGCGGGTCTTGCGGGTCTTCTCGTTCTTGGTCATCTCGGGGAAGACCGCGTCGAGCGCGAGGCGCACATTGCCCTCGACCGTCAGCCACGGCATCAGCGAGTAGTTCTGGAAGATCACGCCGCGCTCGGGGCCGGGGCCCTCGATGTCGAACCCCTTGAAGGTGACGCGGCCCTTCGTGGGCTTTTCGAGCCCGGCCATCAGGTTGATCAGCGTGGTCTTGCCGGTGCCGGAGAAGCCGAGGATCACGAGGAACTCGCCTTCTTCCACCGAGAGGTTGATGTCCTTCAGCACATGGGTCGCTTGCGTGCCCTCGCCGAAGCTTTTCGAGACGTTCTGGAACTCTAGGATGCTCATCGCATTTCCTTTCGCGCTTTGGCTTCGCTTGCTTGAGCGCCGCTCAGCGGTTGTTCGAGAAGGTGAAGAGGGACTGCAGGGCATACATCACGCGGTCCAGCAGGAAGCCGATGATGCCGATGGTGAAGACCGCGACCATGATCTTGGCCAGCGAGGAGGACGAGCCGTTCTGGAACTCATCCCACACGAACTTGCCGAGGCCGGGGTTCTGGGCGAGCATCTCGGCGGCGATCAGCACCATCCAGCCCACACCGAGCGACAGGCGCAGACCGGTGAAGATCAGCGGCAGCGCCGAGGGCAGCACCAGCTTGGTGATCTTGGTGTAGGTGTTCATCTTGAGCACCTTCGAGACGTTCACCAGATCCTTGTCGATCGAGGCCACGCCAAGCGCGGTGTTGATCAGCGTTGGCCAGAGCGAGCAGAGCGTCACGGTGATTGCCGAGATCAGGAAGGATTTCGAGAACATGCCGTCGTTGGTGGCATAGGCGGCCGAGACGACCATGGTGACGATCGGCAGCCATGCCAGCGGCGAGACCGGCTTGAAGATCTGCACCAGCGGGTTGATCGCGGCATTGGCGGTGGGCGAGAGGCCCGCGCAGATGCCCAGCGGAATGGCCACGGCAGAGGCGATCAGGAAGCCGAAGAAGACGGTTTTGATCGAGGTCCAGATCTGCTGGTAGTAGCTCGGCGCGCCGGTATAGGCGACGTCCTTGACCTGATCCGCCTTGCCCGCGGCGATCAGCTTTTCGTTGCGCTTGTCGACCATGGCTTCGAATTTGGCTTGCTTGGCCGCCTTGGCCTGCGCATCGGCGTGCAGGTTGACCGCCTCGCTCCAGACCTGCGCCGGGCCGGGCACCGCGCCGAGCGAGGTTTGGACCTGCGGCGCCAGCGTGCCCCAAAGCACGAGGAATGCGGCGATGGCGACCAGCGGAACACCCAGCAGACGCCAGACATCCTTCATCTGGGCCTTGGGGTTGTCGCCAGCGGCGGCCTTGAGCAGCGGCGTGATCCAGGCAAGGCCGAGGACCTTGAACCATGCATCGGCCTTGTTGATGCGGGTGAACAGACGCGCCCGGCGAGCCTCGCGTTCGGCGTCTCGGGCGAAATCGGGATCGACGGTGGTCATGATGTCCGGTCCTTGATCTGGATGGCGCGGGCAGGAGGGGCGCGCATCGGGAGGAGGAAAAGGTGAGGGTCTGGGTATCTGCTAGGAAAGTGGCCGGGCGTCAGAGGGAGCGCCGCCCGGCCTCAGGTGAGGCTGAAGAGGGTCAGCCCTGAACTTCGTTGCCGATGACCTTCTGGTCGCCTTTCAGGCCGATCGGCAGGCTGTCGAGGTAGGCGTTCGGAGCTTTGCCGTCGTAGGCGATGCCGTCGATGATGTCCTCGGCCGGGGTCGGTGCCTTGTAGCCGTCGCTGTCCCACGGGAAGTCGGCTTCATTGGCGAGGCCTTCGTCGACCAGCGCGCGGGCGGCTTCGAGGTAGATCTCGGGCTTGTAGACCGACTTGGCGACCTCATCGTACCAGCTGTCGGGCTGGGCCTCGGCGATCTGACCCCAGCGGCGCATCTGGGTCAGATACCAGACGGCGTCCGAGTAGAACGGGTAGGTGGCGTTGTGGCGGAAGAAGACGTTGAAGTCGGGAACGTCGCGCACGTCGCCTTTTTCATACTCGAAGGTGCCGGTCATCGAGTTGGCGATCACCTCGGCGTCGGCGCCCACGTATTCCGGCTGCGACAGGATCTCGACCGCTTCCATGCGGTTGGCGTTGTCGTTCTCGTCGAGCCACATGGCGGCACGGATCAGCGCCTTGACCACGGCTTTGGTGGTGTTCGGGTTTTCCTCGGCGAACTCGGCGGTGATGCCAAAGACCTTCTCGGGGTTGTTCTTCCACAGCTCGTAATCAGTGACCACGGGCACGCCGATGCCTTTGAACACGGCCTGCTGGTTCCACGGCTCACCCACGCAATAGCCCGAGATGGTGCCGGCCTCGAGGGTAGCGGGCATCTGCGGCGGCGGGGTGACCGAGAGCATCACGTCGGCGCTGATCTGGCCCGAGATGTTCTCGGGGCTGTAGTAGCCCGGGTTCAGGCCGCCCGCGGCGAGCCAGTAGCGGAGCTCGTAGTTGTGGGTCGAAACCGGGAAGACCATGCCCATGTTGAACGGCTTGCCCTCGGAGTTGAACTTCTCGACGACCGGCACCAGAGCCTCGGCGCTGATCGGGTGCTGCGGCAGCCCGTCGGCGTTTTCCGGGATGTTCGGCTTCATCATTTCCCAGACTTCGTTCGACACGGTGATGCCGTTGCCGTTCAGGTCCATCGAGAAGGGGGTGATGATATGTGCTTCGGTGCCGTAGCCGATGGTGGCGGCGAGCGGCTGACCTGCCAGCATGTGGGCGCCGTCGAGCTGGCCGCCGATCACACCGTCGAGCAGAACCTTCCAGTTGGCCTGCGCTTCGAGCGTCACGAAGAGGCCCTCGTCAAGGAAATAGCCCTGCTCATAAGCCACCGCGAGCGGCGCCATGTCGGTGAGCTTGATGAAGCCGAAGGTCAGCTCGTCTTTTTCGAGGTCTTGCGCCAGCGCCGGCGAGATAAGCGCGGTCGAGGTGGCGAGAGCGATAAGAAGCTTTTTCATTCGTCGTTCCGTCCCTTGTTGGTGGTCCGGTGCGAGGAGGCGCCCGGACCAAATACAGAAAAGCCGCTGACACACCGTGACGGTCGTCACAGAGGTCGAGCGGCTTTGCTCATGGATCCCAGGCATTGGGAGAAATCTTCAGGTCGGGCGCCATTGCCTGACCACGAAAGATTGTTTGCCCCAGCCACCGCGTCCGATCAAAGAAAATTCGCAAGGCGGGGCGCAATTTCGCCCGATACGCGCCGCGGCTCCGCCAGCTTGCGCAAAAATTTGGCGTCATCTGTCGCGTGGCTCAAAAATCCGGCCATCGAAAAACTGATCGGGCCCGAGGAACAGCCGCCCTGCCTCCGAGGCGACGGGAATCGCCGAGCCAAGGGAGCCCTCCAGTTTCGACGACGCGCCGGGCAGATCGGCGCTGGTGCCTTCGAGCGCGGCGCGGTGCAGATCAGAGCGGAAGGTGGCGCGCGCGGCCTGTCCAGCGGCCTCGGGGTCAAGCCCGGTGCGCGCGGCGAGCTGCCGCCCGATCCACTCGGCCTGACTGCGCCAAGGGAAGCTTGCGGCACCGGCGTGGAACTCCAGCATCCGGGGCACCTCGCGTTCCTCGCCCTGCGCCGAGATCACCATGCGCCCGGTCAGCGCCCGGTCGAGCACCTCTGCGGGCACACCGAGGTAATGCGGGCGGCTGAGGATTTCGGCGGCCAGCGAGCGCGAGTCGGGCTCGGCCAGCCAGCGCCCGGCGCGCCACGTGGCGCGGATCAGCCGGCCCAGCAGCGACTGTTCGGTCTCTGCCCAGTCGGCACGCACCGCCAGCACCTTTTCGGGCGCGAAAGACCAGATCGCGGCGCCCGGCAGCAACAGCGTGCCGACGCCGTTTTCCACCGCGATGCTGCCCCAGGGCTCGCCGACGCAGAAGGCGTCGATCTCTCCGGCTTCCATGGCGTCGGCCATCAGCGGCGGCGGCACCGTGCGCACCTGCAGCGCCTCGGGCACCGACAGGCCAAGGGCCGAGAGCCAGTAATACAGCAGTTCCGCATGCATCGAGAAAGGGAAGGGCACGCCGATCCGCAGCGTCTCGTCGGTGGCGGCGATCAGCGCCTTGCCCGCGGCGCTGGCGTCGTCGAAGCCGAAATCGTGCCCCTGCGCTCGCATCTTTTCCGCCAGCGCGTTGCTGACGCCGATGACATTGCCATTGACCGACAGCACCGACACCGCCGACAGCGCCGTGCCCGCGCCGCCCAGCCCCAGCGCCGCGGCCACCGGCACGGGCGAGAGCATATGCGCCGCATCGACCCGGCCAAAGCTGAGCATGTCGCGCAGGCTCGACCAAGAGGGGGCGCGCTTGAGGTCGAGCGCGATGCCCTCCTCGGCGGCATAGCCCATTTCCTGCGCGATGATCAGCGGCGCGGAATCGGTGAGCGGGATGAACCCTACAGAAAGCGTGGTGGTCTTCATCCCAGCAGCCCCGCCGCCGTCACCAGCGCCTGCGCCACATCGGCGACGCGCCGTCCCTGATCCATCGCCGCCTTGCGCAGCAGGGCATAGGCCTCGTCTTCGCCGACGCCGCGCGCCTTCATCAGCATGCCTTTGGCGCGGTCGATCACCTTGCGCTCTTCCAGCGCGCGCTTGGTCTCGGCCAGTTCGGTGCGCATGCGCTGGAACATGCGAAAACGCGCGATGGCCGCATCCAGCACCGGCTTCACCCGCTGCGCCTTCAGCCCGTCGACCACATAGGCCGACACACCCGCCTCGATCGCCGCATCCGTCAGCCCGTCGCCCGAGCGGTCGACGAACATCGCCACCGGCCGCTCCAGTGGACCCGAGGCCAGCGCCAGTTCCTCAAGCGTGTCGCGCGACGGGCTTTCGAGATCGATCAGCACGACATCGGGGTTCAGCGTCTGGATGCGCCGGGCGAGCCCGGTGATCTCCGACACGGTGTGAATCTCGAACTCACCGGCGTCGCGCAGGCTCTGCTCGATCAGCAGGGCGCGCTCGCGGTCGGTCTCGACAATGGCGATGGAAAGCTGGCTGGACATATCCTCTATCGGCCATGCGTCCGGGCACTTGTAAAGCTGCGCCCTGCGTGGCCGGGTTCAAAAATAGGGCATCAGCCCAAAAATTATGCGCATCCCTGCGCGCCGCGCGCTAGGCCATAGGAAAAGGCCGGAGCGCCCCCGCGCCCCGGCCTTTCATTGTTCTCAAAATACGCCGGGGGTGAGCCCGGCACGGGCGAGGGGGCAGCGCCCCCTCTATCGCCGTTCAGCGGGTGCCAGCTTGCATCAGCCCCTGCGCCTTCAGCTCGGCATGGGCCTCGTCCAGCGCCTTCCATGCGCGCGAGATCAGCACATCGATTTCCTCTTTCGAGATCACCAGCGGCGGCGAGATGATCATCCGGTCGCCCACATGGCGCATCACCAGATTGTTGGCAAAGCAACGCTCGCGGGTGATGTAGCCGGCGGTGCCGGCCTCGGCGGCGAAGGGCGCGCGAGCGGCCTTGTCCGGGGTTAGCGCGATGGAGCCCATCATGCCGGCGATCTTCGCCTCGCCGACCAGCGGGTGCTCGGTCAGGCTCTCGAATTTCGCCTTGAGATAGGGGCCTGTGACGTCGCGCACCTGCTCGACGATCTTTTCCTCTTCGAGAATGCGCAGGTTCTCCAGCGCCACGGCGCTGGCGACCGGGTGGCCGGAGTAGGTGTAGCCGTGGTTGAACTCGGTCTTGGCGATGACGCTGGCCACCTCGTCCGACAGGATCGAGCCGCCGATCGGCTGGTAGCCCGACGACAGGCCCTTGGCGATGGTCATGATGTCGGGCTCGATGCCCATGGTCTGCGAGCCGAACCAGCTGCCGGTGCGCCCAAAGCCGCAGATCACCTCGTCGGCGATCAGCAGGATGCCGTATTTCTTCACGATACGGGTGATTTCCGGCCAGTAGGTCTCGGGCGGGATGATCACGCCGCCAGCGCCCTGAATCGGCTCGGCGATGAAGGCGGCGACGCGGTGCGGGCCGATCTCTTCGATCTTCGCTTCCAGCTGACGCGCGCGTTCGAGGCCGAACTCCTCGGGGGTCATGTCGCCGCCCTCGGCCCACCAGTTGGGCTGGTCGATATGCTCGATGCCGGGGATCGGCAGGCCGCCCTGCATGTGCATGCCCTTCATGCCGCCAAGCGAGCCCGAGCCCACCGACGAGCCGTGATAGGCGTTCCAGCGCGAGATGATCACGTCGCGCTCGGGCTGGCCCTTTTCGGCCCAGTAGGTGCGCACGAGGCGCAGGTTGGTATCATTGGCCTCCGAGCCCGAGGAGGCATAGAACACGGTGTTCAGATCGCCCGGTGCCAGTTCGGCGATCTTTGCCGAAAGCTGGATGACCGGCACGTGGGTCGTCATGAAGAAGGTGTTGTAATACGGCAGTTCTTCCATCTGGCGCGCGGCGACGGCGGCCAGTTCCTTGCGGCCATACCCGGCGTTGACGCACCACAGACCGGCCATGCCGTCGAGGATGCGCTCGCCTTCGCTGTCGGTCAGCCAGCAGCCCTCGGCGCGGGTGATCACCCGCGCGCCCTTGCGGGCGAGGTCGGAGCCGGTGGTGAACGGGTGCATATGGTGCGCCGCGTCCAGAGCCTGCAGCTCTTCGGTGGGCGTGTTGACGTTGATCAGGGCCATGGGGAAAGACCTCTCTGCGCTGTACGGAAAGTTGTCGCCCATAATATGATCAAATTATTCGGCGTCAATCGAATCAGGACAGCCCTTCGCGGATCTGTGTCATGCCCTGCACCACGTCGCCTTCCATTGCGGCAGCTGCGGCCTCGGCATCGCGGTTTTCCAGCGCGTCCAGCAGGTCTTTGTGAAGGTCTGGAAGATTGCGCGTGCCGAACATGCCGCAGACCACACGCAGCGACGGGCCAAAGCGCAGCCACAGCCCCTCGACCATCTCGGTAAGGATCGGTGCCTCGGCCAGCGCATTCATCTCGGCATGGAAGCGGTGATTCTCCTCGAGGTAGCCGCGCACGTCGCCGCGGGCGATGGCCAGATCGAGCCGTGCGTCGGTCTCGCGCAGGCCCTCGATCGCCTCTGGGGTGCAGCGCGCGGCGGCGCGCCTTGCAAGTTGGGGCTCCAGCGCGACGCGGGCGATCAGTAGCTGTTCCACGGCGGCCGCGTCGAGCACCGGCACAACGATGCGGCGATTGCCCTGAAAGGCCAGCGCGCCTGCGGCAGTCATGCGGCGCAGGGCCTCGCGCACCGGGGTCATCCCGGCGCCCAGCCGGTCCACCAACCCTTGGATCGTCACCGCCTGACCGGGCGCCAGTTCGCCAAAGAGAATCATCTCGCGCAGTTGCCGGTAGACCAGTTCATGCGCCGGCGGTCCGGCGCCCTCTGCCCTCACATTCATCACGTGCCCTTCATTTGATCATTTCCGCCGCGACGCCATCTTGCACGGTTAATCCGCCCATGAAAACATTCCAACAGTTGCCAAGTGAGGCAACGTTTGATCAAATTCGGGGGATGGGGCGGAAAAGACCCCAATTCCAACGGGAGCGAATTATGAAGACATCTCTGCTGAGTTTCACCGCGGGTCTCGCGCTGGCTGCTGCCGCGGCCCATGCCGACGAAGTCCGCGTCTACAACTGGTCGGACTACATCGACGAATCGCTGCTCGAGAAATTCGAGGAAGAGACCGGGATCGACCTGATCTATGACGTCTTCGACAGCAACGAGGTGCTGGAGACCAAGATGCTCGCGGGGGGCTCTGGCTATGACGTCGTTGTGCCCACCGGCACCTTCCTGCAACGTCAGATCGCGGCGGGCGCGTTCCAGAAGCTCGACAAGTCGAAGCTGCCGAACATCGAAAACATGTGGGATGTGATCTCGGAGCGCACCGCGAAATACGACCCCGGCAACGAATACGCCATCAACTACATGTGGGGCACCACCGGCATTGGCGTGAACGTGCCCAAGGTGAAGGAAATCCTCGGCGAGGACGCCCCGATCGACAGCTGGGACCTCGTGTTCAAGCCCGAGAACATGGAAAAGCTGGCGGAATGCGGCGTCTACTTCCTCGACGCGCCGTCCGAGATGATCCCGGCCGCGCTGCAGTACATCGGTGAAGACCCGGACAGCCACGATCCCGACGTGATCGCCAAGGCCGAAGACGTCTACATGCCGATCCGTCCCTACATCAGCAAGTTCCACTCCTCCGAGTACATCAACGCGCTGGCCAATGGCGACATCTGCGTGGCCGTCGGCTGGTCGGGTGACGTGCTGCAGGCGCGTGACCGTGCCGCCGAGGCCGAAAACGGCGTCGAAGTGGCCTATAACGCGCCCAAGGAAGGCGCGCAGATGTGGTTCGACCAGATGGCCATTCCGGTCGATGCGCCGAACCCCGACGCGGCGCATGTCTTCCTGAACTTCATCATGGACCCCGAGAACATGGCGGCGGCGTCGAACTACGTCTACTACGCCAACGGCAACAAGGCCTCGCAGGAGTTTCTGGCCGAGGATGTGATCGGCGATCCGGCGATCTACCCCTCGGAAGAGGCGCTTGAGAACCTGTTCACCACCACGCCCTACGAGCCCAAGGTGCAGCGCGTCGTGACGCGCCTCTGGACCAAGATCAAGTCGGGCTCCTGAGCCTGAACCGACCGGCCCGTCCCCTCGCGGGGGCGGGCCATTATTCATGACAGGACCCTCCCGCATGGCGCAGACCGCATTCGCTCCCTGGACCGACCCGGAGCAGAAGCCGATCATCGAGTTTCGCAATATCACCAAGAGCTTCGGCGACTTCACCGCGATCCATGATCTGTCTCTGAACATCTACGAGCGCGAGTTCTTCGCGCTGCTGGGGCCCTCGGGCTGTGGCAAGACCACGATGATGCGGATGCTGGCGGGCTTCGAGACCGCGACCTCTGGGCATATCTTCCTGTCGGGCAGGGACATCGGTCATGTGCCGCCGAACCAGCGCCCGGTGAACATGATGTTCCAGAGCTACGCGCTGTTCCCGCATCTGTCGATCTGGGACAATATCGCCTTTGGCCTCAAGCGCGAGAGCAAGGACAAGGCGTTCATTGGCGATCGCGTCGAAGAGATGCTGCGGCTGACCCGGCTGACCAAATTCGCCCGCCGCAAACCCCATCAGATTTCCGGCGGCCAGCGCCAGCGCGTGGCCCTTGCCCGTTCGCTCGCCAAGGCCCCCAAGCTCCTGCTGCTCGACGAGCCGCTCGGCGCGCTCGACCGCAAGCTGCGCGAGCAGACCCAGTTCGAGCTTATGGACATTCAGGAGAAAACCGGCACCACCTTCGTCATCGTCACCCACGATCAGGAAGAGGCGATGACCGTCGCCTCGCGCATCGCGGTGATGGATGAGGGCAATCTGGTGCAGGTCGCCACCCCCGCGCAGATCTACGAGGCGCCGAACTCGGTCTACGTGGCCGACTTCATCGGCGACGTGAACATCATCGAAGGCCGCGCCACCCAGCCCGGCGCCAAGACCGGCATCGCCTGGGCCGAGGGTCAGCCGCCGATCCTCGCCACACCCACCAAGAGCCTGCAGGCCGGGCAAAGCGTGCATTTCGCCATCCGTCCTGAGAAGGTCACCATCGACGTCGAAAAGCCCGACCGCCCGAACACCTTCCGCGGCAAGGTGATCGACATCGCCTATCTCGGCAATATCTCGACCTACCACGTCGAGCTTGCCGGCGGTCAGATGATCAAGGCGCAGATGGTCAACGCGCGCCGCCTCGCCAACCGCCCGATCACTTGGGAAGACGAGGTCTGGATCGGCTTCACCGACACCGCCGGTGTCGTGCTCGAGGAGTAAGCCATGCGCCGCTTCGCCCTCATCGCGATCCCCTATCTTTGGCTTCTGGCGCTGTTTCTGGTGCCCTTCATCATCGTCCTGAAGATCTCGCTCTCGGACATCGCGCTGGCCCGGCCGCCTTATATGCCGCAGCTCGATCTCGGCGCGGGCTGGGAGGGGCTGAAAGCCTTCTTCTCAGAACTCGATTTCGAGAATTTCGTCTTCCTGACCACCGATGACCTCTACTGGAAGGCCTATCTGTCGTCGCTGAAGATCGCCGCCGTCTCGACCCTGCTCACGCTCTGTGTCGGCTACCCCGTGGCCTACGCCATGGCGCGCGCGCCCGAGGAATGGCGCCCGACGCTGCTGATGCTGGTGATCCTGCCGTTCTGGACGTCCTTCCTGATCCGCGTCTACTCGTGGATGGGGATCCTGTCGAACGAGGGGGTGCTGAACCAGCTGCTGATGTGGCTCGGCGTCATCGACGCGCCGCTGCAGATCATGAACACCACCACCGCGGTCTACATCGGCGTGGTCTATACCTATCTGCCGTTCATGATCCTGCCAATCTACTCGGCGCTGGAAAAGCTCGATGGCGCGCTGCTCGAGGCCGCCGAAGACCTCGGCTGCTCGCGGCTCGAGGCGTTCTGGCTGGTCACTTGGCCGCTCTCGCGCAACGGCATCATCGCCGGCTGCTTCCTCGTCTTCATCCCCACCATCGGCGAGTTCGTCATCCCCTCGCTGCTCGGCGGGTCCGACACGCTGATGATCGGCAAGGTGCTGTGGGAAGAGTTCTTCTCCAACCGCGACTGGCCGGTCGCCTCGGCGGTGGCCGTGGTGCTGCTGCTGATCCTGATCATTCCCATCGTGCTCTTCCAGCGCAACGAGCAGAAGCAACGGGAGGCCGAAGGATGAGCGCCGCCCCCTTCTTCTCTTTCCAAATACGCACCGGCACCGCCGCCGGCCACAAAGCCGGAGGCCGGGCATGAGACGCTTCAGCTGGTTCAACACGGTCTCGCTGACGCTGGGCTTTGCCTTCCTCTATCTGCCGATGGTGCTGCTGGTCTTCTACAGCTTCAATGAAAGCCGTCTGGTCACCGTCTGGGCGGGCTTCTCGACCAAATGGTACGGCGAGCTTTTCCGCGATCAGGCCTTCCTCGATGCGGCATGGGTGACGGTGAAAGTGGCGGTCTTCTCGTCGACCCTCGCCACGATCCTCGGCACCATGGCGGCCTATGTCCTGGTGCGCGCCGGGCGCTTCCATGGCCGGACCCTCTTCTCGGGGATGATCTACGCGCCGCTGGTGATGCCCGAGGTGATCACCGGCCTGTCGCTGCTGCTGCTGTTCATCGGCATCAACCTCGACCGCGGCGTCTTCACCATCGTGCTGGCGCATACGACCTTTTCCATGTGCTACGTCTCGGTGGTGGTCTCCTCGCGGCTGACCACCTTCGACCGCTCGCTGGAAGAGGCGGCGCTGGATTTGGGCTGCTCGCCGTTTGAGGCGTTCCGGCTGGTCACCCTGCCGATCATCGCGCCTGCGGTGATCTCGGGCTGGCTGCTGGCCTTCACGCTCTCGCTCGACGATCTGGTGATCGCCAGCTTCACCACCGGCCCCTCGGCCACGACGCTGCCAATCAAGATCTTCTCGGCGGTGCGTCTTGGCGTCAGCCCGCAGATCAACGCGCTGTCGACGCTGATGATCGGGATCGTCACCTTGGGGGTGATCACCGCGTCGATCATGTCAAAGCGCGCGGCTGTGGCGCAGCGGCGCGACGAGCAGGCGGCGATCCGGGCAGACTGAGGAAGACCGATGAAACGCATCTACGAAGCTGCGGCCTATGGGCCGCAGGGCGCCTGTTTTTGGGCAGACACCGTGCAAGGCGTCGATGCCGGGGCATGGGGGCCGCTCGCCGCGCCGCGCCATGTGGAGGTGGCCATCATCGGCGGCGGCTTCACCGGGCTTTCGGCGGCGCTGCATCTGGCGCAAGACGGCGCTGACGTCGCGGTGCTGGAGGCGGGCCATCCGGGCTATGGCGCGTCGGGGCGCAATGGCGGCTTCTGCTGCCTTGGCGGGGCCAAGGCGCCGCACGGCCTGCTGCGCAAACGCTATGGCGAGGACGGGCTGAAAGAGTGGTGCCGCACCGAAAAGGCGGCCATCGACACCGCGGCCGGGCTGATCGCCGAGCATGGCATTGATGCGGACACGCATTCCCAAGGCGAGACGCTGCTTGCGCATACGCCGCGCGCCTTTGCCGCGCTGAAGGCCGAGGCCGAGACGCTGCCGCAGCTTTACGGCGTTGAGGGGCGGCTGATCCCGCAGGACGCGCTGGCAGCGGAGGGGCTCGCCGGGCCTTTCCACGGTGCGCTCGAAGTGACGCTGGGTTTCGCGCTCAACCCGCGCAAGTATCATGCCGGGCTTGGCCGCGCCGCCAGTGCGGCGGGGGCGGCCTTGCATGACCACACGCCGGTCACCGCCTTACGGCAGGAGGGCGGGCGCTGGCATCTCACCACGCCGCAGGCGGTGCTGACCGCGAACCGTGTGATCCTCGCCACCAATGGCTATTCCTCCGAGGATGTGCCGGACTGGCTGCGCGGGCGCTACCTGCCGGTGCAATCCAGCGTCATCGTCACCGAGCCGCTCAGCGAGATGCAGCGCGCCGCCGCCGGCTGGACCTCGCGCCAGATGGCCTATGACACGCGCCAGCTGCTGCATTACTTCCGCCTGCTGCCCGACAACCGCTTCCTTTTCGGGATGCGCGGGGGGCTGACCGCGACGGACCGGGCGCAACGCGCCATCAGCAAGAAGATCCGCCGCGAATTCATCGAGATGTTCCCGGCGTGGAGCGGTGTTCAGGTCACCCATGAATGGGCCGGGCTGGTGTGCCTGATGGCCAATCTCACGCCCTACGTCGGGCCGGTGCCGGAACTGCCGGGGCTGTATGCGGGGCTTGGATTTCACGGCAACGGCGTGGCCATGGGCACGCATGCGGGGGTGCTGCTGGCCGATCTGGCGCAGGGCAAAGCGCCGCGCGGCAGCTATCCCGCCGTGATGCAGAGCCGCCCCAAGCGTTTCCCGCTGGGCGGCCTGCGCCGGACGCTGCTGGCGCCGGCCTATATGGGCGCGTCCCTCTTCGATCTCTAGACTGCAAAAGCCCGCGTGCCCCTGCCGGGATGTGCCGGCAGGGGACAGGCCTGGATGTCAGGGCCAGAGCGGCGCGCCCTCCAGTCCCGCAGTTTCGGGTAGGCCGCAGAGCAGGTTCGCATTCTGCACCGCTTGGCCAGCCGCTCCTTTGCCGAGATTGTCGACAACGCCCAGCCCGATGACGAGGTCGCGCGCGGGGTCGGCGGCGTAGCTGACAAATGACAGGTTCGAGCCCGCCGCCCATTTGGTTTGCGGCGGCCTGTCGGTGACGCGCACGAAGGGCCGGTCGGCGTAGAAGCCGCGGGCCGCCTCGAGACATTGCCCGGTGCTGGCGCTGCCGCGGCAGTAGATGGTGACCAGCAGGCCGCGGGTCATCGGCACAAGGTGCGGGGTGAAGACCAGTCCCGCGGCGCTGCCTCCCGACAGATGCTCGATGCTGGTCGCCATCTCTGGCATGTGGACATGCTGGAGCAGTCCGTAGGGCTGCAGGTTCTCGTTGCTCTCGGCGTAGCCAAAGCTGCCGCCACCGCCGCGCCCGGCCCCCGAGATGCCTGTCTTGGCGTCGATCACGATATTGCCCGGCGTGATCAGTCCGCCCGCCAGCAAGGGCGCAAGCGTGTTCAGCGTCGCTGCCGGGAAGCAGCCGGGGTTGGCGACGCGGCGCGCGCCCCGGATCCGCTCGGGCCAGACGTCGGCAAGCCCGTAGGTCCAGCCCTCGGCGTAGCGGTGATCGCCACCGATATCGACGATCTTCACCTCTTCCGGCACGCGCGACAGCGCTTCGGCCGAGGCGCCTGTGGGCAGCGACGCGAACAGCACGTCGAGGTGGGGCAGGGCGTCGGGGTCCCATTTCTCGATCACCAGATCGGTAAGTGCTGTGGGGACGCCGGGAAAGCGTTCGACGAGGCGGCTGCCAGCGCTGCCGTCGCCCGCAGCGTAGACCAGCTCGAAAGAAGGGTGACCGGCGATCAGGCGCAGCGCTTCGCCGCCGCCAAAACCGCTGATGCCGACAATGCCGACGCGAATGCTCATGATGATGTCCTTCGATGATGCGAGTAAAACAAAACCCCCGAAGCCGGAGGCTGCGGGGGTCAGGAACGCGGGTCGGAGGGGCTCCGGCAGGCGGGTTTCAGGAGAAGCCCGTTACGATGCCGAATATCCTTGATCGACGCGCAGCCCGAAGAGCCGCCGCAGGGGTGCGCGGCGTCGGCGTCGATCGAAGAGGAATTGGTTCCTGAGCATGGTCCGAAGGAATGTCGGCAGTTCGCATGACAGTCAAGCGGCAGCTTTGAGGAAGGCGCTTGTTTCCCGTGAATTGTTGCGCGCTCTGCGCCGCGGCCCGGCAACAAAAAACCCGGGCGCGAACGCCCGGGCCAGTAGGTCAAAAGCTGAAAGGAAGGAGAAAATCAGCCCTTGGAGAATTCGGGGTAGGCTTCCATCCCGAGCTCGGCCATGTCGAGACCGTTGATCTCGTCTTCTTCCGAGACGCGGATGCCGAAGATCATCTTGAGGATGAACCACAGGACCAGCGAGACCACGAAGGTGAAGACGCCGACCACGACGATGCCGTAGATCTGGGTGCCGAAGGATGCGTCACCGTTGGTGAAGGCAACCGCGATGGTGCCCCAGATGCCGCAGACAAGGTGCACCGGGATGGCGCCGACCACGTCGTCGATCTTCAGCTTGTCGAGGAACGGCACAGCGAAGACCACGAGGATGCCGCCGATCATGCCGATGATGGTTGCCGAACCCAGCGTCGGGGTGAGCGGCTCTGCGGTGATCGACACGAGGCCGGCCAGCGCGCCGTTCAGCACCATGGTGAGGTCGGGCTTCTTGTAGAGAAGCTGGGTGACGATCATCGCTGCGACCGAACCGCCGGCTGCTGCCGCGTTGGTGTTGGCGAAGATGCGCGAGACGTCAGCCACGTCGCCCACGGTGCCCATTGCCAGCTGCGAGCCGCCGTTGAAGCCGAACCAGCCGAGCCACAGGATGAACGTGCCGAGGGTTGCGAGCGCCAGGTTGGAGCCCGGGAACGGGGTCACGCGGCCATCTTTGTATTTACCGATACGCGGGCCAAGAACGATCGCACCGGCCAGAGCAGCCCAGCCACCCACGGAGTGCACGACGGTCGAACCTGCGAAGTCGAGGAAGCCTGCGGCGTCGAGGAAACCACCGCCCCACTTCCAGGAAGCCTGCAGCGGGTAGATGATCGAGGTCAGGATGACGGTGAAGATCAGGAACGGCCACAGCTTGATACGCTCGGCCAGGGCGCCCGAAACGATCGAGGCGGTGGCGGCGCAGAACATCAGCTGGAAGAAGAAGTCCGAACCGGTGGAGGCATAGCCGTAATCGTCAGCCGCGTCGGCGGTCACGCCAACGGCTTCAAGAACGCCCGGGCCCCAGACGCCCGACAGAACGCCTTCGACCGACCAGGTGCCGAGCGGGTACATCAGGTTGTAGCCGATCAGGTAGTAGAAGATCGAAGCGAGCGAGAAGAGGGTGACGTTCTTCATCAGCTGCATGGTGACGTTCTTGGAGCGCACCAGGCCGGCTTCGAGCATGGCAAAGCCCGCGGCCATGAAGAACACCAGGAAGCCGCCCACGAGGAACAGCAGCGAGTTGAAGATGAACACCGAGTTGGTCGAGGCGTTGACCCCGGCCACAGGACCTTCGTCCTGAGCAAGGCCCAGGCTCGGCAGCGCGATCAGCGCGGCGACCGGAGCGAGCGTCTTGAGAAGTTTCATGTCTTGTTTGTCCCTATCTATCGTTCCGCGATCGGCTCAGAGAGCGTCCGCGTTGGTCTCGCCGGTCCGCACGCGCACGGCTTGCTGAACGTCGAGCACGAAAATCTTGCCGTCACCGATCTTGCCGGTCTGGGCGGTGCTGGTGATCGTTTCGACAACCTGGTCGGCCATGGAGCCGGCGACCACGATCTCGAGTTTGATCTTCGGAACGAAGTTCACCGCATATTCAGCGCCGCGATAGATTTCGGTATGACCGGACTGCGAGCCGAAGCCTTTGATTTCCGTGACCATCATGCCGCGCACGCCGATTGCGGTGAGCGCCTCGCGCACCTCCTCGAGCTTGAACGGCTTGATCGTTGCAATGATCAGTTTCACCTTGGTCCCTTTCGGTTCTTGCGGAATGTCGGGACACTCCGCCTCTCCTCGTTTGTGCATGGGCAGAAAGCCGCTGCCCGCCCGCCATTGGAAGGGAAAGCCCCTTGCAATGGGTCGAACGTGCTCCCAAGGAGATCACAAAATGGGCAAAAGATCTGCATTTGATTAAAAAATGGCTCTTTTAAAAAGACAAATATGTGACCGTTTCCCGGTCAACATCGGGCTGCAAACCCGTTATCCTCCGCCAAAACAAACGACAGGCCGGGCAAAGCGAAATGAGTGATTCAGGGCGTGGCAAGGGCCGCTTGGTGGCCGACCGCCGCTATCCCAGGGCAAGCCAGAAATCCACGACAAAGCCGCAGGGCCGCAAGGCCTCTGGTGGCGGTGCAGGCGGTGGCGGCCCGTCCCGGCCCCGCAAAACCGCGCGCAAGCCCGCCCGCAAACCGGCGAAGAAGAGGAATTTTCTGGTGGCTTTCGTGCTTGGCACCTTCTCGTGGATCCTGCGCATCTTCTGGCGCATCACCTGGCGCGTGACGGCTGTCGTCGCGCTGATGCTGGCGCTTGGGGTGGGCTTTTTCTACACCCAACTGCCGCCGGTGACCGATCTGCTGGACGGGCGTGCGCGCGGCTCTGTGACGCTGATCGACCGCAATGGTGCGATCTTTGCATGGCGCGGCGATCAGTTCGGCGGCGCGGTGACGGCAAGCAGCGTCTCCAAACACCTCAAGAACGCGGTGATCGCGACCGAGGATAAACGCTTCTACCACCATTTCGGCGTCTCGCCGCGCGGCGTCGCCAGTGCCATCCGCATCAACCTTGCCGAAGGGCGCGGGCCGCTGTCGGGCCACGGCGGCTCGACCATCACGCAGCAGACCGCGAAACTGCTCTGCATCGGCGTCGAATATGACTCCCAGGTCTGGAAGACCGAGGCGGATTATGTGGCCGACTGCCGCGAGTCCTCGCTGCTGCGCAAGGGCAAGGAAGCGCTCTACGCCATGGCGATGGAGCTGAAGTACACCAAGGACGAGATTCTCTCGATCTACCTCAACCGCGCCTATATGGGCGGCGGCGCCTATGGGGCCGAGGCCGCTGCAGAGCGCTACTTTGGGAAAAACGCCGCCACGCTGAACCCGCAGGAATTGGCGATGCTGGCCGGTCTGCTGACCGCGCCCTCCTCGCTGGCGCCGACCAACGACCTCGAGCGCTCGCAGGCCCGCGCGGCCACCGTGCTGCGGCTGATGGAAGATCAGGGCTATCTCTCCGATGCGCAGGAAAAAGCGGCGCAGGCCAGCCCCGCGACCCTGTCCGAAGAGGCGCAGCGCAAGACCGGCGGCTATTTCGCCGACTGGGTGATGTCGACCGGCCCCGAATATTTCACCCGCGACACGATGGAAGATGTGGTGATCCGCACCACGCTTGATCCCAAGCTGCAGCAGGCCGCCGAAGACGCGATGAACTCGGTCTATGAGAGCAAGGTCAAGGAAGGCTCGAAGGCGCAGGCGGCGATTGTCGTCATGTCCTCGGACGGCGCGGTGCGGGCGATGGTCGGCGGGCGCAAGACCGGCGTGTCGGGCGTGTTCAACCGCGCCACGCAGGCCAAGCGGCAGACCGGCTCGGCGTTCAAGCCCTTCGTTTACGCCACCGCGCTGGAACTGGGCTATTCGCCTTATGACACGGTGGTCGACGAGCCGTTCTGCATGAATGTGCCGGGCTCGGGGCAATGGTGCCCGCAGAACTACTCGAAAACCTATAAGGGCCGCGTCACCCTGACGACCGCGCTGGCGCATTCGCTGAACATTCCGGCGGTGAAGATCTCCGAGGCGGTGGGCCGCGATCTGGTGCATAAGGTCGCCACCGACTTCGGCATCAAGTCCGAGCTGAACGACGGCCCGGCGATGGCGCTCGGCACCTCCGAAGCCTCGCTGCTCGAGATGTCCGGGGCCTATGCGGGCATTCTGAACGGTGGCTCGGCGGTGACGCCTTACGGGCTCGTCGACCTGCGCCTGAAGGGCGAGGATGAGGTGCTGATGGGCACCGGCGGCGGTATCCGCGAGCGGGTGATCCAGCCCGAGGCGGCGGGCCAACTGGTGTGGATGATGGAGCATGTGGTCTCCGAAGGCACAGGCGGGCGGGCACAGCTGCCCGACCGCGAGGTTGCGGGCAAGACCGGCACCTCCAACGATGCCCGCGACGCGTGGTTCATCGGTTTCACCTCCGACTATGTGGTCGGCGTGTGGATGGGCAATGACGACAACTCGCCGCTGACCGGCGTCACCGGCGGCGGCCTGCCGGCGGAGATCTGGAGAGAGACCATGTTGCGGGTCACCGACGGCACCGAGGCCAAACCGCTTCCGGCCATTGCGCCCGCCGCACCGGAACCGGCGCAGCCGCAGGTGCAGCAGGGCCAGCCCGAGCGCCAGCGCCGCGACAACATCATCCAGCAGGTGATCCGCGACCTTCTGGGGGGCGGCTGACCCCGTCACGGGCGGCAACTTCCTTCGAAGGAAGTTGCAAAAGCCTTCGAAGGCTTTTGGCGCGGGCTTGACCTGAGCGCCCGGCGCGGACATGAGAGGCGAAATCCCGCAAAAGGAGCCGCCCTCATGTCCGCAGCCGTGTCCGATGACCGCCTGATCGTCGCCCTCGACGTGCCCAATGCCCTCGAGGGGTTGAAAATCGCCGAAGAGATCGGCGATGCCGTTTCCTTCTACAAGATCGGCCTCGGGATGCTCACCGGCGGCGGTCTGGCGCTGGCCAATGAGCTCAAGCAAGAGCACGGCAAGCGCATCTTCCTCGACATGAAGTTCTTCGACATCGGCCAGACGGTGGAGAACGCAGTGCGCGGCATCGCGCAGTTCGACCTCGATTTCCTGACCGTTCACGGCGATCCGCATGTGGTGCGCGCGGCCAAGGAAGGCGCGGCGGGCTCGAACCTGAAGATCCTCGCGGTGACCATCCTGACCTCGCTGGACCGCGCCGATCTGGATGACGGGCTGATGCAGAAGGGCGATGTGGCCGATCTGGTGGTGGAACGTGCCGCGCGGGCTTTCGAAGCCGGAGCCGACGGCATCATCGCCTCGCCCATGGAAGCCGCCCGCATCCGGGCGCTGCCCGAGGCCGAGGGCCGCCTCATCGTCACCCCCGGCGTGCGCCCCGCAGGTGCCGCCGATGATGACCAGAAGCGCATCGCCACCCCCGCCAGCGCCATCGCGGCCGGGGTCGACCATATCGTCGTAGGCCGCCCGGTCTGGCGCGCGCCCTCGCCGCGCGATGCCGCGCTGGCGATCAACGCCGAACTGGCATCGCCGCAGGCGCAGCGTCCGAACAAGGGCTGAAAGGCTTGATCTGCGGCGCGCGCGGGGCTAGGCAGTCTGCATGACACGTCCGATGCCCCTTGCGAACCTTTGGTGGCCCGCCTGACATAGGCGGCCGGACATCTCATGTTTTTCAAACAGGCCGCCGCATCGGGCGGCCTTTTTGATGTAACACACCCCATCAAGACACCCATGCGGCGACCTCCTTTTCCACACGGAGACCCACATGGACCAGACCACACTGACCCGCCCCGAAGCGGACACGCTCGCCAAGGCAAAACCCGTCATCCTCACCGGGGACCGCACCACCGGGCCGCTGCACATCGGGCATTACGCGGGCTCGCTGAAGAACCGGCTGGCGCTGCAGGACAGCCACCGCCAATTCCTGCTGCTGGCCGACACGCAGGCGCTCACCGACAATGCCCATGACATCGGCAAGGTGCGGCGTAATGTGCTGGAGGTGGCCTGCGACTACCTTGCAGTGGGCATCGATCCGGCCAAGACCACGATCTGCCTGCAATCGCACCTGCCCGCGCTGGCCGAACTGTCGATGCTCTATCTCAACTTCGTCACCGTCGCCCGGCTGGAGCGCAACCCGACGATCAAGGATGAGATCCGCGCCCGCGGCTTCGGGCGCGACATCCCCGCGGGCTTTCTGTGCTATCCTGCCGCGCAGGCCGCAGACATTACCGCCTTCAAGGCCACCGTCGTGCCGGTGGGCGAGGATCAGGCGCCGCTGATCGAGCAATGCAACGAGGTGGTGCGGCGGGTGAACGGCGCTGCTGGCCGCGAGGTGCTGCCCGAGGCGCAGGCGCTGATCCCCGAGGCCGGGCGGCTTCCGGGCATCGACGGGCGCGCCAAGATGAGCAAGTCGGGCGGCAATGCGATCCCGCTCTCGGCTTCGGAGGATGAGATCAGCCGGGCGGTGCGCGCCATGTTCACCGATCCCGATCACCTGCGCGTCGAAGATCCGGGCCGGGTGGAGGGCAATGTGGTGTTCACCTATCTCGACGCTTTCGACGAGGAGAAGGACGAGATCGCCGCGCTCAAAGAGCATTACAGGCGCGGCGGGCTCGGGGATGCGGTGCTGAAACGGCGGCTCGAGGACATTCTGCAGGCACTGCTTGCACCGATCCGGGCGCGGCGTGCCGAGGCGGCCTCGGACCCGGCGGAGGTGCATCGGATTATCGCCGAGGGCACCCAGACCGCCCGCGAGGTCACCGAGGCGACCAAGCGCGAGGTGATGGATGCGCTGGGGCTGTTCCGGTTGTGACGGAGGACTGTGCCGAAAGGGGGAGAGCCGCGGCGCTCTCCCTCAGTCCTCGTTGATGTCGCGCGTCCAGATTTTTGTCTGGCCCTTGCGTACGCCCATGAACCGGCGCAGCAGCGCCCATGCGATCAGCGCCACGACGGCGCAGATCAGCAGCAGCATCGGCCAGCCGGTGGTGAGGCCGAGCAGCAGCAGCACGCCGACCACCGCCGCGCCGATGGCAAAGCCGAGGAACACATAGGCCGGGCTCACCACCTCGAGCACCAGCAGCACCACCGCCGCCGCCAGCCAGACCCACCACAGCTGGATCATGGCTTGCGCCCGGTGAGCAGGGTGAAGGCGTCGGCGAAAGCGTCGAGCGCATTGGAGGGCAGCACGATGGTCTGCTTGCCGTCGCCCTGTCCGAGCGCCACCAGCGCCTCGACCTGTTTGAGCGCCACCTGATATTGCGCCGCCTCGAGGCCGTTCTGGGCGATCGCCTCGGCCACCACCTGCGTCGCATAGGCCTCGGCATCGGCAGAGATGCGGCGGGCCTTGGCGGTTTGCTCGGCGGCATAGAGATCGGCGTCGGCGGCCAGTTCGACCGCGCGCTTGCGGCCCTCGGCCTCGGTGACCTGCGCGCGGCGGGCGCGCTCGGCGTTGAGCTGTTGCAGCATGGCGTCGCGGGTCTGCTGGTCGAGGTTCACATCGAGGATCTCGGCGCGGGTCACCTCGATGCCCCAGTCGTCCACGGCGTCCTCGACATTGCCCTTGATGGTGGAAATCAGCGCGGCGCGATTGGACTGCACCTCATCAAGCTCCATCTTGCCGATCTCGGCGCGAACGATGCCGGCGACCGTCGTGGCAATGGCGGCATCCACGTCGCGGATGCGGTAGACGGTCTTTTCCGGCTCGAGGATGCGGTAGAACACCGAGGTTTCCACTTCGACCAGCACGTTGTCGGCGGTGATCGCATCCTGATTGGCGTTTGGCAGCTGGCGCTCGAGGATCGAGACCTTATGGGCGATGCGATCCAGAAACGGCACGATGAAGTTGATCCCCGGGCCAAGTACCGCGCGCAGCCGTCCGAAGCGTTCGACCACATGTTTCTCGGATTGCGGCACGATCCGCACGCCCAGCACGATGCACAGGATCACGAAGCCCGCGAGCAGCAGGATCACGAGGTTGCCCCCGAGCAGGTCGAGTATCACATCTTCCGCAGTCATCAATTTTCCCCATCCCCTAGAGGCGCGCTGGCGCTGGATCCCATCCCATGGCAGGGGGCGCTGCCCCCTCGGCGCATGCGCGCCTCACCCCCGGCGTATTTTCAAAGAGAAGAAGGGGCTTGGGGGAATTATGCCCGCAGCTTGACGTGGCGGGAAGCGATTTTGGGCGAAGCATTTCGAGGTGTCGCGTTCGCGCCTCACGCGGCTGTGTAAAGCGCAAAATCGGCGCGATGGAACTGTCTGGCAAATTGTGACGTTTTACCCACAATCAGGAGACAAGCCATGACCGAGATGACCACGCAGATCGGCGAAATGCGCTACAACGCCGCCGAAGGACAGTTTGAAGCCCTCGTGACCTTTCACACCGACGCGGGTCGGCTGCGCGTTGCCAGCAGTTTTGCCGCCCCGGTGACCACCCAGCCCGATGCCGCCGAGCGCGTGCTGGTCTCGCGCGCCCTTGCGTCGCTCGACCAAGAGGGCACGCTGCAGGCACGCACCATGCCGCTGCCGTCGGAGCGGGTGCGGCGCACCCGTGCCGCCGTTGCCGAACGCCGGGGCTTGGGCTGGCTGTCGCTGTTCCGCGCGGCCTGAATCCCTTGCGACGCGCTGGCGCGGCCTCAGCCCGCCACGCTTTGCAGGATTGACAGGTAGTCGCGCAGCACCGTGCGGAAATGCGGGATCGCATCCTCGCGCGCGGCGAATTCTTCGGCCGCCATCATTTCCCAGCCCTCGCCCTCGCCGCCCCAGACGACATTGTCGATACGTTCGGCGGGGAGATGGGCGGCGTAATACCACAGCCCGTCGCGGAAATGCTCCCATGTGAGCGAGTCCGGCGTCAGTGTCAGGCCGACCTCTTCGGTGGTCTCGCGCAGGGCGCATTCGGCGGGCAACTCCCCGGGCTCGCGCGCGCCGCCGGGGAAGTCGAGATAGCCGGGCCAGGGGATACCCTCGGTGTGGTCGCGGCGCAGGATCAGCAGGTCGTCGCCCAGAAACAGGATCAGCTTGGCGCCCCTGAAATCGTCTCTGCTGGGATCTTTCGCCGGTTGGGTGCTCATCAAAAAATCGCCTTTCGCAAATCCTGTACTGGTGACTGTGGCAGCCGCCCGGGAAGCTATTCTATAGTTCCCCCGTAGCATCTTCACATCGAAAGATCCCCCCATGCCCGCGCTCTGCCGCGATTGCCTCACCGAGTTTGACCACGGATCGCGCTGCCCGTCCTGCGGGCGCCCGCGGATCGTGCGGCATGAGGAACTTTGGGACCTCTCCATCGCCCATATGGATTGCGATGCCTTCTATGCAACCGTCGAAAAACGCGAAAATCCCGAGCTTGCCGACAAGCCGGTGATCGTCGGCGGCGGCAAGCGCGGGGTGGTCTCCACCGCCTGTTACGTGGCGCGCATCCGCGGCGTGCGCTCTGCCATGCCGATGTTTCAGGCGCTGAAGCTCTGCCCCGACGCGGTGGTGGTGAAACCGCGCATGGAGCTTTACGTCGAGGTCTCGCGGCAGATCCGGGCGCTGATGGAAGAGCTGACCCCGGCGATCGAGCCGCTGTCGCTGGATGAGGCGTTTCTCGACCTCACCGGCACGGCGCGGCTGCATGGCCATCCGCCCGCGGTGATGATGGCGCGTCTGGTCAAACGCATGCGCGAAGAGCTGGGGGTCACCGGCTCGGTCGGCCTGTCGCACAATAAGTTCCTCGCCAAGATTGCCTCGGATCTCGACAAGCCGCACGGGTTTTCGGTGATCGGCAAGGCCGAGACCGCCGAGTTCCTGCGGCCCAAATCGGTGCGGATGATCTGGGGCGTCGGCATGGCCTCGCAGGAGGCGCTGGAGCGCGCCGGGATCCGCACCTTCGAGGATTTGCTGCGCTGGGAGCAGCGCGACCTGATCCAGAGGTTCGGCTCGATGGGGCAGCGCCTGTGGCATCTGGCGCGCGGCGAGGACAGCCGCCGGGTGACGCGCAACGCGCCGGTCAAAAGCATCTCCAACGAGACCACGTTTTCCGAAGACACCGGCGATCCCGATCTGCTCGATGGGCACCTCTGGCGCATGTGCGAGAAGGTCGCGGACCGCGCCAAGGCCAAGGGGCTGGCGGGGCGGGTGGTGACGCTGAAGGTCAAACGCGCCGATTTCAAGCTGATCACCCGGCGCCAGTCGCTGGCCGATGGCGATGCCACGCAGATGGCCGACCGTATCTACCGCACCGCGCGCGCCATGCTCGACACGCTGGAGCGGCAGGGGCCGTGGCGGCTTTTGGGGGCGGGGATTTCCGAACTGGTGAGCGCCGAACAGGCCGATCGCGGCGGCGATTTGCTGGACCCGGACGCGGGCAGGCGCGCGGCGGCGGAACGGGCGACGGATGCGATCCGCGCGCGGTTCGGCGACAGTGCCATCGTCAAGGGCCGCGCGCTGCGCTGAAGCAGCTCAGCGGCCGCGGTTCAGCAACTCGTCCTCCTCGTCCTCGGGATCAAAGCCGAGGGCTTCGAGTCCGGCTTCGAGATGGTCGGCAAGATGCGGCGTGCCGATCAGATAGTCGGCGGTGGGCGTAGAGGCTTCGGTGAGCGCGGTGCGATAGGCCTCGGCCCATTCGTCGGCATCGAAGGCATCTCTGCCGATCCACATCACCGCGACCAGCGCGGCCTGTTCCTCTTCGCTCATGCGGTCGATGAAGCCGCGCAGCTCGCCCTCGGCACGCTCGATCTCGCGGGCCATCAGGATCACGGCGGCAATTGTGCGGACGCTGATTTCTTCCATGGCGCGTCTCCTTTCTTCGCGCACACCATGGAGAAAAGCCTACACCCCCACCTTGATCTGCGACAAGCGGCGGATGGAGATCGGGGGCGTGTCAGCCGGTCAGTGTCAGCCGGTCAGGCCAAGCGCGCGGTGCAGGAAGTGCAGCGCGTCGGAGGCCACCGCGTCATGGACCGCCGCGCGGTCCTCGGCGGTGCTGCCGCAGAGCTCGGGATCGCCGCCTTCTTCTTCCAGCAGCTTGGCGCCATCGGGCGTGCAGCGGGCAAAAAGGTCGTAAAGCCGCGCCCCGTCCAGCGGACGCACCTCAATCCCGGACTGCACCGCGAGATGGGTCTCACCGGCGGCGGGCTTGGCGAGACCGTAGATTTTGGTCATCGCGCGGCGCGGGGCCAATGTCTCGGGGCGGAATTCGGCCAGATACTCGGGCGCCAAGGCGAGCACCGCGCGGACCCGAGGGTCGCGCCGCTCGAGCGAGAGGGCCTGCACATCGACGCTGGCCGGATCGACGCCGCCTTCGGCAAACCAGTCGCAATCGGGCGCGGGATGCGAGGAGTCGCAGTTGCGCGCATAGGCCGCGACATCAATCTGTCCGCCGCCCAGCATCAGCGCCGCCGTGCCGCCAAGCGCGACACCGGCCACCGCCACGCGGGTCTCGTCGATGCGCATCTGCCAGTCGGGATCGCTCAGCAGCAGATCAAGCGCCTGACCGAGTTCCGCCGGACGCCGCCAGATCTCGCCCACCGCGCTGGCCTGATCGCGCGGACGCTGGCCGCTGACCTCGGCGACGATGAACCCGCCCGCGGCCAGTTTCGCGGCCAGCCATGCGCCGCTCTGCTCGGCAGAGCGCAGCCCGCCGTGTGACAGCAGAACCAGCGGCAGCTTGCCGGGCTGCGGCGAGGCTTCGCGCTGCGCGGGGGTGCCCTCGAACACGGCGTTGCGGCCAACCAGTTCCGACGCACCCGCATCGCTTTGTGCGGGGTACCAGATGGTCATCGAAATGCCGCGGTCGAAGTTCGCCTCGGGCCGGACCATGGTACTGACACCGACGGCGGTCGCGCCCTCTTCGGCAAAGCCGGGAACGGCGAGCAGGGCCGCAAGGGCAAGGCCGGTGAGGCGGGCAATCATCGTCATGTCCTTGGCGAGTTGAACGGAAAGTCAGGTCTGCCGTGGCAATGGCACGATCTGACCCTCGGGCGCCAGATCCTCGAAATCAAAATTGTCCAGTTTTTGAGCACGGCGCCCGGCTTTCTCGGCGCTGGTGCGAATTTCCGAGAGATCCCGCGCAGCCATGCCGAAGTGCCGGTCGAGGTTCTCCACGCGCGCGCCGAGCCGGTCCATGTCCTGCGCGAGCAGCGCCAGCTCGCGGCGGATGGCGCCCGCCTGCTCGCGCATCCGCGCGTCCTTCAGCACCGCGCGAAGCGTGTTGAGCGTGGCCATGCAGGTGGTCGGCGAGACGATCCAGACCTTCATGCCGAAGCCTTCGCGCACCATCTCGGGGAAGTTGCCGTGCAATTCGGCATAGACCGCTTCGGAGGGCAGGAACATCAGCGCGCTTTCGGCGGTCTCGCCGTCGAGGATATAGCGGTCCGAGATGTCGCGGATGTGCTTGCGCACCGACATGCGGAAGGCCTGAGACGCGCGCTGCTTGGCCTCGGGCGTCTCGGCGCGGCGCAGCATCTCATAGGCTTCGAGCGGGAATTTCGCGTCGATGACGATATGGCCCGGCGGCTCCGGCAGCTTGATCAGGCAATCGGCGCGGCGGCCGTTCGACAGGGTGGCCTGCAGCCGGTAGCTGTCGGCGGGCAGGGCTTGGGTGACGATGTCGCGCAGCTGGATCTCGCCAAAGGCACCGCGGGTCTGCTTGTTCGACAGGATGTCCTGCAACGACAGCACGTCGCCCGAGAGCCGGGTGATGTTCTCCTGTGCCTGATCGATGGTCTTCAGCCGCTCTTGCAACTGGCCCAGCGAATGCGCGGTGCGGCGGGCATTGCCGTGCAGGTTCTCGGTCATGCTCTGCTGCACCTGCGCCAGCCGCTTTTCCATCAACTGCAGCATGGCGTTCTGGCTTTTGACCTGCGCCTCGGAGACATGGTGCAGCCCGCCCGACAGCCGTTCCTGACCTTCGGACAGCGCCTGCACCCGCTGCGACAGCTGGCTGAGCGGGTAGCCAAGGCGGGCGGCGCGGTTCGAAGCGCGGATCGCCATGATCATCAGGACCGCCAGCAGCGCCGCCCCGGCCGCGGCCCAGAGGCGCGGGTCACTCGCGGCGATGCTCTGCCCGGCGATTTCGATCATGTGCGGCCGAACAGCCTCTCGATATCGGAGAGCCGCAGTTCGACATAGGTGGGGCGCCCGTGGTTGCACTGGCCGGAATGGGGCGTCGCCTCCATCTCGCGCAGCAGGGCGTTCATCTCTTCGGCGCGCATCCGGCGGCCCGAACGGATCGAGCCATGGCAGGCGACGCGGCTGAGGATCGCCTCGAGCTTTTCCTGTACCAGCTGCGAGCTGCCGTAGTCCGACAGCTCGTCGAGGATGTCCTTGATCAGCGCCTCGGCATTGACCTCGCCAAGGATCGCCGGGGTTTCGCGCACCGCCAGCGCCGAGCCGCCGAAAGGCTCGACCGACAGACCCATGCGGCCCAGATCCTCGGCGATGTCGAGGATGCGCGAGAGGTCGTCCTGCGACAGCTCGACGATCTCGGGGATCAGCAGCGCCTGCGCCGCGACGCCGCGCTCGGCCATCTGGCGCTTGAGCTTTTCATAGACCAGCCGTTCATGCGCCGCGTGCTGATCGACGATGACGATGCCGCTTTCGGTCTGGGCGATGATGTAATTCTCGTGCACCTGCCCGCGCGCCGCGCCAAGCGGCAGATGGGCGGCCTCGGGCTCGGCCGGAGCGTCTTCGACCACGCGGCCCGACCAGCTGCCCTGCATCTCGACAAAGCCCTGCGACTGCGGCACGCGCGGCGGGGCCGGGACGAAATTGGGATCGGGGGCCTGCGCGGCATAGGCGGCGCTGCGCGCGCCTGCCGAGGGGCGGTCCATCTGGTAGACGCGGGGGCTGCTCATGGCCTGCTGTGGCGCACCCAGCGGCGCGCCGCCGCCATAGGCACCAAAACTGTCGGTCTGCGAGGGCTGCTGGTGCAGCGGCATCTGCTGGCCATCCGGCAGCGGTGCGCGCATCTCAGGGCGCAGCGCCGCCAGCGTCTCGGAGGCGACGGTGCTCGAGACGCGGTGCCCCGCCTCGGCCAGCGCATGACGCAGCGCCGAGACGATCAGCCCGCGCACGATGCCCGGCTCGCGAAAGCGCACCTCGGATTTCGCCGGGTGCACGTTCACGTCCACCTTATGCGGATCGCAGTCGACAAACAGCGCCACCGCCGGGTGCCGCTCGCGGCTCAGGTAGTCGGCATAGGCGCCGCGCAGCGCGCCATGCAGCAGCTTGTCCTGCACCGGGCGGCCGTTGACGAAAAGATGCTGCGCCACCGACGAGCCGCGCGAATAGGTCGGCAGGGCGGCGTAGCCGGTCAGCCGGAAGCCTTCGCGCTCGGCGTCGATGGCCAGCGCGTTCTCGGTGAACTCGGCGCCCAGCACCTGCGAGAGCCGCCCGCGCAGCGCGTCGAAAAGATCGCCCGAGACCGCGTCGGCGCGGAAGGTCACCCGGTCCTTGCCCTGCGACACGTCGCGCAGGGTGAAGGCGACCGAGGGCTCGGCCATGGCTATGCGCTTCATCACGTCCGAGATGCCCATCATCTCGGCGCGGTCGGTGCGCAGGAACTTCAGCCGGGCCGGGGTGGCGAAGAAGAGATCGCGCAGCGTGACCACCGTGCCGCGGTTCAGGGCCGCCGGTTTCACCGCACCCATCTGCCCGCCCGAAACGCTGATCTCTGCGCCTTCCTCACCCGGAATGCGGCTCTGGATGGTCAGCCGCCCCACCGCGCCCAGCGAGGGCAGCGCCTCGCCGCGGAAGCCGAAGCTGTGGATGTTCAGCAGGTCCGAGCCGTCGATCTTCGAAGTGGCATGGCGCGACAGCGCCAGCGGAAGCTCATCGGCGCCCATGCCGCAGCCATCGTCGGTCACCCGGATCAGCGTCTTGCCGCCATCGGCGATCTCGACCGTGACGCGGGTGGCCCCGGCGTCGACGGCATTCTCCACCAGTTCCTTCACCGCCGACGCAGGCCGTTCCACCACCTCGCCAGCGGCGATGCGGTTGATGGCGGCGTCGTCGAGCTGACGAATAACAGGACGCATATTGGGGGTGTGGGTGTTCATGCCACCATACCTAGCAGGGTTCGCGCAATTCTGGAACGGGGCGCGGGGCGCTCAATCCGCCGCCAGAGGCGCCGCTTTTCCGCCCGATACCGCCAGCGCGTCCCCCGGAGCGACCACCACCATCAGCCCGCGCTTGCCGCCGTTGAGGACGATCCGCTCGGCCTCCATCGCGGCAGCCTCGAAGACCACGGGGGCGCGCTTCTTTTGCCCGAAGGGGCTTATCCCGCCGGTGTGCATGCCCGTCAGCCGCTCGGCCTTGGCGGGGTCCATCATCTGCGCCGACTTGCCGCCAAAGGCGCTGGCCACCCGCTTCATCGACAGCGAGCCCCCCGAGGGGATGACCGCGCAGCAGGGCTTGCCATCCACCTCTACCATCAACGTCTTCAGCACCTTGTCGGGGTCCCAGCCAATCGCCTCGGCGGCATGCAGCCCGATCTGCGCCTGCCCGGAGACATAGTCGTACTCCAGCAACTCGAACGCCACCTTGGCGCGCGTCAGCGCCTGCGTGGCCGGTGTGCCCTTGCTCATGCCAGACCTCTCATGCCCGATAGCCCATCTGCCGGTCGATCCACATGAGGATCACCGCAACCACCTGCGCCTGCTCGTCCTTGCTCAACGCGCGCCCCGCCGGCATCCCGTGCCATTTCGCCAGACATCCGCGGCAGCAGGTCGCCGTGGCGTGCTGGGCGATGAACACCGGATGGCCGCGCATGGGCGTCTGCTTGCCGTCGTTGCGCGGCTCCGCCGGGGCCAGTCGGTCCGCGATGAAATCGCGCGCATGCGAGAGGATCGTCTCGCGCCCCTTGGCGTCGGCATAGGCCCGTTCCTTGGCGCCAAGGCGAAAGCGGCTGCGGAACTTCGACCGGGCCAGCCGTTCGAACAGCTGATCCGGGGCGCTCATTCCATGCTCTCGATATAGGTGCGCACCGCGTCCTGCACGTGGCGGAACCGATCGCCGCCCAGATGCTTGCCGCCGTACCAACGGGTTACCACGATGATGTGGCCCTTCAGCCCCTCACGCTCGAGCATGCGCAGGATCACCATGCCCGCGCCGCTCTCGCCGTCATCGTTCTTGATCGGCGCGTCCTCGGTCAGCAGACCCCATGTGTTATGCGTGGCCTTGGCGAACTTCTTGTTGCGCTTCAGCTCTTTGAGGAAGGCCTTGGCCTGCTCCTCCGAGGCGCAGGGCCCGCCCGAGACGGCATATTTGGAGCCGCGGTCGCTGATGATGTTCTCGAGAATGCGCATGGCGAAGAGGTATTGCGCGCCGCGACAGGGCGCAAGACCTCAGCCGCCGAGGTAGCCGCGCTCGATCTCCAGCAGCCGCTGCTTGCGCCAAAGCCCGCCGCCATAGCCGGTGAGCGCGCCGTCGGCCCCGATCACCCGGTGGCAGGGGATCACCAGCGCGATCTGGTTGGCACCATTGGCCTGCGCCACCGCCCGTGTGGCCGTGGGCCGTCCCAGCGCCTGTGCCAGCGCGCCGTAGCTGCGGGTCTCGCCCGCCGGGATCTCGCGCAGGGCGCGCCAGACCGACTGGGTGAACTCCGAGCCATGCAGCGCCAGCGGTGTGTCGAACCGCGCGCTCTCCCCGGCGAAGAACCGCGCCAACTCGTCGCGGATCTGCTCCGACGGCGCGAACTGCCCCACGCCGATCTCGCCGCCCGCGCCCTTGCGCAGCTTTTCCAACTCGCGCGGCAGCGCCTTGCGGTCCATGAATTCGAGCAGGTGCAGATGGCTCTTGGAGCAGACCGAGACCATGTCGCCCAGCGGTGTCTCGATCCAATCGGCGCGCAGCATGGCATCCGGCCTCAAGGCACCCGGTGCCACGCCAAGCGCCTTGGCAAAGCCCGCGCGGAAGGCCGAGGCGCTCTCGAACCCGGCATCCAGCTGCGCCTCGATCACCGGCGCGCCCGAGGCCAGCGCGGTGAACCCCTCGCGCAGCCGCCTTTGCCGGGCCATCTCGAGGAAGGTCATGCCGAACTGGCGCTTGAAGGCGCGGCGCACGGTCGAGGGATCAAGCCCCATGGCCACCAGATCCGGCTCGGACCAGCGGAAGGCGGGGCGCGCGTCCAGCGCCTGCAGCAGCTTGGCAATCACCGGATCACCCTTGGCCATGGGCGCCAGCGGGTGGCAGCGCTTGCAGGGGCGGAAGCCCGCGGTGATGCAGTCTCCCACGGTCTCGAAAAAGCTGCAGTTCTCGCGCAGCGGTTTTCGGGCCGGGCAGGTCAGGCGGCAGAAGATGCCGGTCGAGGCGACGCCGACATAGGCCCGCCCGTCAAACGAGGGGTCCCGGTCGAGCAGCGCCTGATAGAGCGTGTCGGGATCTGGAAGAGCAAACAGCATGGGGCGACTCTACCTGATCCCTGCGCGGCGCGCCGCCGGAAATCGGGCGTCTATTGCGGCGCACGCGCCGCCCCCCTTGTCATTGTCGTGGGCAGGACCAATTGTCAGGACAGGTTCAGAAATCGAGATGTGAAAGGAGTCCCGTCATGAAGACCGAAGAAGTGGGCAGCGCCCTGCTCGAGACATGGTCGGTGGACGAGGTGGCCGAGGCCTTCGACAAGGGCGAGATCGTGCTGATCGACGTGCGCACGCCACAGGAATATATGTTCGAGCACATCGAAGGCGCGCTCTTGATGCCCATGGCCTTCTTCCGCGCCGACAAGCTGCCGGGCCAGAGCGACAAGCGTATCGTCTTCCACTGCGGCTCGGGCGTGCGGTCCGAGAAAGTGGCGCGCGCCGCCATCGCCGCGGGCTTCTCGCGCGTGGCGCATATGGAGGGCGGCTTTGGCGGCTGGAAGGGTGCCAAACAGCCCTACATCGGCACCAATATGGCCACCGGCGCACCGACGCCGATCAGCTGATCTTCTTCTCTTTGAAAATACGCCGGGGGGTGAGCCCGGCACGGGCGAGGGGGGCAGCGCCCCCCTGTGTCCCCACTCAGCCTCGGCTGGTCACCCGGTCATAGCGTTGCCGTGCCACATCCTCGTCGCGTGTCGCCTTGCGATCGGCGGCCAGCGCTGCCTCCACATACCCCAGATGCGCCTGCACCGCCGCGCGGGCCGCCGTGGCATCGCGCGCCTGCAGCGCCGCGTTGATCGCCCGGTGCTGCTCCAGCAGCGCCTCGCGGGTGGTGCGTTGCTTGAACATGATCGAGCGATTGTAGAACACGCCCTCACGCAGCAGTTGATACATCGAGCGCATCATATGCAGCATGATGACGTTATGGCTGGCTTCGATGATCGCGAGATGGAAATCCGCATCGAGCCGCGCTTCTTCGGAGGGGTTGCGCTTCTGATGCGCCGCTTCCATGCGGGTGAAAAGCGCGTCGATCACCTTCAGGTCCGATGGCGTGCCGTGCAGCGCCGCGCGCTCGGCCGCCAGCCCCTCCATGTCGCGCCGGAAGCTGAGGTAATCAAAGACCGCCTCGTCGTGCTTTTCGAAAAGCTGGATCAGCGCGTCCGAGAATGCCGATCCCAGCACTTCGGTGACGAAGATGCCCGCACCGGCGCGGGTCTCCAGCAGGCCGCGGCCTTGCAGGTCTGCCACCGCCTCGCGCAAAGACGGGCGCGACACGCCGAGCCGTTCCGACAGTTCGCGCTCGGCAGGCAGGCGCTCGCCGGGGCGCAGGATGCCGCGCAGGATCAGCTCTTCGATCTGGCGCACCACGGCGCTGGAAAGTTTCTCGGACTGGACGGGGCGAAAGGGCATCGGAAGGGTCCTGAGAGGCGGGAATTGGTCAGATCATATGACCACGCACGCCATCTCTCAAGCGCGACGGAAGGATAGCCTCGCCGACGCGAGGCGCTACCAGCGCGAGAGCGCGTCCTCGTCCTCATCCTTGGCAGCGACCCATGAGGTGCCACCCGCGCCGCTTTCCTTCTTCCAGAAGGGCGCGCGGGATTTGAGGTAGTCCATCAGATACTCGGCGGCCTCGAAAGCATGGCCGCGGTGCTTCGAGGCGGTGGCGACCATCATGATGCGCTCGCCCGGACCCATGCGGCCATAGCGGTGGATCACCAGCACTTCGCCAAGTTCCCAGCGCGCCTCCGCCTCGGTGGCGATCTTTTCCAGCGCCTTCTGGGTCATGCCCGGATAATGCTCGATCTCCATGGTCTCGAGCGTGCCCGACACGTCGCGCACCACACCGGTGAAGGTCACCACGGCGCCCATGTCGGTGCGGCCCGCGGCGAAGCCCTCGGCCTCGGCGCCGAAATCAAAGGGCTCTTCCTGCACGGAAACGCGGATCGCCATGGGCTCAGCCCCCGGTCATCGGCGGGAAGAAGGCCACCTCACGCACGCCTGCAAGCGGGGCGTCGAACTCCGACAGTTCCTGATCCAGCGCCACGCGCAGCGCCGAAAGGTCGGAAAAGGCCATGGCGTAGCGCTCTTCGCGCCCGCGCAGTTCCTCGATCAGCTCGCTGACCGTGGCGGCTTTGGTCTCGATCCGCTCTTTCGGCAGGCCGATGCGCTCGCGCACCCATGCGAAATACAGAAGGTCCATCAGCGGTCATCCTTCAGATGCGGCAGGGCCTTGGTGAAATAGTCCCAGCCGGTGATCATCGTCAGCGAGGCGGCGATCCACAGCAGCGTAAGGCCAAGATGGCCGGACCAGATCATCCCGGTTTCCTGCCAGCGCAGCCCATGCGGATCGGCGCCGCCAGCATCCAGCGCGCGGGTCACCACGCGGTCATCCAGCGCCTCGATGCTGAGAGCAAGGTAATGCTCGAACACGCCCTGCGCAAACAGTGTGGCGATGGCGATCATCTGGAAGGTGGTTTTCCACTTGGCCAGCTTGGTCACCTTCAGCGTGCCCGCCACATCGCCGAGATATTCGCGCAGCCCCGAGACAAAGACCTCGCGGAAGAGGATCATCGTCGCGGGCAGCACCAGCCATGGCGACATCGACGAATAGCCGACGATCACCATCAGCGCGATCACCACCATCGCCTTGTCGGCGATGGGATCGAGCATGGCACCGATCTTGCTTTCCTGCCCCCAGAGCCGGGCGAGATAGCCGTCGAACCAATCGGTGATCGCGGCGCCGACGAACAGCAGCAGCGCAAACCAATCGGCCAGCGGTCGCGAGAAATACAGAAACATCACCGCCACGCCGGGAGCGGCGAGCAGGCGAAGGGCGGTGAGGATATTTGGCAGGTTCCAGCGCATGCGCCTTACGTAGCGCGGTTTATCGGGCGGGGAAAGACGCCTCACGCGTCGGTGCTGCGGCGAAATCGCTCGACATAGGCGGCGCGGGCCTGCGGCAGCGGACGGTCGCGCAGCGTCGGGGCCATATGGCTTTCAAGAAAGAAGCCCGTGGTGCGCAGCGCTTCGAGGATCTCGCCGTCGCCGCCGGGGCCTTCGCCTTTGAGAATATCGGGCAGAGGCAGCAGCCGGTCGGCCCATTTGCCCGCAGCCTGACGTGAGACCGCGCGGCCGGTGCGGGGCGAGACGAAACACAGCTCCTCATTGGTGCCGCGCACCGCACAGGCCGACAGATCGAGGCCAAAGCCCATCTCGTCGAGAAGCGCCATTTCCCAGCGCAGATAGGCCAGCGGCCAGAGATCGCGCTCGGGCAGCAGATCCAGAAGCTGCTCGGTACGGGCATAGAGCTTGGGGTGCGCCTCGCGCTCGGGCAGCGAGAAGCTGAGGAGCGCGCAGACCGCGTTGAGCCCGGCCAGCGACAGGCGATCCGACAGCGCATTGGCGGCACGCGAACGTTGCGGCTCGGCGGTGAAGGCCCCCATGTGATCCTCGAGCCGCGCCTTCCACGTCAGGTCAAGCTGGGCGCCGGGTTGCAGACTGGGCGCGATGCGGCGCGATGCTCCGCCGCGCAGCACACCCAAGTGCCGCCCGTGATTTGGCGTGAAGACCTCGAGGATGGCCGAGCTTTCGCCGTGCCTGCGCGAGGTCAGAAGGATGCCGGTGTCGCGCCATTCCATGCGCGCACTGTCGGGCTTTGGCCCTGTGGGGGCAAGAGGGGGCGCGGCATACCTCGGCGCGATGCTGCGGGATGGGGCGGCTGTCACGAAAGCCTCGGATTTGTGCCCTAGGCTGGCAAGGGTCTCTGTGGTGCCCAACCTCCGCCGGTTTCACCTCGGTGTGACGCGCCTTCGCTTGATCTCGCAATAATCCCCGCTTTGCAGTAGCATGGACGACCGCGGAGACACGACATGACCCAGACACGCCGCCTGACCGCCCTGCTCATCGCCGTGCTCGCCTTCGGCGCGCTATGGCTGCAGGTGCATGTGGGGCTGGATCGCAGGCCGGACCGCGAGGTCTGGGAAGAGCTCTGGCGGCTGGGGCGCTATTTCACCATCCTGACCAACCTCATGGTCGCGGTGACTTTTGCCGCCATCGCCGGTGGTCACAGGCCAAGGCCGTGGTGGACCGCCGCCGTGACGCTGTGGATCCTCATCGTCGCCATCGTCTACCACGGGCTGCTGGCGCGCCCGCTCGACGGCATCCGCTGGTGGTCGGACATGGCGGTGCACACCTTTGTGCCAACTGCGGTCGTGGTCTGGTGGCTGATGCTGGCGCGCAAGGACGGGCTGGTCCCGCGGCATGCGGTGTACTGGCTGCTCTGGCCGCTGCTCTATGTGAGCTATGCGCTGATCCGCGGCGAGTTCGACGGGCGGCACCCCTACTTCTTCATCGACCCGCAGGAAGTCGGCTGGCCGGGGGTGGGGCTGTGGTGCGTCGCGCTGGGGCTGAGCTTCTGGCTCGGCGGTCTGGGAATGGTGGCGCTGGGGCGGTTTCTCAGCCGTCCATCTGATCGAGCAGATGGCGCCCCTGACGGTCCTCAAGCTCGATAACCCAGAGATCGGGGTCGAACTCGCGCTGTTTGCTCACGCGCGCATCGACTTCATATTCCGGCCCTTCGGCCAGCACGGCCCAGCGGCGCGCGCCGGTCATCAGATCCCATTCGCGGGAATAGGCCACCGCCTGCCCGTCGAGCGTGGCGAGCTTAACGATCACCGCGCCCGCGGTGTCATCGCCATGGGCGGTGACATAGGCGGGGATGTCCTGCAGCGACAAAAGCCGCAGGTAGCCGCCGACCCAGACATGCGTGGCGAGCCGAGGCTCAGGCATTGCCGTCCTTGAAATCGAGGCCCATCTCGGAATAGCGCTCGGCGTCTTCGAGCCAGTTCTCGCGGACCTTCACCTGCAGGAAGAGGTGCACCTTGCGGCCAAGGAACTCTTCAAGCTCGGCGCGGGCAGCCTGCGACACCGCCTTGATCGTCTCGCCCTTCTTGCCCAGCACGATGCCCTTGTGGCCGTCGCGGGTGACATAGATCATCTGGTCGATGCGGGCGGAGCCATCCTTGCGCTCTTCCCAGTTCTCGGTCTCCACCGTCAGCTGGTAGGGCAGTTCCTGATGCAGGCGCAGGGTGAGCTTCTCGCGGGTCATCTCGGCGGCGATCATGCGCATCGGCAGATCGGCGATCTGATCCTCGGGATAGAGCCACGGGCTCTCGGGCAGCTGTTCGGCCAGCCATTTGCGCAGCGTATCGACACCATGGCCGCGCTCGGCAGAGATCATGAAGGTCTCGGCGAAGGTGTAGGCGTCGTTCATCTTCTGGGTCAGCGCCAGCAGATCCTCGGCTTTCACCCGGTCGATCTTGTTGATCGCCAGCGCCACCGTGCGGCCCTGCGGCAGGTCGCGCAGACCTTCGAGGATCGCCTTGACCCCGTCGGTCATGCCGCGGTGCGCCTCGATCAGCAGCACGATCACGTCGGCATCCGACGCGCCGCCCCATGCCGCCGCCACCATGGCGCGGTCGAGCCGACGGCGCGGCTTGAACAGGCCCGGCGTGTCGACGAACACAAGCTGACTGTCACCTTCGAGGGCCACGCCGCGAATGCGGGCGCGGGTGGTTTGCACCTTGTGGGTGACGATCGAGACCTTGGCTCCCACCATGCGGTTGGTGAGGGTCGACTTGCCCGCGTTGGGCTCGCCGATCAGGGCGACAAATCCGGCGCGTGTGGTCATTGGGGCGTATCCGTTACTGACGATCAGAGGCCCTTACAGGCTTTTGCGGCGCGGGGCCAGAGCGGCCGCTGCGGATCAACGTATAGCATCCCGAGACGACAATCAGCAGTGCTCCTGCAAGCGTCCAGAGATCCGGGCGCTCGCCGAAGAGCAAATAGGCAAAGACCAGCGCCACCAGCAGCCGCGAATAGCGGAAGGGCGCAACCACCGAGACCTCGCCGGTGCGCATGGCGCGGGTGAGCGCGGTATAGGCGGTGACCCCCACCACGCCGGTGGCCAGCAGACGCAGCAGTTCGGAGGTCTGCGGCAGGCGCGGCGGGGCCGGATCGAAGGGCAGCAGCAGCAGGCCCGCGACGGTAACCACCGCAAAGCCCAGCACGCCCAGTTGCTTGGCCGAGACGGCGGGCGGCGCGGCGCGGGTGTAAAGATCGCGCATGGCAAAGCCGAACATCGCCGCCAGCGAGAGCAGCGCGTCGAGGCGGAAAGCCTCGGGGGTCGGGCGCACGATCAGCAGAACGCCGATGAAGCCCACCGCCATGGCGGCCCAGCGGCGCGGGCCGACCGGTTCTTTGAGCAGCAGCGCGGCCCCGGCGGTGACCACCAGCGGCGCGGCCTGCAGGATCGAAGAGGTGACCGACAGCGGCGTGTAGGCCAGCGACAGCGCGAAGAAGAGCCGCCCCATGATCTCGAAGAAGGTGCGGATCATCAGCTGCGAGCGGAACATGGCCGGATGCAGCACCGCCTCGCCCGCGCGCAGGGTCATGGCGACGTAAAGGCTCATGCCGGTGAGGCCGAAGATCACCGTCGCCTCGCCCGGCGGCAGGCCGGGGGTCACGGATTTGAACAGCGCGTCTTCGACGGCGAAAAGCGTCATGGCCAGCACCATGAAGGCCGCTCCGGCGGCATTGCCGCTCAGCCGCGGGGCGGCGCTGTCAGCCATCTGCGGTGAGGTTTGCAAGCAGCGTCGCGGCGGCTTCCTGTTCGGCCTTGCGCTTCGAGCCGGCGGTGGCCTGCGCGCTTTGGCCCGAGGTCAGCCTCACCTCGATGGTGAAGACCGGCGCGTGATCGGGGCCGGAGCGCGAGGTCTCGACATAGGCGGGCGGGGTCATGCCGCGCGCCTGCGCCCATTCCTGCAGCGAGGTTTTGGGATCGCGCGCATCCTGCTGCACGGTCGAGACACGCTCGCCCCAAAGCCGCAGGATCATCTCGCGCGCCACTTCGAAGCCGCCGTCCAGATAGACCGCGGCGATCACCGCCTCCATCGCGTCGCCCAGCAGCGCCTGCTTGCGCCGCCCGCCCGACATCATCTCGGAGCGGCCCAGTTTCAGCGCCGCGCCCAGATCGACCTCGCGCGCCACTTCGGCGCAGGCCTCCTTGCGCACCAGCGCGTTGTAGCGCGGCGCAAGCTGGCCCTCGCTGGCCTTGCGATCCTCGGACAGCAGCGCCTCGGCCATGACAAGGCCGAGCACGCGGTCGCCGAGAAACTCGAGCCGCTGGTTGTCCTCGCGGCCGGGGCCGGACATCGACGAATGGGTGACCGCACGGCGCAGAAGCTCGGGCCGGTCGAACCGGTGCCCGAGCCGCTGCTCAAGTGCTTCTATCTCGGCGGAACGCTTCATGTGATCTTGTGGAAGAACCGGTCGGAGCGCCAGGTCCAGAAGAACAGCATCGACCGGCCCGCCGAGGAGAACATGACGCGGGTCGCCTTGCCGATGATGTTCTCGAAGGGCACGAAGCCGACGCCGCCCGCGGCATTGGGCACGCGGCTGTCGGCAGAGTTGTCGCGGTTGTCGCCCATCATGAAGAAATGACCCTCGGGCACGGTGTAGATCGGCGTGTTGTCCGACCCCTGCATGCCGATGTTGAGGATATCATGCTTCACGCCGTTGGGCAGCGTTTCCGTCCAGCGCGATTTCTCGCAGACCCCGCCGGTGCCGACCGGTCCGTTCTCGCAGCGCGGACGCAGACCTTGCGGCCCCTGCGGCTCGGCGGTTTCGGTGAAGGTGCCGTTGGCTTCGACTTCGACAGGGGTGCCGTTGATGTAGAGCAGACCCTGCTTGACCTGAATCTGATCGCCGGGCAGGCCGATCACCCGCTTGATGAAGTCGGTGCCATTGACCGGGTGGCGGAAGACCACCACGTCGCCGCGCTCGGGCTCGGAGCCAAACAGGCGGGTGTTGTCGCCGTCAAGGAAGCCGCAGATGTCGCGCGCGTCGATGTCGATGCCGATCGAGTTCAGACGGATCGACGGGCAGGAGGCGTAGGAATAGCCGTAGGTCATCTTGTTGACGAAGAGGAAGTCGCCGATCAGCAGCGTGTCCTTCATCGAGCCCGAGGGAATCCAGAACGGCTGGAAGAACAGCGTGCGGAAGACGCCCGCGATGACCAGCGCCCAGAACACCGTCTTGACGGTTTCCCAGATCCCGCCCGATTTCTCTTCTTTCGCCATGGAAATCCGCCCCTGTGCCTCGATGTGCCTTGGTTTCTTGGCTTCATGGGCGGGGGAGGGGAGAGTGTCAAGCGGGGGCTGCCGCGTGGCAAATCTCTTCGAAGAGATTTGCAAAACCCTTCGAAGGGTTTTGTGCGCGCGTTACCCTTCCGTGATCGGCTCGGGTTTGGCGTGGGCGTGGGGGCGGGCCTCGATCACCACGAAGGCCTGCGCCCAAGGGTGATCGTCGGTGAGGGTGACATGGATGATCGCCTCGTGACCGTCCGGCGTCATCGCGTCGAGCCGCTCCTTCGCCCAGCCGGTCACCTGCATCACCGGCTGGCCGGTGGGCAGATTGGTCACCGCCATGTCCTTCCACGCGATGCCCATGCGCAGTCCGGTGCCGAGCGCCTTGGAGCAGGCCTCCTTGGCGGCCCAGCGTTTGGCATAGGTGCCCGCGACATCACGGCGGCGTTCGGCCTTGCGCTGCTCGGTCTCGGTAAAGACACGGTTGCGGAACCGATCCCCAAAGCGCGCCAGCGTCGCTTCGATGCGCTCGATATTCGCAAGATCGGTGCCGATGCCGAGGATCATCCGAGCAGCTTCCTTTGTTCGGGGGCGGGCCTCAGGCCCGCGCCGCGTCCATCAGGCGGCGCATCTCGGTGATCGCCGGGCCGAGACCACGGAAGATCGCCTCGCCGATCAGGAAATGGCCGATGTTGAGCTCCATCACCTCGGGGAAGGCGGCGATGGGGGTCACCGTGTCATAGGTCAGCCCATGTCCGGCGTGCACCTCGAGCCCCAGCGAATGAGCGAAGGCCGACATGTCGCGCAGGCGCTCAAGCTCGGCGTCGCGCTCGGCGAATTTCTCTTCGGCGTGCAGATCGCAATAGGCGCCGGTGTGCAGTTCGATGACCTGCGCGCCAATCCGGTGCGCGGCTTCGATCTGCGGCTTGTCGGGGGCGATGAAGATCGACACCCGACAGCCCGCCTCGCGCAGCGGCGCGATGAAATGCGCCAGCCGGTTTTCTTCGCGTGCCACTTCCAGCCCGCCCTCGGTGGTGCGTTCCTCGCGCTTTTCGGGAACGATGCAGACCGCGTGCGGCTTGTGGCGCAGGGCGATGGCCTGCATCTCGTCGGTGGCGGCCATCTCGAAGTTGAGCGGCACCGACAGCGTGCTCATCAGCCCGTCGATATCGGCGTCCGAGATGTGCCGGCGGTCTTCGCGCAGATGCGCGGTGATGCCGTCGGCGCCCGCCTCTTCGGCCAGTTTCGCGGCGCGCAGCGGGCAGGGATAGGCGCTGCCGCGCGCGTTGCGCACGGTGGCGACATGGTCGATGTTGACGCCCAGTCTCAGGCGTCCGGCGTAGTCGCTCATCGGAAATCCTCCGGGGATGGAACGAACGGGGTCAATCTGCGGCGGACCCTAGTCCGGCGCGCCGCCCTCGTCAGCCGCTTTCTGCTTCTTTTTCAACGCCGCGAGCTTTTTCTTCAGCGCCCCGCGGCGGCGGTTCTGATAGGCGCGGATGACCGGCACCGACAGGTAATAGGCCACCAGCCCCGCGATGATGCCCGGAATGATGCCGCCGATCAGATAGGGGTAGAACACCTCGTGGAAAAAGATCCGCAGGTTCGTCCAATCGGTGGTGTCGCTGGTGAAGATGGCAAGGATGTTGTGCCACAGGTCGTGCCCGGCGTAGGTGAATTTCTCCAGCAGCGAGGCGTGATGCGGCGAGCGCCGGTTGATGCCCAGAAGGAAATACCCGGTCTCCAGCGACACGATGCCGATCGGCACATAGGTCAGCGGGTTGCCAAAGAAGGTGCCTAGAAGCGCTGCGAGAATGTTGCCGCGCACCAGAAAGGCCAGCGCCGCCGCGACCACGAAATGCAGCCCGTAGAGCGGGGTGAAGGTGGTGAAGACACCGGCAAAGATGCCGCGGGCGATGGTTTCAGGGGTGTCGGGCAGGCGGTGCAGGCGGTGCTGGACATAACGCGCGGCACGCCCCCAGCCGCCGCGCGGCCAGAAGAATTCGAGCACGGCCCTCCAGACTGGCCGTTTGTCGCGCCGCTTGAAAACCAATGGCGCCCTTCCCCTTTATCTCTACTCCGCGGCGGCAGGCACGGCCGCCAGGGAGGCATCGCGATGGCGGCTCACAGAGGCCACGTCGCTTTCGGCTTCGAGTGCTGACATCACCGAGTGGAGGTGTTCGGCATCCCTCAGTTCCAGATCGATCTGAATTCTGAAAAAGTCCGGTTTCCGGTCGATGAAGTGCAGGTCCGAGATATTGGCCCCGCGCTCGCCGATCAAGGTGCAAATACGCCCCAGCACGCCAGCGTCATTGCCGACTGTTGTATCGAGGCTCACATCATAGGCCGCGGGGTGCGTGCCATCGGCCCAATGCAGGTCGACCCAGCGCTCTGGCTGATCCTCGTATTTGGCCAGCAATTCGCAGTCGATGGCATGGACGAAGACGCCCTTGCCGCGCTTGGTGATGCCGATGATGCGCTCGCCCGGCAGCGGCTGACAGCAGCGCGCACGGGTGAAACCGGTGCCCGGCTCGAGGCCGATGACGGCGCGCTGCATCTCCACCTCGTGTTCATCCGAGGGGGTGAGATCGGGATAGACCGCATGCACCACCTCGCGGGTGGTCAGCTCGGCGCTGCCGAGGCGGGCGAGCAGCTCGTCGGCATCCTCGATGCGCAGCGTCTGCGCGGCCTTTTCCAGCACTTTGTCGGTGGATTTCTTGCCCACATGCTCGAAGGCCGAGCGCGCAAGTTCTTGGCCCAGCTTGATGAATCGCCCGCGACCCGCTTCGCGCAGGGCGCGGCGGATCGCGCTGCGCGCCTTGCCAGTGGTGGCGATATCAAGCCATGTGCCCTGCGGCGTCTGACCTTCGGCGGTGATGATCTCGACCGACTGGCCGTTCTTCAGCCGGGTCCAGAGCGGCACGCGGATGCCGTCGACCTTGGCGCCGACGCAGGCCGAACCGATGCGGGTGTGGATCGCATAGGCGTAATCGAGCGGCGTGGCGCCGCGCGGCAGCTTCACCACGTCGCCCTTGGGCGTGAAGCAGAACACCTTGTCGGAATACATCTCGAGCTTCACCGCCTCGAGGAATTCGTCGTGATCCTCCTCGGCATCGAACTGTTCGGTGAGCGAGGAAATCCACTTGGCGGGATCGACGGCGAAGGGGTTCTCGGAGCGCACGCCATCGCGATAAGACCAATGCGCGGCGACGCCGGTCTCGGCCACGTCATGCATCTGGCGGGTGCGGATCTGCACCTCGACGCGCTTGCCGTCGCGGCCCGACACGGTGGTGTGGATCGAGCGATAGCCGTTCGACTTGGGCTGGCTGACGTAATCCTTGAATCGCCCCGGCACGGCGCGCCAGCGCTGGTGGATCACGCCGAGCGCGCGATAGGTGTCCATCTCCGAGCGGGTAATCACCCGAAAGCCGTAGATGTCGGACAGGCGGGAAAAGCCCATGCCCTTTTCCTGCATCTTGCGCCAGATCGAATAGGGCTTCTTGGCGCGGCCAAAAACCTCGGCTTCGATGCCCGCCGCCTCAAGCTCGTGACGCATGTCGCCGGTGATCCGGTGGATCACATCGCCGGCTTCTTTCTGCAGGTTGATAAAGCGCCGGATGATTGAGGCGCGGCCTTCGGGGTTGAGCACCCGGAACGCCAGATCCTCAAGTTCTTCGCGCATCCACTGCATACCCATGCGGCCCGCCAGCGGGGCATAGATATCCATGGTCTCGCGCGCCTTCTGCACCTGCTTTTCCGGGCGCATCGCCTTGATCGTCCGCATGTTGTGCAGACGGTCGGCGAGCTTCACCAGAATCACCCGCAGGTCGCGGGACATCGCCATGAAGAGCTTGCGGAAGTTTTCGGCCTGCTTGGTCTCGGAGGAGGAGAGCTGCAGGTTGGTCAGCTTGGTGACGCCGTCGACCAGATCCGCCACTTCCGAGCCGAAGCGGTCCGCCACATCCTGATAGGAGGCGCGGGTGTCTTCGATCGTGTCGTGCAGCAGGGCGGTGATGATCGTCGCGTCGTCCAGTTGCTGCTCTGTGAGGATGGCGGCAACGGCGACGGGATGGGTGAAGTACAGCTCGCCGGAATGGCGGTACTGCCCATCGTGCATCCGCAGGCCATAGTCATAGGCCTCGCGGATCAGCTTTTCGTTGGTCTTGGGATTGTAGTTGCGGACCAGTGCAACAAGGTCTTCCGCCGCGATCATGGGCGCCTATCCTTACCCTGGCCCGCTACTGCCGAGCCTCTCAGCTCTCTCCCTGCGCTTCCATAAGGGCGCGCAGGAGCTTTTCCTCGGACATATCGTCTTCGGCCGGCTTGTCCTGCTCGGCGCCCATGAGAAGCGCCATGCTGTCTTCTTCGGGCTCGTCGACCTCGATCTGAGTCTGATGCGACTCGATCAGGCGCTCGCGCAGTTCATCCGCCGACTGGGTTTCCTCGGCGATTTCGCGCAGGGCGACCACCGGGTTTTTGTCGTTATCGCGATCCACGGTGATCGGCGCACCAGACGCCACTTCGCGGGCGCGATGGGAGGCGAGCATCACCAGCTCGAACCGGTTGGGAACCTTGTCGACGCAGTCTTCTACCGTCACGCGTGCCATGAGCGTTTCACCTTGGGTTGACCGTAAGAACGGAGACTCCTACCGCGATGCCTGAAGATTGACAAGCGCAAACGGAGCGTCTTTTCTGCGCAATTCTATCACATCGGCACGACTTCGGCGCGCTGTTCCTGCGGCAGCTCGGCACACATTTGCGCAACCGTCTTTGACAGCAGCGGGTGGCACCAATCAGCGGCGATGTCTTGCAGCGGCACCAAGACAAAGGCGCGGTCCTGCAGGCGCGGATGCGGAAGAATCAGCTCGGTCGGCGTGACGCCCTGTTGCTTGTCTGCCGGAATATTTCGCCATTCGCTCTGAGTGTCTCTATTTGGAGCCACTGTTTCTCCAATCGCGATGAGATCAAGATCCAGTGTGCGGCTGCCCCAGCGCCTTTCTCTTTCGCGCCCGAACTGTGCTTCGACCCGGTGCAGCGCCGCCAGCACGTCGGCGGGATGCCCGGGGCCCGACAGGCGGGCGCAGGCGTTGACATAGTCGGGGCCGAAACCTGCAGGAAAACACGGGGTTGCATAAAAGCGGCTCACCGCCTCCACAGTGTAACCCTCGCTTTCAAGAACGGTCAGCGCGGCCCGCAGGGTTTGCAGGGGAGATCCCGCTTCGGAGGGCAGGTTTGCGCCCAGTGCCACCAGTATTTGCTGATCCGAAGCCATTAGCGTGCTATCCTTCTGCATATATTGCTCTGCTTGAAAAGCTGATCGAAAGGCTTACTCTCAGAAATGGGCGCCTCCCACACTCATTTTTTCCCACTCACGGATCATGGCGCCCTGATTGCTCGAAAGGACATTTGATGTTTTACAAGGACGAACGGTTGGCGCTGTTCATTGACGGGTCCAACCTGTACGCAGCCGCCAAAGCCCTCGGCTTCGACATCGACTACAAGCTGCTTCGACAAGAATTCGTGCGCCGCGGCAAGATGGTGCGCGCGTTCTATTACACCGCTCTTCTCGAAAACGACGAATATTCGCCGATCCGCCCGCTGGTGGACTGGCTGCACTACAACGGCTTCACCATGGTGACCAAGCCGGCGAAGGAATACACCGACGCCCAGGGCCGCCGTAAGGTGAAAGGCAACATGGACATCGAACTGACCGTTGATGCCATGGAACTGGCGCCGCGCGTCGATCACATCGTGCTGTTCTCTGGGGATGGGGACTTCCGGCCGCTGATCGAAAGCCTGCAGCGTCAGGGCGTGCGCGTTTCTGTCGTCTCGACGATCCGCAGCCAGCCGCCGATGATCGCTGACGAACTTCGTCGTCAGGCCGATAACTTCATCGAGCTCGACGAGCTTCGCGAAGTGATCGGGCGTCCGCCGCGGGAGCAGCAGGCGGAGCGCAACTTCGAGGTCGCCAACGGGCACTAAGCCCGATGACGATGCATTTGGGACTGCGGATGTTATGGGGATGAGGTCCGCGGTTAATGCTAGGTGAGGCTGCCGGTCTTGGCGGCCTCTTCCTCGCGGCGTTCGGCGCCGCGACCATACTGCCGTTCCAGTCCGAGCTGATTTTCGCGGGGCTGCAACTGCGGACCGAGATCCCGGTCTGGGCGCTGGTGCTCGTCGCGAGCATCGGCAACACGCTCGGATCGGTGGTCAACTACGCGCTTGGCGTCGGGCTCGAGCATTACCGGCACAAGCGGTGGTTTCCTTTGACCGAAGCGCAGCTTGATCGTGCACAGCGCTGGTACGCGCGCTGGGGCATCTGGTCGCTGCTGTTCAGCTGGGCGCCCTTGGGCGACGGATTCACCGTGGTCGCAGGCATCATGCGCACGCCGCTGTGGCTGTTCGTGTCGCTCGTGGCGATTGCCAAAACAGGCCGCTACATCATCCTTGCGTGGCTCACCAGCGCCACGCTGGGCTGAGCGCCTCTGGACCCGCGCGGTCAGAGCCACTAGGTCTTGGGGTAACGGCAGGCGCCTTTGATCCAAGGTTAGCCAAAGCCCTCACCGATGCTGCGAGCCCTTTCGTGACCGAGACCATGACCAAATCCCCGCTTACCCTCTATCTGGCCGCGCCGCGCGGGTTCTGCGCTGGTGTCGACCGGGCGATCAAGATCGTCGAAATGGCGCTCGAGAAATGGGGCGCGCCGGTCTACGTGCGCCACGAGATCGTGCACAATAAATTCGTCGTCGACGGGCTGCGCGACAAGGGCGCGGTGTTTGTCGAAGAACTCGAAGAATGCCCGCTCGACCGCCCGGTGATCTTCTCGGCGCATGGCGTGCCAAAGGCCGTGCCCGCCGAGGCCGCGCGGCGCGAGATGGTCTATGTCGACGCCACCTGCCCGCTGGTGTCGAAAGTGCATATCGAGGCGGCCCGCCACCACGAGAACGGCCTGCAGATGATCATGATCGGCCATGAGGGCCACCCCGAGACGATTGGCACCATGGGTCAGCTGCCCGAAGGTGAGGTCTTGCTGGTCGAGACCGTCGCCGATGTGGCGCATGTTGACGTCCGCGATCCGGAAAAGCTCGCTTTCGTGACGCAGACCACCCTGTCGGTCGATGACACGGTGGATATCGTAGCGGCGCTGAAGCAGCGCTTCCCGGCCATCGTCGGCCCCCACAAGGAAGACATCTGCTACGCCACCACCAACCGTCAGGACGCGGTGAAGGCCATCGCGGGCGACTGCGACGCGCTGCTGGTGGTGGGGGCGCCCAATTCTTCGAACTCCAAGCGTCTGGTCGAAGTGGCGCGCAAGGCGGGCTGTTCCTACGCCCAGCTTGTGCAGCGCGCGGATGACATCGACTGGCGTGCGCTCGAAGGCATCCGCACGGTGGGTGTCACCGCGGGCGCCTCGGCCCCCGAGGTGCTGATCGACGAGGTCGTCGCTGCCTTTGGCGCGCGCTACGACATGACCGTCGAGCAGGTGGAAACCGCGCAGGAAGACATCGAATTCAAGGTGCCGCGCGTCCTGCGCATGCCCGCGTGAGCCTGCCAAAGCTCTCGCTGGTTCTTCTGCCGCAAGAGCATGCGATCCTGCGTCTTCCGCCCGACGCCCCCTTTCCCGACTGGACCGGCGCCTCGGGCTGCGTCAGCCTGACCCGCGCGCCGGATGAGCTGTCGGTGGTGTGCCCCGCCGCCGCTGTCCCCGCGGGGACAGAGGGCAGCTTTGGCTGGCGGGCGTTCCGTGTCGACACGCTGGCGGGGCTCGACGAGCCGGGCGTGGTGCTCGCCGCGGTGAAGCCGCTGTCGGAGGCAGGGCTCGGCGTCTTCGTGATCTCCACCTTTCTGCGCGATTATCTTCTGGTCAGTGGCGAGAGCTTGGGCCGGGCGCATGCGTTGCTTACGGAGCCCGGGCATCGCATCAGCGCAGGCTGACCGCCGCAAGCAACGCCGGCGCCCGTTGACAGGGCAGAGGCGATCGGGAACCTTGCGGCCAGAGCAAGACCCGCCGCGCCCTCGGCCAAGACATTCGGAGGAGAGACCCTGCCCCGCCCATCCCCGCTGTGGAGCCGCGCATGAGCTCCGTCCCCCGCGCCCCGCTGTTCCTCGCCCTCGCCGGTCTGCTGCCTTTCCTGTGGTCGGTGGCAACGCACTACAGCGATGACCTCTACGCGTGGTCCATGGCGAACCTCGGCAGCCGTTTCGTCGCGCCCTATCTGCAGCTGTCCTATGGCACGGTGATCCTGGCCTTCATGTCCGGCGTGCTCTGGGGCTTTGCCACGAAGGCGGGCGGCAGCAAGGCCGCGGTCGCCTATGCGCTGTCGGTGCTGCCGGCGCTCTGGGCGTTCTTCATGGTGGGCGGCGGGCCGGTGTCGGCGGGGATGAATCTGATCTTCGGCTTCCTCGGTCTGCTGCTGCTCGACGCCTTCTTCCAACTCTGGGGGCTGACGCCGCGCTGGTGGCTGGCGCTGCGCGTGCCGCTGACGGCGGCGGTCATCGCCTGCCTGTCGGTGGGTGTGTTCCTGTGAGCGACGAGGAAACGCTTCGGGTCTATGCGCAGAAGGCGCGCGACTATGAGGCGCTGGCCCGACCGGACGAATATCCCACGCTGACCACTTTCATCGCGGCGCTGCCCAAAGGGGGCGATGTGCTCGACCTTGGCTGCGGACCGGGGCTGGAGGCGGCGCGGATGGCGCAGGTCGGGCTGAAGGTCGAGGCGATGGACGCTTCGCCCGAGATGGTGGCGCTGGCGGCGGCGCGTCCCGGTGTGGCCGCGCGGCAGGGCAGTTTCGACGACCTTTGCGCAGAGCGCCGATACGATGGGGTCTGGGCCAGCTTCAGCCTGCTGCATGCGCCCCGCGCCGAGATGCCGCGCCATCTTGCAGCCATCGCGCGGGCGCTGCGCTCGAAAGGGGTGCTGAGCCTGACACTGAAGGAAGGGCAGGGCGAGGCGCGCGACCGGCTGGGGCGCTTTTATAGCTATTACACCGAGCCCGAACTGCGCCGTCTGCTGGCGGATGTCGGCCTGCGGGTGGATGCCGTTGCGCGCGGCAGCGGGACCGGGCTTGACGGCACCTCGTCGCCATGGCTTAGCGTGCTCGCCCATGGCTGACCTATTTGCATATACCGACGGAGCGTGCTCCGGAAATCCCGGCCCGGGCGGCTGGGGCGTTCTGATGCGCGCGATGGACGGCGACACCGTCAAGAAAGAGCGCGAGCTCAAGGGCGGCGAAGCCGAGACCACCAACAACCGCATGGAACTGATGGCGGCGATCAGCGCGCTCGAGGCGCTGTCGCGCCCGACGCAGATCACCGTGGTGACCGACAGCGCCTATGTGAAGAACGGCGTCACCGGCTGGATTCACGGCTGGAAGCGCAACGGCTGGAAGACCGCCGCCAAGAAGCCGGTGAAAAACGCCGAGCTGTGGCAGCGGCTCGACGAAGCGCAGAAGCGCCATCAGGTGACTTGGGAATGGGTCAAGGGCCACGCCGGCCACCCCGAGAACGAGCGCGCTGACGAGCTGGCGCGCGCGGGCATGGCGCCCTTCAAGGGCTGAGGCGATGAGCCCGCTCGTCCTTCTCGATTATGCCTCGGTTCTGATCTTCGCGCTGACCGGCGCGCTGGTCGCCAGCCGGGCGCAGCTCGACGTGGTGGGCTTTGCCTTTCTCGCCTGCCTGACCGCCGTCGGCGGCGGCACCACCCGCGATCTGCTGCTCGACCGGCACCCGGTGTTCTGGGTGGCCGAGCCGACCTATCTTGCCATCGCCTGCGCCGCGGCGCTGCTGGTCTTCTTCACCGCGCACCGGCTGGAGAGCCGCGCCAAAGCCATCCTCTGGCTCGATGCGGCGGCGCTGTCGGTGGCGGTGGCCGCGGGCAGTTCCATCGCGCAGGCCGAGGGCGCGGCCTGGGGCGTGATCCTTGTGATGGGAGTGATGACCGGCTGTCTTGGCGGTCTGATGCGCGACGTGGTGGCCAATGAGGTGCCGCTGCTGCTGAAACAAGGCGAGCCCTATGCCACCTGTGCCTTGTGCGGCGCGCTGGCGCTGCTGGGGGCCGAGGCGCTGGGACTGCCGCCCTTCTCCGCCGCGCTGGTCTGCGCCGCGGTCACCTTCGCGCTGCGCGCCTCGGCCATCGCCTTTGGCTGGGGCATCCCCGTCTACAAGTCGCGCCCGCCGCGGAAGTGATCGCGGCGTTGAGGTCAGGCGAGGGGCGCTGCCCCTCGCGCTCCCCGGCGTATTTTCAAAGAGAAGAAGGGGCGGGCTTGGTCTGCGCCGCCCCCTATTTGGCTCACTGCAGGTCGGCGAAGGCCTTTTGCAGGCGGGTTCCGGCCTCTTCGATGGTGGCGCGCGGCGCGGCGAGGTTGATGCGCATGCAGGTCTCGCCACCGGCGCCGAAGGACGGGCCGGGGCTGACGGCGATCTTGGCAATGTCGCGCACCCGCGCGTTGACCTCTTCGAAATCCATGCCGGTGCCGGAGAAATCCACCCAAGCCAGATAGGTCGCCTGCAGCGGCATCGAGCGCAGGCCGGGGATGGCATTGACCATCTCGTCAAAGACCGCGCGGTTGCCGTCGAGATGGGCGATCTGCGCATCCACCCATTCCGCGCCTTCGGGTGAATAGGCGGCGGCGGTCATGATCAGACCCAGCGCGTTGGGCTTGCTGTCGAGCGCGGTCAGCCGGTCTTCCATCTGCTTGCGCAGCCCGTCGTTGCTGATCGTCAGCGCCCCGACCCGCTGGCCGGCGATGTTGAAGGTCTTGGAGGCGGCGGTGAGGGTGATCAGACGGTCCTCGCTCTCGGGCGCGGCCACGGCCATGGGCACGAAGGTCTCGCCGGGGTAGATCAGGTCGTGGTGCACCTCATCCGAGAGCAGCATGAGATCGTTGCGCTTGGCGAACTCGGCGACGGCGCGCAGCTCTTCGGCGGTCCAGATGCGGCCAGAGGGGTTCTGCGGCGAGCACCAGATCAGCATGGTCTCCTTGCCGGTGAGCCGCGCCTGCGCGTCCTCGAGATCAAGCTCGTAGCGGTCGCCCTCGCGCTTCAGCGGGCATTCGGTGACCACCCGGTTGGCGCGGCGCACCTTGGCGGCGAACTCGTGATAGACCGGCGAGAAGATCGCCACGTGATCGCCCGGCGCGGTGTAGACGTCGAGGCACATGGCGACGCCATTGCCGAGCCCGTGCACCGGCACGATCCAGTTCTGTTCGATGTCCCAGTCGTGCCGCGTCTTCATCCACCATTGCACCGCGCTGGTATAAAGCGACATGGCCGAGAAATAGCCGAAGATCCCGAGATCGACCTGCGCCTGCAGCGCGTCGCGCACGCAGGGCGCGGTGGGATAGTCGGAATCGGCGGTCCACATCGCCAGACCGTCCTCCTGCGGCACGCCGAAGAGTTTCTCCATCAGGTCCCATTTGGCGGAGCCGGTGCCCCGGCGGTCGATCGGTTGGTTGAACAGGTCTTTCATCGGCGACGTCACTTCCCTACAGCATCTCGGACAGGTCTCGCGCCCGACGCTAGCGAACGCGCGCCGGAGTGCAACCACTGCACGGTGCGCATCTTGCGCGATCACGTTCATTTGCCTAAGTGACACCCATGAAACGCCCTATCCTCATTCACCCCGATCCGCGGCTGAAGAAGCTCTGCGCGCCGGTGCCCGATCTGTCGGACGAGCTGCGCGTGCTGGCCGACGACATGCTCGAAACCATGTATGACGCGCCGGGCATCGGGCTGGCCGCGCCGCAGATTGGTGTGCTGGACCGGCTGATCGTGCTCGATTGCGCGCGCCCCGACGATGGCGAGACGCCGCGCCCGCTGGTGATGTTCAACCCGCGGGTGATCGCCAGCTCGGACGAGCGCAACGTCTACGAGGAAGGCTGCCTGTCGATCCCCGAGCAATATGCCGAGGTCGAACGGCCGAAGATCGTGCAGGTGGAATGGCTCGACCGCGACGGCAAGCTGCAGACGGAAGAGTTCGACGGGCTCTGGGCGACCTGCGTGCAGCATGAGATCGACCACCTCGATGGCAAGCTCTTCATCGACTACCTCAAGCCGCTGAAGCGCCAGATGATCACCCGCAAGATGCAGAAGCTGAAGCGCGAGAGGGCGCGGATTTGAGCCTGCTGCCGATCTTGCGCTGGCCCGACCCGCGTCTGTCGCAGGTCTGCGCCGAGGTGGCCTCTGTGGCGGCGGTGACCGAACTGGTCACCGATATGTTCGAGACCATGTATGACGCGCCCGGTCGCGGGCTGGCGGCGCCGCAGGTGGGCGCCATGGTCCGGGTCTTCGTGATGGACGCGGGCTGGAAGGACGGCGAGATGAACCCTCTCGCCTGCATCAACCCGCGCATCCTCTGGGCCTCGGATGAGACGGTCAGCGGCGGCGAGGGCTGCCTGTCGATCCCCGGCGTGACGGCGCAGGTGACGCGCGCGGCGCGGATCCGCCTCGGATTTACCGATCTGACCGGCGCGGCGCAGGAGGTCGAACTCTCCGGCCCCGAGGCGATCGTAGCGCAGCACGAATACGATCATCTTGACGGGCTGGTGCATTTCGACCGGCTGGAGCCCGCGGCGCGGGACGCGCTGACGGCCGAGTACGGCGCGCTGGCGTAAATTTCCGGCCAGACGTTTGGCCTGACGACCCTGACAAGGAGCGTGGCATGACCGCACGCAAATGCATTCCCTGGCCCGACAAGCGCCTGCGGACCAAGGCCGAGCCGGTCGAGGCGATCACCGATGAGATCCGCGCGCTCTGGGACGATATGATCGACACGATGGAGGCGATGCCCGGCGTCGGTCTGGCCGCGCCGCAGATCGGCGTGATGCTGCGGCTTGCGGTGGTCGATGCCTCGGAAGAGCGCGGCAAGGCGATCCGCATGGCCAACCCCGAGATCCTGCATGCCTCGGTCAAGATGAACGCGCATGACGAGGCCAGCCCCAACCTGCCCGGCGTCTGGGCCAAGATCGAGCGTCCGCGCGGGGTGACCGTGCGCTTCATGGATGAGACCGGCGAGACGCGGGAGCAGGATTTTGTCGGGCTCTGGGCGACCTCGATGCAGCATCAGGTCGATCATCTGAACGGCAAGATGTATTTCGACCACCTGGGCAAGGTGAAGCGCGACATGCTGATCCGTAAGTCGAAGAAGCGCGGCTGAGATCGGCCTTCGTCTTGGCCTTCGTCTTGGCCTTTGCCCGCGACCTTTGCCCGTGGCCGCGCTGGCGGTGCGGGCGGGTTTTGCGTATTTGAAGAACAATGAAGCTGCGGCGCGGTGCGGTGCCGCGGGTTTCGAGTATTTTTGGAAAGATGAAAGGGAGCGGGCGGATGCGCGTGGTCTTCATGGGAACGCCGGAGTTTTCGGTGCCGGTGCTGGAGGCGCTGGCGGGCGCCGGGCACGAGATCGCCGCGGTCTATTGCCAGCCGCCGCGGCCCGCCGGGCGCGGCAAGAAAGAGCGTCCCTCGCCGGTGCAGGCGCGGGCCGAAGAGATGGGGCTGGAGGTGCGCCATCCGGTGAGCCTGAAAGGCGCGGAGGCGCAGGCCGAGTTCGCCGCGCTGAAGGCGGATGTGGCGGTGGTCGTGGCCTATGGGCTGATCCTGCCGCAGGCGGTTCTGGATGCGCCGGCCTATGGCTGCCTCAACATCCACGCCTCGCTGCTGCCGCGCTGGCGCGGCGCCGCGCCGATCCACCGGGCGATCCTGTCGGGCGATCCCGAGACCGGCGTGTGCATCATGCAGATGGAGGCCGGGCTCGACACCGGGCCGGTGCTCTTGCGCGAGGCGCTGGAGATCGGCGCAGAGGAGACCACCGGCGCGCTGCACGACCGGCTGTCGGCGCTGGGATCGCGGCTCATCGTCACCGCGCTGGAGCGGCTCGACGATCTGACGCCCGAGGTGCAGCCCGAGGCGGGGGTGACCTACGCCCAGAAGATCGACAAGGCCGAGGCGGTGCTCGACTGGTCGCTGAGCGCCGAGGAGGTGTCGCGGCACATTCGCGGTCTGGCGCCGTTCCCGGGCGCGTGGACCATGGCCGGCGACCAGCGGATCAAGCTGCTGGGCGCGCGTGTGGTGCCGGGCGAAGGCGCGCCGGGCGAGGCGCTGGACGATAGGTTTGTCATCGCCTGCGGCAGCGGCGCGGTGCAGGTGACGCGGGCGCAGCGCGCGGGCAAGGGCGCGCAGGACGTCGAGACATTTCTGCGCGGGCTGCGCATTCCTGCGGGCATGGTGCTGGGCTCGGGGCACGACAGCGGTCATCATGGCGGGCAGCAGACCGGGAAACAGACTGGGCAACAGGCGGGCTGAGCCCCGCAAAGGAGGGCGGCATGGGACTTCTCTGGCTCATCATCCTTGGCGCGGCGGCTGGGTTTTTTGCCACGCGCGTCATGCAGGTGCGCACCGGTGTCCTGCAGACGGTGCTGATCGGCATGGGCGGCGCGCTGATCGGCGGGCTGGTGCTGCGCGGGCTCATCGCGGTCACCGGGGCGTTGGCCGGTCTGGTGGGCGCGGTGCTGGGCGCCATACTGCTGATCTGGATCTTTCAGAAATTCGGTCCGCGCTGACGGCGGTTCCGCCTCGGAGTGTGCGCTCATGCGAAGGGGCTGCGCGCCCCTGCCTGTTTGCTTGGCCGCCCGATGCCACTAGCTCATGGCCCAGAGCAACGCAGGAGTGCGACAGATGGGCCTACTGGTCGACGGCAAGTGGCAGGACAAATGGTATGACACCGACAAGACCGGCGGCAAGTTCGTGCGGTCCACGGCAAAGTTCCGCAACTGGGTGACCGCTGACGGATCAGCCGGACCCTCGGGCGAAGCGGGCTTCAAGGCCGAACCCGGACGCTATCATCTCTATGTCAGCTATGCCTGCCCCTGGGCGCATCGCGCGCTGATCTTCCGCAAGCTCAAGGGGCTGGAGGATTTGATCTCTTATAGTGCCGTGCATCCCGAGATGCTGTCGGAAGGCTGGGAGTTCCGCACCGATTTCGACGGTGCCACCGGCGACCAGCTTTATGATCTTCCCTACCTGCGCGACGTCTACCTCAAGGCCAACCCGACGGTTTCGGGGCGGGTGACGGTGCCGGTGCTGTGGGACAAGGAGCGCAAGACCATCGTGTCCAACGAGAGCGCCGAGATCATCCGCATGTTCAACAGCGCCTTCGACGGGCTGACCGGCAACACCGACGACTATTGGCCCGAGGCGCTGCGCGAGGCGATCGAGCCGGTGAACGCGCGCATCTACGACACGGTCAACAACGGCGTCTACAAGGCCGGATTCGCCACCACGCAGGAGGCCTATGAAGAGGCCGTGGCTCCGCTGTTCGACACGCTGGACTGGCTCGAGGAGCGGCTTTCAGGCCAGCGCTACCTGATGGGCGCGCAGATCACCGAGGCCGACTGGCGCCTGTTCACCACGCTGATCCGCTTCGACACGGTGTATCACGGCCACTTCAAGTGCAACCGCGCCCGCATCGTCGATTACCCGGCGCTCTGGGCCTATGTGCGCGAGCTTTATCAGTGGCCGGGGGTCGCCGAGACGGTGCGGCTCGACCATATCTCGCGCCACTACCACTACAGCCACGACACGATCAATCCGCACCGCATCGTGCCGGTGGGGCCGAAGCTTGACCTTGATGCGCCGCACCAGCGCGAGCATCTGGCGGCGGCCTGAGCCATGTCACGGGGCGCAATGCGCCCCGTAATGCTCGACCATGGCCACAAGATCGGCCGGGGCCGTGGCGCTTGGCAGATAGGCGCAGGCGTTGCCGCAATGGCGGAAGATCGAACCATCCGAGAACACCGCCGTGTCGGTGACAAAGACCACGCGGCAGTGCGGTTGGCGGTATGAGGCGAAATCCGCCACCGCAAGCGCGCTGCCCTCGGCCAGCATCAGGTCGAGCACGATCACGTCGATCTGCTCTTCGAGCATCACCCGTGTTGCCGCCTCCTGGCCTGACGCGACGCGAACCTCGGCGCCACGGCTTTTGAGATGTCGGCCCCAGAGCCGCGCGAGAGTTCTGATCGTGTTGGACTATGAGCACCTTCATCGCATTCTCCTGACAGGTACTCCCCTGATGTGGTTCCGCATCCGGCATGCTGTCCGGAGGCAGGCGAGAGTTTTATTTGTTTTTTACCCTTCCACCTCTGTTTTCGGCGGGCTTCCTAAAGAAATGATTAATTTTGCTTTCCGATCCCAAGTTTCAGGGGTGCCGCTAGGTCACGCTTGTGTGTTCACAGGCCGCTGCACGCGATGTGATCGCGCGCCAAGGCGGCGCGGTTGCCTGCCCCGTGCGGGCTGATAGGGTAACGCAAATTTTCCCAAGAGGTCCCAATGCGTATCTGGCCCCTTCTGACCGCCCTTCTGCTGCCCGCAGCGGTGCAGGCTCAATCCCTGCAGGCCGTGCCCTGCGGCGGCGATTTCCGCGCCTTTCTGGACGGGGTTGCCGATGAGGCGGTGGCGCAGGGGGGCGATCCCGCGGCTGCGGCGCGGTTCTTCGGCGGGCTGCGGCAGGATCCCAAAGTGCTGAAGGCCGACCGGGCGCAGGGCATCTTCCAATCGCCCTTCATCGAGTTTTCGCGCAAGCTGATCTCGCAGGACCGGCTCGACAAGGGTCGCCGCAAGGCCGAGGAATGGGACGCGGTCTTTGACCGGATCGACAGCGAATACGGCATCTCGCGCGGGGTGCTGCTGGCGTTCTGGGCCTTCGAGACCGATTACGGCGGCTATCAGGGCAACTTCAACACCGCCAACGCTCTGGCCACGCTGGCGCATGACTGCCGCAGGCCCGAGCTGTTCCGTCCGCAGCTGATCGCGGCGCTGGAGCTTTACGAGCATGGCGATTTCGATCCCGCTACGACCACCGGTGCCTGGGCGGGCGAGATCGGCATGGTGCAGATGCTGCCCAAGGACATCATCGAGAACGGCGTCGATGGCGATGGCGATGGGCATGTGCTGCTCAAGTCTTCGGTGCCCGATGCGCTGATGTCGGGGGCGAAGATGCTCTCGGGGCTCGGCTGGCGCCCGAACGAGCCTTGGCTGCAGGAGATCACCCTGCCGGAGGATTTCGACTGGTCGATGACCGGGCTCGAGACCACCCTGAGCGTCGCCGAATGGGAGCGTCTTGGCGTGTCGGGGCGCAATGGCGCGCTGGATGACGGGCGCTTGCAGGCGTCGATCCTGCTGCCGCAGGGGCGGGGAGGGCCGGCGTTTATCGCCTATCCCAACTTCCGGGTCTATTTCGAGTGGAACCAGAGCTTCACCTACGTGCTGACCGCGGCCTATTTCGCCACGCGACTCGAAGGGGCGCCGGTCTATGACGCGCGCACGCCCGCGCCGGGGCTCTCGGGGCCGCAGATGCAGCAGCTTCAGCGCAAGTTGCAGTCGCGCGGGCATGACGTTGGCGAGGCCGATGGCATCCTCGGCGCGGGCACCCGTGCCGCGGTGCGCCGGATGCAGGCGGAACTGGGGCTGCCGGTGGATGGCTGGCCGACGGAGAGCCTGCTGAACGCGCTCTGATCTACTCGGCGGCGGGGTTTCGCGCAGGGTGAGCGGCGGGCAGCCGTCGCCGCTCTGGCAGGGGAACCGCGGCGCAGCGCGCTGGGTTTTGCGCGCATGATACGTTTTGCGAAACACCCCGCTCCGCTGGCGGCGCTCTTCGCGCTCGCCCTTTCGGCCTGCCTGCCGCAGGAGAAGCAAAGCCCGGCGCAAGAGCGCGCGGGTGCCGAGGACAGCGCGGCTGCCATCCCGCAGGACATGCAGGGGCGCTGGGGGCTGGTTCCGGCGGATTGCACCTCGACCCGCGGCGATGCCAAGGGGCTGATGACCGTCGAAGGCGACACGCTGAGCTTTTATGAATTGCGCGCGGTTCTGGATGCAGTGGCCGAAAGCGATCCCGAGCGCCTTGAGGCGTCCTTTGCCTTCACCGGCGAGGGGCTCAGTTGGAGCCGGGATGTGGTTCTGGTGCTGCGCGGCGACACGCTGGTTCGGCAGGAGAGTGGCGAGGGCGCGAGCCCCGAGCCGCTGACCTACACGCGCTGCGGCTGATGGCTTTGCGGTATGGCCGAGGGTACCGGGCCAGCGATCAAGCTGGCCCTTTCGCTGTCATCGAGGGTCAGGCAAGCGCGGCTTCGGCGGCGACCGACAGGCGCAGCAAGCGGTCTTCTTCCATTGGGGCCGCCATCAGCGAGATGCCGCAGCTTGGCGCGCCTGTGGGCAGCGTGGTGACGCAGAGGCCCATGACATTGCCGACGCGGGTGTTGCGCAGGGTCAGCAGGTTCTCGGTGACGTAATATTCCTCGTCGGTCATCAGCCGGTCGGCCTGCGGCGGCAGGTTCGGCGCGGTCGGGCAGAGCACCGCGTCAAAGCCCGCGGTGGCCTCGGCCCAGGCGGCGCGCGCCTGCATCATGCGGTTCCACGCATTGATGTACTCGGCGGCGGAGAACTCTTTGCCACCTTCGAAACGGGCGCGGATCGGCGGGAACATCAGCTCGCCGCGCGCGGTGATCTCTTCGCCCCAAGCGGCCCATGCCTCGGCGGTGTAGAGCACGCCCGCGTCGCCCATGGGCACGGCCACCTCGGGCACCTCGATCGGCACGATCTCGGCCCCGGCGGCGGCCAGCTTTTCCAGCGCCGCGGCGTAGGCGGCGGCGGGCTCGGGGCGCAGATCGTCCATCACGATTGTCTGCAGCGTGGCAAGGCGCACGCCCTTGAGCGAGGCGCCGGTCAGGTCGGGGGCGTCGCGCCCCTCGAGCGCCGCCAGCATCAGCGCCGCATCCTCGACCGTCTGGCACAGCGGGCCGACGGTGTCGAAGCGCGCCGCCAGCGGCACCGCGCCCTCAAGCGGCAGGCGGCCCGCAGTGGTCTTCAGCCCCACAAGATCGTTCCACGCGGAAGGGATGCGCACCGAGCCGCCGGTGTCCGAGCCCACCGCCGCGGCGGCCAGCCCGAAAGCGACCGAGGCCGCGGCACCCGACGAGGAGCCACCGGCCACCGAGCCCGGATCATTCACCGAAGGCGGGGTGGCGGTCACCGGGTTGAGCCCGAGGCCGGAGAAGGCCAGTTCGGACAGATGCGTCTTGCCAAGGCAGACGAGGCCCATGGCGGTGGCGGTCTGCAGCACCTTGGCGTCGGTGTCGGGCACGCGGCCCTCGAGCAGCGCGGTTCCCGCCTCGGTGGCGACGCCAGCGGTGTCGAAGAGGTCTTTCCAGCTGACCGGCACGCCATCGAGCGGCGAGAGACGGCGCCCCGCCTTGGCGCGGGCACTGGCGGCCTCGGCCTCGGCCAGAGCGCGCTCGGGGGTGAGACGGGCGTAAATGCGATCCTTCAGCGGGTGCGCCGCGATCTTGTCGAGGAAGGCTTGTGTCAGCGCCACCGGGTCCACTTCGCCCGCACCGATCGCCCGCCCCAGATCCGCCGCGCTCTTGCCTGTCCAGTCCGTCATGCCGCCATCCTATTTTTTGCGTTCGGCGCGACGGTAACGGCACGGCGCCGCATGGACAATCCCGGCCGCAGGACCATAGTACGCCTCATGACACAGGACAGCGATCTGCTCATCATCGGCGGCGGTCTGAACGGCCCCGCGCTTGCGCTGGCGGCGGCACAGGCCGGGCTCAGCTCTACCGTCATCGACGCTCTGCCCGGCGAGACACGGGCCGATCCGGGGTTCGATGGCCGCGCCTATGCGCTGGCCCTCGCCTCGGTGCGGCTCTTGGCCAATCTCGGCCTCTGGGACGACCTGGCGCCGCAGGCCCAGCCGATGAGCGCCATCCGCGTGACCGACGGACGGGTTGGCGAGGCAGAAGTGTTCCTCGGGCTCGATTTCGCTTCGGCGGAGATCGAGGAAGGGCCGATGGGCCATATGGTCGAAGACCGCTTCCTGCGCCGCGCGCTGCTGCAAGCCATGGCCGATGCGCCGCTGGTGACCCATCGCGCGGGCAGCACGGTGATCGGGCAGGAGGTGGATGCCTCGGGCGTGACGGTGCAGCTTGCGGATGGCAGTAGCCTGCGCGGGCGGCTGCTCATCGGTGCCGACGGGCGCAGCAGCGGCACCGCCGCGCGCGCGGGCATCCGGCGCATGGGCTGGAGCTATGGCCAGACCGCGCTGGTCTGTGCCATCGCGCATGAAAAGCCGCATGAGGGCGTGGCGCATCAGTTCTTCATGCCCAGCGGGCCGCTGGCGATCCTGCCGCTGACCGGCAACCGCAGCTCGATCGTCTGGAGCGAGAGCGATGCGCAGGCCCGCACGATCAACGCGCTGCCCGATGACGCTTATCTGCAGGTGCTGCGCCCGCGCTTCGGCGATTTCCTCGGAGAGATCTCGCTGGCCGGGCCGCGCTATACCTACCCGCTGGGGCTGACGCTGGCGAACAGTTTCATCGGCGCGCGGCTGGCGCTGGTGGGGGATGCGGCGCATGGCATGCATCCGATCGCCGGGCAGGGGCTCAACGCCGGGCTGCGCGATGTCGCCGCGCTGGCGCATGTGCTGGCGCATGCGCAGCGGCGCGGTGAGGATGTGGCCTCGGAGCTTGTGCTGGCGCGCTACCAGAGCTGGCGTCGCTTCGACACGGCGGCGCTGGCGGCGGCGACCGATCTGTTCAACCGGCTCTTCTCGAATGACAACCCGCTGCTGCGCGCCGGGCGCGACCTTGGCATGGCGCTGGTTCAGGGGATGCCGGGGCTGCGCCGCAACTTCGTGCGCGAGGCGGCGGGGCTGACCGGCGATCTGCCCGATCTCATGGCCAAATGAGCCGCAAAGCGATCCGCCGGGGAAGGTGAGCCAAGCTCCTTCGAAGGAGCTTGCAAATCTCTTTGAAGAGATTTGGCGCCGCAGGCCCCCAACTGGACCTGCGGCGCCGCGCGTTCAGCGGATGCGCTGCCCGTTGGCCAAAAGATGGCCGTCGGCGTCCACTTCGATGGTCGACGTCATCGTGTCGGGCTCGGACCCGGCCACGGTGAACATGCCCAGCATCATCCGCGCGCCCATGGCGTCCTGCTGGCTCAGCAGCCCCATGGCGATCAGCTTGTCGATCAGCCCATTGGCCCCGGCGAGGGTGAAGTTGACCGCACCTTCGGGCCGCGGCATGCCGCCATAGCTTTCGGTGTCCTCGTTGTGGAAGGTGAAATCCCCCTCCCCGGTGATCTTGGCGCCGGCCACCTCAAGCGTCAGGCTGTTGAGCGACAGCGCATTGAGCTCGGCAGGCACGGTCTCTTCGTCCTCGAGCTGCGCGAGATCGGCGGGATCGAAGATCGACACCAGCGGCGTCGCCTTGCCGGTGATATCGAAGGCCAGCGTTGCCGGATCGCGCGGCAGGCTGCCGCCGGGATCGAAGATGCCCCAGATCTGATCCGACACGGTCAGACCGCCCAGGGTGAGGCCAAGCGCAAGATCCTGCGGCGTGTCGGATTTGGCTAGCGGCAGCGTCATATTGTAGGCGACCTTGTCCATCGCGGCGCTGACCGGGAAGGGCAGAGAGCTGCCCTCGGCCTCGTAGTTCAGCGTATCGAGCGACAGGGCGTAGCTCAGATGCGCGCCGTCGATCGACCCCTCGAAGCTGCCGCCTTTCGAGCTGCTGCTGCCGGTCATCGTCTCGCCGTCCTGAGTGACCGCAAAGCTCGCCTGCCCGGTCTCATAGGTGAAGCGCCCGCTGCCCTCGAATCCCGCGGCCATGAAGGCGGCGGCGTCCTCGCTGCCCATCTCGTCGGGGATCACCGACATGCCGCTGCTGGCCAGCCCGGTCATGCGGCCGGAGATTTGCCCGGTGGCATTCTCTTCCTCGGGGTTGCTGCCCGACAGATCGTAGCGCAGCTCGTCGGTCTTGTAGCTGTGGCTATAGCGCCTTGTGCCGTCGCTGCTGTCCACCTCGGAACTGCCGCTGAGCGGGCCTGTGGCGAGGCTGGCGCTGATCACTTCACGTGGCAGTTCCTCGCCTTCGGCCACCAGACGCACCAGATCGAGCGATGTGGCGGCGGCGCTATAGCTGTAGTCCATCGCCTCCGGGGTGCCGGACGCGATCATCTCCAGCGCCTCCTGACCCAGTTCCAGCGTCATCTCGACCGGCTCGGCGCCCTCTTCGGTGACGCGAATGTCGATCGGCATCGGGCTGGGGAAGCGGATCCCGACGGTGCCGTCGCCGAGGTCTTCGAAGGTCAGATCACCGAAGGCGACCGTCACATCGCCCGCGGCCTGCGCCTCACCGGCGGCCACCGCCATGGTGAGCGTCAGATCGCTCAGCAGCAGATTTCCGCCGCTGGGGCTTTCGGTCACCGAGACCTCATAACCGACCCCCTCGAGCATGCCCGACAGGTCATCCCACACCTGTTCGGGGGTGACATCCGCGAGTGCGGGCGGCGTCAGTGCCAATGCCGTGACACCGGCTCCCATGACCCCAGTCAGAACACGCATCCCCAATCCCTTCCATGGCGTATATCGCAATCAATGGCCTAGAGTTCGCCTCCGTATCCCCCGGGGTCAAGGGGGTGGACCGTGGATAGCGCTGTGTTTACCAAGGAGGGGATTTCCAACCGATGGGGCAATCCATGGACCTGACAGGGAAAACCGCGCTGATCACCGGAGCGAGCCGCGGCATCGGCGCCGCGGCGGCCCGGCTTTTTGCCGAGGCTGGCGCGAATGTGGCGCTGGTGGCGCGCAGCCGCGAGGCGGTGGCGGAAATGGCCGGAGAGATCGGTCCCAAGGCGATCGCCATCCCCTGCGACATCTCGCGCTACTGGGAGATGGATCAGGCGGTTCAGGCCTGCGTCACCGCCTTTGGCGGGCTCGACATTCTGGTCAACAACGCCGGGGTGATCGAGCCGATCGCGCCGCTGGCCGGGGCCGATCCGGACGCATGGGGGCAGGTGATCGACGTCAACCTCAAGGGCGTCTACCACGGCATGCGCGCGGCGCTGCCGCTGATGCTGGCGCAGGGCGGCGGCACGGTGTTGACCATCGGCTCTGGCGCGGCGCACCGCCCGCTTGAGGGCTGGTCGGCCTATTGTGCCTCGAAGGCCGGGGCGCTGATGCTGACCCGCATGGCGGACGAAGAGGGCCGCGCCCGCGGCATCCGTGCGCTCTCGCTTTCGCCGGGCACGGTGGCGACGCAGATGCAGCGCACGATCAAAGCCTCTGGGGTGAATGCGGTGAGCGCGCTGGAGTGGGAAGATCATATTCCGCCCGAGTGGGTGGCCAAGGCGCTGCTGTGGATGTGCGGGCCGGAGGCGAATGGCTTCCTCGGCGATGAGGTCTCGCTGCGTGACGAAGGCATTCGCAGCAAGATCGGCGTCGCATGATCTCGCTGGAGAAAGAGGGCGGCTATTGGCTGGCGGTGATCGACCGTCCGGCGAAGGCCAACTCTCTGACGCCGGAGATGCTCGAGCGCCTGTGTGAGATCGCCGAGGCGGCGGTAGAGGCGCGGGTGCTGGTGCTGACCGGGGTGGGCAAGGTGTTCTCTGCCGGTGCGGATCTCGAGGCGGCGCGGGCTGGGCTTGCAACCTCGCCGCTCTGGGAGCGGCTCTCGGGGGCGATCGCGGCGCTGCCCTGCCTGACCATTTGCGCGCTCAACGGCACGCTGGCGGGGGGCGCGATGGGCATGGCGCTGGCCTGCGATCTGCGGATCTCGGTACCCGGGGCGAAAGTCTTCTACCCGGTGATGAAGCTGGGGTTTTTGCCGCAGCCCTCCGATCCGCCGCGTCTGGCGGCGCTGGTTGGTCCCGCACGGGCCAAGATGATCCTTATGGCCGGGCAGAAGGTGCCGGTTGAAGAGGCGCAGGTCTGGGGGCTGATCGACCGCATCGTGCCGCCAGATCATCTTATGATCACCGCACTGGCGCTGGCCGAAGATGCGCTGGGCGCGGCGCCGGATCATGCGGCGGCGATCAAGAAGCTCATTCGTTAGGCTTCTAGGCACGCTGGGATTGCCCTTTTTGTGGTTGGCGCAAAGTGTGCTTGCCGCAAAGCTGGATCGCACGGCGCGTTCTGCGGGCTGCGTCATGCGGCCTGACTGCGGGTCTGCGTGGCTTGCGGGGTGCCAAGATCGAACTCGGCGACCAGCGCGGCCAGCCGCTGTGCGCCTTCGGCCAGTTCGGTCGAGGCATCGCGGCTGGCATCGGCCACGGCGGTGTTCTGCGAGGTGAGGTCACGCAGGCGCGCGGTGGCGTCGTTCACCCCCTGCAATTCGCGGCTTTGCGCCTCGGCGGCGGCGCTGACGCTTGAGAGCACCTCGTCGACGCGAAGGATCTGCTCGAGGATGGCCTGCAGCGCCTCGCCGGTTTCGCCCACCAGATTGACGCCGCCGCTGACCTCTCGGGCGCTTTCCTCGATCAGCCCCTTGATTTCGAGCGCCGCATCGGCGGAGCGACTGGCGAGGCCCTGCACCTCCATGGCGACCACGGCAAAGCCTTTGCCGAACTCTCCGGCGCGTGCGGCCTCGACCCCGGCGTTGAGCGCCAAGAGATTGGTCTGGAAAGAAATATCCTCGATCACCGCGGTGATCTGCGCGATCCGCCCCGAGCTTTCGGCGATGCGGTCCATGGCGGCGACGGCATTGCGAACCACCTCGCCCGAGCGGTCGGCGCGGCCCTTCGCTTCGTCGGCGAGCCCCTTCACGTCGCGCAGAGAGGCGTTGGTTTCGGCCAGCGTCCGGGTCAGCCCCGAGACCGTCTCGGCGGTGCCGCCAATGGTGGCCACCTGCTCGGTGGTGCGTTCGGCCAGATCGGCGGCAGAGCTGCGCAGGCTGCCGGAACGTTCCTCTAGCTCGCCCACCGTGTCCGAGACCGCCCGCATCACCTCGCGCAGGCGGGTGGTGGCGGTGTTGAAATCGGCGCGGATGGCATCGTATTCCTCGGCCAAAGGCGTGTCGAAGCGCAGGGTCAGATCGGCGCGGGCGAGTGCGTTCAGCCCTTCGGTCATCAGGTCCACCACCTGCTGGTGGCGGGCATTGAGTTGCGCTTCATCCTCAGCGCGTTTCTCGATCGCGGCGCGCGAGAGCTGTTTGAAGCGATAGATCGACTGCGCCATCCGGCCAATCTCTCCGCGGCTGTTTATATGCGGCACCCATGCCTCGAACCGCCCTTCGACGAACTCCATCATCACATCGGTGAGGCGGCGCAGGCGGCGGGTGATGAACTCGGTCATCACGGTCGCCATGGCCGCCAGAACAAGCGTAGCCACAAGCGTCAGCGCGCCGGTGATCATGAGTGTGCGCCGCGCAGCCTGGGTGAGCGAGAGGGCCTGTGCCGCGATCTCGGTGTTGAGGTCGGTTTCGACAGCGCGCAGCGCGTCGATCCAAGCGGTCGAGGCGGCGAACCATTGCGGCGCCGTCAGTGTGCCGCGCGCGCCGCCATAGGGCAGACCTGCGATGGTCTCGACCATCGGCGCCAGGGTCTGCGCCGGGGCGCTGGCCTTCAGATCGTTCAGCATCTGCGGGCGGTCGAGTGTCAGCGCGGCACGGGCCAAAAACGCCTCTTCCTGCGCGATGAGCTTCATGAAGCGCTGGTGCACCGCAGGCGGGAAGATATCCGTGCCAAGGCCGGTTGCCCCCATGGCGCGCGCGAGGCCAGCGCTTTCCTTCGCCATTTCAACCTGTTCGCGCGACTCCATGAGGGCAGAGCTGGGCGAGGCGTGGGTATTTCCGCGCATCTGCCCGCTGGCATGCATCAACTCGTCGATCAGCCCGGTATAAAACTGCGCGAGTTCGGGAACGCTGAGAGTCAGCCGGTCGATGCCTTGGCGGGTTTGGCCAAGGGTGTCGATCCGCTCTTGCGCGGCCTCCATCGCCACGGCTGCACCGCTTTGGGTTTCCGGCAGGTTGCCCTGCATCCGCGAAAGCGCGGCGTCGGTGTCGGCGCGCTGGGTTGCCAGTTCGGCGCTGAAGTTCTTGCCGCGCGAGGCGGTGAAGCCCGCCGAATAGCCGCGCTCTTTCTGCAGTTCGTGCACGAGGTCCGACAGTATCTCGGATTCGGCGGCGATCGCCGCGACCCGCGCCTGATCGTCGGCGCTGTGTTTCAGGCGCAGGATCTCGTGCCCGGCAAAGTAAAGCACGAGCGCCAGAAGCGGGCCGAGCGCGGCGAAAAGAATGAGGCGCAGGCTCATGTCAGCATTCCATCGTCAGGGCAGTCGCGGCCCATCTGACGGTGGCTGGGTGAAGGTTTACTGAACGCCCAGGAAGAGCGCGGAAGAAAATGTCTTGGAGTTTATCGGAAATGGAAAAGCCCTGTCCCCGCGGGGACAGGGCCGGGCGCCTTATTGCAGCGCGGCGGTGACCGCCTCTTTGGCGTCGCCGCCGGCGAGCGTGGTCACCCCATCGAGCCAGGCGTCCAGAACGTCCGGATTGGCCTGCAACCATGCGGTGGCGGCCTCTTCGGCATCGGTGCCGTCATTGAGGATCGCGCCCATGATTTCATTCTCCATTTCCAGAGAGAATGACAGGTTTTCCAATAGCTTGCCGACGTTGGGGCACTCTTGGGCATAGCCCGCGCGGGTGTTGGTGTAGACCGTCGCGCCACCGAAATCGGGGCCGAACCACTCGTCGCCACCCGACAGGTATGTCAGCTCGTAATTGGCGTTCATCGGGTGCGGCTCCCAGCCGAGGAAGACGATCGGCTCGTCGCGGCCCGAGGCGCGGCCAACCTGCGCCAGCATGCCCTGTTCAGAGCTTTCCTTGACGTCGAACTCCTTGAGGCCGAAGGCGTCGGCTTCGATCATGTCGAGGATCAGCCGGTTGCCGTCATTGCCCGGTTCGATGCCGTAGATGGTCTCGTCGAGCTCATCGGCATGGGCGGCGATGTCGGCGAAATCCTTGATCCCGAGCGCAGCCCCGGCGGCATTGGTGGCCAGCGTGTATTTCGCGCCTTCGAGGTTGGCGCGCAGGGTGTCGACGCTGCCTTTCTCGCGGTAGGGGGCGATATCGGCCTCCATCGTGGGCATCCAGTTGCCGAGGAACACATCCACATCGCCGCGGTCCATCGAGGTGTAGGTGACGGGCACCGAGAGCACTTTGACGTCGGTGTCATAGCCAAGCGCGCCCAGAACCACGGTGGTGGCGGCAGTGGTGGCGGTGATGTCGGTCCAGCCGACATCGGCGAAGGTGACGCTGTCGCAATCGGCCTGAGCCGTCCCTGCGGCGGCCAGCGCGGCGATCAGCGCGAGGCGGGAAATGGTCATGGTAGCTCCCCTGTTGATTTTGTGGCGCAAGTAAGCGCGCATCCCCGGATTTTTGCAACCGGATGAGGCGGCAAGCCCTCTCGCCTTTGCCGGGTGGGCTGTGGCACTGTGGGCGCAAACAACGACCCGGAGACAGGCATGGCAGAGCTCGAGACGAAGATTGCACAGGGGCGCGGCGACGCGGCGGCGGATCTGGTGCTGAAGGGCGGGCGTATCCTCGATCTGATCACCGGCGAGCTGATCGCGGGGGATGTGGCGATCTGCGGCGACACCATCGTCGGAGTCTATGAGAGCTACGACGGCACGCGCGAGATCGACGTGAAGGGCGCGATCCTCGTGCCCGGCTTCATCGACACGCATCTGCACATCGAAAGCTCGCTGGTCACGCCCTTCGAGTTCGACCGCTGCGTGACGCTGCGCGGGGTGACCACGGCGATCTGCGATCCGCATGAGATCGCCAATGTGATCGGCGTCGCAGGGGTTCGGTATTTTCAGCAGGCTTCGGCCCATACGCTCATGGACATCCGGGTGCAGCTGTCGTCCTGCGTGCCCTCGACGCATATGGAGACCGCCGGGGCGGAACTGCTGGCCGAGGATATCGCCGAACTGATGGGACATCCTTCGGGCATCGGGCTGGCGGAGTTCATGAACTACCCCGGCGTGATCTTCCGCGACCCCGAGGCGATGAAGAAGCTGCGGCTCTTCGAGGGCGGGCACATCGACGGGCATTGCCCGCTGCTCTCGGGGCGCGATCTCAACGCTTATGTGGCGGCGGGCATCCGCACCGAGCATGAGGCGACGAGCGCCGAGGAGGCGCTGGAAAAGCTGCGCAAGGGCATGCGGGTGCTGATCCGTGAGGGCTCGGTGAGCAAGGACCTGCACGCACTGCAGCCGCTGCTGAACGAGCGGACCTCACCCTATATGTGCCTCTGCACCGACGACCGGAACCCGCTGGATATCGGCGAGCACGGGCATCTCGACTACATGATCCGCACGCTGATCGAACTGGGCACGCCGCCTCTGGCTGCTTATCGCGCGGCGTCGCTGTCGGCGGCGGAGGCCTTTGGCCTGAAGGATCGCGGCATGATCGCGCCGGGCAAGCGAGCGGATATCGTCGCCATCGACAGCCTCGAGGGCTGCCACGCGCAGATGGTGCTGGCCGGCGGCGTGGTGGTGGATGATGCGGCCTTCGCGGCGCGCGAGACGATCCCCGAGGTGGGGCGTTCTTCGGTGCACGCGCCGAAGCTGACGGCGCAGAGCTTCCGCGCCACCGCCAATCGCGAAGAGACCGACGTGATCGGCATCCGCGAGGGGCAGATCCTCACCGATCACCTGCATGAGACCATCGTGATCGAGAACGGCGACAAGGCCCCCGACGTGGCGCGCGATCTGATCCGCATCGCGGTGGTCGAGCGGCACGGCAAGAACGGCAATATCGCCACGGGTTTTGTGCGGGGCTTTGGCCTGCAGAAGGGGGCGATTGCCTCGACAGTCTGCCACGATCACCACAACATCGCCTGCGTCGGCGCCGATTATGCCGATATGGCGCTGGCGTCGAACCGACTGGCCGAGATCGAGGGGGGCTTTGTGGTGGCGGCGGAGGGGAAAATCCTCGCCGAGCTGGCGCTGCCGGTGGCGGGGCTGATGAGCCTCTTGCCCTTTGAAGAGGTGCGCGACCGGCTGGTGGAGCTGCGCGCCGCGGCGCGCGGGCTCGGCGTGACGCTGGAAGAGCCCTTCCTGCAGCTGGCCTTCCTTGCGCTGCCGGTGATCCCCGCGCTGAAGATCACCGATCGCGGCATGGTGGATGTCACGAAGTTCGAGATCATCCCCGGCTGAGCGGCATCACTCTTCGTCGTCGTCCTCGTCATCGTCGTAGAACGGCGTGACTTGGGCGACGATCACCGAGTTTTCCTCGAGCGCGCGGGCCATGAGCTCGCGTTCATTGTCGTCGATGTCCATGCCCTGCGCCTTGCGCTCTTCTTCGGTGCCGTAGCCGGTCACGTCGAGCGGGTTCATGTCGGCCTGCTTGAGGATCGCCACGGTCTCGCGCACCGCCTCGGCCTCGTCCACGCCCGAGGCGTAGCACAGCAGTCCAGCGCCGGTCGCGCCTTTGGGAAGGCCGTCGCCATCCTTGCGGCCGACCTCGACCAGAAGCGTGTAGACCTGCTGTTTCGACGGTTTCTTGCCCATGTTCTTTCGCTCCGCGATGCCTGCCGCCCGCAATGCGCAAGCGGCAGGGACATGTCAAGCGGAGCCCATGCTCAGGGCGCGATCACCGCGACCGCAACAGCGCAGCCGTAGATCGCCATCAGCAGCACGCTCTCGATGCCGATGCGGGCGGGCCCCTCGCGCTGGCGCAGGATCAGCCCGCCAAGCAGGATGGCGGTCATGATAAGTCCGGTGGCGAGCCAGTAGAGGTCGGTCTGGCCCATGGCGTGGTAGATCGAGCCGTCGCGATAGGCGACATCCGAGAACACCATGAAGAGCGTGTCGAAGGTGTTGCCGCCGATGATCCCGCCCACGGCCAGTTGCAGCGCCCCGCGGCGCACGGCGACGAGCGTGGTGATCAGCTCGGGCAGCGAGGTAACGACGGCGGTGATCAGCGCGCCGACGAGGCTGGAGCCGAGGCCGAAGCGGGTGATGAAGGTGCTGCCGACCTGGCTGATGACCCAGCCGCAGAGACCCATCACCGCCACCAGCGCGGCGAAGATCAGCGCCGGGCGCATCACCGGGGCGTGTGGGTCGTTCTCTTCATCAGGCTCGTCATGGCGGGTGTCGGGCGTCTCTACCGGCTCCCACATGGGCTGCTCGCGCACCGAGGCAGACAGCCGCACACCCGCGACATAGGCGGCGAACATGATCACCGAGACCGGGTGGATTTGCCAGATGGTGAACTCGGGCCCTGCAGCGGCGGCCAGCGGCAGGGTGAGCAGCAGCATGAGCATCACCGCCTGAAACAGGTTGGCGGGCTCGGCGGCGGCATGTTCGAGATTGGCGCGGCGGTGCAGCAGGTCGGCGATCGCGAGGAATAGCGTCTGCGCGGCGATGCCGCCCACGGCGTTGGAAATGGCGAAGCTGGCGTCGCCGTCGGCGGCGCCGCTGACCGAAACGACCACGCCCGAAAGCGAGGTCGCGCCGCCGAGCAGCAGCCCGCCGGCCATTGCCTCCCCCATCTTGGTGCGGTCGGCGATGAGGTCGGCCAGCGTGGTGGCGCGCACAGAGACGGCCACGACGATGGCACCGGCGACGGCGAAGACCGCCAGCAGAAGCGGGAGGGAAAGTTCGGAGATCACCGGGTCAGCGCAGCTTGCGATAGCCCCAGATCAGCAGGCTGGCGCCTATGATGCCGACGATCAACTGCGGGATCCACGTGTTCGCGGCATAGATGCCGACCAGCGAGAGGATGAGGTTGAGAACCACGGCGCCGATGATGCCGAGGATGATGTTGGTCAGAATGCCGGTGTCGGCCTTCATGATCATGGAAGCGATCCAGCCGGCGAGCCCGCCGACGATGATGGAAGCGATAAGGCCGAGACCCATTGCGTGTACCCCTGAATAAATTCTTGACGCAGAGTGAACGCCTTGGGCGGGCGATGGTTCCTCACAAGAGGCGCAGCGCGCGTAGGTCGTCGCAGGGCCGGCAAAGAAAAAGGGGCGCTCAATGCGCCCCTTTCCGATACCTTCCACGGGCCGAAACCCCAGCGCGATCAGTCGCGCAGCAGCTCGTTGATGCCGGTCTTCGAGCGGGTGCGCTCGTCGACGCGCTTCACGATGACCGCGCAATAGAGGCTGACGCCGTTCTTCGAGGGCATGGAGCCCGCGACGACCACCGAGTAGGGCGGCACTTCGCCGTACATGACTTCGCCGGTCTCGCGGTCGACGATCTTGGTCGACTGGCCGAGGAAGACGCCCATGCCGATCACCGAGCCCTCGCGGACGCGCACGCCTTCGACCACTTCCGAACGGGCACCGATGAAGCAGTTGTCCTCGATGATCACCGGGTCCGCCTGCAGCGGCTCGAGCACGCCGCCGATGCCGACGCCGCCCGACAGGTGCACGTTCTTGCCGATCTGCGCGCAGGAGCCGACGGTGGCCCATGTGTCTACCATGGTGCCGCTGTCGACATAGGCGCCGATGTTGACGAAGGAGGGCATCAGCACCACGCCGGGCGCGATGTAGGCGGACTTGCGGACGACGCAGTTGGGCACGGCGCGGAAGCCTGCGGCCTTCCATTGGTTGTCACCCCAGCCTTTGAACTTGCTGTCGACCTTGTCCCACCAGCCGCCGGCTTGCGGGCCGCCGTCATGCTGCTCCATGTCCTTGATGCGGAAGCCCAGAAGCACGGCCTTCTTGGCCCATTGGTTCACGACCCATTCGCCGTCGACCTTTTCGGCGACGCGCAGCTCGCCCGAATCGAGCGCGTTGAGCGTGTCTTCGATGGCGTCGCGGGTCTCGCCAGTGGTGGCGGACGTGATGGTGTCGCGCGCCTCCCAGGCGGCTTCGATGGCAGCTTCGAGCTGGGCGTTGGACATGTGCATCTCCTGTCACTCGGGTTTACAGCCCTATAACGGGCGCTTGCCCCGGCGACAATGGACGCTTTGGCCGCGCCCCGGATGCCGCCCCGCATGCTCCCCCGGATTGCCTTTGGGGTGCCGCACGGGCCGCGCGGCAATGCCGACCATTGGGTGCTATATCCGCGCGCCGCTTTGGGCTATCGTGTCCGGCACCATAAGACTTGAGCGGCCGGCGCGCTGCGCGAAGGCCGCCCGAACAGGGAAGGATATCGCCATGTGTCAGGTCTTTGCCGGTCAGGAGCCGGAGCGCTACGCGACCACCACGCGCCGTCTGCGGCTGAACGGCCAGAGCACCAGCATCCGGCTGGAAAACTCGTTCTGGGCCATTCTCGACGAGATCGCCGAGGGCGAAGGGGTGACCACGCCCGCCTTCGTGTCGAAGCTGCATTCCGAGGTTCTGGAGCAGCGCGGCGAGCCGTCGAATTTCACCTCGCTGCTGCGTTGCGCCTGCCTCGTGTTCCTTGAAAGCAAGGCGGCGCCCGCCGCGCCCCTGCTGGCCGCCGAATGAGCGCCTGATCTGCCGGTGCGCCGGGTAGTACGTCGTTACTACCCGCCCCCCTGCGCCTCTCGTCTAGACTTGGGTTCAACACGGATCCGAAAGACAAGACGAGGAGCATCCCTTGGCCAAAGCCATCCACAGCATGATCCGCGTGCTCGACGAGGCGCGCTCGCTGGAGTTCTACGACAAGGCCTTTGGCCTGAAAGTCGCCGACCGGCTCGACTTTCCCGACTTCACGCTGATCTACCTGAGCAATTCCGAGAGCGGCTTCGAGCTTGAGCTGACCATCAACAAGGACCGGGCCGAGCCCTATGACCTTGGCGACGGCTACGGCCATTTCGCCGTCTCGGTCGATGATCTCGACGCGGAACACGCGCGCTTCGAAGCCGAGGGGCTGGCTCCGCGCAAGCTCGTCGAGTTCGCCCCCGCAGGCGAGATCGTCGCCCGCTTCTTCTTTGTGGCGGACCCCGACGGCTACCAGATCGAGGTTCTGGAGCGGAGCGGACGTTTCACATGAGGCAATGACAGGTCCGGCGGAAGGGGAAGAGGAGCCCCGCCGCCGGGATATTGATGGGAGGAGACCACATGACGATCACTGCAAGCCACCGGAGCCCCAATCGGGGTCTTACCCGGCGCCAGCTGCTGTCGCGCGCCAGCGCGGCGGGGGCGTCCTTTGTCGTGGGGGCGGGCTTTGTCGCCGCGCCCGACGCGGCATGGGCGGCCGAGACCACCAGCCTTGATGCCCGCGTCTTCGCGACGCTGGTGCAGATGGCGCGGGACATCTACCCGCACGACAAGATCCCCGATGAGAACTACGTGATCGCGGTGAAGGGCTATGACAGCCCCGAAGCCGCCGAAGGCATCACCGCTGGCATCGCCGCGCTGGATGCCGCGGCGCAGGGCAAAGGCTTTGACAGCTATCTCGACACCGGCTGGGAGCGCGACCGCGTCGACATCCTGCGCGGCATGGAGCAGAGCGCTTTCTTCCAGCAGGTGCGCGGCGGGCTGGTCACCGGACTCTACAACCAAAAAGCCGTCTGGCCGATCTTTGGCTACGAGGGCGAGAGCTACTCGCAGGGCGGTTACATCAACCGCGGCTTTGACGACATTGCGTGGCTCTGAGGGGAGGATCGAGATATGGCTGCACCTTTCGACATGAATGACGACAGCGTCGTCGTGATCATCGGCACCGGCGCTGGCGGCGGTGTGCTGGCGAACGAGCTTGCGCAGAAGGGCGTGAGCGTCGTGGCGCTGGAAGCGGGCGGGCGCTACCTGCCCGAGGACTACATCAACGACGAATGGGAGAGCTTCGGCCAACTGGCATGGACCGATGCGCGCTCGACCAGCGGCGACTGGCGGGTGGCGAAGGATTTCTCGGGCCTGCCGGCGTGGATCGTGAAAGCGGTCGGCGGCACCTCGATCCACTGGGCGGGCGCCTCGCTGCGGTTCCAAGAGCATGAGTGGAAGGCCAAGACCACCTATGGCGATGTGCAGGGCGCGAACCTGCTGGACTGGCCGATCGACGCCGCCGAGATGGAGCCGTGGTACGCCAAGGCCGAGGACAAGCTGGGCGTCACCCGCACCGGCGGGCGCGAGGGGCTGCCCGGCAACACCAACTACAAGGTGCTCGAGGCCGGGGCGAAGGCTCTGGGCTATGAGGAAGTGCACACCGGGCGGATGGCGATCAACGCCGCCGATTACGACGACCGCATGGCCTGCCAGCAGACCGGCTTTTGCTTTCAGGGCTGCAAATGGGGGGCCAAATGGTCGGCGGCCTATACCGACATTCCGCGCGGCGAGGCGACCGGCAACCTCGAGGTGCGCGACCATGCCCATGTGGCGCGCATCCTGCATGACGACAGCGGCAAGGCCACCGGCGTCGAGTATTACGACAAGGATGGCAGCCTGCAGATGCAGAAGGCGCGCATCGTCTGCGTGGCGGGCAATTCCTTCGAGAGCCCGCGGCTGCTGCTGAACTCGGCCTCGTCGATGTTCCCGGACGGGTTGGGCAACAGCTCGGGGCAGGTGGGGCGCAACTACATGCGGCACACGACCGGGTCTGTTTACGCGATCTTCGACAAGCCGGTGCGCATGTGGCGCGGCACCACGATGGCGGGGATCGTGCAGGACGAGGCGAGGCACGATCCGTCGCGCGGCTTCGTCGGCGGCTACGAGATGGAGACGCTGTCGCTGGGTCTGCCGTTCATGGCGGCCTTCCTCGACCCCGGCGCATGGGGGCGCGAGTTCACCACGGCGCTGGATGCCTACGAGAACATGGCCGGGCTGTGGATCGTTGGCGAGGACATGCCGCAGGAGACCAACCGGGTGACGTTGAACCATGACCTGAAGGACCAGTTCGGTCTGCCGGTGGCCAATGTGAACTTCAGCGATCACCCCAACGACATCGCCATGCGCAACCATGCCTATGGGCGGGCCAAGGCGATCTATGAAGCGGTGGGCGCGACCCGCACCCTGCCGACGCCGCCCTATCCGTCGACGCATAACCTCGGCACCAACCGCATGTCGGAAAACCCGCGCGACGGGGTGGTCAACAAGCATGGGCAGAGCCACGACGTGCCGAACCTGTTCATCTCGGACGGCTCGCAGTTCACCACAGGGGCGTCGGAGAACCCGACGTTGACCATCGTGGCGCTGGCGATCCGGCAGGCGGATCATATCGCGCGCGAGATGTCGGCGCAGAACATCTGATCTCTGCCTGGGCAGGGTTTGGGGGGCGCCGCGCTTTGCGGCGCCCCTTTTTTGTTTTGTGGAAGGGGAGGGGGCGCTGCCCCCGCCCGCCTGCGGCGGCCTCCCCCGGGATATTTTTGCCAAGAGGAAGGTGCGGGCGCGGTATGGCGTGCGTCAGCCGAAGGGGTCGGGGGCGATGTTGCCGCCGCAGAGCAGGACCGCCACACGTTCGCCCGGATCGGGGCGATAGGCGCCCGAGCGCAGGGCGGCGAGGGCGGTGGCGCCAGCGGGCTCGACCAGCAGGCGATGGCTTTGCCACAGGCAGTGCTGCGCCTCGGTTATCGCGTCGTCGCTGACGGTGAGGCTGCGGGCGAGATGCTGTTGCGCCAGCCCAAGGCAGATATCACCGATGCGGCGCGCGCCAAGCGCGTTGGCGGCCACGCCCGAAGCCTCGACATCCACCGGCGCGCCCGCGTCGAGCGCGGCGGCAAGCGTGCGGGCGCTGTCCGGCTCGACGGCGATGATGCGGCGCGCGCCCTGCAGCCACGCCAGCGCCCCGGCGATCAGCCCGCCGCCGCCCACCGCGATCAGCACGGTGTCGGCCTTTAGCCCCTGCTGTTCCCACTCGCGCATCATCGTGCCCTGACCGGCGACGGTGGCGGGGGCATCATAGGCGTGGATCTGCATGGCGCCGGTCTCGGCCTCATAGGCGCGGGCCTGCTCGAGCGCGTTGGCATATTCGCCGGGCACCACGGTCAGCGCCGCGCCGGTGCGCTCAATGAGGGCGATCTTGGCGGGACCGGCAATCTCGGGGACGAAGATCTGCGCGCGGTGGCCGAGTCGCGTTGCCGCATAGGCCACGGCGGCGCCGTGATTCCCGCCCGAGGCGGCGACCACGCCAGCGGCGGGCACATCGCCCGAAAGCAGCGTGTTGAAGGCGCCGCGCGCCTTGAAACTGCCGGTATGCTGCATGTGTTCGAGCTTCAGCTCGACCGGATGGTCCCACAGCACGGCGCTTTGCATCAGCGGTGTGCGCTGCACATGGGCATCGATGCGCTCTGCGGCGGTGGCGATCTCGGCTTTCCAGTCCATTTTCAATTCCTTTGCTGCCCTTGCCGCCGGGCACGCTATATTCGGAGTTTGAGCAGAACAAGGACGGCCGACAATGAACGACGAACGCCATTCCATCTTTCGCGATGCGGGCCACGACCGGAAAACCGCCGAGGCGATCCCGGACACGCCGCAGACCCGCGCCCCGTCCTATCGCCTCGCCTTTGCCGACGAGGCCTTCCTGTGCCGGGAAGAGCTGCGCCCGGTGCGGCTGCAGCTGGAACTTCTGAAGCCGCAGCTGGAACTGGACGAGCGCCAGATCGACAGCACCGTCGTGCTGTTCGGCGGCGCGCGCATCCCGGCCCCCGCCGACAAGGACAAGGCGCGCACCAAGACGCTGGCCGACCTGTCGCGATTCTATGAAGAAGCGCGGCTTTTTGCGCAGGCGATGACGCGCAAATCCGTCGCCAGCGGCAACCGCGAGTTCGTGGTCACCACCGGCGGCGGTCCGGGTGTGATGGAAGCGGGCAATCGCGGCGCCGAGGAAGCGGGCGGCGTGTCGATCGGGCTGAACATCGTGCTGCCGCACGAGCAGGCGCCGAACGAATATGTGACGCCGAACCTGTGCTTCAACTTCCATTACTTCGCGATCCGCAAGATGCACTTCCTGATGCGCGCGCGGGCGATCTGCGTCTTTCCGGGCGGCTTCGGTACGCTGGATGAGATGTTCGAGACGCTGACCCTGATCCAGACCGGGCGGATGCAGCGGGTTCCGATCCTGCTGTTCGGGCGGGAGTTCTGGGACGGCATCATCAACTGGGAGGCGCTGAAGGAGGCGGGCACGATCAGCCCTGAGGACCTCGACCTCTTCCGCTTCGTGGAGAGCGCCGATGAGGCCGCGCATCTGATCGAGGAATGGGATCCGGCACCGCCGCGCGAGGATATCCCGGGGCGCTGACACCGCGCCCGCGGTCGTCAGGCGGAAGACCTGGCGCTAGAAAAGAAAAGAGGGGCGGCGCTTGCGCGGTCCCTCTTTTGCGTTGGTGAAATGGCTGTCCTGCTCGCCTGCGGCGTCAGAGCGACTTTGCCTCATCGGCTTTGGCCGCGGGCTTTTCTCCATGCTCGACCCAGCGGGCGATGATCTCGCGGGCAAGAATTTCGTCGCGCTCTGCCACGGCTTGCCGCAGGTCCTTCATCGCGGTGGCGATCTCGAATTCGGACAGGTAGCTTTCTTGCGCGCGCAGGATCTTGTGGTGCGGGGTGGTCAGCATGTCGGTAGAGATCAGCAGCTCTTCGTGCAGCTTCTCGCCCTTGCGCAGGCCGGTGACCTCGATCTCGATGTCGCCGTCGGGGTTCTTGTCGTCCTTCACCGAATAGCCCGCGCCTTCGATCATCTGGCGCGCCAGCTTGTGGATCGGCACCGGCTTGCCCATGTCGAGCACGAAGACGTCGCCGCCGCGCGAGAAGGAGCCTGCCAGCAGCACGAGGCGGGCGGCTTCGGAGATGGTCATGAAGTAGCGCGTCACCCGGCGGTCGGTGAGGGTGACCGGCCCGCCACGGGCAATCTGCTCTTCGAAGAGCGGGATGACCGAGCCCGACGAGCCCAGCACATTGCCGAAACGGACCATCGAGAAACGGGTCTCGCTGGACCGGGTGGCGAGATCCTGCACGATAAGCTCGGCTAGGCGTTTCGACGCGCCCATGACGTTGGTCGGGCGCACGGCCTTGTCGGAGGACACGAGGATGAACCGCTCGACACCAGCCTCGCGCGCGGCCTCGGCGACGATCTTGGTGCCCAGCACGTTGTTGCGCATGCCAGCGATGACGTTGCTCTCGACCAGCGGCAGATGCTTGTAGGCGGCGGCGTGCAGCACCACGTCGATCCGGTAGTCGCGCAGCACTTCGGCGATAAGCGTGTCATCCATCACCGAGCCGAGCACGGGGGTGATGTTGAGCCCCTCGGAGAGATCGCGCAGTTCCTTGTCGATGTTGTAGAGCGCCAGTTCGGAGTGATCGAGGGCGACGATGCACTCGGGTTTGCAGCCCAGCAATTGGCGGCAAAGCTCCGAGCCGATCGAGCCACCGGCGCCGGTGATCAGGATGCGGCGCCCGGAATAGGCGTGGCTGACGCCCGGAAGCTCGCTTTCGAGCCGGCCGCGGCCAAGGAGATCGTCGAGCGAGACCGGCGAGACGCGCTTGCGCAGTTCGCCTTCGCCGACCAGTTCGGCAAAGGACGGCAGCGCGTGCACCTCGCAGCCGATGCTGCGCAGGCGGTGGGCGATGCGGGCCAGTTCCGGCTGACGGATCGAGGGCATCGCCAGCACGACGCGGTCGATCACCTTTGTCTCGATCAGGTGTTTGATGGAGGAAGGCGCGTGGACGCGCAGGCCAGAGACCACCAGCGATTGCAGCGTGGGGTTGTCGTCGACGAAGCAGACCGGTTCGATGGCATCATCATGGCGCAGCGCGGCGACCAGCTGCTGGCCGGTCTGGCCCGCGCCATAGATCAGCACCCGCATCCGCCGATTGCTGCGACGGTAGAGCCCGATGGTCACATGGCGCAGGGCGATCCGCCAGGTGGCGCTCAGCACCATCAGCAGCAGCACGAGGTTGAGATAGACGGCCGCCGAGATGGGGGTGCCGAATGCGGCATCGAGGACCACGGCAGAGATGCCGGTCAGAACCGAGAACAGCGCGGTCCGGGTGATGCCGCGGGTTTCGAAGGCGTTGAGCTTGATCCGCGGCAGTTGCAGGCGCCAAGAGATCACACCGCCGGCGACCATCATCAGGGCGATCAGCGGAACAAGCTGCGCCGCGCCGGGAAGATCGCTGCGCACCGTCGCATTGAGCATAAGCGCCGCGGCCATGGCGATGCCGACCATAACCATGTCGAGGACAAGAAAGATCAGCTGCTTTTGCGGGCGGGGCATGCTGATCACAGACTTGTAGAAGCGCGCGCGGGATCTGCGGAGCCTCAGCCTTGGGAGAAATCTGGCAATTCCTGTCGGGCGCCCTGAAATTTGCTGCCTCTTTACCGCTCGCCGCATGGCTTGATCTGCCCAAATGGTCTTCAAATACGTTTATGTTCTACTCACTTGCCTAAACATTGGACAAGTGGGCGAAGGGGAATGCCACGAAGAACAGCGGAAATCCCCGGCGAACACCCGCCCAATGCCACGAAAATCATCACCCGTGAAGAGAAACCCTTCGAATTCATTACATTCGGGGCGAAGGATGGCGAATGCGTGGTTTTTTCGCAGCGCATGTCGGTTTCGGGCCGTCTTTCACTGGAAAACAGGCCTTCCGCATATAGGTGGCATGCGGTAAGACGCGCGCCAGCTTGCAGCGCGGGATCCGCCCGCGCGCAGCACACAGGAAGGAGAGCCAGAACCATGGGCTACAAGGTCGTTGTTGTCGGCGCCACGGGGAACGTGGGCCGCGAAATGCTGAACATCCTCGCCGAACGCGAATTCCCGGTCGACGAAATCGCCGTACTCGCATCGCGCAAATCCCTCGGCACCGAGGTGAGCTTTGGCGACAAGACACTCAAGACCCAGGATCTCGCCACTTTCGATTTCACCGGCTGGGACATGGCGCTGTTTGCCGTGGGCTCGGGTCCGACGAAGGAATTCGCGCCGAAGGCCGCCGCTGCGGGCTGCGTGGTGATCGACAACAGCTCGCTCTACCGCTACGACCCGGACGTGCCGCTGATCGTTCCGGAAGTGAACGCCGACGCGGTGCACGGCTATTCCAAGAAGAACATCATCGCCAACCCGAACTGCTCGACCGCGCAGATGGTCGTGGCGCTGAAGCCGCTGCACGACCGCGCCAAGATCAAGCGCGTCGTCGTGTCGACCTATCAGTCGGTTTCGGGCTCTGGCAAAGAAGGTATGGACGAGCTCTGGGAGCAGACCAAATCGGTCTACAACCCGGTCTCTGAGGTGCCGCCGAAGAAGTACCCCAAGGAAATCGCCTTCAACGTCATTCCGCATATCGACGTCTTCATGGAAGACGGCTCGACCAAGGAAGAGTGGAAGATGGTCGCCGAGACCAAGAAGATCATCGATCCGTCGATCAAGCTGACCGCGACCTGCGTGCGCGTGCCGGTCTTTGTGGGCCACTCGGAAGCGATCAACATCGAGTTTGAGGACTTCCTCGACGAAGACGAAGCCCGTGACATCCTGCGCGAAGCGCCGGGCATCATGGTCGTCGATAAGCGCGAAGACGGCGGCTACATCACGCCGAAGGAATGCGTCGGCGATTTCGCGACCTTCATCAGCCGTATCCGTCAGGACCCGACCATCGAGAACGGCCTGAACCTGTGGTGCGTGTCGGACAACCTGCGCAAGGGCGCGGCTCTCAATGCCGTGCAGATTGCAGAGGTGCTCGGGCAGAAAGTGCTCAAGAAGGGCTGACCGCCGGAAAATCCTTAATGACTTCTTAAAGCCCGTCCCTTCTAGGGGCGGGTTTTTACTATGTTTTTTAAAGTTTTGTCAGAAATTCGGATCGCACCCCATCCTTTGGGATAGGTGCGCCTCGCCCACTGGGAACGGCACCTACTCCGCCGTCAGGATGGGCGGGAAACTCGCGGCTTGGTAGAAAAGATACATCAACAGCGACGGTCACCCGCCGCACCCGCCAGAAGGCGCAACCAACCAAAGGAGTGCCGACATGACCATTGATCTCGCAGACATCGCCCGGGGCCGCCGCATCGTAGCCGTTGCCGCCCGCGACCTGTCTCTGCTGAGCCGGCGGGACCGACCGATGCCCAAGCTGATGACGCGGCTGCTGAACAACTTCCGCCTGCCGTCCTGAGCGGGCCCGAACAAAGGTTTTCGTCACCAGTGCCGCCTCGGCGATCCGTGATCGCGTTTTCCAGAGGCCAGTTATCCCCCGGGGGCGGGGAGTTGCGAGCCCCCATCGACCCTCGTGTCGCGTTGAGTTGTGCTGGCTGTGTTGTTTTGAGTGCCGGCAAAGACGCGGGGGTCTCCGGTGAAGGCCGGACTTAGTGTGGTGCCAGTAAGAGAGCGGGGCGTGCGGTCGGGTGATCGCGCGCCCCGCTGGTCCTTTGGGCAACCGCTTCGGGCGTCGAGAGCGGCACTGTCCGGAATACGTGACCCCAGCGCCATGGATTGCACGCCGCGACTCTGCAAATTCATGCTATGATGAGAGTTTTTTCAGTATCGACGAGATTTGAGCAATGGATAGTGATGATCGCACCGGAGCATTTTCCGGACCATTTCTTGACGCCACCGTTTCAAGCACGACCGTCTTCCTGACGCCCGGAGGGCATGAAGAGGCCGCGCTTGCCGAAGGTGCGCTGCCGGAAAGCCTGCAAGAGACCCCGCCAGCAACTCTGCCTCAGGATCCCGACTGCGAGACCGCCGCGCTGCTGCGCATGGTGGTGCTGCCGCAGATCGAGGGTGCCTGCAGCTGGCCCGATCTGGTGTCGCGGCTGCGAAGCAAGGGATTCGGGCTGGGGTTCCGGTCTGGCCGTATGATCCTCAGCCGCCTCGACAGTGGCGCAGAGGTCTGTACGGGCCGAAGCCTTGGGGCGCCGCTGCGCGCGCTGGCGCTGCGGCTTGGCCGCCCGGCGCTGCGCCTCAGCCGCGATGGGCAGAGCGCGCAGCTTCAGGGCTGACTGTAGGGCAGACCGGGGGCATTCCGGCAGGCGCTGAGGGCAGCGCCCTCAGACCTGAACGTAGCCGCCGGCCTTCGGGTCGTAGCATTCGATCGAGCCGCTGCCGATGTCATGCCAGAGGCCGTGGATCGACAGGTCTTGCGCTTCGACGGCCTGACGCACGAAGGGGAAGGTCATCAGGTTCTCGAGCGAGACGAGCACCGATTCCTTTTCCAGCGCGCGGGCCATGTTCTCGGGCTTGCGCTTGACCACGCGGTCGTAGCCGGGGCGCAGGATGTCCATCCAGCGACCGACGAAGCTCGACTTTTCTTCGAGCTGAGGCGCCTTGCCCGAACACATGTCGAGACAGCCCTGAACGCCGCCGCAGCTGGAGTGGCCCATCACGATCACATGCGCCACTTTCAGCGCGGTGACCGCATATTCCACCGCCGCCGAGGTGCCGTGCTGCAGCCCGTCTGGCTGATAGGCGGGCACGAGGTTGGCGATGTTGCGGTGAATGAAGAACTCGCCGGTGTCCGCGCCGAAGATCGAGGTGACATGCACGCGGCTGTCACAGCAGGAGATCACCATCGCGCGGGGGTGCTGACCCTCGGACGCGAGGCGTCGGTACCAGGCGGAATTCTCGGCGTAGCTGGTCGCCTTCCAGCCCTGGAACCTCTGGACCAGGTAGGCGGGTAGCGGTTTGGCGTTGTGCATCTCGATCCTCCAAGCAACTTGAAGCCTTCGCTGGAATACGCGGGATTATCGCGGAATTCGAGAGAAGAAACACCGCGGTCTAACCTTTTGGGAACTTGGACGGGCTAGAACCATGGCCCGTGGGGGCGCGGAGAAGAGGATGAGGCGGTGAACCATGTCTCTATACTCGCGCCCATCGAGCGGGCCGGGCTTGATCCCGAACAACTCGAAGCGCTCTTCACCCACCTCGGGCCTCAGGAGGCGGAGAACGCCTTGTGCCGCGCGGTGGAGGAACTGGCTTACAGGCTGGGGCACCTCGACCGGCTGCACCAGCAATCTCGCTGGCCCGAGATGCGCAGTCAGACCTGCGAGTTGGGCGAGATCGCCCGATTCATCGGGATGCAGGCCACCGCCCGCATTTCCTGTGACGTGGTGCAATGTCTCGACGATGGTGACCGGGTGGCACTGGCGGCCACGCTGGCGCGGCTCGGGCGGATGGGTGAACGCTCGCTCTATGCCATATGGGACATGGAGGATCAGTCGATCTGATCCGCCGCGGGTGAGATGGCCGGGTTTTTAGGGAGCTCACACTGAGGAGGCTGCTCAAGTGTGCCTTGGGTGGCTTAGAAATATGCCGGCTGACTGACGAAGTATGCCGCCTGACTGACAAAGCATAAGGCGCTCATCACGGCTCCGCTTGGCCCCCTTGCGGGCGCCGCTGGCTCGGCTAGGCTCTGGCCAAACCGACCAAGAGGCTCCTATGACCCTGACTTTCGCTCCCGCCGACGCCGATGCCCTGCCGCTCCACGTGATAGAAACCGAGGCGCTTGAGGGCTGGCTCGACGGGCAGCCGGACGCTGTGCGCACTTGGGTGACGGCCAGCGGCTTTGCCGGTGAGATCGGAAACGCCGTGATGATTCCCGGTGAAGGCGGCGCGCCCGCTGCGGCGCTGATCGGCTATGGCTCTGTCGCCCGCCGTCGCCGCAGCCGCTTCGCGCTTGCCGCCGGTCTCGGGCGGCTGGCCCGCGGAACCTACCGCATCGCCTCAGGGCTGCCCGCAGAGGCCGCCGAGGAAGAGGCGCTTGGCTGGCTGCTCGCCGGCTACCGTTTCACCCGCTACGCGGGCGAGGCGCCGGTGCTGCCGGGGCTGATCGCGCCCGAGGGCGTGGATGCAGCCAAGATCGAGGTGCTCGCCGCCTCCGAGGCGCTGACCCGCGATCTGATCAACACCCCCGCCTCGGATATGGGCCCCGAGGAGCTTGAGGCCGCCGCCCGCGCGCTGGCGGGCGACTTCGGTGCCGCCATCGAGGTGACCACCGGCGACGCGCTGCTCGAAAACAACTTCCCGATGATCCACGCGGTGGGCCGCGCCAGCCCGCGCGCGCCGCGCCTGATTGACATGCACTGGGGCAATGAGGGGCCGCGGCTCACGCTGGTCGGCAAGGGTGTCTGTTTCGACACCGGCGGGCTCAACCTCAAGCCGGGCAGCTCCATGGGGCTGATGAAGAAGGACATGGGCGGCGCGGCCAATGTGCTGGCTCTGGCGCGGATGATCATGGCGCTGGGGCTGAAGGTGCAGCTGCGCGTGCTGATCCCGGCGGTCGAGAACTCGGTCAGCGGCAATGCCTTCCGCCCGCAGGACATTCTCACCTCGCGCAAGGGGCTGACCGTCGAGATCAACAACACCGATGCCGAGGGGCGGCTGGTGCTGGCCGATGCGCTGGCGCTGGCGGATGAGGAAAAGCCCGATTTCATCCTGTCGATGGCGACGCTGACCGGCGCGGCGCGGGTGGCCGTGGGGCCGGACCTCGCGCCATTCTATACCGACGACGAAGGCTTTGCCGGGGCGCTGACCGCGGCCAGTGGACCGGCGGCGGACCCGGTCTGGCGCATGCCCTTCTGGGAGCCCTATGAGGACAAGATCGAGCCCGGCATCGCCGATCTCGACAACGCGCCCGCGGGCGGCATGGCGGGCTCGATCACCGCGGCGCTTTTTCTGCGTCGCTTCGTGACCGAGACGCCTTACGCGCATTTCGACATCTACGGCTGGAACCCCGGCGTGGCCCCGGCGCGGCCCAAGGGCGGCGCGCTGCAGGGACCGCGGGCGATCCTCGCGGCGCTGCCGCAGGTGCTGGGCCTGTGATGGACGGCGCGATGGATCCCCGGCTTACCCCGTCGAATGGCCGTGTCGCCGCCGCCCATCTGCAGGGCGAGGTCGAGGCGCAGCATTTCACCGAAGGCGCGCCTGCCTCGGTGAGCGCCCCGGTGACCGACCTTCTGCGCACCCCCGGCGGCGCGCGCGACCGACAGCTTGTCTATGGCGCCGCGCTGATCGTCTATGAGCGCTACGAGGGCTGGGCCTTCGTGCAGGCGCAGGCTGACGGCTATGTCGGTTTCGTCTCGGAAGAGGCGCTGGGGCCGGTGACCACGCCGACCCACCGCGTCGCCACCCGCGCCACACATGCCTATCTTGAGCCCAATATGAAGACCCCGGATCAGGCGTTCCTCAGCCTCGGCGCGCAGCTTCAGGTCAGCGGCGAGGAGGGGCGTTTCCTGAAAACCGAAGTGGGTTTTGTTCCCGCAGGCCACATGCTGCCGCTGGCGCGGCCCGAGCCCGACCCGGTTGCAGTGTCGGAGCGCCTTCTCGGCACGCCCTACCTCTGGGGCGGCAATTCGGCGATGGGGATCGATTGCTCGGGGCTGGTGCAGGCCGGGCTGCGTGCCTGCGACATGGCCTGCCCCGGCGACAGCGACATGCAGGAAAAGGGTCTAGGCGAGACGCTCGCCCCCGGCACCCCGCCCAAGCGCGGCGATCTGCTGTTCTGGAAGGGCCATGTGGCTTGGGTCGCCGACCCCGACATGCTGCTGCACGCCAACGCCTATCACATGGCTGTCGCCTTCGAGCCTCTGGCCGAGGCGGTGGCCCGCATCGAAGCTCAGGGCGACGGACCCGTCACCCGCCACGCCCGCCTGACCGGAGTCCTCTCATGACCAGTGATCCTTTCTTCCATCCCGTCTCTGGCATGGACCTGCCGCGTTTCGCCGGGATTCCCACCTTCATGCGCCTGCCGCTGGTGCAGCCGGAGCATGCGCGCTTTTCAGAGGTCGAGATCGGCCTCGTCGGCGTGCCGTGGGACAGCGGCACCACCAACCGCCCCGGCCCGCGCCACGGTCCGCGCCAGTTGCGCGACGCCTCGACGATGATCCGCGCCGAACATGGCCACACCGGCGTGCGCCCCTTCGAGGCCGCCGCCTGCGCCGATCTTGGCGATGTCGGCCCGAACCCCGCCGACATTCAGGACAGCATGGCGCGTATCACCGCCTTTTACGACAAGATCGTCGCGGCGGGCATCCGGCCTCTCACGGGCGGCGGAGACCATCTCTGCTCGCTGCCGGTGCTGCGCGCGCTCGGCAAGGCTAAGCCGCTGGGCATGGTGCATTTCGACAGCCATACGGATCTTTGGGACAGCTATTTCGGCGGGTTCAAATTCACCCACGGCACGCCCTTCCGCCGCGCGGTCGAGGAGGGCCTGCTCGACCCGAAACGCGTGGTGCAGATCGGCATCCGCGGCCCGATGTACGACCATGAAGACCGCGACTTCGCCAAGGCGGTGGGCATCCGCATCATCCCGATCGAGGAGTTCCATGCCCGCGGCGTCGAAGACGTCATGGCAGAAGCGCGCGAGATCGTGGGCACGGATCCGACCTATGTCAGCTACGACATCGACTTCGTCGACCCCGCCTTCGCCCCCGGCACCGGCACGCCCGAGATCGGCGGTCCGAACTCCTATCAGGCGCTGCAGGTGGTGCGCGAACTGATGGGGCTGAACATCGCGGGCGCCGATCTCGTGGAAGTCTCGCCGCCCTTCGACAGCACCGGCGGCACCGCCTTCCTCGGTGTGACGATCATGTTCGAATTGCTCTGCGCCATGGTCGGCCAGAGCGCCTGACGCTTTGATGCGCCGCGCGGTCAGTCATCGACCGCGCGGATCAGCTTGCGCTCGAGCACCCGCAGCACGGTCTTCAGATCATGCCCGCGTTTGAGCACCTGCCCCTCCATCGAGATCACCGCGTATTCCCCCTGCCGATTGCGTAGCTTGGGGCGTTTCTCGATGCGGTAGAGCGGGTTTTCGGCGGTGCGGCGGAAGACGGAAAACACCGCCACCTCGCGCAGCGAAGAGATGCCATAGTCACGCCATTCACCAGCCGCCACCATGCGGCCGTAGAGAGAGAGGATGACGTTCAGCTCGGTCCGGTGGAAGGCAACAACATCGCTGCCGCGTCCCGGAAAAGGTGTCAGGCTGTTCATATCCCAAAGCTGCGCCTGATGTGGTCACAAATCAAGATCCCCCGTGCACCTCACGGGGTTATGAGCTTTGCGCTGCGACAAATATCGCGGGCAAGTAACCTCAGGTGCCCGAGAGCATCCGCGACACCGACAGCGCATAGCGGTCGGTCATCCCCGAGACGAAATCGGCCAGCGCGTGCAGCGCAGGCTCCGGCCCGTCGATGTCGCGCAGGTCGAGCGAGAGGGCGCGGGCGATTTGCGCCGGATGACCTTTCAGCGCCTCGGGCTCCCAGCCCGCCGCCGCCAGCGCTTCATAGACCGGCAGCACCCCGTCCAGCACGTTGCGGATCACCTGCCGGCCCGAGATCTCCAGCTCGGTCTTGCGCCGCGAGGTGAAGATGCGCTCATGCGCCATATCCTCGATGCGCGCGAAACTGCCCGCGCAGGTCGAGGCGCCAATCAGCGAGTCGGAAAAGCTGCCCGCCATGATCGCCGGGTAGTTGCTGCAGAAGGCCGCGACGCAGGCGTCGATGGCCCGCCCGATGGCCAGCGAGCGCAGCAGCGCAATATGTTCGGTGCGGGTCAGCCCGGCGGTGTCGCGGTTGGGCCGTCCCGCCAGATCCTCAAGCAGGTCGCGCACCACGTCATAGGGCAGATCGCCAGAGGTATAGGCGTCCTCGAGGTCGACGATATTGTAGCAGATGTCATCGGCGGCCTCGACCACGAAGACCAGCGGGTGGCGGCGCCACCAGCGGCCGCCCGCGATCTCTTCCTCGGGCAGGCCGCAGCCCTGCGCCACTTCGGCAAAGAGCGCCTCTTCGGCTGCGAAGACGCCGAATTTCTTCAGCCCGACATAGGTCTTGCGGGTCTCTGCCGGCAGCGCGGCGCGGGTCGCTGCGGTGGCGGGATACTTCATGAAAGCCCCGAGCACCGCTTTCGACAGCCGCATGCCACCGGCGCTGCGGTACATCTCCAGCCGGGTGATGATCCGAAAGCCCTGCGCGTTGCCCTCGAAGGCGGCGAACTCGTCCCGTAGCCCGCTGTCGAGCGCGCCGCAGAGCCCGCCGCCCGCGTCGAAGCGTTCGGCGAACCAATCCCCGATCGAGGCTTCGCCGGAATGGCCGAAGGGCGGGTTGCCGATGTCATGCGCGGCGCAGGCGGCCTGCACCACATTGGCAAGGCTGTGGTCCTCATGCGGGCCGATCTCGCCCTGTTCGATCAGCCAGTGCCCGATGTGCATGGCCAGCGAGCGCCCGACACTGCCCACTTCGACCGAGTGGATCAGCCGGTGGTGGATATGGTCGTTCTCATAGAGCGGATGCACTTGCGTCTTGTTGGCCAGCCGCCGGAACGGTGCGGAAAACACGATGCGGTCATGGTCCTGCACAAAGATCGACCGGTTGCGCCCTTCGGCATATTTCGGATCGCTCAGCCGTTCGGCACAAAGAAGGTCGCTCCACTGCATCGCTCTGTCCTCTTCGTGTTAGGCGCGTCGGGTCCGGCAAAGACCTAGCCGAGGGCAGGGGTCGGGGAAAGGGCGCTGTCCCATCTTCCTCTTGGCAGAAATATCCCGGGGGAGGCCGCGCCGCGGCCGGGGGCAGAGCCCCCAGAAATGCCCGCCCTTACAGCCCATCCGGATCCAAAAGTTTCCGATCCGCTCCAGCCCGCGCAAGCAATCACCAAAAAGCGACGCAATGGATGCATTTCCCGTCTTGCCCGAATCCGCGCCCTCGCATAGATGCGGCGGTGGGACACCCTTCCCCAACGAAGGGCGACTATCTGTAAGGTTAGAGACATCATGGCTAGACCCCAACCGTCCGCGCGGCCGGCAAACCCGCGCTTTTCTTCCGGCCCCTGTGCCAAGATCCCCCATTTCTCGCTGGACATGCTGTCCGATGCCGCGCTCGGTCGTTCGCACCGTGCCAAGGTCGGCAAGGACAAGCTGAAGGCTGCCATCGAAGGCACCCGCGAGATCCTCGGAATTCCCGCCGACTATAAGATCGGCATCGTGCCCGCCTCGGACACCGGCGCCATGGAAATGGCCATGTGGTCGCTGCTGGGCGCGCGCAAGGCAGAGATGCTGGCGTGGGAATCCTTCGGCGCTGGCTGGGTGACCGATGTGGTCAAGCAGCTGAAAATCGATGCCGAAGTGAAGACCGCCGACTATGGCCAGATCGTCGATCTCGCCACCGTCGACTTCAACAATGACGTCGTCTTTACCTGGAACGGCACCACCTCCGGCGTGCGCGTGCCGAACGGCGACGCGATCCCCGCGGACCGCGATGGCCTGACCATCTGCGACGCGACCTCGGCGGCCTTCGCGCAGGACCTGCCCTGGGACAAACTCGATGTCACCACCTTCTCCTGGCAGAAGGTGATGGGCGGCGAAGCGGCCCACGGTATCCTCGTGCTGAGCCCGCGCGCCGTCGAGCGCCTCGAGACCTACACCCCGGCATGGCCGATGCCGAAGATCTTCCGCATGACCAAGGGCGGCAAGCTGATCGAGGGCATCTTCGTCGGCGAGACGATCAACACACCGTCGATGCTGGCGGTCGAGGATTACCTCGTCGCGCTGGACTGGGCGCGCAAGATCGGCGGCCTGAAGAAGCTGCAGGAACGCGCCACCAGCAACGCCAAGGTGCTGTGGGACTTCTGCGACCGTCACGACTGGATCGCCAACCTCGCCGAGGATGACGCGACCCGTTCGAACACCTCGGTCTGCCTGAAGTTCACCGACGACCGGATCAAGGACGGCGCGGCTTTCGCCAAGGCGGTGGCCAAGAAGCTCGAGACCTACCACGTCGCCTATGACATCGGCGCCTATCGCGATGCCCCGGCGGGCCTGCGTATCTGGTGCGGTGCCACGGTCGAAAGCGCCGACATCGAAGCGCTGACGCTGTGGCTCGAATGGGCCTTCGAGACCGAGATCGAAGCACAGGCAGAAACGGCCTGATCCGCACTTTTTGAGCAAAATGCGGGACCGCGCGCGGCGGTCCCGTCTTTCCCTGCATCCCGATTTCCCCGAAAGGACCGCTGAAATGGCTCCCAAGGTTCTCATCTCCGACAAGCTTTCCGACGCCGCCGTTCAGATCTTCCGCGATCGCGGCATCGAGGTCGACTTCCGCCCCGAGCTCGGCAAGGACAAGGACGCGCTGGCCGAAGTGATCGGCAACTATGATGGTCTCGCCATCCGCTCGGCCACCAAGGTGACCCCGTCGATCCTCGAGAAGGCGACCAACCTCAAGGTCGTCGGTCGCGCTGGCATCGGCACCGACAACATCGACAAGGAAGCCGCGTCGAAAAAGGGTGTCATCGTGATGAACACCCCCTTCGGCAACATGATCACCACCGCCGAGCACGCCATCGCCATGATGTTCGCCGTCGCCCGCCAACTGCCCGAGGCGTCCGAGTTGACCCATGCCGGCAAGTGGGAAAAGTCGAAGTTCATGGGTGTCGAGCTGACCGGCAAGACCCTTGGCGTGATCGGCGCTGGCAACATCGGCGGCATCGTCTGCGACCGTGCCCGCGGCCTGAAGATGAAAGTGGCGGCCTATGACCCCTTCCTGAGCCAAGAGAAGGCCGACAAGATGGGCGTCGAGAAGGTCGAGCTGGACGAGCTGCTCGCCCGCGCCGACTTCATCACGCTGCACGTGCCGCTGACCGACCAGACCCGCAACATCCTTGGCCGTGAGAACCTCGCGAAGACCAAGAAGGGCGTGCGGATCATCAACTGTGCCCGTGGCGGCCTCGTCGACGAGGAAGCGCTGGCCGAGCTGCTGAAGTCCGGTCACGTGGCTGGCGCCGCTTTCGACGTGTTCGCCGTGGAACCCGCCAAGGAAAACGTGCTCTTCGGTCTGCCCAATGTGGTCTGCACCCCGCACCTCGGCGCCTCGACGACCGAAGCGCAGGAAAACGTGGCGCTGCAGGTTGCCGAGCAGATGGCCGACTATCTGCTGACCGGTGCCGTGTCGAACGCGCTCAACATGCCGTCGGTGACCGCCGAGGAAGCCAAGGTCATGGGGCCGTGGATCAAGCTGGCTGGCCATCTCGGCAACTTCATCGGCCAGATGACCGATGAGGCGATCACCGCGATCAACATCCTCTACGACGGGGCTGTTGCCGAGATGAACCTCGAGGCGCTGAACTGCTCGCTGATCGCTGGCATCATGAAGACCATCTCGCCCGAGGTGAACATGGTCTCGGCCCCGGTGATCGCGCGCGAGCGCGGCATCCAGATCTCGACCACCAATCAGGAGCAGTCGGGCGCCTTCGAGGGCTACATCAAGGTGACCGTGGTGACCGAGAAGCGTGAGCGTTCGATCGCAGGCACCGTGTTCTCGGATGGCAAGCCGCGCTTCATCCAGATCAAGGGCATCAACATCGAGGCCGAGGTGGGCGAGCACATGCTCTACACCACCAACGAAGACGTGCCGGGCATCATCGGCAAGCTGGGCTCGATGCTGGGCGACCACAAGGTCAACCTCGCGAACTTCACGCTGGGCCGCTCGACCGCTGGCGGCGAAGCCATCGCCATCGCCTATCTCGACGAAGAGATCGGTGACGACGTGGTCACCGCGCTGCGCGACACCGGCCTCTTCCAGCAGGTCAAGCCGCTGGAATTCGACGTCGCCTGATAAGAAGGCCAAAGGCCGAAGCGACGACAGGGACAGAAGAGAAAGGGGCGCCTCGCGGGGCGCCCCTTTTGCCGCCTTTATGGGATCGGGCGCGCGTGCGGGTTCTCGGGCGCCAGCCCTTGCCTCTCGCCGGCCCGGGATCCAACTATGCCTTGCAGAAAGGAATTCCCATGCAGCCCATCTACGCCATCGGCGACATCCACGGTCAGCTTGAACGCCTTCAGGAGGCACTTGCGATGATTGCGCGCGACGAACACGCAGGCGCGCCCATCGTCTTTCTGGGGGACTACGTGGATCGCGGGCCCGATGCGCGCGGGGTGATCGACTTGCTGATGCAGGGCCAGGCCGAGGGCAAGCCATGGGTCTGCCTGATGGGCAATCATGATCGCTACCTGCTGAGGTTTCTCGAAAACCCGCGCTACAAAGACCCGAATGTCTCGCGGCCCCTGATCTGGACCGATCCGCCGCTTGGCGGAGCCAAGACGCTGGCCTCTTACGGCGTCGACGTGAGCGAGGGGCGTGCGATTGAGGACATCCATGCCGACGCGCTGGAGGCGATCCCGCAGGCGCATCGCGACTGGATCGCGGGGTTGCCGCGCCTGCACGAGACCGATGAGCACATCTTCGTCCACGCAGGCCTGCGGCCGGGCGTGCTGCTCAACTATCAGAAAGAGGATGATCTGGTGTGGATCCGTGGGCCCTTCCTTGACTGGAGGGGCGATTGGGGGCGGCTGGTGGTGCATGGGCACACCGCGCTCGATGTGCCCATGCTCTATCCCAACCGGCTCAACATGGATGGCGGCGCGGGCTATGGCCGCCCGCTTTATCCGGCGCTTCTACTGGGCCGCGACGCGTTCCTGCTCGGACCCATGGGGCGCGTCCGCCTGTAGCGCGCACCACGCCTGATACTGCGACAGGAACACCCGGCCCGAGAGCTCTTCGAGGAAATGCGAGCGCTTGAGCCGGTCCATCACCGGGCCTTTCACTTCGGTCAGATGCAGGGTGATCCCTTGCTCATCAAGGCGGCGGTTGATCTCTTCGAGCGTTTCCAGCGCGCTCATGTCCACTTCGTTGACCGCCGGGAACATCAGCACCACGTGGCGCAGATTCTGGCATTCGGCGACGCGGGTCAGCACGTATTCCTCGAGGAAGCGGGCATTGACGAAGTAGAGGCTCTCATCGACCCGCAGCGTCAGCACGCCGGGCAGAGTTTCCACCTCATGCCGCAGCACGTTGCGGAAGTGATGCGTGCCCGGCACCAGTCCAACCTCGGCCACATGCGGCTTCGAGGTCTTGTAGAGATGCAGCAGGATCGACAGCAGCACGCCGGCCGAGACGCCCACTTCGACACCCACGAGCAGGGTCAGCACGATGGTCGCCGAGACGGCGGTGAAATCCACCTTCGAATAGACCCATGTCTTCTTGAGGATCGAGAAGTCGACGAGGCTCAGCACGGCGACGATGATCGTCGCGGCCAGCGTGGCCTTCGGCAGGAAGAACAGCAGCGGGGTCAGCACCAGCGTCGCAAGGCCGATGCCCACGGCGGTGTAGGCGCCCGCCGCGGGGGTTTCCGCGCCCGCGTCGAAGTTCACCACCGAGCGCGAGAAGCCCCCGGTCACCGGGAAGCCGCCCGAGAGGGCCGAGCCGATGTTGGACGCGCCAAGGCCAATGAGTTCCTGATCCGGGTCGATCCGCTGGCGGCGCTTGGCGGCAAGCGTCTGCGCGACAGAAACCGATTCCACAAAGCCGATGATCGAGATCAGGATCGCGGGCATCAGCAGAGTTTTCCACATCGACGGATCAAGCGAAGGGGCTGAAAGCGGGGGCAGGCCCATGGGCACTTCGCCGACGACCTTCACGCCCACCTCATTGAGGCTAAAGCCCCAGCTCAGCAGGGTGGTCACCGCCACGGCGGCCACCGGGCCGGCCTTGGCGAGGATGTCGGCCATGCGCGGGCCAAAGCCCATGCTGCGCAGCAGCGGCTTCAGCCCCTTGCGCACCCAAAACAGAAAGGCGGTGGCGGCGACGCCGATGGCCAGCGTGATGAAGTTCGTTTCGGGCAGATGCGCGACCAGCGAGCCAACCAGCTCGACCAGCGTGTGCCCTTCGGCGCTGATGCCGAAGATATGCTTGAGCTGCGAGGCAGCGATCAGCACGCCCGAGGCAGTGATGAACCCCGCGATCACCGGGTGGCTGAGGAAGTTGGCAAGAAAGCCGAGCCGCAGCACGCCGATGAGCACGAGGAAGGCGCCCGAGATGAAGGCCAGCGTGACCGCCGCCAGCGCGATCTGCGCCGGATCGCTGAGGCCGAGCTGGCCGATCGCGGCGGCGGTCATCAGCGAGACCACAGCCACCGGGCCCACCGCCAGTGCGCGGCTGGTGCCGAAGATCGCATAGGCCACCAGCGGCAGGATCGAGGCGTAGAGACCCATCTCGGCAGGCAGCCCCGCGAGCAGGGCATAGGCCAGAGATTGCGGGATCAGCATGATCGTGACGATGACGGCGGCCACGAGGTCGGAGGTCGCGGTGTCGCGGTCGTATCGGCTGGCCCAGTCGAGGATCGGCAGGTAACGGGACAGGCGGCGAGGGATCTGCATGGGCGGTGTCCTGAGTTGCGCTCGCCCCGGTGGGAGCCGGGGTTTGGCCTCTATATATTCCTAAAACTGAATTTGTGAAGCGGGAAACGCATTTCCCCCGAAATAGTCTTGGCGCGGAACAGCGTCCGCGCCAAGCTCCACTTGTTGGGAAGATTTATCAAGATGCCGAGACCGGTTCGGGTTTCGCCATCCATTCTTTCCCGCGCAGCATCGCCTTCCAATAGACCGGCGGCAGGATTTGCTCTTTCAGAAGCCACGCGGCGCGCGTGGGCTTGGTGCCGTCGATCAGCCATTTGGGGAAGCTGGGCAGCAGCGCCCCGCCATAGCCGAACTCCGCCAGCACGATCTTGCCCCGCTCTACCGTCAGCGGGCAGGAGCCATAGCCGTTATAAAGCGCCACGGGGGCCTTGCCGTCGATGTCGGCGGCGACGTTCTCGGCCACCACGGGCGCCTGCATCCGCGCGGCGGCGGCGGTCTTGGCGTTGGGCGCGTTCATCACGTCACCAAGGCTCCAGACGTTGTCATAGCTCTTGTGCCGCAGCGTATTTTGATCGACGTCGACCCAGCCCGCCGCGTCGGCCAGCGGCGAGACGCGGATGAAATCCGGCGCGGTCTGCGGCGGGCAGACGTGCATCATGTCGAACTCCACCGTCACCTCGGTAGGCTCTGTGTCCGGTTTGGCAACCTTGAAGGTGGCCTTGCGCGCCGGGCCATCCACCGCCACGAGATTGTGGAAGAAGTTCAGCTTGGCGCGGTACTTCTCGATGTATGTCTCGAGCGCGGGGACATAGTCCTTCACGCCGAAAAGCACGCCGCCAGCGTTCATGAACTCGATCTGCACGCGCGGCAGCACGCCGGTGCGGAACCAGTGGTCGCCCGAGAGATAGAGCGCCTTCTGCGGCGCGCCGGCGCATTTGATCGGCATCGGCGGCTGGGTAAAAAGGGCGCGACCGCCCTTGAAGCCCCGCACAAGCTCCCACGTGTAGGGTGCCAGATCGTAGCGGTAGTTCGAGGTGACGCCGTTTTTGCCCAGCGTGTCCACCAGACCCTCGACCTTGTGCCAGTCGAGCTTCAGCCCCGGGCAGACGATCAGCCGGTCGTATTTCACCACCCGGCAGCCATCCAGCACCACGGCGTTGTCCCCGGGCTCAAAGGCGGCGACGGCGGCCTTGATCCAATGCACGCCGCGCGGGATCAGGCTGCCCATGGTGCGCGAGGTGGTCTGCGGCTCGAAGATGCCGCCGCCGACCATGGTCCAGCCGGGCTGGTAGTAGTGGATGTCGGCGGGATCGAGCAGGGCGATGTTCAACTCGGGCTTGCGCGCCTTGAGGCTGGCCGAGACGGCAATGCCCGCCGCGCCGCCGCCCACGACGACCACATCGAACTTGGCGTCGCCGGTGTCTGTCGGGGTCTTGCCGCCGTTGACGATGCGGCGCACGACGCCCGCCATGTCGTAGCCCGCCTCCTTCGTGGCGGCGAGGATATGGGCAGGCGGCAGCGCCTTGGCCTGGCTCAGCGACCAGAGCGTGGCCGAGCGGGTGCCGCTGCGGCAATAGGCCAGAACCGGGCCGGGCAGGTCGCGCAGCGCCTTGCCAAACGCCTCGGCGTCGGCGTCCTGAACCTTGCCGGAGACCACGGGGATATAGCGCGCCTCAAGCCCGGCGGCGTTTGCGGCGCTTTCGATCTCTTCGAAGTTCGGCTGGTCGGCCCCTTCACCGTCGGGCCGATTGCAGATGATGGCGCGATAGCCCGCCTCGGCGATCTGCGGCACATCGGCTGCCGTGATCTGCGGCGAGGCCGCGATGTCGTCGGTGATTTTGCGAATGTCCAAGTCGTGTCCTCCCAACTCGATTCGCATAGATCATATACATTCGAAATTAAGAATGCATTTGGTTCGAGCAGGGAGTGCCGATCACATTGTCGCAGGGTCAGCTTGGGCTGCCGGTCCAGACAAAGAAAAACGCCGCCCCAAGGGACGGCGTTTTCCGAAAATCCGAAAGGGATGGGATTAGAAGCCCAGGCCTTCGTATTTCTTTTTGAACTTCGACACGCGGCCACCGGCGTCGAGCAGGCGCGACGAGCCACCGGTCCATGCCGGGTGCACGGTCGGGTCGATGTCGAGGGACATCTGGTCGCCTTCTTTGCCCCAGGTCGAACGGGTCTGGTAGACGGTGCCGTCGGTCATCTTGACGTCGATGACGTGATAGTCGGGGTGGATGCCCTTTTTCATAACGGCTCTCCTTATGCGTCGGCGCCGGCGAGCGGCTTGTAGTTGGTCTGCTCTGCGATACGGGCGGATTTGCCGCGACGCGAACGCAGGTAATACAGCTTGGCGCGACGGACTTTACCGCGGCGCACCACCTCGATCGAATTGATGTTGGTGGCATAGAGCGGGAAGACGCGCTCGACGCCCTCACCGAAGGAAATCTTGCGAACGGTGAACGAACCCGCGATGCCCTTGCCGTTCTTACGGCTGATGCAGACGCCTTCGTAGGCCTGCACACGGGTACGGGTGCCTTCGGTCACCTTGTAGCCGACGCGCACGGTGTCGCCGGGCTTGAAGTCGGGGATGGTTTTCCCCAGGGCGGCAATTTGCTCCGCCTCGAGCTGTGCGATCAGATCCATCTGACGCTCTCCTATCTGCTCACGGTTTTTTCCGTGAAGGTGTCGCGTTTCCAGAGCTCCGTGCCTTCGACCGGGTCCGCCGTGGCGCCCGCAGGAGATGGACAACATCTTTGGCCTTTTCCGGCGCAGGCTCCGCGAAGGGGCCAATGCCGCGTCCGCGCCGCCAAAATCGTGCCGAAGAAACACGGAAGGCGGAAACGAACGAATCCACGAGCGCCCGGCAGGGCGTCGCGGATTGGCGCCATATAGGCGGGCGCGGGGGTTCAATCAAGGGAAAACTTGCGCCCGAGCGGTGCGGAGAGGGCCGAAGCGAGGGGCGCGGCCCCTCGCGCTCCCCGGCGTATTTTCAAAGAGAAGAAGGGACGGGCGCAGGGAGCTTTGCGGGCCTCAGTCCTTAGTCCTCAGTCCTTGCGGGCCTCATGCGCGGCCCAGAGATCGGGGCGGCGGGCGCGGGTGATCTCTTCGGATTGCTGACGGCGCCATGCCTCGATCGCCGCGTGGTTGCCCGAGAGCAGCACATCTGGGATGCGGTGGCCTTCCCATTCGGCGGGGCGGGTGTACTGCGGATGCTCCAGAAGGCCGCTGGAAAAGCTCTCTTCTTCGGTTGAGGCGGCATTGCCCAGAACACCGGGGATCAGGCGGATCGTCGCGTCGAGCATCATCTGCGCGGCCAGTTCGCCGCCGGTGAGGATGAAATCGCCGAGCGAGACCTCGATGATCCGGTAGTGGTCGATGACGCGCTGGTCGAGGCCTTCGAAGCGCCCGCAGATCATCGTCACGCCGGGGGCCTGCGCGAGATGCTGGGCCATCTGCTGGTCGAACCGGCGGCCGCGCGGGCTGAGGTAGATCAGCGGCGCGCGCTGGTCGATCCGCGCGCGGGCATGGTCGATGGCACGGCCCATCACGTCGGCGCGCATCACCATGCCAGCACCGCCGCCCGCAGGCGTGTCGTCGACGTTGCGGTGCTTGCCCTCGCCAAAGTTGCGCAGGTGGATGGTGCTCAGCTGCCACAGCCCGTCCTGCAGGGCGCGGCCGGTCAGCGAATGACCCAGCACGCCGGGGAACGCCTCGGGGAAGAGGGTGATCACCTGCGCCTGAAACGCGCGGGAAAGCTCCGGCGCCCCGGTCATCAGCTCACGCGGGGTGAGGCTGGGGCGGATGGTTTTGCGGCCCGCGGCGCGCTGCGGTGTATCGGTCATGGCTGGCTGTCCTTTGCGCCCCGCATAGCGGGGGCGGGCGCAAGGCTCAAGCGGAGAGCTGCGGCCCTCTGTGCGGCCCTCTGCCCGCAGGGCGTCGCAGGCGCGGTGCCACGCGCGCTTTAGCGGCGTGTGCGGGCATCAGATCGCGCAGCGCCAGAACCCGATGCGGCAGGCGGAAACATTGCGCCAGCGCACCGGCGCGCTCGGGCGCCGCGCGCAGCAGGGTGGCCAGCAGCCAAAGCTCGATGAGCGCGGGACGGTCGAGCGTTTCCACCGCCCGATCACCATGGCGCAGCAGGCAGCGCTCGAGCACCCGGCGCACCGCATGATCGGTGCTCTCAAGGCCTGCTCCCATGGGCGCCGGGCTCGACAGCAGCGCCGTGAGGTCGGCGCGCATCTGCAGGGCGGGGGGCAGCGGCTGCGGCGGATGGCGCAGGGCGTGGCGGGTCAGCAGCAGCGGCGGCGGCGCAAGAAGGCGCTGCCGGGCGCGGCGCAGCGAAAGCGCGGCGAGCAGCGCCAAAAGCCAGAGGGCGGCAAGCAACTCCAGCCGGCCAGAGGCGGGGTCCATGACACCGAACAGCGCGACAGACCCAAGACCGAGCCCGGCAAGGCAGGCGGCGGTGGCAGGGCGGTCACTCAGTGTAAGGAGGGCAGGCCGCAGCAGCGCGGCGCAACGCGACGGGAAAAACAACAAATCAAACCTCGGAACCAATACGCTGATCCTCGTATCCGGCCATCATGGATGAGAGCGCAGGAGAGGTCTATCGTTTCGGGCGTTTGTTTCTTGCTTGGGGATAATGTGCGGCGAGGGCGCGGATTGCTTCCCAGATCACCCGCCCGCAGCCGTTCAGTCGAGTAGGCCCTCGGGCGGGTCGGCGATGATCCGGCCCGAGGCGAGATCGACCGTGGGCACAACCTCGCGGGTGAAGGGCAGCAGCACGGTGGAGCTTGCACCCGGCACCTGCAGTTCCAGAAGGTCCGCAGCGCCGTGGTTGAGCACCGCTTTGACCGTGCCGATCTTGGCGCCGCCGGTGTCCAGCACCATGAGGCCGATCAGATCGGCATGGTAGAACTCATCGTCGGGCAGATCGGGCAGGCGGTCGCGCGGGGCATACAGCTGCACGCCCTTCAGCGCGTCGGCCTCTTCCTTGGTGCGCACGCCCGAAAGCCGCGCCGCAAAGCCACCCTTCAGCGGGCGGGTGATCTGAAGATCGAAACTGCGGCTGCCGTCCTCATTGGTGAGCGGGGCGTAATCGGCGATGGCTTCGGGATCGGCGGTGAAACTCTTCAGCCGCACTTCGCCATTGACGCCGAACGCGCCACCGAGGGCGCCGACACAGATCATCTCGTCCAAATCGATGCGCCTCCCGTCTGCGCCATTCCGTGGATCGGTGAGAGGCGGAATAGCCCGCCTCTGCGGGCTTGGCAATCTTTCAGCTCAGAAGCGCAGATTGAACACGCGGGTCACGCCGACGCGCACGCGGAACTGATCGTTGGAGCCTTCGTCGACGATCGGGCTGTCCGCGGCGTCGCCCTGCAGATTGTCCCAAGTGACGGCGCCTTCGACGCCCCAGAGATCATTGATCTGGTAGCGCGCACCAAACTGCAGACCGGCGCTGACAAGGCCGCCATCGGGATCATAGACCGGCAGATCGGTGGTGGCCTCGTCGGGGTCGATGCCGGAGTAAGTGTCGAGAAACTCGTCATTCGCCCAGATGAAGCGCGGACCGAGCGTCAGCTTCCAGCGGTCGGAGGGGCGCACAACGTAGTCGATGCCAACCGAGCCCACATAGCCTTCGTGGCCGCCAAAACCGCGGCGGATGTCGGCGAAGGCCTCATATTGCTCGGCGGTGTAGCCGACGCCGAGGCCGACCTCATAGGTGGGGTCGATATCGTCGAGGCTGGACAGCGCCGAGTCGGAGCTGGAGTCGCGCTTGCCGAGGTAGCGGAACGAGCCGTGCACGTCCCAGCCGTAGCTGTCGGCCCAAGGGTCATCTTCGCCGATCTCCGGCACGCCGCGCAGGCGCAGGTGCTTGAAGCTGAAACCGAGGTCGGGGCCCGCTTCGTATTCGTCGGAGCCCAGGAATTTCGGCGCTGCCGAAACGCCGCCGCGCAGGGTGAAGGTGAACACATTGCCCGCGGATTGGGTCGAGGTCACCGGGGCCGCCTGAGCGGTGCCGGAGCTGTCTGTAACGCCGAAGTCCTGCGCCAGGGCCGGGCTGGCAAACAGCGCGGCGGCAAGGGTCATCGGGGCGAGATGGCGAAGCGGCGACATGCAGGATCTCCGGGTATTCTCAAGGGGCTGCTGCGATGAGTGTAGGGCCAGCGCGGCTCTTGTCCAAGCGTCAACGAGAAAGGCGCGCAGGATTGCTCCTGCGCGCCCTTCGACTGTGACAAGGATGTCGCGCAGATTACTCTGCGCCTTCCTCTGCCGGTGCTTCAGCAGCTTCGGCTGCTTTGGCTGCCTTGGCTTCGGCGCGCTCGGTGGCTGCCTTGCCGGGGACGGCTTTCTTGGGGTTGTTGCGCTCTTTCTTCTCGACGGCGCCAGCGGCTTCGAGGAAGCGCGAGATGCGGTCGGTCGGCTGGGCGCCCTGGCTGATCCAGTACTGAACGCGCTCGACGTTCATCACCACGCGGCGCTCGTCGTCTTTCGGCAGCAGCGGGTTGTAGGTGCCGAGCTTCTCGATGAAGCGGCCGTCGCGCGGCATGCGCGAGTCGGTTGCGACGATTGCGTAGTGGGGGCGCTTTTTGCTGCCGCCACGGGCGAGACGGATTTTCATGGCCATTGGTAAATCTCCTTCGAATGGCGTTTGATGACGGGCAAAGGCCTGTCAGGATTGGTGTTTTTCGTGGTGCTTGATGACTTCCTGAATGATGAAATTCAGAAAGTTTTCGGCGAAGGCGGGGTCGAGATCCGCTTTCTTCGCCAAGTCCTTGAGCCGCGCGATCTGCTGCTCTTCACGCGCGGGGTCGGAGGGGGGCAGCTCGTGGGTGGCCTTCAGCCGGCCCACGGACTGCGTGTGCTTGAACCGCTCGGCAAGCGTGAACACGAGGATCGCGTCCAGCCGGTCGATGCTTTCACGGTGCTCTTTCAGAAGGTCTGCGGCGCGGGTGGCGGGATCACTCATGCTCGGCTCCTTTGAACAAAAAAGAGGGGGCACACTCCATGCACATCCCATGCACAACACATGCATAGGAGGCGGCAGGAACCGCGCGCCGGGTCTTGAGGGAGACAGCGTCAGTCAACGGCCCATCCCTTCGGTTTGAAGAGCGGATCGATGTAGTTCGCGATCTCCATGTCGATGCCATGCGACAGCTGGCTGCCGCGCAGCGCCGCGGGCGCCGGGTGGCGGTAGACGGCGTCGCTGCCATCGACGGTGGCGGCTGCGGGGTCCTTGCGGGCTCCGAGCCGTTCGGCAAGACGGATGGAATCGAGGTTCTTGGGGTCGATGTAGCTGACCGCCCCCTGCCATCCGGCCTCGTCGTAGAAATACTGTCGCACGCGCTGGGTGGCTTCGAGCGCATAGCCCTTGCCGCCGCGGTCCGGCCAGATGATCCAGGCGATCTCGCGCTCGGGCCATTTTGCGGGGAACCAGCCGCCCGCCATGCCGACGGTCTCGCCGGTTTCGCGCAGGTGGATCATCCACATGCCGAAGCCGCGAATTTGCCAGTGGCCGATCTCGGCGGCGTAGAGCATCCATGTCTCATAGGCGTTGAGCGGCCCGCCCATGAAGCGCGAGCGGTAGGAGGCGAAGGTGGCCTTGAAGTCCGGGTAATCCTCGGCCTGCGGCGCGCGCAGCACCAGCCGGGCCGTTTCCAGCACCGGGATGTCCGGGCTGACACGCGCCTGCGCCGGAGGGGTCTGCTGGAGCACCGCGCTCATGCCTCTGCCTCGCCCATCTGGGGGTGGCGGAAGATATGCACCTGATGGCCCATCAGCTCGGTGGCGCGTTCGAAGCGCGCGCCAAGACGTTTGGCCAGCGCCAGCGAGCGCTCGTTGGCCGGATCGACGAGGCTGATCATATGGCTGAGGCCAAAGAGATCTGCCGACGCGCGCCGTGCGGCGGAGGCCGCCTCATAGGCGTAGCCGTGACCTTCGTGCGAGGCGAAGATCGAATAGGCCAGCTCGGGCTCGGGCCATTCGATGTGGTTGAGCGGGCCGGTGAAGCCGCACATCTCGCCGCTGGAGCGCTCGGTGATGTGCCAGATGCCGTAGCCGCGGATCTGCCAGTGCCCCGCGGAGCGCAGCAGCGTGCGCCAGACCTGACTGCGCTCGATCGGACCGCCGACGAAGCGCGAGCGCGGGCTGGCGTAGAAGGTGCAGAGCGGCTCGAGATCATCCAGATGCGGCGCGCGCAGGATCAGGCGCTCGGTCTCGATGACCGGCACGGTGACGGGCTGCTGCGGGGCGGTGTGTAGTGGCGCGCTCATCCCAGCACCTCCTCGGCAGAGGGGTGGCGGTAGAGCATGTCCTCGCCCATGGCGTAATTGGTGTAGGTGCGCTCGTAGACCGCGCCGAGCCGTTCGGCCAGTGCCACCGAGCGGGTGTTGCCCGGCACGATGTTCGAGGTGATCGTCGAAAGGCCCAGATCCTCATAGGCGTAGCGGCGCACGCGCAGCGCGGCCTCGCGGGCGATGCCCTTGCCTTCGAAGCCGTCAAAGACCACCCAGCCGATCTCGGGCTCGGGCCAGCCTTCGGGGTTCCAGACGCCGCAGATGCCCGCGGGCTGGCCGCTGGCCTTGTCTTCAATGGTGAAATAGCCGTAGCCGCGCAGGTGCCAGTGGCCCACGTTGAGCGCGAACCAGCGCCATGCGTCGCCGCGGTGCGCGTAGCCGCCGAACCCCTCGGCGCGCACCGGGTCGAGCAGGAAGGCGATCATCGCCTCTGCGTCAGACGGCTCGGGGCCGCGCAGGATCAGGCGCTCGGTTTCCAGACGGGGAGCGGTCACGAGGCTCATGCGTAGGCCTCCACACTGCCGTCGGCGTCATCCTCGGGGGCACCGTATTGCGCGAAAGGGTCGGCTTTGGGCGCCGTGGCTTGGGCCAGGGTCGCGTATTTGGGGAACAATGAAGCGCGCACGCCCTCCGCACCGGCCGCCTGCGGGGCGGTCGGGTCTGTCACCTCGGAGAGGTGAAGGGGGAGGGGGCGCTGATCGCTCATTTCTTCTTGCCGAAACCGCCGAGGCCCGGCGGCAGCGCGCCGCCGCCCATGCCGGGCATGCCACCCAGACCGCCCAAGCCGCCGGGCATCTTGCCGCCCATCGCCTTGGCCGCGGCCTCGATCTGCTTGGGGTCCATCTGGCTGGGGTCCATGCCCTCGGGCATGCCACCTTTGCCGAACATGCCTTTCATGGCCTGTTTCAGCATGCCGCCTTTGCCCATCTTGCCCATCTTCTTCATCATGTCGGACATCTGGCGCTGCATCTTCAGCAGCTTGTTGAGGTCCGACACGTCCATGCCGGCACCAGCGGCGATGCGCTTCTTGCGGCTGGCCTGAAGAATCTGCGGGTTGGCGCGTTCCTTCTTGGTCATCGAGTTGATGAGGGCGATCTGCTGGCGCAGGATCGAATCGTCCATCCCGGCCTGATCCATCTGCTTGGCCATCTTGGCCGCGCCCGGCATCATCTGCATCATGGCGCCGAGGCCGCCCATCTTCATCATCTGCTCGAGCTGCATCTTCAGGTCGTTCATGTTGAACTGACCCTTCTGGAAGCGCTTCATCATGCGCTCGGCCTGTTCGGCCTCGAGCGTCTGCTGTGCCTTTTCCACCAGCGCGACGATGTCGCCCATGCCAAGGATGCGGCCCGCGACGCGCTCGGGCTCGAAGGTCTCCAGCGCGTCCATCTTCTCGCCGAGGCCGACGAATTTGATCGGCTTGCCGGTGATGGCGCGCATCGACAGCGCGGCGCCGCCGCGGCCATCGCCGTCCATCCGGGTGAGCACCACGCCCGAGACGCCGATCTTGTCGTCGAACTCGGTGGCGACGTTCACCGCGTCCTGACCGGTGAGCCCGTCGACCACCAGCAGCGTCTCACGCGGGTTCACCACGTCGCGCACGTCGGCGGCCTGCTGGATCAGTTCGTGATCGATGTGCAGGCGGCCCGCGGTGTCGAGCATATAGACGTCATAGCCGCCGAGGCTGGCCTGGGTCTTGGCGCGTTTGGCGATGGCGACCGGGTCTTCGCCCTTGACGATCGGCAGCGTGTCGACGCCGATCTGCTGGCCGAGGATCTGCAACTGCTCCATGGCCGCGGGGCGGTTCACGTCGAGCGAGGCCATCAGCACCTTCTTGCGGTCACGCTCTTTCAGGCGACGCGCAAGCTTGGCGGTGGTGGTGGTCTTACCCGAGCCCTGCAGGCCGACCATCAGGATCGGTGCCGGGGCATTGTCGATGCGCAGCGCGCCGGGCTCGCCCTCGCCGGTGAGCGTGGTGATGAGCTCGTCGTGGACGATCTTCACCACCTGCTGGCCGGGGGTCACCGATTTGGTGACGGCGGCGCCGGTGGCTTTTTTCTCGACGGCCTTGATGAACTGACGCGCCACGGGCAGCGAGACGTCGGCCTCGAGCAAGGCGACGCGCACTTCGCGCAGGGCGGTGCGGACGTCATCCTCGGAGAGGGCGCCCTGCTTGGTCAGGCGGTCGAAGACGCCGCCGAGGCGTTCGGAAAGAGATTCGAACATGGGCCGTCTGGCTCCTTCTTCTCTGGTCCGTATCTGTGTGCAGACCCGAGATGGGGGCCGCGCGGCGTGGAATCAAACTCGAATGTCCCGGGCGATTCCCATGACGATCCCAAGCGGCAATGCGAAAACGCCTCCGTGGGCGCAACGCGCTGACGGAGGGCGATCCCGGGCATTGGCCCTAGGGACCGGAAGCGATGGGACTCCCGGTGGATTCCGCGCGATGTACGCCGATGGGGCTTTGGAGTCAAGCTGGGCTGGGGTTTGCCTGCTTTTTGGGCGGCGCCGCGCCGCGCTGCAGCGGATTTGTGTGCAAAAGGGGCACAGTCGGCGTGGGTGCGCGCGAAAGAGGCAAATTCCCTTATTTATATCTGGTCGCAAAGCGAGATTAACGCTATGTAACCAACTGAGACGCTTACTAGATAGGTGACAGTATGAAAACCAAAGCTCTTTTCGCATCCGCCGCTATCGTCAGCATGATCGGCGCATCCGCAGCATTCGCTGGTTCGCCGGCACCGGTCGTCGTTGAAGACGATCCCTATGCGGTTGTTCCGGTTGCAGCTCCGTCGAGCGGCACCGCACTGGCCGTTGCCGGTGGCCTCGCAGCCCTGGCTCTGCTGGCAGCAGCTTCGGACGGCGACTCGTCCAGCTCGTCCAGCTCGGACTAAGCGATACAAAATCGCTGCGCTTTGTTGCGTAGCCTTGAAGACGCCCGGCTTTGTCCGGGCGTTTTTCGTTTGCGCGCTGCAAGGCTGGGGTCTGTAGGTCTTGGGGCCTGCAGGTCTGGGGTCTGTAGGGCTAGGGCGTTTAGGGCTGCGCGCCGGTCCTCGCGCATTTGCGCAGCGCCCAACTCTTGCATTTCCGCACGGTATCACGCTTTCTGGCGCCAATTCGTGACCCGGTGCACAGGAGATGCCGATGGACAATTGGGACGAGATTCGCACCGCCTATCATGTTGCGCGGCTCGGCACGGTCAGCGGCGCGGCCGAAGTGCTTGGCGTGCACCACGCCACGGTGATCCGGCATATCGACGCGCTGGAGGCGCGGCTGGGTGTGAAGCTGTTCCAGCGCCACGCCCGCGGCTACACGCCCACCGAAGCGGGCAGCGACCTGTCGCGCGTGGCGCAATGCACCGACGATCAGTTCCAACAGCTGGTGGGCCGCATCAAGGGCCGCGGCGAGGCGGTCTCGGGCGAGCTGCTGGTCACCTCGCTGGTCAATTTCTCGGCTCTGATGATCGGCGCGCTGACCTCCTTCCGCGAGACCTATCCCGACGTGACCGTGCGCTATCTGACCGGCTCGCGCCTGTTCCGGCTGGAATATGGCGAGGCGCATGTGGCGCTGCGCGCCGGTGCGGCCCCGGAAGAGCCCGACAATGTGGTGCAGCCCTTCTCGCGGCGTCCGGTCGCGCTTTATGCCGCGAAATCCTATCTCGCGCGCAAGGGCACGCCGAAGGCCGTCTCGGAGTTCGGCGCGCATGATTTCGTAGGCTTCGACGATCTCGAATCGCGCGCGCCGTATCATCGCTGGATGAAGAGCAACGTTCTGCAGGAGCGCATCGTGTTCCGGACCTCGGACGATCGGGTGCAGCTGCAGGCGATCCGGGCCGGGGCGGGCATGGGCTTCATGCCGGTGACCGAGGCCGAGCAGGACCCCGAGCTTGTGCAGGTGCTGCCGCCGCAGGAAGATTGGACGTCGCCGCTGTGGCTGGTGACCCATGTGGACCTGCACCGCACGCCGAAGGTTCAGGCCTTTCTCAAGCACCTCAAGGCCTACGCCGCCGAACAGGACATGGCGTGAGCCTGACACCCGCCGCGCGCGGCCATCTTGCGATGCTGACCTTCTCGGCCTGCGTCGCGGGGTCCTTCTCTTTGGGCGCCATGGCCGCGCCGCATATCGCGCCTTCCGCGCTCAACGCGGTGCGCTTTGCGCTGGCGACGCTGCTTTTGGGCGCGGTGGTTATGATGCGCGGCGGGGTGCCGCGCGCTGCGCTGAGGGCACCCTGGCGGTACGGCGTGATCGGCGCGCTGATGGTGGCCTATTTCGTGCTGATGTTCGAAGGGCTGCGCACGGCGGCGCCGGTGAGCATGGCGGCGGTCTTCACCCTGACGCCGGTGATGGCGGCGGGCTTTGGCTGGCTGCTGCTGCGCCAGCACCTGAGCAGGCGCATGGCGCTGGCGCTGGCGATCGGCGGGGCCGGGGCGCTCTGGGTGATCTTCCGCGCCGATCTTTCGGCGCTTCTGCGCTTCGCGCCGGGGCGCGGAGAGATGGTCTATCTGCTCGGCTGCGCCGCGCATGCGATCTATGCGCCGATGGTGCCGCGGCTCAATCGCGGCGAGCCGGGGCTGGTCTTTACCTTCGGCACGATGGTCGCCGGTACGCTGCTGCTGATCGTCTTTGGCTGGGGCGCCCTGCGCGCGACCGATTGGGGCGCGCTGCCGGGAATTGTCTGGGTGACGATCCTTTATACGACCGTGGCGGCGACCGCGCTGAGCACGGTGCTGCTGCAGTTCGCCGCGATGCGCCTGCCGAGTGCCAAGGTCATGGCCTATACCTATCTGATCCCAAGCTGGGTGATCCTGTGGGAACTGGCGCTGGGACGCGGCGCGCCGCCGCTGGCGATCCTCGTGGGGATCGGGCTGACGGTGGTGGCGCTGCTTTTGCTGCTGCGCGACGGGTAGGGGCAACTCTCTTTGAAGAGAGTTGCAAATTCCTTGCGAAGGAATTTGCGCTCAGGCCGGGTCGATCAGGCCGGATCCTCGGGTTTCAGTTCGACCTGCAGGAAGCGCTCGAACGCATCGAGGTTGATCGGCTCGAACTGCCCGAACCCCTGCATCCAGACCGAGGCCTCGCGCAGCGCGTCCGGCTCCAGCTTGCACCATTTCACCCGTCCGCGTTTCTCCTGACTGATCAGCCCGGCGGAGGCGAGGATGGTGAGATGCTTGGAGATCGCGGCCAACGACATCTCGAACGGCTCGGCGACATCGGTCACCGCCATATCATCCTCGAGCAGCATGGCGAGGATGCGCCGCCGGGTGGGGTCGGCGAGGGCGGCAAAGACGGTGTCGAGATCGGGGGTCATGGCTTCATAAGCCTCGGGGCGGGCGGCGCCGTCAAGCACCGCCGTGGCGGCCCGGAGACTATAATCAACTCCGAGGTTAAATATGGTTTTGCCGCCCTGTTGGCGCTAGCAGGGGCGCGGCGGGAGGTCGCGACACTTTGGATGTATGCAATATCAGTGACTTAGGTGCTCGTTTCAAGTGATCACGGCGGGTTGACTTAAAGCCCCCCTGCACGTAGCAACCTTCTCGAACGTCCGAATGGAGCGACAAAGTGGGCGATCCCGATCCGAAGCGGCAACTCGACGCGCTGGAGGCAAAGATTGCGGCGGCCAAGGCTGCCCGGGAGACCCGGAAGTCGCACCACGAGGAACACTACTCGCAGGCGAATGTCGCCTGGCGGATGGTGACGGAAATGGTGGCCGGTCTTGGGATCGGCTTTGGCATCGGCTACGGGCTGGACCTCCTGCTGGGGACCCTGCCGTGGCTTATGGTGCTGTTCACATTGCTGGGCCTAGTGGCGGGCATCCGCGTGATGCTGCGGACCGCCGCCGAGATACAGCAGAAACAAACCTCCGGCGACGCCGGAGAGGGGCAATCCTCCGGCAAGACCGGAGACGACGAGAAGAGGGATCGCGGCGATGGCGACTGAAGCGGCTCACGGTGCAGAACAGGCGGCAGAAGGCGGTCTCGTCTTCCACCCGATGGACCAGTTCATGGTCAAACCGCTCTTCGGAGCCGGCGACGTCGGCATGTTCACCATCACCAATGTGACGCTGTGGATGTTCCTTTGCATTCTCGCGATCATCGGCGTCATGGTGCTGGGAACCTCGCGCCGCGCGATTATCCCCTCGCGCAGCCAGTCGGTCGCCGAACTGGCCTATGGCTTCATCTACAAGATGATCGAGGACGTGACCGGCAAGGAAGGCCTCAAGTACTTCCCCTACATCATGACGCTGTTCATGTTCATCGTCTTCTCGAACTTCCTCGGCCTGATCCCGATGAGCTTCACCACCACGTCGCACATCGCGGTGACCTGGGTGCTGGCTCTGGCGGTGTTCCTCGGCGTGACGATCCTTGGCTTCGTCAAGAACGGCGTGCACTTCCTCGGCCTGTTCTGGGTGTCCTCGGCACCGCTGGCGCTTCGCCCGATCCTCGCCGTGATCGAAGTGATTTCCTACTTCGTCCGTCCGGTCAGCCACTCCATCCGTCTTGCTGGCAACGTGATGGCCGGTCACGCCGTGATGAAGGTATTTGCAGGCTTCGCCGCGCTGGCCGTCGTCTCGCCGGTGTCGATCGTCGCAATCACCGCGATCTACGGGCTCGAAGTTCTCGTGGCCTTCATCCAGGCCTACGTGTTCACCATCCTGACCTGCGTCTACCTCAAGGACGCGCTGCATCCTGCCCACTGAGGCGCAGGCCGGTCCGGACAACCTCTATCCATCCAATTCCATCGTAAGGAGAGACTCAAATGGAAGGCGATATCGCAAACCTCGGTCAGTTCATCGGCGCCGGCCTCGCAGGCCTGGGTTCGGGCATTGCAGCCCTCGGCGTGGGTAACGTTGCTGCAAACTTCCTGGGCGGCGCTCTGCGCAACCCGTCGGCAGCTGCTTCGCAGACCGCGACCCTCTTCATCGGCATCGCATTCGCAGAAGCTCTGGGGATCTTCTCGTTCCTCGTCGCTCTGCTGCTGATGTTCGCCGTCTAATCCTTCGGGACCTTATCCTTACGCGGGGGCGGCACCGTCATTGACGGGCCGCCCCAAGTAGAGACAACGTTCCGACGGAGGACGACATGGCGGTCGAACCCATTCAAGAAGAAATGGCCGGTATCTGCGTCGACGCCCATGGCTCCGCCATCGGGATGCCGCAGCTTTGCGGCGAATGGATCCCGAACCAGATCTTCTGGCTCATCATCACGCTGCTGGTGATCTTCTTCGTGCTGTCGCGCGTCGCTCTGCCGCGGATCGCGTCCGTTCTGGCCGAGCGTCAGGGCACCATCACGAACGACATCTCCGCCGCCGAAGAGCTCAAGCGCCAAGCCAAGGACGCGGAAGCGGCCTATGAGAAGGCGCTGGCCGATGCCCGGAGCGAAGCTCAGGCCATCGCCCAGAAAACCCGCGACGAGATCAAGGCCCAACTCGATGCCGCAACGGCCGAGGCGGATGCCAAGATCGCCGAGAAAACCGCAAAGTCCGAAAAGGTGCTCTCCGAGATTCGCGCGAGCGCGGTGGAAAGCGTCGAGGCCGTGGCCAAGGAAACCGCGGAGGCCATCGTGGCCGCCCTGGGGACCAGCGCCGACAAGGCCGCGATCGACGCGGCTGTGGCAAACCGGATGAAAGGCTGATCCCATGCGCAAACTCATCACCCTGAGCGCGCTCGGAACCCTGATGGCCAGCCCCGCGCTGGCCGCCTCCGGCCCGTTCTTCTCGCTCCGCAACACCGATTTCGTCGTGCTGCTGGGCTTCCTGCTGTTCCTCGCCGTCCTCGTGTACTTCAAAGTGCCGAAGATGCTGGGCAGCCAGCTTGATCGCCGTGCCGAAGGCATCCGCAACGAGCTGGAAGAAGCCCGCGCCCTGCGCGAGGAAGCACAGACCCTTCTGGCCTCTTACGAGCGTCAGCAGCGCGAAGTGCAGGATCAGGCAGAGCAGATCGTAGCTCAGGCCAAGATCGACGCCGAAAGCGCCGCAGAGCAGGCCCGCAAGGACCTCGATGCATCGATCACGCGCCGTCTTGCCGCTGCTGAAGAGCAGATCAAGTCGGCAGAGACCTCGGCCGTCAAGGAAGTCCGCGATCGCGCGATTTCCGTGGCCGTGGCCGCTGCTTCGGATGTGATCGCCGAGAAACTCGGTGCGCAGGACAAGGCCAAGCTGGTCGACGAGTCGATCAAGACGGTGGGTGCCAAGCTGCACTGACCTGACCGACACGGCAGTACTTGCAGAGCCCGGCCCATGGCCGGGCTTTTGCTTTTGTGGCGCTGCGTCATCATGGCGCTCGAAAAACGCCCGCAGGCTCTGTCTGGGGCCGATACGAAGGGTGTCGGGGGCTTCTCTCCCCTTCCCCTTGACGCGGACCCCATATACTGTGGAAGTACCGCAATCACAGCCAAACATGTGGGCGGACAGTCGAGGGGACAACGTGGCACATATCATCGTCGTGGGGAACGAGAAGGGCGGGGCAGGCAAGTCCACCGTCTCGATGCATCTGGCAACCGCCCTCGTTCGCATGGGCCATCGCACCGGCGCGCTCGATCTCGACCTGCGGCAGCGCTCGGTCGGCCGCTACATCGAGAACCGCCGCCGCTTTTGCGAAAGCGAAGGCATCGAGCTGGCCATTCCCCGCTATCTCGATCTGCCCGAGGTGCAGCCCGAGGCGCTCGCGCCCGGCGAGAACGCCTTTGATCACCGCCTGTCGGCTGCCGTGGCGCAGCTCGAGACCGATTGCGACTTCGTGCTGATCGACTGCCCCGGCTCGCACACCCGGCTGAGCCAGGTGGCGCATTCGCTGGCCGACACGCTGGTCACCCCGCTCAACGACAGTTTCATCGATTTCGACCTGCTGGCGCATATCGACAGCGATGGCGAGAAGATCCTCGGCCCTTCGGTCTATTCCGAGATGGTCTGGAACGCCCGCCAGCTGCGCGCGCAGGCCGGCCTTCAGCCGATCGACTGGGTGGTGCTGCGCAACCGGCTGGGGGCGCAGAACATGGTCAACAAGATGAAGATGGAAAAGGCGCTGACCAAGCTGTCGAAGCGCATCGGCTTCCGCATCGCGCCCGGCTTCAACGAGCGGGTGATCTTCCGTGAACTTTTCCCCCGGGGTCTGACGCTGCTGGACCTGAAAGATATCGGCGTCGGCAACCTCAACATCTCGAATGTGGCCGCGCGGCAGGAGCTGCGGGAGCTGGTCAAGGCGCTGGAATTGCCGGGGGTTGAGGTCGATTTCTGACCCCTGACGCGCGGGCTAGTGGTTGCGCATGTGCAGCGCGATCAGCGCCGCGCCGATGCCCGAACTGATCAGGTCGATCCCAAGAAAGACCCCGAGCAGCCCGGTCGCCGAGCCCGGCAGCGTGGCCATGATCAGCACGCCCAGCACCAGCGAGACCACGCCCGCGAAGACCAGCCAGCTCCATCCGGTGCGCTCGCGGACCGACAGGCCGATGGCGATCCGCATCACGCCGAGGGCGAGGAAGAACGCCGCGATCAGCCATGTGAGCGACACCAGCCCGCGCAGCGGGTTCGCCAGCAGGAACACGCCGAAAGCCAGCACCAGAAGGCCAAGCAACGCTTCGGCGAGGCGCGCGCCGAGGCTGGTTTCGTCGTTGAAAGCGATCCAAAGTTGCAGCGCTCCGGCGATGATGAAGGCGATGGCCGAGATCGTCAGCACGGTGAGCGAGGCCGCGAACGGGTGCACGAGTGCGCCGATCCCGCCGAGGATCAGGATCACTCCCAAAACCAGCATCCAGCCCCATTTCTTGCGCGGCGTCGGCGTGGACGGACCGTCTGTCATCGGCTGTCTCCGTGGTTCGGCGGCTGTCACAGCCAGTGGCATTGGTGTCGGATGACCCTGCGTCAGACGCAGTTTGGGCGCAGGCGCGGAACGAACGCAAGGCCACAGCGGAAATGTTAGCGAAGAATTAGCAAATTCTGACAAAGGATTGCGCATGAACTTGCCGATCCTCTTTGTAGCGCTGGCAGCTATGGCGCAGTGGTGTTGCGCGCGGTTGCGGCGGCCCAGTGCGCCGGTTTTGCGCCGTCTGCTGGCGCTGGCGGGCCTGCTGTCCTGCGGCGCCTGCGCGGCGCAGATGGGCGGGGCGGGCTATGCTGGCGCGGTGCCGATCGCGGCCGAGGTCGAGGGGATGCGCATTGTTTTGCGGCTGCGTGAAGATCGGGCCGAGGCGATCCGGGTCAGCCCGATGTGGCCGCCGAAATTTGCCGAGGTCGCACGCCTTGCGCAGATCGCTGTGGCTGGGGCCAGCGGCTGCGTGCCGGTCTGGGCGGTGGGCGATCCGTCGGTGATCGAGCTGGGCTTATCCTGCGGCGGTCGGTCCCCTCCGAAGAAGCCGAAAGGCCGCCACACCGCCTGCAATTTCCTTGGCGCAAGGGGGAGGACCTGTGAGTGAACTGCTGCAAGAGGCGGTCAGAGCGTCTTTTCGTAAAACAGGCTCGAGCTGTTCTCGACATAGCCGCCGAAAGGGCCGCGCCGCGCAAATCCGGTGCTCTCATAAAGCGCCAGAGCCGCTGGCAGCTTGTCTCCGGTCTCGAGCCGCAAGAGCGGAATGCCCTCCGCCTGCGCGGTGCGTTCGAGATGCTGCAGCAAGCGCCGCGCCAGCCCCAGCCCGCGCGCCTCGGGCGAGACGAACATGGATTTCACCTCGGCATAGCCCTCGGCCCGCGCGATGGCGGCGCAGCCCAGCAGCACGCCATTTTCTTCGGCCCCGAGAAAGGTGATTTCGGGGGCGCAGAGCGCGTCGATATCGAGGCAGTAGTTCTCTTCGGGCGGGAACAGCGCCCCCATCAGCGCGTGGCTCTCCAGCAGCAGCGCCTCGGCGCGCGGATCACGTGGAGACACGGGGGCGATGGTTATCGACATAGATGCTTTCCTCTGGCCATAGGGTCGGATATTGGCGGGGCCTCCGCCGGGGTCAACCCACAAATAAGGCGCAATCCACGCAATATCTTGTGGACAACTGGCAGAGGGCCGCCACATCCGGGGCAAAGCGTTTGACTTGGCCCGGTGCGAGACGGCAAATTCGGGGATAACTTCGGAATCGGGGCATCGCTTTGCAGTTCACACGTCTTCGACTGACGGGCTTCAAGAGCTTCGTCGATCCCACCGACCTCGTCATCTCCGAGGGGCTGACCGGAGTCGTTGGACCCAATGGCTGCGGCAAGTCCAACCTGCTGGAGGCGCTGCGCTGGGTGATGGGCGAGAACCGTGCCAAGGCGATGCGCGGCGCGGGCATGGAAGATGTGATCTTCGCCGGGGCGCATTCCCGCCCGGCCCGCAACTTCGCCGAGGTTTCGCTGTCGATCGACAATGGCGACCGTCTCGCCCCCGCCGGCTTCAACGAAGCCGACCAGCTTGAGATCGTGCGCCGGATCACCCGCGACGTCGGCTCGGCCTATAAGGTCAACGCGAAAGACGTGCGCGCCCGCGACGTGCAGATGCTGTTTGCCGACGCTTCGACCGGGGCGCATTCGCCCGCGCTGGTGCGGCAGGGGCAAATCTCGGAACTGATCAACGCCAAGCCGAAGAACCGCCGCCGTATCCTCGAAGAGGCGGCAGGCATCTCGGGGCTCTACCAGCGCCGCCACGAAGCGGAGCTGAAGCTCAACAACACCGAGGCCAACCTGCTGCGCGTCGATGACGTGATCGAGCAATTGGCGGCGCAACTGCAGCAGCTTGACCGGCAGGCGCGACAGGCGGCGCGCTACCGTGCCATTGGCACCGACCTGCGGCAGGCCGAGGGCGTGCTGCTCTATCGCCGCTGGATGGAGGCCGAAGAGGCCCGGCAATCCGCCGAGAGCGTGCTGCGCGCCCGGATTACCGCCGCGTCACAGGCCGAAAGCGCCGCCCGCGCCGCCGAACGCGCCCGCGCCGAGCGCGATGAGGCGCTGCCGCCCCTGCGCGAGGAAGAGGCCATCGCCGCGGCGATCCTGCAGCGTCTCATGGTGCAGCGCGACGCGCTTGCCGAACAGGAGGCGCGGGCGCAGGACACCATCGAAACGCTGACCCGCCGGATCGAGCAGATCGGCAAGGACATGGAGCGCGAGGGCGCGCTCAACCGCGACGCGGGCGAAACCATCGAGGGGCTCGAATGGGAGGCGCGCGAGCTTGCCAAGGCGGGCGAGGGCCATGACGCGCGCCTGACCGAAGCCTCCGAAGCGGCCTCCGAGGCGTCGGCGGTGCTGCAGGAGCGTGAGGCCGCGCTGACCCAGCAGACCGAGGATGTGGCCCGTCTCGCCGCCCGCCACCAGTCAGCGCAGCGCTATCTGGCGGATGTGCGCAAGACCCTCGCGCGCCACGATGCCGAAGCGGGCAAGGCACGCGATGCGGTGGCCGAGGCGCGCGGGCGTCTGGCGCAGGCCACCTCGGCGATGGAAGAGGCGCAGGAACGCTCCGAAGAGGCGCAGGCCATGGCTGCCCGCGCCGAGGACTTGCTGTTGCAGGCCGATGAGGCGCGTACCGATTGCCAGACCCGCGAGGCCGAGGCCCGCGCCGAACGCTCCGAGGCCGAGGGCGAGTTGAGCGCGCTCAGCGCCGAGGTTGCGGCGCTCTCGCGGCTCCTGGAGCGCGACACCGCCGAGGGCGGGCAGGTGCTCGACCGGTTGCAGGTGGAGCAGGGCTTTGAAAAGGCGCTTGGTGCTGCGCTTTCAGATGATCTGCGCGCGCCGGAAGTGGCCGACGATGGCCCCTCGGGCTGGTTCGAACTGCCGCGCTACGCCGACGAGCAGCCGCTGCCGCGGGGGGTCACCGCGCTGTCGCACCATGTCTCGGTGCCCGACGTGCTGATCCGCCGCATGAGCCAGATCGGCCTTGTGGACCCCGACGAGGGCAATGCGCTGCAGCATCTTCTGCAGCCGGGCCAGCGGCTGGTGAGCCGCGACGGCGATCTCTGGCGCTGGGATGGCTACCGGGCGTGGTCCGAGGATGCGCCCTCCGCCGCGGCGCTGCGGCTCGAACAGCTCAACCGGCTGGAGGGGCTGAAGCGCGAGATGGCCGAGACGGAGTCGCGGGTGGAGGGCATGCGCACCGCCCATGACGCGCTGGTCGCGCGGCTGGCAGAGCTGACCCGCGCCGACAAGGTGGCGCGCGAGACCCGGCGCGAGGCCGACCGCGAGGTCAACGAGGCGATGCGCGCCTTCAATCGCGCCGAAAGCGAGCGCAGCATGGCCGAGAGCCGGCTGGAGAGCGCGGCGCTGGCGGTCAGCCGCCATGATGACGAGGCCACGACGGCGCGCCAGCAGGTGGTCGAGGCCGAGCGCGGCCTTGCGGAACTGGGCGATCTGGAAAGCGCCCGCGCCGTGGCCGAGGACGTGCGGATGACCGTCGAGGCGGCCCGGATGACCATGATGACCCGGCGCTCGGCTCATGACGAGCTGCGCCGCGAGGGCGAGGCCCGCACCGCGCGCCAGCAGAGCGTCACCAAGGAGCTGTCGGGCTGGCGCCACCGGCTGGAGACCGCCGAGAAGCGCAGCGCCGAACTCGACGAGCGCCGCCGCGGCCACGAGCGCGAACTCATCGAGGCGCAGGCGGTGCCCGATGAGCTTGCGGCCAAGCGCGACGAACTGGCGCGCTCGATCGAAGAGGCCGAAGAGCGCCGCAGCGCCGCCTCGGACATGCTGGCCGCCGCCGAAAGCGCCATGCGCGCGGCGATTGCCGCCGAGCGCGATGCGGAACGCGCCGCTTCTGAGGCGCGCGAGGCGCGGGCCGGAGCGGAGGCGCGTGTGGACGCGGCGCGCGAGACCGTGACCGCGGCTGCCGAGCGCATCGAGGAAGAGCAGGAGACCACGCCCGAGAAATTGCTGGCGCGGCTTGACATCGCGCCCTCCGACATGCCCGGCTCGGAAGAGATCGAGGCCGATGTGAACCGTCTCAAGCGCCAGCGCGACGCGCTCGGCGCGGTCAACCTGCGGGCCGAGGAAGACGCCCGCGAGGTGCGCGGCGAGCATGACACGCTGGTGCAGGAGAAGACCGACCTCGAAGAGGCAGTGCGCACGCTGCGCTCGGGCATCTCGTCGCTGAACCGCGAGGGCCGCGAGCGGCTGCTGACCGCCTTCGAGCAGGTGAACAGCAATTTCTCGATGCTCTTCACCCATCTCTTCAACGGCGGCGAGGCCAACCTCGTGATGGTCGAAAGCGACGACCCGCTCGAGGCCGGGCTTGAGATCATGTGCCAGCCGCCGGGCAAGAAGCTCTCGACGCTCTCGCTGCTCTCGGGCGGCGAGCAGACGCTGACCGCGCTGGCGCTGATCTTCGCGGTGTTCCTCGCGAACCCGGCGCCGATCTGCGTGCTCGACGAGGTCGACGCGCCGCTCGACGACGCCAATGTCACGCGCTTCTGCGACCTGCTCGACGAGATGTGCCGGCGCACCAACACGCGGTTCCTGATCATCACCCACCACGCGGTGACCATGAGCCGGATGGACCGCCTCTTCGGTGTCACCATGCAGGAACAAGGCGTGAGCCAATTGGTGTCGGTGGATCTGAAGAAAGCCGAGCGCCTGGTCGCCTGAGCGCCCACTCTTTGGCGTGCCCCGGCCTGCCTCCGGCGGGGATATTTTCATCTAGACGAAGCGCAGGACGTTCCTCCTTCGTCTAGACTGAAATATCCCGGGGGTCCGGGGGCAGCGCCCCCGGCGTTGCGTCACTCGTCCCAGTAGACACCGGTCAGATCGGTCGCCTGCGTCGGCTGGTTCTGCCAGAGCCCGCGCAGATGCGCATCGGCGATGGTCGGGAAGGCCAGCTGGAACAGGAAGCCGTTGACGTGATCCTCGGCGATCATGCTCTGCGCCTGCTTCAGCAGCTCGGAGCGCGCCGCCGGATCGGTGGTGGCGGTGAGCTGCGCCATCAGATCCTGAAACGCCGGGTTGTCATATTGGAAGTAATAATCGGGCCGGGCGTAGATGTTGATGTCCATCGGCTCGGTATGGCTGACGATGGTCAGGCCGAAATCCTTGCCGCGGAACACTTCTTCGAGCCATTGCGCCCATTCGAGGTTGGTGATCTCGGTCTGGATGCCGATCTCGCGCAGCTGCGCGGCGATGATCTCGCCGCCGCGGCGCGCGTAGGAGGGCGGCGGCAGTTTCAGCGTGGTGGTGAACCCGTCGGGATAGCCCGCGTCCTCGAGCAGCGTTCGGGCCTTTTCGGGATCGTACCCCGACAGGTCCAGCAGATCGACGTAATCGGGATTATGCGGCGCGAAATGCGTGCCGATCGGCGTGCCGAGGCCGAACATGGCGCCGTCGATGATCGCCTGCCGGTCGATGGCATGGGCCACCGCCTCGCGTACCAGCGGATCGTCGAAGGGCTCGGCACCATTATTCATCGCGAGGATCGTCTGGCCCTCGGTCGAGCCCACCAACACCTGAAAGCGCGGGTCAGCCTCGAATTGCGCGAGGTTCTCGGGTGCCGGGTAGCCGGCGAAAGCGTCAATGTCCTGCGCCATCATCGCCGCGAAGGCCGCGCTCGGGTCCGAGATGAAGCGGAAAGTGGCGTGGCTCAGCGCCGGTGCCTCGCCCCAATAGCTCTCATAGCGCTTGAGCCCGATCCGGTCGCCCTGCACCCATGTGTCGAAGGCGAAGGGGCCGGTGCCCACCGGCGCGGTCTTGATGTCGCCGACGCTTTCGGGCGCGACGATCACCGCGTCGCCCCAGGCCATGTTGAACAGGAACGCTCCATCCGGCTCGGACAGGGTGACCTCGACGGTCCGCGGGTCGGTCACCGTCACCTCCGAAATGCCGGAGAACAGCGCCTTTTGCGCGTTCTGGCTGTCCTCGGCGCGGGCCCGGTCGAGGGTGAACTTCACATCCTCGGCGTCCATCGTGCTGCCATCATGGAAGGTGACGCCATCGTGCAGGTGGAAGGTGTAGCCGGTGCCGTCCTCCGAGATGTCCCAGCTTTCCGCAAGGCCCGGCTGGATGGAGCCATCTTCGCCGAATTTCGTCAGCCCCTCGAAGACGTTGGAATAGAGCACCGAGTCGATCGCCCCGGCGGCGGCCGATGTGGGATCGAGATGCGGCGGCTCCAGCTGCAGCGCGATGATCAGATCGTCCTGCTGCGCAAGCGCGGCGGTGCTGCCGAGCAACAGCGCGGCAAGAGAGAGGCTGAGGCGGGTCATCAAGGCGGGGTCCTTTCGCGGAACAGAAGGGCGGGCGTCGCCCCAGACTGAGCGCAATTGCCGTGTCAGTGCAAGGCGCTGCACCGCCGCGCCGGGGGGACCGTTCGGGATTGAGGCTGGATCGGTGCCGCGCGGCCTGCTAAGTGGCGCCAGCCCGTTCGCCAAGCTGCCGTGGAGAGGAGACAGCCATGAGCGCAACCGCGCGCAAGAGCGCCCCGCTGCCCGACGATATCCGTTCCCGCAAGGGCGGTGTGCCGCTGGTCAGCCTCACCGCCTATACCACCCCCATGGCGCAAGCCATGGACGCCCATTGCGACTTTGTGCTGGTGGGCGATTCCGTCGGCATGGTGCTGCACGGGCTGCCCTCGACGCTGGGAGTGACCCTCGAGATGATGATCCTGCATGGGCAGGCGGTGAAGCGCGGGCTGAGCAAGGCGATGATGGTCGTCGACATGCCCTTCGGCAGCTACGAGGAAGGCCCGAGCCAGGCGTTTCGCAATGCCGCGCGGATCATGGCCGAGACCGGCGCCGCGGCGGTGAAGCTCGAAGGCGGCGTGAGCATGGCCGAGACCATCCAGTTTCTTGTGCAGCGCGGCATCCCGGTGATGGCGCATGTGGGGCTGACGCCGCAGTCGATCAACACGCTGGGGGGCTATAAAGTGCAGGGCCGCGGCGCCGCCGCGGCGGCGCTGATCGACGATGCGCGCGCCGTGGCCGAGGCCGGAGCCTTTGCCGTCGTGCTGGAAAAGGTCCCTGCGGCGCTAGCCGACCGGGTGACCGCGGATGTGCCGATCCCGACCATCGGCATCGGCGCCTCGGCGGGCTGCGACGGGCAGATCCTCGTGGTCGACGACATGCTGGGTGCCTTCACCGCCTTCAAGCCCAAGTTCGTGAAACGCTACGCGGCGCTTGGCCATCAGGCGGAAGCGGCGATCGAGGAATATGCGGCAGAGGTGCGCGCGCGGGAGTTTCCCGGCGCCGAGCATGTCTTTGCCGAGGACGCACCGGAGAAGACGTCATGATCCCCATTCTGCGAACCAAGGCAGCGCTGCGCGAGGCGGTGCTGGGCTGGAAACGCGCTGGCGAAACCACAGGCGTGGTGCCCACCATGGGCGCGCTGCACGCCGGACATCTGAGCCTTGTCGAGGCGGCCAAGACGGACTGCGACCGGGTGATCGTGACGATTTTCGTCAATCCCAAGCAGTTCAATAGTGCCTCCGACCTCGAGAATTATCCGCGCACCGAAGTGGCGGATGCCGAAAAGCTCGCGCCTTTTGCCGTGGATGCGATCTATGCGCCGGGCTCCGAGCAGATCTACCCCGAGGGCTTTGCCACCACGGTCTCGGTCACCGGCCTGACCGAGGGGCTCTGCGGCGCGCATCGGCCGGGGCATTTCGACGGGGTAACGACGGTGGTCAGCAAGCTCTTTTTGCAGACGCTCGCCGACCGCGCCTATTTCGGCGAGAAGGACTACCAGCAGCTGCAGGTGGTGACCCGGATGGCCCGCGATCTCGATATCCCCTGCGAGGTGATCGGCTGCCCCACGGTGCGCGAGGAGGACGGCCTCGCGCTGTCCTCGCGCAACATGCTGCTGCCGCCCGAGACCCGCGCCGCGGCACCGGCGCTGAACCGGGTGATGCGTCAAATGGCGGAACGGCTGCTGGATGACGAGAGCCTTGGCCCGGTGCGCGCGCAGGCCGAGGCGGCGCTGCGGGAGGCCGGATTTTCGGAGGTGGAATATCTCGAGCTGCGCGCCGCCGACGGGCTGGCACCTTTGACCCGCCCCGACCGTCCGGCGCGGCTGCTGGCCGCCGCGTGGCTGGGCGGCGTGCGGCTGATCGACAATATCGCCGTTGGCTGAAGCCGGACCGGGGGCGCGGCCCCCGGACCCCCGGGATATTTCAGTCTAGACGAAGGGGGGATGTCCTGCGCTTCGTCTAGATGAAAATATCCCCGCCGGAGGCAGGCCGGAGCGCGCCGCGGGCGCAAGCCTGCGAGGTCAGGGCAGCAGCAACCGCTGCAGGCTGCGGCCCATGACGCGGGCGCTGTCGAGCATGTCGGTGACGCCGATCCACTCGTCGGGCTTATGCGCCAGTTCCAGCACGCCGGGACCGTAGGCGATGCAGTTTTTCAGCTTGCCGATGCGGTCGATGTGCTTCTGGTCGTAGCTGCCGGGGGAGGCGACATACGTGGGATCCTGTCCCAGCACTTCGCGGATCGCCTCGGCGACCGTGGTGACCACCGGGGCGGATTTGTCGGTCATCGAGGGGATGACCCGGTTGAGTTCCCGTATTTCGTAATCAAACTGCGGACGGCGGGATTTCAGGTCGTCCAGCAGCGCGATCACCTCATCCTGCACACCCTCGACCGTTTCCTCGATCAGAAACCGGCGGTCGATCACGATGCGGCAGCTGTCCGGGACGCAATGGGCCGGAAGCCCCTCGTGCTCTTCGGGCTGGCCGCCGTGGATCGAGTTGATGTTCATCGTCGAATTGCGCGCGCCCTCGGGGACCACGGGCATGTCGGTGGTGCGGGCGGCCATAGCCGGGAACAAAGTCTGCTCGAAGGCCTCCAGAACGGCGCCCATGTGGCGGATGGCGCAATCGCCGAGGAAGGGCATCGAGCCATGGGCGATCTCGCCCTTGGTTTCGATCTCGGCCCACCAGCCGCCCCGATGGCCAAGGCAGATGCGGTGTTTGTCGAGCGGCTCGGGGATGATCACATGCTGCACGCGGCTGGGGGCGAACCAGCCCTCCTTGGCCAGATGCGCGACGCCGCCGTAGCCGCCGGATTCCTCGTCCGCCGTGGCGCTGATCTCTACCGCGCCGGAAAAATCGGGATGGGCTTCGAGAAAGGCCTCCACCGCGATCACCGAGGCGGCGAGCCCGCCCTTCATGTCGCAGGTGCCGCGCCCGTAGATGCGATCGCCCTCGAGCGCGCCGCCAAAGGGATCGCGGGTCCAGCCGCTGCCCACCTCGACCACGTCGTGATGCGAGTTGAAATGCACGCACTCGCCGGGGCGCGTGCCCTCGCGGCGGGCGACGAGATTCCAGCGCGGGTTTTTCTCGCTGTCGCCGGGGGCGCCCTCGGCGCGCACCAACGTGCAGTCGAAGCCGCGCGCGGCAAGGCGGCGCTGCAGATACTCGCAGATGTCGCGGTAATACTGACCCGGCGGGTTCAGCGTGGGGATGCGCACGAGATCCTGCGTGAGGGCGATCAGATCGTCGCGCTTCTCGGCAATACGGTTTTCGAGGCCAGTTTCGGACCCGGGGGCGGAACGGGGGGCAGTATGGGGGGCGGTGGCGTCGGTCATGCCAGCACTCTTCCCCCGTTTCGCGCGCTACGCAAGCGTGGCGCGCGGGCAGGCAGGGCTCGGGCAGGGTTCGGGGAGAGGCGGCTCAGGGGAAGCGCAGCCGCGGGGCCTCGCCCAGCGGGATCGGGCCGAGACGGGCGCGGCCCTCGTCGAGGGTCAGCGGCAGGTCCAGCGTCTCGCGGTTGCCCGAAAGACCGGCGATCAGGCCAAGCCCGTCCTCGAGCATCTGTGCCATATTCTCGGGCAGCTGGCCGCTCTGCTGCGCCATGGCGATCATCTCGCGCCAGTTCACCGCCTTCACGGTAACCTCGCCATCCATCCGGCCCCGGTCGTCGATATCCACCTCGCCGGCCACTTTCAGCTGCAGGTCGTCCACCTTGTACTCGGCCAGCCGCAGATCGACGCGGGTGGGCTGTGGGTGCGGACCGGACTGCTGGCCGACGCGCAGCGGCAAATCGGTGTCGAACCCCGCATCCAGCCGGATGGCATCGGCCACGCGCCCGCCAGAGCCTGCGATGGCATCGGCGCCGACGGCGATGCGGTAGCTGGTCTCGGCCTCCTCGTCGCGGGTGAGCGCGGCGGTCAGACCGGCCAGCGCGGCGGTGGTGGCGCCGGTGAGGTTGAGCGTCTGGCTTTCGAAATTGGCGCGCACCACGGTGTCGCCCTCGTGGATGAAGCTGGCGCGCATCCCGTCCGAAGCGACCTGCGTCTCGCCCATCTCGGTGGTGACGGTCATCTGCGGCGGGAAGGCGAGGATCTCATGCCCGAAGTTGTAGACCAACCGGTAGATATCGACGAAGGGCGCCTCCCAGCGCAGCCCGTCCGGGCTTGCCAGCACCAGCCCGCTCAGCCGCGCGTCCATGCGGTTGGGAAAGCCCTTGATGGTCAGATCGTCATAGGTGGCGGTCCAGCCCTCGGCGCGGCGCGCCTCCATCCAGCTGTCGATCGCCTTGCGCTCGAAATGGGCGGACACGAACCAGAAGCCCGACCACGCCAGCGCGGCCACGATCACCGCAATTGCAAGTTTCTTCACCGCAACGCCCCCCTTTTCCGAAGCAACCGTTTGGTGTTTACAGCTGGCATGCGGAAAGGACCAGAATGATGGCGCTTTGGGTCTTCGGATACGGCTCACTTCTTTGGAACCCCGGCTTTCCCGTGGCGGAGAGCGCGCATGCCACGCTGCCGGGCTATCGCCGCTCGTTCTGCATGCGCTCGATCCACCACCGCGGCACCCCCGAGGCGCCGGGGCTGGTGCTGGCGCTGGATGCGGAGCACGAGGCCTCTTGCGAGGGGCTGGCGCTGCGCGCCCAGCCGGGCACCGAGGGGCCGACGCTGGCCTATCTGCGTGATCGTGAACTGGTCTCGGCGGCCTATTACGAGGCAACATTGCCGCTGGTGCTGCAGGACGGGCGCGAGGTGGAGGCGGTGACCTATATCATCGATCCCGACCACGTGCAGTACTGCGGCGGGCTGGACCTTGAAGAGCAGGCGCGGATCATCGCGCAGGCCATCGGCGGACGCGGGCCGAACACCGAATATCTCTACAACACCACGGCGCATCTGGAACATCTGGGCATTCCTGATGCCGAGTTGCACTGGTTGACGGAACGTGTTCGTGCGCTTGTGGATAACGGCTTGGCTTGATTGGGGCGAACCCTTAGGCTGAAAAGCGGAATTTTCGCTTTGATCAGGTGCCCGTAATGGACCGACGCGACCTCGAGGCAGAGGCCCATTTCAGCCAACCCGTCCGCCAGATCCTGCTGATGCTGGCGGTGCTCGGCCTCTGCGGCGCGGGGGCCTTTCTGGTGCTGCCGCGCGTGTTGCCGGTGTTCCAGTCGAACCCCTATCTCAACGGCTTCATCCTGTTCGTGTTCGTGCTGGGGGTTCTGGCCTGTTTCCTGCAGGTGGCGCAGCTGATCACTTCGGTGCGCTGGATCGAAGGGTTTGCCTCGGGCCGCGACGCGGGCGCCCGCCCGCCGCGCCTGCTGGCGCCGCTGGCGGCGCTGCTGCGGCGGCATGACAAGCGGCTGCAGATCACCACCACCTCGACGCGTTCGATCCTCGACTCCGTGGCCACGCGGATCGACGAGGCGCGCGAGATCACCCGCTACATCGTCTCGCTGCTGATCTTCCTTGGCCTGCTGGGCACTTTCTACGGGCTGGCCACGACGGTGCCCGCGCTGGTCGACACGATCCGCAGCCTTGTGCCGGAAGAGGGCGAGAGCGGGGTGCAGACCTTCTCGCGCCTGATGAGCGGGCTCGAGGGGCAGTTGGGCGGCATGGGCGTGGCTTTCGCCTCGTCGCTGCTGGGTCTTGCCGGCTCGCTGATCGTCGGGCTGCTGGAGCTTTTCGCCGGGCACGGGCAGAACCGTTTTTACCGCGAGCTTGAAGAATGGCTCAGCTCGATCACCAAGCTCAGCTTCTCCTCTGGCGAAGGCGAGGGCGGCGGTGACGAGGCGCTGATCGGCATGGTGCTCGACCAGATGAACGATCAGATGGGCCGGATGACCGCCCTCTATGCCGAGAGTGAGCAGGGCCGGATGGAGATCGAGGGGCGGCTCGGGCAACTGGCCGATTCCATCGAGCGGATGACCGAGCGGCTGGAAGCCACGGCGCCGTCCTCGAACTCTCTGGCCCGTATTGCCGAGGGGCAGGAAAAGCTGATCGAAGTGCTGGAAAGCCGCGAGAGCGCCGAGGGGCTGGATGCCGAAAGCCGCATGCGTCTGCGCTCGATCGACGTGCAGATGCTGCGGCTTCTCGAAGAGGTGGCGGCGGGCCGTCAGGAAAGCATGGCCGAACTGCGCACCGATCTGGCGACGCTGACCCGCGCCATTGGGCAGATCGCCCGCCCGCAAGCGCCGCAGGTGCGCGCCGTGCGTCCCGGCCCGGCCCGTTCCGGCGGGACCGAGGGCTGATCCATGGCTCTGTCGCGCCGCACCGGGGCCCGTCTTCAGGCCAACATCTGGCCCGGTTTCGTCGATGCGATGACCGGTCTTCTGCTGGTGCTGATGTTCGTGCTCACCATCTTCATGGTGATCCAGTTCGTGCTGCGCGAGACCATCACCGGGCAGGAGAGCGAGCTTGACAGTCTGACCGGCGAGATCGCCTCGCTGTCGCAGGCGCTTGGGCTGCAGGAGCGGCGCAATACCGCGCTAACCAACCAGCTTGGCGAGTTGGAATCCACCCTGACCGACACCGAGGCGCAACTGGCAGAGCAGCGCTCGATCATCGCCTCGCTGACCGCGCAGCGCGACGAGCAGCAGGGGCGGATCGCCTCTTTCGAAGAGCAGGTCGCCTCGCTGATTGCCGAGCGTGACGATGCGCGCGGCACCGTGGCGGATCTCTCGCAGGAGCGCGACAGCCTCAGTTCCGAGCGCGATGCGCTGGAGACCGCGCTGGCCTCGGCCCGCTCCGAGATGGACGCGCAGCAGGAGGCGGCACGGCTTGCCGCCGCCAAGCGCGAGGCGCTCGAGGCGCTGGTGGCCGATCTGCGCGCGCAGAACGCCGACAAGGAGCAGCAACTGGGCGGGCTGACCGCGCAGGTGAGCGAGCTGCAGGACGATCTTTCCGAAGAGGAACAGCAGCGTCTGGCCGAGGCAGAGGCCGCCGCCGCGCTGCGCAAGCGGCTCGAAGGCGCGCAGGCCGAACTGACCTCGATGACGCTGGCGCTGGAGCAAGAGCGCAAGCAGGCCGAGGACACGCTGACGCTTCTGGCCGCCGCGCGGCAGGGCCGCGAGGAACTGACCGCCCGGCTTGCGGCGGCGCTGGCGGCGGATGATTCCGACGCGCTGGAGGCGCGCGTTGCCTCGCTCGAAACGCAGCTGGCGCAGGCGCAGGACGCGGGCGATAGCGCCGCGGGCGAGATGGCCGCGCTGCGCAGCGATCTGGCCGCGGCACGCCGCGCGCGCGAGGCCGCCGAGGTGAAACTGGCCGAGGCGTTGGCCGCGCAGAGCGATGTGGAGCTTGATGCCAAACAAGTGCAGGAGCGGCTTGCCGCGGCGCTGGCCGCAAAGGCCACGGCGGAAGCCAAGCTCTCGGAGGGGCTGAGCGAGGACGAACGCCAGCAGGCGCTGCTGGCGCAGGCGCGCTCGGAGCTTCAGGACAGCGAGGCGCGGGCGAGTGCCGCGCAGAAACAGTCGGAACTGCTGAACCAACAGGTGGCCGCGCTGCGCACGCAACTGTCGCAACTGCAGGGGCTGCTCGACGAGAGCCGCGAGAAGGATGCCGAGGCGCAGGTGCAGATCCAGAACCTCGGGACCGACCTCAACGCCGCGCTGGCGCGGGTCGCCGCCGAAGAGCGCAAGCGCCGACAGCTTGAAGAGGCCGAGCGCAAGCGGCTCGAGGCGCAGGCGCAGGATCTGGAGCGCTACCGTTCGGAGTTCTTCGGGCGTCTGCGCGAGGTTGTGGGCGATCAGGAGGGCATCCGCATTGAGGGTGACCGTTTCGTCTTCTCGTCAGAGGTGCTGTTCCCGCCGGGCGGCGCGCAGCTTTCGGTTGCGGGCGAGCAGGAGATTGCCAAGGTCGCCGGGCTGATCCGCACCATCGCGCAGGAGATTCCGCCGGGGTTGAACTGGATCCTGCGGGTCGACGGGCACACGGATGACACGCCGCTGCGTCCCGGCGCGCCCTTTGCCGACAACTGGGAGTTGAGCCAGGCGCGGGCGCTGTCGGTGGTGCGCTACATGGTCGAGAACGAGGGCATTCCGCCGCAGCGGCTCTCGGCCAATGGCTTCGGGCAGTTCCAGCCGATCAACCCGGCGGACACCGCCGAGGCGCGCGCCCAGAACCGCCGGATCGAGTTGAAGCTGACCGAGAAGTAAGACGGCTGTCGCGGGAATCGCGGCTCAGTCCTTGATGAATTCCATGCGGTAGATGACCTCTTCGCCGGTGGCGGGGTCCGTGCCGGGCGCGCCGCTGATCACCAGCCGGTCGCCCGCGAGCGTGAAGGGCCGCTCGAGTGCCCCCTGCCATTTGGGGTTCAACGCGCCGTCGACCTCATGGATCACCCTGTCGCCTTCGAGGCGGTAGCTGGCGACATAGGCCAGCATGTCGTCAAAGAGCGCGGCCTTCTCTTCCACCGTCCACGGCCTGTCGCCGGGTGGCAGCCGGAACTGCGGGCAGGGGGCGGGCGCCGGGCACAAAAAATCCCCGCCGGGCGGACCGGCGGGGACATTTTTTGCGATACCGCGTTTGCGATGCCGTCTGGCGTCAGTCGGCGGTCAGAAGCGGCGGCTTGCGCGAGGAGAGGCGGAGCTTGTCCGGCCCTTCCGTCTTCAGCACCAGCTTGTCGTCCTTGACGGTGACCTTGACCAGACCGCCCTTGACCAGCTTGCCAAAGAGCAGTTCCTCGGCCAGCGGCTTCTTGATGTTTTCCTGGATCACGCGGCCCAGCGGACGTGCGCCCATCTTGTCGTCATAGCCCTTGTCGGCCAGCCATTCGGCCGCCGGCTTGGTGAGCTCGATCGACACGTTGCGATCCATGAGCTGCGCTTCGAGTTGCAGCACGAACTTCTCGACCACCGAGAGGATGACCTCTTTGGGCAGCGGCTGGAAGCTGATCACCGCGTCGAGACGGTTGCGGAATTCCGGCGTGAAGGTCCGCTCGATGGCGGCGGTGTCCTCGCCCTCGCGGCGGTCGCGACCGAAGCCGATGGCCGCCTTGGCCTGTTCCGCGGCACCCGCGTTCGAGGTCATGATGAGGATCACGTTGCGGAAATCCACCGTGCGCCCGTTGTGGTCGGTCAGCGAGCCGTGGTCCATCACCTGCAGCAGGATGTTGTAGACATCCGGGTGCGCCTTCTCGATCTCGTCGAGCAGAAGCACGCAGTGCGGGTGCTGATCCACGCCATCGGTGAGCTGGCCACCCTGATCGAAGCCGACATAGCCCGGAGGCGCACCGATCAGACGGCTGACCGCGTGTTTCTCCATGTATTCGGACATGTCGAAGCGCAGGAGTTCGACGCCCAGCGAGCTTGCAAGCTGCTTGGCCACCTCAGTTTTGCCGACGCCGGTCGGGCCAGCGAAGAGGTAGTTGCCAATGGGCTTCTCGGGTTCGCGCAGGCCGGCACGGGCAAGTTTGATCGCCGAAGACAGCGCCTCGATGGCATTGTCCTGACCGAAGACCACGCGCTTGAGCGTCGCTTCGAGGTCCTTGAGAACCTCTGCGTCGTTCTTCGAGACGTTCTTCGGGGGGATGCGGGCGATCTTGGCCACGACATCCTCGATCTCCTTGGCGCCGATGGTTTTGCGACGCTTGCTCTCGGCCACAAGGTGCTGCGCTGCGCCGGCTTCGTCGATCACGTCGATCGCCTTGTCGGGCAACTTGCGGTCATTGATGTAGCGGGCCGAAAGCTCGACCGCCGACTTGATCGCATCCTGCGTGTATTTCACCGAGTGGTGCTCTTCGAAGTAGGGCTTGAGGCCCTTGAGGATCTTCACCGCATCATCGACCGAAGGCTCGTTCACGTCGATCTTCTGGAACCGGCGGCTGAGCGCGCGGTCCTTTTCGAAGTGCTGGCGGAACTCTTTGTAGGTGGTCGAGCCCATGGTGCGAAGCTTGCCGCCCTGAAGCGCGGGCTTCAGCAGGTTGGAGGCATCCATGGCGCCGCCGGAGGTGGCCCCGGCACCGATCACCGTGTGGATCTCGTCGATGAAGAGAACCGCGTCGGGATGCTCTTCAAGCTCGGTCACCACGGCCTTGAGCCGCTCTTCGAAATCGCCGCGGTAGCGGGTGCCCGCCAGCAGCGCGCCCATGTCGAGCGAGTAGATCGTGGTGTTCGACAGCACCTCGGGGGTGTCGCCGTTGACGATCTTGCGCGCGAGACCCTCAGCGATGGCGGTCTTGCCCACGCCGGGATCGCCCACCAGCAGCGGGTTGTTCTTGCGGCGGCGGCAGAGCACCTGAATGCAGCGCTCGACCTCGGATTCGCGGCCGATCAGCGGATCGACATCGCCCTTGCGGGACTTGGCGTTGAGGTCGACGCAGTATTTCGCCAGCGCCGATTCCTTGTTGTCGGCGGCCTGCGTGGTTTCGGCCTTGGCCTCTTCCTCATTGTCCTGCGCGCCGCTCACCGGGCGGCTTTCGCCGTAGGCCGGGTTTTTCGCCACGCCGTGGGCGATGAAGTTGACCGCATCATAGCGCGTCATGTCCTGCTCTTGCAGGAAGTAGGCGGCATTGCTCTCGCGCTCGGCGAAGATGGCGACGAGCACGTTCGCCCCGGTCACCTCGGTACGGCCCGAGCTTTGGACGTGGATGGCGGCGCGCTGGATCACGCGCTGGAACGCGGCGGTCGGCACCGCCTCCGAGCCTTCGACGTCGGTCACGAGGTTGGAAAGGTCCTCGTCGATGAATTCCACCAGCGTGGTGCGCAGCTCCTCGGTGTCCACCGAGCAGGCTTTCATCACGCGGGCGGCGTCGGGTTCGTCGATCAGGGCCAGAAGAAGGTGCTCGAGCGTCGCAAATTCGTGGCTGCGGGAGTTCGCCAGCGCCAGGGCCGAGTGAATTGCCTGCTCAAGAGTGTTCGAGAATGAAGGCACGGCGTGCTCCTTCTTGTCTGCGTCGGGCACAGGCCCAACATTGCCTCTTACCGTTAAAGTTTGGTCGATACGGACCATCCTTCAAGTGTTTTCTAAGCTTGCGGCGCTCACATTTAACGCGTTTGTCGCAACGTGGCGTGAAATGTGGCGGCTTAGAAGCGGTCCTTCCGGGCTCGGATCTCGGCGAATACCGACACATCATCTGCCCCGGTCATCGCGAGTGTTTCGCGGATCGCGGGCAAATCCGGGCGTAGGAAAGGGTTGGTGGCCAGTTCCTCGGACAGCACGCAGGAGGCGGTTGGTCGCCCCTCTGTCCGGGCTTTGGCGATGGCGTCACTACGCAATTTAAGCGCAGCGTTCTGAGGTTCAATAGTAAGCGCGAAACGTGCGTTTCCGGAAGTGTATTCGTGACCCGAGTAAACGGTGGTCTCCGGCGGCAGGGCGATCAGGCGCTGCATCGAGGCCCACATCATCGCGGCATCCCCTTCAAACAGCCGTCCGCAGCCAAGCGCCATGAGGCTGTCTGCGGTGAACACCGCCTCGGCCTGCGGCATGTAAAAGGCCACATGGCCCAGCGTGTGGCCCGGCACGTCGATCACATGCACGCCGACGCCATCCACAGAGAACTCGTCGCCCCCACCCACGAGCTGATCCAGCCCGTCGATCTTTGCGGCTTCGGCGCGGGGGCCGATGACCGTGCAGCCGTAGCGCGCCTTCAGCGGTGCGATTCCCTCGACGTGGTCGTGATGGTGGTGGGTGATGAGAATCGTGCTCAGGCTCCAGCCGCGCGAGTTGAGTTCTGCTTCGATCGGACCCGCCTCGGGAGCGTCGATCAGGATGACACCCTCGGGACCGTTCACCAGATAGGCATAATTGTCCGAAAGGCAGGGGACGGTGACGACGTCGAGAGGCATGGCTTTTCCTTCAAGGCTTTGACAGACTGGCCCCCAAGAGTGACGCAAGGGACGACGACCCGCAATGCATCCAGATGTGCAGGCGCTCCGCGACTTCTATTATCGCAGTGCGCTGGGGCGCGCGGCGCGCGGTGCCCTGCGCGATCAGGTGCTGCAACTCTGGCCCGAGGCGCAGGGGCTGAATGTGGCGGGCTACGGTTTCGCCGTGCCGGTGCTGCGGCCCTATCTTGCGCAGGCGCGGCGCGTCACCGCTTTGATGCCCGCACCGCAGGGGGTGATGCGCTGGCCCGCCGGAATGCCCAATGTCTCGGTGCTCACCGAAGAGATGCTCTGGCCTGTGGAGACGGGCCATCTGGACCGGCTGGTGGTGATGCATGGGCTGGAAACCTGCACCAATGTGACCGCGCTTTTGGACGAGTGCTATCGCACGCTGGGGCCGGGCGGCGAGGTGCTGTTCATCGTGCCCAATCGCTCGGGGCTCTGGGCGCGATCCGAGACGACGCCCTTCGGGCAGGGCAGGCCCTATTCGCTAAGCCAGCTCGACGCGCAGCTTCGGGCGCATGACTTCCTCCGGGTGTCGCACGCCTCGGTGCTTTATCAGCCGCCCTCGACCCGCCGCTTCTGGATGAAGACCGCGCCGATCTGGGAGCGGATCGGCCGCACCGTTCCGGCGGTGATGGCGGGCGGCGTTCTGATGGTGCGCGCCTCAAAGCGCTACCCGCCGCAACGCACCGGGCTGAGCGAGAAAGTCCGCGTGCCCAATCCGCTCGGCGTGCTGAACCCCGCGCCCAGCAAAGAGCCCAAACCGGTCTGAACGGACGGAATCGCGCCGTTACGTCATGGCATCGGTATCAACTGTCGGATGTGCCCCTCGAGATACGTTTGCGCTAGCGTGACGTGGGATAAAATTCTCTGCGGGCGTGAGGCATTCCGTCACATGTTCACGAAAAAGCGAGACATTCCATAGTCATGTCCGCCGTATCCATGGGCAGACCCGGTGCGAAGCCGGAAAAGCTACGCTCCGCAGATGGTTAAATGGCCGTTAGCATGTTGCGAGGTGCCCATGCCTCTGCTAGATCGTCGCTGATTTCGACGCCTTGAGGGCATCAGGGCAGGGACAACGCCTCCGGTCGCCGGGACACCCCCGTGCGTCGCGGGGGCCTCATATCGGAAGGGTGGACGTGTCTGAACCAGCTTCGATCTCCAGTGGCATCGCGGCACGCTATGCCAAGGCGGTCTTTGAGATCGCCAAAGAGGAACAAGGGCTCGACAAGCTCGAGAACGGTATCGACGACCTGTCTGCCGCCCTCGAGGAAAGCGCCGACCTGAATGATCTGATCACTTCGCCGGTTTACACCCGCGAAGCACAGGGCAAGGCAATCACCGAGATCGCCAAGAAGATGGGCCTCGCGCCCGTGCTGACGAACACGCTGGGCCTGATGGCCTCCAAGCGCCGTCTCTTCGCGCTGCCGCAGCTCATCGCAACGCTGCGCGCAATGATCGCCGAAGAGAAGGGTGAGGTGACCGCTGAGGTGACCTCGGCCATCGAGCTGACCCCGGCTCAGGCCTCCGAGCTTGCTGCGACGCTGAAGTCGCAGATCGGTTCGGACGTGAAGATCAAATCGACCGTGGATGAAAGCCTCATCGGCGGTCTCGTTGTTAAGGTGGGCTCGAAGATGGTCGACACGTCGATCCGCTCGAAGCTCAACTCCCTCCAGAATGCAATGAAAGAGGTCGGATAAATGGGTATCCAAGCAGCCGAGATTTCTGCGATCCTAAAGGACCAGATCAAGAACTTCGGTCAGGAGGCCGAAGTCGCTGAAGTTGGCCGCGTGCTGTCCGTCGGTGACGGTATTGCACGTGTCCACGGTCTCGACAGCGTTAAAGCCGGCGAGATGGTCGAATTCCCGGGCGGCATCATGGGTATGGCGCTGAACCTGGAAAACGACAACGTCGGTGTGGTGATCTTCGGCTCCGACCGGGACATCAAAGAAGGCGACGTCGTCAAGCGCACCAACTCGATCGTGGACGTGCCCGCAGGCGAAGCCCTGCTTGGCCGCGTGGTCGATGGCCTTGGCAACCCGCTGGACGGCAAAGGCCCGATCGCGGCCTCCGAGCGTCGCGTCGCAGACGTGAAAGCACCGGGCATCATCCCGCGTAAGTCGGTTCACGAGCCGATGGCAACCGGCCTCAAGTCGGTCGACGCGATGATCCCGATCGGCCGTGGCCAGCGCGAGCTGATCATTGGCGACCGCCAGACCGGCAAGACCGCAATCGCGCTCGACGCAATCCTGAACCAGAAGTCGTACAACGACGCCGCGGGCGATGATGAGAGCAAGAAGCTTTACTGCATCTACGTCGCCGTCGGCCAGAAGCGCTCGACCGTTGCGCAGCTGGTGAAGCGTCTGGAAGCAACCGGCGCCATCGACTACTCGATCGTCGTCGCCGCAACCGCGTCCGACCCGGCACCGATGCAGTACCTCGCGCCCTACACCGCGACCGCGATGGCCGAGTACTTCCGTGACAACGGCAAGCACGCCCTCATCATCTATGATGACCTGTCCAAACAGGCCGTGGCTTACCGTCAGATGTCGCTGCTGCTGCGCCGTCCGCCGGGCCGTGAAGCATACCCGGGCGACGTGTTCTACCTGCACTCGCGCCTGCTCGAGCGTTCGGCGAAGCTGAACGAAGATCACGGCGCTGGCTCGCTGACCGCGCTGCCGATCATCGAAACCCAGGGCGGCGACGTGTCGGCCTTCATCCCGACCAACGTGATCTCGATCACCGACGGCCAGATCTTCCTGGAAACCGAACTGTTCTTCCAGGGCATCCGTCCGGCTGTGAACACCGGTCTGTCGGTGTCGCGTGTGGGTTCGTCCGCTCAGACCAAGGCGATGTCCTCGGTTGCCGGCCCGGTGAAACTGTCGCTCGCGCAGTACCGCGAGATGGCGGCCTTCGCCCAGTTCGGTTCGGACCTCGATGCCTCGACCCAGAAGCTGCTGAACCGTGGCGCGCGTCTGACCGAGCTGATGAAACAGCCGCAGTACTCGCCGCTGACCAACGCCGAGATCGTCTGCATCATCTTCGCAGGCACCAACGGCTACCTCGACAGCGTTCCGGTAAGCGAAGTCGGCAGGTTCGAAGCGGCTCTGCTCGCGTATCTGCGCGGCCAGCGTAAGGACATCCTCGACTGGATCGAAAGCGAAGATCCGAAGATCAAAGGTGAACCCGCGGACAAGCTGAAGGCAGTGCTCGACGACTTCGTTAAGACCTACGCCTGAGCGCCCTGAAAGGACAGGATTATGCCTAGCCTCAAGGACCTCAAGAACCGCATCTCCTCGGTCAAATCGACCCGGAAGATCACCAAGGCCATGCAAATGGTGGCCGCCGCAAAACTGCGGCGGGCACAGGATGCGGCCGAGATGTCGCGGCCTTACACCGAGCGCTTCAACGCGCTGCTCGGTGCTCTGGCGGCGTCGGTGGGCGGTAGCGCGACTGCGCCTAAACTTCTCTCGGGAACCGGGAAAGACGACGTGCAACTGCTCGTCGTCATGACCGCCGAGCGCGGGCTTTGCGGGGGCTTCAACAGCTCCATCGTGAAAAAGGCCCGCAACCGTATCGAAACGCTCAAAGCCGAAGGCAAGACGGTGAAGATCCTCACCGTCGGCAAGAAAGGCCGCGAGCAGCTCAAGCGTGATTACGGCGATCTGTTCGTCGGTCACGTCGACCTGAGCGATGTGAAGAAACTCGGCTATGCCGATGCTCAGAAGATCGCGAAGGATGTTCTCGTGCGTTTCGACGCCGAGGAGTTTGACGTGGCGACCATCTATTACGCCAAGTTCCAGTCGGTGATCAGCCAGGTCCCGACGGAGCAGCAGATCATCCCGGCGCAGTTCGACGCGCCCGAGGAGGATGCTGGCGGGTCCACGCTCTACGAATACGAACCCGGTGAGGAAGCCATCCTTGCCGACCTTCTGCCCCGCGGTGTCGCCACCCAGATCTTCTCGGCTCTGCTGGAGAACGCCGCCTCGGAACAGGGGGCTCGTATGAGCGCCATGGACAACGCCACGCGCAACGCGGGCGAGATGATCGACAAACTGACGATTGAGTACAACCGCTCGCGTCAGGCGGTCATCACCAACGAACTGATCGAAATCATCTCGGGCGCCGAGGCGCTCTAAGAACCGGAGACGATAAATGGCAAACGCAAAAGGCAAAGTGACCCAGGTCATCGGCGCCGTGGTCGACGTGAAGTTCGACGACCACCTGCCCGAGATCCTGAACGCGCTGACCACCGAAAACGACGGCAAGACACTGGTTCTGGAAGTTGCCCAGCACCTTGGCGAAAGCACCGTCCGCACCATCGCAATGGACTCGACCGAAGGCCTCGTGCGCGGTCAGGAAGTTCTCGACACCGCTGGCCCGATCTCGGTGCCGGTCGGCAACGCGACCCTCGGCCGCATCCTGAACGTCGTGGGCGAGCCCGTCGACGAGCAGGGCCCGGTCAACGCCGAAGAAACCCGCTCGATCCACCAGCCCGCACCGCAGTTCGACGAGCAGTCGACCGAGTCGGAAATCCTGGTGACCGGCATCAAGGTCATCGACCTGCTGGCCCCCTACTCGAAGGGCGGCAAGATCGGCCTGTTCGGCGGCGCCGGCGTGGGCAAGACCGTTCTCATCATGGAACTGATCAACAACATCGCAAAGGTGCACTCGGGCTTCTCCGTGTTCGCCGGTGTTGGTGAGCGGACCCGTGAAGGCAACGACCTTTACCACGAGATGATCGAATCGAACGTGATCAAGCCCGACAACCTGTCCGAGTCGCAGGTGGCGCTGGTCTACGGTCAGATGAACGAACCGCCGGGAGCCCGTGCTCGCGTCGCCCTGACCGGCCTGACCCTGGCCGAGCAGTTCCGTGACCAGTCCGGCACCGACGTTCTGTTCTTCGTCGACAACATCTTCCGCTTCACGCAGGCAGGCTCCGAGGTGTCCGCACTTCTCGGCCGTATCCCCTCCGCTGTGGGCTACCAGCCGACGCTGGCAACCGACATGGGCGCGATGCAGGAACGCATCACCTCGACGAAGAACGGCTCGATCACCTCGATCCAGGCCGTCTACGTTCCCGCGGACGACCTTACCGACCCGGCACCGGCCACGACCTTCGCGCACCTCGACGCGACGACGGTTCTCAACCGTGCCATCTCGGAACTGGGCATCTACCCGGCGGTCGACCCGCTCGACAGCTCGTCGCGTCTGATGGACCCGGCCGTTGTTGGTCAGGAACACTATGACACCGCCTTCGCCGTGCAGGGTATCCTCCAGCGCTACAAGTCGCTGCAGGACATCATCGCGATCCTCGGCATGGACGAACTGTCGGAAGAGGACAAGCTGACCGTGGCTCGCGCCCGGAAGATCCAGCGTTTCCTCTCGCAGCCGTTCGACGTGGCAAAAGTGTTCACCGGCTCGGACGGTGTGCAGGTTCCGCTCGAAGACACCATCAAGTCGTTCAAGGCTGTGGTGGCTGGCGAGTACGACCACCTGCCGGAAGCTGCCTTCTACATGGTTGGCGGCATCGACGAGGTGCTCGAGAAGGCCGAGAAACTGGCCGCCGAGGCTGCCTAAGACCAGCGGGGGGCTTCGTGCCCCCCAGTAACCGGAGGCCCAAATGGCTGAAACGATGCAATTCGACCTGGTGAGCCCCGAGCGCAAGCTGCTGTCGGCCGCCGTGAAGTCGGTGCAGATTCCGGGCACCGAGGGTGATCTGACGGCCATGCCCAACCATGCGCCGATGATCACCACGCTGCGTCCGGGCATTCTCAAGGTCGAGACCGAGACCGGCACGGAAGAGTTCGTCGTGACCGGCGGCTTCGCCGAGATCGGCACCTCGGTCAGCGTGCTCGCCGAAAAGGCCGTGCCGCATGGCGACATGGATCAGGCAACCTATGAGGCGCTCGTGGAAGACGCTCTGATGGCCTACAAGGCCGCGAAGGAAGCTGCTCCCGAGAACGAGCCGGGCCCCGTGGACGAAGCGGCCAAGCTGCTTCAGGACATGGTGGCGGTTGGCGGTCACATCGGGCTCGACCCGAAATCGCCGAACCTCAACTACTGAGGTCGTCTCGCTTGAAATTGCAAAGGCCCCGCAACTGCGGGGCCTTTTTGCGTTCAGGTGAACAGGCGGGATCGCCTGTCGATTTCGTACCCGCTCAGCGCCCGTAGGCGGCTTGCCATGCGATGTCGCGGATGTTGGCGCGGCTGATGCCGATGTCGGTCAGTTCGCGGTCGCTGTATTGCTCAAGCTCGCCATAGACGCGGTGGTATTCGGTGCGGCGGCTGCGGGCGCTGCGCAGGCGTGCCATCATACCGGCAAAGCCCGGCTGGCGGGTGGCGGGGATCGAGTGAATGTCGGTGGTTGCCATCTTGGTCTCCATGTTTGCTTCGCCCGAGAAATCGGCATGGAGAGGCGGTCTCACAAGATACGCAAAGGGAAGTGCCGCCTTGCAAGCCGCGCATGGCACCGGCAAGGCCTTGGTCAGACCGGCTTTTCGAAATAGACCCGGTCGAACCCCTTCTCGGTGATCCGTCCGGTTTCCTGATAGCCGAGCCGGGGATAGAGCACGAGGTTCTCGCGCATCAGGACATGGGTATAGAGGCGGATCACCGCATGACCGCGCGCCTGTGCCTCGGATTCGGCGAATGCCATCAGCGCGCGCCCGACGCCGCGGCCCTGCGCGGACGGGGAGACGGCGATATTGTCCAGAAGCAGTGCATCGGCCTGATCCAGCAGCACCAGCAGCGCCGCGACTTGACCGTCGAGATCGGCCACATGCACATGGCCCGCCGTGATCAGCGCGGCGTAATCGTCGAGCATGGGGCCGGGCTTTTGGCCCATGCGCGGAATGTAGGGGGAATAGGCGGTCTCGACGATCTCTTCGATCGCACCAAGATCCGCGGGGTGCGCCCGCCGGATAAGCGGCGGGCGCGAGGTCATCACAGGATGCCTTCGTAGATCGGGCCAAGCACGTCGGTCTCGAACAGCGACGACACCGAGGTGCCGTTCCAGATGTTCAGGATCGCCTGTGCGAAGATCGGCGCGGTCGGCAGGATGCGGATGTTCGGCGCGGCGGCAACCGGATCGGTCGCTGCGATCGAGTCGGTGATCACCAGCGACTTCATCACCGATTTGGTGACGCGCTCGACCGCCGGACCCGACAGCACGCCGTGGGTGATATAGGCGTGCACCTCGGTGGCGCCGTGGTCCATCAGCACCTCGGCGGCTTTGCACAGCGTGCCGGCGGTGTCGCAGATGTCGTCGACGATGATGCACTTCTTGCCGGTGACGTCACCGATCACGGTCATCTCGGCGATCTCGCCCGGCTTCTCGCGGCGCTTGTCGACGATGGCGAGCGGCGCGTTGATCCGCTTGGCCAGTTCGCGGGCACGGGCCACGCCGCCCACGTCCGGCGAAATCACCATGACGTCCTGCAGCGAGTCCTTGAACTGGTGCTGGATGTCGAGGGCGAAGATCGGCGAGGCGTAGAGGTTGTCGACGGGGATGTCGAAGAAGCCCTGAATCTGCGCCGCGTGCAGGTCCATGGTCAGCACGCGCTCGATGCCCGCTTCGTGGATCATGTTCGACACCAGTTTGGCGGTGATCGGGGTGCGCGCCTTGGTGCGGCGGTCCTGACGGGCGTAGCCGAAGTAGGGGATCACGGCGGTGATGCGCGCAGCCGAGGAGCGGCGCAGCGCGTCGGCCATGATCAGCAGTTCCATCAGGTTATCGTTCGCCGGGTTCGAGGTCGGCTGGAGGATGTACATATCCTCGCCGCGGACGTTCTCGTAGACCTCGACAAAGATCTCTTGGTCGTTGAACCGCTCGACGCGCGCATCCACAAGACCGACCGCACCACCGCGGTAGAGGGACATGCGCCGCGCGATGGCATTCGCGAGCGGCTTGTTGGCATTACCCGCAATGAGCTTGGGTTCGATGACGGTGGGCATTTGGGAGGCTCCGGCGTTACGGAATGACAAATTCGTGACGTTGCGGTCGCCTTAACACGCAGTTAGCGTGGGGCAAAGATACAGGGGAGGGCATGTGACGCCATGGCACGAATTGATTACTACTTTTCCATGTTGTCGCCGTTCGCCTATCTGGCCGGGCCGCGGTTCGAGGAGATCGCCAAGGCGCATGGAGCCGAGGTGGTCTACAAGCCGTTCGACATCATGGCGCTGTTTCCGCGCACCGGCGGCGCGCCGCTCGGGCAGCGGCACCCGTCGCGGATCGACTACCGCAATGTGGACCTGCCGCGTCAGGCGAAAAAGGCGGGCATGCCGCTGAACCTCAAGCCGATGTTCTGGCCGACCAATGCGGCGCCCTCGTCCTATGCGATCATCGCGGCGTCCAAGGCGGGCGGCGGAAACGTCGGCGGGCTGATCCAGAGCCTGCTGCAGGCCAGCTGGGCGGAAGAAAAGGACATTGCCGAGGATGAGGTGATCCGCGCCGCGCTCGAAGAGAATGGCTTCGATCCGTCGCTCGCCGACAGCGGCCTGCTGGTCGGGGCCGAGACCTATGCCGCCAACCTCGAAGACGCGGTGAGCGCCGGAGTCTTCGGTTCGCCGTTCTGGATCACCGCAGAGGGCGAGAAGTTCTGGGGGCAGGACCGGCTCGAGGATCTGGACCTGCACCTGAGCGGAAAGCTCTAAAAAAGCATCACGTCAGGACCACGGCCCGGCCTGCAGCCGGGCTGCATCACCTCGGAGCGGGCTCAGCCCTTCTGGCCGATCTTCGACTCGGTGCCCTTGCGGATGCGGTCGATGTTCTCGCGGTGACGCCAGAAGATCAGTGCGGTCAGCACCAGAGTCAGCGCGGTCATCTGGGTCTCGGCAAAGAGCGCCATCCAGACCGTCGACAGCAGCGCCGCCACCAGTGCGCCGACCGACGAGATGCGCGACATCGCGGCCCCGGCCAGCCATGTGGCGCAGGTGATCAGCCCCACCGGCCAGTGCAGCGCCAGCACCAGGCCGATGAAGGTCGCGACGCCCTTGCCGCCCTTGAACTTCAGCCAGACCGGATAGCAATGGCCCAGAAACGCCGTGAGGCCCGCCAGCTGCGCCGCATCCTCGCCCGCCAACCAGCGCGCCAGCAGCACCGCCACCGCGCCCTTGCCGCCGTCGAGGATCAGCGTGCCTACCGCCGCCGCTTTGTTGCCGGTGCGCAGCACATTGGTCGCGCCGATATTGCCCGAGCCGATCGAGCGCAGATCGCCGAGGTTCATCGCCCGGGTCAGCAGCAGGCCGAAGGGGATCGAGCCAAGCAGGTAGCCCAACACGGCCCAGAGGCTCAGCACGGGGACCGAAGAGGTGATCTCGGGCAGCATGTCAGGCGCTCCAGACAGGGGTTCCGGCGACGAGTGTCTGCAGCACCTTGCCCTGCAGCCGCGCCCCGTCAAAGGGGGTATTCTTGGATTTCGACTGCAGCTTGAAGCGGTCGAGGATGAACGGCTTGTCGGCGTCGAAGATCACCAGATCGGCGGGTGCGCCCGCGCTCAGACGACCGCAGTCCAGCCCAAGCCGCTTGGCGGGGTTCAGGGACAGGCCACGGAACAGCACCGGCAGATCGACTTCGCCCGAATGGTAGAGCCGCAGCAGCACCGGCAGCATGGTCTCCAGACCCACCGCGCCAGAGGCGGCCTCCTCGAAGGGCAGGCGTTTCGATTCCTCGTCCTGCGGCGTGTGGAACGAGCCGATCACGTCGATCAAGCCGGTGCGCAGCGCCTCGAGCACCGCCTGCCGGTCGTCCTCGGCGCGCAGCGGCGGCTTGACCTTGAAGAAGGTGCGGTAGTCGGCCACGTCCATCTCGTTGAGCGTGAGGTGGTGCATCGAGATGCCCGCCGTCACGTCGAACCCGTTGTTCTTGGCGCGCTCCAGCGCGGGCAGGGCGCGGGCGGTGGTGATCTGATCGGCGTGGTAGCGCACGCCGGTCATCTCGACGAGTGCGATGTCGCGGTCCAGCCCCATGCGCTCGGCCATCGGCGAGACAGACGGCAGCCCGCGCAGCGAGGCGAATTTCCCCGAGCTGGCGGCGGCACCTTTCGACAGGATCGGCTCTTGCGGATGCGCCATGACCAGCGCCCCCAGCGAGCGGGCGTAGCTCATCGCCCGCGACAGCACCTTGGTGTCGCGCACCACATGGTCGCAATCGGTGAAGGCCACGGCGCCCGCGTCGAGCAGGAAGCCAAGTTCAGTCATCTCGCGGCCTTCACGGCCCTTGGTCAGCGCCGCCATGGGCAGCACATTGACCGGCGCGGTCTCATTGGCGCGGCGGCGGATGAATTCCAGCACCTCGGGCGTGTCGATCGCCGGAGAGGTGTCGGGCCGGGTGATGATGGTGGTCACGCCGCCCGCGGCGGCGGCCATGCCCGCGGTCTTGAAGCTTTCCTTGTGGCGCTCGCCCGGCTCGCCGACCTTCACCCCCAGATCGACGATCCCCGGCGCCACATGCGCGCCGCCAAGGTCCTGCGCCTCGGTCTTTTCGATCAGCTGGGCGATCTCGTCGGCGGAGGTCAGCACCGCCTTGATCTTGCCCCCCGAGAGCAGCAGCGCGCCTTCGGTGACGGCACCGGCCTCCGGGTCGATCAGCCGGGCGTTGTAAAGCAGCGTGTCTTTCATTCCTTGCCTCCGGGCGGCGGGGTGTCGTTTGTGGCGGGCGCGGCGATCACGGCAGGATCAGCCAGCCCGGAAGAGGGCGGCGAGCAGCAGCAGCGCGAGGACGCCGAGCCCGATCAGAAGGTAGGTGAGGCCGCGGTTGCGCGGCGCGGTCTCGGGGCCGGGCCGGGACGTGCGGCCACGGGCGGAGGCGCTGCGCAGCGCCGGGCCGCGCGGGCTGGCCTTCACCTCGGAGAATGTGCCGATCCAGCGCAGCGGCGTCGCGATGCTGAGGTCCTGCGTCACATGATCGAAGGCTTGGCTGGGCAGGATCACCACATGCCCCTTCAGCGCGTCGATGCGCGGACGCATCTGGGCGAAAGCGTCGCCGGTCAGCTGATGCGCCTCGGCCAGATAGCGCGAGAGCGGCATCTCCCCGAGATCGCGGATCGACACCACATCGACGAAGGCGCTGCGCAGTTGCCGCGCGCCAAGCGCGTATTGCAGCGGCCACTCGCCGGTGCCCGCCTGCGTGGTGAAGCGCTCGACCGCCTCTGGCGGCAGGTCGAGGTGGAAAAGCCGCACCACGTCGCTTTCAGAGCCGTTGATATGCATCTTGGTCATGCCGCGCCGCGCCCCGCTCAGATCGCCAGTTCGCTGGGCCGCGCGCGCAGGTTGCGGGCCAGAAGGTCCATCGCCGCCATGCGCACGGCGACGCCCATTTCCACCTGCTCTTGGATGACCGAGCGGTTGATGTCGTCGGCGATGGTGCCGTCGATCTCGACGCCGCGGTTCATCGGGCCGGGGTGCATGACGATGGCGTCGGGCTTGGCATGGGCCAGCTTCTCGGCATCCAGCCCCCAGCGGTGGTAATACTCGCGCTCGGACGGGATGAAACCGCCGTCCATCCGCTCTTTCTGAAGGCGCAGCATCATCACCACGTCCACATCCTTCAGCCCCTCGGCCATGTCGTCATAGACCTCGGCACCGAAGTCGGCGATCCCCGAGGGCATTAGCGTCGACGGGCCCACAAGCCGGATGCGGTTCTCCATCTTGTGCAGCAGCAGCAGGTTCGACCGCGCCACGCGCGAATGCGCAATGTCGCCGCAGATCGCGATGTTCAGCCGGTGCAGACGGCCCTTCGCACGGCGGATGGTCAGCGCGTCCAGCAGCGCCTGCGTCGGGTGCTCGTGCCGCCCGTCGCCGGCGTTGATCACCGCGCAGTTCACCTTCTGCGCCAGCAGGTCCACCGCGCCGGAATGCGGGTGGCGCACCACCAGCAGATCGGGGTGCATGGCGTTGAGCGTCAGCGCCGTGTCGATCAGCGTCTCGCCCTTCTTGATCGAACTGGCCTGCATCGACATGTTCATCACATCCGCCCCGAGCCGCTTGCCCGCCAGTTCGAAACTGGACTGGGTGCGGGTGGAGTTTTCAAAGAACATGTTGATCTGGGTGAGCCCGGCCAGCGCGTTCGCATGCTTGTCGCGCGCGCGCGACAGGGTCACATAGCGCTCGGCCAGATCGAGCAGCGTGGTAATCTCGTCGGGATGAAGGGGCTCGATGCCCAGAAGGTGGCGCTGGTCGAAACGCATGGAACGGCTCCCCTGAAGTTGCCGCGGTTATAGAAACGCACGGCCCGCGCGACAAGTGGTCGCGAGCGGGCGGCAGGTGGCCGCGCATTGACGGGCCGTGGCGGCGCGCCGCTGGGATCCGTTTGAGATCAGGGCGCTTCGAGCAGGGTCACCGTGGTGTCGCCATAGCGCCGGGTGTCGAGCGGCGCAAAGCCCTCCGGCGCGTCCTGCGGGCTGCTTTCCTCCCAGACGATCAGCGCGCCCGGCGCCAGCCAGCCCTGCGCCCGCGCCGCCTCGAGCGCCTTTGCGCCAAGGTTCAGCCCATAGGGCGGATCGAGAAACACCAGCGTCGCCTGCGTTTCGGCGGGCGGCAGGCGGGTGGCGTTGCAGGACATCAGCCGGGCGCGGTCCGCGCAGCCCAGCAGGCGGATGTTCTGCTTGATCAGCTTCTGCGCGATACGCCCGTCGTCGACCAGCGTGGCCGAAGCCGCGCCGCGCGACAGCGCCTCGAAGCTCAGCGCCCCGGTGCCGGCGAAAAGATCGAGCACCACCGCCTCTTCGAAGGGCTCGCCGAAGCGCCCACCCCCCAGCATGTTGAACAGGCTCTCGCGCACGCGGTCGGTGGTCGGGCGCAGATGCGCGCCCGGATCGCCCTTGCCGACGGCGGTGAGCGGGCGGCCGCGCCAGTCTCCGGCGATGATCCTCATGCCTTAAGCAGCGCCTTGAGGTCGCTCCCCGCATCCGCCACGACCTCGGGATCGGCGTTTTTGCCCGCCTCGATCAGCCGCTTGCCGACCATATAGGCACGCGGATCGTTCATCGCGTCGAGCGCGATCAGCTGGCCTTCGCGGTAATACCAATGCGACACCGGCCCTTCGCCGCCATCGCGCACCACCACCTTGTCGTAGCCCGCGTTCAGCCCGGCGATCTGCAGCTTTACGTCGTACTGATCGGACCAGAACCAAGGCTTGGGCTGATAGGGCGCTTCGGCCCCCATGATGTTGTCCGCCACCGCCTCGGCCTGATCGATGGCATTGCCAACGCTCTCAAGCCGGATTTGCGCCGCGCCATGGGGGAAAGAGGCACAATCCCCCGCCGCCCAGACATGCGGGGCAGAGCAGCGGCCCAAGGCATCGGTGCGGATGCCGTTGACGTTCTCGATCCCGGCGGCCTCGGCCACCGCGGTTTCGGGCAGGATGCCGACCCCGGCGATGACAAAATCCACCGGCAGCGAAGAGCCATCGGTCAGCTCGGCGCTGGTGACCTTGCCGTCCTCACCCAGCAGCTTGCCAAGGCCGACGCCCTCGCGAATATCGACGCCGCGCGCGGTGTGCAGGGCGCGGAACCAGTCGGAGGTTTCGGGCGCGGCGACGCGTTGCAGGATGCGCTCGGCCATCTCCACCAGCGTGACGTGAAGACCCAGCTTGGCGGCCACCGCCGCCGCCTCGAGCCCGATGTAGCCGCCGCCGACGATCAGCACGCGGGCGCCTTCGGTGAAGCGCGGACGCATGGCGTCCACATCGGCGATGCCGCGCACCAAGCAGACACCGTCCAGATCGCCGCCGATCGCGGCGGGCAGGCGGCGCGGCGCCGAGCCGGTGCAGAACACCAGATCGTCATAGGCGATCTCGCGGCCCCCGGCGATCACATGGCGCGCCTCGGTGTCCACCGACACCGCCGGCTCGCCCAGCATCAGCGTGATCTTCTGATCGTCGTAGAAGGCGCGCGGGCGCAGATACAGCCGGTCCTTCTCCATCTCGCCCAGCAGATAGGCTTTGGACAGCGGCGGGCGCTGGTAGGGCGGCTCGCTCTCGGCGCCGATCATGGTGATCTCGCCGTCAAAGCCCTTGCCGCGCAGCCGGGCCACCAGCGAGGCGGCGGCCTGACCCGCACCGATCACTACAACATGCCCCATCCCGGCCTCCGTTTCCGCTTTCCCATGGTCGCGCGGACCCTATATGGCGAACACAGGAAAACGCAATCTATGGAGAGACGCGCATGGCGCCATCCGCAGGAGACATGTTGCCCGAGGCGACACTGGTTCAGCTGGGCGAGGCCGGACCGGAGCCGGTCGATCTGGCGGCGAAACTCAAGGGCCGCAAGGTGGTGATCTTCGGGCTGCCGGGCGCGTTTACGCCGACCTGCTCGTCGGCGCATGTCCCGAGCTTCATCCGCACCAAGGACGGGTTCGACGCCAAGGGCGTGGACGAGATCATCTGCGTGTCGGTCAACGATCCCTTCGTGATGAAGGTCTGGGGCGAAAGCACCGGCGCGACCGAGGCGGGGCTGACCATGCTGGCCGATCCCGAATGCGCCTTCACCAGCGCCATCGACATGGAGTTCAGCGCGCCGCCCGCCGGGCTGATCCGCCGCTCGAAGCGCTATGCGATGTATGTCGAGGACGGCAAGGTCGTGGTGTTCCACGAAGAGACCGGGCGCGGCACCTGCGAGATCTCGGGCGGCGAGGCGCTGCTGGCGGCGATCTGACCCAATCCTCCGGCGGCATCCTTTGTGGCGCCGCCGGATATGCGTATTTTTAAAGAGAAGAAGCGAGAATGGGTCTCACCATCGGGTCTTCTTCTCTTTCCAAATACGCAAATCCCCAGCCCTCCGGCGCGCCCATGCGCCGGGAGGCCGGGCGGGATGCTCAGAGGATGCTCAGAGCGTGTCGAGCTTGCGCGCCAGCTTTGCGTCGAGCGAGCTAAGGCCGCCGACGTCATGGGTGGTGAGCTTCACTTCCACGGTCTTGTAGACATTGCGCCAGTCGGGATGGTGGTTCCATTTCTCGGCCCAGAGCGCGGCGCGGGTCATCCATGAGAACGCTTCGGTGAAATCGCCGAACTCATAGGTCTTGCACAGCGTGTCTTCCGCCTCGTTCATCTCCCAGCCGTTCTCGAGCAGCGGGGCCAGCATGGTGGCGCGGCCGGTGTCGGAGAGTTTCTCTGTCATTGGGTGTCCTTCCCGTGGTCTTTCCGGAACGGGCCGTAGGCGGTGAGAACTTCGATGTCCTCGTCCACGGCGCGTGCCTCGGCCTCCAGATAGTGCGCCACGGCGCGGGCAAACCCCTTGTCGGGGAACCAATGCAGCGAATGGGTCTGGCTGGGCAGATATCCGCGCGCCAGCTTGTGTTCGCCCTGCGCCCCGGCCTCCACCCGCCCGAGACCGTGGGCGATGGCGAAGTCGATGGCCTGATAGTAGCACGCCTCGAAATGCAGGCAGGGGTGATGTTCGGTGCAGCCCCAGTAGCGTCCGAAGAGCGCGTCGCGGCCAATGAAATTCAGCGCGCCGGCGACCGGCATCCCGTCGCGCTCGCAGATCACCAGCGCCACATCCTCGCGCATGGTCTCATGCAGCTCGTCAAAGAAGGCGCGGGTCAGATAGGGCGTGCCCCATTTGCGCCCGCCCGTGTCCTGATAGAATTCCCAGAAGGCATCCCAGTGCTCGGGCGCGATCTCGTCGCCGGTGAGAATGCGGATGCGGCCGCCGAACTCCTGCGCCCGCGCGCGCTCTTTGCGGATCGCCTTGCGCTTGCGCGAGCTGAGATCGGCGAGGAACCCGTCGAAATCCGCGTAATCCCTGTTGAGCCAGTGGAACTGCTGGGTGACGCGGCGCAGCAGACCCATGCGCTCGCCAGCCACCGCCTCGCCCTCGGTGCAGAAGGTGATGTGCAGCGAGCTCAGATCATTATCGGCGGTCAGTTGCACCGCGCCCTGCACCAGCGCCATCATGCCCTCGGCCTCATGCCCCGGACGGGTGAGGAAGCGCCGCCCGGTGGCGGGGGTGAAGGGCACGGCGATCTGCAGCTTGGGATAATAGTCGCCGCCCGCCTGCTCGTAGGCATGGGCGAAACTGTGGTCGAAGATATACTCGCCCTGACTGTGGCCCTTGGCATAGAGCGGCGCCACGGCGATCAGCCGCCCGGCCTTTTCGGCGGCGAGATAGCGCGGCTCCCAGCCGGTGCCGCGCCCGACCGAGCCGGAGCGTTCCAGCGCGCGCAGGAAGCGCCAGGTTGTGAAAGGATCGTCCGGGCGCCCACCGTTGGCCGCCTCGGGGCAGGCGCAGGCGTCCCAGTCGCTTTGAGCAATCTGGTCGAGCGAGCTCAGCACGTTGACGGCGATGGTCTCGCCAGCTGTCTCGTTGGGACTCTGGTCGGTCATGCGGAGATCTTTGGCCCTGTCATCACCGGGCAGTATCTGATCCCGGCGGGGCCGGGATCAAGACACGCTCACGCGAGATACTGCTCGAAGGTCACGTTCTGGGCCACCTTGCGGGCCTCTGCCTCCTGCTCGGGCGTGCGGATGGTCCAGCACAGGATGCTGGCGCCTGCCTCTTTGAGCTCCGCCACGCGCGGACTGGCGAGATCGCGCCAACCGTGGCTGATGAAACAGGCACCGGTGCGGGTGTAATCGGGGATGGCGCGCAGCTCTTCGAGCCGCCAGCCCGGCACGCCGGACCAATCCTCGGGATCGAAGGCGTCGGTGGTCAGCCCGCGCGGCAGCTGCGGCGCGAGCCGCGCCATACGGGCGATGGAATGGGGGTTGAAGGACATCACCGCCACCGGGCCGTCATATCCTTTCAGCGCATCGGCGGTGGCGTTCTCCAACGGCCCCACATCGGCACCGAGCGCCCCATCCTGATCCTTGATCTCGATGAGCAGCGGCACGCGCCCGGCGACGAGATCCAGCACCTCGCTCAGCGTCGGAATGCCCTCCTCGCCGCCCTTAAGGCGCAGCGCCGCAAGCTCGGACGCATCGCGCGCCCCTACGAGCCCGCGTGCCCCGGTGAGCCGCTCCAACCGCTCGTCGTGAAACACCATGGCGACGCCATCGGACGAGAGCTGCAGGTCGATCTCGATGCCATAGCCCTGTTCGATGGCCGCCGAGATGGCGGCGCGGGAGTTCTCGGGGCGGCCCGCCGCGAGATCATGCAGGGCACGATGCGCGATGGGCCGATCGAGGAACGCGGCGGGCAGGCCGGTCATCAGGCGAGCTCGAAGATCGCTTCGATCTCGACGGCGACACCCATGGGCAGCGCGCCCGCGGAGACCGCCGAGCGGGCGTGTTTTCCAGCATCGCCGAAGACCGCGACCATCAGGTCCGAGGCGCCGTTGATGACTTTGGGCTGCTCGGTGAACTCGGGGGTGGAGTTCACGAAACCGACCAGCTTCACCACGCGCTTGAGCTTCGACAGATCGCCGCCGCAGGCCGCCTTGGCCTGGGCGATCAGCGACAGGGCGCAGCGCTGGGCGGCCTTGGCACCGGCCTCGACATCCAGCGTGTCGCCGATCTTGCCGGTGATCAGGCCGTTTTCATCCATGCTGATCTGGCCGGAGACATAGAGCATGGTGCCGCTCTGCACATAAGGCACGTAGTTGGCGGCGGGGGCGGGCGCGTCGGGCAGCGTCAGGCCAAGCTCTGCAAGGCGGGCGGTGATATCGGTCATTGGAGCCTCCGTGTGATCTGTTCGGGAGATCTGCCCGAAAGATCGGTGCGTGTGATCTGCGGCGGACGCTAGACCCACGGCAGCTCAAAGAAAAGGGGCCGCGTCCCGAAGACAGCGGCCCCTTCCAAGCTTTATGTGCGAGACTTATTCGCGGAACGCCTTGGAGAAGTAATCGGTGAACGGTTTCACCAAATAGGCGAGCGGCGTGCGGTCCGCGGTGCGCAGGAAGGCCTCTACCGGCATCCCCGGGACGAGGTTGGTGCCTTCGGGCAGGCGGTCGATCTGGCCTTCGTCGAGCATGATCTCGGCGCGGTAGAAGCTGGCCGAGGTGTTCTCGTCGGTGAAGGAGTTGGCCGAGATCTGCGTCACCGTGCCCAAGGTCTCGGGCGTGCGGCGCTGGTCGAGCGCCGAGAAGCGCAGCGTCACCTCTTGCCCGACGTGCACCTGATCGATGTGGATCGGCGGCACCTGCGCGGTGATCACCAGCGGGCGGTCCTGCGGAATGAGGTAGAGCACCGGGTCCGCGGCGCGGATCACCGAACGCGGGGCGAAGACGGTCAGCCCGTAGACCACGCCGCTCACAGGCGCGCGGATTTCCATCCGCTTGAGCTTTTCGAGCAGGGCAGAGCGCTGTTCGGCAAGCTCGCGCTCGCGGTACTGCATGTCGCGCAGCTGGGTGATCGCCTCTTCGCGGCGGGTGGTGGCGAGCTTCAGCACCTCGATGTCGATCTCGGTCATCCGGCCTTCGGACTGCGCCTTCTGCGCCGTCAGATCGCCGACCTCGCCCGACAGCCGCGCCTCTTCGCGCTGCAGGGCGAGCACGCGGCTGGCCTGCGCAAGACCGCGGTCGAGCAGCGATTTCTGATCGTTCAGCTCTTCTTCGATGAGCGACAGCTGGCTGTTCAGCGCGGTCTGCTGCGCGTCGAGCCCCTCGACCTGATTCACGATCTGATCGCGGCGCTTGGTCAGCTGCTCGGATTCGCGGTTCATCAACTCGAGACGGGCGAAGAACAGGTTGCGCTGACCTTCGATCAGCTCCTGCACCTCGTCGTCATATTCGGCCACCTTGAGCAGCGTCTCGTCGAAAGTCAGCTCCTCGGAGCCGTCGCGTTCCGCCTGCAGTCGGGCACGGCGGGCGACCAGTTCGAAATACTGCCCTTCGACGATGTTCAACTCGGACTGCAGCAGCGTCGGATCGAGCTTGATCAGCACATCGCCAGCCTCAACCACATCGCCCTCGTCGACGACGATCTCTTCGACCACACCACCATCGGGGTGCTGCACGACCTGACGGTTGCGTTCGACCTGAATCTGGCCCCCGGCGACGATGGCGCCGGAAATATTGGTTGTGGCCGCCCAGGTGCCAAAGCCCCCGACGAGGATCAGCAGGGCGATAAGGCCCAGCATGAGCGGTTTCTTGAGCGGGAAGCGCTTGTCGGTCTCTTGCGACATTAGCGGACACCTCCGGGCCCGGCGTGCCGGGTGATCTGTTCGTGGTTCTTGACCTGCGCGCGCAGCACCTCGTCCTTCGGACCATAGGCGACGCGGGCCCCATGCTCGAGCATCAGCAGCATGTCGCATTCGCGGATCGCGGCAGGGCGGTGGGCCATGATGATGACCGATTTGCCCTCTTCCTTGAGGCGTCGGATCGCGGCGTTGACCGCTTCGCTGCCCTCATTGTCGAGGTTCGAGTTGGGCTCGTCGAGTACGAGGATCACCGGATCGCCATACATCGCACGGGCAAGGCCGATGCGCTGCATCTGACCGCCCGACAGCCGCCCGCCGGTGGCGGTGACACGGGTGTCGTAGCCCTTGGGCAGCTTGAGGATCATCTCATGCGCGTCGGCCTTCTTGGCCGCCTCGACGATCTTCTCGGGGTCGGGCTGGTCGGCAAGACGGGCGATGTTCTCGGCGATGGTGCCGTCGAACAGGCTGACCCGCTGCGGCAGGTAACCGATGTGCTTGCCCAGATCCTCGTCATATTGATCGAGCGTCGCGCCATCGAGACGGATGCGCCCGCCAGCGGGGCGCCAGACCCCGGTGATCGCGCGCGCCAGCGTCGATTTGCCAGCGCCGGACGAGCCGATCACGCCGACCGCATGGCCCGGCTGAAGATCGAAAGAGACCAGACGCAGGGCGGCCTGCTGCTCTCCCGGCGGCACCACGGTAAGCTGCTGAACCTCGAGCAGGGCGCGCGGCTTGGGCAGCGGCGTGCGGGCGGGCTCGGGGGGCATCTCGCCGAGCAGTTCCGACAGGTTGTCCCAGCCTTTGCGGGCGCGGGTGACCATCGGCCACTGGCCAATCGCCAGCTCGATGGGGGCAAGCGCGCGGCCCATCAGGATCGAGCCTGCGATCATCGCACCGGCGGTCAGCTCGTTCTGCAGCACCAGATAGGCACCAAGACCCAGCATCGCCGACTGCAGCAGCATGCGGAAGCTCTTGGTCATCGTGGTGAAGGTGCCGACGAGGTCATTGGTCGAGATCTGGCCGTTCAGCGCCTCCGAGCGGGCGCGGTCCCAGCGGCGGAACGCGGCCCCGCGCATCCCCATGGCCTGCACCGTCTCGGCGTCGAGCCGGATCTGCTCCGAGGTCTGCTCGGCGGCCAGCACTGCGCGGTTGGATTTCAGCGTCGGCGCGCGGCTCAGCATCTGGTTGGCGATGGTGATGATCACCAGCACCACGCCGCCAGCAATGGCAAGGAACCCGAGCCACGGGTGGAAAACGAAGATGCCCGCGATGAACAGCGGCGTCCAAGGCAGATCGAACAGGGCCATCAGCACCGGCGAGGCCATGAACCGCTGCACCGCCTCAAGATCCTTGAGGCCGGTGGCGGCCAATTCGTCCATTTTTACCGACGAGCGCCGAATCACGGCATCGAAGACGCGCATGTCGAGCGCCGCCTGAAAGCGCGCGGCAACTCGTGCCATCACGCGCCCGCGGGCGTAGTCGAGCACGCCCATCATGCCGTAGAGAAACACCACAAGTGCGGTCAGGGCCAGCAGCGTCGCTTCGGACCGCGAGCCAAGCACCCGATCATAGACCTGAAGCATGTAAAGCGGACCCGTCAGCATCAACATGTTGACGAAGAAACTGAAAACACCAACGAACCAAAAATAGGGCCGACTTTGCTTGCGGGCGGCTGCAAGTTCATCAGCTCCAGCAGATTTTATTCTATTTTGCATGAGCGCTATTCCGCTCTCCGTTTGTCTGTATTTCGTCTGCGACGTGGTTGCTCAAAAATATCCATGTCGCTCTCTTGCCACGCCTGAGGCACATGCCGATTGTCCGCTTGGGTTGGACACCTTTTCCAATTACCTAGATCTTGTACATCAAGATTCGGTTTTTCCTAATGACAATTCCACCGACGGGCGGCTGCGCCTCGTTGCTGCGCGCCTTTGCTGCGTTGGCGCTTATAACGGGATTCGCGGCCTGTGCGACACCCGGTCCGGGCGAGTCGCCCGATGGCATCTTCGATCCGCAAGAACCTGCCAACCGCCGCGTCCACGCGTTTAACAAGAAAATCTATTCCGGCCTTTCCGGTAAAGGCGACGGCGGAATGATTTCGTCGCTTCCGCAGCCGGTTAAATCCGGCGTGGTCAATTTCTCCGACACGGTCGCTTTGCCGCAGACCGTGGTGAACCAGATTTTGCAGGGTCGCTTGCTGCGCGCCTCGCGAAACACACTTCGCTTTTCCGTGAACGCGACGCTGGGAATCGCCGGGCTGATGGATGTCGCCAGCCCCATGGGCCTGCCCGAAGATCGCAGCAATTTTGGCGAAACACTGTTCGTTTGGGGCTTTCCCGAGGGCGCCTACATGGAGCTTCCGGTGCTCGGCCCCTCGACCGAGCGCGAGACGGTTGGCCTCTTCGTCGACTTTTTCACCGATCCGTTTGCCTATGTGCTTCCCTCGCCGCAACGCTATGTTCGCTACGGCGCCCGTCTGGGCGAACTGGCGATCAAGCGCAGCGACTATGGCGACGCGATCGACGCGGTTCTTACCGGCAGCGCCGACAGCTACGCGCAGGCCCGGGTGATCTGGCTCGAGAAACGCCGTCACGAACTGGGCGACGACAGCATAGAGGGTGCGGGGTTCATCGACCCCGAAGCCTTGGATACGGAGGGATTTTGATGAGTTATTTCGCGAGCCGCCGCAGCTTCCTCAGCCATGGGCTGGCGCTCTCGGGGCTGGCGCTGCTGCCCGGCGCGGCGCTGGCCGCCAGCGCGGCGCAGGCCGAGCAATTGGTGCAGGGGCTGGTCGGCGACGTGAACGCGGTGATCGCCTCGGGCGCCTCCGAGTCGGCGATGATTGCGCAGTTCGAACGCATCTTCGGGCGCTATGGCGACATGCCCTATATCGCGGCCTATGTGATGGGCGCCGACGGGCGGCGCGCCACCGGGGCGCAGAAGAAAGCCTTCACCGCGGCGTTCCAAGGCTATGCCGCGCGCAAATACGGCAAGCAGTTCCGCCAGTTCGTCGGCAGCGAGATCACCGTCTCCGGCACGCAGAAGGTCAAGAACGCCTATCAGGTGGCCACAGTCGCCAAGCTGCGCGGGCAGTCGCCCTTCGAGGTGACCTTCTTCGTCGGCGAGAAATCCGGGCGGTTCTACAATATGTACGTCGAGGGCGTGAACATGCTGCTCACCGAACGGACCGAGATCGGCGCCATGCTCGACCGGCGACGGGGCGACATCGACGCGATGATCGCCGACCTGCGCAAAGCGGGCTGAGCGCCTTAGCGGCGCTTGCGGGTGCTTAGCGGCAGCGTTCTGGCGAAGGTCAGCCGCTGCGCACCGCCGCGAAACTCCGGCATGCGCAGCAGCAGCCGGATCGCCGCGATCAGCGCGGGCCGCTGCGCCTGCGGCGCGCCGAGCAGCGAGACCCGCAGCCGCCCATCCTGAGAGACCAGCGAGACGCTGCCGCCGGGCGGGCCGATGGTATCGGGATCGGTGCCATCGCAGAGCCGGGCGGCAGCGCCCCGTTCCATCGGCTCGAAACCGTCGAATTCGACGCGGTCCACATGCATTTCTTGCATCCTTCTAAAGGTCGGTCTGTCAATGCGCTGTCTCTGGGCGGTCTATTGTCGCGCAGCGTCATGCTCTTCGGGCCAACATGCGGCAAAGATGTTAAACATCGGTGTCAGGCCATTGCAGGGGGCGGGCGAGGGGCGCACCCCGGCGTTTTTTCCATGCCGATGTTCTTGAACCGTTCATGCGCTGCGCCCATCTCTACTCCGAGGCCCGATACCGCTCCGTGCTGCCTGGCAGGCGGGGCAAATCCCAGACGGGCGCTTGTGGAAGGAGAGACGTGATGAACTTGGAGAAGTTCACTGAAAGGTCGCGTGGGTTCATTCAAGCCGCGCAGACCATCGCTATGCGGGAAGGCCATCAGCGGCTGGTTCCCGAACACCTGCTGAAGGCCCTGATGGACGATGACCAGGGGCTGGCCAGCAACCTGATCACCCGGGCCGGCGGTTCGCCGCAGCGGGTGGTGGAAACCCTCGATCAGAAACTCGCGAAACAGCCGAAGGTCTCGGGCGACGCCGGTCAGGTGTATCTCAATTCGGCCACCGGGCGCGTGCTCGACGAGGCCGAGAAGATCGCGAAGAAGGCGGGCGACAGCTTTGTTCCCGTCGAGCGTGTCCTCATGGCTCTCGCCATCGAGCGCAGCGGCGCCAAGGAGGCGCTGGAGGCTGGCGCGGTCACGCCGCAGAAGCTGAACGAGGCGATCAACGACATTCGCAAGGGCCGCACGGCGGACAGCGCCAATGCCGAAGAGGGTTATGACGCCCTCAAGAAGTATGCGCGCGATCTGACCGAAGCCGCCGAACAGGGCAAGATCGACCCGATCATTGGCCGTGACGACGAGATCCGCCGCTCGATGCAGGTGCTCTCGCGCCGCACCAAGAACAACCCGGTGCTGATCGGTGAGCCCGGCGTGGGTAAAACCGCGATTGCCGAAGGTCTTGCGCTGCGCATCGTCAATGGCGACGTGCCCGAAAGCCTGCGCAACAAGCGGCTGATGGCGCTCGACATGGGGGCGCTGATCGCCGGTGCGAAGTACCGCGGCGAATTCGAAGAGCGGCTGAAGGCCATCCTGAAGGAGATCGAGACCGCCGCTGGCGAGATCATCCTTTTCATCGACGAGATGCACACGCTTGTCGGCGCGGGCAAGGCGGACGGGGCGATGGATGCCTCGAACCTGCTGAAACCGGCGCTGGCCCGCGGCGAGTTGCACTGCGTCGGCGCCACCACGCTCGACGAGTACCGCAAGCACGTGGAAAAAGACCCGGCCCTCGCACGCCGCTTCCAGCCGGTGATGGTGCAGGAGCCCACGGTCGAGGACACGATCTCGATCCTGCGCGGCATCAAGGAGAAATACGAGCTGCACCACGGCGTGCGAATCTCGGACTCTTCGCTTGTGGCCGCGGCGACGCTCTCGCACCGTTACATCACCGACCGCTTCCTGCCCGACAAGGCGATCGACCTCATGGATGAGGCCGCTTCCCGCCTGCGCATGGAAGTGGACAGCAAGCCCGAAGAGCTTGACCAGATCGACCGCAACATCCTGCAGATGCAGATCGAGGTCGAGGCGCTGAAGCTCGAGGATGATGCTGCCTCGAAGGACCGGCTCGAGAAGCTCGAGAAGGAACTGGCCGAGCAGGAAGAGCGCTCTGCCGAGATGACCGCCAAATGGCAGGCCGAACGCGACAAGCTGGCCTCGGCGCGGGACGTCAAGGAACAGCTCGACCGGATGCGCGCCGATCTGGAGATCGCCAAGCGCGAGGGCAACTTCGCCAAGGCCGGGGAACTGCAGTACGGCAAGATCCCCGAGCTCGAGCAGAAACTCGAGCAGGCCGAGAAGGGCGAAGGCGATGTCATGGTCGAAGAGGCCGTGCGTCCCGAGCAGATCGCCGAGGTGGTCGAGCGCTGGACGGGCATCCCGACCTCGAAAATGCTCGAGGGCGAGCGCGAAAAACTGCTGCGCATGGAAGATGGTCTGCACAAGCGGGTCGTCGGCCAGAGCCAGGCGGTGCGTGCCGTGGCCAACGCGGTGCGCCGCGCACGGGCCGGGCTCAACGATGAGAACCGTCCGCTCGGCTCGTTCCTGTTCCTCGGGCCGACCGGTGTGGGTAAAACCGAGCTGACCAAGGCCGTGGCCGAGTTCCTCTTTGACGACGACAGCGCGATGGTTCGCATCGACATGTCCGAGTTCATGGAGAAACACGCGGTCGCCCGTCTGATCGGCGCGCCTCCGGGCTACGTCGGCTATGACGAAGGCGGTGTGCTGACCGAGGCCGTGCGGCGGCGCCCCTATCAGGTGGTGCTGTTCGACGAGGTCGAGAAGGCGCACCCGGATGTGTTCAACGTGCTGTTGCAGGTGCTTGACGATGGTGTGCTGACCGATGGTCAGGGCCGGACCGTGGACTTCAAGCAGACGCTGATCGTGCTGACCTCGAACCTCGGCTCGCAGGCGCTCAGCCAGCTGCCGGAAGGTGCCGACAGCGGCGCGGCCAAGCGTGACGTGATGGATGCGGTTCGGGCGCACTTCCGCCCCGAGTTCCTCAACCGTCTCGACGAGACGATCATCTTCGATCGGCTCAAGCGCGAGGACATGGACGGCATCGTCGAGATCCAGCTTGCGCGGCTGCTCAAGCGTCTGGCGAACCGCAAGGTCACTCTTACGCTCGACGCGGACGCCAAGAAGTGGCTGGCCGAAGAAGGCTACGATCCGGTCTTCGGGGCGCGTCCGCTCAAGCGGGTGATCCAGCGCGCGCTGCAGGATCCGCTGGCCGAGATGATCCTCGGCGGCGACATCCACGACGGCGACACGGTGCCGGTAAGCGCCGGGGCCGACGGGCTGATCATCGGCGACAAGATCGGTGCCAGCAACCGGCCCCGTCCCGACGACGCCGTGGTGCACTGAACAGCGCCCTATATATAATGTGAGAAAGGCCCGCCGATCCGGCGGGCCTTTTTCCTGTTCGCGGGGCCGAGCGGGTCATCCCGCCCGGCCGCTCCGGTCAGATCACTCGGGCATCAGCACGCCGTCGATGACGTGGATCACGCCGTTCGAGGCTTCGATGTCGGCTTTGGTGACGCTCACGCCGTCCACGGTCACGCCGTCCGAGGTCATGATCTCAAGGCTCTCGCCCTGCACGGTCTCGGCCATCATGCCGTCTTCGAGGTCCGTCGACATCACTTTGCCCGGCACCACGTGGTAGGTGAGGATGTCGGTCAGCTTGTCCTTGTTCTCTTCCATCAGAAGCTCGTCCACGGTGCCCTCGGGCAGTGCGTCAAAGGCTTCGTCGGTGGGGGCGAACACGGTGAACGGGCCTTCGCCGGTCAGCGTGTCCACAAGGCCAGCCGCCTCGGCTGCGGCCAGAAGGGTCGAGAAGTCACCGGCTTCCTGCGCGGTCTCGACGATGTTCTTCTCCATGTGGTGATCGGCCAGAGCCGGGCCGGCGATCAGGGCTGCGGTGGTGGTGAGAGCAATGGAAGTCATGCGGATCATTGTGAAGTCCTCCTTCATCAGGTGAATGTACCAAGGATTACGGGGGCTTCTCGCAGACGGATCAGCCTGAAATCCGCGTGAGCCGGGCTTGCCGGAGCGCGGGTCGGGGCTATTGCAGCGCCCGAAATCGGGCAAATCCGGGCGATCTGGTCGAGCCTGCGTGAGAACATGTCAGCACCTCGTGAATGATCTGGCGCGGTTTTCGCCTGATCCCGCACTGATCGCCACCTGATCCCAGGCGAAGCTGCGGCGCTAACAGTGCTCGAGCCCGCTCACTCCTGCCTTGCCGTGGCGACATCGCCTTGTAACCATGCCAAGCGACAAACCCGGCAATCTACGCAATCACACGACAACGCAGAGGCACTTCATGGGCGCGGCAATGTATATCCTGCAGGTTCTGGCACTGGTCTTTCTGGTGGCCATCGGTCTTGCAGTGCTGGCGGTGGTCTTGCTCTACCTGATCGACACCACCCAGACCGGCGACGCAATCCGGCGCAACTACCCGGTGATCGGCCGCTTTCGGGGCTGGTTCAGCAAGCTCGGCGAATTCTTCCGGCAGTACTTCTTTGCCATGGACCGCGAGGAGATGCCCTTCAACCGGGCGCAGCGCGACTGGGTCTACCATGCCACCAAGGGCAAGGATAACACCGTCGCCTTCGGCTCCACCCGCAATCTCAACATCCCCGGCACGCCGATCTTCGTGAACGCGGTCTTCCCGCCGCTCGACGATCAGTTCTCGGCGACCGAGCCCATGGTGATCGGCCCGATGGCCAAAGTGCCCTTCGTGGCGCGCTCGATCTTCAACATCTCGGGCATGAGCTATGGCGCGATCTCGCGCCCGGCGGTCGAGGCGCTCAGCCGCGGGGCCGCCGCGGCGGGGGTCTGGCTCAACACCGGCGAGGGCGGGCTGGCCCCGTTTCACGAGCTTGGCGCCTGCGATCTCGTCTATCAGATCGGCACCGCCAAATTTGGCATCCGCGACGAGCACGGCAATATCGACGACGCCAAGCTGGCGGCGGTGGGCGCGCGTCCGCAGGTGAAGATGTTCGAACTGAAACTCGCCCAAGGTGCCAAGCCCGGCAAGGGCGGCATCCTACCGGGCGAGAAGGTCAACGCAGAGATCGCCGCGATCCGCGGCCTCAAGGTGGGCCAGCCCGGCATCTCGCCGAACCGCCACCGCGAGATCGACACTTTCGAAGACCTGCTCGACATGATCGTCCACATCCGCCGCGTCTCGGGCAAGCCGGTGGGCTTCAAGACGGTGATCGGCTCCTCCGACGAATGGGAGCGCATGTTCCAGCTGATCGTCGAGCGCGGGCCGGAAAGCGCGCCCGACTTCATCACCATCGACGGCGGCGAGGGTGGCACCGGGGCCGCGCCCATGCCGCTTATCGATCTTGTCGGCATGCCGATCCGCGAGGCGCTGCCGCGCATCGTCGATCTGCGCGACCGCTACGGCCTGAAGGAGCGCATCCGCATCGTCGCCGCGGGCAAGCTGGTGAACCCGGCGGATGTGGCTTGGGCGATCTGCCTCGGCGCGGATTTTGTCACCTCGGCGCGCGGCTTCATGTTCTCCATGGGCTGCATTCAGGCGCTGAAGTGCAACCGCAACACCTGCCCGACCGGCATCACCACCCATGATCCGCGGCTGCAAAAGGGCCTCGTGGTCGAGGACAAATACATGAAGGTCGCCAATTACGCCAAAGCGGTGATCAAAGAGGTCGAGACCATCGCCCATTCGGTCGGCGTGTCGGAGCCGCGGCAGATGCGCCGCCGCCATGTGCGCATCGTGCAGGCCGACGGCAGCTCGATCCCCTTCTCGAAACTGCGCCCAAGTTACAGAGGAGACACCGCAACGTGAGATCGCTTGGTTTGGTGGATCGGCGGATTGCCGCTACCTTTGCTGAAACCCGGATACCCACACCCGTATGAAGGAGGATACCCATGGCGTTCCGCTGGAAAGGCGATCTCAAGGATCATCACGTTACCGACGAGTCGCTGTGGCTGAATCGCCGACAGATCATCGGTGGGGCAGGGGGGCTGGCGCTGGCCGGTCTCGCGGGCCGCGCCCATGCGGCGGAAGGGCTCGAGCCCAACAGCTGGGAAGAGATCACCAGCTACAACAATTACTATGAGTTCGGCACCGACAAGGGCGATCCCAAGAAATACGCCGATGCGCTGACCACCGAGCCGTGGTCGGTCACCATCGATGGCATGGTCGACAAGCCCGGCACCTACGCGCTCGAAGACATTCTCTCGCAGATGAGTATCGAAGAGCGCATCTACCGCTTCCGCTGTGTCGAGGCGTGGTCGATGGTCGTGCCGTGGAACGGGTTCGAACTGGCCGACCTGCTGAACATGGCTGGCGTGCAATCCGGGGCGAAATACGTCGCCTTCGAGACGGCGCTGCG